>CAVRIB010000020.1:0-176352 GCA_963721135.1 uncultured Alphaproteobacteria bacterium
CATCTGAGACAATGGTCGCGCATTGCGGCAGGCCTCACGTCCAGCGAGAGAGTTGGTCTCACTCGGAGATTCTCGTCTAAATACAGCTAGTACGTGCATCCCGAGTTTTAGCGACGTTGAAGAGCTTGGTGCGCCTGGAATTGTGATGTTCCTGCAACAGTCGTCAAATAACTCGCGATGCCGTCGAGATTTTTGAGGTCGAAAAGGCCACCCCGCTTGGAAACGATGGAACCGCATGAAAGATTAGCCCCAGGCGATTGATAGCGCTTCGCTGCGGGAGCCAGCCATTATGCTTGGCAAATGGACTGCAACGCTGCAGGTGTGGTTGTGGGCTGGGCTCGCGGAACGCGGTCGATTGTCCGTCGGAGCCCTCGGAATTGGCTTGCGCCGATGTGCCGTAACAGCCGCCTTGCTATTGGCGGTCCATTCGGCACCCGCGCTTGCTGCATCGCCTCCGACCACCACCTCGTCGTTCAGCCCGTCGACGATCGCGCTCAATCTAACCTCGACGCTTACATTCACGATCACCAACCCCAACGCGGGCACCTCGCTGACGGGGGTGGGCTTCACCGATACCCTGCCGTCGGGTGTGACGGTTCCCAGTGCGACCCCGAGCGCGTGCGGTGGTACGCTCTTCATGACGGCTCCCAACAATATTACCTTGGTTGGCGCCAGTATCGCCGCGGGCAGTCAGTGTCAGGTCAGCACCACGGTGACGGGGACGACGTCCGGCATCAAGACCAACACGACGAGCCAGGTGAGTTCGAACGAGGGCGGCAACGGGAGCAGCACGACCGCGTCGCTCACCGTGACCGCGCCTTCGCCCCCGACCACCACCTCGTCGTTCAGCCCGTCGACGATCGCGCTCAATCTAACCTCGACGCTTATATTCACGATCACCAACCCCAACGCGAACACATCGCTGACGGGGGTGGGCTTCAGCGATACCCTGCCGTCGGGCGTGACGGTTCCCAGTGCGACCCCGAGCATGTGCGGCGGTACGCTCTTCATGACGGCTCCCAACAATATTACCTTGGTTGGCGCCAGTATCGCCGCGGGCAGTCAGTGTCAGGTCAGCACCACGGTGACGGGGACGACGTCCGGCATCAAGACCAACACGACGAGCCAGGTGAGTTCGAACGAGGGCGGCAACGGGAGCAGCACGACCGCGTCGCTCACCGTGACCGCGCCTTCGCCCCCGACCACCACCTCGTCGTTCAGCCCGTCGACGATCGCGCTCAATCTAACCTCGACGCTTATATTCACGATCACCAACCCCAACGCGAACACCTCGCTGACGGGGGTGGGCTTCACCGATACCCTGCCGTCGGGCGTGACGGTTCCCAGTGCGGCCCCGAGCATGTGCGGCGGTACGCTCTTCATGACGCCTCCCAACAATATTACGTTGGTTGGCGCCAGTATCGCCGCGGGCAGTCAGTGTCAGGTCAGCACCACGGTGACGGGGACGACGGCCGGCATCAAGACCAACACGACGAGCCAGGTGAGTTCGAACGAGGGCGGCAACGGGAGCAGCACGACCGCGTCGCTCACCGTCACGTCGGGCACTCCAACCATAGCCAAGGCCTTCGGCGCCGCGTCGATCGGCCTTAACGGCACCACCTCGTTGACATTTACGGTCACCAACGCCAACGCCGGAATCTCGAACACCGGAATCGCATTCACCGATACGCTGCCAGTCGGCCTCGTGGTGGCCACCCCCAACGCGCTTGCCGGATCCTGCGGCGGCGGTACGATCACCGCCGCGGCAAACGCGACCTCGATTTCATTGTCCGGGGCGACCCTTGCCGCCAACACCTCCTGCACGTTCAGCGCCAACGTCACCGGTACCACCGCGGGCATCAAGAACAATTCCGTGTCGGTGACCTCGAACGAGGGCGCCGGCAACACCGCAAACGCGACCGTCACCGTCAACCCGCCGTCGGCTCCGACCATAGCCAAGGCCTTTGGCGCCGCATCGATTGCCACTAACGGCACCACCTCGCTGACATTTACGATCACCAACACCAACGCCGGAAGTTCGAACACCGGAATAGCGTTTACCGATACGCTGCCGGCCGGTCTCGTGGTGTCCACCCCCAACGGGCTTACCGGTTCCTGCGGCGGCGGCACGATCACCGCGACGGCAGCCGCCACCTCGATTTCGTTGTCGGGGGCGACGCTTGCCGCCAATACCTCCTGCACGTTCAGCGCCAATGTCACCGGAACCACCGCCGGCATAAAGACCAATTCGGTGACGGTGAACTCGAACGAGGGCACCGGCAACACGGCAAACGCGAGCATCACGGTGACCGGGGCTGCAAGCTCGATGACCGCCAATGCCGGCACGACACCGCAAAGCACCCTCGTCTCAACGGCTTTCGCCACCGCGCTCGCGGTAACCGTCCTGGATGCTCTCAGCAACCCGGTGCCCGGCGTCAACGTCACCTTTACCACTCCGGGGGCGGGCGCCAGCGGCGTGTTCTCGAACTCCGCCGCCACCATCACCGTCGCCACCAACGCCTCCGGCGTTGCATCTGCGCCGTTCACGGCCAATGCCACGGCGGGCGGGCCCTACACGGCGACCGCCGCCGCCGCCGGACTGACCACGGTCAACTTCCAGCTCACCAACACGGCCAAGACTTCGGCAACCGTTACGGTCGTCTCCTCGCTCAATCCAAGCGTATCGGGCCAGTCGGTCACTTTCACGGCCACGGTGACCGGCGCTTCTCCGACCGGCCCGGTCACCTTCAAGGACGGCGCCACGACGCTTGCTGTCGCAACGCTCAGCGGTGGGGTAGCGACGTTTGCGACGGCGTCGCTGAGCCAGGGCTCGCACGCGATCACTGCCGTCTATGGCGGCGACGCCCTCAACAGTGGCGCCACATCGGCGGTACTTACCCAGTCGGTCAGCACGCCCGCGGACAGCCTCAAGCTGCGCGCCCTGCAGGTGCTGGTGACCCCGACGGTCGCGCAGACCTCAGGGCAGGCGATCTCCGGTGCCGTCGAGAGCGCGATCGGCGAGGGCTTCAGCGACGGCGGCGGCACCTTCATCGCACCCAGCGGCAGCGGCGTCCGCATCAATTTTGCCGCCGATCCCGAGGCGCAGGCGGCGAATGCTGCTCCCGTCGCCACTGATCCCTTCAGCAGTGCCAATGGATCGTTTACGGCGGGAACGCGCGGGCTTGGGTCTCATCCGACGCCGCCCTCGCGCATAGACGATACGTTCAACGCGCTGGCTTATGCCGGACCCACCAAGGCACCGCCACTCCGTCCCGCCGAACCCAAGGAATGGCTGGGTTGGGCCGAAGTGCACGGGGCGACGCTCGATCACTGGGGCAGCCTGACCGCGGTGCCGGGCGCCAGCCTGCTCTATGGCAATCAGGTCAATTTGCTGGCAGGTCTGACACGGAAATTCACGCCGAACTTCTTGCTCGGCGTACTCGGCGGTTGGGAAACTTTCGACTATCGTTCCGATGCTCTGCTGGGCCGGCTGAAAGGCGACGGCTGGACTGTCGGCTCCTATCTCGGCTGGAAAATCACCCAGGGCATCCGCTTCGATGCGGGGGTCGCGTATTCGGGCATCGGATATGACGGCACGGCGGGCATGGCCGCCGGTTCATTCAATGGCACCCGCTGGCTTGTCACAAGCGGCCTGACCGGCACCTACATCGTTTACGGTGCTCAGATCGAGCCCTCGGCGCGCGTCTATGCCTTGTGGGAGCATGAAAACGCCTACACCGACTCGCTCGGCACGCTGCAGGCCGCACGCGATTTCTCAACGGGGCGCGCCAGCGGCGGCGTCAAGCTGTCCTATCCGGTCGGCTGGTCCGCCACAGCTACGATTGCGCCCTATGTCGGAATCTACGGCGACTATTACTTCAACGCTGACAGCGCCGGCGCGCCGGCCGCGGGAGCCATCCCGTTCATCGTGCTGGATGGCTGGTCGGCGCGTGCGATCGGCGGGCTGACGGCGTCCTTCACCAACGGCGCCCAGATTTCGGTCGGCGGTGAACGCGGCGGCATCGGCAACAATTTTACGCTCTGGACCTATCGGGCTCGGGCGTCCGTGCCCTTCGCCGCGCAATAGAACTTCGGCTCATCCAGCTCCTTCAAATAGACAAGGTACATGGCACCGTAGCTCCTCGCGCGCCGATGAAGTGATCGAATAAGTCCCGCTTCCGCTTGTGGCACGAACCGGACATGGCGCCATGTCTGACTTGAGTCCGTTCTGCGCTCAATAGCGGAAGTGAGTATTCGCCAGCTTCCGTCATCGATCTTGGTATCGGCCGGCATCTTCAAGTGTGACGAGCCGGCGACCGCGGGGCAGCGGGATTGGTTCGTCGAAGGGTTGGTTGCCGAGTTTTCCCAAGGTGCGGCTTGATTTTTTGCGCAACCGAAGGGAGAGCGCAACCGCTAAACCGCGCGAAAGCCGGCCGTGAGGGCTTGGCAATTCGACATCATGGCGCCGTGGAGCTTTTCGGCTGGCATTCTATCGAACCCTTACTTCGTAGGTCCAAGAGGCGCACCAGGGCCTTGGCGTAGGCCGCTTCGTGAGCCGCTTCCTTCTTTGGCGCGCACGCATAGGCGACCCCGCGCGCAAGAATGTCCGCCCTTTCGCAAATCACAGAATAACGGTCGACATATCTCGTCACGCAATTAGTCAGTTTGTCGTCGGGCGTGGTGTTTGGTACCTGCGCGAAGGCCGGTCCCATCACGCAGCTAACCGAAGCAATGAACATGCTCAATCGGAACCGCATCACTTCCCTTTCGTCACCGGCAGATCGACCTGATCCGATTTTACCAATAGATGCCGTGCCGGTGAAGTTCGTAGATGACGCGCGCTTCGGTCGACGCGTGCTTCGTTTTCGGCTTTGCAGTCACCTCGGGCTTATCCGCCACGACGGGAGCCTTTGCCTGCTCTTGCGGAGACACCAGCTTGGGTCGCTCGACCGTTGCAGGCCGGCGTTAGCGGTGGCGGATACGAGAGAGATCGCTGCAATGAGGATAAATTTGCGCATTTGAATCCCCTTTGGTTCGTTCAAACTTGGGGATCAGGTGGTTCTTGCCACACCAAGCCGGTGCTTTTGCATTTCGGCCAGATGCCTCTCGCAAGACCGGTGGTAAATCAGGCTGATGATGATATCCAACATGATAGAACCCCGTTGTTTAATCGCGATATTCGAACCGATCCTTGTTTCAGACCGGTTTCGCGATCTAGGGAAACGGACTTCGTCCGCACGCCAAAATGGTTTCGTCGGGCCGACCGATTTATCTCCACCACGACCTTCCTACTGGCAAGCCACGACGCTTGCCGGTAGACTTCGCAAGGGAGGGGCGAGGATGACCGGTCTTTTTAGATTGACGATGGGCCTGCTCGCTTTCGCGATAGCGACCTCGGCCGCGCGGATCAGTGTGGCGGACCCTGGATTAACCGGCCCACTGCGCAACACCTTTGTCGAATCGACTTTTAAGGCCTGCCTCCAAAAGCAAACCGGCGATCCCGAGAATAAAGGAATCGCCGTAGATATTCTCGCTCAACTTTGCGTTTGCTACGCTGACCGGGTCGCTGACCAGCTCAACAACGACGATATGAACTCAACGGCGCCGGCAACAGATCGGGGCGCAATTGAAGCCAGGCTGCAACAGGCCATTCAACAGTCAAGTCAGACCTGCCTCGCAAAATTTCGCAAATAGGGTACATCAATCCAGCCGTCACCGGTGGCGGCGGTCCGAAGTGAAGGCCCGCAACGATGCCGGCGCCACGCTAAGGTGTCGCAAGATGAGAGCTGAGTATTGTTGAGGAATGATAATGGATATTTGGGAAGCCGGGAAACGTTACGGACGTCTGCGCTCATGGCTGATTGTTGCTATATGCGTCCTGTGCGCTGCTTGGTATGTGATCCAAAATGGCGTTGAGTTTTTGCTTCATTTGGTGAAGTGATGATCATCCGCGTGATCCGGAGGTTGTGATGCAGGCTTTGACAAACTTGCCATACCCAATTTTCCTTGCCCTGACGGCCAGCATAGGTGCGGTTGTCGCCTTATACCTGACCGAAACAATCTGGTTGGCGGTGCTTTCGGTCGGCGTTGGCTTTCCTCTCGCATACCTTTGGGCGAAGAGGAATTTGCGTCGGATGAATTTGCCGGCGAATACAACGGCCGTGCAATATTTCGCCGCGAAGAGAAGCGCCCCGCCGAAGTGATCGCGGTGCGGTATTCTACCGCCGTCGCTGCTCGCCCGCGCCGACGAGGTGATCGAATAAGCTATTAATTGCTGCGGAGCATGAGTTTCTTGTTGGCACCAAACGGACCTCCCGCGATGTCCGCAGTTTGGTCGCTACCGGGGGGAAAGCAGACATGGGGTAGACGGTCCATTTCGGTAGCGATTGACCCGACTCGGACATTGGCGACCCCAAACATATTTCGTCGGATGGGCCCCTGAAGTCTTCCAAGTGTTGAACTTGGACGGTTACACTGCCGCGTTCTCGTCTTTGGGGGGCAGCCGCTCGCCAATCGTATTTTTCCGTTTTCTGCACAGGGGAGCACTTCATGACTTTGTCAAACATCACCCGTCGTGGAATGATCGGCGGTCTTGCGACGGGAGTAGGTGCGGCGGCGGTAATTTCGTCGGACACGTTCAGCGCGCATGCTCAATCCGCGCGAAAAACTTTTGTTTTGTTTCCCGGAACCTGGTGCGCGGCTTGGTGTTGGCGTCGCGTTTCAGACAGGCTCGAGAAGCAAGGTCATAAGGTTTACTCGATTTCACCTACCGGGTTGGGAGACCGCTCGCATCTCTTGAGCAAGGATATTAATCTCGATACGCATATAGCGGACATCGCCAATCTGGTGGAATGGGAAGACCTGACCGACATTTGCCTTGTTGCATGGTCCTACGGTGGTTTTCCGGCATCCGGCGCGCTGGAGCGCATCGGAAATCGCGTCTCGTCCATTGTCTGGGTTGATGCAATGATGCCTGCGGACGGCCAGTCATTTCATGACCTAGTGCCCTTTCAGGTGGAAGATGGCGCGATCAGCCGTCCGATTCCCAAAGCCCTCGCCCCGACCGCCATTAGCGACCCCAACGACGCTGCTTGGTTTTTGTCGAAATTGACCCCGCATCCGGTCGGCACATGGCTGCAACCGGTGAAACTCTCAGGCGCACGCGAAAGGGTTGCTAAAAAGACCTACATCCGCTTACCCAAATTTCCTTTTGCTGCGTTGGACAAGGCACTTGCGGAGTGCAAGGCTGACAAGTCTTGGACAGTTCTAGAAAATACAACATCCGGCCATCCTGTTATGATTAACCAGCCGGATTGGTTGACTGACGTTTTGCTGAAAGCTGTTTGACATCGGAGTACCGGCTTTCTCGCATCGCCCCACCAACGATGCTCGCCTGCGCCGACGAGGTGATTGAATAGGTGCGGTCACTTCCGCTTGTGGCAGATTTTGTTGCAAAAGTAGGCTGGTAGCGATGGACGTCGACCGCTTCATCTGGAGCAGCCGGCCTTGATCCGCGGCCCTGACGCTCTCTCTACGCAACTCCGACGCTACGCAGTGCACAGAACCTCAGCAGGTGGCGGTCGGGGCACCAGTGCTGCGAGCCGCCGTAGGTTCTGGGCGATGGCGGCCAGAATAAACTCGTCCCGGGCGCCTCTTGGGCCGCGCAATCGCAGTCGACCGAGTCTCAGGATGCGCTTCAAGTGTGCGAACCGCATCTCGATCTTTTTGCGCTCGCGCCTTGATTGCTCGAAAGCCTCGGTCCCAACGAAGGAGCGCGCAATATCACGAGCGGCTTCGTGTTGATCGCGTGGAATCTTGCGAAATGGGACCTTCGGACAGCACTGCGCTCTGAGTTTGCAACCATCGCAGTCGTGCTTTCTAGCTAGATAGAGAAGCGTGGTTCCGCCATTCACGAGTGTCCCAGTCGTCGTTAGGGTCTTACCCGCGGGACAGTGATAGACGTCGCTTGTCGGATCATATCGAAAGTCGCTGCGTGAGAAGGTGCCGTCATCTCGCTTCGATCTGTCGAATACAGGGATATGGGGCGCGATGTCCTTCTCCTCGACCAGCCAGTTGAGCATCGGAGCCGCTCCGTATGCGGTATCCGCGGCGAGCCGCTCCGGCTTGAGACCAAAGCGGTCCTCTGTTCGTTCGAGCATGGTCTTCGCCGCACCGACCTCGGCCTGGCGAATGGCGCGAGAGGCCTCGACGTCAACGATGACGCCGAACTTCACGTCGATGAGGTAATTGTTGGCGTAAGCAAAGAATGCCGGGCCCTTGTGAGCTCCGGTCCATTGGGCCGCCGGATCGGATGGCGAGACGAACTTCGGCACAACGTCGCTGGCGGCGCCCCACGCCGCATCATCCAACGTCGCCAGATAGTCCTTGACCGCACGGCTGGCGCTCTTCGGATCACGGTCCTTGTGCCAGTCCTGACCCGCAATCGACCGCTGCTTATTGGCGTCTGCCTGGATCAGGCTTGCGTCGACTGCAAAACCTTCGCCGCCGACCAGACCGGCCGCGATGCACGCCTCGACGACCCGCTCGAATACCAGACGGAAAACATCCCCTTGGCGGAAGCGCTCGTTGCGCGCACGCGAGAACGCCGAGTGATCCGGGATAGCATCCTCGATGCCGAGCTTGCAGAACCAGCGATAGGCGAGGTTCACCTGCACTTCACGGCAGATCAGCCGCTCCGAGCGGATCGCAAAGACATACCCTACGACCAGCATCCGGATCATCAACTCCGGATCAATCGACGGCCGACCCATCGACGAATAATGAGGCGCAAGTTCACTGCGAAGCCAGGAAAGATCGAGAGCAGCATCGATCTTCCGCACCAGATGATCTTCAGGAACCGCGTCGCTGAGATGAAACTCGTAGAACAGTTGACCTTGGTTACTCTTCAGACGGCCCATCATGAATCGACCTCGCCGCGATTCGCGTCAACACAACGGAATCACGCCTTAAGGCCTTTCTCAACCGACTTTTGCAACAAAATCGGCACGGAACGGACCTCCAGCCGTGTCTGACTTAAGTTTGCTATCAGGGGCAAAGCGGAAGTCGCATTTTGAAGCCGTGAGGGCAGCTTTTGACCCGAAGCGGACGAGCGCCTTGAGGCGTGGTAATTTAACAGACCATGAAGCGAGTAGCCGTGTTTGGGAATGCAGGCGGCGGGAAATCGACCTTGGCTCGGCAATTGGCCGTGATCACAGGGCTACCGCTTCACGTCATTGATCAACTGCAATTCAAAGAGGGCGGCGTGGCCGTGCCTCACGACGAGTATTTGAAACTGCACCGCGATCTTTTGGCCCAGGAAAACTGGATCATCGACGGCTACGGCGATACTACGACGGTATTGGAGCGATGTAGCGTAGCCGACACATTGATCCACGTCGATTTGCCTCTTCCAATTCACTATTGGTGGGTGACAAAGCGTCTGATCAAAGGCCTGCTTGCTGATCCGGAAGGCTGGCCAAAGGACAGCCCGCTTTGGAGCAGCACGATATCAAGCTACAGGGTCATCCCGCGCTGCAATCGATATCTGACGCCGAGGTACCGGCAACTCGTCATCGAAATGGCCGCGTCGAAACGTGTCGCTCACCTCAGGTCGCCGCGAGAAATGGCGGCGTTTCTGAATGACGTGCGAAACGATTTCCAGATCGGTTAGACAGCTATTGGCAGATTTTGTTGCAAAAGTCGGTTGAGAAAGGCCTTAAGGCGTGATTCCGTTGTGTTGACGCGAATCGCGGCGAGGTCAATTCATGATGGGCCGTCTGAAGAGTAACCAAGGTCAACTGTTCTACGAGTTTCATCTCAGCGACGCGGTTCCTGAAGATCATCTGGTGCGGAAGATCGATGCTGCTCTCGATCTTTCCTGGCTTCGCAGTGAACTTGCGCCTCATTATTCGTCGATGGGTCGGCCGTCGATTGATCCGGAGTTGATGATCCGGATGCTGGTCGTAGGGTATGTCTTTGCGATCCGCTCGGAGCGGCTGATCTGCCGTGAAGTGCAGGTGAACCTCGCCTATCGCTGGTTCTGCAAGCTCGGCATCGAGGATGCTATCCCGGATCACTCGGCGTTCTCGCGTGCGCGCAACGAGCGCTTCCGCCAAGGGGATGTTTTCCGTCTGGTATTCGAGCGGGTCGTCGAGGCGTGCATCGCGGCCGGTCTGGTCGGCGGCGAAGGTTTTGCAGTCGACGCAAGCCTGATCCAGGCAGACGCCAATAAGCAGCGGTCGATTGCGGGTCAGGACTGGCACAAGGACCGTGATCCGAAGAGCGCCAGCCGTGCGGTCAAGGACTATCTGGCGACGTTGGATGATGCGGCGTGGGGCGCCGCCAGCGACGTTGTGCCGAAGTTCGTCTCGCCATCCGATCCGGCGGCCCAATGGACCGGAGCTCACAAGGGCCCGGCATTCTTTGCTTACGCCAACAATTACCTCATCGACGTGAAGTTCGGCGTCATCGTTGACGTCGAGGCCTCTCGCGCCATTCGCCAGGCCGAGGTCGGTGCGGCGAAGACCATGCTCGAACGAACAGAGGACCGCTTTGGTCTCAAGCCGGAGCGGCTCGCCGCGGATACCGCATACGGAGCGGCTCCGATGCTCAACTGGCTGGTCGAGGAGAAGGACATCGCGCCCCATATCCCTGTATTCGACAGATCGAAGCGAGATGACGGCACCTTCTCACGCAGCGACTTTCGATATGATCCGACAAGCGACGTCTATCACTGTCCCGCGGGTAAGACCCTAACGACGACTGGGACACTCGTGAATGGCGGAACCACGCTTCTCTATCTAGCTAGAAAGCACGACTGCGATGGTTGCAAACTCAGAGCGCAGTGCTGTCCGAAGGTCCCATTTCGCAAGATTCCACGCGATCAACACGAAGCCGCTCGTGATATTGCGCGCTCCTTCGTTGGGACCGAGGCTTTCGAGCAATCAAGGCGCGAGCGCAAAAAGATCGAGATGCGGTTCGCACACTTGAAGCGCATCCTGAACTCGGTCGACTGCGATTGCGCGGCCCAAGAGGCGCCCGGGACGAGTTTATTCTGGCCGCCATCGCCCAGAACCTACGGCGGCTCGCAGCACTGGTGCCCCGACCGCCACCTGCTGAGGTTCTGTGCACTGCGTAGCGTCGGAGTTGCGTAGAGAGAGCGTCAGGGCCGCGGATCAAGGCCGGCTGCTCCAGATGAAGCGGTCGACGTCCATCGCTACCAGCCTACTTTTGCAACAAAATCGGCACAAAGCGGACGTGGCGCGATGTCCGCTTTAACGCCGCTCTTGGGGAATAAGCGGACATTCGGTGGTGACCAAAGAAAAGCCGCTGCTGGTGATCGAAACGGTACCCTCGACGGAGCGCCCTGGCGAAGCTTCTCTGGCGGCGTCTGCAAGGCTCTCTCGTACCTGACAGAATTCGATGGCATCCCCGAAGACTATGGAAGCATCATGACATTCAGCGCAGTTGGCGGACGAGACCGTCGCCGGTTGGTTCAGGTGATTTGCCCGTCAGGCAAAATCACCGGTGCAGTTTTTCGACCTGCGTGTCAAGCCCATTGCAGAAAAATATTTCTGTTTTACGGAAGCGAAAATCATCCTATATATTTCCCCGTCCACCCCACCGAGGGGCGTATCGCGATCGTCACGGACGCGGGGTTGGATGCAATGGACGCTGGCGGCGCTTTCGACGAGGGCGCTTGTTGGCGGACGGAGAAGTCGTGTGGTTCTGGCGCCCCGACGCTGGCGTCAAGTTCGCGAAAGGCGACTTTCGCGGATGACGGAGGCAAACAAGCCCGGTCTCCGGGAAGAGCACGAAGGAAGCCGTTAAAACCATTGCGCAGGAAACGCCGGACTGTTCGGTGAACCTGTGGTGAATTCGCTCGTGTGCTTGTTTCACTTTTGCACGCGAGGCTGCGGGTGCAGCGGGCACCCGGCGTTTCCTGCGCCCTTGATCTTTCGCTGGGCCGGACGTTCGGAGCAAACCTCGGGCGCATCGCGCCGCGGGAATGCGGATGTTTGTCTTCGTCATTGCGAGGAGCGAAGCGACGAAGCAATCCAACTTTCTTTGTGGAGCGGCAATGGATTGCTTCGCGGAGCCTGTCATCGGGCGGCGCTTCGCGCCGACCCGTTGGCTCGCAAAGATGGGGTGGACGGCCCCCGACGGCATCAGTGTGCCAGACTGGTGATGTCGATTCGACCAGACAAGGGAGCCGTCCATGGACAAGATTAGCATGATTGGTTTGGATTTGGCGAAGACCGTGTTCCAAGTGCACGGAGTTGATGCAACGGGAAGAGCGGTGTTGCGCCGCCAGCTGCGGCGGGGCGCGGTGGAGAAGTTTTTTGCGCAGCTGCCACTGTGCACGGTAGGCATGGAAGCCTGCGGCAGCGCGCACCACTGGGCGCGGGTGATTGGCCGCTATGGCCACCAGGTGCGGCTAATGCCGCCGGCCTATGTGAAGCCTTACGTGAAGCGCAACAAGAACGATGGCCGGGATGCAGAGGCGATCTGCGAGGCGGTCGGCCGGCCGACGATGCGGTTTGTGCCGGTGAAGAGTGTGGAGCAGCAGGCGACGCTGGCTGTTCACGGCACGCGAGCGCTGTTGGTCAAGCAACGCACGATGGCGGCGAACGCGCTGCGAGCTGCGCTGAGCGAACTCGGGATCGTGGCGGCGCAGGGCTTTGAGGGGCTGCATGAGCTGATGGCCAAGCTCGAAGCACCGAGCGAGGGGATCCCCGAGATGCTGCGCGGGGCGCTGTTGCTTTTGGCCAGGCACTGGCAGGCGCTCGATGCCGACGAGCGCGCGATCGAGCGACAGATCGCCAAGGCCGCCCGTGCCGATCGCGAGGCTCGTCGGCTGATGGAGGTGCCGGGCGTCGGCCCGATCATCGCCAGCACGGTTTTGGCCAAAGTGCCTGATGCGAAGGTGTTCCGCAGCGGGCGGGATTTCGCGGCCTGGATCGGACTGACCGGTCGCGATCACGGCACCGGCGGCAAGCATCGTCCCGGGCGCATCTCCAAACAGGGAGACCGCGTGCTCCGTGCCCTGCTGATCAGCGGGGCAAGCGCCCATCTGCGGCAACAGAAAAGGCGCGGCATCAGCGACCCGTGGCTGCGCGAGCTGCTCGCGCGTCGGCCCTACAAGGTCGCCATGGTGGCATTTGCCGCCAAGACTGCGCGTATCCTCTGGGCCATGCTGGTCAAGGGAGAAGAATACCACGACCGCGCGAGCGCGTCGGCTGCTGCCTAGTTGAGGGGCGACAGCCGCCGCGCTCGCGCTCATCCGTTCGGAAGGGCGATTAAGGTGTGATGGCAAATGGTCAGGAAACCGGGATCGAAACACTCCGTACCGTCATCGCGCGTCACAGCGCGCCGCAATGATTGGAATTCGATCAGCGTTCTCCATCAGGGCCCGCGGTCTCAGACCGCATCTCGAGGCCGTATACATGACCGCTCCCCGATCCGCTTGCTGAAACACCAAAAAAGCCCTTGCCGAAAAGGGGCCGTCCATACATGACGGTCGCGAGATCATGCCCCGGATGCTGCGCAGCGCCATCAGTGTGTTCACGCGCGTCTTCGACGCGCTATGCCCTTGCGGCGTGGTGCGCTGCTGATCCGGGGTCCATGCGGCGGCTCGAAATGGCTCCCGGCTCTGCGGCGCAGCGCCAAGAGCGACGCACTGCGTCCGGGGCACGTCGAAAGGTCACCCATTCTGACTATCTTTTGGCATTGCGGCGTCGGGCGTTTCTCGTTTAGAAGAGGCACGGAAGCGCTTTTCGGCAACGAACCGTCAACGGTTTTGGCCGAGAATCCGGCTTCCAAAGGGTCTGGCAATGCTGATTCGCAGCGAAATGTCTGGAGTTCGGGGGAAGGCGGCCGATGCCGCTATCCGCGCGATTCCGGCTGCGTCCTTGCCCACCCTGCCTCTCTGCGGGCTGCTTCTTATCTGCCCCTGAGGGCCGACTGGGCGCTTGCGCCTGGGCACTCAGGGGTTGCGCGAGATCACCAGACCCCTTCAGGCGCTCAGAGACGGCAGCGCACCACCGACAAGGAATTTTCGCAATGACCACCCCGAACAAGTCCGCCAAGGACCGCGTCATCATTTTCGACACGACACTGCGCGACGGCGAGCAGTGCCCCGGCGCCACCATGACCTTCGAGGAGAAGCTCGAGGTCGCCGAACTGCTCGACGACATGGGCGTCGATGTCATCGAGGCCGGCTTCCCCATCACCTCCGAGGGCGACTTCCAGGCCGTCAGCGAGATCGCTCGCCGCGCCAAGAACGCCGTCATCGCCGGCCTGTCGCGGGCGCATCCGAAGGACATCGACCGCTGCGCGGAAGCGGTGAAATTCGCCAAGCGCGGCCGCGTCCACACCGTGATCGCGACCTCGCCGCTGCACATGCGGGTCAAGTTGAACATGACGCCGGAGCAGGTGCTGGAGCTCTCGATCGCCAACGTCACCCGCGCCCGCAACCACATCGACGACGTCGAATGGTCGGCCGAGGACGGCACCCGCAGCGAAATGGATTTTCTCTGCCGCATCGTCGAGGCCGTGATCAAGGCGGGCGCGACCACGGTCAATATCCCCGACACCGTGGGCTATACCGTGCCGGAGGAATACACCCACTTCATGCGCACCCTGATGGAGCGGGTGCCGAACTCGGCCAAGGCGGTCTTCTCGGTGCACTGCCATAACGATCTCGGCATGGCGGTGGCGAATTCGCTGGCGGGCATCGCCGGCGGCGCACGGCAGATCGAATGCACCGTCAACGGCATCGGCGAGCGCGCCGGCAATGCCGCGCTGGAAGAAGTCGTGATGGCGATCAATGTCAGGAACGACAAGTTCCCGTGGTGGAACAAGATCGACACCACGCAGCTGACGCGGGCCTCGAAGCTGGTCTCGGCGGCGACCTCCTTCCCGGTGCAGTACAACAAGGCCATCGTCGGCCGCAACGCCTTCGCCCATGAAAGCGGCATCCACCAGGACGGCGTGCTGAAGGACGCCTCGACCTACGAGATCATGCGGCCCGAAATGGTCGGGCTGAAGCAGTCCTCCCTGGTGCTCGGCAAGCATTCCGGCCGCCACGCCTTCGTGCACAAGCTCGAGGAGATGGGCTACAAGCTCGGCGCCAACCAGCTGGAAGACGCCTTCGTGCGGATGAAGGCGCTCGCCGACCGGAAGAAGGACATCTATGACGAGGACATCGAGGCGCTGGTCGATCAGGAGATCGCCGCCTCCCATGACCGCATCAAGCTGACCTCGCTGACGGTGATCGCGGGCACCCACGGGCCGCAGCGCGCCACCATGAAGCTCAACATCGACGGCCAGACCAGGATCGAGGAGGCCGAAGGTAACGGCCCGGTGGATGCGGTGTTCAACTGCATCAAGGCTTTGGTGCCGCACGAGGCCAAGCTGGAACTCTATCAGGTCCATGCCGTCACCGAGGGCACCGACGCGCAGGCCGAGGTGACGGTGCGGCTCGCCCATGAAGACCGCTCGATGACCGCGCGTGCGTCGGATGTGGATACGCTGGTGGCTTCGGCCAAGGCCTATCTCGGGGCGCTCAACAAGATCGTCATGAAGCGCCAGCGCGACGTGCCCGCGGCGGCGGCGGCGAGCTGATTGATCCAAGACAAAGACCGCATTTGGGAAACATGCAACAACGCGGCGTCGAGGCGCCGCGTTGTTGCATTGCAGCAAGGCCTTTAAGGACGTTGCACGAAAGGCCATTGGCATTTCGCGCCGCTTCTGTATTGCTGCCGCTTGAATCGGCCATCGGAGCCAACGCTTCGCGCGCCTCAAAATCCAACGGGAGGTTGGTAAATGCGTCACTTGATCCTGGCCGCTGCGTCGGTCGCAGCATTGGCTTTTGTCGGACCGGCAGCGGCGCAGTCGCCGATCGTCATCAAGTTCAGCCATGTGGTGGCTGCCGATACGCCGAAGGGCAAGGCGGCCGAAAAGTTCAAGGAACTGGCCGAGAAATACACCGGCGGCAAGGTGAAGGTGGAGGTCTACCCGAACTCGACGCTTTACAAGGACAAGGAAGAACTCGAAGCCCTGCAGCTCGGCGCGGTTCAGATGCTGGCGCCCTCGAACTCCAAGTTCGGACCGATCGGCATCAAGGAATTCGAGGTGTTCGACCTGCCCTATATCCTTCCGGACATCACGACGCTGCGCAAGATCACCGATGGCCCGTTGGGCGCCAAACTGCTCAAACTGCTGGATTCCAAGGGCATGACCGGTCTCGCCTACTGGGACAACGGCTTCAAGCAGATGTCCGCCAACAAGAAGCTGATTACGCCCGCCGACTACAAGGGACTGAAGTTCCGCATCCAGTCCTCGAAGGTGCTGGAGGCGCAGTTCCGCGCGCTGGGCGCGATCCCCCAGGTGATGGCGTTCTCGGATGTGTACCAGGCGCTGCAGACCGGCGTGGTCGACGGCCAGGAGAACACCTGGTCGAACATCTACACCCAGAAAATGCACGAGGTGCAGAAATACGCCACCGTCACCAATCACGGCTACATCGGCTACGTCGTGGTCGTGAACAAGAAGTTCTGGGACGGCTTGCCGGCGGACATCCGCGGCCAGCTGTCGCAGGCGATGAAGGAAGCGACCGAATTCGGCAACAGCCAGTCGGCTAGGGAAAACGATGACGCGCTGGAGGCGATCAAGAAATCCGGCAAGACCGAAATCATCACGCTTACGCAGGAGCAGGACGAGGCGATGCGCAAGGCGATGATGCCGGTCTACAAGGAAGTGGCCTCGCGGGTCGGCCAGCCCCTGATCGACGAATTCCTGAAGGAGACCGGCCGCGGCCCGATGAACTGAGGCGGACCGCAAGGTCGCGGGCGGCAGGGCGGCAGGGGATCCGCCGGCTGGGGAGCGAGCGCGTCGCGTCGCCGGGCGAGCTTGCCCGGCCGTGACGGGGGCAATCGATGTTGTTGCGAATTCTCGACCGGCTGGAAGAGATCATCATCGCGAGCCTGATGGGCGCTGCGACGGTGCTCACCTTCGTCACGGTCGTGCACCGCTACTTGGTCGACATTCCCCTCCTGTATCCGATCCTGTTTCCGATCCGGCTCGCCTGGTCGCAGGAACTGTGCATCTACATGTTCATCTGGATGGCGAAGTTCGGCGCGGCGTATGGCGTGCGCACCGGCATCCATGTCGGCGTCGACGTGCTGATCAAGCGGCTCAATCCGCGCTGGCAGAAGGGCGTCATCCTGTTCGGCCTGTTTGGCGGCGCGCTGTTCACCTTCGTCGTCGGCACCATGGGCGCGAAATTCGTGTTCGAATTGATGTCGACCGACCAGGTCTCGCCCGATCTCGAGCTGCCGAGCTGGCTGGTCTATGCCTGCATTCCGCTCGGCTCCTATTTGATGTGCTTCCGCTTCCTGCAGGTGTCCTGGAACTACTGGTGGACTGGCGAACTGCCGCACCATGACGCGACCAATGTCGACGGCATCGAGGTCACGAGTTCCGAGGCGCCGGTCGCGCTCGGAGAAGCCTGATGAGCGGCGCCTTCATCTTCGGGCTGCTGTTTGCGCTGATGCTGACGGGCATGCCGATCTCGATTTCGCTCGGGCTCACGGTTCTGACCTTCCTGTTCACGATGACGGAAGTGCCGATCGAGAGCGTCGGGCTGAAGCTGTTCTCGGGGCTGGACAATTTCGGCATCATGGCGATCCCGTTCTTCATCCTCGCCGGCACCTTCCTGACCCGCGGCGGGGTGGCGCGGCGCATGATCGCCTTTACCGTGTCGCTGGTCGGCCATCTGCCCGGCGGGCTCGGGCTTGCCGGCGTCGCGGCGTGCGCGATGTTCGCGGCGATCTCGGGATCGAGCGTGGCAACCGTGGTGGCGATCGGCTCGATCATGATGCCCGCGATGGTGGAGCACGGCTATCCCAGACGCTTCGGCGTCGGCGTGATCTCGACCTCGGGCGCGCTCGGCATCCTGGTGCCGCCATCGATCATCCTGGTGCTGTACGGCGTCTCCACCAACACCTCGATCGGGGCGCTGTTCATGGCCGGCATCGTGCCGGGCGTCATGCTGGCCCTGATGCTGGCTGCCGTGACCTGGTTCATCGCGTACCGCAAGGATTATCCGCGGATGCCGAAGGCGACGCTCGCCGAGCAATGGAGGGCGTTCCGGGAGAGCGTGTGGGGCCTCTTGCTGATCGCGATCGTGCTTGGCGGCATCTATGGCGGCATCTTCACGCCCACGGAAGCCGCGGCGGTCGCCGCGGTCTATGCCTTCTTCATCACCGTGTTCGTCTACAAGGAACTGAAAATTTTCGAAGTCGGCAAGGTGCTGCTGCAGGCGGCGAGCATGAGCTCGATGCTGCTCTACATCATCACCAACGCGGTGCTGTTCTCGTTCCTGATGACGCACGAGCAGATCCCGCAGGAAATGGCGGCCTGGATCATCGACAAGAATTTCGGCGTCTGGACCTTCCTGCTGGTGGTCAACGTATTGTTGTTGGCGGCCGGCAACGTGATGGATCCCTCGTCGATCCTGTTGATCATGGCGCCGATCCTGTATCCGCTCGCGACCAAGATCGGCATCCATCCGGTTCATCTCGGCGTGCTGATGATCGTGAACACCGAAGTGGGACTGTGCCATCCGCCGGTAGGCTTGAATCTCTATATCGCCAGCAGCATCGCGAAAATGGGCATCAGCGAGATCACCGTCGCCGTGCTGCCCTGGCTTTGCGCGATGCTGGCGTTCCTCGGTCTGATCACCTACATCCCTGAAATCTCGCTGTGGCTGCCGCGCCTGCTCGGCATGATCTGAATATTCGCTGAACGCGCCGGATTACATCTTGGTAAGAGAACGCCGTCTGTCCAAACTGTAAGTTGATTGCGAGTCGGGGTGCGCTCATCCTTGGGCAACCCTTCAAAGGAGGTTCCTCATGAGGAAGTTTGCCATCGCCGGCGTCGCAGCCCTCGCCATCGCTGCTTCGACCGCGGTCTATGCCCAGTACCGTCCGTGGTTTCACGATCACATGCGGCATATGATGCTGAGTCCCGAAGATCGTGCCGCCTTTGCCGATGCCCGGATTGCCGCCGTTCATGCCGGATTGAAGTTGACCCCCGACCAGGAAAAGCTGTGGCCGCCTGTCGAGGCTGCGGTGCGGGATTTCGCGAAAATGCGGATCGACCGCGCCAACGCGCGGATGAACCCGAAGCCGGATGATGCCCAGAAGGCCGATGACCCCGTGATGCGGCTACGCGAACGCGCCGACAACATGGCGGCTTCAGCCGCGGCCTTGAAGAAGATCGCGGACGCGGCCGACCCGCTCTACAAGACGCTCGACGACGGCCAGAAGCGCCGGCTTGCCATGCTGACCCACGGCGGTGGCCGGTTCGGCGGCGGCTGGTGGCACCGCCGCTTCGAGCACGGCATGATGGGCCGCGACGATGGCGACCGCGGCTACGGCCGGGATCGCTACGATCGGGACGGCGGGTCGGGCAACCATGGCGACCGCGAGGACTCCGGGCGGCTCTGACCGGGCCGGCTTCACGCCGACAGACTTCGGAAAAGCCGCCGGATTCCGGCGGCTTTTCGCATTCCGGCCCGCGCCTCCGGCGTTGGGAAAACCGGGCAGCCTTGCTGGACATCGCGGGAGCGCTTTGCTAAACGACGCGCTCTTGTGAAGGCTTTCCCGGGCGGTTCCGGGCGCATAGCTCAGTTGGTAGAGCAGCTGACTCTTAATCAGCGGGTCCCAGGTTCGAGCCCTGGTGCGCCCACCATCCAGTCTCCGCAAACCGAAGGCTTCCGGTACGACGCCGAATAGCGGGTTTCCGCGGGGATTTCCGGCCACTCAATTTCCGGATTCTTGTCTCTGCAGGTGCTCAGGCGTTCTCATGACGATTACGGGCGCCTTGTCTCTGCATCCAGAAATTCCGTTCCCGGCGGCCGTGGTCGAGTGCGAAGTTGGACCGCACTGCACCCAGAATTCCGACTTTAGGGCCATCGGAATTCGGGGTCTCGGGACCGGCGCTGCAGCTATCCCGGATTAAGTCCGAGCGCCTGGAACTGCCGGCTCCATTCAGGCGGTAGATCGCGGAGCCGCTCGATGCCGATGCCGCGAGGCAGGCGACCTTCTACGGCTGCTTTGACAAGATTAGGGGCGAGGAAGGCGAGCGAGATGGTCATGTTGACCTGCCGAACGCTGCACCTCTCACGGGCGCAAATCTCCGCGACCGTTGTCACCCGACCTGAGACAACATCATCCAGCCAATGGCGGCCTCGGGCGACAGCGGTGACCAGACGCGCCCGCCGCTCGAATTGCTGCGGACGGACGTCGTTTGGAGGTGCATTGTGCCGGAGCAGGATCTGGCGGGGTCTCTTGGATGGCGGTTTCTGCCAGGGAATCGTGAGCGATTGATCATCCGGGGAACTGGATGCTTCGTCCTCGTGACCTGATTTAAGTCTGACGATTAACCGGTCTCTGTGCACAGCAATATCGGCGACCATCCGAAGGATATCACGATCTCCCAGGTCTTTGGCACCGGCTTCTGACTTGCCTTGGGTAGCGGCGAGATACTCCTTCAATGATTTGATGACGATGTCTTCGACGTCAGCAGCGGGCACGCGAGAGACAGAACCAACTGATGCAGTCTTGGCCTCTCCATGCAAGACGAGTGTTGAGGCATAGTACCGATAGCGAATGCCAGCCTTAGTGGCGTGGGTTGGAATCATGCGATGGCCGGCATCGTCGAACAGTAATCCTGCCAGCAGGTGATCGGATTTGTTGCGCACGACGGTACGGTGGGACCACTGGGCGAGGGATTTCTCCCGAACCGCCTCAAACAGCGCGCGGTCCATGATAGGAGGCTGCTCGCCTGGCAGGATCTCATTCTTGTATTTGACCTCACCAATATAGAAGTGATTGCTCAGCACGTAGTACAGCGCGCCACGGCCGAACGGTATGCCACCGCGGGTGACACCAGTGGAGAGCAGTCTGCTTTTGGTTCGGATGTTACGCTCTTTGAGGTCTCGTAACAGTTCGTTGACGCTGCCAAGTTCCAGGTATCCCCGGTAGATCGATCTGACCAACTCTGCTTCTTCATCGACGACGGAAATCTCGCCGTCCTTCATCTCATAACCCAGGGGCAGATTGCCCCCGACCCAAAGCCCCTTTCGCTTCGATGCTGCGATCTTGTCGCGGATCCGTTCGGAGGTGACCTCTCGCTCGAACTGCGCAAAGGACAGGAGCACGTTGAGGGTCAGCCGACCCATCGAGGTCGTGGTGTTGAACTGCTGGGTCACCGAGACAAAGGAGACGCCATGGGCATCGAACAGCTCAACCAGCTTGGCAAAATCTGCCAGCGATCTCGTCAAACGGTCGACCTTGTAGACGACGATGACGTCGATCTTGCGGGCGCGGATGTCCTCCAGCAATCGCTGTAGGTCGGGCCGGTCGGTGGAGCCGCCGGAGTATCCCCCATCGTCATAACGGGACCGGATCAGGGTCCAGCCGGCATGGGCCTGGCTCTTGATGTAGGCGGAGGCAGCCTCGTATTGCGCATGCAGCGAGTTGAACTCCTGGTCCAGCCCGTGCTCGGTGGAGACCCTCGTATAGATCGCACAGCGGACCGTTTTGACTGAAGGCGCCTTCATGGCTGAGCCTCCACCGTCGATCGATCACCCTTTTCCCGGAGGCCAAAGAAGCGGGGACCGTTCCATTTGGTGCCGGTGATGGCGAAGGCGACCTTGGAGAGGCTGTCATAGGTCCGGCCGTTCCAGGCGAACCCGTCAGCCATCACCATCACCCGCTGGGACCTTCGGTCCCACTCCCGGACCAGAACAGTGCCCGGAGTAAGCTCGGTCCGCTTCTGGTCAAAGCTGGCCAGGCGGGCGGACGTTGCCGGGCCAGTTTCCTTCGCGACCGTTCGATTCAACACTTGTTTGGTTGCGTGATCGAGATCGCCGAAATGGTCAGCCTGGAGCCGATAGGCGATGACCGCAAACAACAGGTGTCGCGTCAGATGAGCAGGGGCGGGTCTTTGAAACACGCTCAGCCAGCGTGCACGAAGTCCCCTGAGATCGAGACCGCGCAGATGCGCGATCTCGTTTTCAACAGACGTTTTGGTCGAGGCTCGACCATTGCGACATTTCTTCTGCATCGCATCAGGCCGTCTGTTTGGCCCGGTCCGCGGTGGCAGGCGAAGCCTTCCCGCCCTTGATCCGATAGACCCGGCCCTTGTCCGTCTGCTCTGAGACAAGGTCGAGCCCGAGCTTCCTGCGGACCACAGCCGCAAGAAAGCCGCGCACGGAATGGTGTTGCCACTCAGTTGCGGCGACGAGAGACGCAATCGTTGCGCCAGCCGATGTTCGCAACATCGCAATGATACGGTCGTGCTTGGTAGCGGATCGTACTGGCGATTTGGACGATGCGGCCGCCGATCGCTTGGGGGATGCCGGCTTGGCGGCCTTTCGGGCGATGGAGCGGGTCGTAGCCTTCGGATTAGTCTTGCGTTCGGTCATGGGGTCCTCGAGGTTCGGGCGGCGCCATCCGCCGCACCACCTCAGCCCCACCAGGTAAATCAACCGGCAGGGCAGGACCCCGAAGCGTGCCTCAGCCGCCCCAAGTCACCCACAGCAACGCTCCAATCGGGCCGGAAAGCTAGTCCATTCTGAGTAAGATTCTTGCTCAATGGTCCATTTTTTGAAGGGCTGGACTTACAAACTGACCACCGTGATGCGCCGCCCTAGCAGCGGCGCATTGGCGCTGGATAAATCTGTTCGGTTTCGCCTTGCCAATCGCACCCGCCACCGCACTCGATTTATATTGGCTCGCAGTTGATTCAAATCAATGCGGGCACGTTCGGCGGGAGGATGGTAAATCGCGTCGGTCGAATTAGCCCAACGTCGGAAATTGGATCGAGAATGAGCCGATCATGACGTACGAAGAAATCTTCGTGGAACGGGCGCTTCCGCGGCTGCTGTTGAGCTGAGCACAAAATTCCCTCGTCCCGCTAGCGGAGACCGGTAAGCAAGAGCGATGGCGTAGACAACCTTGTAGGAGCAACAGCATGAGCAAGCTTCATTACAAATTCTGTGCCACTATCGGTTTTGTACTGCTCTCATCCGCAGCGCTAGCTGCGTCTGAACCGGAGCAGACGATAACGACTATTTCGGAAATGCTTGCGTACGGGTCCATTTTGTTTGTGGTCGTCGTCGGCGCCCTGGTTTACTTCGTGAGGCTACAAGATAAGCGCAGGACTCCTTTGGACACATTGTTCAATGAGGGCGAAACCGTGCACTCCGCTGCGCCTAATACCTTAGTCACCGAGTGCGTGCGAACGATGACCGCCAAAAAAATCGGTGCCTTGGTCGTTATGGATGGGGAAAAGTTGGTCGGCATCTTCACGGAGCGGGATGCGCTAAACAAAGTCCTGGCCGCCGGCCTTGAACCCGGCAAAACGAAAGTCTCCGAGGTGATGACGAAGGACCCCTATAGTATTCCGCCGACGACGACCGTCGGCGAGGCGATGGAGTTGGTCACCAGCCGGCGGTTCAGGCACCTACCGATTGTGAAAAACGGTAAGGTGCTCGCCGTCATATCGAGCGGCGATCTAACCCACTGGCTGGTCAAGGACCAGGTGGGCGAGGTTCGAGAGCTTATCGACCTTGCCGTCGGGTCCTGATCACAGTCTGAGCTCGTTGAATACGTTAAAGGAGCCTGCCGGAACGACCGCTGTTGGCACGAAACGGAAGTGGCCGGATGTCCGCTCAGAGTCCGCTGTTGGGGGACAAGCGGAAGTCGCATTTCAGGGCTGCGACTTCCGATTTTGACCCCGAACGGACATTCGGTCGGCATAAGCCGCGTTCAGGATGGGTTCATCTGCGCGGCCTGCACAAGGCTGCACTTTCTCAATCGGAAGACCGGCAAGCTACTAGGGCAACGCGAGGATTGATCCACCGCAAAGACAGCGGCGGGCGATGCAGATAGAATTTCCAAATACCGAGCGGTTCAAGACCTCCTTCAGCATAGGCCGTTCCGGTTGGCGGTGTTCTGTACTCCTAGGCACTTCGGACATTCGCCAAAAAGAGGCCGTCAGCTGTGGCGGCCTCTTTCATGTCGTATGTTGGCACCTTTGAGACATGCCGACCAACTCTGAACATGTCCGCTGATTGGGTCAGACCGGAGTGACCGACCGAGGATCAAAGAGGCACTCTTGACCAGTTTCAGACTATAAGCGCGCGTTCGATCTCATTATCGGACAGACCGCGATGGGCCGGTCGGTTATTGGAGTTTGAATAAGTCACTGATTGTTGCGGTAAATCAATCTTTTGCGCTGGGATATTGCTGCAATGAACATAATCGTTGCAATTGCAGGGGGGTTCTCGTTGCCATACCCATCTAGGTCCCGAGTTTTTAGGTTTAACCTATGTCGTTGGGAATAATGCCATGATCAAAGATATCATTCTCAACCTAGAGCGTGACGAAACCCTAGATCAAGTTCGTGACTACGCTCTTTCAGTTGCCGAGAGGTTCGAGGCCCATATTACTGAAGTCGCATTTGGCGGGCCCAATATTCCGGCATTCGCCCAACTCGATTTTCCATCCCAGATATCGGCGGAGATGATGGGCGAGGGTGAAACGGCAGCACGCGCCGCCGTCGCACGGTTTGACACGGCAGCCAAACGCAATCTCCTTTCGAGCGACTATCATCTAGTGTTGGATAACGAAAGAAAGCCTGGTGTATTTTCAAAGCTGGCACGACGTTCCGATTTGAGCGTTCTTATGCAATCTAATCCCCATGGCGTGAACAATGATGCTTTGATCGAGGCGGCGCTGTTTGACACCGGCCGACCTATGGTCGTCGTCCCCTACATTCAGAGGGATGTTCTGCAGCTCGACCGGGTTATTTGCTGCTGGGACGGAAGTCACACCGCGGCACGCGCTATTAATGACGCACTGCCCTTGCTGATGAAGGCGAAGGACGTCCAGCTTTTGGTTGTTCTCACCGAGAAGACCAGCAAGATAAAAGACGAAATGGGCGGCCTCGAAATGGCAAAACACCTTGCACGTCACGAGGTAAAGATCGACTTTAGGACGACTTTGGCAATCAATATCGACGTCAGCAACGCAATTTTGTCGCACGCTGCTGTATGCTCCGCCAGCATGATTGTGATGGGTGGTTATGGGCATTCGCGTATGCGCGAATTCATCCTTGGCGGAGCCACACGAGAGATGCTCTCCAGGATGACAATTCCTGTTTTTATGTCGCACTAGTAGGAAATCGGAGCGAGCCTGACGATGCGCGCTCTGCGTCTCTCAATGCTCAATTCGCGCTGGCGAAGTGATCGAACAATTGAGTATGTGATGTCCGTTCCTGGCACGTTTGAGACATGCCGTGATGTCCGAAATTGGGTCGCTTACGGGGGTAGACCGGACATGGCGCGGACGGCCTAATTCGATCGAGAATGACCCAACTGAGACATTGGCCGCGCCCAGATAAATGCTGTCCCTGCTCGCCGCCGCCGACGAGGTAATCGAATGAAGCGGTGAGAATTCATCGGGCTTGTCGGCGGCGCGACTTTCAGCCCGATCTCGAAGATGCCTTGAGAGCGGTGATCTCATTGTACACCTCGGAAAGTGCACTAGCGATGTCCTCAAGAATCTCGCAGAGCAGCCTGGAGTCTGGCGGCACCGTACTCGAACTAAGGTGGCCAACCCTGCCCTTGCGCCTGACTGTTACGTTTGCTTCTTCCTGTAGACTATGCACCAGCCCTGCGGAACAATGGTTCCGTCTACGTTCTTGCAGGATGACGGGGCTTCAAACAGCCCGCAATTGTCGCAGCGCTGCTCGCCCTTCGGCGTATCCTGATACTTCACAATCTTTTGCGATACTTTGGCAGCTTGCGCGGCCGTCGACGTGCCGATAACTGACGCAGCGCCAGCGATTGACGCCCCAGCGGCGCCGGCCGCGATGGTCAAAGCCTGCCGCCGGGAAATTCTGTTTGATCCTGTCATGTCACTGTTGTCCTGCTGTGAGACTCAATTCATTACTTTACCATCGTGAATCATTTTGCCTGTCGCCGACTTGATCTGGCGCAACCGCAATTCAAATGGTCCTTCGCAGCAGCGCGGAACGCATCACTCCAGATAGCTGAGATACGACGCGACCGCCTTGATCTGAGCTTCGGTCAGGTTATGCGCGATCGGCTGCATGATAGCCGAGTTGTCGGGCTTGTCCTTGTCCTGGCCCCGTTCCCTGTCCCAGTTGGTCAGTTTCCGGATGATGTAGTCATTAAGCTGGCCGGCCAGACGCGGAAACGCGTCGGCGCCCTTGGCGTCAGGGCCGTGACAGGACGCGCAAGGGGGAACTTCGGCGCTCGGAACACCCTCCTCAAAGATCGTCTTGCCGGCGGCTGCGAGATCCTTGGGCCCACCTCCCAGCGGCTTGGGATTGAGATCCTTGAAATGATCGGCCAGTGCCGTCAGCATCGACGGGCTCAAGACATGCGCGACGTTGAACATCACCGGATTGGTTCGCCGGCGATCGATGAACGCCTGCAGCTGATTCTTCAGGTATTCGGGTTGCTGCCCTGCCAGCCGCGGCATCGGAAACGAGCCGCGAAAGCCTTGCCCCGCCAGCCCGTGACAGGTCTTGCAATAGTCGGTCTTGGCCTTGAGCTCTTGCGGCGAAACGCTGCCCTTCTCTTGCGCGCGCGCCGTTCCGGCGACCATGACGGCGACGGCCGTCGTCAGCAACACTGATCGAATGTTCATGGGCCCGCCTTTTCCAGATCAAAGCACGTTACGCCCCGCCGGATGCTTCTATCCAGCGCAATTTTTCCAAAGCTATATGATCCAGATCAATGTGACGGTACGAAACTGTGTTGAATATACCAAGTGGCGGGCTATATTCGTCAACGATTTCGATTGGCGCCGAAACGAGGATGTTTCGGCGAACGTGGATTTGTTGCATTTGCAACGATTGTTGCAAAATTATCTCGCAACATCAAATTCGAACGTGTCTTCGCTATTGATTTGGCCTCGCGCGCGCGTCCTGCACTATCCTCATTTTCGTGAGCGGCTTCCGATTTGCCATCCGTGCGTCTGCACGGAGTGCCGCGAACGACGGGGTGGCACGCGATGCGAGGCGAATGCGGTCGTTTCATTCGACCCTTTGGTAGCGGCAGGCTGCTGGTTGCCGCCGCGTCTCTCGCCGTCCTGATTTGCCTGCTGACGATCGGCTTTGCGCCGTCGGCGCGGGCGCTGCCGAGTTTCGCGCGGCAGACCGGGCAACCCTGCGGTGCCTGCCACACCGATTTTCCGGCGCTGACGCCGTACGGCCGGAGGTTCAAGCTGCTCGGATACACGGCCGGCGGCGGCGAGTTCCGCACCACGCCTTTCTCATCCAACACGGGAATTCAGGCGCGCGCTGAGCTCGACAAGCTGCGCGGCTATGCCAAGGCGGTAGAGCCTCCGGCCAGCGACGACGGCAACAAGGAATATGTGCCGCCGGTCTCGATGATGGCGATCGTCGGCTTCACCCACACGCAGGCGCCGTTGCCTCCGCCGACCGATCCGTACAATGCCAATGACAATACCGTGCTTTCGCCGTTCAGCGCTTTCTGGGGTGGCGCCATTACCAACGATATCGGCGCCTTCGCGCAGGTCACCTACAACGCCGTGCCGCCTGGAGGGTTCGGCGATCCGTTCGGACACACCTGGACCTGGGACAATACCGACGTTCGCTTCGCCAGAACCGCGAGCATCGGGCCCTTCGATTTCATCTACGGCATCACCGCCAACAACAATCCGACCGTTCAGGACGTCTGGAATACGACGCCGGCCTGGGCATTCCCCTATGCCGTATCGACGATCAACGGCCCGCAGCAGGCGGCGACGGTCATCGAGGGCGCCTTTGCCGCCCATGTCGGCGGCGTCGGTGCCTACACGCTCATCAACGACCTGCTCTATCTCGAGGTGACCGGCTACAAGACGCTCAGTTTCAGCCAGCAGAACGCGCTAGGCACTGACCCGTTCGGGGCGCCTGGCCAGCTCGGCGGCGTGGCGCCCTATTGGCGCGCCGCGCTGGAGCCGCATTGGGGCCGGCATTCGCTGATGGTCGGCACCTTCGGAATGTACTCGGAAGTTCATCCCTGGCTCGACACGAGTTTCGCGACGTGGTCGGAAGGAACGTTTCCGATGTCGGACAAGTTCACCGACATCGGCTTCAACTCGCAATATCAGTATCAGGGCGACGATTTCTGGCTGACCTTGCGCGGCAGTTATATCCGCGAGTTTCAGCGGCTCGAACTCGAGCTTTGCCAACCTTGCCTCGTCCAATCCGACCAACCTGCTCAACACCATGAAGCTGCAGGCCTCGTTCGCCTATGGCGGCGACAACCGCATCGTTCTCACCGGGCAATATTTCGACGTCTGGGGCACCGCCGACGCGACCCTGTTCGGAGTAGACCCCGTCACCGGAAACGCCCTGACCCCCAACAGCAACGGCTGGACGGCGGAGATCGCCTACATCCCGTTCGGGCTCAGCAAGTCGATGGGCTGGCCGTGGTTCAACGCGCGGATCGGCCTGCAATACACCTACTACAACAAACTGAACGGGACCACGATCGGCGCCCAGAACTCCAATACCCTGTTCCTTCATGCCTGGTTTGCGATGTAGGCGGGCGCGCCCGCAGACGGAGAATGTCCGATGAGAAAACTTCTGTTGGCACAAGTTGCCGCACTTGCAGTCACGATGGCGGGCCCCGCGGTCGCCGCCGATATGCCGGTCGCCGCGGCGGCGCCAATCCAGGCGCGGTTCAACTGGACCGGCTGCTATGTCGGCGGGCATCTCGGAGGCGCTTCCGCCACCAAGGACATCACCGACCCGGTACAGCTGGTGCAGGATTCATTCCTGGGCGCCGGCACGACGGTTGGGGTCACTACCGTCAGTCCGAACCCAAGCGGCATCGTGATCGGCGGCCAGATCGGCTGCGATTACGAGTTCGAAGTCATCCCTGGTGATCGGTGTCGAGGGGTCCGCATCGGGCTCAACCATGAAACGCACCACGACGGTCGGGTTGCCGCTTGGCAATCCCGACATTGCGCTGGTGAAGGCAAACACCGATTTTCTTCCTAGCCTCACTGCGCGTATCGGCTTCGCCTTCGACAACGTGTTGGTCTACGCCAGGGGCGGCGCCGCGCTAGCGGGAGACAAATTCGACGTCACTGGATCGTTTGCCGGCGCCCCCTTCGCGTTTGAAGGCCTGGACAACCGCTTCGGCTGGACCGTGGGCGGCGGCGTTGATTGGGCCTTCTCGCGACATTGGTCGCTGAACGTCGAATACGACTATTACCAGTTTGGGCATGGCGCGGTCATGATGGCCGACCCGATCAACGGCTTCGCCGGCGTTGTCGACGTCGGGCAAGAGGTTCAGGTCGTCAAGGCCGGGTTGAACTTCCACATCTGGGGACCTGGCTGGTGATGTTCATCCGTTCCAGATTGCGGCTGACGTTGCAGACGGCGCTGCTGGCGGTGGCCCTTTCGGCAAGCGCTCGCGCGCAGGACGCGGGCGCGTCGGCGAGGCCGGGCGTGCTTGCGGCCAAGCTGGAATACTGCAAGACCTGTCACGGTCTGCAGGGCCAGGGCTATATGGGTTATTTTCCAATGCCACGCCTGGCCGGACAACAGCCGGAATACATCGAGGCCCAGTTGCGGGCCTTCATCGAGCGCCGGCGGACCAACCCTATCATGTTCAACGTCGCGCATGTGCTCAGCCCGTCGATGCTGACGGCACTGGCGATGCATTTCAGTAGCCTCAATCCGCGGCCGTTCGGCGGTGCGCCTCGGGGCAACCTGGATACGGGAAAGCGAATCTTCGAAGACGGGTTGCCTGAGGCCAACGTGCCCGCCTGCGCCGCCTGTCACGGTACCGAAGGCCACGGCCAGAACGAAATTCCGCGGCTTGCCGGCCAGCTCTATCCTTACATCGTCGGCCAGTTGACGGGCTGGAGGAAGGAGCGAGGCCAGGGTTCGGCGGTCGACACTTCCGCGATCATGGCGCCGACGGCGCACAATCTGACTCGGTCACAGATCGAAGCGGTTGCAGCCTATGTCAGTTACCTGCAGTGAGGGCGGATTTGGACATCGCCGGTGAATCGATGAGGCGCGAAAGCCAGGAGTCATGAAGCGGATCGGGCTGAAAATAGCGATCCTGGCGGTCGTCGCCGCGACCGTCCCGGCATTCGCAGGGGACGGCGTGGCCGTTCGCAATTGCACCTGGTGCCACGGAATATCGGGGCAGGGTTACATGACCGCGCCGCGCCTGGCCGGTCAGAGGCCGCAATACATCCTGAATCAGATCCGCAGCTTCCAGGCGCACGTGCGCGACAATCCGTTTTCGAAACAATTCATGTGGGGCGCGGTGGCGGCGCTTGGCCCGGATGCCGCGCACGACCTGGCGGTCTACTTCGCCTCGCTTCCCCCGAAACCTGCCAATGACGGCGACTCGGCTCTCGCGGCCCGGGGCAGAACGATCTATCTGGAAGGAATCCCGGAAGCCAACATCGTGTCCTGCTATGCCTGCCACGGCCCCAACGCCGAGGGCGTACGCGACATTCCCCGGCTCGGAGGACTGGCTTATTTCTACCTGAAGGGCCGCCTCGAACAATGGGGCAAAGGATACCATTCGACACCGGGGTCTCCGATGCCGCTGGTTGCGAGAAATCTCGGCCCGGACGAAATCGAGGCGCTCGCCTCCTATCTCAGCTTCGTCAGGTAACCCACGCCAACGGGAAGTTCGTTGCATCGATTCCCTGGCGGTTGAATGCCGATTTGTCGGCGATGTTGCGAGGCCGCAGCCGGTCGGCGCTACGCCTTCTGCATGCCGGGCAGGCGCTCGTAAAGCGCTTCGGCGCAACGCTGCTGTTCGACGGGTTCAGCCTCGACAGCGAGGCCGCCGAGTGACATTTCAACTTTGCACAGACCGAGACATCTCAACATTGTTGCAACAACGGCTGTTGGCGCAAAGCGGCCGTCCATACGCAAACGCGATCTCGAGGTCGATAACGTGCGGAAGAGCGGAAAATATCTGCTTGTTCCCAGTATTTCTCAGTTTGACCCCATTTTGCGACATGGAACGCTCGCAGTTGCCGTTGGGACCGCGCCCTCGAATGTCTAGCTTGATTGCGGCAGATCAAGCCACCTTAGGAAGCTGAAGCCATGATGGCCCATGGCTCATGTCGTCATCCGCTGTCCCCGGACGGGCTCAAACGTTCAGATTTGGGTTTCCGAAAGCACGTCGACCGATAAACCAGATGCGTTTGAGGCCGTGACCTGTCCCGCCTGCGTGCGGCTTCATTTCCTAAACAAGATCACGGGAAAATTGCTAGGCGAGAAGTAACTGTGGCGCCACAGGGAGAATAATTCGCTCGTCCAATGTGTCGGGTACTGGACACAATCGAACAGGGCGCCCAAGCTGGGATTCGTTCGCTGTGGGGACTGCGAAGGTGGGCGTACAGCAGGAAGGTATTTCTTCCCGGAAATCGATAGCTGCCCTGTTTGGCGGTGGGAAGCGGTTCGTCCTCGCCGAGGCTGAGTCGGGCGAAATCGGTGACTTGTCGCACCGGATCAGTTTTCCGGCACGTTCGACAATTTTTACCGAGAGCGAGCCCTCGACCACAGTTTACATGCTCACTGATGGCACGGCTGCTCTGTACAAATTGCTGGCCGACGGCCGTAGGCAAATTGTGGGCTTCGCTTTGCCGGGTGACTTTATCGGATCGCCGTTTTCCGACCGATACACGTGCTCGGTCGACGCGATCAGTGAACTCGCAGCCCGTCAGTTCTCAAGAGGACCGTTCCTTACCTTCCTTCAAGCACATCCAAAAAGCATGTACGTGATGCTGGAAGCTGCGTTGCAAGAGACCAACGCCGCACGCGATCACATGCTCCTGCTTGGTCGTGGCACGGCGGAAGAAAGGTTCGCAGAGTTCGTCATCAGTTGGCGCGCAAGGGCCGGGCGCAGAGGTGCTCTCTCAAATCTGGTGCTATTACCGATGTCCCGCAAGGATATCGCGGATTACCTGGGCCTCACAATCGAAACCATTTCTCGGATGATTACGAGACTTGAGCGAGAAAGGGTCATTCGCGTCATTTCCGAGGGTTTGCAATTGATGGGCCCGCCGGAACGGCCATTGTTGTTCGAAAGAAGCCACAAGGTCGGCTAACAGAGTTACGAAGCGAGGCTTTGATCGAGGAGTTGCAGAGTTGTTGTCGGATCCTGCATCGAGTTTCGAACTTCAAACCCAATGTTCGATTGCCCTCCAAATTCTCTTCTGATGACAAGGGGTAGCCCGCCCAACGATCCTGGGAAACATAGGGTAGCCCGGACATGCCGCCCCACCCTCAGCAAGCCGATCCCGCTTCAATGCGGCAAGGTGGTTTCCACGAAAGTGGGATGTGGAGGCATTTAAGCAGCGCAAGAAGTCGCTCCTGCCTTGAATTCGGTCAAGTCTCGGTTCTTTCCGCTCTGATATGCATTCATGAAATAACTATCGTGGGAGGATACCATGAGGGTATTGCATCGTCTTATTGTGATCGCTGTTATTGGCCTCCTTGCCCTGCTCAACGCAGGTCACCGAGCGTCCGCCGAAATCAAAATAGGTGCTGTCCTATCGGTGAGCGGGCCGGCCTCGTTTCTCGGTGATCCGGAAAAGAAAACGCTGGAAATCTATGTTGACGAGATCAATGCGAAAGGCGGGGTGAACGGTCAAAAGCTGCAACTGATCGTGTACGATGACGCCGGCAGCGCCGATAGCGCGCGTACCTTCGCCACCCGTCTGGTTGAAGAAGACAAAATCGTCGCCATGGTTGGCGGCAGCACGACCGGCACGACGCTCGCTATGATCCAGGTCTTCGAAGAAGCCAAAATTCCGTTCATTTCGCTGGCCGGCGCGATTCAGATAGTCGAGCCTGTCCATAAATGGATTTTTAAGACGCCGCATACCGACAGGATGGCTTGCGAAAAAATCTTTGCCGACCTCAAGAGCCGCAATCTAACAACGATTGCGTTGATCTCGGGCACGGATGCATTTGGAAAGTCGATGCACGACCAGTGCGTTGCGGTTGCGCCCAAGGCGGGAAATCAACATCGCTCTTGAGGAGAATTATGGACCGCGCGACAGCGACATGACGCCGCAGCTTACGAATATTCGCAATAAGGCGGGCGTGCAGGCTGTGGTCAATCCGGGGTTTGGTCAAGGACCGGCGATCGTGACGCGCAATTATTATCAGCTCGGAATCAAGATCCCGCTTTACGAGAGTCACGGCGTGGCTTCCAAGCAGTTTATCGAGCTCGCTGGTCCGGCGGCTGAAGGCGTGCGGCTGCCGGCGGCGGCGCTTCTCATTGCGGACAAGCTCCCGAGTAATGATCCGCAGAAATCCGTCGTCGTGAATTATTCGCGCACCTACCAAACGAAGACCGGACAGCCGGTCTCGACCTTCGGCGGTCACGCCTATGATGGCCTTATGATTCTGGTTGAGGCGATGCAGCGTGCGAAGAGCGCCGACACATCCAAGGTCCGCGACGAGATCGAGCGGACCAAAGGCTATATTGGAACCGGCGGAATTGTGAACATGTCAGCTACCGATCATATGGGTTTGGACCTGTCAGCGTTCCGTATGCTGGAAATCAAAGACGGCGATTGGATGCTCGTCCCCGGCACGTGAGATGAAAATCGGACTGGCTCGCCAGAGCTAGCCCGCTCCGCCTTGCTGTTATTGAACCCAAGCCATACGAGGCCTCTGACGCGATGGCCGAGTTGCTGCAATTCATTTCCTCGGGCCTGACCGTGGGTGCCATCTACGCCCTGGTCGCTCTTGGTTTTACGTTAATCTATAAGGCGTCGGATATCATCAATTTCGCCCAGGGCGAGTTCGTCATGCTGGGCGGGATGACGACCGTTTTCGTGACGCTTGCCGGCGTTCCGTTGCTGCTGGCTGCGCTCATCGCCATCATCGTGACGACCGCCATAGGATTGGCTCTACACCGTTTTGCAATCGAACCTGCGCGTGGAGCAAGTCCGGTGGCGTTGATCATGATCACGATTGGTGCCTCGATCTTTCTGCGCGGAGTGGCCCAGATCGTTTTCGACAGGCGCTTCCATAGTTTGCCTCCGCTGTTCGGCGCCGATCCGATCCAGTTCGGAGGCGCAGCTATTTTGCCTCAAAGCCTTGTCGTGCTGGCAAGCGCGGCAGCTATCGTGACTTTGCTTTGGCTGTTCATCGATCGCACCTTGCTCGGCAAGGCAGTGCTCGCGACCGCGGCAAATCGTCTGGCGGCGCAACTCATCGGCATCGATACGCGGCGCATTGTTGACTTCTCATTTGCGGTATCAGCGGCAATTGGAGCGATCGCTGGTATTCTCATTACGCCGATCGCGCTGACCAGTTACGATGTGGGTACATTGCTGGCGCTGAAGGGGTTCGCAGCGGCCATGCTCGGCGGAATCGGTAGCGCGCTCGGCGCCGTGGTCGGCGGCCTTCTGATTGGAATGATTGAGGCCTTCGCCGCAGGCTATTTTTCTTCGAATTACAAGGACGCAATAGCTTTCCTGATCATTCTCGTCGTCTTGGTTTCCATTCCGCAGGGCTTGTTCGGCCGGGCTAAAATTGAGCGGGTGTAAATTGCGCGCACTGTTCGAAACTCGATTGATGCCGGCGATAGTGGTCGCGGTAGTCGTTATTGTCTTGCCGCTGTTTTTTCCGTCGGCGTATTACTATCGCATCGGCGTGCTTGTTTTCATTTTTGCGCTCGCCGTCGTGGGCCTCAATCTGCTCATGGGCTTTGCCGGTCAAGTCAGCCTGGGTCACGCCGGTTTTTTAGGGATCGGCGCGTATTCCGTCGCCATCGGCCCAATCCATTTTGGCGCGCCTTCGTGGCTGTGCCTGTTCGCCGGCGCAATCCTCTCGGGTGCGGTCGCTTTTCTGGTGGGTCGGCCAATTCTGAGGCTTAAAGGACACTATCTCGCCGTTGCGACGCTCGGACTCGGATTGCTCGTTGCTATCGTGCTGACCAACGAGGCGGGCTGGACCGGTGGCCCGGACGGCATGAGCGTTCCCAGGTTGGTGCTTTTCGGCTGGAGCGTGCGCGGAGCGGATGCCTGGTACTGGATTGCCGGCACGACTTTTGTCGGCGGATTTGTGCTCGCGCTCAATCTAATGGGCAGCCCAACCGGCCGTGCGCTGCAAGCCATCCATGACAGCGAGATCGCCGCGCTCGTCCTCGGCATCGACGTGGCGCGCAAGAAGCTTACGATCTTCATAATATCCGCCATGTACGCGTCGGTGGCCGGATCTTATCTGGCGCTGTTCAATGGCTACATCACGCCGGATTCGGCGGGCTTCCTGCGTTCGATCGAATTGGTCGCCATGGTCGTGCTGGGTGGCATGGGATCGATCATCGGTTCTCTCGTGGGCGCAGCGGTGCTGGTCGTGTTGCCGCAGGCGCTCACCATCTTTCACGAATACGAGCAGGCGCTGCTCGGACTCATCATAATGGTTTTCATGATCTTTTTGCGCCGGGGCATCGTGCCGTCGATTGCTGCGGCGTTTGCTGGATGGCGCAAATGATGATCCTGGAGGCTGATCGGCTGTCCATTACCTTCGGTGGGGTGCGGGCCCTCGACGGAGTCAGCATCGCTATCGAATCCGGCCAGGTGTTTTCGATCATCGGGCCAAACGGCTCCGGCAAGACCACGCTGTTCAATCTGGTGTCGGGCATCTATACGCCGAACGACGGAGGCATCCGGTTCGCTGGTGAAATGGTGACGGGCCTTCCGCCTGACCAACTTGCGCGGCGAGGGTTATCGCGGACTTTTCAGAATCTGCAGATATTCTCCCGAATGTCGGTGCTGGAAAATGCGATGGTTGGCCGCCATCGTCATGAGCGCACCGGGATTTTGGCCGATCTGCTGCATTTGCCGTCGGTGGCGCGCCAGAATGAGGCGACCCGCGAAGCCGCTCGTGAGGCGCTTGCCCGCGTCGGCCTCGCCGATGCAGGAAAACGTCCGGCCGGTTCGCTCGCATATGGCGCCCTCAAGCGCCTCGAAATCGCGCGCGCTCTAGCTAGCGACCCCAAGCTGTTGCTCCTCGACGAGCCGGCCGCCGGCTGCAATCCTGTTGAAACCCAAGAAATCGATTACGTGATCCGCTCAATCGTAAAGGACGGAATCACGATCGTGTTGGTCGAGCACGATATGCGTCTGGTGATGAATATCTCTGACCGTGTTCACGTTCTGGCAAACGGCCGAACGCTCACCGAAGGCACTCCCGAACAAGTACGGTCCAATACCGCGGTGATCCAAGCCTACTTGGGTGTTCACGGTTCGAAGGAGGCGATTCGTGCTTTCGATTGAGAATGTCAGAAGCGCGTATGGCCGTATCGAGGTCCTGCATGGGGTCACGCTGCATGTCGTCGCCGGAGAGATCGTCACACTAATCGGCGCCAATGGGGCTGGTAAGACCACACTGATGCACGCCATTTCCGGCGTTCAGCCGATCACTGGCGGCACGATACGGTTCGAAGGCGAGGCGATCGAGCAATTGCCCGCGCATGCCCGGGTGGCGGCCGGCATCTCGCAAGTGCCGGAAGGCCGGCAGGTGTTCGAACCTTTATCCGTGAAGGACAATCTGCGGCTCGGTGCGTGGTCGCGCCGCCACGCCGATCTGGAAAGGGACCTTGCGCGGGTTTGTGCGCTGTTCCCGATGCTTGAAGCGATTTGGGAAATGCCGGCTGGCGCGTTGTCCGGCGGACAGCAGCAAATGCTCGCAATCGGACGCGCCTTGATGGCAAAGCCCCGGCTTCTGCTGCTGGATGAGCCCTCCCTGGGTCTCGCCCCCAACCTTGTCGATCAGGTTATTGCGGTGATCCGATTGCTCAAAGACGAAGGCCTGACCATTCTGCTGGTGGAGCAGAATGCGCCCGCAGCATTGGCCATTGCGGACCGCGCCTATGTGCTTGAAACCGGCAAGGTGATGCTCGATGGAACCGCCGCCGACATCCAGGGCGATCGGCGGGTCCGGGAGGCGTACCTCGGAATTTGAACAAATTCGGTCGGGCATTGACATTGGTCAAGTCAACCGGTGCGCAAAACCAATCTAATCGCAAACGTCCTCTGCCGAATTCCGAGGAGAACCGCAATGAAGGCTACCCTCTGTCCCGGCGTTTCACGGGTGAACCGCATTACGGTGAACCGCGACCGCAGCATTGGCTTCATGGGCGAAGAAGGCCGGGTTTACGGCACTCCCCATCTGGTGGGCGACATTGAGCAGACCTGCCGCGAGTTGCTACTGGAGCACGCCGATGCCGGCGAGGATTCGGTCGGCACCGACATCGCCATCAAACATCTTGCGCCGACCTTGCTTGGCATGTCGGTCGAGATCAAGGTCACCGTGAGTGCCCAGGAAGGCCGCAAGGTCTTATTCGACGTATCGGCCAAAGACGAGGTCGAACCGATCTGCAGCGGGACGCATGGCCGCTTCGTGGTCGACGTCGGCAAGACGATCGAGCGCCTGAAGGCGAAAGCCAACAAACGTGCCGGCGGCAAAGCGGGGTAGACGCTATGTCGGGCAAATCCGGGCAAAGCAAGTCCGCGCGCAACGAGCGAACGGTTTCGACCTACTGCTACCAGTGCGTTGCTGGCCCAGACCTGCTGAAAGTTCGCATTGAGGACAATGTCGCCACCGAGATCACTCCGAATTTCGATGCGGCGACGATCCATCCGGCCGGCGGTAAGGTATGCGTCAAGGCGTTCGGCCTGGTGCAGAAGGCCTATACGCCGAACCGCGTGCTGACGCCGATGAAACGCACTAACCCGAAGAAGGGACGAAGTGAGGATCCGGGCTTCGTGGCGATCTCATGGGATGAGGCGCTCGACCTGGTGGCAGAAAAGCTTAATGCCGCGCGCGCGGCCGGCCTGACTGATGAGGCCGGCTATCCGCGCGTTGCAGCGAGCTTCGGCGGTGGTGGCACGCCGACGGCCTACATGGGAACGCTGCCGGCGTTTCTCGGTGCCTGGGGCCCGGTCGACATGAGCTTTGGCTCCGGCCAGGGCGTGAAGTGCACGCATTCGGAGCATCTCTACGGCGAATTGTGGCACCGCGCTTTCACGGTCGCGCCAGACACGCCATTGTGCGAGTACGTGCTCTCGTTCGGCGCCAATGTCGAGGCATCGGGCGGGGTGTGCGGCGTCAAGCGCCACGCCGATGCGCGTAACCGCGGCATGAAGCGGGTGCAGATCGAGCCGCATCTCTCAGTTACCGGCGGCGCCTCGGCCGAATGGATCCCGATCAAGCCAAAGACCGACGTCGCTTTCCTGTTCGCCATAATCTACGTGCTGCTGCACGAGCATCCGCGCGACCGGCTCGACCTACCGTTCCTGAAGAACGTCACCTCGTCGCCCTACCTGATCGGCCCAAACGGTTACTTCCTGCGCAGTGCCGACACGCGCAAGCCGCTGATGATCGACCTCAGTAGTGGGCGCGCCGTGCCATTCGACACCCAGGGCGTCGATTCGGCGCTCGAAGGCGCGTTTACAGTCGATGGCATCGAGGTCGGACCGGACAACGAATTGATCACGCATCGTGGCATCGAGGTGCATCCGGCGTTCGAGCACCTGGTCGACCATGTGAAGCCTTATTCGCCCGAATGGGCGAGCTCGATCTGCGACGTGCCGGCCGCCACTATACGCCGGGTGACGAACGAGTTCCTCGATCACGCCCACGTCGGCGAGACCATCGAGATCGAGGGCGTCACCCTGCCGTTCCGGCCGGTGTCGATCTCCTTCGGCAAGACCGTCAATAACGGCTGGGGCGGCTACGAATGCTGCTGGGCCCGCACCCTGATTCCGTGCCTGCTCGGTGCACTTGAGGTGCCGGGCGGTACGCTCGGTACCACGGTGCGCCTCAACCGCCCGGCCGACAATCGCTGGTCGAGCGTCAAGCCGGGTCCGGACGGGTTCATGGACTATCCGATGAACCCGACCAGCAAGGAGGCCTGGTTGTCGCGCCCGCCGATGCGCTCGGGCCACCGCACGCTGGTGCCGCTAGTCGCTAACTCGGCCTGGAGCCAGGCTTTGGGGCCGACTCATCTCGCCTGGATGCAGCAGAGCGAGGACTTCGAGCATTTCCCGCACGCGACGCCACCCGACGTGTGGTTCGTCTACCGCACCAATCCGGTGATCTCGTTCTGGGACACCAAGCGGGTCGGCGAGGCGGTCGCTAACTTTCCGTTCACGGTCTGCTTTGCGCTCACGCGCGACGAGACCAATCACATGGCCGACGTGCTGCTGCCAGACTGCACCGACCTCGAAGGCCTGCAGCTTCTGCGCATCGGCGGTACCAAATATATCGAGCAATTCTGGGACTATCAGGGCTTCGCGCTGCGCGATCCCGCCGTCACGCCACAGGGTGAAGCGCGCGATTTCACCTGGATCGCGACCGAACTGGCTCGCCGCTCTGGCATCCTCGAAGCCTACAATGCCTCGATCAACCGCGGCGGCCACGGCGTCAGACTATCGGGCCAGAACTACGACTTCTCGCTCGACATTTCCAAGTCGCACAGCGTCGAGGAGATTTGGGACGCGACCTGCCGCGCTGCAAGCGCGGAGATTACCGACGGTAAATCGAGCGATGGCCTCGCCTGGTTCCGCGAGCGCGGTTTCCGCGTCACGCCGTTCCCGCGCCTGATGTGGTACCTTTACCCGCGCCTTGTCGAGCAAGGCCTGCGCTTCGAGCAGCCCTTTCAGGAGCGCCTGTTCCGCATCGGCAAGGAGCTTGGCCGCCGCCTGCACGAGCAAGAAATCACCTGGTGGGACCGTCAGCTCGAAGAATACGAAGCGATCCCGCACTGGCGCGACATCGGCAAATTGTGGGAGGACGCGCTCGCCAAGCACTTCAAGGTTGACATCGCCGACTATCCGTTCTGGCTCGTGACCTCGCGCAGCATGCAGTACTCGTGGGGTAACAATGTCGGCCTCCAATTGATCAAGGAGCTCGCCGACAACGTCATTGGTCACGGCAGCGTGGTGATGAACGAAAGCGCGGCCGCCAAGATGGGCCTCGAAGACGGCGACCGCATCGAGGTGCGCTCGCCGCTCAACGCCACGGAAGGCCGGGTGGTACTGCGCGAGGGCATCCGCCCCGACACCCTGCTGATCATCGGGCAGTTCGAACATTGGGCGACGCCCTATGCCAAGGATTTCGATGCCCCGAGCATGAATGCGCTGGTGCCGATGCTACTCGACCTAACTGATGCCACTGGCTCGGCGGCCGATCTCGTCAAGGTCAAGGTGACGAAAATCGGAGGTGCGGTATGACCCGCTGGGTGATGCTCGCCGACCTCGAGCGATGCGTCGGCTGCCAGACTTGCACGGCGGCGTGCAAACACACCAACGCGACCTCGCCTGCCGTGCAATGGCGCAAGGTGCTGGACATCGAGGCGGGCTCATATCCAACGGTGTCGCGCACCTATGTGCCGGTCGGTTGTCAGCACTGCGAGGATCCGCCCTGCATGCACGTCTGCCCCTCGACGGCGACACGCAAGCGCCCGGACGGCATTGTCACCATCGACTACGAGATCTGCATCGGCTGCGCCTATTGCGACGTCGCCTGTCCGTACCAGGCGCGCTTCAAGATCGATGCTGCCGACTTCGCCTATGGCGAGGGCCGGCAGATGCAGCATGAGACCGAGCGCGAGGATTTGGCGCGGCTTGGTGTCTCGCAGAAGTGCACTTTCTGCTCCGACCGGATCGACTTCGGACTGGAGAACGGTCTCATTCCCGGCGTCGACCCGCGCGCGACGCCCGCCTGCGCCAATGCCTGCATCGCCGACGCGCTACATTTCGGCGATATCGACGACCCATCGAGCAAGGTGTCGACGCTGTTGAAGCAGCACAAGCATTTCCGCATGCACGAGGAGGTCGGTACCGCGCCGGGCTTCTACTATCTTTACGAGCACGCGGGATCGTCGACCGGCGATGACGATCGCGAGAAGCCGTTGACGCCGATGGCGCCGCCGCGCATTCGCACTCGCGGTGTCGAGCCGTGGCACCAGAAGCATTGGGATTGGAAGGCTGCCGGCAATTTCATGAGCGGCGGTGTCGGCCCGGGCCTGTTCGCCGGCGCCGCGATCGCCGCGGCGACGGTTGGGCCGTCACCTTGGCTCGGGCTGCTCGCCATGGCGCTCATCGGCCTCGGTCTCGTCATGGTGCTGATGAAAATCGGCCGTCCCTTGCGGGCGATCTCGGTGCTGCGCCAGCCGCAACGCTCGTGGATGTCGCGCGAGGCATGGGTCGCCAATGCCTTCTTTCCGCTGGCGTTGGCCGCCGTTTGGACCGGAATGGTGGCGCTGTGGCTCGCAGCAGCGGCGCTCGCGCTGATGTTCCTCTATTGTCAGGGGATGATCCTCCGCGAGGCCAAGGGCATCCCGGCCTGGCGCGCGCAGCGCATCGTGCCGCTGATCGTCGCGACCGGCCTAACCGAGGGGGCGGGCGTGTTCCTCGCCGCCTGCGTGCTACTGCCGGCGCTCGCGCCGCTGGCGCGCGGCGCGGCGGTCGTCACCGTTGTGCTCGCCGCCGCCCGCACGCTCGTCTGGATCAGCTATCGCAGCGCGCTCGCGCTCGACGGCGCGCCGACCAAGGCGCTCGCCGTGCTCGACGGCTACCGGCCGTGGCTCCTGATCGGCGGTCTCGTGGTTCCGACCATCGGCGTCATCGCCGGTTTGTTGGTCGACGGCCTGACCGCGCCGATGTTCGTTCTTGCCGGCCTCGCGGCCGCGGCGGCCGGACTCGGCTTTAAGTTCCTGCTCATCACTCGCGCCGGCTACAACCAGGGCTTCGCGCTCCTGCACACGCCGGTGCGAGGCACCGGCCGCGCCGGTCCTGCCGTGAAGCCGGGGTGGACCTTGTCATGACATCCGAAGGGGCAGATAGAGGCGCCCGCAACGAAGCCACCGGGAGATTACGCCATGAGCAGTCGGACCGCACTGCGCGATGCTGAAGTCTTCATGTTTGACCCTGCTGCCGAGACGATGCCGCGCGAGGCGCTCGCCGCCCTGCAGCTCAAGCGACTGAAACGAACACTGGAGCACGCCTGCGCCAAGGTGCCGCACTACCGGCGCGCCTTCGAGGCGGCCGGGGTGAAGCCGGAGAGTCTGACGACTCTCGGGGATATCGTACGCTTTCCATTCACCCTCAAGACGGACCTGCGCGACAACTATCCGTTTGGAATGTTCGCCGTGCCGCGCCAGCAACTGGCGCGGCTGCATGCCTCCTCGGGAACCACCGGCAAGCCGACGGTGGTCGGCTACACCAGCGGAGACCTCGACCGCTGGGCAGGGCTGATGGCGCGTTCGCTCGGCTGCGCCGGCGCGGTGCCCGGCGACGTCGTCCACAACGCGTACGGCTACGGCCTGTTCACCGGCGGGCTCGGCGCGCACTACGGGGCAGAGCGGCTTGGCTGCACGGTGGTCCCGATGTCGGGCGGCGGCACGGAGCGACAGGTTTCGCTAATCAGTGATTTCGGCGCGAATATATTATGCGCGACGCCGTCCTATGCGCTCAATATTGCCGAGGTGGCAGACGCGGCGGGTTTTGATTTGCGGCGATCTCCACTGCGCTGCGGTGTGTTCGGCGCAGAGCCATGGAGTGAAGCACTGCGTCGCGACTTGCAGCAACGGCTCGGCATCAAAGCCGTGGACATTTATGGCTTGTCTGAAATCATGGGTCCGGGCGTCGCGTGCGAATGCCATGTGAGGCAGTCAGGCCTGCACGGCTGGGAAGACCATTTCCTGTTCGAAATCATCGACCCAAAGACGCTGGTGCCATTGCCGTTCGGCGAAGCGGGCGAGCTCGTCATCACAACGCTCACCAAGGACGCGCTGCCGATGATCCGCTACCGCACGCGCGACATCACACGGCTGGACGATTCACCCTGCACTTGTGGCCGCACGCACCTTCGCATCATGCGCGTGACCGGCCGCGACGATGACATGCTCATTGTCCGCGGGGTCAACGTCTACCCGTCTCAACTCGAGGCCGTGCTCATCGGTTTTCCGGGACTTTCGCCGCACTACCAGATCGTGCTGACGCGCGCGGGCGCGCTTGATGCCGTCACGGTACAAGTGGAGCTGGCGCCCGATACGCCCAATGACGACGACGCGCGCGCCAGGAAAGAGACCGAGGTCCGCCATTACATCAAGTCAATGATCGGCGTAACCTGCGACATAGCGGTGAAACGGCAAGGCGAGGTTCCGCGTTCGCAAGGCAAGGCGGTGCGGGTCAAGGACGAGCGGAAAACTTCAGGTTGAGCGCGTTCCCTCCCTTCGTCCGCTCGGGGCTGGTTGCAATCTAGCGCTTGATCTCGCCGGTCAGGCAATTGGGCGAATCATTCGATGGTCCCTTCGGTTCGCAATCCGGCTTTTCAAATATAACTGTTTCACTCCTGAGATACGGGCGGATCCAGATCCTCGGCCCACGAATCGCGCGGAGGCGGATATCGAAGCAGCAGTCGATTCACAAGATTGACGTGCTCGGCCTCCTCCTCCACGAGTTCCGCCGCCATCGTCTTGACCTTGGGATCTTTCGCCGTCTCTACGATGAAGGTGAAGTAGGCGAGGGCGCGCTTTTCGCCGGCGAGCGAGAGCTGCAGGGCATGCCAGGGCGTCATCAAATAGTGGGCGGAATCGAGTTCGGCTTCTTCCGGGCTGTCCGTTCGTCCAAATCTTGCGAGCCGGTGCGCTTCGTTTTCGACATCAAAATCGCCGGCGAGACGACGGATTTCCTCGCCATGAATGCCTTCGGCGCGGGCCAGGTCTCGGAAGATCTTCACCAACTCCGGATTGTTATGGGTTTCCATCTGATCGGCCAGAACATTGTAGCGCTCGACCGCGTCTATCTCGATCTGATAGGCGACAGCCAGCAGATCGTTCAGGTTGGAGACCTTCGGGTTGCCCGATGATTTGCTCATAGCTCGAAGTCCTTCTCAACACCGATAAATCGGTGTCGCTTGCTCCGAACGCGGGTCGAAACGCCGGGCGATTGCCGTAGTACAGGATTCCGACGTTGAAACCGTCGTCTGTCATCAGTCGGCGCGCCGCCTTGCCTTGATCGTTGGTCGCCGCGACCGAGGCCGGGCGCACCTGGTGCTTCCACGCCTTTTCATCGGGGCGAAAGGTGACGCAAGGGCTGAGGATTTCGACGAACGAAAATCCGGGGTGCTTGATTGCTTCCGCCAACACGTCGGCGGTTTCGTTCGGTTCTCCGGAGAAGCAGCGGGCAATAAAGTTCGCCCCTGAGGCGAGGGCGACAGCCAGCGGATGAAACGGCGCCAACCCGGTGCCGCCCGGCGTCAGCGCGGTGTCAAATTCCGGCTCCGTGGTCGGCGAGGGCTGACCCTTGGTCATGCCGTAGATGCGATTGTCCATCACCACATATGTCATGTCGATGTTTCTGCGGCAGGCGTGCAGGAAATGGTTACCGCCGATCGAGTAGCCATCACCGTCGCCGCTGGCGACCACAACAGTGAGATCAGGCCGGGTCACTTTCAGTCCGGCGGCGAGTGCGAGCGAACGGCCATGCACGCCGTGAAAGCCGTAGCAATTCGTGTAGGCGGGAATCCGCGACGAGCAGCCGATGCCGGATACGACGGCGATCTTTTCGGGCGGTAGACCCAATTGCGCGAACGCGCGCGTGAACGACATGAGCACGTGATAGTCGCCGCAGCCAGGACACCAGATCGGCTTCAAGTCCGATTTATAATCCGCCGGCTTGCGGGCCAGGCGCGTATCGACGCTTGACATCGTCATCTCCAATCCATGATTGCAGGATGAATTTCGCCGGCCGTGATCGGCAGTGGCCCCGGCCGGTGGAACACACGCACTGGCGCCGGCAGATCGTAATGGGCGCGCAGGTAGCGGTGGAACTGGCCACTATGCGTCTGTTCGACGACCAGGATTCGTTTGACGCCTTCTAGGGCGGCGGCCAGCCGTTCCGGCTGGACGGGCGCCAGCAACCGTGGTGCGATCACGCGGACATCGAACCCATCGGCGGCAGCGCGTCTGGCCGCTTCGCGCACCGCGCCGGTGAGCGAACCCCAGGTGATGAGCGCGAGGTCGCCGGCGCCTTCGACGCTTGCCCAGTGGTCGCCGAAGTTGAAGTGGTCGAGTTTGTCGCGCCGCTTGTCGAGCTGTGCCAGATGGTCGGCGGCTCCGCTGGTCGGGATACCGCGTCTCGGAGTGGGTCAGCCCATCGGCAGTGTATTGACCGCCCGGCGTCCCCGGAATTGCCATCGGCGACACGCCGTTGGACCCAAGCGCGTAGCGCTTATAGGTACCTGATATGTTGGTGGCGACCGTCCGTGCACCGATAAACGCAACGTCGGCAGGACGTTCGATAGCGGCACGCGACTGCCCCATGAACTGGTCGGACAGGACGATAGTTGGTACTTGCAGCGTTTCCGCGAGATAGGTTGCCCATTGTGTCGTGAACAGGCAGTCGCCGACCGATTGTGGCGCCAGCACGAGATGGGGCGCGTCCCCGTGCAAGCCGTAGATGGCAATATTCAGATCAGTCTGCTCCGATTTCGTCGGAATGCCCGTCGAGGGACCGCCGCGCATCACGTCCACGACCACTACCGGGATTTCGGCGGCGGTGGCGAGGCCCAGCGCTTCGATCATCAACGAGAGTCCGGGCCCGGAAGTCGCCGTCAGGGCTGGCGTGCCGCCATACGATGAACCGATGACCATATTGATCGCAGCGAGTTCGTCTTCGGCTTGCAGCAAAACCCCGCCGATTTTGGCAAGGCTCGGCGAGAGCCACTCGAGGATTTCCGTCGCGGGTGTAATCGGATAAGCGGCGGCAAAACGAACACCGCCACGGATGGCGCCGAGCGCGGTTGCCTCGTTTCCCGACAGCAGCCATCTGCGGGTTTCGCTCGGATTTGGCGCGGCGAGCTGTGCGTCGAACTCGATACCTGCTGCCGCGTCGAATCCGGCCTTAATTCCGTCGCGGCTGGCCTCGATGGCTTCCAGTCCCTTGTCAGCAAGACGCTTCGCGATCGGTGCGAACACTTGCTCGATGGAAAGGCTAAGCAGCCGGCTGGCAATGCCGAGCGCGATCATGTTGGGACGCCCGTCTTTGATGGACTTGGCTATCTCCTTCATCGGGATTTCAACGACGCGCGCTCCGGATTGGGTCACCATTGGCGGCGGCTCGCCGCCACGGGGATCGCTGACCACCAAAGTCTGCGGCCCGGCCTTGATTTCACCGCCAAAACGGTGCGCGTTCAACCAGTCGATGCCAATGATCAGGTCGAACTGGTCCGGTAGGCAATCGACGGGATGCACCGCCAAGCGCAGTAGTCCAGCCGCTTCACCGCCGCGGATCTGGGGCCCCATGCGTGCGGGTAAATAGCCCGTGCCAACCCGCGGCGCTGGCTGCTTCGAGCAGCGAATTTACGGTGGTCAAGGCGCCGGCACCGCCGCTGCCAACAATCGCGATCGAGATGCTCGACGAAGCTTCCATGGCATTTGCCTCCTGATCGGAGCCTGTTTCTGCTCCAATATGTATTTAAGTACTAGAATACGTTTTTTTGCTTTTCCTTGACCTTGATCAAGGCGGTGCAACGGTTGCCGGTCAAAGAATGGAAATTAAGGCGCTGCGCGTCCGGCGACGGGCTCAGTGGCTAAACGGGAGGGTAGATCGATGAGCGCCAAGCCGATTCGTTGGATGATGACGGGCGCAGGCAAGCCCCTTGTCCCGATGGAATTCGATATCGGCATGCCCGCCCCCGATGAAGTCGTGGTCGAAATCGCCGGCTGCGGGGTCTGCCATACCGATCTTGGCTACTACTACGATGGAGTGCGCACCAAGCATGAACTGCCGCTGACGCTTGGGCACGAGATCAGTGGCCATGTCATCGAAGCCGGCGCAGATGCTCTTTGGTACACCGACCGGGCGGTCATTATTCCGGCGGTGATCCCGTGCGGTCGATGCGACGCCTGCCTCCGCGGTAAGGCGACAATCTGCCCAAACCAGAAAATGCCGGGCAACGATATTCATGGTGGCTTCGCCACTCATATCACCGTGCCGGCGCGCGGACTTTGTGTTGTCGATGAACGCCGCCTGGCGGCAGCCGGAATCGAACTGGCCGATCTTTCCGTAATCGCCGATGCGGTGACCACGCCCTACCAGGCGGTTATGCAGGCCGGCGTCAAAAAAGGAGACCTCGTCGTCGTGAACGGGGTTGGCGGCGTCGGCGGTTATGCCGTCCAGATCGCGGCCGCGTTAGGAGGCATCGTTGTCGCGCTTGATGTGAACAAAGACAAGCTTGCCGCCATCGCCGGGCAGGGCGCCGCGCTCACGCTAAATGCCAAGCAGATGACGTCGCGCGAAATCAAAGCGGCGATCCAGGAATTTGCCAAGCAGCACGGTCTGCGCCAGACCGAGTGGATTATTTTCGAATGCTCCGGCACGCGTGCCGGCCAGGAAACAGCATTCAGCCTCATCAATCATGGTGCGACTCTCGCTGTCGTCGGATTCACCATGGACAAGGTCGAGATTCGTCTCTCCAACCTCATGGCGTTCCATGCGCGCGCGATCGGGAACTGGGGATGCCCGCCCGATCTCTATCCCGCCGCCCTGGAACTGGTCATGGGTGGTCGCGTCAAGGTTAGTCAGTTCGTCGAGAAACATCCGCTCAGCGAGATCAATAAGGTGTTTGAGGCGGCCCATGCCGGCGCCCTCAAGTGCCGTGCCGTACTCGTTCCCACACCGTGAGGAGCTTTTCCATGACTGCCGAAGCTGCCCACGTCATCGTTACGCAGAATTTGAAACGAAGGATCACAATCTCGTCGCCGAGGCAGTGCGTGAAACCGTTTCCAAGAGCGTGCGCTACGAGAAGCGCCCGGTGAAGGGATTGACGGTAAGCCGGTGGCTGGGCTGTTCAACGCGTGGATCACGCTCGATAACCCAGAGCCAGTTCAACTCCTACACGACCGACATGGTGAAGGCGACGATCCTGGCGTTTCGCGCGGCGAGCGCCGCGCGCGACGTCGTCGCGGTGGTATTCACCGGGGCCGGCGATAAGGCCTTCTGCACCGGCGGTAACACCAAGGAATATGCCGAGTATTACTGCCGGCAATCCCCAGGAATACCGAGGATATATGCGGTTGTTCAACGACATGGTCTCGGCGATCATTGGCTGCGACAAGCCGGTCGTGTGCCGGGTGAACGGTATGCGCATCGGCGGCGGTCAGGAAATCGGTATGGCCTGCGACTTCTCGATTGCGCAGGATCTCGCTCGCTTCGGCCAGGCCGGGCCCAAGCACGGCTCGGCTCCGATCGGCGGGGCAACCGACTTCCTCCCCTACATGATCGGCTGCGAGCAGGCGATGGTCTCCGGCCTGCTCTGCGAGCCGTTTTCGGCGCACAAGGCCTACCGTCTCGGCGTCATCAGCGAGGTCGTTCCAGCTCTGAAAGTCGACGGAAAATTCGTCGCCAATCCGACGGTTTGCACCGATCGTTTCCTAGATGAATATGGCCGTATCGTCCATGGCGAGTTCAAGACAGGTGCGGCGGCTGGTGAAGGTCAAGCGCTGCTGAAGCGCGGTACTATCGACCTCAGCCTGCTCGACGAGCGGGTCGAAGCGCTTTGCACCAAGCTGCTCTACACCTTCCCCGATTGCACGACCAAGACGGTCGAGGAGTTGCGCAAGCCGAAGCTCAACGCATGGAACAGCAACAAGGAAAACGCGCGCGACTGGCTTGCCCTCAACATGATGACGGAAGCGCGCGCCGGTTTCCGCGCCTTTAACGAAGGTACACGCGAAACCGGTCGGGAGGTCGATTTCGTGGCGCTGCGCCGCGCGCTCGCCGCCAATACGCCCTGGTCGGTTGAACTCAGCGAAAGCATTCAGCCGCGAGCGAGGGGATAGCTGTGACTCAGCCGGTCAAGATCTGGCCCGAGGCAGAAGGCCGATTGCTGCGGCTACGGCTTAACCGGCCGAAGGCCAATCTCGTCGATGCCGCCATGATCGCGGCGCTCGACGCGGCGCTGGCGCGCAACAGCGGCAATGGCCGACTCAGTGCGGTGATTCTCGATGCCGAAGGGCCGCATTTCAGCTTTGGCGCCAGCGTCGAGGAGCATATGCCGGCGACAATGCGCTGCCATGTTGGCGGGGCTGCACAGTCTGGTGCTGCGCATGATCGAATTCCCGGTGCCGTTGCTTGGTTGTGGTGCGTGGCCAATGTCTCGGAGGTGGGCTAGAAGTCGCGCTCGCCAGTCATCTTATGTTCGTCGCCCCGGATGCCGCCCTCGGTCAGCCGGAAATGAAGCTTGGCGTTTTTGCGCCAGCCGCCTCCTGCCTGTTGCCGGAACTGATCGGCCCGGTGCGTTCGCTTGATTTGCTGGTATCCGGTCGCAGCATCACCGGCACCGAGGCGGCGGCAATGGGCATCGCCCATGAAGCCGCCGCTGATCCGGAACATGCCGCGCTCGCCTATTTTGAGGAACATCTGGACCGAAGAGCGCGAGCTCACTGCGTTATGCGGTCAAGGCGGCGCGACTCGACTACGTCGTGCGCGTCAAGGAAAAAATTCGTGCCGTCGAACGGCTCTATCTCGACGAGCTAATGGCCACCCACGACGCTGTGGCCGGTCTCGAGGCTTTTATCGCAAAGGGGTCGCCGCAATGGCAACATCGTTGAACCCTTCGGCCACGGTCGACATCGTCGCACGCGCTAATGCGCTGTTCGAGGATCTCTCTTTCGCTTCCGCTCGCGAATGGAAAGCGGCGGAGCTTGGCCGCAAGGTGGTCGGCTATATGCCGATCTACGTGCCGCGCGAGATAATTCACGCCGCCGGCATGCTGCCGCTCGGCATTGTCGGCGGTGGTGACCAGCTCGAGGTCATTCACGGCGATGCCTATTACCAGAGCTATATCTGCCGCATCCCGCGGTCGACCATCGAGCTCGGCGTGTCGGGCCGGCTAGATTTTGTCGATGGCATGCTGTTCCCATCGATCTGCGATGTGATCCGCAACCTGTCGGGAATGTGGAAATTGATGTTCCCCCATGTCTATTCGCGCTATTTCGACGTTCCGCAGAACTACCGGGACGACATCGGGGGGAATTTTTACGTCAACGAGTTGGCAGAACTCAGGCACGATCTCGGCGAGCTGCGCGGCAAGCCGATAACCGATGACGAATTGCGTCGCTCGATCGCGGTCTACAACGAGAACCGCAAATTGGTGCGCGAACTCTACGCCTTCCGGGCGGAACGGCCGTGGCAGGCGCCTGCTGCCGAGGTCTATTTGGTGGTGCGCGCCGGCCTCTTGCTCCCGGTAGAGGAACATACCATCTTCCTGCGCGACTATCTTGCAGCTGCGCGAGCCGACGAGCGGCCAATGCGTGACAATTGCCGCGTCGTGCTAACCGGCATGTTCTGCGAGCAGCCGCCGCTCAATCTGATCAAGTCGCTCGAATTGTCGGGCTGCTACGTCGTGGACGACGATCTCCTGCTGGTCACCCGCTGGCTCACCGGCGACGTCGCGATCGATGGCGATCCGCTTCGAAATCTTTCAAATGCGTTTCTGCATCATTCCGAGTCGACAGCGGCCAAGTATGAACCGAATCAGAAAGAAAAAGGTCAGCATCTCGTTCGCGCGGTCAAACGCACCGCGGCGGAAGGCGTAATTTTTGCCGCGCCGAGCTTTTGCGATCCGGCGTTGCTTGAGCGGCCAATGCTGCAGCACGTACTCAAGGAAGCCGGCATCCCTTACATCGCATTCAAGTACGCCGAGAACTCTGGCCAGATGCAGCCGATCAGGGAACAAGCCGGCACCTTCGCCGATTCAATCAAACTATGGAGCGGAGCATGACGACGACAACGACAAAGATTGCGACATCCAAGTCGCCGGTAAAGGAGGTCATCAAGGATGCCTCCATGATGAAACAGAAAGAAATGATGGCCGCGCATTACGATCGTCTGACCAGCGCCCCCGAGACCGGCGACAAGGTGGCCGCCACCTTCGTCCCCGGCAATCTCAACGAATTGTCATGTGCTTCGATCTGCTGAACAATCTGCCGGAGGTCAATGCCATTCAGAACGGGTTACGCCGCATCAGCGGCAGCTACGTGCTTGAAGCAGAAAAGATTGGCCATTCGGAAGACGTCTGCACCTACGTAAAGTCGGACATCGGGATGATGGCCAAGGGCAATATCGCACCCAACGGCAAGAAGTTTCCCAATCCCGACGTACTGTTACTCTCGTACACCGGCTGCTTCACCTTCATGAAGTGGTTTGAGCTGCTACGTGAGCAGTACAAGTGCGAGACGATCATGCTGCATACGCCTTACATGGGCGACGGCAAGATTACCAAGAATATGATCGACTACATGGTGAAACAGCTTCAGGAGGAGGTGATTCCCACACTCGAGCGGGTTTCGGGAGTCAAGTTCGATATCGACCGGCTGCGCGAATATCTAAAGAAGTCGACCAAGGCCGAGGACGATCTTGTTCGCGTGCTGCAGAGCGCCAAGGCAAAGCCATCACCGATCGACGCTTATTTCGGCGGTATCTACTACATCGGGCCGATCTTCGGCGCATTCCGCGGCACAGCAGGATGCGATCGACTACTATCGCTTCCTGCGCGAGGAGGTCGAAGATCGCTTGTCCAAGGGACAGGGCCCGGTCACGCCCGACGGCGACATGGGCAAGGAGAAATATAGACTGGTCGTTGAGGGCCCGCCGAACTACACGAGTTTCCGCCAGTTCTGGAAGATGTTCTACGATGAAGGCGCGGTCGTCGTCGCGTCCAGTTACACCAAGGTCGGCGGCGTCTATGATTTCGGCTTCCGTCACGATCCGAACAAGCCGCTGGAGACGCTGGCGGAATATTGCCTTGGCGTCTACACTAATCGAAGCCTGCCGATGCGCATCGACATGTTGGTGAACTACATCAACGAGTACGAAGCCGATGGCCTTCTGATCAATTCGATCAAGAGCTGCAACAGCTTCTCTGCCGGGCAGTTGCTGATGATGCGCGAGGTCGAGAAGCGCACCGGAAAACCTGCTGCGTTTGTGGAATCCGACTTGGTGGATCCGCGCTATTTCTCGGCGGCAAATATCAAGAACCGTCTCGAAAGTTATTTCCAGATGATTGATCAGAAACGGGCTGGCGCCACCGCGGCAGCTTGAGGAGGAGGCGCATGAAAACTTTCGTCGGCATCGATCTTGGCTCGACAACGACCAAGGCTGTCCTTCTCGACGAGGATCGCAATGTGATCGGTCATGGCATAACCAATTCGCGCTCGAACTACGCGACTGCCGCGCGAGTGGCGAGTCAGGAGGCACACGTCGACGGGCAGTTCACCTTGTTCCGGCGGGCGCTTACCGACGCTCAGCGGACGGATCGAGCTCGACAGCGTTCCTCGGCGCGCTGGAGCGGGCATTTCGTCTCGAGCAGTTTCTCGAACAACTCGACGATCTCGAGCAAACCTGCATCGGCCAGATTCAAGGCGAACGCTTTGCCAAGGCCGGGTCCGGCGTGAAGAGCTCGCTCGGTGAAGTGTTCCAGCGCCTGCGCGGAGAGGCGCCCGAACTCTATGCGCCCGGCGCCAAGCGTAAGTCGGATTTTTTCCGGGATATCGCAGGGTCACGATACCATACACATGCGGAAGAAGTCGCGCGCGCGGCGGATCTTCCTTATGACCTGCTTCTCAACGTCTATGACAAGTCGATCATCGAGGTCGAGAACCGGCCGCCGGCAGGCGAGCTGAGCGAAAAATTTCGGCGCGCACTCGGACGCTTGCTGGAAACCGAAACGTCGATCAAATCGGCGGCGGCCGATATCCAGAAGATGATAGAGGATGCGCTCGCCATCGATTTGGAGGAAACCTACCTCGTCGGCACCGGCTATGGCCGGGTGACGCTGCCGTTTTCCAAGGAGCATATCCGCTCGGAAATCTTATGCCACGGCCTTGGCGCCCACCTTATGTATCCGCAGACGCGTACGGTGCTCGACATCGGTGGTCAGGACACAAAGGGCATCCAGATTGACGCCAGCGGCATCGTTGCAAACTTTCAGATGAACGACCGATGTGCAGCGGGATGCGGACGGTATCTTGGCTATATCGCCGACGAGATGAACATGGGTCTGCACGAACTCGGACCCATGGCCATGAAGTCGGATAAGCCGGCGCGCATCAACTCGACGTGCACCGTGTTTGCGGGTGCTGAGCTGCGTGACCGGCTTTCGCTCGGGGAAAAGCGCGAGGATATTTTGGCCGGATTGCATCGAGCCATCATATTGCGCGCTATCTCGATCATTTCGCGTTCGGGTGGCGTCACCAATGAATTCACTTTCACGGGGGGCGTCGCCAAGAATGAAGCTGCGGTGCGCGAGCTGCGAAAGGTGATCAAGGAGAACTATGGAGACGTCGTCATCAACATCAATCCGGACTCGATCTATACCGGTGCACTCGGCGCGGCTGAGTTTGCGCGCCGGGCGCATTTGGGGCAGGCGGACGGGAGCGAACAATGACCATCACCGCGGGAATTGACATCGGCACCAGTACCATCAAGGCGTCGCTATTCGAGGTGGAGAACGGCGAGGAAGCCTGGTTGTCGCGATATGTGATGCGCATCCGACAACGCGACCCCCTGGAGCTGGCACGTGTTGCCTTTGATGCCGTGCTCGAGGATGCAAAAATTCGCGCTCAAGATGTCGACTACGTTGCGACCACGGGGGAGGGCGAAAGCGTTCCGTTCCATACCGGTCACTTCTACTCGATGACGACCCATGCTCGCGGCGCCATCTACCTCGACCCGGAATCGCGGGCGGCACTCGACATCGGCGCGCTGCACGGTCGTGCGATCCTGATCGACGGGCGCGGTAAGGTGCTTAGCTACAAGATGACAAGTCAGTGCGCGTCAGGCTCAGGGCAATTCCTCGAAAACATCGCCCGCTATCTCGGCATCGCGCAGGAGGAGATCGGGGCGCTATCGCGGCAGGGCGAAAATCCCGAGGTTGTGAGCAGCATCTGTGCCGTGCTTGCCGAGACAGACGTGATCAACATGGTTTCGCGCGGCATTTCGACGCCGAATATTCTGAAGGGAATTCATCTTTCGATGGCGGCTCGCTTGTCCAAACTGCTGAAGTCGATCGGGGTGGTTGATGGCGCTGTAATGGTGACCGGGGGACTCGCACTCGACAACGGGTTGGTCGCCGCCCTCGAAGAGGATATCTCGCACATCAAGGACATGAAGATCGCGGTCCGTAGCCATCCGGATTCGATCTATGCCGGCGCGATCGGAGCTGCATTGTGGGGAGCGTTCCGATTTGAAAAGCTTGCTGCGGCCAACCGAGTGCCGAAGGCAGCATGAGAACGTGAGGAGATGATGCAATGGCACTGATGATTACGGACGCCTGCACGGCCTGCGATGCCTGCGAGCCGGTATGCCCGAACAAGGCGATTACCGCCGGCAACCCGATATACATCATCGATCCGCTGAAATGCACTGAGTGCGTGGGCGCCGAGGATGAGCCGCAATGCAAGCTGGTCTGTCCGGCGGATTGCATCTTTCCCAATCCGGACTGGGAGGAAACTAAGGACGATTTGCTTCTCAAATACGAGCAGCTGCACAGCTGACTCCAGAACCGCGATCTTAATCGGGTCACGCCCAAGCAAGGATCTGTGATGAGCTTCATCAATCGAATCAGCCAAACGCTCCATGACGAGCATGGAGCGACGGTCGCCCTGATGGAACGGCTCGAGCAGTTTCTCGCGCGCAGTCGGCGCGGTGGCGCTCTGGGTAAGGTCGACAGCAGTGTCGCACGTTTGCTGTCCGATTTGTCGACCGGAGTTGAAGTGGAGGTTGAGCGCCACTTTGCGTTCGAAGAAAATCGGCTCTTTCCGTATCTGGAGGCGATGGGCGACGCCGACATCGGTGCGCATCTGACGAGCGAGCACGCCGCCATACGACCGCTCGGTGCGCGGGTCGCAGCGATTGCGCGCGCGGCTGCCGCCAACGGGTTCGCTCCGGCCGAATGGGAAGAATTCGTGCGTCTGGCTCAGGAACTCAGCGACCGCATGCTCGCGCATGTGCAGAAGGAAGAGATGGCGTTGTTGCCGGTGATCGAAGAAAATATGGATGCCGAAACCGAAACCAGGCTCTATCAGGAATACGTCGAAGACAATGAGGCGTTTACATGAGCAATGCCGTCGTGAACATGGAAAGCATAGTCCGTCGGTTACGCCCGGCCGATCTCGAGCAGGTAATTGCGATCGACTCCGACAATGTCGGAGAAACGCGCCGCGGTTTCTTTGAGAAGCGGCTGGCCAACGCCAAGGAACGTCCAGCGGATTACGTACAGGTTGGTGTCGTCCGCGAAGACACATTGGTTGGTTTTGCGTTCGCCCGCATTCTACGGGGTGAATTCGGTCGTGATCAGGCCATTGCCACGCTCGATGCCGTCGGCGTCATGACTGGTAGCCGCGAGATTGGCATCGGTCGTGCACTGATGGGCGGTCTCACCAAGGCGTTGTGTCAGGAGGGAGTTCGATCGCTGCAATCACAAGCCAACTGGACCAACCACGCCCTGCTGCGGTTTTTCGATGCTTCCGGCTTCAACCTGGCGCCGCGCCTGGTGCTTGAGCGGTCGGCGTTGACGCCGCTGCTGGAACCTGTCGATGGCGATTGAAAACAAGAAAGGTTTGACGATCATGGCGCGAAGCACCGAAGTCATTATCCCGCAACATGTGGGCGAGGCGACCGAGATCAGCTACGGCGCTTACGGCGCGCCGCCTGCTACGGATTTCGGACTGCTCGCGCGCGACCGGATACCGGTCCGTTCCATGACCGCAGGCGACCTGCGAGCGTTGGTGGCGATCGATTGCCGGATTACCGGTCACGAACGGACCTTATATTTCCAGCGTAAACTGGCGGAAGCGCTGACGGACTCGGACGTCTGCGTGTCGCTCGTCGCAGAACTTGACGATGTGCCGGTCGGCTTCATCATGGCCCGCGTCGACTTCGGTGAATTTGGCCGGGTCGAGACCACGGCGGTCATGGTTACGATCGGCGTCGATCCAGATTACCAGAAGATGGGCGTCGGGCGCGCTTTGATCTCACAATTGTTGGTGAACCTCGGCACGCTGCGCGTTGAAAAGATACGAACCGAGGTCGATTGGAGGGACCGGGAATTGCTTGCATATCTGGATCGCTGCGGGTTCCGCCCCTCGCAACAACTATGCTTCGACCAATCCTTTACCTGAGTTGATCGTCTGCGCTCGTCGAGTCAAAATTAGCGAATTGCTGCGCGCGGATGCGGAAATCTTTCGGGCAGCGGCTATCCGGATTTAGCAGCCGGCAGTATTCGCCGAATCACGTCAGCAGTGAACCAGGCGAAGGCAATTGCTCCGATCAGGCCAATCGCGCTGCCGAAGCGCGCCAAGCTTGCTTCATCGAACAGAATAGCGATTACAAGTATGGTGAAGGCAAGGCCATGGCAGGCGGCGTGGAGCTTGAGCGATCGGGCATGGCCAAGCACAGAAAAGATAGCCGGGCCGCCGCTCGCCGGCGGCGTTACAAACATCGAGGCTAGGAAAGGCATGATGCGCTGGAGTATCGCGATCACGAACGTAAGGAGCCAGCCGAATAGCAGCAGAAAGCCAAACAGTGTGGCTCCGCCACCGCCGATAAAGCCATAGATCGCAGCAAGACCGACGAGGAGTGTTGCCGGTAACATGGTCCAGGCGGCGCGCACGAGGACGAACGATAGGCCCAGTCTTTTGCGCATGCCGGTCTTGAGCACGCGGCGCATCAGCCAGAGATGCGACCCGGCAGCTGCGAGGCCGATCAGCGCCGCGGCGGTCAGAAGGTTGCGGCTATTCACGAGCGCTCCCAAGGTACCGAGAAGAATCGCAGCGGAGGCCGCGACGAAACTTGCGAAGCTCGGACGCTTCGCCGGCGCGGGCGCCAGCGCAAACATCGGTATCAAGATGTGGCTGAACCCAAGCACCAGCAGCCCCATAAACCCGAAGCCGCCCAGGATCAGGTGGGCGAGTGCAACGGCGCCATGATCGGGCAGCACGCCGGCTTCGTAATTGATTGCAAGTGCGACGCCGAAGGCGATCACCAGAACCAGCGCTGTCAGTGCGGCCCAGCCGTAGGCGCCAACCACCGGAAGACTGCTCGCGCGGCGCAGATTATCTGCCAGAAGTGCGCAGAACAGCAGTAAGCCGCCGGCAGTCATTACGGCAGCCGGAATGAGAATGCTCGCTTGTGCCGTATACATGCCGCCAACCAGCGCAATCAGGCCCGGCACTGTAAGCCAGAAGATCAATTTGACCGGCCAGACGGCGTGGAGTGTGCGCCGCGTTGCAACGGGCAAGAGCTGGACCGACGCGCCAATGGCCGTCGTGGTCAGAACGCCAAGGGTCAAGAGGTGCACCGAAGCCAGAGTAGCACCGAGACCACCGCGGAAGCTCGCCGTCTCTTCCGCACCGATAAACAGCCCTAGCCACGTCAAAACATGAAAGGCGGCAGCAGCCGCGAAGAACCGAAATGGAATCGATGGCGGCAATAGCCGACTCTTTGCACCCCCGAGAAAGGTTGCCGCGATGCTCATGAACCCCATCGCACCATGCGAAGCGTAACCCCGTCTTCACAGTCCGCGCCCCCGCACGAGGACTGCACGAGTTCGTGACTCCATCCCCGGTCATCGAGTTCGGGATAGAGAAAGATCGGCTCCCGATCGAGGTGGGCGACGAGAGCGGTATCGACCTCGCCGCCGTCGATTGTCTGCAAAATCGCGACCATGGGCTCTGGCGGTTCAAGGCCGCGCAGGTCCAGATGGACAGCGTCGGCCGTTCGCCATATCCGGGATTTCTCCTCCGGTCGAACACAAGTCACCTCGATACCCCCCTCATGTGCATAAATCAGTACCACAATGCCTATTTATGCGCTAATGGATTGTTGGGTCACGCAGGCGGCGGTGAACATATTGACGATGCATACAAATGCGGAAGCGACGGAGATCAGCCCCGCTGTGCGGGTCCGGCGCGTGCAAGCGACCGACATCCCCCACGTGATTGCACTTGATACCCGCGTCACGAGACTTGCCAAGGCGGAATACTGGAACGACGTCTTCCGTCGGTACGGCAAACAGCGGCGTCACGAGCGGTTTTTTCTGGTTGCCGAAAATCGCACCCCACAGGCGGATGCGCGCCTGCTCGGCTTTATCATCGGGGAGATTCGCGCCTGGGAATTTGGATCCACGCCTTGCGGCTGGGTATTTGCGTTATCGGTTGAACCTAAAATGCGATTGCATGGCGTTGGCAGCGCTTTGCTCGAAACGATCGCCGGTGAGTTCAGGAACGCAGGTGTCAGCAAGATGCGTACGATGGTCGCGAGGGATGGCCGTCTTCCCATGCTGTTTTTTCGTAGCGAAGGAATGATCGCGGGCCCCTACATCCAGCTTGAGAAGGATCTCGATTGAACGCGCAAGGCGACAAAGGGTATTTTATATGGGATCGCATACTGGTGGCGACGTCATGAGATTGCAGATCTCGACTCTACCTTGCCATTTTTGCGGTTCTCGAGCTGACCGCGCGTGAAGGCCGTCAGCTTTCCGTCGCCGAAATTGGCGAGAAGTACGGCGTCTCCAGTCATCACCTAGCAAAGGTCATGCATGTCATGGGCCGTGCCGGACTCGTCCGCTCGATTCGCGGCGCGGGTGGCGGGTATCAATTCGCCGGCAATGTACGGCGGGTAACCCTGCTTGACGTGGCACAACTGTTCGAAGACCTCAGCCCCGTTGGGCAGCAGGGTAATGGACCGGTCGATGCAACGCCTGAAGCGCAAACGCTGAGCGAAGTTCTCAACGAAATCGACGATATCGCGCGCGCCACCCTCGGGTCGATCACCATTGCGACCATGCGCAAGCTGATCGATCGCCGTGAGACCGGCCGAGCTTGGCCTCGAAAGCCATTGCCTCGCACCGGCGGAGCCAGCCGCACGCCTAAGTCGAGAGCCATCACTTTGTTCCGCGAGCCAAATTAACAACGAAGGCATTGTGGCCGTCGGCGCCAATGGCTTGTGCCGACGGTTAGCGTGCGCTGCAACATGAACAAATTTTGACCACGGCATTGATTGAGATCAAGACGGCGCGACCGATCCGTCTCATGAATAAGGCTGGCAAAGTTTGAGACTTTTCCAATGTCCTCAAAGTTGACGGCCGGCGATCTGCAAATCATCACCCGCGTTGCGGTATTCAGAGGGCTGAAGTCGGAGACCGTTCAACACATTATTGCGCCAGCGACCGCCGTCGCATTGCGGCCGCACGAATTGATCATGAGGCAAGACGATCCGGCGACCGCATTTTTTATCGTGATCGACGGGTGGGTGAAAATTTACCGCAGCACCCAGTCCGGAGACGACACCGTCATCGACATTATGAAGAAAGGCGAGAGCTTCGCCGAATCCGTTGCTTTTACCGGACATCGATATATCGCGAACGCCGAAGCGGTGAACACCGCGCGTGTCGGACGGATTCCCGCCGATCATCTTATCCAATGCATCCGTGAGTGTCCGGATATTGCATTGGCAATGATCGCATCGATCTCACAACACGTGCATCATCTCTTTCAACAGGTTGAACAGCTCAAGGCGCAAAGTGGCGTGCAGCGGGTCGCGGAGTTTCTGGCATCGCTGTCATTGGCGGAGCATGGTCACTGTGCGCTCGCGCTGCCATATGACAAAATCCTGATAGCGGGCCGACTTGGCCTGACGCCGGAGTCGCTATCGCGTGCCTTTGCGAAGTTAAGGGGGGCCGGCGTAACTATCAACGCGTCACAAGTCACTGTCAAAGATATTGTAAAGCTGCGTCGTATAGCGGCAGATGATCGCAACGCGGTGCGGGGCACGTTGCGGCCGATAGGTTTGACGCAAACATTGTGATCTTGGCGTGGAGTGCAGGCAACGAGCGGTATTCGCGCTAACCGCAATTACGAGGAGGCTTTGCATGTCGATTCAGGTTCTCCATCCACCCAACTGGTTACCGCCGGTCGGTTATGCAAACGGCATTAGCGTGGCGGCGGGCCGAATTGTGTTCATTGCAGGTCAGATCGGTTGGGATGCCGATCAGCATTTTCATAGTGATGATCTCGTTCCGCAATTCGAACAGGCGCTCAAAAATATCCTCGCCATTCTTGCAGAGGCGGGAGGCAAGCCGAGTCACATTTGTAGACTGACCGCATTCTGTATCGACAAGCCCGCTTACCTCGCGGGTCGCCGCGAACTTGGGCGAATTTGGAAATTGCTGATAGGGAATCACTATCCCGCGATGAGCATGATCTTTGTTGCGGATCTGCTTGACGCTCCGGCAAAGATCGAACTAGAGGCAACGGCCGTCATTTCCGCGTGATAGCTGCGGCGGGCTCAAACCGCGCTTTCGGCGCAAAGGCGCGCGGTCAAGCGCCGTGCCAGCGCGGCGGCCGCGATTCGGCGATAATTGGCCGATGTAATCGTGGTACGCATGGGCTGCACCTGCTTCTGCACGAGCCGGTCGATCTCTTGTAGCATTTTCTCGTCGACTGATCGCCCGACGCAGGCTTCCGTACCGGCAAGCAAGAACGGCCGGGAATTTGTGCCTGTCAGTGCTAAGCGAAGCGAAACAACCTTCGTACCGGATGTCGCGAGGGTAACCGCCACTCCGGCCAATGGAAAGTCGATAGCTGCCCTTGTGCGTACTTTTGCGTAAGCCGACGGGGGCCGGTCTGACGGCAGATGCACCGCGACGATGAGCTCGCCATCGGCCAGAGTGAGATGCGCTTTGCCGTCTTCAAGATAAAGTTCGCTCAGGGAAATGCGGCGATGACCTTGTGTACCGGCAATGCTAACTTCAGCACCAAGAACGAGCAGGGCGGGCGCAAGATCGCCGACGAAGGCAGCGTGACAACGCTGTCCCTGCGGGGCAACATGACAAATATCCCCGCGGTGCTTGAGGCAATAAGCATTGGCGCTTCGCCACCATTCGCTTTGATTGTAGTAAATGCAGCGCGTGTCGAGGCACAAATTGCCGCCGACCGTCCCCATGATGCGGTGGCCGGGTCCGGCGATTGCCTCGGCGGCCTGCGCGAGTGCGCGATATTGGGTGGCGATCACCGCGTTGCGGGCAAGGGTGGCGATAGTCACACCCGCACCGATCGTCACGCCATGACCGTTGGTTTCGATTTTGGCCAGTTCGTCGATGCCGGAAAGATCGACCAGTAAATCCGGGCTGCTAATGCCGCGCCGCATGTTCACCAGTAGATCAGTTCCGCCCGCGACGAAGCGACCACCCGGGTGATTAAGGCGCGCGGCAATCGCCTCTTTGACGGTCCTAGGCTCGGCAAGGTGAAACTGGGGCAACGGTTTGGTCATGATGCGGCCTTCAAGGTGGCAAGCTTCGCTTGCCGTCGGCGCTGGATGAGCGCGTCCATGACCCGGTCAGCGGTCACCGGCAATTCAGTGAGGTTAATACCGATTGCGTTGGCGACAGCGTTCACCAAGGCTGGCGGGAAGCCGGCCAATGCACCTTCGCTCGCTTCCTTGGCCCCAAATGGTCCATGTGGATCGTGGCTTTCGACAATAAAAGTTTCGATCGGCGGGGAATCCATGATGGTCGGCATGCGATATTCGAGCAGGCTTGCATGGGCCGGCAAGCCGTCCAAATAGCTGGTTTCCTCGCACATAGCTTGACCCATGCCCATCCATACCGATCCCTGGATTTGTCCTTCCACCGCGAGTGGATTGATTGCATGGCCGCAGTCGAGTGCCACCCATACCTTGTCGACCGTTATCAGGCCGGTGGCTTCATCGACGCTTACCTCGACCACCTGGGCGGCGTAGCTGAAGCCCATGGTTGAGCCGACAGCACCGCCTCGGTGTTTGCCGCCCTGGGCGTCTGGTGGGCAAGTGAACGTCCCCTTAACGATGATCGCGCCCTCGTCGACCAGCGCCGCGGCAACGACGTCGGCGAACGGTAACGTCGATTGATCGCCGTTGCCGACGCGAAACACCTCGCCCGCGCACTCGATGTCTTCCGGCCGCGCCTCAAGCTTGCGCGCTGCCGCGGCAACGAGCACCGCCTTCAACCTTTTCGCGGCGTCGATCGCTGCGTTGCCCACCATGAAGGTGATGCGTGACGAATAGGCCCCATTGTCCTTGGGCGTAACGGCGGTGTCGGCGGCGATGACGCGGACGCGGTCAAGCGAGATGTCCAAGGTCTCGGCCACGGTAATTGCGACCATTGTAGAGGAGCCTTGGCCGATATCGGCGGCGCCCGTGAGCGCCGTCACGCTGCCATCAAAGTCCAGCTTGAGGTTCACTACCGCGTGCGGCTCGCCGGTGAAATGGATCGGCTTGGCAGCCCCGCTGACGTAGTGGGAACAGGCCATGCCGAGGCCTTTGCCGGGCGGAAGTTTGCCAAGGCGCTCGCGCCATCCGCTCGCCCGCTCGACCTTGTCGAGGCATTCCGCCAGTCCATAGCTGTTGACCGTCAGGTCATTCATGGTGCGGGTCGGCGCCTGCAACAGATTGACGCGGCGCACGGCAAACGGGTCGAGCCCGAGCTCGTGCGCCATGCGGTCGACGAGACATTCGAACGCGTGACGGGTGTCGACCGAGCCGTGCCCGCGCATAGCGCCACAGGGCGGCAGATTGGCGTAGACACGGTAGCCGTCGTACTTGACCGCGGGAATGTCATAGAGGCCGTGCAACAGCGAGCCGGCATAGAGAATGGTAATGATGCCGTAACCGGCATACGCGCCGCCGCGCTGCACAACATGCAATTCGCAAGCGGTTATACGCCCATTCTTGCTCATGCCGAGCTTCAGCCGCATATCGGTCTGCGGACGGGCGCGGTGAGTGATGAAGGTTTCCTCGCGGGTAAGCTGCATCATCACTTTGCCGGCGGCGGCGCGGGCGAGTAGCGCGGTAACAATCTCGAAATTCAATGCTTCGACGCGAGCCCCGAAACCGCCGCCGATGAACGGCTTGATCACGCGAATCCGCGAGGATTCTATGTCCAGGCATCGGGCGAGCATGAGCTGCAGGTAATAGCCGACCTGGGACACGGTTTGCACTGTGAGACGGCCCGTCAACGGGTCGAACTCGGCAAGACTTGCGTGCGGCTCGATCTGTGCGTGGTTGATCTCGGCGCAACGAAATTGCTCCTCACGCACCAAATCGGCCTCGGCAAAACCATGACCGACGTCGCCGAACTGATGATGGACCTCGCGTTCGACGTTGCCGGGTTTGTTGTCGTGCAGAAGCACGGCGTCCGGCGCGCGCGCAGCTTCGGACGTATAATAGGCAGGGAGCTTTGTCACTTTCAATTCGATCAGGCCAAGAGCCCGCTCGGCTGTCTCCGCGTCGATGGCCGCCACCGCCGCGACCGGCTCGCCGCGATAGCGTAGGCGGCCGCGGGCTAGCGGATATTCGTTCATCGCGATAGGGAGCACGCCGTAAGTGTGGGGACAATCATCGCCGGTAATCACCGCCCAAACTCCCTCGAGGGCGCGCGCTTTTGAAACATCCAGCCGAAGAATATCGCCGTGACTTATGGGGCTCCGCAGAATGCGTCCGACCAGAGCATCGCCATGGTCGAGGTCGGCGGTGTAGCGCGCGCGTCCAGTAACTTTCTCTATGCCATCAATCAAAGGAACGCCGCGGTGGGCGACCTTGCCATCTACGCTCGGATCAGCGGTCATGAGTTGCCTCCCGCGGAGGCCTGCACGGACTCGATGATTTTCACATAGCCGGTGCACCGGCAAAGATTTCCCGACAATGCCGCCCGTATTTCGCTATCGGTCGGTGTCGGATTGCGGCGCAGAAGCGCCTCGGCCGCCATGATCATCCCCGGCGTACAGAAACCGCATTGAGCGCCTAGCTTCGCGTGAAAGGCGTGCTGCAATCTACTGAGGCGTCCTTGCGTTGCCAGAGCTTCAATCGTTTCCACGTTCTGCCCCTCGCAGCGTATTGCGAGCGTGATGCAGGATGGCACTGCCTCACCGTCGACCAGGACAGTGCACGCGCCACACTCGCCGCCATCGCAGCCGGTTTTCGTGCCAGTAAGGCGGGCGACTTCACGCAGATAGTCGACGAGCAAGTCCCTTTCGAATACGGCGTCCTCGCGCCAGCGTCCGTTGAGCTTCAATTTCAGCAAGCGTTTTTTCGGCTGTGGGCTAGGTTCGTGCACAGTAGTACCCTCGTTTAAAGAGGCTGCGCTTTTTGGCATCGTCCTTCCATGACAAAAATCAAGGTCACACATGACAATTAACCCAACATCAGATGATTGACCTGACCGAAGTCAAGGATCGGGCGCCAAATAACCGGTAACTCTTGATAATCGTAAATTCTTGGGCGACGCTGATGATGGCGCTCCGCGATTACAACGCTGCAGTCGATTTTGTGGATCGGCATGTTGCTGAAGGTCGGGGCGACAAGACCGCATTTATAGATCCTGCTCGCAATCTGACTTATGCGGAGCTGCGCGATGCAACCGCACGCATCGGCCCGATGCTGGCACGCATGGGGATCGAGCCGGAAAGCCAAATCGCCCTAGTCCTCCTCGACACCGTCGACTTTCCCGTGCTGTTCTGGGGGGCGATCCGGGCAGGTATTGTTCCGGTTCTGGTCAATACGCGGCTGACGGTCGATCAATATCATTACCTTTTCGAGGATTCGCGAGCCAAAGCAGTCTTTGTTTCGACTGCATTGCTCTCTGACGTTCAGGAAGCAGCGAAGGATCTGCCGAACATCAAGGGAATTGTCGTCGTTGGCGGAGGCCCTGCATCGACGCCGCGGCTGGACTTGCTCTTGGCAGCCGAGAACGAAGGTTCGGCGCCAGCTAGAACCGTAGCCGATGAGGTCGCTTACTGGCTCTATTCGTCCGGTACGACCGGAATGCCAAAGGGTGTCATGCACGTGCACTCGAATCCCAAGGTGATGGCGCAGAGCGCTGGCCAGCGCCGCATCGGCTATCGTGAAGACGATGTCGTATTCTCCGCCGCGAAGCTGTTTTTCGCGTATGGCCTTGGCAACGCCATGTTCTGTCCGTTGTGGGTGGGCGCAACTGCCGTCTTCTATCCCGAGCGACCGACACCGCAAACGGTATTTGAAATGCTGCGGGGCTATCAGCCGACAATGTTTTTTGCCGTGCCGACGCTCTATGCCGCAATTCTTGCCGATCCCGAATGTAAGCCGGAAAATATGTCCAACCGGCTGCGACTCTGTTTTTCGGCCGGTGAGCCGTTGCCCTCGCATATCGGCGAAGCCTGGAAGCAACGATTTGGCCTCGACATCGTAAACGGCGTTGGTTCGACCGAGATGGGACATCTTTTTTTGACAAACCTTCCGGATGCCGTTGAGTACGGTACATCCGGCGTGCCGGTAGACGGCTTCAAACTCAGGCTGGTTGATGAAAATGCGCAGGACGTCGGCGACAATGAGATGGGGGAGCTTCTGGTAAAGGGTGAATCGTCCGCGGCTGGCTACTGGAATCAGCGCGAGAAATCGCGCCGCACGTTCTTGGGCGAGTGGACGCGCACCGGTGACAAATACACGCGGCGTCCTGACGGAGTGTACACTTACTGTGGCCGGACCGACGATATGTTCAAGGTCAGCGGGATTTGGGTATCGCCGTTCGAGGTCGAGGAGGCCTTGGTAACTCATCCGAATGTCCTTGAGGCGGCAGTTGTGCCAGCCGAAGATGGCAATGGCCTGATCAAGCCAAAAGCATTCGTCGTGCTCAAGGATTGCTCGCATGACGATGTTGGCCGGGCGCTATATGAAGAACTCAAAGTGCATGTGAAGCGCACCGTTGGCCCTTGGAAGTATCCGCGCTGGATTGAATTCGTCGATAGTTTGCCGAAAACCGCGACCGGAAAAATCCAACGCTTCATGCTTCGCGACCAGGGGATCAATGCAAATGGTGGAGACCAATGATGCCGCCGCTTACTCATCTCGTGGTGCGGCGCGCATCAGGCGCGAAGCATCAGCGGCGAAGGCTTTTGCGACCGAGACGGTGCAACGCTTTATCGATCGCGCGGCGGAACTGTGAGGGCGCAACCGAAGTGCAGAACCCGATCGTCGCGAGGGAATTGTTGAAGGTGCGCGAACCGATGCGGCGTCAGGCTATCGAGTAGACATGATGCTACTGACCGAGGAGCAGGAGCGAATTCGGAACACGGCGCGCGAATTCGCGCAGCGCTGCTTGACGCCTCATTCAGCTGAATGGGATCGCAAAGCGGAGTTTCCCCGCGCTGCGCTCCGCGAGTTAGGCAGACTTGGCTTCATGGGAATGACGGTTCCCCCGAAATGGGATGGCGTTGGCGCGGACTATGTCGCATACGCGCTTGCGCTAGAGGAAGTCGCGGCAGGCGATGGGGCCGTTTCGACGATCATGAGTGGTCACAATTCTGTCGGTTGCATGCCGCTCGTTGCATACGGTACGCCGGAGCAAAAAGAGAAGTACTTGCGGCCGATGGCGCGCGGCGAGTTGCTGAGCGCCTTTTGTCTCACGGAACCGGAGGGTGGTTCGGATGCCGGTGCAATTCGGACCCGCGCCGTGCGTAGACACGGAACCTATATCCTTAACGGAACAAAGCGGTTCATCACTTCTGGCAAAAACGCCGACATTGCGCTGGTTTTTGCTGCTACTGACCTGGTCCAGGCGAAGCGAGGCATCAGTTGCTTCATCGTTGAGACCAAACAATCGGGCTATTGCGTCGGTCGGATTGAGAAAAAGATGGGACAACACGCGTCGGACACGTGCGAAATTAGCTTCAACGAACTCAGCGTTCCAGAGGAAAACCGGCTCGGCGCCGAAGGTCAGGGCTACCGCATTGCCCTTGCTAACTTGGAGGGAGGTCGCATTGGTATCGCTGCACAAGCCGTCGGTATGGCTCGCGCTGCTTATGAGATTGCACTCCTTTACGCGCAAGAGCGCAGAAGCTTCGGCAAGGCGATAATCGAACATCAAGCCGTTGCTTTTCGTCTGGCCGAAATGGCAACTCAGCTCGAAGCTGCGCGTCAGCTCGTGCACTATGCTGCCGCTTTGCGGAGCCAAGGGTTGCCATGCCTTAAAGAGGCTTCTATGGCGAAATTGTTCGCCACCGAAGCAGCCGAACGCATTTGCTCCGACGCGATTCAGACGCTCGGCGGTGCCGGCTATATGACCGACTATGGGGTCGAACAAATTTTTCGCGCTGTACGCGCCAGCAAGATCTATGAGGGCACAAATGATATTCAGCGGCTGGTCATCAGCCGTGCGCTCGTCACCCAGGCGGAGCAGGAAAGGCGAGCCTGGTCATGATTTTCACAAACGCCAACGATGCCGTGACCGTCTTAACGCTGAGCCAACCCCCGGTAAATGCGATCAACGCAGAATGGGTACAGGCATTCGACGCGAAACTCGACGAACTGGCCAGTGGCCCGCCTTGCACGGTCTTGCATATTCGCTCGGACCAAAAGGTGTTCTGTGCCGGCGCCGATCTAAGAGAGGTGCGAGCGCACATGGAGGCGCCTGACGGTGCTGACCGAATGTATGCCTATGTGGCTGGCATTCAGCGGCTGTACGCGCGGATCGAGCAGTTGCCCCAGGTCGTACTGGCTGAGATCGGTGGCGCGGCAATGGGTGGGGGGCTTGAGTTGGCACTTGCATGCGATCTGCGGATCGCGGCGGCGGAAGTTAAGCTGGGGCTACCGGAAGCCCGGCTCGGATTGCTTCCGGGCGGTGGCGGTACGCAGCGCCTCACCCGGTTATGCGGTGCGGCGCTCGCCGCGCGACTGATTCTCGGCGCCGAAATCCTTGATGGCATGGCTGCAAGTGCACTTGGCGTGGTGAATTGGGCGGTGCCGCGTGCCGAGCTGGCGCAGCGCGCCACCGAGATTGTGCGTGGCATCGCGAGCCTCCCCGCCGCGGCGCTCGCCGCAAGTAAGGCATGCATTGCGGCGGCCGGTCTTAGCGACCGCGGCGGATACACTGACGAATTGGAATTCACCCGGCTGCTCCTTAACAACGCCGAGACACGCCAGCGCGTCGAAGCGTTTCTTGTTGGCTCAACCGGATCCTCGATGCAGACGAAAAAGGGAGCGGCGCGATGAAATTCGACGACAAAATTGCCCTGGTCACCGGCGGTGCTTCGGGTATTGGCAAGGCGACTGTGATGGAGTTCGCACGTAGCGGAGCGACTGTCATCTGTGCGGACGTTGACGGGAAAAAAGGCGCCGAGGTCGTAAACGAGGCTAGGCAGCGCAATTTCTCCGTCGAGTACCTCCCGATCGATCTCGCCGAGTCGGCCTCCATCCGTAGCAGCGCAGCCTCCGCACTCGCGCGACATCCCCGCATCGACATTCTGGTCAATGCGGCGGGTTGGAATGACATCCAACCGTTCGTCGATAACCCGCCCGACTATATGGAACGCGTCATTGCGATCAATCTCAATGGCACCCTACACCTGACCCAAGCGTTGCTTCCTGCCATGATGGCCGCCGGCAAAGGAAAAATAGTCAACGTTTCAAGCGATGCCGGACGCGTCGGCAGCAGCGGCGAAACGACCTATGCCGCTGCCAAAGGCGGCGTGATTGCGTTCACCAAATCGCTCGCGCGCGAAGTGGCGCGCAATTCGATCAACGTCAACTGCGTCTGCCCTGGGCCGACCGATACGCCGATGCTGCAGTCGCGGCCGGAAAATCTCAGGACGGCGTTTCTTAAGGCGATTCCATTTCGGCGATTCGCCAAACCACAGGAAATCGCAGACGCAATCATGTTCTTCGCGAGCTCTCGGTCGGACTATGTCACTGGCCAGGTGATCAGCGTGAGCGGCGGACTGACTTCTGCCGGATAATAGGGAGAGAACAATGTCTGATCTCGGGCTTGCAACCGCGAGGGATCCGCAAATAGAGGACACGGCTGCGCGCTTTCGCCCAACGCGTGTCAACTTCGTAAATTTCGAGCCACAGCACTTTTTGTGGCAGATAGAAGAGTTTGTCGCGACGATCACGCTCAATCGCCCGGAGCGAAAAATCCGCTTACGCTCAAATCGTACGCCGAGCTACGTGATGTGTTTCGCGATCTTGTCTATGCGGAGAATATCAAAGCCGTGGTGATCACGGGTGCGGGTGGCAATTTCTGTTCTGGCGGCGACGTGCACGAAATCATCGGTCCGCTGGTTGAGATGCAGCGCAAGGGCGACATGGCGGGGTTGCTCGCGTTCACCCGCATGACGGGTGATCTGGTCAAAGCTATGCGGGCTTGCCCGCAGCCGATCATCGCGGCGATCGATGGTATCTGCGCCGGAGCGGGCGCGATTCTGGCGATGGCGTCGGATATGCGCTACGGCACGCAGCGGAGCAAAGTTGCGTTCCTATTCGTCCGCGTCGGATTGGCCGGTGCCGATATGGGAGCCTGCAATATCCTGCCGCGAATTATCGGTGCGGGTCGCGCCGCCGAGCTGCTCTATACCGGGCGTTCGATGGATGGCGCCGAGGCCGAGCGATGGGGCTTCTACAACAAGCTCTGCGAGTCGGATGCCGTGCTCGTGCAGGCGCAGGCGCTGGCAAAATCATTGGCCGAGGGTCCGACGTTCGGACATGCCATGACCAAGAGTTGCATTCATCAAGAGTGGAGCATGGGCATCAACGACTCCATTGAGGCGGAGGCCCAGGCGCAGGCTATATGTATGCAAACGAAAGACTACGAGCGCGCGTATGAGGCTTTTGTCGCGAAAACCAAGCCGATCTTCAACGGCAACTGACGAAGCCGGCTCGCGGCGGCTGACCGTGCTGCGCGCTCGAAAGTGCCGAAAGGATTTCGATCGCTTCGGTTCGCGCCGAAGCTCGGTCTAGCTCGGAATGTCAGCGCCGTGGCCGATGCTGGCTACTGGCGATTGGAAGCGGCGCGAAAATGTCGTGGCCATGGCTCAGAGGTCCAAGTTCTGATGTCGAGTCCTCCCGTTGACTAAAGTCAAGGGCGAACCAATTTACGAATGCTATAAATTTTGCCAACTCAAATGGCGGGGTGCTTTCGAACCAACATTATTGAACCGAGAAGCAGGTTAGGGCGATGCTGAGCCATACGGTCGAAATTGATACTTCTGAGCACCCATCACGTTTGCGCTTCGCGCCGAATTTTAACGCGGCCGTTCCGTTCATCGATCGGCATATCTCCGAGGGCCGCGGAGCCAAAATAGCGATCCGCACGAGCGACGGCACCACAACGTACGCCGATCTTGCGGCCAATGTTAATCGTTGCGCGGCCGGTCTTATGCGCCTCGGGCTCAACCGCGGAGACCGTATGTTGATGGTGGTGAAGGACTGTCCCGCGTTCTTCTATCTCTTTTGGGGTGCTATCAAGGCTGGTATCGTTCCGGTCCCGCTCAACACTCTCCTGCGATCAGGCAGCTACGCCTTCATGATCGATGACTTCGGGCGCGACCGCGCTTGTTTATTCGCCTGAATTCGCTGATGAAGTTCTTCCCGGCATTGCGGGAGCTGCGTGCGCCCCGCAAACGGTTCTTTGCACCGACGGGCCAGAGCATTCACTTGCCACCCTGCTCGCCAATAGTGACCCGAAATTTGAAACCGTGCCGGCGACAGCCGATGGCGACTGCTTCTGGCTCTACTCATCCGGCTCCACCGGACAACCAAAAGCGGCAGTTCACCGGCATCGTGATTTGGTCATTACCAGTCAGCGGTTTGGTGTTGAAACGTTGAACATTCATGAGGATGATGTTTTTTACTCCGAGGCGAAATTATTTTTCGCGTATGGACTTGGCAATAATCTAACATTTCCACTTTGGGTCGGCGCCACGGCGGTATTGAACGAGCATCGTCCTGGCCCGGCGACGAGCTTCCCACTCATCAAACAATGCCGGCCGACGCTCTATTTCGGAGTGCCAACCCTTTATGCCGCATACTTGCAGCTTTTTTTGAAAGAGAAACCGGATCTCTCCTCGGTCCGACAATGCGTATCTGCTGGTGAAGCGCTTCCTGCAGAAATCCTTCGGCGCTGGCACGAAGAAACCGGCCTTTGGATCATTGATGGTATCGGTTCGACCGAAGCACTACACATTTTCATTTCAAATACGTCTAGGGACATTAGGCCCGGATCGAGCGGCCGTGTCGTCCCGGGATATTCGGCACGCATCCTAGACGAGCACGGCGTTGAGGTCGCCGACGGCGAGAGCGGTCAACTGTTCATCTCCGGCGATTCGACGGCGCGGTGCTACTGGAACAACGTTGAGCGAACCGCGACAACAATGGTCAATGGTTGGCTCAATACGGGGGATACTTATCGCCGCGACGGACAGGGTTATTTCTACTACTGCGGCCGCAGCGACGACATGATGAAAGTCGGCGGCATTTGGTGCTCGCCATTCGAGATTGAATCTAAGCTTGTTGAGCATCCCGAGGTCGTCGAGGCGGCAGTTGTAGGCCGGATCGATCAGGAAGGTCTAATTAAGCCGGAGGCTTTCGTCGTACTTAAGGAAGGGCAGGCAGGGAGCGTCACGCTCGTCGCTGAGTTGATGGAACTCTGTAAGAACGGTCTCGCTCCTTACAAATATCCTCGCTGGGTCAACTTCGTCACTGAGTTGCCAAAGACGGCAACCGGGAAAATCCAGCGCTTCCTGCTGCGTTCTAAGGTGCAGGGAAGAGTCGGCTAGCAACTGGAGATACCAAAGAACAATATGCAACATAGATATCGCGTCGAGATCTCTTCAAGCAGACGACAGCTGTCGGATTGGCGGCAGCGACAACCTGCATTCCGATGCATCCGGCCATCGCTCAACAGGCCAAGGTCGGGATCGGCCCCCCTGTTCCCTATACCGGTACATACGCCGAGGGCTCTGCGTTCAGATAAGGCTTCATGTTCGACTACGTCATCTCTACCTGTCGAGTCATGGACAGCCTGTCGATTTCCGAGCGAAGTGCCGCACCATTCTCGTCCTTCTCGGCTGCTGTGATGAGAGCTCTGAGGTGCGTCGCTGCGAACGGATTACGGAGGTCCTCCGACACAAAAGAGCAGATCGTCTGATATTTGAAACGTCCACGCTCGTAAGTATCCCCGTATCCTTTGACGAGATTGCGCAAATGCGCCAACCCGATCGCAAGGGAAACATCGATGTCGGCCGCTCGGCGAACTAATTCCAGCCATTCCGCCAGAAAATGCATCTCACGGTCATAGCGCAGCGAACCGCGCCGGAGCGGCTTGAGCGATGCAACAAAATAGAGCAACAGAAAACCGCCCAAGGAGGTCGTCCGCACCGTGCGTCCGCGCGACGTAAGCCGTGTCAAGAGGGCTTTGACCGGCTTGTTTCGCAGCACCCACCGCCCGACCGCCGCCGGCATGGTATCCGCGATCTCCTCGACCCGAGCATGCATGAATTCGACAATCTCGATGATTTGGTCGGGATCAGCACCGACTTCCTTGCGCACGCGGTCGAACCGGGCACCTCGGATCTTGAGTTCAGCGACCCGTATCGTATCCTCGTAAGTCATTCCCAGAGCGAGCTGACGCGCGAGCTCGGAGAGGAGCTGCTGCCCGGCGTCTCCCATAGATTTCGTGAGGCTAATAAACGATCTGAGCCGCTCGACATATTCCCGCGCATAGGAATTGTCCTGATAATCGGCCGTGCGTTCGACGCCTGCCATGACCAGCGTTCGTGCGTGACCGCTCGAAATACCAGGCAAAGCCAGATCTAACTCGTTGGACATTCGATCCTGCCGCTCGCTCGACGCGGTGTCTGGATCCGCGCGCTCCTCAGCCGCTGCATATGCCGCCGAAAATGCTGCGAGGCTCGCGCCAACACCAACACCGTCGCAACGAATTGCCGCTTCATAAGCCTCGCGCGCGAACGGAAGCGCCTGCGCCCCCGCGATGGCGCCGAAAAGCGCCGCGCTGATCACGCTCTTATTCGCTTCGGCCAGCCTCGCCATATCGAAGCCAGTAAATTTCAAGGCAGCGGCCCTGCAGGCTTCAACGATCGCCTTCGCATCGACGCGCCCGTCCCCCAGCGCGGTCTTTTCCATCATGGAGTAAACACGATGCGTCGAAGCCACGAGATGGGTGCGATCCGACGTAACCAAACCGCGCTGGATTGCGCGACCGGCTTCCATCAGTTCCGACGCCACGACCAGATCGATATCGCCCGGCATCGGCATCAGGCCGAGCACCGGTAACTGCCCTCGTTCTGGCAAAGCGCTTCTGGGAAACAGTTCGAGATAGTAGATTGTGGCGCCTGTCCGCTGTGCGACACCTGGTACTGACGTCGTTTGGGCGAGATAACCGCCCCCATCTCCGACCCGCACCAGCCAGTCGGCCAGCACTCCGCCACCTTCGCCGCCCATTGCCAGAATCGCGATGTTGATCGGCTTCGCCATACTCATGCAAGGTCTCCGGCCATGTTCGCCTTGGCGAGACGCCGTTGCAAGGCAGAGATCACGGCGCTTCGAAGATAAGCGCGCGCTCGCTCCCATTTAGATGGATTGCTCACGATTGAGGCGCGATAGAAGGACGGACACAGCACCGCCGCATGCGCAACCTCGCCGCAAAGTCCGCAGCCCACGCAAGACTGAATAACTTTCGTTATCGGTTCCTGCCGCAACGGGTCTGGATTTGGCGCGATCGTCAACGATGGGCAACCAGAGAGGCGGATGCAGGAATGATCGCCCGTACAGGTGTTGGGATCAACGCCGAACCGTTCCCGCACGGTGCGCAGACCTGCATTCAGCCGCTCTTGCAGAAGTGGACGCTCGCGACGCTGTTTGTTCAGCATGCACTCAGAGCGTGCGATGATCACTTTGGGACCTGCGGTTGCAGTCAGTAACGCTTCCTTCAGCGTATCGCGCATCCGCGCCACATCGTAAGTGTTCCGGATCGTGCGGGTCCAGCGCACCCCAATTCCCTGCACCGCGCGCTCGATCGAATTTCTCGTCGTGCGCCAGCGATTACTTGCTTCCGACGACATGTTGTCCTGGCCGCCGGTTGCTGCCGAATACCCGTTGTCGATGATGATCTGGACGCCGTCGTTTTTGTTAAATACGGCGTTACCGACCGAAGAGACCAACCCGTTGTGCCAGAATCCGCCATCGCCCAAAATTGCGATGGCTCGCTTGCCGCCGGCAGAGCCCAGTGCGGACGTTCCCGCGCCGCCGAGACCGTACCCCATCACGGTATTGCCGATGTCAAACGGCGGCAGTGTCGAGAACAGATGACAACCGATGTCGCAGCTGATGTGGTGATCGCCGAGCTCTCGCTCCACGAGCTTGATGGCGGCGAAGATCGGGCGCTCAGGACATCCCGTACAGAATGACGGTGGACGTCCCTGCACATTCGGTGCAACCGCTGACGCAGCCGCTGCGGTCCGAGCGCTGGCCGACGTTGGGTCATACGCTGGCAGGAGATCGGGGCGGTAGGCGTCAAGAAACTTGACGATCCCTGCCTTGATCACACCGCCAGTATACTCGCCGGCCATCGGCAGCATGCTCTTTCCTTCACATCGCGTCTGCACCGCGGCGCGGCGTAGGATTGTGTTGATCGAGTGTTCAATGAATTCCGGCTGGCCCTCCTCGACCAGAAGAATAGCATGCTTCCCCGTGCAGAACCCAACGACCTCCGAGTCCATTATGGGATAGGTGACGTTCAAGACATAGACCGGCACGCGGGTCTCGCCGAAGGCGTCGGCGAGGCCCATCGTTTGCAGCGCCCGCATGACGGTATTGTAGATGCCACCCTGCACGATAATCCCGATGTCGTCAGCATCGCCATCGAAAACCTCGTTCAACCGGTGGTCTTCGATGAATTTGACGGCTGCGGGCCAGCGCTGTTCGACCTTCTCTCTCTCATGCAGATAGCTGGCGGGCGGCAGCACGATGCGATCGGTGTCTCGCCGCGGCGAGTTGCGCGCATCCTGCATCGTGAAGGCCGGCCGCACATTATCTTGTACCGTGAAGCTGCCGTAGACGTGGCAGGCGCGGATGCGCAGCTCCAGCATTACCGGCGTGTTCGATGCTTCAGAGAGGCCGAAGCCCATTTCGACGGCCTTGACGATCGAGTGCAAGTTCGGGCGCGGATCGAGCAGCCAGATCTGCGACTTCATCGCGAAGGCGTGACTCCGTTCCTGCATGATCGAGGAGCCTTCCCCGTAATCCTCGCCCAGAATGATCAACGCCCCACCGGTAACGCCGCTGGAGGACAAATTGGCCAAGGCGTCGGATGCGACGTTGGTGCCGACGGGCCCCTTGAATGTAACCGCGCCGCGAAGCGGATAGTTCACCGAGGCAGCGAGTGTCGCCGCAGCCGTCGCCTCATTGGCGCTCATCTCGAAGCGAATGCCGAGCCCGTCTAAGATGTCAGCGGCGTCCGACAAGACGTCAATGAGGTGTGAGATCGGCGCGCCTTGATAACCCGCGATGTAGCTGACGCCCGACTGCAGCAGCGCTTTGGTGACGGCCAGAATCCCCTCACCTTTGAATTCCTGCCCAGCCCGCAGCCGCAACAGTTCCACCTCTTTTTTGAACGAGCGCTCCGCCATAGCCTGTGCTCCTCGCCGCAGTACCGAGCGGCTCTACATTCAAGGATTACGGTTCCTGCACACGCGAGTCGTTGAGTAAATCGGTCGCGTCGTGGAGAACAATCCGGCCAGCCGTTGCTAGTTCATTGAAATTCTCTTCGCTCACGTTGCAAGGCAACGGCAGGGCGTGAGCGATATCCCATTCGGGTTGGCGCGCGGCCATTCTCCAGCTGCGAGAAACGTAGAGGGCATTTTGTGCTGAAGGTCGAATTTGTTGCTTGATCGATGTCAAGCGGGAGGCAGGTAAATTTGCCATATCGTGCTGGGTAGGACGTTGCCAAGGACAAGATTGACAGCATCTCGCGGTCGCAAAGGCACAAGGCATGTATCCAACAACGCCCCGAACTCCGCGCTCGGCCGCTGTTCTGGCGCTGGTCGCGATCGCATTTGGAGCCGTCACCATCGTTGTCGGCGGAAAAACCCTGTTTGGCGACGTGGAAGCAAGGAGTGCTGCCGGCAACATCGTTCCTTTCGTTCTCTGGTTCAATTTCGTCGCTGGCTTTGCATACGTCATCGCGGGCATCGGGCTGCTCTTGTGGAAACGTTGGGCAGTCCACGTGTCGGCGGTGATCGCTGTTGCGACAATTGCTGTGTTCATTGCGCTCGGAATCCATATTTTTGTCGGCCTGGCGTTCGAGGCGAGAACGGTTAGCGCGATGATTATTCGCAGCGCTGTATGGGTCATAATTGCAGTATTAGCGCGCCGCGAGCTCAGATGATTCAAGCCGGGAGACGGCTTGAATTGCCTATGGTAATCGGACAAATCACCGCCTTCGTGACGCTATGGTGAGTGTGGCGGCATAGCCTGCGAGGGCAACGATCGTCGCGGGGCCGCTGATAGTGCGTATTTCCGTGCGCCCAAACAGGTCGGCCGCAATCCGAAACAACACCGAAAGGTGCAGAAGGAAGAGCGGCACATAAGCGGCGGCGCTATATCGGACGCGTAATCCTGTCACCGCGGGAAGAATGATGGGGGCGTGCCCAAATATCATCGACAAGATGAATCCGATCGTGATGGCATGGACGGCGGCGTCATAGGAATAGGCCGTCGTTCCCGGCGGGATTACGAGGAGCAGAAGACCGGCGACGGCGAGCCAAAAATACCCTGCGAGTAGGCAAGCGGCCGAGAAACGCGGCTGTGCCGAAAAGTGAATCGTTCGCAGCGCGATGTCATGCCTGACGAGCCACGCGGTGGACGCAAGCAGGCCAACGCCGCTGAACGGCGCCGTTTCGCCGCCAAATTCTCTACGTGCCGCCCCAATAATGATCAGCGCGGCCGCGATGGCGAAAGTCAGCTGGCTTGAGCGCGGCGGCGATAGCAGCCGGCTGAGTTCGAGACGTTCGGCGGCGACGGTGAGAACGAGAAATGCAAGCCACCATCCGGCGACGTCGGCCGCTTCGGCTCCCTGGATCCACACAAGCGTTCCGCCTATCCAGCACGCCGCCGCGACTGCCAGAATAATGGTGAACAGCGCGGGTTGACGTGCGACGACGGTGCTCGAGTTGATGGTGAGGGCGATCCCGGCGAGCAGAAAGACATCGCTCGCGAATGCTGGTGCGCCAACAATGAGCGTCACCGCACCGATTGCGGATAGGGCCGGCGCTACGTAAGCCCACCACCGTCCTATCGCCACCGCGCGTTCGAGACTAATCAGGGTTCCGAGAAACCCGCAGATCATGAGGGCGCTGTGAAGCTCGGACAGGGTGGACATGCCGCCTGGCAGCGCCAGCCCGAGCCGCGCAAGGCCGGCCCACAGCCCGGCGAGCAAAGCGCCCGCGCCAGCCGCGAGCGGAACCAAACGTAGCCGACGCGATGCGCTGCTCATTCTTTCCCTCGTTCGTGCGCAGCCGGAAGGCTGTTTGGACTGTGAGCGGCGCCCGCGAAACCAACCTAAAGCATTCCGAGCTGTCGTCGCGATTCCTCGCTCATAAGCTCGGGGGACCACGGCGGATCCCAAACCAATTCGACGCGCACCTCGGGCGTGACCGGGAAACGATCGCGCAGCACCAGTTTTATTTCCTCCACCATCATCTCGCCAAGCGGGCAGGCGGGCGTGGTCATCGTCAACGCGACATCGATCCCATTGGCGTTGCCCGCTGCCTTATAAACGAGCCCTAGATCGACGATATTGATGCCGAGTTCGGGATCGATAATTGTTCTTAGCGCAGCCAAGACGTCTTCATTCATCTAAAGCCTCGCTGATCGGTACATCGGATTCCGGGGAGTTCCGGAAACGCGGTGCCTGGGTTGCGCCGCCAAATTTCGCACAGTGCGCAATTATCTGCGTCGACATAGACGACAGTTAGATTTCTGACCGGTTTTGTCGAGGTCCAATTGGCAAACGTCAAGGCAACGAACGCCGCAATGAGTAGCGCGCCGCTCGCTACGGTGACTGACCTAGTTGCCGGCGATTTCGTTTGCATCTAAATGACCCCGCCCCGCAAGGCGGCTTATGGTGTGGCACTTCTTATATCATTAGTAGGTGCCAGTGGTGACGTATTGACTTTGGTCAAGGCGGGACCAGCTGCCTTCAACTATCCGTTTTTGCTATCGGAAGATGAGCGGTAATTCATGTCGACGCCAGAGCCGCTTTCCGCCGCATCGATCGAAAAGTTCGAACGAGTCCCTATCATGCAACGGTCCTCGATAATGTCGCCGCTCGTGGGCGTGACGCTTCCCACCGTCCTCTACATCATCGGGGACGTGATGAAGATCGTGTCTGTCCCACTCGCGAAATAGCTACGCTCGCCACGAGACCGCACGAGGGGATTGATATGGCCATGACACCGCCGCCACAGCGAATCTGGTGGAATGAGCCATCTCGAGGTCTACCCTGAACCACCTAACGGGGGCCTGCTAGTTGCATACGGAGATCTTCTTTTGACGTTCGCGCTCGAAACCATTGGACTTGAAAAGCGGTTCGATGAGCTGGCTGTCACTCGCGACTTGTCACTTCGGATCGAAGCCGGCGCGCGTCATGCGCTGATCGGGCCAAACGGCGCCGGCAAAACCACCGTCATCAATCTGTTGACGGGCGTCCTGCGCCCCAATGCCGGGCGCATTCTGCTCGAGGGCGCCGACATCACGGCACTGCCGGTGCACGAGCGCGTGCGGCGAGGATTATCGCGGACCTTTCAGATCAACCAGCTTTACGCGGATCTGACGCCGCTGGAGACGATCGGTCTCGCGGTTTCGGAGCGTCTGGGTCACGGCGGCGACTGGTGGCGGAGATTGGGCGCCCGCGACGATGTCAACGGCGAGATCGCAGAAAACCTCGCTCGGTTTCATCTGCTCAATGTGATGAATGAGCCGACGGCGCAGTTGCCCTACGGCAAGCAGCGACTGCTGGAGATTGCGCTCGCCATCGCGACCAAGCCGCGCGTGCTGCTGCTGGACGAGCCGGCGGCGGGTATCCCCGAAAGCGAACGGCACGACATTCTCGCCACGGTAGCGAGCCTGCCGCGGGACGTCACGGTTCTTTTGATCGAGCACGATATGGATCTGGTGTTCAGTTTCGCCGACCGCATTTCGGTCATGGTTGCTGGCGCGCTGCTGGTCGAGGGAACGCCTGGCGAAGTGGCGCGCGATCCACGCGTCAAGGCCGTGTATCTCGGCGAGGTTGCGACAATCTAGTGCTTGATAAGGGAGGGGCGAGTATTGCTCTGACGGATCTTTGGACCAGCGGGCGAAGACTGCTGAAAGCCGGATTGCGATTTACAGTTGGGAGGTATCGACTATTTGCCGGTAATTGGTATTTGCGCTGATCATCGCCTGCTGCGTAGCATCGCTCATCCATAAAGGTTATCTGATCAAGGGCGCTAGCGATAACGTTCATTCGGAAGCGAACGTACCATCGAACGCTTCAACGCCATGACGGGTCACCACGTGCTGCTCGCCGAGATAGGCGCGCTTGACCTCCTCATTCTGCCGGATCTCCAAAGGCTGACCCGAAGCGATGATGCGCCCGTAGACCAGCACGCTGATGCGATCGGCCAGCGCGAACACGGCGTCCATGTCGTGCTCGACCAGCAGGATAGAAACCTCGCGTCGCAATTCCTGCAGCAGCGTGACCATGCGTGCCGATTCCGTGACGCCGAGTCCGGCCATTGGCTCATCGAGCAGCAATAATTGCGGCCTGGTGGCAAGCGCGACGGCCAGCTCGAGCTCGCGCTGCTCGCCATGGCTCAACCGCGAAACGACGACGTCGCCGCGATGCCCGAGGCCTACCCGATCCAGCGCAGACTGCGCCGCCTTGCGGAGATGGGTTACCTTGCGGGCGCTGCCCCAGAAGTGGAAGGAGTGACCGTCGCGGGCTTGAGCTGCCAGCGCGACGTTGTCCAGCGCGGTGAAGTCCGTTAGCAGCGAGGTGATCTGAAACGAGCGAGCCAGTCCGAGCGCGCTGCGGCGCCAGGCCGGCATGCGGGTGATGTCCTTGCCGGCAAGATGGATAGTACCGGAGTGCGGAAGCAGCTGCCCGGTCAACTGGCTGATCAGCGTGGTCTTGCCGGCGCCGTTGGGGCCGATGATCGCGTGCAATTCTCCGCGCGCAACGTCGAGCGAGACGTTATTGGTTGCGACGATGCCGTCAAACCGCCGCACAAGGTTTTTAACGCGGAGCAAGGGTTCAGCCACGGCGCAGCCCCCCAGAAATCCCACAGCGCCGCCGCGCCCGAACAACACGACCAGCAATAGTAGCGGTGCCATGATCAGGGGCGCGCTTCTGGTGGCGCTCTGACGGCATCAGATCAAAAGCGCCCTAGGACGTCAATCGCTGTGTTGCTGAAAAGACAAGGCAGCGCTTGGGTTGGCAGATGCCCCACCCTATAATTGCGATGACGTGAATAGCGAGTTCCTTTGGAGCAACTTGCATCGATGATGTCTGTTCATGGGGCACTAAGCGGAAATTCCAACCGCACCCTCGAATGTCCGTTATTGGGTAAAGCGGACATCCCGGAGCCAAGTCGCGACGTCCGCTAATGACCGACCCGGAACGGACATTACTCCGTCTGATCCTCGTCCGGGTCTTTGAGCTGTTCGTTATCCAGGCGCTTCATTTTCTCGAGCATCTTGAGCAAATAGTGAAGCGCGTGCGCCGTGTCGTTGATCGAGAAATCAGCAAGGATTTCTTCGTAATAGGCGCGAATCTTGGGCTGGGCTAGCACCTGCCAAACGCGGCGGCCGGATTGGCTCATTGTCACGATCCTGGAGCGCCGATCGCGGGTGTCGGAGGCGATTGATATGTGCCCGTCTCGTTCCATACGACTGACCAGCCCTGCCAGATTCTGTCGGCTCACCATCAAATATTTGGCGAGCTCGCCGATACCCATGCCTGCATGGGCCTCGTCCCGGGACAGTGCGCCGAGCACGGCCCATTGCTGCGTCGTCAGCCCCTCCGCTTCGACGGCCCGGCTGCCGGTCTTATGCAACATATTGGCGCATTGATAGAGCCGAAAAAACAATCGGTTGGCCAATTCCATCTTGACCACATTCTTCACTTTCGGCTTTTTGTTTGAATTTTTCATGAGAGATGGCCTTGTGCCGGCGGGCTATATATGACAATATATTGCTATAAAAACTTAATGCTGGCAACAAATTTGACCAAAAGCCGGCAGCGCAGCAAACCGGAGCCGAAGCCGGCATCGAAATGGGAGGCGTCATGAAACGTTTCGATAAAAAAACCGTCGTCGTCACGGGAGGCGGCGGCGGCATCGGAGGAGCGACCTGCCGCAGGTTCGCCGAAGAAGGGGCGCGCGTCGCCGTTTTCGACCTCAATATCGAAGCGGCCGAGAAGGTCGCCGCTTCCATCCGGACGAGCGACGGTGCCGCCGAGGCGATCCGTTGCGACATTACGGACAGAGGGAGCGTCGACGCCGCGGTTGCTGCGGCGGAATCCAGGCTCGGGCCAATCGATGTGCTGGTGAACAACGCGGGCTGGGATGTCTTTCGCCCCTTCACCAAGACCGAACCGCCGCAATGGGACCAGCTCATTGCCATCAACCTGATCGGCGCGCTGCACATGCATCACGTGGTGCTACCCGGCATGGTCGCGCGCAAATCGGGGCGCATCGTCAACATCTCATCCGACGCCGCCCGCGTCGGTTCGTCCGGCGAAGCGGTCTATGCCGCGTGCAAGGGCGGAATTGTCGCGTTCTCGAAGACGATCGCCCGCGAGCACGCCCGCCACGGCATTACCGTCAACGTCGTGTGCCCCGGGCCGACCGATACCGCGCTGTTTGCCGACTACAAGGAGGGAGCCGGCAATCCGGAAAAGCTGGAGGAAGCCTTCCGGCGCTCGATCCCGCTCGGCCGCATCGGCCGGCCCGACGATCTGCCGGGCGCCATCCTGTTCTTCGCCAGCGATGACGCGAGCTACGTGACGGGCCAGATACTGAGCGTGTCCGGCGGATTGACGATGAACGGCTGATCGGGCCCTCAAGCCCCAGGAGGAAAGCATGGAATTCGAAGACCTCATCTACGAGACCCGCAACGGCGTGGCTTGGATCATCATCAACCGGCCGGAGAAGATGAACTCGTTTCGCGGCAAGACCTGCGACGAACTGATCAAGGCCTTGTACAAGGCCGGCTACGACAAGGACATCGGCGCCATCGTGCTCGCGGGTGCCGGCGATCGCGCCTTCTGCACCGGCGGCGACCAGTCGGCCCATAGCGGCAATTACGACGGCCGCGGCACCGTCGGCCTGCCGATGGAAGAATTGCATACGGCGATCCGCGACGTGCCGAAACCGGTAATCGCGCGCGTGCAGGGTTATGCGATCGGCGGCGGCAACGTGCTCTGCACGATCTGCGACCTGACGATCTGCTCGGAGAAGGCCATTTTCGGCCAGGTCGGCCCCAAGATGGGCTCGGTCGATCCGGGCTACGGCACCGCGTTTCTGGCCCGCGTCGTCGGCGAGAAGAAGGCCCGCGAGATGTGGTACATGTGCCGGCGCTATACCGGTCAGGAGGCGGTCGCGATGGGGCTCGCCAATGCCTGCGTGCCGCACGATCAGCTCGACGCCGAGGTTCAGAAGTGGGGCGAGGAACTGTGCGAGCGCAGTCCGACCGCGATCGCAATCGCCAAGCGCAGCTTCAACATGGACACCGCCCATCAGGCCGGCATCGCCGGCATGGGCATGTATGCGCTCAAGCTCTATTACGACACCGAGGAATCCCGCGAAGGCGTCAAGGCGCTGCAGGAGAAGCGCAAACCCGACTTCCGCAAGTTCTCCAAATAACGGAACCGCGTTCAAGATCGTCGCAAGGCGGCTCAGCGGTCCCATGCCAGAGGGAGGCAGCGAGGTGAACCCGTATCTCGACGAAGATCTGGTGGCGTTTAGCGATCAGGTCCGGCGCTTCGCCGCCGATCGCATCGCGCCAGGTTTCCAAGAACGCGACCGCACGCGCGTGCTCGATCGCACCTTGATGAAGGCGATGGGCGAAATGGGATTCATCGCACCGGAACTGCCGGAGGAATTCGGCGGTCTAGGAGTGGGCTGCCTCGTCGCCGGAGTCATCCATGAAGAGGTCGCCCGCGCCGACCTCAGTATTTCATACATCAATCTGTTGGCCTCGCTGAATGGCCAGATCCTGTCCCAGCACGGTCGGCCGGAGGTCGTCCGCCCGTGGCTCACCCGGCTGACGCGCGGCGAGGCGCTGCTGGCAATCGCGCTGACCGAACCGCGCGGCGGTTCCGACGCCGCCAATTTGCGCCTGCAGGTCGAGCGGATCGGCGACGAATACGTCGTCAACGGCGAAAAGACTTCAATTTCGGCCGCCGATCAGGCGGATGCAGCGGTGGTGTTCGGTCGTACCGGACCGCCGGAATCCGGCGCGCATGGCGTCACGGCGTTCCTCATTCCGATGGATCTGCCGGGCGTAACGCGGAGCCGCTACGATTGTCATGGCCAACGCGCGATCGGGCGCGGCTCCATTTTCTTCGAAAACGCCCGCGTGCCCGTTTCGCATCGCCTCGGCGAGGAGAACAGGGGCTTCGTGCAGGTGATGCAGGGCTTCGATTTCTCGCGCGCCCTGATCGGACTGCAGGTGCTTGCCGTCGCGCGCGTCGCGCTGGAGGAGACCTGGGCCCATGTCGTCGAGCGGCAGGCGTTCGGGCAACCCTTGTCGGCCTTTCAGGGGGTCTCGCATCCGCTCGCCGAGCTCGAAACGCAGGTCGAGGCGGCGCGGCTCTTATGCCTGCAGGCGCTGTGGCTGAAGGACAAGGGAGCGCCGCACGCCGCGGAGGCGGCGATGTGCAAGTGGTGGGCGCCCAAGCTCGCCTACGATGCCGTCCATCAATGCCTGCTGATGTTCGGTCACGGCGGCTACGACCGCGGACCGATGGAGCAGCGGCTGCGCGACGTGCTCGGCTTCCAGATCGGCGACGGTACGTCCCAGATCATGAAGACCATCATCGCCCGTGCCCGCGTCGGCCGCGCCGCGGTCCCGGCCTGAAACACGCACGAACCAGAATCGGAGACGACTCCATGGAATTCGATGCCGTTCTTCTGCCCCCGCGCCGCCCCGAGAGCATTGCAGGCGGATATTGGCACGATCGCACGATCAATGACGATCTCGACGCCTGCGTTGCCGCTAGCCCGGACAAGCTCGCCCTAACGGCGGTTCGTCTGGACACCGGCGAGGTCCGCCGCGTTACCTACCGGCAGCTTGCGACCCTCGCCGACCGAATCGCGGTCGGACTGTCTCGCCTGGGCGTCGGGCGTAACGACGTCGTCGCCATGCAATTGCCGAACTGGTGGCAGTTCAGCCTGTTGTACCTCGCCTGTTCGCGCCTAGGTGCTGTCCTCAATCCGCTGATGCCGATCTTTCGAGAGCGGGAACTCAGCTTCATGCTGAAACATGGCGAGGCAAAAATACTGGTCGTTCCCAGGCAGTTCCGAAATTTCGATCATGAAGGGATGGCGAGAAGCCTTAAACGGCAGCTCCCGTCGCTAACACGTGTTGTCGTCGTCGACGGCGGAGGCGCGGACGACTTCGATACGCTATTGATGAAGCCGGAATGGGAGAAGCAACCGGATGCGGCCAGGGTACTGTCGGCGAACCGGCCCGGCCCCGACGACGTCACCCAACTGATCTACACCTCCGGCACGACCGGCGAGCCGAAGGGCGTGATGCATTCGGCCAATACGTTAATGGCGAACATCATTCCCTATGCGGAGCGCCTGAAGCTCGGAAAGGAAGATATCGTTCTCATGGCTTCGCCGATGGCCCACCAGACCGGCTTCATGTACGGCCTGATGATGCCGATCATGCTGCGGGCGAGCGTCGTCCTGCAGGATGTCTGGGATTCGGCCAAGGCGATCGAGCTGATACGCCAGGAGCGCGTCACCTTCACCATGGCGTCCACCCCCTTCCTGACCGATTTAACGCGCGCGGTATCGGAGACCGGCAAGGGTGTGCCGAGCCTGAAGACCTTCCTGTGCGCCGGTGCGCCGATTCCGGGGCCGCTGGTCGAGCAGGCCCGCTCGACGCTCGGCGCCAAGATCGTTTCGGCCTGGGGCATGACGGAAAACGGTGCCGTCACCCTGATCAAGCTCGACGACGATGACAATCTCGCCTTCACCACCGACGGGTGTGCGCTGCCCGGCGCCGAGGTCAGGGTGATCGACGCCGAAGGCAGGAGGGTGCCGCCCGGACAGATAGGCAGGCTTGTGGTGCGCTCATGCTCGAACTTCGGCGGCTATCTGAAGCGCCCGCAATGGAACGGCACCAATGCCGACGGCTGGTTCGACACCGGCGATCTTGCACGCATCGACGCCAGCGGCTACATCCGCATCAGCGGCCGCAGCAAGGACGTCATCATCAGAGGCGGCGAGAACATACCCGTCGTCGAGGTCGAGGCGCTCCTGTACAAGCACCCGGCCGTTGCCCAGGTCGCCATCGTCGCCTACCCGGATGAACGGCTGGGCGAGCGTGCCTGTGCCGTCATTGTCCCGAAAGCGGGCCAGGCCATCGATTTCGCCGCCATGACGGAGTTTCTGAAGCTGCAGAAACTCGCCGTGCAATACATCCCCGAGCGAATGGTTCTGCGCGAGGCCTTGCCTGCGACGCCGTCGGGAAAAATCCAGAAGTTCCGGCTGCGCGAGATGCTGCGGGAAGGAAACCTGTAACGACTTACGTTGTTCGCGCTGATTTCCCTGCTCTCGAACTGAAATTCCCTGTTCGATCAGACGAAATTCCCGGTTAGCCTTCTTAGGGAATTCGCTCGCAAGTGCCTGAATGGCGGTCTGAATTTCGGTCCGAATCCGACCAAAGGCGCCTGATTTTTCGAAATTCCCTGTTAAATTCCCTGATAACAGGGAATTTGGCCTTCGAGACCGGTTCGTATGTGACTGCGCACACCACCAGGCTTTTCAGGCAGTCGGCAGCGTCGTGGGGGCTCATCGCATCGTCGCGAGCCGCAGGGCGAGCGCACATGCCCGGTCGTACTCGTCGAGATTGATCCACTCGTCGATGGTGTGCGCTTCGTTCTGGCCTGCGCCGAAGGTTACGGTCGGAACGCCGTGGCGGACCATCCAGTTCGCGTCGAGCCCGCCATTCGCGGCGCGGATGGTCGGCGTTCCGCCGATGCCGGATACCGCCGCGACCGCGCGCTTGACCACGGGCAGGCTATCCTTCATGCGGAACGGATAGTAGTCGGTCTCGGCCTTGAACCTGACGCGGCCTGACTTGCCATCGCTGTTCCTGACGCGCTTTGCAGCCTTCTCGAACGCCACCTTGTAGGCCTTGGTGATCTCCCTGAAGAATTTGCGGTCGTGGCTGCGGCTTTCTCCGCGCACGTGCACGTAGTCGGTGACGACGTTGGTGGCGTCTCCAGCCGGCCGGCCGTCACCGCCGGTGACCGGGCCGACATTGCTCGTGCCCTGCCGCTTGCCTTTCACGACCTTGCCAAACCAGCCAGCGGCCCGGACGTCGGCGAGCGCAAGCGCAAGGATCATGGTCGAACTGATCCCGCGCTCCGGGGCGACGCCGGCATGCGAGGCGCGGCCAAAAATTTCGACCTGCCAGCGATCCGCGCCGACGGCGCCGATGGTGACATTGGACGCAGACCCGCCGTCGTAGTTGAAGGCCATGAGCGGCAAGCCGAGGTCGGCGGTCCTGACGTGGCGCGCACCCCATAACCCGCTCTCCTCCCGCACGCAGAACAACAGCGTGATCGGCGGATGATCAAGCTTCTGCTTCGCAAGCTCGGCGGCCAGCGTGACGAGGACGCCGCAGCCGGCGCGGTTGTCGCCGCCAAGCGCGGTCTTTGCTGAATTGACGATCTTCCGGCCGGCAAGCTTCGGCTTCGCCCCGGCGCACAGCGGCACGGTGTCCATGTGGGTCATGAACATGATCCGCGGCTGGTTGTGCATCACGCCTCGGCCAGGCAGATCGACAACGAGGTTGCCGGTTTCGGTCGGAACGGGAATGCGTGTGTTCGCGTCGTCGAGGCGGATCGTGTCCGCCGGCACGCCGCTTTCCTTCAGCGCCGCGATGAGCTCGCGCCCTATCGCTGCCTCCTTTCCGGTCACGCCCTCGACGGCGAGAAAGCGCATGAGGCGGTCGGTGGCGGCTTGAGCGTCGACAGGCATGGACGAACCCTTTTGATCAGCGAAGCTTGTCAGCATCCTTTGGGGCGCCTTACCGCGCAAGGCTCCTCGGGTCGGTTTGACGAGATAATTTTGGGGGCCGGGAGCGGACCCGGAGCACGGCCTTTCTCCCGAGCTTCGTCTTGACAAGAGCTGAGCTTCGGCGGACTACGATTTTTGATCGACGAGTAATATATCGATCTTGCGCCCACCAAGCTTTTCAGACACTTAGCAGCAGCGGATGGGAGTCGGCAAAGCGACCTCGTTTTGCAGGTTCATTTGCTCGAGCGTCACAAGCCAAGGGTGACATTTGTCTCAGGATCTTTGTTTTCTGTCGGCGACCGAGCTGCGCGCGCGCATCATCCGCAAAGAGGTGTCGCCCGTCGAGATCACCCGGGCCGCCTTGGAGCGTGCCGAGCGTCTGCAGGGGGAACTGAACTGCTTCATTACGCTCTGCGGCGAAGAAGCCATTGCACAGGCGCAAGCCGCCGAGCAAAAGGTGATGGCGGGGAAGCCGCTCGGCCTGCTGCACGGCATCCCCCTCACCGTCAAGGACATCGTCAACACCAGGGGTGTAAGAACCACTTTCGGGGCGCTTCCCTACAAGGACAACGTGCCCGACCAGGATGCCGTGGCGGTCGCCCGGCTGCGCGCCCAGGGCGCGGTCCTGATTGGCAAGACCACGACGCCGGAGTTTGGCAGCAAGTGCCTGACCGACTCGCCGCTGTTCGGCCGAACCCGCAATGCGTGGGACGCCGGGCGCTCCAGCGGCGGCTCGAGCGGGGGAGCGGCCGTGGCAGTTGCAAGCGGCATCGCGCCGCTAGCGATCGCAACCGATGGCGGCGGCTCGACCCGTATTCCCGCGGCCTGCAACGGCGTGGTTGGATTGAAGCAAAGCAACGGCGTGATCCCGCATAGCCAGGTGCAGGACGCCTTCGGCAACCAGACCTATGTGACGCCGACCACGCGCACCGTCGCCGACACCGCGCTGATGATGCAGGCTTTAGCAGGAGAGGACGCCTCCGACCCCTGGTCGATCGGCGTTCCCGTGCCGGATTTTCTCGATGCCGCCCTTCCGCGCGGCGATCTGCGCGGACAGACGATCCTGTACTGCCTGGCACCACCTGGCCGTCCGGTCTCCGCCGATGTGACCGAGGCCTTCAGGGCCGGCCTCGATCGGCTGGCTGGCCTCGGGGCGCAGCTCGAAGAATTTTCCGGCGAGGGGTTTGACGTCGAGCCGATCTGGCGTGCGATCAACCACACGGCCTGGCGGACCCGATTCGAGAAGCTGGTGGCCGAGCGCAAGGATGAGCTCAGCGAGACGTTCGTCCGGCAGGTTGCGCTCGCAACAAAAGTCAGCGGCGTCGATTACCAGCAGGCGATGTTCGACCGCACCTCACTGTTCCGCCGCGTGCAATCGATGCTGGCGCGCGGCAACCTGCTGGCGATGCCGACGTTGACCCGGACCGCGCTGCCGATCGACCAGGACCTGTTCGGCACCATCGAGATCGACGGCCAAAGCTATGACAACGTCCGTCCGCACTGGTTTCCCTGGACCATGCCCTTCAACATGACCGGCCATCCCGCCATCAGCCTGCCCTGCGGCTTCGGCCGCGACGGCTTGCCGATCGGGTTGCAGCTCGTCGGCCGCTTCCGCGCGGACGCCGAGCTCTTGCGGGTGAGCGCGCTGTTCGAGGCCTCAAACGATCTGCTCTCCCGCTGGCCGGACTGAGGAGCGAGCTCCACGACACGGGGCTTGCGTCCGGGGCCGGAGTTGTTGATCGTGCAGCAGCGAAAATCCAGTTCCGGAACTGAGCGTGCAATATGAGCGTGTTCCTCCTGCGCAGACTCCTGACATTGGTGGCGACGCTCGCTTTCGCGTCGCTGATCATCTTCCTGGTGCTCGATGCCTTGCCCGGCAATGCCGCGCAGATGCTGATGGGTACCGACGCTTCTCCGGACGCGGTTCGAGCGCTCACCGTCAAGCTCGGGCTCGACCTGCCGCTTGGCCTTCGTTACCTGCTGTGGATCAAGGGCATGGTGGTGGGCGATCTCGGCAACTCCTACGTCTATGGAACGTCGGTCGCAGCCCTGATCGCGGAGCGGATGGTGGTGACCGTTCCGCTTGCGATGATGTCCATGCTGATCACGGTGGTGTTGGCGCTCGCCGCCGGCATCTACACCGCCGCCAATCACAACAGGCTCGGCGACGTCGGCGTGATGTCGCTGACGCAGATCGGCATTGCGCTGCCGAATTTCTGGTTCGCCATTCTCCTGATCCTGTTGTTCTCGGTGAAGCTGCAATGGCTCTCCGCGGGAGGCTTTGCCGGCTGGGATGACGGCGTCTGGCCGGGCGTGAAATCCCTGCTGCTGCCGGCGATCTCGCTTGCCGTGGTGCAGGCCGCGATCCTCGCGCGTGTCACCCGGTCGGCGGTGCTGGAGGTGCTGCGCGAGGATTTTGTGCGCACCGCGCGCGCCAAGGGCCTGGGCAAGCGCGAGGTGCTCTGGCGCCACGTGCTGCGCAACGCGATGATCCCGGTGATGACGGTGATGGGCCTGCAATTCGCCAATCTGCTCGCCGGCACCATCGTGATCGAGAACGTCTTTTACCTGCCGGGACTCGGCCGGCTGATCTTCCAGTCGATCGCCAACCGCGACCTGATCGTGGTCCGCAACTGCGTGATGTTGCTCGCGGCCATGGTCGTGATCGTCAATTTCGTGGTCGATGTGCTCTATGCCTTCATCGACCCCCGCATCAAGGTTCACGACCTGTGAGTGACCCGCTGGCCGCTGCAGCTGAGGCGATGATCGCAGCGCGTCCGCGGTCCGCGGCTGAATTCTGGCCGCGCGCGCTGCGTCATCGCAGTTTTGTGCTGGGTGGCGCGCTGGTCCTTCTGGTGATCGGCTCGGCCCTGCTGTCGCTGCTCTGGACCCCGTGGCCGGCTTACGACATCGACATCGCCTCGAAGCTCAGGCCGCCCTCGGCGGCGCACTGGCTCGGCACCGACTCCTTCGGCCGCGACATCGTCTCGTTGCTGCTGGTCGGCGCGCGCGCCACGATCATGGTCGGCGTCATCGCGGTCGGCATCGGGCTCAGCTTCGGCGTCTGCCTGGGATTGACCGCGGCCGCGCGCAAGGGTTGGACCGAAGAGCTCATCATGCGGTTCGGCGATTTCACTTTTGCCTTTCCCGCCGTGCTTTCGGCGATCATGCTGGCGGCGGTCGTAGGCCCCGGCATCGTGACCTCGATCACCGCGATTGGCATCTTCCAGATCCCGATCTTCATTCGCGTCACCCGCGGATCGGCCAATGCGATCTGGGCGCGGGAGTTCATGCTCGCCGCGCGCGCATCGGGGAAGGGCGGTTTCCGCGTCACCCTCGAGCATGTGCTGCCGAATATCCTGTCGGTCCTGATCGTGCAGGCGACGATCCAGTTTGCGCTGGCGATCCTGGCGGAAGCGGCGTTGTCCTATCTCGGCCTCGGCACCCAGCCGCCGCAGCCGTCATGGGGCCGCATGCTGAACGACGCGCAGACGTTGCTGTTCCAGTCGCCGATGCTTGCGTTTTATCCGGGGGCTGCGATCGCAGTCTCGGTGCTCGGCCTCAATCTCATGGGCGACGGATTGCGCGATCTGCTCGACCCCCGGCTTTCGCGGGAGCGCTGATGATGAGCACGCCCCTGATCGAGGTCGAAAACCTCGGCGTCCGGCTCAACACCAGCCGCGGTCCGGCCCAGGCCGTTCGCGGTGTCGACTTTTCGCTGAAGCGCGGCGAGACGTTGGGACTGGTCGGCGAATCCGGATGTGGCAAATCCGTTACCGCATTGGCCTTGATGGGACTGTTGCCGGACAGCGCCGTCATCAGCGGCAGCGTCAGGTTCGATGGAAGTGAGCTGGTGAACCTGTCCGACGCCGATTACTGCGAGCTGCGCGGCAATCGCATCAGCATGATCTTCCAGGAGCCGATGACCGCGCTCAATCCGATGCACACGATCGGACACCAGGTCGCCGAGCCGCTGCGGCGGCACCGGAAGCAATCGGCCGCGCAGGCGCGGAAAGAGGCGATCGCCTTGCTCGACCGCGTCGGCCTTCCCGACGCCGCGCGGCGGGTCGATGCCTATCCGCACCAGTTCTCCGGCGGTCAGCGTCAGCGCGTCACCATCGCCATGGCGCTCGCCTGCGAGCCTGACCTGCTGATTGCCGACGAGCCGACCACCGCGCTCGACGTCACGATCCAGGGCCAGATCCTCGACCTCATCGCCGATCTCGTCGCGGAGCGCGGCATGTCGATGATCTTGATCTCGCATGACCTCGGCGTGATCGCCGAGAATGTTGAGCGCATGATGGTGATGTATGGCGGCACCGTGGTCGAGAGCGGCCGGACGGACGAAGTGTTCAGGCGTTTGGGGCACCCGTATACGCAAGGCCTGTTCCGGGCGCGCCCGCGCCTCGGCGCGCGGAAGGGGACGCGGCTGAAAACCATCGCCGGCACGGTGCCCGAGCTTGCCGATCTGCCCGTCGGTTGCGCCTTCGCCGACCGCTGCCCGATCGTCGAGGACCGTTGCCGGGCCGCGCTGCCGCCGGTGGCGCAGATCAGCGCCGGTCATGGCGTGCGCTGCCTGCGCACCGATGTGTCGATGGCCGGCGCGGCGGGGGTGCTTCCCGCATGACCGCTGCAGCCGCAGAGCCGCTCCTGGCCGTGACGGATCTCGTGCAGCGCTACCGGCTGCCGCGGGAGAGCTTGTTCCGCCCGGCGGGCGAGGTATTCGCGCTCAACAGCGTGAGCGCGCGGGTCGAGGCAGGGAAGAGCCTGGGCGTGGTCGGCGAATCCGGTTCGGGCAAATCGACCTTCGCGCGCCTCGTGATGGCGCTGGAGCGGCCGACATCGGGTTCGGTCTCGCTGTTCGGCCGCGATCTCAACCGGATGCCGGCGGATGAATTGCGCCGCGCACGGCGCGATTTCCAGATGGTGTTCCAGGACCCTTACGGATCGCTCGATCCACGGCAGACGATCGCCCGCATCGTTGCCGAACCGCTCACCGCGCTGGAACAGGTCGACCGAGCCTCGATCCGCGAGCGCATTGCGCCGGTGCTGCGGCAGGTCGGCTTGCGCGACGCCGATATGGACAAATATCCGCACGAATTCTCCGGCGGCCAGCGGCAGCGCATCGCGATCGCGCGCGCGCTGATCACCCAGCCGAAACTGATCGTCGCCGACGAGCCGGTCTCGGCGCTCGACGTCTCGGTGCAGGCGCAGGTGCTCAACCTGCTGCAGGACCTGCAGGAGCGGTTCGGCCTGAGTTACATCCTGATCAGCCACGATCTCGCGGTTGTCGACTATCTCTGCGACGAGGTCGCGGTCATGTATCGCGGGCGGATTGTCGAGCAGGGGCGGCCCGAAGACCTGTTCGCGCATTGCGCGCATCCCTATACGCGAGCGCTGCTGGAAGCTGTTCCGCGCGCCCGACCGGGCGGCGCGCGCCGCCGTCGCGCCGCCCCGGCGGTCGCCTCGCAGTCGGTGACCCCTGCCGGATGCCCTTACGCGCACGCGCTGTCCCTTGGCCGATCAGCATTGCCGTGAGGCCGCGCCTGCGCTAGGCAAGGTCGGTGAGACGCATCTCGCGGCGTGCCACAAGGCCGAGGCGGTCATGGCGCTGCCGGCTCTGGCGGTGGAGGGGAGTTAGCGTCTTGTGTCGGATCGGCTTAGACTGATCTTGGAATGGTCGGGAGATAGCGCATGTTCAGGAAACTCAGCATCATCGCGGTAGCCACCGCCTTTGCCGCAGCGCCGCTGCCGGCCCTGGCGCAAGCGAAGAAGGACAGCGTCGTCATGGCCATGACGCTGGAGCCGCCCGGGCTCGACCCGACAGTCGCGGCGGCCGCGGCGATCGCCGAGGTCACGCTGTACAATATCTATGAGACGCTGACCAAGATCAACGAGGACGGCTCGGTGTCGCCGCTGTTGGCCGAGAGCTGGACGGCGTCGCCCGACCTGAAGACCTATACGTTCAAGCTGCGCAAGGGCGTGAAGTTCCAGAACGGCGAGCCGTTCAACTCCGCAGCGGTGAAATTCTCGTTCGATCGCGCGGCTGCCCCGACCAGCACGAACAAGGACAAGAGCCTGTTCCAGAGCTTCGAGTCGGTGGCAGCGCCTGACGCCGACACGATCGTGATCGTCCTGAAATATTCCGAGCCGAATTTTCCGTTCCTGATGGGGCAGGCGTCGGCTTCGATCGTCGAGCCGAAGAGCGCGCCGACCGATGCGACCCAGCCGGTCGGCACCGGGCCCTATCAGCTTGGCGCCTGGGCCAAGGGCTCCTCGATCACGCTCAACAAATGGGCCGACTACCGCAACGCCGCCGCGATCAAGCTCTCGAAGGTGACGATCCGAATCATCTCCGATCCCGCCGCGCAGGTCGCCGCGCTGCTGTCGGGCGACGTCGACGTGTTCCCGCGCGTCGCTGCCGCCCGCAGCCTCGCGCAGTTCAAGGCGGATCCTCGCTTTACCGTGCTGATCGGCGGCTCCAAGGCCAAGACCATCGTCGCCATCAACGAACGCAAGAAGCCGCTCGATGACGTCAGGGTTCGCCGCGCCATTCTTGCCGCGATCGACCGCAAGGCGATGATCGACGGTGCCGTCGACGGTTTCGGCACGCCGATCGGCAGCTTCTATACGCCGGGCTCGTTCGGCTACGTCGACACCACCGGCATCAACCCCTACGATCCCGAGAAGGCCAAGAAGCTGCTTGCGGAGGCCGGCGTCACCACGCCGCTCGAATTGTCGCTGAAGCTGCCGCCGCCGCCTTACGCGCGGCAAGGCGGCGAGATTCTCGCAGCCCAGCTCGCCAAGGTCGGCATCGTTGCCAAGATCGAGAATGTCGAGTGGGCGCAGTGGCTGTCACAGGTCTTTGCCGGCAACGGCCCGCACAACTTCGATCTCACCATCGTCTCGCATGTCGAGCCGTTCGATCTCGTGAAGCTGACGGAACCCGATTTTTATCTCGGCTACAACTCCGATGCCTTCAACAATCTCTACAAGCAGATCATGTCGACGCCTGATCAAGCCGGCCGTGCAAAACTGCTCGGTGACGCCCAGCGTATGCTGGCGACCGACGCTGTCGCTGGCTTCCTGTTCCAGCCGCAATGGATCACCATCTCCAGTAAACGCCTCAAGGGCGTCTGGCAGCAGGTACCGCAGTTCGAGAACGACTTCTCGGCCTGGTCCTGGGAGTAGTGCCTGCCAGGCAATCAAGCGCGGTGAGGCGACGGGAACGGCGAGGGGCGGCCGTTATGTCCGATCGGACGTCATGAATACCTCCTGTGCGGATTGAAAGCCGTCGCGCGCGCCGACTTCGGCAACGACCATCTTGTTCGGGAGGCTCAGCGTCATGGCCTCACAGACCCTCGAAGCTTGCAAAATCGCGAAGCGGCGCGCGCTCGGTGACGAGCCTGTTGACCGATGCGTCGGGGTCGATGTGACCGAGCGCCATCCCGCAGATGATGATTTCCTCCTCGGGAATGTCGAGCAACGGCCGGATGATCCGGTGAAAATCGGCAAACGCCGCCTGCGGGCAGGTATGCAGCCCGTGACCGCGTGCGGCGATCATCAGCGCGCCCAGATAAATGCCAAGATCGAGCCAACTCCCGATTTCGAGGTCTTCGTCGAGTGTGAAGATCATGCCGACCGGTGCGCCAAAGAACTCGTAGTTGCGCATGCGCGCGCGTTGCGTGCCCTCGAAATTGCCCTTGGCGACGCCGAGCAGGCTGTACATGTCCCAGCCGATCTTGCGGCGGCGAGCGAGATAGGGTTCGCGCCAGTTGACGGGATAGTAGTTCCATTCGCGCTGATAAGGCTCGAAGCCGTCGCGCTGGACCGCTTCGAGGATGGCCGCGGTCAGGCGATCCTTGGCCGCGCCGGCAATGACCCGGACGCGCCAGGGCTGGATATTGCTGCCGCTGGCGCTGCGACTGGCAAGCTCGAGCAGTGCCTCGACCGTGGCGCGCTCGACCGGGGTCGGCAGGAAGGCGCGCACGGACCGGCGGGTGTTGATCGCCTCGTCAACGGCCGCGCTGTGTGACTTTTCAAGCATCGGAGTCGCCTTCGTCGGCCCGCAATTTGAATTTTGTCCAGACAACTACTTGCGACTTTACTTGACGTCAAGGCCAGCGATATAACCAGCCGCCGATAAGCACGAAGAACTTGTCCGTATTAATTTTGGGAGGAATGTCCCGATGACGCAGGTGCTGCGGGGTTCGCCCGCGGACCCGGACGACGACGGCCAGATCCTGGACATGATCGATCGCTGGGTGGCGCGCGAGCTCAAGCCGATCGTGAAGGAATACGACCACGCGGATCGCTATCCACACGAGGTCGTCGAGCAGATGAAGGAGCTCGGGCTGTTCGGTGCGACGATCGCGCCGGAGTATGGCGGCCTCGGACTGCCGGCGACGACCTACGCCAGGATCGTGATGAGCATCGCGTCGGTCTGGATGTCGATCACCGGCATCATCAATTCGCATCTGATGCTGGCGCTGGCGATCCAGAAGTTCGGCACGCCGCAGCAGAAGGCACGATGGCTGCCGAAGCTCGCGACCGGCGAAATCCGCGGCGGCCTTGCCCTGACCGAGCCGGACGCCGGCACCGACCTGCAGGGCATCCGCATGACCGCCAGGCGCGACGGCGATCATTACGTCATCAACGGCACCAAGACCTGGATCACCAACGGCGCCGAGGGTTCGTGCCTCGCGCTGCTGGTGAAGACCAACCCGGACGCCCAGCCGCGCCACAACGGCATGAGCCTGTTCATCGCGCCGAAGCAGGAAGGCTTTTCGGTCGGCCGCAAGCTGCACAAGCTCGGCTACAAGGCGATCGATACCGCCGAGATCGATCTTCGAAAACTATCGCCTGCCGGCCGATCATCTGATCGGCGGCGTCGAGGGCCGCGGCTTCTTCCAGGTCGACCGGCGGGCTGGAACTCGGCCGCATCAATGTCGCTTCGCGCGGCGTCGGCATCGCGGAGGGCGCGCTTGAAGCTCGCCGTCGGAATACGCGCAGATCCGCAAGACCTTCGGCAAGCCGATCTGCGAGCATCAGGCGATCCAGCTGAAGCTCGGCGAGATGGCGACGCGCGCCCGCGCCGCGCGGCTGCTCACGCTCGATGCCGCGCAGGCCTTCGACCGCGGCGAACGCTGCGACATGGAAGCCGGCATGGCCAAGTATTTCGCCAGCGAGGCCGCGCTGGAGAACTGCGACCGAGGGCATGCGCATCCACGGCGCCTACGGCTACTCCGAAGGAATTCGACATCGAGCGGCTGTACCGCGACGCGCCGCTGACCTGCATCGGCGAGGGCACCAACGAGATGCAGCGCATCATCATCTCGAAGCAGTTGATCAAGAGGAACCCGGCGGCATGAAGCCACTTCAGGGCGTGCGCATCGTCTCGGTCGAGCAGTTCGGTGCAGCACCTTATGGCACGATGCTGCTCGCCGATCTCGGCGCCGAGGTCATCAAGATCGAGAATGCCGCGATCGGCGGCGACCCCGCGCGCAAGACCGGGCCCTATCTGCTCGGGAGCGAACGACAGCGAGTATTTCCAGGCCTTCAACATCAACAAGAAGAGCGTTGCGCATCGACCTGCGCATCGGCCGAGGGCAAGGCCGCGCTGACGGAGCTCGTCGCCGGCGCGGACGCGCTGGTCAACAATCTGCGCGGCGACCTGCCGGCGAAGATGGGCCTCGACTACCAAGACGCTGTCAGCCGTCAATCCGGCGCTGGTCTGCGTGCATGTCTCGGCCTATGGCCGCGACAACGAGCGCGCCGCATGGCCCGGCTACGATTATCTGATGCAGGCCGAGTCCGGCCTGATGCATCTCACCGGCGAGCCCGACGGCCCGCCGTCGCCGGCTCGGCGCGCCCTCGATCATCGATCAGACGACCGGCTTGACGGCGGCGGTCGGTCTGTTGTCCGCGGTGATCCAGGCGCGCGCCACCGGCAAGGGCTGCGACGTCGACACTTGCCTGCTCGATGTCGCGCTGCATCAGCTCGGCTACGTCGCGACCTGGTATCTCAACGAAGGCCATGTCTCGACGCGCCAGCCGCGCAGCGCGCATTATTCGGTGGCGCCGGTTCAGACCTTTCCGACCTCGGACGGCTGGGTCTTCATCATGTGCATGACGGACAAGTTCTGGGACGAATTGCTGGCGGCGATCGGCCGGACCGATCTCGCTTCCGACCCGCGCTTTGCGACGCCGGCGCTGCGCCAGGCCAATCGCGACGTGCTGATGAGCATCATCGATGGCGAGTTGCGAGCGCAAGTCCACGGCATACTGGCTCGACAGACTGAACGGCGTGCTGCCGATCGCTCCCGTGCTTGATCTGGCGCAGGCGCTGGATAGTCCGTTCCTGCAAGACGACCGGCATGATCCACACCATCTCGCATCCGGCCAAGCCCGGGATGCGCGTGCTCGCCAATCCGATCAAGGTCGACGGCGAGCGGCTCGCGCAGGCGCCGTGCTCGCCCTTCGGCGCGGACACCGTTTCCTATCTCGGCGAGATGCGCGCCGCCGAACGGGCCGGTTCGCGATGAAGCTCGAAGGCATCCGCGTCATCGATCTCTCGGTATTCCTGCCGGGACCCTATCTGACGCTGGCGATGGCCGATCACGGCGCCGAGGTGATCAAGGTCGAACCGCCCGGCGAGGGCGATCCGGCCCGGCATATCGGCCTTTCGGACGGGCCGAGCACGGTCTTCTTCCGCAATCTCAATCGCGGCAAGAAGAGCGTCGTGCTCGACCTGAAGGACTCTCGCCAGCGCGAGGCGCTGTTGTCGCTGTGCGAGAGCGCCGACGTGTTCGTGGAATCGTTCCGCCCCGGCGCGGTCGATCGGCTCGGCGTCGGCTATGACGCCGTGCGCGCGCGCAACCCGCGTATCGTCTATTGCTCGATCAGCGCCTTCGGGCAGGACAGCGAATGGCGCGGCCGCCCGGCGCACGACCTCGCGCTGCAAGCCGAGAGCGGCCTGGTCAGCATGACGCTCGGCAATGACGGCAGGCCGGCGATGCCCGGCATTCCCGTCGCCGACGTGCTGGCGGGGTCGCAGGGCCTTTCGGGCGTGCTGATGGCGCTGCTTCGCCGCGAGAAGACGGGGGTCGGCGACTACATCGACATCAGCATGCACGACGTCACCGTCGGCGGCATGCTCAACATCCTGGGTCCGACCTTCGCCGAAGGCCGCCAGCCGATCCCCGCGCATGAACGAACGACCGGCGGCGCGGCGTTCTATCGTCCCTATGCGACGCAGGATGGGCGTCATCTCGTTCTGGCCGGGCAGGAGCCGAAGTTCATCCACAATCTGCTGCGCGCTTTCGGCCGTCCGGAGCTCGCCGAATTGTGCCTTCGTGGCCCGGGACCGCATCAGCAGCCGGTGGTGGATTTCCTGAGTGCGGAGTTCCGCAAGAGGCCGCTCGCGGAATGGCAGGAGTATCTCGCGCAGCTCGATGTCTGCTACGGGCGCGTCAACACGCTGCCGGAAGCGTTTTCCCATCCCAATCTGGTTGCCCGCGGCATGGTCCGCAGCGATGAGACGGGCCGGCGCCATGTCGGGACCGCCGATTCGTTTTCGCCACGAGCCGGCGCAGCCGCGTGCTGCGCGAACCCGCGCTGGGCGAGCACAATGCATCCGATCCTCGACGGAAGCAACTTCGGAGTAGCCGATGCAGAGCCACGACCAGATCGGTCCCCAGCGCTACCGCGAAAGCTTCGGCCGGTACTACGACGATTTCGTCGTCGGCGACGTCTATGAACACCGTCCGGGCCGCACCATCACCGAGAGCGACAACACCTGGTTCACGCTGATCACGATGAACACGCATCCGCTGCATTTCGACAAGGAATACGCGGCGAAGTCGGAATTCAGGCGGCCACTGGTCAATAGTTGCCTGACGCTGTCGATGGTGGTCGGCATGAGCGTCAGCGATATCAGCCAGAAGGCCATCGGCAATCTCGGCTGGAACGACATCAAGCTCACCGCGCCGGTGTTCGTCGGCGATACGATCTATGCCGAATCGGAAGTGCTTGCGAAGCGCGAATCGGCCTCGCGGCCGGGGCAAGGCATCGTCACCGTGCGCACGATCGGCAGGAAGGGCGACGGCACGCAGTTCATGAGCTTCGAGCGGACCGCGCTGATCGCCAAGAGGGGCCATGGCATCGAAGACTGACACCGAGGTCCCGCCGTGCGGACGCGCCGAAAGCGAGGCCGCCATCGCGCGCGACTGTCAGGGTCAAATCCGACGATCCGCTCTATCGCCAGGTCGTGCGCGCGCTGAAGGACGAAATCGTCAGCGGCATCTATCCGGTCGGTTCGCAATTGCCGACGGAAGAGGAGTTGTGCCAGCGCTTCTCGGTCAGCCGCTATACGGTGCGGGAGGCGCTGAGAAGGCTTCGGGAGGACAGCCTCGTCTCTTCACGGCAGGGCGCGGGCACGACCGTCGTGCCGCCGCGTCCGGCCGATTCCTTCGTCCACGAGGTGATGTCGATCAACGACCTCGTGGCTTTTGCGAAGGGGGTGCGCTTTGCGATCGACACCATCGAGATGATCGGGATCGACGACGATCTGTCGGCGCGGACCGGAATCGCAAGCGGCGAGCAGTGGCTCGCCGTCCGCGGCTTTCGCCACGCCGAGGACAGCCAGCTTCCCGTCTGCTGGACCGAAGTTTACATCAACCGCGAGTTCGCCGCGATTGGCCGGCTGTTGCTGCGCCACCGCGGTCCGATCTTCCATTTGATCGAGGACCTGTTCGGCCAGAGTATCGTCGAGGTGCATCAGGAGATCGCCGCCTCGCTGATTTCGTCGGCGCTTGCCGATGGCCTGAAGGTCAAAGCCGGAACCACGGCGCTCGAGGTGCAGCGTACCTACAAGCTCGCGACCGGCAGGATCGCTCAGGTCGCGATCAATACCCATCCCGCGTCGCGATTCCGCCATTCGATGACGATGCGGCGCGTGAAGAGCTGATCCTTGCGTCAGCCGGTTCGTTTGAACAGGCCCATCAGCGTGGCCTTGGCGAGGGTGTTGAAGTTGAGGTTGAATCCGACGATCGCGGCGGACGTGTCGGCGGCGACCGGGAGCTTCTCTTGTGAGACCGCGAAAACCGTGAAGATATAGCGGTGCGGATGATCGTTTGGCGGCGGGCAGGGGCCGCCGTAGCCGGGCTTGCCGAAATCCGTCCGGGTCTGCAGCGCGCCAGCAGGCAGTTTCGGCGCGTTCGGATTTCCGGCGTCGAGCGCCAGTTCGGTCGTCGAGGCCGGAATGTTGACGACCAGCCAGTGCCAGAAGCCACTGCCGGTCGGCGCGTCCGGGTCGTAGCAGGTGACGGCAAAGCTTTTGGTTCCGCTCGGCGCCTCCGACCAGGTGAGTTGCGGCGATTGATTGCCGCCTGCGCAACCGAAGCCGAAATCCTTCGACAAAATATGCGCCTCGCCGAGATAGTCGCCATCCCGGAAGCTCTGGCTGGTGAGCCTGAAAGCCATTTTTCGTCCTCCCATATTTGCCGTGCGCGGCCACCGATTTCGTCATTTTATTTAAGCGCAAGACCCGAGCGTGTCTTAGGCAAAATTCGGAGATCACAGAACCGCAAGGGGCAACGAAGCCGGACCGGGCTCAAATGATCTCGTCGGCCCGGTCGTCGGTCTCGCCATAGCGGCGCAGCGTTGCCGGCTCGGTGCCTTCATAGAGGCGCGCCAGTCCCGGCGCGATTTTCGCGTTTTCCCGCTCGAACAGGGACTGACCATCGAGATCGCTTTCGACCAGGAAGGGACCGAACCGCTCGACGTCGAGAACCCAGACCGCCTGCGCCAGTCCAAGCTCGTGACGCCAATAGACGCCGGGTACGTCGCGTATGCCGCGGCCGAGCAGGGCGCCCGTGCCATAGCCCACCGTCGTCAGATAAATCGCCTTGTTCGGCACGAAGACGTCGCGATAGATGTCCGACGTCATGCCGCCCTTGCCGATGATGATGTTGCAGCCGGAAAGTTTGAACCAGTCGTCGAGCCATTTTGCAAAGCGGAACGAGGCGGTTGCCGTGACGGCACCGACATTGAACCTTCCGTCGGGCTCGATTGTTGCAGCCGGGGAGCAGTGAAAATTGGCGGTGCCGAGATCGACATTCGCCGCCGGCATTCCCTGCTTTTCCTCGACCGCGCGCTTGTAGACCCCCTCGCGCGAAGTGAAGAGACGTCCCGTGAGGTAGACCACGGTTCCGATTTCGAGAGTGCGCAAGTCGGCCGTCGTCGCCGGCAATTTCAGTTCGACAGTTTTCAGCGCGACCACCGCTCTACTCCGCAGCCAGCTGTGCATGGCTATTCCATTCGACGCCGGAACGGCGGGAATAGTCGGTGAACCATTCCGGATCGGTGCGATACCGAACACTGCCGTCGCCATGAATCCGCGCGGTCGCGCGGCGTGACGACAGGCAGAACATGTGGACACTCATCGGCATGCCGCCGGTGTGCGTGTAGCCGACCTCGATATTGCAATCCACCACCATGGACGAGCCCATGAAACCCATGGCACCCATGCCGATCGAATTGCCGAGCTCCCTGAATTCGTTCTCGAGCTCGGCGATCTTCGGATCGGGGTTGCGGCTGCCGACCACCCGGAGGCAGGAGGCCTGTTTGCCGAGCACCATGGATGTGTCCTTTGACCCGCCGAGGCCGATGCCCACGATGGCGGGTTGGCAGGCCAGCCCGCGCTTCCCGAACCCGATCAGCGTGTCGAGAAAAAACCGCCGGATGCCGGAAAGGCCGTCGCCGGGAAACAGCATTCGATAGTCCGATCCGAACAATCCTCCCTTATGCACCGTGGTGAGATCGATCCAGTCCGCGTCCGGATGAAAGGCATATTCGATCTCCGGCGCGTTGATGCCGACATTGTTGTCGTGATCGGTGCGCCAGAGCGGGTGAACGCGATTGGGACGAAGCGGGACCTGCTGGGTTGCGTTGGCGGTGGCGCGCCGAAGCGCCGCCTCGACCGCGACGGGACCTCCTTCGGGCCGGGCCTCGTTGCCGTATTTTACGTACCAGCGGGGAACCCCGGTGTCGCCGCACATCGCCCTGCGATCTTCCTTGGCGGCCTCATAATTCTCCAGCATGGCCTGGATGACGAACGACGAAAGGTCGCCCTTCTCGGTGTTGGCGCATCGGCGAAGACCCGCGAGGTAGTCGTCGGGGATTTCGATGGCGGCCTTGGCCATCAGTTTCTCGGCCGTCTCTTGAATGGTGGACAATGAAATCATGGTCGTCTCCACGCCGAAACCCGCCTTGAAGACTTGAACGACCCGGCGATCATTCGGCGGCGGCTTCCTTCAGAAGTGTTTGACCCGGCTTCACGCGGGTGAACGTTACCGGCTGTTCCCTGATTTCAAGCTTGTCCGCGCGTTGGCGAACCACGGTAAAGGTAGAAGTATCGAGATCGCCGGGCTCGGGGAAATCGGACCGGTAATGCGCGCCGCGGGAGTTTTCCCGCCGCTGGGCGGCAAGCGCAATGACGCGGCTCGTCTCGACCAGCGAGCGAAGGTTCATCCAGTCGTGCCAGGTCAGATTGAACGCGCGCTGAGTGTCCGCCACGCCGGTCTCCAGAAGCTCGGCTTCGAGTTCCTGAAGGGCGCCGACGCCGCGCGCGATGCCGGCGCTGTCGCGCACGACGCCGACGTCGTCCCACATCAGGTCCATCAGGCGCTCGCGCAGCGCGTTGACATCGCCGGGCTTGCGCCAGAACGGCAGCGTGCAGCGCGCCGCCTCGGCGTGGATAGCCTCCTCGTCGGGATCGCGATGCGGATCGGCTGAACCGACCCGGGCGGCCATGACGTCCCCGGCAATGCCGCCGAAAACCGTCGAGTTCGCAACACCATTGCCGCCCAATCGATTGGCTCCATGCATGCCGCTTGCATCCTCGCCGGCGACGAACAGGCCTTCCATCTCGGTCGAGGTGTCGACCCGGCAGACCATTCCACCCATCAGATAGTGCGCGGTCGGGACGATCTCAACCAGGCCGCCGGCAAGATCGAAACCGCAGTCCCGGCATCGATCGACCATGCCCTTGAACTCCCTGGCGACGTTGGCCGGACCGAGATGGCTCATCTGGATATAGACACCGCCGTTCGGCGAGGTCCGTCCCGCCTTCATCTCCGCATAGATCGAACGGCTCACCACGTCGCGCGTCGCGCGCTCGAGCTTCGGGTCATAATTTGCCATGAAGCGCTGCCTGTCGCCGTTGAGCAGGTAGCCTCCGGAACCGCGCAAACCCTCTTCGAGCACGGTGCCCGTCATCCTCGTGTCTTTTCCGGCAAGCAGGCCGGTCGGATGGAACTGGACCATCTCCATGTCGCGCAGCGGCAGGCCGGCGCGCAGCGCCATGGCCAGTCCGTCCATGCTCTTGTCGCCGGACGGCGTGTGATACCGGTACATGGTCGGGCCGCCGCCGGTCGCCATCAGTACCGCTTTCGCCTGCACGAAGCGCAAGTCCCCGGACCTGACGTCGACCATCAGGACGCCGGAGATTGCGCCCCCTTGCCTGGCGGGGATGAGGGCGACGGCGCGATGCTCTTCCAGCTTGCGAATGGCGCTTCGTTTCCAGACCTGCTCCATCAGCCGGTTGATGATCTCAATCCCGGTGAGGTCGCCCTTGTGTACCGTGCGGTCGAAGGTTTGTCCGGCAAATGCCTTGCCGTGGAGCGAGCCATCCGGATTGCGGTCGAAGAAACAGCCGATCTCGTTCTCGAGCTCGCGCACGCGCTCGGGCGCGGTGGAGACGAGCGTCCAGGCCAGTTCCTGGTCGGGAAGCCACTTTCCCCCCTCGATCGTGTCCATGAAATGCCGCTCCACCGAGTCGCCCTTGTGAAGCGAGACGTTGTATCCGCCCTGGACCATGCGGGTGCAGCCGCATTTGCCGAGCAATCCCTTGGTCGCGAGCGTGACGTCGAGCGCCGGGTTGCGTTTGGCGGCGTGCAGCGCCGCGAACAACCCCGCGCCGCCGGAGCCCAGGATCAGAATGTCGGTTCGGATGCGTTCGATCATGGATGGCTCAAAACACGCAAATCAGGAACGCGAAGCCGACCAGGCAGGCGAGGCCTCCCGCGGTCGCCGCAAGCCTGAGCTGGTTTCCAAAGGCGTCGAGGTTTTCCACGAGCAGGATGCGAAGCCCTCCAAGCAGATGGACGGCAAGCAGGAACACGAGACCGGCCTCGGCGAGTTCTCACCGCCGGCAGATCGGTCCAGCGCAGAAACCCGTCCAGCTTCTCCGCGCCGTGAAGCGCCAGACCCAGAACGAGGAAGTGAAACGGGAGGAACAGCGCAAGGCCGATCCCCGAAAACCGGTGCAGCATCGCCGCATACCACAGCGCATTGCGCGTATGGTGGCTGGGAGGCGGACGCTTCATCCGATCACCACCGCAAAGACCGCCCGGGCGCCGAGCACAAGGAGGAGTGCGCCAAAGAGCATCGCCAAACTCGCCGCCCCTTTTTGCCCGAGAGGCGACCATTCGGCGAGGATCGTGCGGATGCCAATGGACGCATGGATCGCCGCCGCAACCACGAACGCGCCATAAAACAGACCCCAACCGATGCTCCCGCGCGTGCGGCCGAAAATGTCGGCCGCCGACAGCCCGTGCAGCGTGGCGTAAAAAATCAGCGCGACATGCACCAGCACCATCGGGACGAGCACCGCCGCCGTGCCGCGTTGCCACAGGTAAAGCCGGACGTTCATGGCGTGATCTCGCCGCGAAGATAGGCTCGCACCGTCGCCTTCTTGAGCGAAGCAATGGATGCCGTCGGGCTGAGGGATTGCGGGCAGAAATCCGTGCACGACTGATGGGAATGACACGCATGACAGCCGCCGTTCGCCGCGATTGCCTGCAAGCGGGGTGTCTGGCCTGCATCGCGCTCATCGTTGACGAGAGTCCAGGCGCGGTTGAGCGCCGCCGGTCCAAGATAGTCTTCGTTCCAGCGCACCGTATCGCAGGCGGCGTAGCATACGCCGCAATTGATGCACTCGATGCCGGCATTGGCGGCCATCCGCCGCGGGTCGCGCGGCGAGATCGGCTCGACCGGGTCGCCGCGCGTCTTCGATGGTTCGAAGGTGCCCTTCGCGGCCTGCCATTTTTCGAAGAACGGCCGCATGTCCGTCGCCAGATCCTTGATGACGGGCAAGTTGGACAGCGGCGCAATCTCCAGCGCGCCATTGCGGACGACCTTGGCGAGATGCGTGCGGCAGGTCCAGCGCGGTCGTCCGTTGACGGTCATCGCGCAGGATCCGCACATTCCGACGCGGCAGGCGAAGCGATAGGACAAGGTCGGGTCGATGTGGCGCTGGACGTGGGTGACGACGTCAAGCACGGTCTGATTGTCTCGGCTGGGAACCGAATAGGTCTGAAAGGCGCCTTGCTCGGCGCCGCGCCAGATCGACACGGACAGGGTCTCGAAAGACACTTTGATCTCCTGCTTGAAGCCCGCGTGCCCTTTCGCTAGCATCCGCTATCGTTCAACAAAAGTTCATAAATTTAAAGCTTACATTCGATTATTTTCAACTTATGCCCCTATATTGCCGAACCCGGGGGCGCGGCGCGGCTGGCCGCCTTGAGCGCTTGAAGCAGCATGCTTACGAGCCCCTCCTTGGGGTGGCTCCGCGCATGAACGATCCCGAGCACGCGCCGGGCCGATTGTCCAGTGAAGGGCACGACGCGAACCTCAAGACGAATGAGGTCGTCGCTGGCGCGCAACGGGACGATCGAGACGCCAAGTCCGCTGTGGACCATGGTGGTGATCGCCTCGAGCGTATCGAGCACCATCGTCTCCCGGATCCTGAGGCGTCTTCGTTTGATGAAGGCATCGATGAATTCGCCGACCCAGGTCTGCCGCGAATAGCGAATGAAGGGATAGCTCGCGATCAAGTCCTCGGCGCGGCGTCCCCGGGCGTCGAGGGGGGCAATCAGGACCAGAGGTTCTTCGGCGTAGGGCGACCATACCAACCCTGTCCTTGATTTCTTGAACTGGCTGATGATGGCCGCGTCGAGCGCGCCGCGCTCCACGCGTCCGACCAGATCCTTCGAAAGCCCCATCGAAAGTTCGATGTGCACGGCCGGATATCGCGTGCGAAGGGAGGCGAGCGCCTTCGGCATGATGCCGGTGATGACGCTTGGAACAACGCCCAGCCGCAGGTGTCCTTCAACGGCCGCATCGCTGCTGGTCTGATAAAGGCGATCATAGGCTTCGACCGCTTCAATGGCACGCGGAAGAAAGGCGCGCCCGCTCACCGACAGCACCGGCGGCCGGCGTGACCGGTCGAACAGCACGATGCCGAACTCGTCTTCCAGCGCCTTCATTTGAACCGTTACCGCGGACTGTGTGCGCCGGATCGCGCGTGACGCGGCCGCAAACGACCCGGTTTCTGCGATGGCGAGAAACGTGCGGAGATCGCGAATCGACATTGTGGTCTCGAGTTTTTTTGAATGAATTCCGAGGATAATTCAATTCCGCTTAACGTGAAAGCGGGTTTGCCATCGTTCAGTGACGTAGCAGACATTTTTCGTGACCCGCACTATCGCACGCGCAAGATGCTGTTAGAAATGCCGGATCCGTCCGCCCGGACGGCTGTCGACTGTCACCCTGAATTGAGGAGCTCATGACGAATATCCAGGTCAAATCCGAAGTCGCCGGCGCCGTCTGGAAGATCGAAAAGCAGGTCGGGGACACGGTCGCCGGCGGCGACACCATCATGATCATCGAGTCCATGAAGATGGAGATACCCGTGATTTGCGAGGAGTCCGGCATGGTATCGGAGATTCGCGTCAAGGAGGGGGATGCGATAGCCGAAGGCGGCGTGGTCGCCGTCATCAGGGGATGAGTATTCGATCCGCTGGCAAGCGCTCGTCGATCAATCCTTCAGAAATTGCTCCCAGCCGCGGGCCTTGATCCGGCCTTCCACTTGCCGGTCCAGCTTGTCGAGGCTCTGCCGCAACGTGGCAAGCTCGCCCGCATCGAGCGCAGCGGTCAGCTCGCGCTCGACCCTGACCACGAATTTTTCGATGTCGTTGTAGACCTTGCGTCCTTCCGCCGTGAGACGAAGGCTGGCGCGGCGCCGGTCGCTCTTGTCCACGTCGCGGCGGATCAAACCGCGCCGGACCAGGAGCTCGATCGCCCGGGTCACCTTGAAGGCGTCCGAAGATGTCAAGGTGGCAAGCTGCTTCGCGGTCAGGGGCTGATACCGGGCGACGACGGCGAGACTTCGCCAGGCCGGTATCGCCAGGTTGTGGCGGCTCGCATACATGGGGGCAATGAAGTTGCCCAGCCGCGCTGCCACCAGACCAAATCTGTAGCCGAGCCAGTTCTCGAGCGGAATAGCGGCCTTTGTCTTCTTCATCGAACGTGGAATTCCCGAAAAGTCCGCTGGAACAGTAGTGACAGTTGTCTCGTGACTCAATGAGCTCCGCCGGTTGCGCAAAGGCCTTGTTGACGCTGTTGCGAGTTACTTGCATAATGCAAATAAATATGCGGCGCCGCAAACAAGCTGCAAGCCAGCGAAAACAAGCAAGGGAGGATCAGGACATGTCCAAGGCAACCGATGGCCATGATCTGACGCGGGTTGGCCCGGGTACGGTCATGGGCGAGCTGATGCGGCAATACTGGATTCCGGCCGCCCTTTCCTCCGAACTGAAACCCGACGGCGATCCGATGCGGCTGATGCTGCTCGGCGAGCCCCTGATCGCCTTCCGCGACAGTTCGGGCCGGGTCGGCGTGCTCGACCATCAATGTCCGCACCGCTGTGCGTCGCTGTTCCTTGCCCGCAACGAGGAGAACGGCATCCGTTGCGTCTACCATGGCTGGAAGTTCGACGTCGAAGGCCGCTGCCTTGAGATGCCGAACGTGCCGCCGCCGCAGGACTTCAAGGAAAAGGTTCGCGCCAAGAGCTACAAGGTGCGGGAGTGCGCCGGCCTGATCTGGGTCTATTTGGGCGCGCGCGCCGAGGCGCCGCCGATGCCGATGCTGGAAGCGCTATTCGTTCCGGAAGCGGATCTGAACGTCAGCATGCTACAACGCGAAAGCAACTGGCTGCAGGGTCTGGAAGGGGATATCGACACCTCGCATTTCGGCTTCCTCCACGCCGGTCACGTCAAGGCTGAGGATTTCGAGGAAGGTCATCCGGCGCGCCATACCGTGGCCAACCGCGCGCCCGAGTACAAGGTCGCCGATACCGAATGGGGCACGATGTACGGCGCCTACCGGCCCGAAGCCAACGCACGGATGCACTGGCGCATGGCGCATTTCTGCCTGCCGTTCTGGACCCAGACGCCCAACGCCGACTTTGCCGATCATGTGGTGGCCAAGGCGTGGGTTCCGATGGACGACACCCACACCATGCTGGTCTCGATTTTCGGCGGCCGCGCGCGCGGCGCGACCTATTCGTCGATGAAGCTGAAGAAGAGCGGGACGGCGATCCCGGGTGCCGAGCCGCTCGAGTACCTGCCCAACAGCACGGACTGGTTCGGACGCTGGCGGCCGGTGCAAAACATGGCGAACGACTGGCAGATCGACCGCGCGGCGCAGCACGCCAACCGCATCTATTCGGGAATCCGCAACATCGTGATGCAGGATCAGGCCGTCACCGAAAGCATGGGACCGATCGTGGATCACACCAAGGAGCATCTGGCGCCGAGCGACATCATGATTGCCCGCACGCGGCGGCGGCTCTTGACCGTGGCGCGTGACTTCGCGGAGGACGGCACCGTGCCGCCGGGCGTCGACGATGCCGAAATTTTCTGGAAAGCGCGCGCCGGATCGTTTTATGCCGACGACAAGACCGATTGGCTCGATGCGTATCAAGCACAGCTGAAGTCCGCCATCCGCTGGCCGGCTCCCGGCCAGCAAGCCGCGGAGTAGCGAAGTGCCTTCGGACGATTTTGCCGGATGCACGCTGATCTCGCGTCGCGCGGCGCTGTTTGTAGTCCGCATCGCGGCGGAGGTCTTTGGCGAAACGGCCGGCGCATCCGGCGGGTGAGCGCGGGGCAACGAAGAGACGGCCATGGCTGACAGTGTCTTTGCGGGAACGGTCGTTCTTCCCTATCGGATCATCGACAACGGTTACGTACTGGTCGGCGACGGCGTGCTGCAATCGGTCGGTTCCGGCGCGCTGCCCGCCGGTGAAAAGCACGGCGGTCCTGATTTCCTGGTATTGCCGGGGGCGATCGATGCACAGGTGCATAGCCGCAGCCAGCTCGAGCAGGAAGATTTCATCTGGTCGACGCGCAGCGCCGCGGCCGGCGGCGTCACCACGATCGTCGACATGCCCTATGATGACGGTTGCCTGATCGCGACCGCGGAGCGCTTTCGCACCAAGGTTCGGGAAGCGGGTGCACAGGCGCGCGTCGATTTCGCGCTCTATGCGACGATCGATCCGGAGGAGGGTGCCGGCCGCGTCGACGAATTGGTCGACGCCGGTGCGGCCGCGTTCAAGTTCTCGACCTTCGGGACCCACCCCAAGCGGTTTCCGCGGATTCCACCACACACCCTCTACGCCAGCTTTTGCGCGGTGGGCAGACGGGGCCTGGTGGCGGGGATCCATAACGAGAATGACGAAATGGTCCGCGCCTACATCAGAGATGTCGAGGCCAGCGGCATCACCGATTACACCGCGCACGGCCTGTCGCGGCCGCCGATCACCGAGGCGTTGGCGACCGCGGAAGTATTCGAGCTCGGCGCTGGCGCCGGGTGTCCCGTGCACATCGTGCATTGTTCGATCGGGCGTGGCTACGAATTGGCAGCCAGCTATCGGGCGCAGGGCCATGGCGCGACGATCGAGGCCTGCGTTCACTATCTGACGCTCGATGAGGAAAATGACGTCCGCCGTCTCGGCGGCAAGGCGAAGATCAATCCGCCACTGCGGTCGCGCCGCGAAGTCGAAGCGCTGTGGCATCATCTGGCCGCCGGCAATGTCACCATCGTGTCGACCGACCATGTGAGCTGGTCGGAGGATCGCAAGACCGATCCGAACATGCTGAAAAATGCCTCGGGAATTCCGGGACTGGAAGTGTTGTACGGTCTGCTCCTGAAAGGTCTGGATCAGCGCAAGCTTTCGCTCGCGCACGCCGCCCGCCTGTTGGCGCACAACCCTGCCAGCCTGTTCCGCATCACCCATGCCAAGGGTGCGCTCGAGGTCGGGCGCGACGCCGACATCGTGCTGATGCGCCGCGATCCCTATCGCTACGATGCGGCCGCGAGCGGCAACAACTTTGTCTCCTGGAGCCCCTATCAAGGCATCGAGCTTCCGTTCCGCGCGATCGAAACCTATGTGCGCGGCGCTTGCGTCGCAGCCGAGGGACGCGTGTTGGCGGAACCGGGGCAAGGCCGCTTCATCAGCCCGCTTCGCGCGCAGTAGCGTTTTCCCTTGCCCGTCTTGTTTCTGACGCGCGAGTCGATGGTGCATTGCACAAGCGACGGCGAAATGAGATCGGCCGGCATGGTTGCAATCCCTGGCGCGGCTGAATTAACTCGCTGACGCATCCGTATGCGGGAGGACGTTCCTAGATGGCGGAAGCCGCCAGCCACGGTCGTGAGCCCGGCCCGCCATGGGTCGGGCAGTCGATTCCGCGCGTCGAGGATGCGGCGCTGCTGAGCGGACGCGGCCGCTTCATCGACGATCTCGGGATTCGCCCCGGCACGCTGCATGCGGCCATCCTGCGCTCGCCGCACGCGCATGCCGATATCGTCTCGATCGCAACCACCGCCGCAAAGCAGGCTCCCGGCGTCGTCGCCGTCCTGACCGGCGAGGATGTCAGGGCGCTGACCGCAAGTCTCGTGGTCGGGGTCAAGGCGCCGGTCGAATGCTGGCCGATCGCCGTTGGACGCGTTCGCTATGCCGGCGAACCGGTTGCCCTCGTCGTGGCGACCGATCGCTATCTGGCGGAAGACGCCGTTGAGCTGATCGAGGTCGAGTACCGCGCGCGGCCCGCGGTGGTCGATCCGCTACAGGCGCTGAGCCCGGATGCGCCTGTCCTGCACGACGGCTTTGCCGGCAATGTGGCCAGCGACCGGAGTTTTCGTTACGGCGATCCGGAGCAGGCCTTCGCCTCTGCCGCGCATCGGTTCCGGATCGACGTTCGCTATCCCCGCAATTCCTGCACGCCGATCGAAACCTATGGCGTGGTGGCCGAGTATGATGTGGGTGAGGACGCCTATGACGTGCTCGCCAATTTCCAGGGCCCGTTCAGTATCCATGCCGTGCTGTCGCGGGCGCTGAAAGTTCCGGGCAATCGCCTGCGGTTGCGAACGCCACCGGATTCCGGCGGCAGTTTCGGCGTCAAGCAGGGCGTCTTTCCCTATATCGTGCTCATTGCGCGGCGGCCCGCGCGGCCGGGCGGCCGGTGAAATGGATCGAGGACCGGCTCGAACATCTGACCGCGTCGGTCTCCGCCACCAACCGCGCCACGACGCTCCGCGCAGCTGTTGCGAACGACGGCCGCATTCTCGCGCTCGATTGGGATCAGGTCGAGGACTGCGGCGCGCATCTGCGGGCGCCGGAGCCGGCGACGTTGTATCGCATGCACGGCAATCTGACCGGCGCCTACGATATCAGCCATCTCAAGGTCCGCAATCGCGTCGTCGTCACCAACAAGACGCCGACCGGATTGAACCGCGGCTTCGGCGGCCCGCAGGTCTATTTCGCGCTCGAGCGCCTGGTGCAACGGATCGCGGTCGAGCTCAATCTCGATCCGCTCGACGTGATCGAGCGCAATCTCGTCGCAGCCGATGCCTTTCCACACCGGACCGCGAGCGGCGCGCTGCTCGATTCCGGCGATTATCTGGAAGCGATAAGGTGCGGCATCGACGAAGGCGGTCTCGCCGAACTCAGGTCGCGCCGCGACGCGGCGCGTGCGGAAGGCCGCCTCTACGGGATCGGCTATGCGGCCATCGTCGAGCCCAGCGTCTCCAACATGGGCTACATTACGACGGTGCTGACGGCTTCCGAACGGCGCAAGGCCGGACCGAAGAACGGCGCGCAGGCGACCGCCACCGTCGCCATCGATCCGCTCGGTAGCGTGACCGTGCATGTCGCCTCGGTGCCGCAGGGGCAGGGCCATCGCACCGTGCTGTCGCAGGTCGTGGCCGACGTGTTCGGTCTTGCGCCCGGCGATATCAGGGTCAACACCGAGATCGACACCGCCAAAGACGCCTGGTCGATCGCCTCGGGCAATTACGCCAGCCGTTTCGCGCCCGCCGTCGCCGGCACCGCTAAACTCGCAGCCAGCCGCCTTGCGGAGCGGATGGCGCGGATTGCCGCGAGCCAGTTGAATACCGATGTCGACGACATCGCGTTTGCGGGCGGCCAGGTCGGCTCCAGGCGCAATCCGGACAACAAGCTGTCGTTCTCCCGCGTCGCGGCGCTCAGCCACTGGTCGCCGGATGCGTTGCCCGATGGTGTCGGACAGACGATCCGCGAAACCGTATTCTGGAGCCCGCCGGAATTGACAGCCCCGGACGAAGACGACCACATCAACTCCTCGCTTTGCCACGGCTTCATCTTCGATTTCTGCGGCGTAGAGATCGACCGAACCACCCTGCAGACGCGGATCGACCGCTACGTCACCATGCACGATTGCGGGACGATCCTGCATCCCGCCATGGTCGATGGCCAGATCCGCGGCGGATTTGCGCAAGGCCTTGGTGCCGCGCTCTACGAGGAATATGCGTACGCCCCGGACGGCAGCTTCCTGACCGGAACCTTCGTGGACTATCTCTTGCCCACGGCGGAGGAGGTGCCCGATCCGCTGATCCTTCACATGCAGACGCCGTCGCCGTTCACGCCGCTCGGCTCGAAAGGCGTGGGCGAGGGCAATTGCATGTCGACGCCGGTCTGCATCGCCAACGCAGTCGCCGATGCGCTCGGGGCTGATGACATCGAGCTGCCGCTGGTTCCGGCAAGGCTCGCGCAGATCGTGCGCGGCGGCGAGCGCGCCCCGCCCGCGGACCGTCCGGCCGCGCCGACCGAAACGCGCAACGGCCGGCAGCTGCGCGGCGAGGGCGCGGCGACGGTCGACGCACCGGCCGAGCGGGTCTGGGCCATGCTGCTCGAGCCGGAGACTCTTCAGACGGTCCTTCCTGGCTGCCGGAGGGTGCAAAAGCTTTCGGCCACGCATTTCCGTGCCGAGGTGACGCTGGGCGTCGGTCCGGTGAAGGGACGCTATCGCGCCGACGTCAAATTGTCGGACCTCGAACCACCGCGCGCGGTTACGCTCCGCGGCGCGGCGGAAGGTGCGCTGGGATTCGGCAGCGGCGAAGGACGCATCACGCTTGTGCCGATGCAAAGCGGTGGCACCGAAATCCGCTACAGCTACGACGCGGCCATTGGCGGCAAGGTGGCGAGCATCGGCGGCCGCCTGCTCGACGGCGCCGCGCGCGCGATCATCGGTCAGTTCTTCGCCGCGCTGGCGCGCGAAGCCGGCGGCAGCACCACGACGCAATCCCGTATGTCCGTCCTTGCGAAGCTGCGCCGGCTGCTCGGAGGGCAAGCATGAAGCCCGCCGCGTTCGACTATGTCCGGGCCGAACATCTCGACGAAGCGCTCGGGGTATTGGGTCGCGAGGGCGGCGACGCGCGTGTCCTTGCGGGCGGGCAGTCGCTCATGGCGATGCTCAACATGCGCCTGGCGAAGCCACGCACGCTGATCGATATCATGCGCCTTAAAGAGCTCGCGCATATCGAGCGCAAGAAAGATACGATCACCATCGGCGCCGGAGTCCGGCAAGGAGCGCTGCAGGAATGGCCCGACCTCGGCCGCGACCTGCCGTTGCTCGCGCTGGCGTTGCCATGGACCGGTCACGTCCAGACCAGGAGCCGGGGCACCGTTTGCGGATCGATCGCCCATGCCGATCCCAGCGCGGAATTGCCGCTGGTGCTGCTGGCGCTTGGCGGCGAAGTGCATCTGCGCAGCACCAGGCGGCGGCGGCGCGTGGCGGCAAAAGACTTCTTCGCCGGCATGATGGCGACGCTGCGCGAAGACGACGAAATGATCGAAGCCGTGTCGGTTCCGATTTTGCACAGCGGCTGCGCCTTCCGCGAGGTGGCGCGGCGGCATGGCGATTTTGCCATCGTTGCCTGCGCGGCAGTGCGGACGGCCGACGGCGTCCGCCTCGCGGTCGGCGGCGTCGCGGACAGGCCGGTGGCGCGGGAATATTCGCGGCTTGAAGGAAGCGCGCTCGACGATGCCATGAATGGCTTCGCCTACGAGCTGGACGCCCGGGACGATGTTCATGCCACGGCGCGATACCGCCGCGACCTCGTGCGGATGATCGGCCGCGATCTGGTCAAGGAGGTGCTGCAATGAGCCGCTTGCAGGCCGGCCGCAGACATTCCGTCCGCTTCACGCTGAACGGCAGACCGTGCCAAGGCGAGGCGGAGCCGCGGCTGCTGCTGACGGATTTCTTGCGCCACCAGATCGGCGCGACCGGTAGCCATGTCGGCTGCGAACACGGCGTGTGCGGCGCCTGTACCGTCTCTATCGACGGCCAGCCGGCGCGCGCCTGTCTCACGCTCGCGGTGCAGGTCGAAGGTTGCGAGATCAGGACCGTGGAGAGCCTGGCGCCAGCGCCCGACCGCCTCGGCATCCTGCAATCGGCGTTCAAGCGCAATCATGCCCTGCAATGCGGCTTCTGCACGGCGGGGATCCTGATGTCGCTCGACGCCTTCCTGCGCGAGCATAAGCTGCCGGATGAGAAGGCCATTCGCGATTTGCTGGGCGGGCATCTGTGCCGCTGCACGGGCTATACGCCGATCGTGCGCGCGGCGCTCGAGGCCGCGGCGGAGTTGGCGGATCGGGGCAAAGAGGCCGCCGATGCTTGATCTTGGCACCAGCTTCGTCGCCAGCGTCGCGCGCGATCCCAATGCACTGGCGTTGGTCGACGAGGGCGTTCGCCTGAGCTACGCGCGATGGTACCGGCGGATATCCTCGCTGGTGGCCGCCTTCGACCGCATCGGCCTGAAACCCGGCGATCACCTGGTCACCGTGCTGCAGAATTGCGAGGCGGCGGCCACGCTGCACTGGGCCTGCCAGCTCGCCGGCATTGTGATCACGCCGGTCAACTGGCGAGCCAAGGCGGACGAACTCGATTTCTATCTTGAAGATTCCGAGGCCCGCGCTGTCGTCTACCAGGATGTCTCCGCCGAGGCGGTGGAACGATCGAAACGGGCGCAAGCCTTGCCGCGCATTGGCGTCGGCGGCACCGCCGGCACCTACAACTTCGATCGCATGGTCGGCGAGCCCGCCGTCGAGGCGACACCGCGCGCGAACGCCGAAGCCTGGTCGATCATGCTCTATACCTCCGGCACCACATCGAGGCCCAAAGGCGTGCCGCGGCGGCATCGCGCCGAGCGGGCTGCTGCAATCGCGCATGTCGCACAAAATCTCTACCGGCGTGGCGAGATCACGCTCGGCGTGATGCCGCTCTATCACACCATGGGCGTGCGGTCGCTGATCGCGATGTCGCTGATCGGCGGTGCCTTCGTCTGCCTGCCGCGCTACGACACCGGCCGTGCGCTGGCGCTGATCGAGCGGGAGAAGATCACCAATCTCTATCTGGTGCCGACACTCTATCACGATCTGGTTCATGCCCGCGAGTTTGCTTCGACCGACGTCTCCAGTGTCCGGAAACTCGGTTTCGCCGGTGCATCGATGACGGACGGGCTATTGAAAAGGCTGGACGAGGCATTCCGCCCGGAACTGTTCGTCAATCACTACGGCAGCTCGGAAATCTACACCTTCACCATCGACCAGAATGCGCCGGCCAAGCCGGGTTCGGCCGGCAAGGCCGGCATCAATCAGGAGATCAGGGTGGTCAGGCTGAACGCCAAATCGGTATCGGAACTGGCGCAAGCCAATGAGGAGGGCGAGATCATTGCGCGCCTGGCCGGCGATGAGTCCTTCGAGGGCTACTGGCGCCGGCCCGACGCGGACGCAAGAGCCCTGCGCGAGGGCTGGTACTTCACCGGAGACACCGGTTTCTTCGACCGCGACGGCGATCTGTTCGTCACCGGCCGCGTCGACGACATGATCATCACCGGCGGCGAAAACGTCTCGCCGATCGAGATCGAAAGCTGCCTTTCGCTGCACCCGGCCGTGCTCGAGGTCGCCGTCGTCGGCCTCGCCGACGAGAGATGGGGCCAGGTCGTCACCGCATTCGTGAAGCGAAAGGGGCCGGTCGCCGAGCAGGAACTCGAAGCGTTCTGCCGCGCATCCGGGCTTGCGAACTTCAAGCGTCCCCGCCGTTTCATCTTCGTCGATGGCTTGCCGAGATCCCCGGTCGGAAAGCTGTTGCGCCGCCTGCTCGTTGCGGGCGACTACCAGCGCGAACGCGCGCCGCCTTCAAGTGCGGCCTGATACTACCCACGAAAGGAAATGAGATGGCCTCGTCTTACGTTTTCGCCGATCCCAGGCTCGGCAGGCTCGATGGCTTCGAGGTCGAGATCGACGAGGCCCGCGAGCGCGCCGACATCATTCTCGACCGTCCGCCCTACAACGTCGTGTCGATGCCGCAGCGCGACCAGTTGCGGCTCGTGTTCGAGACGCTGGACGAGGACGCACGCGTGCGCATCATCGTGCTCAGGGCGATCGGCGAGCATTTTTCCAGCGGCGGCAACATCGGCGGCTTCATGGAAGCTTCCCCCGAGCAGGTCTCCAAACTTGCCTGGAACATTGCCTCGCCCGCCCGCTGCGCCAAGCCCGTCATCGTCGCCAACAGGGGCTATTGCTTCGGGGTCGGCTTCGAGCTGTCGCTGACGTGCGATTTCCGGATCGCCTCCGAGACTACGCTCTATGCGTTGCCCGAGCAGCGACTCGGCCAGATTCCGGGGTCGGGCGGTTCGGCGCGACTGCAAAAGATGATCGGGATCACCCGCACCAAGGACATCGTGATGCGTTCGAAGCGCATTCCGGCAAGACAGGCGCTGGAGTGGGGCATCGCGACGGAATGCGTGGCCGACGGCGATCTCGAGAAGGCGACCGACAAGCTCGTCGACGAGCTTCGCGGTTTCGCGCCCCTGGCACAGCGTACCGCGAAGAAGCTCTTGAACGATACCGAAGATTCGACGCTCGCGATTGCGATCGAGCTGGAAGGCCATTGCTACAGCCGGCTGCGGCAGTCCGATGATTTCAAGGAAGGCGTCGAAGCCTTCAACGCCAAGCGCCCGCCAAAATTCGTCGGGCGCTGAGGGCTGTCGCGTTATGGTTGGCGGCGGTCGAGCGAGGCCAGGATGCGGCGCGCCTGCGTGAGGTGCGGTGCGTCCAGCATGACGCCGTCGAGCTGAACCGCGCCGGCATCGCTCGCCTCGAACGCCGCGACCACGCGTTCGGCCCAACGCCGCTCGGCGTCCGTTGGCGTGAAGCACCGGTTGATGATGTCGACCTGCGAGGGGTGGATCGCGACCTTGGCGGAAAAGCCGTCGCGGCGCGCCGCGTCGGTTTCGCGGGCAAGCCCGTCGCTGTCGCGAAAATCCGTGAACACCGAATCGATGGGAACGACGCCGGCGGCGCGCGCGGCGAGCAGGCAAAGGCTGCGGGCCAGCACGAACGGCGCGGTATATTGACCGTCCGCGCCGCGGTTGGCGGTGGCGCCGATCGCCGCGGACAGATCCTCGCCGCCCCACACCAGGCCCGCCAGGCGCGGATGCGCCCAGGATTTGGCCGCGAGCGAAAGCGTGGCCGCGGCCGTTTCGGTGCAGATGGCGATGATTTTCGTCTGGCCCCGCCTCGCCGCGAGCTCCGAACGTGACATCAAGGCATCGAGGCGGCCGAGGTCTTCGGGCCCGAACGGTTTGGGCAGCATGATGCCATCGGGGCCCGCCGGCATCACGGCTTCGACGTCGCCGGCACACCACGCGGTGTCGAGCGCATTGACCCGGACGTACCGCGCATAGTTGCTGCCGGCGCTACTGGCGAGCGCGTCGGTCACCACGCGCCGCGACGCCACCTTGCTGTCCGCGTGCACCGCGTCCTCGAGATCGTAAATGAGAACATCCGCGCCGCTCGTGGCCGCCTTCGCCATCATCTTCGCGGAATGACCGGGAACGAACAACAGCGAGCGCATCAAGCCCTCGCGGCCGGGCGCTTGCGCATCAACGCCGCGCGCTCGCAGGTCGCCACCACGACGCCGTCCTGGTTCATCATCTCATGGAAGAAATTCACGATGCCCTCGTTCGGGCGCGACTTGCTTTCGCGCTTGGAGCGGACGGTGGTGCGCACCTTGACCGAGTCGCCCTGGAACAGCGGCTTCGGGAAGCGGACCTCGGTCATCCCGAGATTGGCGAGCGTCGTGCCGAAGGTCGTATCGTTGACCGACATGCCGATCATCAGGCCGAGCGTGAACAGGCTGTTGACCAGCGGCTTGCCCCATTCCGACTTCGCCGCGTAATGCGCGTCGATGTGGAGCGGCTGCACGTTCATGGTCAGAAGCGAGAACCAGATGTTGTCGGTCTCGGTGATGGTGCGCGACCATTCGTGGTTGAACACCATGCCGTCCTTGAATTCCTCGAACCAAAGGCCCGCCATCAGGGTTTCTCCTCCATTTCGAACGGCGTGATTTCGACCAAAATTGCGCCCGCCGGAACGGTGTCGCCGACGGCGCAAAGGATCGCCTCGATGCGGCCGGATGCGGTCGCCTTCAGCGTATGGATCAGCTTCATCGCTTCCATCTGCAGCACCGGCGCTGCCCTTCTCCACGGCATCGCCGAGCGCGACGTGCAGGCGGGACACCACGCCATGCAGCGGCGCTTCGATCGCATTGCCCGCGCGGTCGTGGTGACCATGCGCGCGCGGCATCTCGATGGTGGGGCGAACCAGTGAGGTGAGCGCGAGACCCTCGCGCGCGATATGCACGATGTCGCCCTCGCGCCGTGCAATGAACAATCCGCCGGCTCCCGTTAGCGCCAGCGTGATTGCGCCTGCCTCGGCTGTGGGGGTCTCGAACTCGACCGATACGCCCTCGAGCTCGACGACGATGCCATCGCGGCTGACGCGGATTTCGGCAACGACATCGCCGTATTCGTCCTCCGCATGAATCGATACTTGCGCGGGCCGGACGGCGGAGGTCGCCCTGACGGCGCTGCGACGGCTCCACGGATTGACCCAGCTGTCTGCGGCTTCGGCGGTGTCGAGCCGGGCCCAGACGACACAGGCGGCGGCGCGCAACGCCAGCAATTCATCCGGGTTCGGCTTCCAGCCCTCGGGAAAGGCGGTCTCGATGAACCGCGTCGTCGCCTGCCCCTTCGTGAAAAGCGGATGACGAACCGCGTCGCGCAGAAAGGCCTGCGTCGTCGGAAGGCCCAGCAGCGATCAGATCGGATAGTCCCGCAGCGAGCCGCGACAATGCGGCGTCGCGGTCGGCACCATGCGCGATCAGCTTGGCGATCAGCGAATCATAATACAGACTGATGCGCGAGCCCGCCTCGACACCGGAATCGAACCGCAGGCCGCGCGGCGGTTCGACGACGACAAGTTCGCCCGTGACCGGCTGAAAGCCGAGATCCGCGCGCTCGGCGGTAATGCGCGCCTCGATCGCATGGCCGTGCGCGCGGATTTGATCCTGGGTCAGCGGAAGCTTCTCGCCGGCCGCGGCCAGCAATTGCCATTCGACGAGATCGATGCCGGTGATCAATTCCGTGACGGGATGCTCGACCTGCAGGCGCGTGTTCATCTCGAGGAAATACGGGTGCGCGCTGTTCGCATCCATGATGAACTCGACGGTGCCTGCGGAGTCGTAGCCGATGGCGCGGCCGAGTTTCAGCGCCGCCTCGTAGAGCCTGGCGCGGACGCCGTCGGGAAGATTCGGCGCCGGCGCCTCCTCGAGCACCTTTTGATTGTTGCGCTGGACCGAGCAATCGCGCTCGAACAGGTGCACGAGGCTGCCGGTGCGGTCGCCGGCGAGCTGCACCTCGAGATGGCGCGGATTGAGAATGAATTTTTCGAGCAGCACCGAGCTGTCGCCGAACGCCGCCTCGGCCTCCGCCTTCGCCGCCTCCAGCGCATCGGCGAAATCGCCGATCCGATCGACCCGGCGCATGCCGCGCCCGCCGCCGCCGGCCGACGCCTTGATCAGCACGGGAAAGCCGATCTTTGCCGCGGCGCGCGCCAGCGTCGCCTCATCCTGCGCATCGCCGTGATAGCCGGGGACGGTGGGCACGCCCGCGGCTTCCGCGATGCGCTTGGCTTCGATCTTCGATCCCATCCGCTCCACCGCGTCGGCCGACGGGCCGACGAAGATCAGCCCGGCCGCCTCGCAGCGCCGCACGAAGGCGGCATTCTCCGACAGAAAGCCGTAGCCGGGATGAATGGCGTCGGCGCCGGCCTGTTTTGCCGCCGCAATGATCGCGTCGATGTCGAGGTAACTCGCGCGCGCCGGGGCCGGCCCGATGCGGATCGCTTCGTCGGCGCACCTGACGTGAACGGCTTGCGCATCGGCGTCGGAGTAGACGGCGATGGTACGGAGGCCCAGCCGCGCGCAGGTCCGCATCACGCGCAAGGCGATCTCGCCGCGATTGGCGATCAGCACCGAACGGATCGGTCGAGGGGAGGTGAGAAACTGCACGGCGAAAAGGTCCTACATCCGGTACACCGGCCGTGGGCCGGTCGAGGGCGGTTCCATCGCGCCGATGGCGAGGCAGAGCCCCAGCACTTCGCGCGTGTCGAGGGGGTCGATCAGGCCGTCATCCCAAAGCCGCGCCGTGCAGTAATAGGGATTGGACTGCTCGTCGAACATCCGGCGCAGGTCCTGCTCGTGCACGGCGAGATCGGCGTCGCTCGCAGGATTGCGCGAGATGCTGGAGCGGCGCAGGTCCATCAGGACCGAGCTGCCGACATCGGGGCTCATGGTGCCGAGCCGCGCATTCGGCCACATGAACATGAAGCGCGGGCGAAATCCCCGCCCGCTCATGCCGTAATTGCCGGCGCCGTAGGAGCCGCCGGTGACGACCGTGTAGCGCGGCACGCGCGCATTGGAGACCGCGTAGACGAGCTTTGCCGAATTCTTGGCGATGCCGTTGCGCTCGGCGTCCGAGCCGACCATGAAGCCGGTGATGTTCTGCAGGAACAGGATCGGAACGTTGCGCTGGTCGCACAGCTCGATGAAATGCGCGCCCTTGAGGGAAGAATCCGAAAACAGCACGCCGTTGTTCGCCATGATGCCGATCGGCAGGCCGTGGATGTGGGCGAAGCCGCACACCAGCGTCGCGCCATAGAGCGGCTTGAATTCGTGGAATTCGCTGCCGTCGACGAGCCGCGCGATGATTTCGCGCTGGTCGAACGGCACCGTCAGGTCGGCCCCGACGATGCCCGGAATTTCCGCGATGTCGAACTTTGGCGGGCGCACCGGGCGGATGTCGCCATGGACGGTCTGCACGCGGTTCAGGGCGCCGACGATGTCGCGGGTCTTGGCGATCGCCTCCATCTCGTCGCGCGCGAAATGGTCCGAGACCCCCGAGACCGTGCTGTGCATCTCGGCGCCGCCGAGCGTTTCGCGGTCGACGATCTCGTTGATGGCGGCCTTGACGATCTGCGGGCCGCCGAGATGAACGCTGCTGTTTCCCGCGGTCATGACGACCTCGTCCGCCAGCGCCGGAATATAGGCGCCGCCGGCGGTGCATTCGCCGAACACCGCCGCGATCTGCGGAATGCCGGAGGCCGACATCCGGCACTGCCGGTAGAATGCGCCGCCGAAATGATCCTGATCGGGAAAGACCTCGTCGCCCTGCGACAGGTTGGCGCCGCCGCAATCGACCAGATAGACCACGGGCAGGCGGTTCTCGAACGCGATGTCCTGGGCGCGAACGTGCTTGCGGATGGTCTCCTTGAAAAACGAGCCGCCTTTGGTGGTCGCGTCGTTGGCGATGATCATGCAGATCACGCCGCGGATGGTGCCGATGCCGGTGACGAGACCCGCGCCGGGCACGGCGTTGTCGTAGAGCCCCCAGGCGGCGAGCGGCGAGAGTTCGAGGAACGGGCTGAACGGATCGATCAGGAGGTCGATGCGCTCGCGCACCGGAATCTTGCCGCGGTCGCGGTGGCGCTGCACCATGCGGTCGCCGCCGCCGGCCAGCGACCAGGCCTGCCGCGCATGCAACGTCTTCAACAGGCCGTCATACACCGCCGCATTCGCCTGGAATGCGGGGGATTGCGGATCGATCGTGCTGGTCAGTGTCGCCATGCCAGGAGTTCGCCGGGTTGTCGGTTTTGGGGGGCTAATTTGCGTCTCGCGGGCGCCGCTGCATCAGGAGCACGATCGACCCTTCCTGAACGACCTCGTCGTTCTGGTTGAGGACTTCAAATCCGATCTTGAGAATGCCGCGCTCGGGCGTCTTGCTCGCCCGCGCCTCGAGCGGCGTGACATTGGCGCTGATGGTATCGCCGCACTTCACGGGAGCGTGAAACTCCCAGGAAATTCCGAGTAGCCCAAGCGCCGTGCCGTCGATCCAGTTGAGTTGCGACATCAGGCCGATCGCGGTCGAAAGCACCAGCGGCCCATGCGCGACCCGGCCGCCGAACAGGCTTTGCCTTGAAAATTCCTCGTCGACATGCAGGGGGTTGTAGTCGCCGACCAGGCCTGCGAACAGGGAGACGTCGCCCTCGCCGATGGTGCGCCCGCGGGTACGGCGCGTGGCATTGATTTCGAAATCTTCGAGGTAGAGGCCCAACGCGCGCTCCCTTTATTTCCGGTCAGCGGTTCTGTTTCCGGCCGGCGGCTCGGCGGCCCCGGATTAGGGTCAGCTAACCTCACGGTTAGTAAACCGACTTGTCAGATGGTACACTAACGGCTAGCGTATTCCGCGGCAAGATCGTTCGCGGAGGAAGCCGTGTTCCCCACCAAGGCAGAAGTGCACGGGATCAAGCGCCGCGAGGTGCTTCGTGAGGCGGCCGCGTCCTTCAATTTCAAGGGGTATCATGCGACCTCTCTGACCGAGATCGCAACCAGCCTCGGCGTGACCAAGGCCGCGCTCTATCACTATTTCCCGAACAAGAGCAGCCTGCTGGCCGCCTGCTTCGAACATGCCATGGAGGTCGCCTTTGCAAGCCTCGAACGCGGGCGCAAGCAGGGCAAGAACGGGCGCGACCGGCTGGTGCTGACCATCACCGGCTACATTTCGCAATTGATCGACGAACTCAATTGCGGCGTCGGCCTGATGGAGGAGCAGGCGCTCGAACCGGGCGACCGCGCCAAGCTGGTTCGGCAGCGCGACAAGTTCGAGCGCGCGCTGCGGGCCCTGGTCAGGGAGGGCATCGACGACGGTAGCGTGGTGCCGTGCGATCCCAAGCTCGCGATCTTCGTCATTCTCGGTGCGATGAACTGGGTGCCGAAATGGTTCAAGCCGAGTGGCGCATGGAAACCCGAGCAGCTGACGCTGGCGCTCGGCCAGATGTTTCGACCGCGCATTGTCGTCGGCGCCGGCCGCCGAGTTGCCCCGCGACGTCGGAGAACTGCCCGTCACGGGAATGCAGGAGCAGGACAGGCAGGCAGCGCCGGGCAAGCGCGTGCTGGCGTTCACGGGCCCGGTGCGGGCGCCGAACAAGAAAGCAAAAGCGGGAGGAAAATCATGAAGAACGGGACGGCGCAAACGCTTCGCCGATCGGAAGGCTGCACTCCTTCGTCGCGTTGATGCGCGGGGCGCCTTGCCATGATCGCTAATCTAGTCGTCGGCGGACTCGCGGCCGGCTGTCTCTACGCGATGGTCGGTATCGCGATCGTGATCGTGCTCAACATCACCGATATCGCGAATTTCGCCCAGGGCGAGATGGCGATGCTGGCGACCTTTTTCGCCTATTGGCTGATGGACAGCCTGGGTCTTCCCTGGTGGCAGGCGGTGTCGATCGCCATCGTCTTCGGGCTGGTCAGGGCATCATCATCCAGCAGGTGGTGATCCGTCCGTTGATCGGCGGCCCGGTGCTATCGGCCATCATCGCCACGCTCGGCCTCAATGTCGTGCTCAACAGCGTTGCCGGCCTGATCTGGGGCCACCAGACCTTTACCTTTCCCTCGCCCTTCGCGTTCCGGCGCCGTTCGTGGTCGACGGCGTGCCGATCGCCGTCGACAGCGTCGTGAACATCGCGGTCGGACTCGTCATCATCATCGCGATGACCTTGTTTCTGCGCTTCACCTGGACCGGGCTGGGCTTGCGGGCGGCAAGCCAGAACCATACCGTGGCGCGGCTGATGGGCGTGTCGATCACGCGGACCTCGGCCATTGCCTGGGGGCTTGGCGGGCTCGTCGGTGCGGTCGCCGGAGTCCTGGTGGCGCCCTCGCTGTTCCTCGACACCAACCTGATGAGCGCGCTGCTCATCAAGGCTTTCGCGGGCGGCGTTCTCGGCGGCTTGAACAGCCTGATCGGCGTGTTTCTCGGGTGCCTCGCGCTCGGCGTCGCGGAAAATCTGGCGGGCGCCTATGTCTCGCCGTCGTTTGCCGACGCGACCACCTTCATCATCATCATCGCCGTGCTGACGGTACGGCCCGAAGGCATCTTCGGCCGGGTCAGGGTTCGCAAGGCATGAGCGCCGCGGCCGACATCGTCCGCGCGTCGGCGCCGCGGACATCGTGGAGCTGGGGCGCGGTGTTTGTCGGCGTCTGCTTCGTGTTCGCCTGCGTCGCGCCGCTCGGCGTCAACGGCTACGGCCTCTATCTCCTGACCTTGACCGAAATTTTCGCGCTGGTCGCGCTCGGCCTCAACTTCCTGACCGGCTATGCCGGCCAGATCAGCCTGTGCCACGCCGCCTTCTTCGGGGTCGGTGCTTACGCCACCGCGATCCTGACCCAGAAGGCGGGAGTGCCTTATCTGCTGTCGCTGCTTGGCCGGCGCGCTGTTCACGACCGCGATCGGGGCGATCGTCGCGGTGCCGGCGCTTCGCCTCAAGAACATCTATCTTGCGATCGCAACCCTCGGCTTCGGCGTCGTGTTGCAGAAGATCATCTTCGAATGGCGCAGCCTGACCGGCGGCGGCGGCGGCCTTGCGCTCGCGGCGCCCCAACATCGCCGGCCATGAGGTCGGCGCAACCGGGCTCTATTATCTGACGCTTGCGGTCATGACCTTCGGCCTGTTCGGCGCCTGGAACGTCAGCCGCGGACGCACCGGCCGCGCGCTGCTCGTCATCAAGGACAGCGAGATCGCCGCCGGATCGCTCGGGATTCACGCCGCCCGCTACAAGGTGACGGCCTTTGCCATCAGCGCCTTCTATGCGGCGATCGCCGGCGGCCTGTTCGCCTATCTCGTGCGCTACATCAACCCGGAAAGTTTCAGCGTCGGGCTGTCGATCTCGTTTCTGAGCATGGTGGTGATCGGCGGGCTTGGCACCATCGGCGGCTCGATCGTCGGCGCCGCCTTCTATGTCATCGTTCCCGAGCTGTTGCGCGGCATCAAGGATGCGCCGGGCCTCGTCTTCGGCCTGCTGCTGGTCGTGGTCATGGTGTTCATGCCCCAGGGGCTATGGGGAATGGCTGCGCCGTCTGGGCGGAGATCGCCGGGATGACGCATCTTGCGATCGAAGACGTATCGGTGGATTTCGGCGGCATCCATGCGCTGAAAGGCGTCAGCTTTGGGCTCGAGGCCGGATCCATCGTCGGGCTGATCGGCCCGAACGGCGCCGGCAAGAGCACGCTGCTCAACTGCATCTCCGGCATCACGCGGCCGACTACGGGGCCGGGTCCGGCTCGGCGACACCGTGCTCTCGGCCATGTCTTCGGCAGCCGTGGCGCGCTGCGGGATCGGCCGGGTGTTCCAGCATCCCGGAACTGGTCGCCGAGCTCTCGGTGCACGACAATCTTCTGGTCGCCTGCCATTGCTCGCTCGAATACGGCCTGTTCGGCGAGCTGCTGCGACTGCCCGATGTACGGCGCCAGGAGCGCTCGGCGGCGAAGCGCGTCTCGACCATGCTCGCAAGACTGGGGATCGCCGACAGCGCCGGGATGAGGGTCGGCAGCCTGCCTTATGGCCACCGCAAGCTGGTCGATCTCGGCCGCGCGCTGTTGATGGACATCCGCTTCCTGCTTGCTCGACGAGCCCATCGCCGGCCTGAACGATGCCGAGATTTCCCGCTTGCGCGAGATCCTGCTCGCGCTCCGCCAGGAATTCGGCCTCGGCATTCTCGTCGTCGAGCACAACATGCCCTTTGTGTCCGGCCTGTGCGACCGGCTGGTGGTGCTCGATCTCGGGCAATTGATCGCCAACGGCCCGCCCGCGCAAGTGCTGGGCGATGCCAGGGTGATGTCCTCCTACCTCGGCGAGGCGCTCGATGCTTGAGGTGACCAGATCTCAACGTGCGCTACGGTTCGGTCGAAGCCCTGCGCGACGTCTCGATCAAGGTCGAGGCGGGCGGCTTCGTCGCCATTCTCGGCGCCAATGGCGCGGGCAAGTCGACGCTGTTGCGGGCCATCAGCGGCATCGCGCGCGCCGCGTCGGGCACGATCAGCTTGCGGGGCGAGCCGATCGGCGGTCTTGCGGCCGAGGAGATCGTGCGGCGCGGCGTCTCGCATGTGCCGGAAGGGCGCGGCATCTTCCCGGACCTGACGGTGAACGAGAACCTGATGATCGGCGCCTATGTGCGGCGCGGCCAGGACGTCTCGGCCGACTATGGCCGCGTGATGGCGATGTTTCCGCGCGATCGAACGCCGCGAGCGTCAGTTCGGCTACACGCTGTCCGGCGGCGAGCAGCAGATGCTGGCGATCGGCCGCGCGCTGATGGCGGCGCCCCAAACTGCTGTTGGCCGACGAACTCAGCCTTGGGCTCGCGCCGATCATCGTCAAGCAGGTCTTCGCCAAGCTCGACGAGGTGCGCAAGGCCGGCATCACGGTGCTCGTGGTCGAGCAGAATGCGAGGCTCGCCATGAAGTTTGCCGACTATCTCTACGTGCTCAAATACGGGCGCGTGGTGATGGAGGGTGAACGGGAAGAATTCCAGCATTCGACCGCACTGGTCGATGCCTATCTCGGTGTCTAGTGCAATGCACGACTATCCGCTGAAACAACGCACCATCGGACATCTGCTTGCCGACAAGGCCGGCCGCGTCGGCGACAAGACCTGGCTGATCTTCGGCGAGCAGCGCTATTCCTATGCGGACGCGCACGATCTTTCCAACCGCTATGCATGTGGATTTCGCGAGCTCGGGGTCCGCAAGGGCGACCACGTCGCCGTCATGCTGCCGAACTGCCCGGAGTTCATCTGGACCATCTGGGGGCTCGGCAAGCTTGGCGCGGTGACGGTGCCGCTCAATACCGCGGCGCGCGGCGAGCTGTTGCGCTATTTCATCACGCAATCCGATTCCAGTTGCGTCGTGGTCGCCGCCGAATGGGCCGATCGGGTCGCCGAGGCGTTGGGCAGCGACCATCGGGTGCGCGCGTTCCTGACGCTCGGCGGTTCCGGAACGCTCGCCGGTTGCGGCGTGACTTGCCTCGACCTCGCGACCTTCGCCGGCGCGCCGGCCGACGAGCCCGACCGCAACGCCGTGCTCGCCAGCGATCCGCAATATATAATGTATACGTCGGGGACGACCGGCCCGTCGAAGGGCGTGATCAGCCCGCATTCGCAGGCCCACGGCGTCGGCCGCTCGCTGGCGCAGAATTTCGGCTATCGCCCGGACGACGTGCTTTACACCTGCCTGCCGCTGTTCCACGGCAACGCGCTCTGGTATTCGGCGCTATGCGGCGCTGTGGTCGGACTGCGCGCTGGCGGTATCGCCGCGCTTTTCCGTGACCACCTTCTGGGACGAGATCAGGGCGGCCGGCGCCACCCAGTTCAATTCGCTGGGCGCGATGACCAACATCCTGTTGCGGGCGCCGCCATCGCCGCGCGACCGCGAGCATCAATGTGCGCCAGGCGATGATCGTTCCGCTGTCGCGGGAATCCTATCGCGACGTTTCCGAACGCTTCGGCATCAGGGTGACGTCGCTCTATGCGATGACCGAGACCTTTGCCGTGACCATGTTCACGCCGGAGGATTCGGAAGGCAAGGGCGCTTCCGCCGGCAAGCCGCGCGGCCTGGCCGAGGTTCAGATCGTCGGCGACGACGACGATCCGCTGCCGGTCGGCGAGGTCGGCGAGATCTGCGTCCGGCCGCTCGAGCGCGGCATCATGATGTCCGGCTATTACAAGATGCCGGAGGCGACCGTGCGCGACACCCGCGATCTCTGGCTGCATACCGGCGATCGCGGCCGGCTCGATTCCGACGGCTATCTCTATTTCGTCGACCGCAAGAAGGAAGCGATCCGCAGGCGTGGCGAAAACATCTCCGCCTATGAGGTCGAGATGCTGATCGCAAGGCATCCTTCCGTGCTGGAAGTCGCGGCCGTGCCGGTCGCCTCCGAGCTGAGCGAGGACGAGGTGATGATCTACGTCGTCTGCCGCGAGGGTCACGACGTCAGCGAGGAAGAGCTGGTGCGTTTCGCCAACCGCAACATGGCGCATTTCATGGTGCCGCGCTTCGTCCATTTCATCGAGGCGTTGCCCAAGACCGCCAGCGAGAAGATCGAGAAGTACAAGCTCAAGACCTGGGCTGAGCAAAACCGCGAGACGCTTTGGGACCGCGAGGCGGTCGGATTGAAGCTCGAGCGGTGAGCGACGGACCGAAGACGGCAATAAACACAACAAAAACAGAGGAGACGAACATGCAGAGAGCAAACTGATAGAAGCTGATTGCCGCGGCGCGCGATCCTCGTCGCGGGTGCGGCGCTCGTGATGACGGCGCTGCCCGCGCGCGCGCAGGAGACGACGGTGAAGGTCGGCATGAGCGGCCCGTTCTCGGGCGGGCTGTCGCTGCTCGGACAGAGCGTGCGCGACGGCGTCGAGGTGGCGTTTTCCGAAGTCAATGACCAGGGCGGCGCCGCCGGGCGCAAGCTGCAATTGATCGCCGAGGACGACGCCTACGAGCCGATGCGCACCATCGCCGCGGCCCGCAAGCTCGTGGAGCAGGACAAGGTCGCCGCATTGCTTGCCGTCACCGGCACCGCGCCGTCGGCGGCGCTGCTGCCGTTCATCACCGAGAGCAAGACCCCGCTGCTGTTTCCCTACGCGTTCGCCCATGCGCTGACGACGCCCGTCAACCGCGACGTCTTCACCACGCTGCCGGAGGTGCGGGTGCAGATGCTCGTGCTCGCCAACTACATCCTCACGACGCTCAAGCAGACCAAGGTTGCGGCGATCTATCAGAACGACGATTTCGGCCAGGATGCGGTGGCCGGTCTCGAGGAGCGGTTCGGCAAAGACAAGATTCCGCTGGTCAAGCTGCCGTTCGACCGCGGCACCACCAATTTCAGCGGCGTGGTCGCGCAGGCGAAGGCGGCGGGCGTCGAGCATGTCGTCTTCCTCGGCATTCCGAAGGACGCCGCGCTCGTGATGCGCGAGGCCAACAATCTCGGCTGGAAGCCGCAATTCTCCGGCCACAACGCGCTTGGCGATCCCCAGACCTTCCAGCTTGCAGGTCCCTTGGCGGAAGGCGCGATCGCGATTGCCGTGATGGAGCCGCTCGATTCCGACAAGCCCGCGGTCAAGGCCTTCCTCGCGGCGCAGCAGAAGTACAAGCCCAATACCAAGCCGACCACCTACAGCATGCATGGCTATCAGGCCGGCAAGATCTTTGCCGAGGTGCTCAAGCGCACCGGCGGCAAGAGCGACGAAGCATCGATCGTGGCCGCGCTCGAAGGCATGAAAGGCTACGATACCGGCCTGATGGGGCCGCTCTCCTTCTCGGCCACCCAGCACGCCGGCGCATTGTCGGGCGCGATCATGAAGGCCGAGAACGGCAAGTGGAAGATCATCTCCGGCTGGCTGGGCGCGAACTGAGCGGCGTTGCCGGCCTGATGCGCGCGGCCATCGTCGAGAGAACCGGTCCACCCGAGGTCTTGCGCGTCGCCGATGTGGCGGCGCGCGAGCCGCTTCCGCGCGAGATCAGGATCGCGGTCGCCGCCTGCGGGGTCTGCTTCCACGACGTCGTGGTGCGCAACGGCACGTTCCGCCGCGACGTCGAACTGCCGGTCATCCTGGGCCATGAGGTGGCGGGCAGGATTGAGAAATTGGGCGCTGACGTCCGCGGCCTTTCCTGCGGCGATCTCGTCGCCACCACGACCTACAGTCATGTCTGCGGCCATTGCCGTCAATGTCGCGGCGGCCACGAGACCTCCTGTCCCGAGCGCGTCTTCCTCGGCGACGCCGGGCTCAATGGCGGCTATGCCGAACTCGTGTGCGTCGATGCCGATGCCGCGCTGAAAGTGCCGGACGGTGTCACGCTGGAAGAGGCCTGCATCGTCGCCTGCACGGTTGGCACCGAGCTCAACGCGGTGCGCGACGTCGGCCGCGTGCGGCTCGGCGAGCGCGTGCTGGTCACGGGAGCGGGCGGCGGGCTCGGCCTGCACGGGGTCCAGCTTGCGCGTCTCGCCGGCGCCTTCACGATCGCGGTGACGACGACGCCGGCGAAAGTGGCGCGCATTCGCGAGGCGGGCGCCGACGAAGTCGTCGTCGTCGAGCGGGGTGAGGACTTTTCGGCCAAAGTGCGTCGCCTTACCGGGGAAAGGGGCGTCGATGCCGTCATCGACAATGTCGGCACTCCGGTATTCGCCGCGGTGCGCCGCAGCGTGGCGGATGGCGGGCGCATCGTGCTGACCGGGCAGCTCACCGGCGAATTCATGACGATCAATCCCGCGCAGTTGTTCCTGCGCAACGTCTCGATCCTGAGCGCCAAGGGCGTGTCGCGCTCGCAGCTTGCGGACGCGCTCGATCTGGTGGCGCGCGGCCGCGTCAAACCTGCTATCGAAGGCGTCTATCGGCTTGAGGACGCCGCCGAGACGCACCGGCGGGTGGAAGCCGGCCTTTCGACGGGGCGGCTGGTGCTCAAGCCCGCGATGACGAATTGAACATTCCTGATACCGGGAAGGATTTCGCCGATGCCCGCAGTTGATGACGCAAAGATTATCAGCGGAACAGCGCTCACGCTGACCTGGCCGCAGGCCGACATTGCGCTCGTCACCATGATCCGCGAGCGCGAGATGAATACGCTCAGCCTCGAACTCATCAGCGAGCTCGATGCGGCGCTGACGGCGAGCGTCGCGGGCGGGGCGCGCGCGCTGATCGTCACCGGGCAGGGCCGGGCCTTCTGCGCCGGCGCGCATCTGCATTATTTCACGCAAGGCGATCCCCGCATCGGCGAGGGCAGCTTCGCGCTGCGCGACCGTTATCTGCAGCCGATCGCTACGCTGTTCGACCGCATCGAGACCTTGCCGATCCCGGTGATCGCCGCGATCAACGGTTTTGCGCTCGGCGGCGGCTGCGAGATGTCGATTGCCTGCGATTTTCGCCTGATGGCCGATGACACGAGAATCGGCGTGCCGGAAGTGCGGCTCGGCGCGCTGGCCGGCGCCGGCGCCGTACAAAAGATGCATCGGCTGGTCGGCCGCGGCAAGGCGCTGGAATGGATATTGCTCGGCAGCCATGTCACCGCAGCGGAAGCGTTGGCGCATGGTCTGGTCACGGCCGTCCATCCCGCGGCGGAGCTGATGCCGGCGGCACTGGAGCTCGCGAGCCGGTTCAGGTTGCTCGGCGCGCGCGCGGTCGCGCAATCGAAGATGGCGGTGCGGCTGTGCGGCGATGCCGACCTGACGACGGCCCGCAACATCGGGCTCGAGGCGCTTGCCATGCTGATCGATGGACCAGAATGGCGGGAGGGCATGACTGCCTTCATGGAAAAGCGCCCGCCGCGCTTTCCGCCGCTGTCGCAGACCTGATTTCCGCGCGTCACCGGAACGGAAAGTGTTCCGCACCTTGGGCAGTTCCAGCACCGGCCGGATCCTTCGCAATTGATGATCCGCGGCATTCTCGCGGGGAACGAAGTCCGGAAAATGCGGTTGCTGTACGGGCCATGTCGAGGACATGCGCCTGCACAACCTCGCCCGTCATACCCGCAAGCCCCCCAAGGGCGAGGTTGTGCCTTGATGGCTCCTACAGCTGAGGTGATTCATGCCGTTCTCCCTGGGCTCGTATTTGCTCGGCGTTGGAACCGTCGTGGGCGCACTCGCCTTCGGCTTCAGCGGCGGCGTCATGTTGACGCACACCGCCATGAAGGAAACTCCGGCGGGACCGACGCGCGTCGAGCGCGTGGCACGCGCGGAACCGCAGCCATCGGCTTCGCCGCAAGCGTCAAACACGCAAGCTGCCGCGCAAGCGACGGCGCCCGCGCAAGCGAGGGCGCCTGATCAGACGGCGGTGACCATCGGCAAGGCTACCGATCAGGATCATCCCGCGTCCATCGCCGTCATCAAGCAGGATACGCCACCTCCCGAGCAGCCTGCCGCGGTTCGTCCCGACCCGGTTCCCGCGGCCGCGCAGCCGGAGCCCGAGAAGCAGGCCGCAAGGGAGCCGCAGCCGCCGAAGCAGGTCGAGCGAACCGAACGAACGGTACAGAAGCCGTCTCCATCGCGAGAGGCGACAGATCGCAAGGCCGAAATCGCGAGGCGCTATGCCGAGCGGAGGCCGCGAGAAGCCGCCGCGCCCAGGATGAGGCCGCGAAGGTACGAGGCCCAGGACGAGCCGGAACAAGAGATCGTCGTGTCGAGGCCTCCCGAGCAGCCTTTCGATTTCTTCCGGGGCTTCTTCGGCCGCCCGGCTGACGAGGACGATTGATCGGAGCTATTGGCGGTCGGCACCGACGACGCGAAGGACCGCTCAATGCGCGCCGGCGCCGCCGGCTTTCACCTTGCGCGTCAGCGTGACGGCGATGGCGGCCAGCACCAGCACGACCCCGATCACCGCAAAGGTGTCGCTGAAGCCCATCACCAGGGCCTGGTGTCTCACGGCCTTGCCGAGCGCGATGATCGCCTGCTGATGCGCCGCGGCCGGATCCGGCACGCCGTGGGCCATGAAGAACTCCGTCTGCTGCGCGATGCGGTTGCGCACTTCCTCGCGGCCGAGCGAGACCGACTGGCCGATGATGTTGGAATGGAACTGCTCGCGCTTGGTGATCACGGTCGCCAGCACCGCGGTACCGATCGCGCCGCCGAGGTTGCGCAGCATGTTGCTGATGCCGGAGGCCGCCGCCGCATCCTGCGGGGCGATCGCGCCCGTCGTCACCGAGGTCAGCGGCGTCAGCACCATGGCCTGGCCGATCGCGCGCACGATGTTGGGTATCCAGAGCTGGTCGCCGGCATAGTCGGGCGACATCGCGGTATTCATGAAGCAGCTGTAGGCAAAGATCAAAAGCCCTGTGATGGCGATATAGCGGGTGTCGATCCGCTGCATCAGCTTCGGCACCAGCGGGATCAGAACGAGCTGCGGCAGGCCGGTCCAGGCCAGCACCGCGCCGATCTGTTCGGCATTGTAGCCCTGCGCCTGGCCGAGATAGGCCGGCAGGATGTAAACCGATCCGAACAGCGCAAAGCCCAACAGCGTCACTGCGATGGTGCCGAAGCCGAAATTGCGCTGCCTCAACAAGCGCAGCCGCAGCAGCGGCTTTTCGACCGAAAGCTCGATCCAGACGAACAGCAAGAGACTCAACCCGGCAATGACGGCAAGCCGCAGGATGAAGGGCGAGGAGAACCAGTCGTCCTTGTTGCCTTCCTCGAGCACGGTCTGCAGCGCCGACAATCCGACCGCCATGGTGAAGATGCCGGCCCAGTCGCCCTCCTTCAGGAGCGAAAGCTGCATCGGCTGCCGCTCCAGCGTCAGGTACAGCGCGCTCACCATCACGATGGTCGGCGCGACGTTGACGAAGAAGATGGTCTGCCAGCCGTAATTCTCGGTGAGATAGCCGCCGATGGTCGGCCCGATCGCGGGCGCAAAGGTGACGGACAGCGCGAAGATCGCGAGCCCCACGGGCTGTTGCGGCTTCGGCAGCTTGGTCAGCACCAGCGTGAACGCCATCGGGATCAGGACGCCGCCGGCAAATCCCTGCAAGGCCCGCATCGCGATCATCGACGGCAGATCGTGGGTGAACGCGCAGGCGACGGAAAAGGCCGCAAACAGCGCCGCGCTCACCAGCATGTAGCGGCGGAACGAGAACACTTTCGAGAGATAGTCGGTGAGCGGGATCACGACGATCTCGCCGATCAGATAAGAGGTCGAGATCCACGAGCCGTTGTCGACGCCGGTGCCGATGCCGCCTTCGATGTCGAGCAGCGAGGCGTTGGTGATCTGGATGTTCAGGATCGCCATGAACGAGCCGATCATGGCCGCGATAACTGCAATCCAGGTCGTCACGCTGGCGCGATCGGGATCAACGATCGTGCGTTCGGATCCGGGCCGGGCGGCCGGAAGCACTGACATCGAGGCTGACATGCTCTGACCTGACATGGCCTTACCCTCCGGAAGACGCATTCACTTTCCTGGGCGGCCAACGCCGTGCGGCCGGGCGCTTGCGACCTGGTCTCGATGGTCGGGATGACCGACATGCCCGGACGCAATTCGAGCGGGCTGCTGTCGAGCGCAATCTTGACCGGAATGCGCTGCACCACCTTGGTGAAATTGCCGGTGGCGTTGTCCGGCGGCAGCAGCGCGAATTCCTGGCCGCTCGCAGGTGCGACGCTGTCGACGTGGCCGTGCACGATCTTTCCCGGGAAGGTATCGACGGCGATATCGACGCTCTGCCCTGCGCGGACATCGGTGAGCTGCGTTTCCTTGAAGTTCGCCACCACATAGGCGCCGGAGACCGGCACCAGCGACATCAGTTGCGTGCCGGCCTGCACGAACTGGCCGGTGCGCAGCGTGCGGTTGCCGACCACGCCGTCGATCGGCGCGATGATCGAGGTGTAGCCGAGATTGAGCTCGGCCTGGCCTTGGACGGCTTCCGCGCGTGCCAGCGCCGCGTTGGCCTGGACGATCTCGGCCTTGAGCAGGTCGACCTGCTTCTCGGCGGAGGCGAGGTTGGCGGTATCACGCGCGATCGCGGCCTGTGCGCCGGCATTGCGCGACTGCGCCTGCTGCGCGTTCTGCACGCTGCCGAAACCGGTCGAAGCGAGATCGCTATAGCGCTTGTTCTCCTGCGCGGCGAAGGTGACGCTGGCCCGGTCGACCTCGACGGTCGCCCTGGCGGCGTCGATAACAGCTTGTTGAACGTCGAGCTGGGCCTGCTTGCTCTGGATCGCGGCGCGCGCGGCGGCGACGTCGGCCTTGGCCTGGTCGAGCGCCACCTTGAAGTCGCGCGCGTCGATCCGCGCCAGTACCTGGCCCGCCCTGACGCGCTCGTTATCGCCGACCAGCACCTCGCTCAAATATCCCGATATTTTCGGCGCAACGGTGGTGTTATCGGCCTGCACATAGGCGTCGTCGGTGGCCACCTGGAACCGGCCGACCGTCCAGTAATCCCAGCCGTACCAGACCGCGCCGGACAGCACCGCGGCCGCCGCGCCTGCCATTAACAGCTTGCGGAAATTGAATTTTTTGGCTGAGGCCGAAGCCTGAGCCGGTATCGTTGTGCCGGCCTTCGGCACATCGGCCAGCAGGCCTCCGGTTGCCTCGCCGGTTGGAACTTCACGTTCGATCTTGAGGGTGGTGGGTTGAGCGGTCATGGCGCTGGCTCCTGAAGACATTGGCCGATAACGGAACCGGCCAATAAGGAAACTTGACGTTTTCCAAAATAGCGCCTACCTTGGGACTGTCAAGGAATGACAGGCATCATCCAAAAGCATGGCTGAGATCGACATCACCGAAGACAAACGCAGCCGGGGCCGCCCCCAGGTCCGTCCCGACGAGGAGACGCGCGCCATCATCTACGAGGCGGCGCGGCACGAATTCGCGCGCCACGGCTTCGCCGCGACCAGCATGGAGACGGTGGCACGCCGGGCCGGGGTCTCTACCAAGACGCTGTATCGGTTGATGCCGAACAAGGCCGCGCTGTTCCAGGAAATGGTATCGGACCGCCTCGACCGTTTCGCCGCCAACGTCAGCCTGCGCGCGGCGGATCACGCCGACCTCGAACAGGCGCTGGTCGCGGCGCTGATCGCCTGTGCCGAACTTACGCTTGACGAAGAGGTGATCGCGCTGCAGCGCATGGTGCTGCAGGAGTGCGGCAAGCTTTCCGATCTCGCTAACGTGTTCTACACCAACGCCATCCAGCGCACGACCAAGGCGCTTGCGGACTGGCTGCGCGCGCAGCAGAAGCGCGGATCGATTGCGCTCGACGACGCCGATGAAGCGGCGGGCATGCTGCTCGGCATGATGGCTTCCGCGCCGCGGCGCGCGGCGATGTTCGGCGGGGTGCCGCTGCCGTCGCGTCCGCAGATCGCGGCGCGCGCGCGCAGCTGCGCGGCGCTGTTCCTGAGAGGTTGCCGAGTGCAAGAGACGCGCCGCGGTTGAAGCGGCGTCGGGCGCAATTATTCCCACGGCAAGGCGCGCTGCTCTCATGCCCGAGAGATACGCCATGTTGCGACACGGCTGAAAATTCCGAATGGCCGCTTGCGAGTTCCAAAAAAGAACTATAGTTTGCACAAGGCGCGATCGAAATGACGGAGGAGGAGAATCCGGTGGCAAGCCCCCTGAAGGTCGAGTTCCAGTTCGATTTCGGCAGTCCGAACGCCTACCTCGCCGAACTCGTCATTCCCGACATCGAAAAGCGCACCGGCGTGAAGTTCGAATACGTCCCGGTACTGCTGGGCGGCGTCTTCAAGGCGACCGGCAACATGTCGCCGGGCGAATCGATGCGCGGCATCAGGAACAAGCCCGAATACCAGGCGCTGGAGACGCGGCGCTTCATTCGCCGCCACAACATCACGAAATTCACGCCGAACCCGTTCTTCCCCGTCAACACGCTGATGCTGATGCGCGGCGCGGTGGCCGCCCGCTTCGAGAACATGTTCGATCCCTATTTCCGCGCCGCCTATCATCACATGTGGGTCGAGCCGAAGAAAATGGATGACCCGGAAGTCTTTCGCGAAGCCTTCATTTCATCCGGCATCGACATCGACCGGCTGATCGCCCGCTCGCGGGAGGACGACGTCAAGAAGAAGCTGATCGATAACACCACGGACGCGGTCAATCGCGGCGCCTTTGGCTCGCCGACCTTTTTCGTCGGCGAGGAGATGTTCTTCGGCAAGGATCAGTTGCGCGACGTCGAGGATGAGATCGTCGCGCAGACCGCGGCGCCCCGCTCCAGGAGCGCTTGAGCGGATCGATCGAGCGCAGAATGACCGAGGCGGTGCGGGCAGCGCCCGAACATGGCAGGATGGTCGAGCCGACCGCGTAGCAATCGAACAAGAGGAAACGTCATGTCTGGACCACTCAAAGGCGTCCGCGTGCTGGATTTGACCGGCGTGGTGTCGGGGCCGTTCGCGACGATGTTCCTCGCCGACCAGGGCGCCGACGTGCTCAAGATCGAGCCGATCACGGGCGACATCACCCGCCGCAGCCGCGCCACCTACGACAAATCGGGCGAATTCTCGGCGCTGTTCATCTCCTCTAATCGCGGCAAGCGCTCGCTCGCCATCGACATCAAGAGCGAGGTTGGCCGCGAGGTGCTGGCCAAGCTCATCGCGCAGGCCGACGTGCTGGTGCAGAATTTTCGCCCCGGCACCATGGAGCGGCTCGGCTTCGGGCCCGACGAACTGCGCAAGCGCCATCCGCGGCTGATCTACGTGTCGATCTCGGGCGTCGGCGACAGCGGGCCCTATGTCAAGAAGCGGGTCTACGATCCGATCATTCAGGGCCTGTCGGGCTTCTGCGACATCCAGGCGCAGCCGGTGACCAACCGCCCGCAGATGATCCGCACCATCGTCGCCGACAAAACCACCGCGATCTTCACCGCGCAGGCGGTTGCCTCAGCGCTCTACGCCCGCGAGAAGACCGGGCGGGGCGACACCATCCAGGTCGCGATGCTCGATGTCATGATCTCCTATCTGTGGCCGGAAGGCATGATGCAGTACACGGTGGTCGGGGCGGAAGCGACCAGCGCCGATCCGAACGACCGGCCCGATTTGGTGTTCAAGACCAGCGACGGCTACATCACCGCCGGTACCATTTCGGATTCGGAATGGCAGGGCTTCTGCAAGGCGTCGGGCGATCCCGAACTGGCAAAGGATCCGCGCTTCGCGACGCTGGGAGCGCGGTCGGCCAATGCCGCCGCGCGCATCAACAAGATGGCGGAATACATCGCCCAACATACCACCGCCGAATGGCTGGAGCGGCTCGATGCCGCCGACGTTCCCTGCGCGCCGATCCTGCGCCGCGGCGAGATCATCCACAACGAGCAGGTGATGGCGCGCGGCATCATCGCCGAGTTCGACCAGCCGATGGTCGGCCGCGTGCGGCAGCCGAAGCCGGCGGCGCGGTTCGAGGTCAATGAAGCCGCGATCGGCGGCCCCGCGCCGCGGGTCGGCGAGCATTCGCGCGAGGTGCTGCGCGAACTCGGCTACAGCGATGCCGCCATCGAGAAGATGGTCGGCGATCGCGCGGTGCGCCTGGCGCGGTAGGAGCCCGTTGCGCCGCCGAGTGGAGATGGATCGCCGCGTATTCTTTCCTTCTCCCCTTGTGGGAGAAGGTGTCCGCAGGCGGCCTCCGGCCGCCGTTTTTTAGAGGACGCCGATGCTTCGCATCGGCTATCCGAAGTCCGCGACGGATGAGGGGTCTCCATCCGCGGAGACAACCCCTGACATTCCCGGGCACAATGAACCGTAACGAATGTCCGCTTCTGGGAGAGGAACGGACCACTTATTCTCGCATAGAGTTTTTCCGGGTTTGACCCAGACTGTGTGAAAACCTGACCGATGCTATGATTCCCCTGCTGAATCGCGGGGGAATGATGAAGGGTTTTGTTGAAGGGGCCGATCGCCAGCAGACGACGCTGTTACCTGAATGCCTTGATGATTGGGTGGACGAGAGCAATCCTGTTCGTGCGGTCGATGTGTTCGTCGATGCGCTGGAACTGCGCGAGCTGGGGTTCGAGGGCGTCAGCCCGGCAGCGACCGGCCGGCCGGGATATCATCCGTCGGCGCTGCTTAAGCTTTATATCTACGGCTATCTCAACCGGGTCCAATCGAGCCGGCGGCTGGAACGTGAAGCTGGCCGCAATCTGGAAGTGATGTGGCTGACGGGACGGCTCGTTCCGGATCACAAAACCATCGCCGATTTCCGCAAAGACAACGGTCCGGCCATCAAGAAGGTTTGCGCGCAATTTGTTGCCTTGTGCCGCAAGATGGGTCTGCTGGCGAAGGCGAGCGTTGCGATCGACGGCAGCAAGTTCAAGGCGGTCAATTCGCGCGACAACAACTTCACGAAGGGAAAGATGGAGCGGCGCCTGGCGCAGATCGAGGAGAGCGTTGCGCGTTATCTGAGCCAGCTCGACACCGCCGATCGCCAGACAGCTTCTGGTGAGGCGCCCTCGGAGGAGCTTGTAGCCAGGACCGCGCGGCTCAAGGAGAAGCTGATCAAGCTCGAAGAGGAGGTGAAGCGCCTCAAAGCGATTGAGAAAGGGATGCTTGCCGCGCCCGATCAGCAGGTCTCCTTCACCGATCCTGATTCCCGCTCGATGGCGACCAGCGGGCGCGGCTCCGGGATGGTCGGCTATAATGTGCAAGCAGCCGTCGATACGACGAACCATCTGATCGTCGCGCATGAGGTGACCAACGTCGGCACCGACAAGTCGCATCTTGCGAACATGGCCAACCAGGCGAAGGCGGCATTGGAGGCAGAAAACCTCGAAGCCTTCGCCGATCGCGGTTACTTCAAAGGCGAGGAGATCCTCGCATGCAATGAGGCTGGCATCACGGTCACGCTGCCAAAACCCCAGACATCGGAGGCGAAGTCGGAAGGCCGCTTCGGCAAGCAGGATTTTCGCTACGTGGCTGAGGAGGACATCTACATTTGTCCTACCGGTGAGAAGCTCACCCACCACTTCACGAACGAGGAAAATGGATTGGTCCTGCACCACTACTGGACCAACGCGTGCCGCACCTGCGCGCTGAAGGCTCAGTGCACGAAGGGACCGCAACGTCGCATCAAGCGGTGGGAGGACGAGTATGTTGTTGATGCTGTGCAGGCGCGCCTGGACAGAAATCCGGATGCAATGCGTACTCGTCGCGAGACGGTTGAGCATCCGTTTGGCACGCTGAAGATGCGGATGGGGGCGACGCACTTTCTGATGAAGACGCTGCCCAAAGTGGCGACTGAGATGGCGTTGCACGTGCTCGCCTACAACCTCACGCGCGTGATCAACATCATCGGTATCAAACCGTTCCTCGCGGCGATCCGGGCTTGAGGAGCGCGTCATGGTGCCCGCTGTGAGACCGTTAGGGTCGCTCAGCATGGCCCGAGGCTGCGCCCGGATTGACTCCAGACCCGATACAGCAAAAATAGGCACAGCCGATCGCGTCGAGGTCCATCACGCCCGCTTACTTGCAGTTATGGGGGTACGAAAAACGTTTCCACACGGCCTGGACCCGGAGCGGACATTTAGCCTGAAATCGTTTAACCCCCGCCATCCCGTCGCCGGAACTTGCTTCCTTCGGCGCAGAAGGATGCGTCCAACTCTTGCATCTACGACAACGCAATCTCGATCGATTGTTCTACGATCAATCCGTGGCCCGCTTTCCACTCGGCGTCGAAGGCTGCTGCTGGCATTCCAGCACGGAGCTTCTCGACTGCGCTTTGGTATTCAGCGATCGAAGCGCGCGAGCCAAGGTGTGCATTGATCGAAGCGAGCGCTTTGTCGCGTACGTCGAGTGCGCCCACCAACTGCGCAGCGATTTTGAATTGGTCTCGCGCAACATTCAAAATCGTAATATAGGCCAGGTTTCTCGTAACCCACACCGAGGCTGTATATGTTCGATACAGCGCGAGGCTCTCTTTGAAATGGTAAAGCGCCGGATCAAAATCGTTCTGACGCAGGGCGAGCCTGCCTTGAAGCCAGAGCAACTCGGCGATGCCGGCGAAAAATTCCGCGCTTCTATGCAGCGCCAAACTCTTGTCGAGCTGCGACTTGGCTTCGACGAAATCGCCATGCAACATCGCCAATAGTCCCAGATTCCCCGTGCACAGTCCGAGAAGCGTGGCGTCGCCCCCCATCCGCTCCGCCTGGATGATGCCTTCACGCAGCAGCGCCTTTGCCGCTTCGTGTTCGCCAACGCCGATCTTGTAGACGCCGTAGGAGTAATAGGCGTGCATAGCGCCTTGAACGTAGTCGATCGCACGCGCGAGTTCTATGCTTTCCTCGAAATACGGGGCAGCAGCGCCGTCCAACTTCGGATGGTTCAACCGGCCCATGAGCCACAGGGCATCGACCATTCGTTCCTTGTCGTCGAGTGATCGGGCGAGGCGCAGGCTTTCCTCGGCAAAACTTCGGGCCTGTGCCGGCTCATAATAGTTGGTGATATGCCCGGCCGCGAACATCGTACGCGCACGAAGCGGGTTGCGGTCGTCGCTTCCTGATACCGACAGGAGGCGTTTCAACCAGCCATTTACCTCGCGCCAGTAAACGCGGGCTACCCAATAGCGGTGCAAAGGGTTGACCAGACGCATCCCGTCGTGCACCCGCGTTGGCGAAAGTGAGTGCTCGAGCGCCGCGCGAAAATTATCGAGGTCGGCGTCTGTTTTCGCATACCACTGAAGTTGATCGGGGTAATAGAAACGCGGCTCCAACCACTCGGCCTGTCCGGCGAAGAGCGCGAGATGCCTGTCGCCGATCTGTTCGACCTCTTTCGCGTCAACCAGCTTTTCACGGCTGTATTGGCGTATTGTCTCGAGCATGCGGTAGCGCGGCTCGATTGCGAGGTCGTCCAGGATGACGAGCGATTTGTCGACAAGGCGCGTGAGCGTATCAAGCGCCTCCGCTAAATCAACGTCATCACCCGCGCATACCGCCTCCGCCGCTTCCAACGTCCAGCCGCCGGAAAATACCGACAAACGACGCAGCATCACGCGTTCAACCTCCGGCAACAGGCTATGGCTCCAATCGATGGCCGCTCGCAGTGTTTGCTGGCGTGGCAGTGCGGTACGGCTCCCGCCGGTCAGCAGACGGAAGCGATCACCGAGACGCTCGGCAATCTGTTCGACCCGCATGGCCTTGACCCGGGAGGCGGCCAGTTCGATGGCAAGCGGCACTCCATCGAGCTGCCAGCAAATTTGAGAGACCGAGGGCGCATTGTCGTTTGTGACCTGGAACGAGGCGTTGGCAAACCTTGCGCGCTCGATGAACAGTCGCACGGCGGCAAATTGTGTCAGTTGCACGACGGATGTCTGCGCCTTGGGATCAGGCGTTGGTAGTGGCGACACTCGCCATGCGAGTTCTCCGCCAATTGTAAGGGGTTCGCGGCTGCTCGCGAGAATGCGCGTCTCATGGCTAGTTCGCAGCACCAAGTCTGCGAAGTGGGCACAGGCCTCGACCAAATGCTCACAATTGTCGAGGATGATCAGCAACTGCCTCTGGCACAGGAAGTCGAGCAACGTCGTAAGCAGCGGCTTGGCTGGCTCCTCCCGCAGACCCAAGGCAGTAGCAACGGCGCTCGGCACAAGCGCAGCGTCAGCCAGGGGCGCAAGTTCGACAAACCAAACGCCATCCTTGAACCTGTCCAGAACGCTGGCGGCAACTTGCAGCGAAAGGCTGGTCTTGCCAATGCCGCCGGAGCCAACCAACGTCAGCAGGTTCGTTGTCTCCAAGAGATCCCTGACCTGCGACACATCCTGGTCCCGGCCGAGGAAGCTCGTGCTGCGCAAAGGCAGATTGTTGGGTATTGCGTTCAGCGATTGCAGGGCCGGAAAGTCATGCCGCAGACCCGGTGCAACGACTTGCCAGAGGCGCTCCGGATTGATCAGGCCCTTGAGGCGATGCTCGCCCATCTCGCGCAGCGTCAATCCACCCGGAAGTTGATCGCGCAAGAGTTCCGCAGTGGCCGTCGACAGTAAGATCTGTTGGCCATATGCGACGGACATGACGCGCGCGACGCGGTTGACCGTGGTGCCAAAATAATCGCCATCGCGCTCTTCGGCGGCCCCGGTATGCAGACCAATCCGGACTTTGATGGGTGTGTCGCGCCAATCTTCAGCCTGCATGATGCGCTGCGCGGCCGTCGCGGCCGCCAGCGCGTCTGATGCTGTCGCGAAGGCTGCACTAGGACGAACAAAATGCTGCTAGTAAAAACGGTATCTTGGGTGGGTGGCAATGTCACCTAATGTGAAGGTTTGCGGATGCCGGCCCATGACGGTGGCGCGGCGTGCACCGGGGGCCGGCGTACGCAAACCTCCAAGGGAGATGCTATGGGGCGGCGGCGAGGATATTGCATCCATCGTTGCTGATGTGAACCGATGGAGCGCCCCATGCAGAAGTTGAACGATCTGAGCCGATCCCTCGAATCCCCTCGATCCGGACGGCACGCTGATCGCCGTTATCGAAATGAGCCTGTCGAGCTGGCTCGTCGCCGGCATCGTGCCTGGCGTCGAGCGCCAGCCGTTGAAGAAGCTCGCGGTCGACGAGAGCGCATTGCTGAAGTTGCTGCATCGATGGCGAGAGGAAGCGGCGAAGGCAGGGCATCGGATCAAACGCATCGCTGTCGCTTTCGAGGCCGGCCGTGACGGCTTCTGGCTGGCACGTTGGCTCAGGGCGCGCGACATCGAGGCCCACGTCATCCACGCATCGAGCGTAGCCGTATCGCGCGAGCACCGGCGCGCCAAGACCGATCGGCTCGACACCGAGCTGCTCAAACGCTCCTTTCTCGGCTGGCTGCGCGGCGAGCGTGATCACTGCAAGATGGTGGCGATCCCGACAATCAAGGACGAAGATGCCAAGCGGCCCAACCGCGAGCACGAGAGCCTCGTCGGAGAGCAAAGTCGGATCGTCAACCGAATGAAAGCAACGTTGATCCGGCTCGGCATCCGCGGCTTCAATCCCAAGCTGAAGAAGGCCGCCGAACGCCTTGACGGCTTGCGCACCCCCGAGGGCGAGCCGATCCCGCCCAACACCCTGGCTGAGCTGCGTCGCGACATGGTGCGCCGGCGGCTCGTCAGTGATCAGATAAGGCAGATCGAGGACGCTCGCCTGGAGCGTCTCAAGCAAGCGCCCAGTGATGGACCACACGCCATGGTGCGCCTGTTGGCGCGGGTGATCGGGGTTGGTGTCGAGACGGCCGACATGCTGGTGCAGGAGGTACTGTCGCGAAGCATGCGCGACCGACGGGCCGTAGCGCGTTATGCCGGCCTCACGGGCTCGCCCGACGAGAGCGGCAGAAAACGCCGGGAGAAAGGGCTGACCCGTTCCGGCAACGCTCGGGTTCGACGAGGCATGATCCAATTGGCGTGGCGATTTCTCATGTTCCAGAAGGACAGCACCTTGGCGCAGTGGTTCCGAGCCCGCACCGAGAGCGCCCGCGGCACTCGCAAGACCATGATCGTGGCCTTGGCGCGCAAGCTACTGATCGCCCTGTGGCGTCTCGTGCGGGAGGGCGTGGTGCCGGACGGCGTCGTTCTGCGGCCGGCATAATGAACGGAGGTCACTGAAGGACACCCAACAGTTTCGGCCCGGTCCGTCCGCTGGTGACGGGTCGCCGATGACGGTTCGAGGTGGCGGAGTCCCGACGTGTTTCCTTGGCTTTCAATGCCGAAAGGGAGAATGGGTCCGCCGCTTCGGAGCTTCGCTGCCGATGCGTATGACTGCATCATGGTTCGGGTCCTTGGACCCACCGAATACAAGGTTGTGGCGCGACTGATCCGCGCCCGAAAGCGGGCTCCCCTCTGATCGTCATCCCGATCGCACCAAGCGTGCCGTCGTGCTCGAAGCTGTCAAGGTATGGCCTGGCAAGCTCGGAGCATGCCGCAAGGTTGGCGCGACGGCCAACCTTGACAGCTCCTGCGCGCGACGACGTCAGCGAACCGCGGGTCGGGACGAAGAAACGGGCTTTGAGATCGAACAAAGAAACTGACGAAGGACAAAAGATTTGCCGCTCTGGCGAACTCCTTGACAAAAAAAGCCCCATACAAGGAAACCGCGGGAGGGGCGGCGTGGGTGGCGCGCTTGGGCTATGGGGATTTGAGTGCCGCGGATGAGGTGGGTGAATGGAGTCGAGGCGCTCCGGCAAGCCGGTGGACGGTGAAACGGCTGCTGGATGAGCGGCGCGGTGGCGTCGAACCCGGTGAATTGTCGGACGATTTGATGGCGACAGGCGGATGTCTGGACGCGCTCTGCCGTGGCCGGTCGAGAGCGCAGCGAGTGCGACGATCGGATTTGCGGGGATGTGACGTGGTCATGATGTGTCGATCCTGATTGCGATAGGTGGAGCGGTCGGCCGATGCCGTGGCGTGGCACCGCGCTGGAAGACCTCGATGATGATCATGCGACCGCCGCAGCATGGACACGGGTTCGGCTTGCCGGCATCGACGCGCGGCAGCGGTGGGCTGGCGGCCTCAGGTTTTGAAACGGCCAACAGTTGAGCACGCGCTCGGGCGATGTTGTCGGCGCGGGTGCCGCTGGCAAGCAGGCCGTAGTGGCGAATGCGGTGGAAGCCAGGCGGGAGGACGTGGATCAGGAATCTGCGGATGAACTCGGCGGTGGCGAGTGTCATGACCTTCCGGCGATCACGACCTTCAGCGCGATAGTCCTTCCATCGGAAGGTCACGCCGGTGCGGTCGCAGGTAATCAGCCGGCTGTTGGCGATGGCGACGCGGTGGGTATAGCGCGACAGATAGGCCAGCACGGCCTGTGGGCCGCCGAACGGACGCTTGGCGTAGACCACCCATTCGGTTCGGCGCAGCGGGGCCAGCCGGGCTGCGAACGCCTGCGGGTCGGCGAGAGCGGCGTGACCGCCGAAGAACTTCAGGTGGCCGGCTTTGTGGGCCGCGAGCAGCCTCTCCAGGAATAGTCGGCGGAACAGGCGCGAGAGCACGCGCACCGGCAGGAAGAAGCCGGGCCTGCACGCCACCCAGTGCTCGCCGTCGAGCGAGATGCCGCCTCCCGGCACGATCATGTGGACGTGCGGGTGATGGGTCATGGCCGAGCCCCAGGTATGGAGAACCGCGGTGATGCCGACGCGGGCGCCGAGGTGCTTGGGGTCGGCGGCGATCGTGGTCAAGGTCTCGGCCGAGGTCTTGAACAGCAGGTCGTAGATGACGGTCTTGTTCTGGTAGGCGATATCGGCGATGGCCGCCGGCAGAGTGAACACAACATGGAAGTACGGCACCGGCAGCAGATCGGCCTCGCGCGCGGCCAGCCATTCCTTTGCCATGGACCCCTGGCACTTCGGGCAGTGCCGGTTGCGGCAGGAGTTGTACGCGATCTGGGTGTGTGCGCAGTTCTCGCAGCGCGCGACGTGGCCGCCGAGTGCTGCCGTGCGGCAGCTCTCGATCGCTGACATCACCTTCAACTGGCCGAGGCTGACATGGCCGGCATTGGCCCGGCGCCATGCCGCCCCGTGGCCGCGGAAGATGTCCGCGACCTCCAGCGATGGACGCGACACGATAAGCCTCGCGTCAGGCGGGCGGCTCGGCTTGCGTCGGCGTGATGCGGTCGAGCGGGCTGATGACTTGCTGGATCGTCTTGGTAGCGACGCGCGTGTAGAGCGCCGTGCTGTCGATCTTGGCATGACCGAGCAGCACCTGGATCACTCTGATATCGATGTTCTGTTCAAGCAGATGGGTGGCGAAGCTGTGTCGCAAGGTGTGGAGCGATACGCGCTTGTCGATTCCGGCCCTATCGGCTGCGGCATGGCAGGCGCGATTGAGCTGGCGTGTCGTCATCGGGCTCATTCGGTTCTGTCCCGGAAACAGCCAGCCCTGTGGTCGTGCTTCCTTCCACCAGGCGCGCAGCAGTTCGAGCAGATGCGGCGACAGCATCACATAGCGGTCCTTGCGGCCTTTGCCTTGCTCGACGCGGATGATCATGCGCTTGCTGTCGATGTCGCCGATCTTGAGCGAAATCACCTCGGTGGCGCGCAAGCCCGCGCCGTAAGCCACACTCAGCGCCGCCTTGTATTTGAGCCCCGGCGCGGCATCCAGCAGCCGCGCCACTTCTTCCGGGCTAAGAACGACCGGCAGCTTGCGGGGCTCATGGAGGAACTTGGTGTGATCGATTAGGTTGGAACGCCCGAGCGTCACTCTGAAGAAGAACCGTAACGCAGCCACGGTGTGATTGAGAACGGAGATGTGTGCGCCGTTCGCCGCCAGATACAGCTGAAAGCGTCGAACGTCCTCCAGGCTCGCCGTGTCGGGCGACCGGCCGAGGAAGGCGGCAAAATCCTTGATGATGCGGATGTAGCCTTGCTGGGTCTTTGACGCTAACTTGCGGATCGTCATGTCTTCGATCATGCGTCGCCGCAATGGGCTCATGGCCTCGTCGGTCATGGGGGATGCTCCTGTCTGTGTGAGGTTGGCAACCCCTCATCCTCAGACAGGACACTCCCTTCCCGATACTGGCCCAGCCGCCCGCCGCAGCGCACTACCGCGCGAGCGGTTTAGTGGTGTGCTGGGCATGTTCAGTAACTTGGAGGTGAAAGTCCTCTACCCAACCTGATGGAGGTGAAGGGTTAGTGACAACGCAAGGGCTATCGCCGCGAGGTGAGGTCTGAAGGAAGCGTAGAGCAAACGTGCGAGTCGATGGACAAGAACCGGGTACAAGGCGCGAGCGTCGGACGAGCGGGCCACTTACCGCGAAGTCCATATCCATCAAGGATGCGAAGCGTAGATCCGGCGACTGTGCACGGAAGGTGACTGAACTTACCCCAGGAGATCTGCTCCGTGTCGCTTCGGCGACTGAGAATGCCGCGAGGCATTCTGACCGCGGGGCAGAAGTCAGCAGAGGGCGTATTAGGTCATGTCGTCGGCAAGGCTAGTGAGGCACTCCGTCGCCGAAAGGTGGAGGCAACAGATAGGCTGAGCCGGGAACGATGACTGAAGGCCCGAACGAGAGGAGAGGCAAGTAGGACATGAATCTCGAGAGCGACAAGCGGCTGAACATCCAGTTGAGACTGGACTTCTCATCGGCGCCGACGGGTGAAGCCCGGCAGGCGGGACGGGAAGACATCGAATCGCTCCCGGTGGGGCATGAACCCGAACGCCCAGCCAACACAGGTCGTATCATGGAGGACATATGTGAACGAGCAAACTTGAAGGAAGCATTGCGGCAGGTGAGGGGCAACAAAGGTAGCGCCGGCGTCGACCGGATGACGGTCGATCAACTCGGTGACTACCTGAAGCAGCACTGGCCGGCTATTCGGGAGCAAGTGCTGAACGGGACCTACGAACCGAAACCGGTGAGGCGGGTGGAAATCCCGAAGCCGGATGGCGGAGGGGTGCGAAAGCTTGGCATCCCAACCGTGCTGGACCGCTTTATCCAGCAAGCGGTGATGCAGGTTCTGCAGAGGCGATGGAATCCGACGTTCTCCCAATACAGCTATGGGTTCCGACCGCGTCGGTCGGCGCATCACGCCGTGGCTCAAGCGCAGCAGTACATCGCGCAAGGCTACGGATGGGTGATCGATCTCGATTTGGAAAAGTTCTTCGATCGAAGTCAATCACGACAAACTGATGGGCCAGATCGCCAAGCGCATCGAGGACAAGCGGCTGTTGAAGCTCATCCGGGCATTCCTGAATGCCGGGGTGATGGAGAACGGGCTGGTCAGCCCGAGCGTGGAAGGGACTCCGCAAGGAGGACCGCTTTCGCCACTGTTGAGCAACCTCGTACTCGACGAACTCGACCAGCGAGCTGGAGCGCCGCGGACATCGCTTTGTTCGCTATGCGGACGACTGTAACATTTACGTTCGCAGCGAACGCGCGGGTCAGCGGGTGATGGAGAGCATCACGCGCTTCATCACACAAAAGCTCAAGCTCAAGGTAAACGAGGCAAAGAGTGCGGTGGCGCGACCGCAGGAACGGAAGTTCCTCGGGTTCAGCTTTACGGCTGGTCCGGACATCAAGCGCACGATCGCGCCGAAATCGCTGGAACGGTTCAAGCAGCGAATCCGGGAGATCACGCGAAGGGCCAAGGGCGTCAGCATCAAGACGACAATGGAAGAGCTGGCTACGTATATGCGGGGCTGGCGCGGCTATTTCGGCTTCTGCGAAACGCCCGAGGTGTTGATCGCCCTCACTCGCTGGGTCCGGTTGCGATTGCGGGCCGCTCTTTGGCGCCAATGGAAAACACCACGGACGTCGTCGAGCAGCACTCATCGCGCTGGGAGTCTCGGGGGAATTGCGCAACACGGCCGGTAGCGGCCGTGGACCATGGCATATTGCCCGGAGCAAAGCCCTCTCCGTGGGACTTTCCAATGCCCACTTCAAATCGCTCGGTCTCCCGTCCCTGATCGATGCGCGTTAGCGTAACTTCTCGAACCGCCGTATACGGACCCGTACGTACGGTGGTGTGGGAGGGGTGGAGCCGCAAGGCTCCCCCCTATCCCGATCTGTGGCACTTTTCGGAAGTGCCGGAGCGGTCGGATGATGTCCGTTGTTCGGGGAACACCGGAAGTGGCGTTTCGGGGCCGCCGGGACCGTTGTTGACCCAACCCGGACTTTGAGACTAGCCCGTCAGTAACCTGTCATGATTGAATAGCCGCGCGGTTGCACTCGCGCGTTTGCCGCCGCGTCGAATGTCGTCAACTTAAGCCATTTGGAGCAAGATCATGAGAAAACTCGTTCTGTTGTGCGCCTCGCTTTTCACGATGGTGCTACTGATTTCGGCAAGCCCGGTCCTGGCGCAGCAGGTGTTTTGGGTATCTGCCACGGGAGACGACGCCAACACCTGCCAGCTGGCGCAACCATGCGCTACTTTCCAGGGAGCCATCAATAGGGGCGGCGCTGTTCAAATCAACTGCCTAACCAGCGGCAACTATGGCGCCTTCACCCTAACCTCATCGATGGTGATCGACTGCGGCACCGGCAATACTGGCACCGTGTTTAATGACGGGAGCGGTAATTTCGCGATCACGATCAATACCAGTTCCCCGGTCAATATCGTTCTTCGCCATCTGAACGTGAATGGCAATGGCACTGCCGCCGAGGGCATTTTCACGGCGAACTTTGCGAGCGGCTCGCTGACTGTCGAGGATTGTACGGTGCAAGCATTTACTGGAGGCGGAATTTTCTTCGCACCGCAAAGCGGTCGCGGCCTCCTCCAGGTATCGAACACACAGGTCATCAACAATGGGGGGAACGGGATCGTAGTTCAACCTTCCAGCGGAAAGATCGCCTCGGTGACGCTGAACGGGGTTGAGATGTTAGGAAATTCTGATGGTCTCGTACTCACCGGTCTCGGCGTCATTGCTGGAACGATGCGGAACAGCATCGTCGGAGAAAGTGGAAATAACGGCGTCCTTGGGTCCGCAACTCAAGTCTTTTTCACAGTCGAGGAGTTGAGCATCGTCGACAATCTGGCTAATGGCATCCTGACCAATTCCGCTGGCTCGTCCGTTAAGGTGGGCGCGTCGACGATTGGAGGCAACGGCACGGCGGTGCTTGCCTCGTCGGGATCCATCGTTTCCTTCGGCAACAACCAGATCAGCGACAACGGCAGCGACGGAAATTTCACCAGCACCAAAGCGCTAAAGTAGGCTTTTGGCTTGACGCGGAGGCCGCCTCAGTTGGCGGCCTCTTTCATTGGTGCGGGCGGCGACTTCCGGTGTTGATGCTGTGGACGGCTCCTCCACCGGCACATCGGTGCCATGGATGTGGGCGCTGTTGAGGCTCCCACGATTTTAGAGGAGCGAGCCATGCAGACGATAACGATAATCGGTTTCGGCATCGCCAAGTCGGTTTTCCAGGTTCACGGCGTTGATGCTGGCGGCCAGGTGATTGTTCGCCGGCAATTGAAGCGCCGCTACGTCCTGGCGTTCTTCCAGAAGCTGTCACCATGCCTGGTCGGTATCGAAGCCTGCGCCTCGGCGCACCACTGGTCGCGCGAGCTGCAGGCACTGGGTCACACCGTGCGGTTGATCCCACCGGCCTATGTGAAGCCCTACGTCAAGCGGCAGAAGAACGATGCGGCGGACGCCGAAGCAATCTGCGAAGCTGTCACCAGGGCCAACATGCGGTTCGTTGAGACCAAGACTCTGGAGCAGCAGAGTGGCATGGTACTTCATCGCACGCGTCATCTGTGCATGCGTCAGCAGATCTCGGTGATCAATGCGATACGCGCCCATCTTGCCGAGTTTGGAATTGTCGCTGCGGTCGGTCGCAAGGGTGTTGAGGAACTGCTCGATATCGTCGCTGATCCAAGTGACAAGCGGGTGCCGGACATAGCCCGCACCTGTCTCGCTGTTCTCGGGGCACAATTGCGTAGCTTCAAAGAGCAAATTCTGGAGTTCGACCGGATGATCAGGGCCTGGCACCGTTCCAGTGAGATGAGCATGAGGCTCGAAGAAGCCCCCGGCGTCGGCCCGGTGCTGGCCGCTGCTTTGGTCGCAGCCGTTGCTGATCCAAAGTCCTTCCGATCAGGGCGCAACTTCTCGGCCTGGATCGGTATTGTGCCGAAGCAGCACTCGAGTGGAGGCAAGAACAGGCTCGGCAATATCAGCAAACAAGGTGACCGCTATCTGCGCGGCCTGTTCGTGGCCGGTGCACTTTCTGTCATCCGTTACGCCAAGATCCATGGCACCAAACATCGGCCCTGGCTCACGGCCTTGCTGGCGAGGCGGCCGACCAAGGTTGCGGCCATCGCGCTCGCCAACAAGATCGCTCGAATGGTCTGGGCCATGATGGCAAGGGGCGAGCAATACAAGGAACCCGTCGCGCTTGCGCGATAAAAGAGATCGCGCCGGACAACCGGCGTGATGTGAAGGTTGGGAGGGCGAACAGCACGTAAAGCAGAGCCGGTCGATCCGGCGATCAGGACAACCCACATGTGCCAAGGCATTCTTGAATGCGAGGTGTTGGTCGGGACCTGATCCGCGGAGGGCATTATGGCCAGCGGTCATGTGAACCGCATCAAAAGGCCGAACACATGGCTGCACCGACCAATGCCGCAAAGCCGTGAAGCTCTTGCCAAACCGGAGCCGTCCACACATGGCACTTTTCGGACCTCCCGCGATGTCCGCTTGATGTCTGCTTTCAGGGGTAAATCGGAGTGCGCCGGGAGACCGGCAAGGAGTAGATGGTGCAAGTCCATCACGATGAAGGAGTAGCGAACCGCATCGACCCCGAGTCATGCGCAGGTGACCGCGAGGGCATCGGCGAAGCGTTGACAGGGGAGCGCATAGGCCAGCCATTGAGCCGCGAAAGTACCCTCATCCTGGGTGCCGACGTCGTTCCGGTGACGGAAGGCAACACGGATGGGCGCGATAGCGCGAGCGCCCAGACGACCCGGCGTGGTCTTAGACACTGGCATGTGCGGACGCTCTTTGCTCGGGAACCGGGAGATCCCACGTCTGACCACCGGCCATGTTGCCGGACTGGTCCGCATCGGGAAGGCGAGGAGCCGTAGCCGATGATGCACGGACGCGGGGAAGTCGAACTCCGCCATAGTAGCTGGGAAGCCGACGAACAAGGCGGAGCGATCCGCCGCGGAGCCGGCGGAGCCAAGGGCGGAGGCCGAGGGGAATGCGGGCCAGCAAAGCACGCGCCGGGCGCAGAACCGGGTGAGCGTGTCCCAGGCGCTGGAGCGCATACGGCAAGCTGCAAGGCAAAGGAAGAAGGAGAAGTTCACCGCGCTCTTCCACCACGTCAGTATCGATCACCTCGAAGAGGCATTCTTTGAACTCAAGGAGAATGCTGCACCTGGAGTGGACGGGCTGACATGTCGGGACTACGAGCAGCACCTTGAGTGCAATCTCAAGGACCTGCATGCCCGCGTCCATCGGGGAGCGTATCGGGCACTACCGTCGCGGCGGGTTTACATACCCAAGGCGGATGGTCGGCAACGCCCGATCGCGGTCGCCGCCCTTGAGGACAAGATCGTCCAGAGGGCCACGGCTGCGGTGCTGAGCGCGATCTACGAGGAAGATTTCCTCGGGTTCTCGTATGGGTTCCGACCCGGACGCAGCACGCACGATGCGATGGATGCGCTCATGGTCGGGATTACCAGCACAAAGGTGAACTGGATACTGGACGCCGACATCCGCTCGTTCTTCGACACGGTGAGCCAGGAGTGGCTCATCAAGTTTGTGGAACATCGCGTCGGCGACCGACGCATCATCCGCCTGATCCGGAAATGGCTCAAGGCAGGCGTCCTGGAAGACGGGATCGTGACGGTCAGTGACAAGGGGACCGGGCAGGGATCGGTGATCTCACCGCTTCTGGCCAACCTCTACTTGCATTACGTCCTCGACCTCTGGGCCGAGCGCTGGCGACGGCGTGAGGCTGCGGGCGACATGATCATCGTGCGCTACGCCGACGACCTCATTGTTGGCTTTGAGCACGAGAGCGACGCCCGGCGCTTCCTCGACGAGATGCGTAAGCGGTTACAGGAGTTTGCACTGTCGCTTCATTCGGAGAAGACTCGGCTGATCGAGTTTGGACGCTTCGCGGCGGAAAACCGCAAGCGGCGCGGGCTCGGCAAACCGGAGACCTTCACCTTCCTGGGCTTCACCTTTATCTGCAGCAAAACTCGCCGGGGCAAATTCCAAATCAAACGGAAGTCCCGGCGCGACCGCATGCGGGCAAAGCTGCAAGCCATCAAACAGGAACTGCGACGGAGCATGCATCAGCCAATTCCCCAGCAGGGAAGATGGTTGCAGCAGGTCGTCACCGGCTACTTCAACTACCACGCGGTGCCGACAAACGGTCCGACACTGACCGCGTTCCTCTTCCACGTCACCAATCTCTGGCGGCGCACGCTACGGTGGCGGAGCCAGAAAGATCGGATGACCTGGGAGCGGATCAAGCGGTTGGCCGACGACTGGCTCCCGAAACCGCGAATCCTTCATCCGTGGCCAGAGAGGCGCTTCGCCGTCAGACACCCAAGGTGGGAGAAGCTATGGGGCGGGCGGCGGAGGTCGTGGCACCTTCATCGTCCATACGAACCGATGGAGGTTGCCCCGTGGCCCAAGTCAATGATCTCAGCCGAAGCCTGACCGCGTTTGATCCGATCTCGACCTTGGTGGTGGTCGTCGAGATGAGCAAGGCGAGCTGGCTGGTGAGCGGCGTTGTTCCCGGCGTCGAGCGCCAGCCGTTGAAGAAACTGGAGCCGGATGCGACGGCACTGTTACGATTGATCGAGCGGTGGCGGAACGAGGCGGTGCGTGCTGGCCGGCCGATCAGCCGGATCGCGCTGGCCTATGAGGCTGGCCGCGACGGCTTCTGGCTGGCGCGCTGGCTTATTGCTCGTGGGATCGAGGCGCATGTCATCCATTCGGCAAGCGTTGCGGTGTCACGCGAGCGCAAGCGGGCGAAGACGGATCGTCTGGATGCGGCGATGTTGATGCGCGTATTCCTGGGATGGTTGCGCGGTGAGCGGGGGCACTGCGGGATGGTGGCGATCCCGACGATGGAGGAGGAGGATGCGAGGCGCCCGAGCCGCGAGCGCGAGAGCCTTGTCGACGAGCGCTCACGCATCACCAACCGCATGAAGAGTGCGCTCGCCCGTCTCGGGATCCGGGGATTCAAGCCGCATCTGCGCAAGGCGCCAGAGCGTCTGGCAGGTCTGCGGACAGCGGAGGGCACGGGCCTGCCGGCGAACATCATCGAGGAGTTCCGGCGCGACATGGCACGGCTGGCACTGGTCCGTGAGCAGATCAGCTCGATCGAGAAGACACGTGCCGAGCGGCTCGAGCGGGCACCGGATACAGGGCCGCATGCGATGGTGCGGCTGCTCGCCAGGGTGATCGGTATCGGCATCGAGACGGCGGACATGCTGGTGCGGGAGATCCTGTCGCGGAAGCTTCGAGATCGAAGAGCGGTGGCGCGCTACGCCGGGCTCACGGGATCGCCCGACGAGAGCGGTTTGAAACGCCGAGAGAAGGGCCTGGCCAAGGCCGGCAATGCGCGGGTACGACGTGGGCTGATCCAGTTGGCGTGGCGCTTCCTGATGTTCCAGAAAGACAGTGCGCTGGCGCAGTGGTATCGCACGCGGACCGAGGGGCCGAGCGGCGCGCGCAAGACGACGATGATCGTGGCACTGGCGCGCAAGCTGCTGATCGCGCTGTGGCGCCTGGTCACGACCGGCGAGGTGCCGGACGGTGTCGAGCTGCGGCCGGCGGCGTGAGCAACACTCTAGAACGAGAAAGGACAAACAGGGTTCGGCACCTGACTGCGCTTGATGCGCCGGGTAGCCGATGACGATCCGAGGTGGCGGCAATCCGCATTCGGCTATGGCTGCAATGCCGCTGAGAGAATGGACCCGCCGCCTCGGAGCCTTGCCCGCAGAAGCGTATGACTGCTTCATGGTCGGGACCCCATACGGGTTCAACCGAATACAAGCGTGGTTCGCGCGATTGATCGCGGCCAATGGCAGGCTCCCCTCGGATCATCGCGCGGCCAACCACCCGATCGCCGGCAGCCTGCCGCCGTGCTCGCGTCCGTCAAGGACAAGCCTTCGGCGGCGCTGAAGAAGCGCCGTCCTTGACCGCCGCTGCGCGCGACGGCGATGGAAATATGCGGTCGGGACGGAAGAATGCTCGCGGCGCGGGTCGAACAAAAGAATGGAATGCAAAGCACGACCAAAATGGCGTGACGCCCCCTTGACAAAGAAAGCCCCATACAAGCCGTATGCTCGAATTGGGCCCGTACGGATCTGTGCGGGTTGCGCCTTGCAAGCGCGTTGAAGTCTGCCGTCTGAGATGGCGGCCGCGGCAAAGCCTAGCGAGCAGCCGCGAACCGAGTCTTGCGTGGCGTCCGGTAACGGCCGCTGCGAAGCGTAGACAGGGAGGTTGTAGGCCGGAATGAAGTGAACGGGAAAATAGCCCCGAAATCGATCGTGATCGGAGTAGCTGACCCTATCCCGTAAAGGGGAAGGCGGAATCAAAGGCCGCGACTTCGCGAGCGGCCTGAGGTGCTCCCGGGGTTCGTACCGCCAGCATGCAACCAAAGGAAGCAACGTGAACAAGGGAGATCCATCCGGTTCAAACGCAAGTTTGTAGGGCCCGACAAGCCGCCAAGGTTAGAAAGGCCTGACGACCGAATGGAAGTCATACTGACTGATAGTACTCGGAGGACGGGAAAGCCGGCCACATGGGGAAGCGGTCAGCGGTAGTTGAATTGTTCTTGGGCGACATGGGCTCCATTCAACGGGAGTTACGGCCTTCTATTCAAAGAGAAGATCAGCTGACCATGGAAACGAAACTTGAACAGATAGCAGTGAAAGCTCGAAGGGAGCCAAATCTCCGCTTCACCTCGCTGGCCCATCACATCACGCGCGACCGGGTACTTAAGAATCTATCAAAGATTCCGAAGCGATCCGCCGCCGGGGTGGATGGTCAGACGGTGGAGGCGGCGAAGCAGAGCTTCGAGGGTTGGATAGAGCCGATGCTCCAATCCATTCACCGCCAGGGATATCGCGCGCCCAACATTCGGCGGGTCTATATCCCCAAGCCTGGCAAGACGGAGAAGCGCCCCCTCGGGGTTCCAACTGTCGCCGACCGGGCGCTCCAACGCACCACGGCTGAGGTGCTGTCCGCCATCTACGAGCGGGACTTCTTGCCCTGCTCGTTCGGTGGCAGGCCAGAGCTCAGCGCCCATCACGCCTTGGCGACCCTCAATGAGGTCATCGCCGGCGGCATGACGGGGTGGGTGCTGGAGGCGGATTTGAAGAACTTCTTCGGGAGTCTCAATCATGATTGGGTACTCCGGTTTGTCGAACATCGAGTAGGCGATCCGCGTCTGATCAGTTTGATCCGGCGTTGGTTGAAAGCGGGCGTCTTGGAAGATGGAGCGGTTCATCCGAGCGAGCAGGGAACCCCGCAAGGTGGATCAATTAGTGTGCTGTTGAGCAACGTGTACCTTCATTATGTTCTCGACCTATGGTTCGAACGCGTGGTGAAGGGCCGGTTGCGGGGCGAAGCCCGACTGGTACGCTATATCGATGACTTTGTGATCTGTTTCCAATATCGATCGGATGCCATCCGCGTACAGGATGCCTTGCGTCTCCGGTTGGGGAAGTTTGGCCTCACTCTGGAGCCGACCAAGACCAAATTGGTCGAGTTTGGTCGGTTCGCGCAAAGACACGCGGGCAAACGCGGCAGGAATCGCCCGGAAACCATCTACTTCCTGGGTCTGACGCTCTATTGTACGCGAAACCGAAAAGGTAACTTCAAGGTTGGGATGCGCACCGAGAAATCTCGGCTAAGGCGCAGCCTTACGTCTCTGCAAGAGCTAATGCAGCGAATACGACATCAAACGATCAGTGACCAGGCCGGTGAAATCAACATCGTCCTGCGCGGCCACTATGCTTACTACGGCGTCGCCGGAAATCTCCGGAGCCTCGTAAAAGTCTATCGGGTCGTCGAACGTTACTGGCGCAAGATGTTGTGCAGCCGCAGCTGGGCGGGCCGTGGCCTCACTTGGGACGCCTTCCACCAAATCAAAGAGCGGACTCCGTTGCTGAAACCAAAACTGCGTCTCCCATACGGGAAGCTGCAGATGCTAGCAGTGCTGTGAACCAACTGCCGAAGAGCGTGGTGCGGTAAATCCGCACGCCACGTTCTGTGGGAATCGGGGGCGGGCGACTGCCCCCGATGACCCGGTGGGCGCGAGGTAACTCGCGTCCCTACCGCGATAGTCGCGTTTCAGGCCCGTCAGGGCAGCTTTTGACGACCCAACCCGAACTTTTGAACTAACTGGTCCGTGTCCTGGCGTGCTTCAATAACCGCGCGGGCGCGCTCGCACGTTTGCTGCCGCGTCAATTTCCATCAATTCAATCCTTCGGAGAACATGATCATGAGGAATTTCGTTCTGTTCTGCACCTACCTGTGTGCCATGGCGTTTGTTGTTCCGGCCAGCCCGGCTCACGCCCAAGCTTTTGTGAAGACGACTGGAAGCGATTCGAACCCTTGCACTCAAGCCTCGCCGTGCCTAACGTTCCAACGCGCCTACGCAACAATCACTCCTCCCGAAAACTCGATCCATTGCCTCGACAGCGGCGTGTTTTCCACAACAACGCTCACCATTACCGGATCGCTCACCATCGATTGTTTGGAGGGACATAGGGCCCACATGACCTTAGGCAGCGGCGACACCGCTACGATCAATATAAATGCCAGCTCTTCCGCCAAGATTGTTCTTAGTAATCTCAGCATCGGCAAAGGAGCTGCCACCAACGCCAGTGGCGTGGTCACGATCAACCTTCCCGGCGGTGAGCTGCTCATTAATGATTGCACGTTCGGTAGCTTCCAAGGGTACGGAGTTTTGTTTACCCCGAATACTGGTTCCCCAGGCGGCCGGGCTGGGCTTGCTTTGGTGAACACGATCATTGCCGGAAGCAATATCGGGGTCAGCGTCGCTCCCGCAAGCGGTCAGATCGCCTCCGTCCTCTTCGTCAATGACATAATCGGCTTTAGCGCGGGTGACGGGCTGGATCTGGCGGGCGCAGGGGTCGTCGCCGGAGATCTTCGCCAGAGCACGATCGCCAGTAACACCGGTAACGGATTTGTCGGGTCTTCAGCCGGAGGCGTCTATTTCACGATCGAGGGGTCAACTATCGTCGACAATTTGGGTATCGGGATCGGAACGGCCTCCGCCGCCGCGAACGTCGATGTCGCGGCGTCAACCATTGGCGGCAACGGCACGGGCGTGAAGTCCTTGTCCGGTTCGCTCATTTCCTTCGGCGATAATCACATGAGCGCCAACGGCGTCAACGGCAGCTTCACCAGCACCACGGCGTTGCAATAGTTGCGACCAACTTGACCTGCCAAAAAAACAGAGACGGCCTTTCTTTTCCGGAAAGGCCGTCTTCGCCGAAGTCGTCTATTGGCAGATTTTGTTGCAAAAGTCAGTTGAGACAGACCGCGAACGGTGATTCCGTTGTGTTGAGGCGAATCGCGACGAGGTCGAGCCATGATGGGCCGTCTGAAGAGTGACCAAGGTCAGCTGTTCTACGAGTTTTGTCTTGGCGACGCGGTTCCTGAAGATCATCTGGTGCGGAAGATCGACGCCGCTCTCGATCTGACCTGGCTTCGCAGCGAACTTGCACCTCATTATTCGTCCATGGGCCGTCCGTCGATCGATCCGGAACTGATGATCCGGATGCTGGTCATAGGATATGTCTTTGCGATCCGCTCGGAGCGGCTGATCTGCCGTGAGGTACAGGTGAACCTTGCCTATCGCTGGTTCTGCAAGCTGGGCATCGAGGATGCTATCCCGGATCATTCGGCGTTCTCACGTGCCCGCAACGAGCGCTTCCGCGAGGGAGATGTTTTGCGTCGTGTGTTCGAACGGATCGTCGAGGCGTGCATCGCGGCCGGTCTGGTTGGTGGCGAAGGCTTTGCCGTGGATGCGAGCCTGATCCAGGCCGACGCCAATAAGCAACGCTCGATCGCGGGTCAGGATTGGCGCAGGGATCGCGATCCGGCGAGGTCCAGCCGCGCTGTGAAGGAGTATCTGGCGACCCTTGACGATACGGCGTGGGGTGCGGCCAGCGACGTTGTCCCGAAGTTCGTCTCGCCGTCCGATCCCGCGGCGCAGTGGACCGGGGCTCACAAGGGGCCAGCATTCTTTGCTTACTCCGACAACTATCTGATCGACGTGAAGTTCGGTGTCATCGTTGATGTCGAGGCATCCCGCGCCATTCGCCAGGCCGAGGTCGGCGCAGCAAAGACCATGATCGAACGGACCGAAGAGCGCTTTGGTCTCAAGCCAGAGCGGCTTGTCGGGGATACCGCTTACGGGGCGGCTCCGATCCTGAACTGGCTGGTCGAGGAAAAGGGCATCGCGCCACATATCCCTGTGTTCGATAAATCGAAGCGGGATGATGGCACTTTCTCGCGTAGCGACTTTCGATATGACCCGGCCGGCGACGTCTACCACTGCCCGGGCGGAAAGCGGCTTGGGACGAGCGGCACCGTGCACGAGGGCAAGACACTTCTGTATCGCGCCAGCAAGCTCGACTGCGATGTATGCCCGCTCAAACCGCAGTGCTGTCCCAAAGAACCAGCGCGCAAGATCCCGCGCGACATCCACGAGCATGCCCGCGACGTTGCCCGGTCGTTTGCTGGTAGCGAAAGCTTTGAGCAGTCGCGACGTGAACGCAAGAAGATCGAGATGCGGTTTGCGCACCTGAAGCGCATCCTGAAGCTTGGTCGGCTCCGGCTGCGTGGCCCGCGAGGTGCCCAGGATGAGTTTGTCCTGGCCGCCATCGCTCAGAACCTGAGACGGCTCGCATCGCTGGTCGCGCGACCGCCGCCCCCTCAGGCTCTGTGCATCGCGTAGCGTTGGAGTTGCGTAGAGCGCATCAGGGTCGGCAGATCAAAGCCGGCTGCCCGCAGCCGAATAGCTAACGGGCATCCATCCGCCGCAACCGATTTTTGCAACAAAATCGGCACTTTTTGGACATGCCGCGATGTCCGACTTGACTCCGCAATGCGATGAAGAGCGGACATCGCCTGCGGTCCCACATCGCCGAACCCAGCGATAACCTTGGCTTTCTCTTTCGTGGTGTAGGCACGCATGCAACGCCTCGACCTTCGGGAGCCGCGTGATGTGCGGCGACAGTCCTGCGCGATCTTCGTCTTCATCGCTCAAACCTGTGGTAGCCTTTGGCTGCTCTGATCCTTCACATCAACATCTTCACATAGGGGTTTTGGTATGAAAAAGCTCATGAATCTGGTTGCCGGTCCCATCGCCGCTGCCCTGTTGTGCGTCGCATCTGTTTCGCCGTCCTATGCGGCACCAAAGACCGCTTTTGTCTCGGGTGGAGGAAGCGATCTAAATGCATGCACGCTTGCTGCCCCATGCCGGAGCATCGGCCAAGCGCTAGTCGCCGCTGGAACCGGAGGCGCAGTTAGCTGCCTGAATGCCGGGCCTTATACCGAGAGTATTAGTACCGTTGACTTCTTTCACGTTGGATTGCCAGGGCGTTGTATACACAAGCGGCGGCGGTTTTGCAGTCTCCATCAACCCAGGTTCTGCGGTCGTTACGTTTCGCCATGTCATTTTCGACGGAGCAGCAGGCGGGGGTAGTGCCGTTCAAATCCTCGGCGGCAGGGTGGTTTTCGAGAATTGCACGTTTCAGAATTTCACCGCATCTCCCGGGGAGGCAGTCCTGTTCGCCCCCACTGCTGCGGGCGCCCAATTGACCATCACGGACTCGCGTATTCGCGAACAACGGCCTCGCAGCGAGCGGCGGTGGCATCATTATCCAGCCCTCGGGATCGGGTTCTGCACATGCCGTGATCGAACGGACGATGGTCACGGGCAACACCTACGGCATCTTCGCCAACAACACCGGCAGCACAGGAACGATCCTGCTTCATATCAAGGACAGCACGGTAGCCAACAGCACTGTCAACGGCATCTCCGCCTACACGGCGGGATCGACCACGGCAATCGTGATCGATCACGGCTCATCGCTGATCAACGGCGGCAGCGGTATCCTGTCGCAAGGCACGGGTGGCCTCGTGTTCCTTACGGATACGACGGTGATGTCCAACATCACCGGCCTTTCCACGGCGGGGGGCGGCGCAATCTACTCCTACGGGAACAACCGGCTGACTGGGAACGCCAGCGACGGAGTAACGCCGGTGACCAGCGGCTTCGCACTCAAGTAAAAACAGAGATTGGCTAATTCAATCGCCGCAAAAGCCTGCCAGGCGACCGTAGCCCCTCAGTAACCTGCCGTGGTTGAATAGCCATGCGGTTGCGCTCGCGCGTTTGCCGCCGCGTCGAATGTCGTCAACTCAATCCATTTGGAGCAAGATCATGAGAAAAATCATTCTGTTGTGCGCCTCGCTTTTCACGATGGTGCTGTCCTTTTCGGCAAGCCCGGTCCGGGCGCAAAACGTGATGTTTGTCTCGCCCAACGGTAGCGACGCCAATAGTTGCGCCGAGGCCGCCCCGTGCGCTACCTTCCAAGGAGCCTACAACAAGGGCAATGTCTCCCAGATCAACTGCCTCGGCAGCGGCCTCTACGGCCCGATCAACATCACCACGTCGCTTACCATCGACTGCGGCACCGGCAACGTCGGAAACATCGTCAGTTCCAGCGCCAACGGCATCGCGATCTACACCACCGCCGCAGCCACCATCGTTCTTCGCCATCTTGCCCTGAATGGCCTCTCCACCGACAATCTCGCAAACAGAATTGACGCCACTTCATTTTTAAGCGGCACGCTGATCGTCGAAGACTGCATGATTCATGGGCATTCTAACGGTTTTGGGATCGGTTTTTCCCCGACCAATGGCCGCGGCCTCCTGCAAGTGTCAAATTCCCAAATCTTCAGCAACACCAACGGAATTTTCGTTGCGCCCGCGACTAACCAGATCGCGTCGGTGACGTTGAACCGGGTTGAGTTGGTCGGAAATACAGTTGACGGCCTCTTTTTTGGTGGTCAGGGCATCGTCGCTGGGACGATGCGTGACAGCGTCGTCGGAGAAAACGGAAATGTGGGCGTACTCACCGACGCAAGCCAGGTCTTTTTCACCATCGAGGAGTTGAGCATTGTCGACAATTTGGCTAATGGCATTGTGACCAATTCGGCTGGCTCGGTTATCAATGTCGGCGCATCGACGATAGGCGGGAACGGCACGGGGGTACTTGCCTCATCCGGGTCCCTGATCTCCTTCGGCAACAACCAGATGAGCGCCAACGGCATCAACGGGAATTTCACCAGCACCACTGCGCTGCGATAGGCTTGTCGCAGATGGGTCATTTTCACGGAAGTGGCCGCCAACCGAGGCGGCCTCCGCATTAAACCACGACAGGCCTCAGGCCGCGTCCGAGCTATTAGGGCAGCATTTCATGCTGCAACAGCGAAGGCGGTGATGCGGACATCATTGGTGTCGCTGACGCTTGCACGGGGTGAAGTGCCGGTCATGGTGGCATTACGTCTCTTCGTTCCCGAGAGTTGGACGAGTAATCCGGTGCGTTTGAAGCGTGCGGGCGTTCCAGTCGAGCACCGCGCAGCGCGGACCAAGCCAGAGATCGCCTTGGCGGAGATCGACCGCGTCATCGCCTCCGGTGTGCGTTTCGGCTGTGTGCTTGCCGATTCAGGGTACGGCTCCAGCGGGCCTTTCCGTCAGGCTCTGAGCGAGCGCGGTCTGCTGTGGGCGGTGGGTCTGTCGCGGCGCCAGAACGTCTATCCCGCCGACATTGCCCTGATCTTCCCAATCGCCAAGACCGGAAAGCCCCGCAAATACCACATCCCTGATCAGCCACCGGTCTCTGCTGAAGCGTTATTGGCCAAAGGCAAATGGCAAAGGGTCAGTTGGCGGCGGGGCACCAAAGGTCGGCTGACATGTCTCTTCACGGCCCGCCGTGTCTGCGTTGCGGATGGCCATAAGCACCGGATGCTCAATAACCGTATGCAGTGCATGCCTGGTGACGAGGTCTGGCTCGTCGGCGAGCGGCGGTCGACCGGGGAGCAAAAATACTATGTGTCGAACCTGCCGGCCGATGCCACCATCAAGACGCTCGCTGCCACGATCAAGGCCAGGTGGGTCTGTGAACAGGCCCACCAGCAGCTCAAGGAGGAGCTTGGGCTCGACCACTTCGAAGGTAGATCCTGGACGGGATTACATCGACACGCGCTGATGACGATGATCGCCTACGCCTTCCTCCAATCCCGCCGCCTCAAAGCAGCGGGGCGGAAAAAAAAGAATCTCAGGACCGCCACCACAACCAAGCATGCCGGCCATCAGGCAAGCGATCCTCGACCTCTTCGCACGACCTCCACCCCGACAATGTCCTCACTGTAACAGGTTCCTTGCACATATCTCCAAGCCTAAAGTGCCAAAGTAGTGCTAGTGGATGGAATCTAACACTTGGTGCCCGCGTCTGACGGCTTGGATAATTTTGTCAGGATCGGCAGTCCATGCGAAGGGTTTCGGTTCTGCGTTGTGTTCGATGACGAAGCGATTGATCGCGGCCTGCAGGTCGACAACCGAAGATGCCGCGTTCCAATCGCCGCTTTGTGAGTTTGGCGAAGAAGCCCTCGACGGCGTTGAGCCAGGATGCCGATGTGGGCGTGAAGTGGAAGGTCCAGCGGGGATGCCGGGCCAACCATTGGCGTACCTTCGGGTGCTTGTGGGTTGCGTAGTTGTCGACAATGGCGTGGATTTGCTTTCGCGCCGGCACTTGCGCCTCGATGGTGTTGAGGAAGCGGATGAATTCCTGGTGCCGATGGCGCTGCATATTGCGGCCGATGACGGTGCCGTCGAGGACGTTGAGGGCCGCGAACAGTGTTGTCGTGCCGTGACGCTTGTAGTCGCGGGTCATCGTCCCGGCGCGACCCTTCTTCATTGGCAAGCCAGGTTGGGTGCGGTCGAGCGCCTGGATCTGGCTCTTTTCATCGACCGAAAGGACGACGGCGTGGGCGGGCGGATCGACATAGAGACCGACGACTTCGCGCAGCTTGTCGACGAAGCGCGGATCGGTGGAGAGTTTGAACTGTTTCACCCGGTGCGGCTGCAGGCCGTGCGCGCGCCAGATGCGTTGGACGGAACTCGCGCTGATGCCGACGACCTTCGCCATCATGGCGGAGGTCCAGTGGGTCGCCTCGGTGGGCGGGGCCGCCTGGGTAAGCGTCACAACGCGTTCGGTGACGACCGACCCCAGCGGCGGGATGCGCGAGGGGCGCGTCTTATCGTACAGGAGGCTGTCGTAACCAGCCTCCATGAAGCGTTCCTGCCAGCGCCAAACACAGGTCTTCGACTTGCCAGTCCGGCGCATGATCTCATTGGTGCCAACACCGTCCGCGCTCAACAGGACGATCTCAGCTCGCCAGACATGCTTGTGGGGGGCGTTGCGATCCCGCGCGAGAGCCTTCAGTCGGCGGCGATCAGCGGCCTTGAGAGTGATGGATATTCCGGTTCGCATGCGCCAGTCTCGCATGCATTCAGGTCCGAGGGAATCCCCTCCCGGATTCAAATGTCAGACGCGATCCACTAGCCCCTCAATAACCTGCCGTGGTTGAATAGCCACGCGGTTGCGCGCGGCCGCCGCGTCGAATGTCGTCAACTCAATCCATTTGGAGCAAGATCATGAGAAAAGTCGTTCTGTTTTGCGCCTCGCTTTTCACGATGGTGCTGTTGTTTTCCGCCAGCCCGGTTATGGCGCAGCTGTGGGTCTCTCCAAATGGGAGCGACGCCAATACGTGCGACCAGACCACTCCATGTGCCACCTTCCAAAGAGCGATCAACGTCGGAGCATCCCAGATCAATTGCCTTGGCAGCGGCAATTATGGCCCCGTCACCATCACCACGTCGCTCACTATCGACTGCGGTACCGGCAACGTCGGAAATATCGCCAGCCCCAGTGCTTCAGCGATTAAGATCAACACAACCGCCGCAACTACCATCATTCTTCGCCATCTTGTCTTGAACGGTCTTGCCAGCAACGCTTCCATCAGCGGAGTCAACGCCCAGTCATTTTTCAGCGGCACGCTGATCGTCGAGGACTGCATGATGTATGGGTATCACGGCGGTAACGGAATTGTCTTTGAACCACAAAGCGGTCGCGGCCTGCTGCAGGTGTCGAATTCCCAGTTGCTCGACAACGTTATCGGAATTTTCGTTCAACCGGCGAACGGTCAGATCGCGTCGGTGACGTTGAACCGGGTTGAGCTGGTAGCAAATTCGAATAATGGCCTCGATTTTGGCGGTGGCGTCGTCGCTGGTACGATGCGTGACAGCGTCGTCGGAGAAAACGGACAGACCGGCGTAGTCACGAACGCGAGCCAAGTCTTTTTCACGATCGAAGAGTCGAGCATCGTCGACAATCTGATCAATGGCATACAGACCTTTTCGCCTGGTTCGGTTGTCAATGTCGGCGCATCGACAATCGGTGGCAACGGCACAGGGGTACTTGCCTCATCCGGGTCCCTGATCTCCTTCGGCAACAACCAGATGAGCGCCAACGGCACCAACGGGAATTTCACCAGCACCACGGCACTGCGATAGGCTTGTGCTTTTACGCGGAGGCCGCCCATGTTGGCGGCCTCTTTCATGACGACGACCTCGCGCTTGGAGAACCGCCTTCGGGCGGCTTTTTCTTGGCATGGCTTGTCTCCGTCACTTCCGGTTCTGGCAGATAGTGCTGCAAAAGTCGAAAGTTGCATCGGGCCGAATTTTTGGTGAAACCTTAAAACGCGAAGCGATCGGTGATTCGTATAATCTCAGTCGCGTTACGGAAGTCGCCTATGAGTTTAGCGTGAGGCGATGAGGTCCCTCAGTTTCCTACATGAAAAACGCGCCTGCGGCCCTCAGAATTTTTGACACCTTCAGCAAAACGACTTTTGCAACACTATCGGCACGTTTGAGACATCCCGCGATGTCCGCTATCTGGTCGCTAACCGGGCGAAAGCGGACAAGGCGCAGAAGGCCCAATTCGGGTCTGGTTTTGACCCTGGCTGTGTAAAAACGCGATGCCGCTGTTATGGTTCTCCCGTGACTCTATGGGGGAATTGATGAGGCGCTTCGTTGAGGAGGCGGATCGCGGGCAATGGACGCTATTGCCCGAATGCCTTGATGATTTCATTGACGAGAGTAACCCGGTTCGCGTGATCGACGTGTTTGTCGATGCGCTCGATTTGGGCGAGATGAGCTTCGATGGGGTTGAGCCGGCGGCGACAGGTCTGCCATCGTACCACCCCTCGGTTCTCCTTAAGCTTTACATTTACGGCTATCTGAACCGGGTTCAGTCGAGCCGGCGGCTGGAACGAGAGGCCGGACGCAATGTCGAGGTGATGTGGTTGCTGGGCCGGCTCGCGCCCGATCACAAGACGATCGCGGACTTCCGCAAAGACAATGGCTTGGCGTTGCGCAAGGTATGTGCCCGCTTTGTCGAGCTCTGCCGTGAGATGGGGCTTCTCACAACGGCGAGCGTCGCCATCGACGGCAGCAAGTTCAAGGCCGTGAACAATCGGGACAGGAACTTCACGCGGGCGAAGGTAGAACGGCGGCGTGCCCAGCTGGAGGAGAGCGTCGCGCGGTATCTGAGCCAACTTGACACCGCCGACCGGCAGGAGCCGACGGAGGCGCTGGCCGCGAGGGTGACGAGGCTCAAGGAGAAGCTGGTTAAGGTGAAGGAGGCTATGGGCAAATTTGCGGTCTATGAGCGGCAGATGCTGGCTTCGCCTGACCAGCAAATCCCACTGACCGATCCCGACAGCCGTTCGATGGCAACCAGCGGGCGCGGCTCCGGCATCGTCGGCTACAACGTGCAGGTCGCCGTCGATACCGAACATCATCTGATTGTGGCGCATGAGGTGACGAACAGCGGCTCGGATCGGGCACAACTCGCCAGCATGGCCTCTCGTGCAAAGGATGTCCTCGGTGTCGAAAAACTCGAAGCCGTTGCTGATCGGGGCTATTATAGCGGCGAGGAAATCCTTGCCTGCGACAACGTTGGAATTGCAGTGACGCTTCCCAAGCCGATGACATCAGGTCTTGAGGCACGGGGTCGCTTTGGCAAACAGGACTTTGTCTATCTCAGCGACGAGGATGCGTATCGCTGTCCAGCTGGCAAAAAGCTGACTTACCACTACACCAACGAGGAGGCTGGGCAGCAGCTACGGCGCTATTGGACTAGGTCCTGTGGACTCTCGGGATTCCCTTTTATCAGCAAATCAGATTCAAGGCTGCTTTTGGGGAGGCGGCCTTGGGTGTGATGGATCGTTTGGTTTTGAGCGACGTTGCTTGGGAGCGGATGGCGCCCCTGATTATAGGTCGGCCTGACCAGAAAGGCTCCACCGGGCGCGACAACCGGATGTTTGTGGAGGGCGTGCTTTGGATCGTGCGTACCGGCTCTCCTTGGCGCGATCTTCTGGAGGCGTTTGGCGATTGGAACAGCGTGTTCCGGCGCTTCAGCCGGTGGAGCACCAAGGGCGTCTGGTATCGGATATTCGAGGCGATGTCCGATGATCCGGACTTTGAATATCTGATCATCGATTCCACCATCGTCCGAGCTCATCAGCATGCTGCCGGGGCTAAAAAAGGGGGTCTGAAGATCAGGCGATCGGCCGCTCGCGCGGCGGCCTGAGCACCAAGATACATATGGCCGTCCGAGGCTTGGGTTGTCCGGTGCGCTTCACGCTGACGGCAGGTCAGAAGGGCGATGCACCACAAGCCGCAGCGTTGATCGAGGGGTTTCCTGCCGAGGTCGTCATGGCCGACACAGCCTATGACGCCGATCATCTGCGCAAAGCCATCGCCGCCAAGGGCGCGCTCGCTGTCATTCCCAACAACCCGTCACGGGCGCTCAAATATCCCCTCGACAAACATCTCTATGCCCAGCGCCATCTCGTGGAGTGCTGCTTCTCAAAGCTCAAACAGTTCAGGCGCGTCGCAACGCGCTTCGAGAAAACAGCGCGGAACTATCAGGCTGTCGTTACCCTTGCCGCCATCATCCTATGGATGCGATAACTGTCCACAGGACCTAATGCGTGCCGCGACTGTGCACTCAAAGCTGGCTGTACGACCGGCAAGGAGCGGCGGATTACGCGCTGGGAGCATGAGCACGTTCTGGAGGAGGTGCAGAGGCGCCTCGACAACAACCCCCAGGCCATGCGGCAGCGGCGGGAGACAGTCGAACACCCGTTCGGCACGATGAAAGCCCGTATGGGGGCGACGCACTTCCTGACCAAAACGCTTCCAAAAGTGGCCGCCGAGATGGCCCTTTCGGTTCTGGCCTACAACCTGACGCGGGTCATGAACATCATCGGGACCAAGCCGCTGATCGCTGCGCTCGTGACCTGAGACCGAACCGCTCCTGCCTTCTCACCGACTTCCCCCGGGAAGGGTGTTTTTAAACGGCCAAGACCCAAACCCGGACTCTGGGCCTAGCCGAGCAGCAGTCCGCTGTGGTTGAATAGCCGCGCGGGTTACGCTCGCGCGTTTGCCGCCGCATCAATTTTCATCAACTCAATTCTTCGGAGAATATGGTCATGAGAAAGCTTGTTCTATTGTTCACCACGCTTTGCGCGATGGCGCTGCTGATATCCGCCAGCCCGGTCCGGGCGCAGAACGTGCTGTGGGTGTCCGCCACCGGCAATGACGGTAACGCCTGTAGCCAAGCCTCCCCCTGCGCCACCTTCCAGGGCGCTTACAACAAAGGCAGCGTCTCCCAGATCAACTGCCTCAGCAGTGGCATCTATGGCCCGATCACCATCACCGGTTCGCTCACCATCGATTGTGGCACTGGCAACGTGGGAAACATCGTCAGCTCCAGTGCTTCAGGGATCACGATCACCACCCCCATCGCCGCAGCCACTATCATTCTCCGCCATCTTGCCCTGAACGGCCTTTCCACCAACAATGCTGGAATCACCGCCAGCCCATTCGCCAGCGGCACTCTGATCGTCGAAGACTGCATGATTCAAGGGTATTCTGGCGGTACGGGGATCGTATTTGTACCGACCAATGGTCGCGGCCTCCTGCAAGTGTCAAATTCCCAAATCTTCGGTAACGGTGTCGGAGTCTTTGTTGCCCCCCAGAATAATCAGATCGCATCGGTGACGTTGAACGGGGTTGAATTAGTGGCAAATTCGTCTCATGGCGTCGAATTTGCCGGTGGCGTCGTCGCCGGCACGATGCGTGGCAGCGTGGTCGGAGAAAACGGAGTGGACGGCGTACTTACGGCGGCAAACCAGGTGTTTTTCACGATCGAGGAATCGAGCATCGTCGACAATTTGAGTGTGGGCATTCAGACCGGTACGGCTGGTTCGGTTGTCAATGTCGGCGCATCGACGATCGGCGGCAACGGCACGGGGGTAAAAGCGAGTTCGGGGTTGATCATCTCCTTCGGCAACAACCAGATGAGCGCTAACGGCACCAACGGAACCTTCACCGGCACAACTGCACTGCAATAGGCTTCGGGTATGACGCGGTGGCCGCCGAAGTTGGCGGCCACTTCCGCTTTTGGCAGATATTGTTGCAAAAGTCTTTTTGCGAGGTGGGGCTCAAATTCTCCGACCCGTAGGTGCCGCGATTAAAAATGATGTGTGGGACCATGTCGCCAGGCGTCAAACTCATAGGTGATTCTGGCAACGGGTTTAAAGGCCTATTGATCGGCGATTGTCGCTTGTTTCGTTCTTTGGCGGAAAATTAGCTGCCGCGTCTTTTGGGACTTTTGCAACAATATCGGCACGAAACCGACATGCTGCCGCGGTCGCCTAATGTCTGTTGCTGGGGGAAGAACGGAAGTGGCTCGGATGCGCCCTGAGGTCTCAGTTTGACCCACAACGGTCATCGCAGACTTTGAATGTGGCGTAGAGCCCCTCCTTAAACTGTCATAGGCTTGGTGGTGCTGACCTCCGGTTTCTTTCCGATGTCACACTCACGCATCGCACCGACGGGTTCGGAGCATTTCGACTCAAAGCAAAGGGAGAGCAATTATGAGAAGCATTGGAATTGTTTTCGCCTGTCTCGGCATCATTTTGGGCTTCGCCGTTGCCACGCCCGCTCATGCCCTAAACGATCATAGTTTTGTTTCAGGAACCGGCAGCGGCACCGCCTGCACATTTTCGGCTCCGTGCGCCGCCCTCTTTGATGCCGTCGTTGCGACGAATTCCGGGGGCCTCGTAACTTGCGTCGACCAAGGCGGAAATTCGGGGGGCATCACTGAATTCGGCATTAATATCACTAAGACCATAACCATCGATTGCGCTGGCACTTCGGCGGGAGTTTATAATGTAATAATAAATGGCCCGGGAATTGTCGTGACGCTGCGCAACCTGAATATAAATGGACTCAATAGTGGATTCTCTGATGTCACTTTCGTAAATGGTTCTGCCCTGTTCGTCGAACATTGCGTGATTTAAAATTGGACGGGTTCTGCAGGGATCAATTTCACTCCACCTAGCGGCGTCACGGCTGAACTCCATGTGACCGACAGCGTCATCAAGAACAACGGTAACGGTAGCAGCGGGGGCGGCATCATTATCCAGCCATCGGGATCGGGTGGTGCACGTGCCGTGATTGAAAACACTAAGGTGGAGAACAATACCTACGGCATCTTCGCCAATGGCACCGGCGGCTCCGGTTCGATCCTGCTTCATATCAAGGACAGCACCGTGGCCAACAGCAAGGTCAACGGCATCTCCGCCTATACCTCAGGATCGACCACGGCAATTGTCATCGATCACAGCTCCTCGCTGATCAATGGCGGCAGCGGTATCCTGTCGCAAGGCTCGGGTGGCCTCGTGTTCCTGACCGATACGACGGTGATGTCCAACGTCACCGGCCTTTCCGCGACGAGCGGGGGCGCGATCTACTCCTACGGGAATAACCGGCTGACCGGGAACGCCAGCGACGGAGTAACGCCGGTGACCAGCGGCTTCACGCTGAAGTAAAACAGACGGGGCCGACACGCCCTTGTTGGACCCCGGACGTTGACCCTAGCCCCTCAGTGACCTGCCGTGGTTGAATAGCCATGGCTGCGCTCGCGCGTTTGCCGTCGCGTCAAATGTCGTCAACTCAATCCATTTGGAGCAAGGTCATGAGGAAAATCATTCTGCTTTGCGCCTCGTTGTTCACGATGGCGCTGTTGTTTTTGGCAAGCCCGGTGCGGGCGCAAAACGTGGCGTGGGTGTCCGCCAACGGGAGCGGCACCACCTGCTCCGAAACCTCTCCCTGCGCTACATTTGCAGCAGCCATTGCCACGGGTGCCTCCCAGATCAATTGCCTCGGCAGCGGCAATTACGGGGCGTTCACCATCACCACATCGATCACGGTTGACTGCGGCGATGGCAACGTCGGAAATATCGCTAGCTCCAGTACCAACGGGATTACGATCAACACCACCGCAGCGGCCACCATCGTTCTTCGTCATCTTGCCATGAATGGCTTTTCCACCGGCAGTTTCTTGATGGGAATCAGCGCCGCCTCATTTTTCAGCGGCACGCTGATCGTGGAAGACTGCACGATGTATGGGTATCACGGCGGATACGGAATTGTCTTTCAACCACAAAGCGGTCGCGGCCTGCTGCAAGTGTCAAACTCCCAAATCTTCGACAACGGTAACGGAATCGGAGCTGCACCCGCGAGCGGTCAGATCGCATCGGTGACGTTGAACCGGGTTGAGTTGGTCGCAAATTCGGGTGATGGCCTCTTTCTCGGTGGTCTCGGCGTCGTCGCGGGGACGATGCGTGATAGCGTCGTCGGAGAAAATGGAACCAATGGTGTCCTTGCAGACGCAAGCCAGGCGTTTTTCACAATCGAGGCGTCGAGCATCGTCGACAATTTATCGCATGGCATCCTGACCATCTCGGCTGGTTCGGCTATCAAGGTAGCCGCATCGACGATAGGAGGAAATGGCACGGGGGTACTTGCCAGCGCCGGGTCAATCGTCTCGTTCGGCGACAACCATATAAGCGACAACGGCAGCGACGGAACCTTCAGCAGCACTAAAGCGCTGAAATAGGTTTGTGATTTAACGCGGAGGCCGCCTCATTTGGCGGCCCTCCTTCGTTGGTGTAGGCGGACTTCCGAATCTGGCACAACTCGGACATGGCGCAGTGGTCGCTCTATGTCCGTTGCTAGCGGCAAAGCAGAAAACATATGCGAAGCGCCGGGAGACCGGCAAGGAGTAGAGAGTGCAAGTCTCTTACGATGAAGGAGTAGCGATCCACATCGGCCCCAAGTCATGCGCAGTTGCCCGCGAGGGTTTCGGCGAAGCGTTGACAGGGGAGCGCATAGGCCAGCCATTGAGCCGCGAAAAATTCCTATTCTGGGTGCCGACGCCGTGCATTTGGCGGAAGGCAATACATCCGGGCGCGACATCGCAAGCGCCAGGACGACCCGGCGTGGTCAGAGACCCTGGCATGTGCGGACGCTCCTTGCACGGGAACCGGGAGATCTCGCGACCGACCGTTCGGCAAAAGCCGTCGGTCCGCATCGGGAAGGCGAGGAGCCGTAGCCGATGATGCACGGTCGTGAGAAGTCAGACTCTGCCATAGTAGCTGTGAAGCCGACGAACAAAGCGGTCCCGACCGCAGCGGAGTTGGTGGAGCCAAGGGCGGGGACCAAGGGGAACGCACGCCAGCAAAGCACGTACCGGACACAAGGAAGGGAGCGCGTGGCACAGGCGCTGGAGCGCGTACGGCAAGCCGCAAGGCAACGGAAGAAGGAGAGGTTCACTGCACTCCTCCACCATATCAGCATCGACTGCCTGCGGATGGCGTTCTACGCGCTCAAACGCGAATGGGGACCGGATCGTGGCGGTTAGCGACTTCTCCGGATTACTCAATTCGCTCTGGGCCTTGGCCAGTGCCGAAGCGATTGCGCTAATGGACGGGCTAGAGCGGTGCATCGGCAACCTCAAGCAGGTCAAAACTGATGGCCCCGTTCTTGGATCGCTTGGCCCTTATCCCATGGCCCTGGGCTTGTTTGGCGTCGTCAGGAACCAGATCCTTCAAGCCCGCTTTGGCATCTTCATGCTCCTGATGGGCCTTACGGGTTCGACGAAACGCGGCAGCAAGCTCCGCCCAGCTGTTGGACGCGCTCATGTCGACGACCCGCACAGCCTCAATCCTCGGCCGGGGCGGCACGATGTTGAACAGGCAAGGCGGCTCCGCCGTCATCACGCAGCGCCAGAATTTTTTCTCGGCGACCAAGAGAAGGTGCTGGTAGAGCGGGTCGGCATGGACGCTCATTACCAGCCATTTGCCGCCGCCGGTGATGATCGACAATGAGGCTGCCCTCGAATTCGCAACCCACATGTTGTGCTGCAGCTGCGCCATATGCTTTTCGGCGGCGGCTTCTTCGGAAAATGACCAAGGCAACATGAATTTGGCCTCAAACACCGCGCCTGAGGGCTCGACCACTCCATCCAGCGTCGCTGCCATCCATTTGATGACCGGATGTCCGCGAGCATTGCAACGGGCTTCACGGTCGGGTGCGCCCCAAGCAAATTGTCGCTGGAGGACGGAGGAGCATATTCCCAGACATTGGTGCGATTCCGGCCATACTTGCCGAGTTCGACATTGTTTCGATGCGGCTCGATGCCGGCCTTGAACACGGCGCACAATTCGTGTGCGGAACGGTACAGGCCACCCATTCCGCCGTTTGGCTTGGCCCAGACGGCGAGATCCAGTAGCGGCATCTCGAGGTATCTCCCGGCAGCAGTCAACTCAAAGATGTGCCGCCAGTCCATGAATGCATAGATGAGCGCCGAGCTGTCGCTCGCCCACCGAAGCACTTCAAGAGAGTCGCAAAGGAACGAGCCGAACTCCGCGTCTGACATTTCCCCGGAGCCTTCAACGAAGTCGCCAAGGCGATGTCGGCTCTTCCCAAATCCGAAGTCCGAGAACCGCAGATTGTAGGGCGGGTCCGTAATACACACGGCCGCTGGCCTCCCGTTGAGGAGCTGCCGGAGGAGGTCTTGGTCGCGCGCATCGCCGCAACCGACGCGGTGTTGGCCGAGCAGGTACATATCACCTAATGTCGATATGGAACGGTCTTCACGCTTCGGAATATTATCGAAGTTCTCGACCACGTTGGCTCGGGGCATGTCGATCTCAAGCGCAAAATCGATTTCAGCCTGATCGAACCCGGTGAGGTCGAGATCGATGCCCTGCGCCTGCAATTCCACGAACTCGGCGCGCAGGCGGTCAGGATCAAGCCTTGCATCGAGCGGCAGCCGGGCGAGCGCGAGACGGACGAGGCTCGCCTCCCCCAGGGTGAGGTCGCCCAACACCTGGACTTGCACCTCGGTCTTGCCGGCCTTCTTCAGCGTAAGCCACCACCCCTCGTCGCCGATGATCGTCAGGTCCGACGTCACCAGGATGAGGGGAATTTGGTCGTGGCGGCGGATCAGAGCTTCGATTTTGCGAAGCATTTTTTTCGGATAGCGGTGTGGATTATTTTCGTAGGGCTTCAGATCATCGATTGAAACCGTGCGTATCGTCCTCGAATTACTCAACTTAGTCATTCTTTACTCCGTTTGTTTTGGACCGAGGGTGATCGGCTTTCCGGCCCAACACCTTTCGCTTCTCGGTATGTACCCCGTATACATATGTATGTGTAACATACCATAATACGCAAGGTCCCTGTTAAAATAAATGATATAAAATAATCAATGTGTTAATGGGAGAAAGGCTTAAAATCTAAAGGTAAGGCTTGCTCTTCATGAATGATGCACATACAATGGATATACTAAGTGAAAAGTTCCGAAGGGCTCCGAATGAAAATCACAAAGGAAAAATTGCGCCAAAGTGCCCGGATGGCGTTGTTGGAGCAGGGTTACTCCGAAGTCGCGTTGGATCCTGGCCCCGGAATTGTACCCGGCGCTCGGTTGCGCGCAGCAAAGGAGGGCAGGAGATGGCGCATCGCGGTTCGCACCTCCTCAGACCGTGAAGTCAGGCTGCTGCGCACCCCGAGCGGCAGATGGAGCACTATTTCCAAAGTCGACTTCGTTCTGGTCGCGGTACCGGCAAACGACGCGCCAGCGGTGGATGTGCTGGCGTTTCACCCTAAGATTTTGTGCGAAGTCTTCGACGCCAAGGTCGAAGCCAGTGAAAAGAACAAGCGTGACAGGTCGCGCTTCAAATTTCCGGTGTTCGTTGCGCTGGATGATGTCAGGATTTGGAGAACCAAAGAGGTGCGATCCGGCATAGCGGCCAGGGCCATCTGGCGGGTTCAGATTCCCCTTAGTCGATTGCCAACGCGGTCGGCCGCATTGGACGATGAAGATTATCGCGCCCGATTTCTTGAAAATATAAAGAGGCAGATTGCGGACTTCGTGGGCGTCGATGTCAGCAAGGTTGTTCTCGAAATCCGCATCAATCCATAACTGGGGTTGTACCCGCTGCAAGAACTTCGACGACGCCTGCGCTTCTCACGATTCCTCCTGCTGTCCCAGATATCTCGGTCACGGAGATCATTCGGGCTTGATCGAGGGCCGCCGATCGACGACCACCACCGTGTGTAATCCCGAATTTTTCCTTGTTCGGCGGTTTTTTCCCTGCTACGTGCACGAAATTTCGCTGTTGGGATTTCGGACCTTTCCCGCAGGAAACCCCATTGGAATGCGGCTTTCTTTGCATTTTTAGTGCGGAAACCGGTCAAAAAAAAAGCCCGATTTACCCGTTATTATTCCCTGTTAGCAGGGAATACCGGTTTTGATTTCTTAGGCCGCGTGTAACTTTCCA
>CAVRIB010000021.1:0-85186 GCA_963721135.1 uncultured Alphaproteobacteria bacterium
AATCAAAACGTGTCCGGGATCGCACCTCGACATTCGCCACATGTGTGGCGGCGTGCTAGGAGAGCGGCCGGGACAGCCGCTTCGTGTGAGCACTGGGGTTTTTGAGATGGGTTCAAAAGGGTCCGGGTCGGGCGGGAGTGCCGAGGCCAAACGCGCGCTTCGCGTAGGTGTCATCGGCGCCGGCGTGATGGGCAGCAATCATGCCCGGGTGCTCGCGGGCTTGCCGGATGTCAGGCTGGTCGGGGTGGTCGATCCCCTGCCGGCGCATCGCGCCCGTGCCACCGACATGACCGGCTGCCGCACCTTTGCCGGGCTCGACGAACTGATCGCCGAAGGCGTCGAGGCCGTCACCGTCGCAGCGCCAACCCACCTGCATCACGAGATCGCACTCGCCTGCATCGCGCGCGACATCCACATCCTCGTCGAAAAACCGATCGCCTCCTCGGTCGAGGAGGGGCAGGAGATCGTCGCAGCAGCCGGTCGCGCCGGCGTCACGCTGATGGTCGGTCATGTCGAGCGGTTCAACCCGGCGGTCGCCGCCATCAAGCAAGCCATCACGGGCGAGGACATTCTTTCCATTGCGATCACGCGCGTCGGGCCGTTTCCGCCGCGGATGTCGAATGTCGGGGTCGTCATCGACCTCGCCGTGCACGACATCGACCTGATCCGCTGGTTCACCGAATCCGACATCGTCGAGGTGCAGCCGCAACTCTCGAGCGCCGTCGCCGAGCGCGAGGACATCGCGCTGTTGCAGTTCCGTACCGCCTCCGGCGTGCTCGCGCACATCAACACCAATTGGCTCACGCCGTTCAAGGCGCGCAACGTCACGGTCGCCACCCGCGGCAAATATGTGATGGGCGACCTGCTCACGCGGCAGGTCACCGAGTGCTTCGGCTTCAAGCCCGATGGTAGTTACTCGATGCGGCATCTGCCGGTCGGCCACGACGAGCCGCTGCGCGCCGAGTTGATCTCGTTCCTGCATGCGGTGCGCACCGGCTGCGTGCCGGCGGTAACCGGCGACGAGGGCGTCGCCAGCCTCGAAATTGCAACCCGCTGCCTGGAAAACCCGGCAAAGCCCGCCGCGACCTCGCCCGCGCGCAAGGGGCCGCGGCGGGTCGTCGGCTAGCCGCGCGATGTCTTCTCCTCGATCCCTGCAAGGCTCCATGAACCAGCATCTGCGCGCCGAGTCCGTTCCCTTCATCGACCTCGCCGCGCAGCGCCGCCGGCTCGGCAAGTCCATCGACGCGGCGGCTTCCCGCGTTTTCGCCCATTGCCAGTTCGTCAATGGCCCCGAAGTGACCAGGCTCGAGGCCGAGCTTGCTGCCTTCAGCGGGGCCAAGCATGTGGTGAGCTGCGCGAGCGGCACCGACGCGTTGTTGATGGTCCTGATGGCCAAAGGCATCGGCCGCGGTGACGCGGTACTCTGTCCGTCCTTTACCTTCTGCGCGACCGGCGAGGCGGTGGCACTGGCAGGGGCCGTGCCGCTATTCGTCGATGTCGACGAGGCGACCTTCAACATCGACGCTCATTCGCTGAAGCGCGGCATCGCGGCGGCGAAGAGGCTTGGTCTCAAACCCGCGGCCGTGATCCCGGTCGACCTGTTCGGCCAGAGCGTCGATCATGACGCCATCGCCGAAGTTGCAGAGGCTGCGGGCCTGTTCGTGCTCGATGACGCGGCCCAGGCCTTCGGCGCGAGCTACAAGGGCCGCCGTCTCGGCACCTTCGGGCATGCAACGGCGACCAGCTTCTTCCCGGCGAAACCGCTCGGCTGCTTCGGCGACGGCGGAGCGATCTTTACCGACGACGCCGAGCTCGCCGCTACGCTGCGCAGCGTCCGCGTTCACGGCCAGGGTTCCGACAAGTACGACAATGTCCGGCTGGGCTTGACCGGACGGCTCGACACCTTGCAGGCGGCGATCCTGCTTGAGAAACTGAAGATCTTCGAGGACGAGATCGCCGCGCGCAACGAGGTCGCGGAGCGCTATGCGCAGGGGCTCGGCAACCTCGTGAGCGTTCCGCGCTTGGCCAGCGGCTGCACTTCGGTCTGGGCGCAATACACCATCCGCCTGCCGAAAGGCTGCGATCGCGACGGCTTTGCCGCGGCGCTGAAAGCACAGGGCATTCCGACCGCGATCTACTATCCGAAGTCGATGCATCAGCAGACCGCCTACAGGGAATTTCCGGTCGCCGACGGTGGCCTGCCGGCGAGCGAGAGCCTGTCCGGCGACGTCATCAGCCTGCCCATGCATGCCTATCTCGACGAGCCAACTCAGGCGCGGATCATCAAGGCTGTGCGCGGCGCGGTTTCGGCTTGATTTCGCCGTTTTGAAGCGCCGCGCCATACGCTAGAAGCGGCGCATGCTCGGTCGTATCTTCACCGTCGGCGGCTACACGCTCCTTTCGCGGCTCACGGGCTTCGCGCGCGACATCATGCTCGCGGCGATTCTCGGCGCGGGTCCGGCGGCGGACGCGTTTTTCGTCGCGTTTCGCCTGCCCAACCATTTCCGGGCGATTTTTGCCGAGGGCGCGTTCAACGCGGCGTTCGTGCCGGCCTATGCCCATGTCTACGGCGAACGGGGCGAGGGCTCGGCGCGGCTGTTTGCCGACCGCATCTTCACGCTTCTGTTTCTTTCGCAACTGGTCCTGCTGGTCCTTGCCTGGCTGTTCATGCCGCAGGCAATGAGCCTGCTCGCGCCCGGCTTTACCGACGACGCCGAGCAGCGCCGTCTCGCCATCGAGCTGACGCGGATCACCTTTCCCTATCTGCTCTTGATCACGCTGGTGACGCTTTACGGCGGCATGCTCAACGTGATGCATCGCTTTGCCAGCGCCGCGGCGGCGTCGATCTTTCTCAACCTCGCGATGATGATGACGCTGGCGCTGGCAGCATTTTTCCCGAGTGCCGGCCACGCCGCCGCCTGGGGCGTTCTGATTTCCGGCTTCCTGCAATATTTCCTGCTGGCCGGGGACCTGGCGCGCCATGGCGGCCTGCCGCGGTTCGCGCCGCTCAAGCTCGATGAGGATGTGCGCGCCTTCTTCCGCGCGCTCGGACCCGCCACCGTCGGCTCGATGGGGACACAGGTCGCGCTGTTCGCCGATACCATCATCGCGACCTTCCTGCCGGCGGGCGCGCTCTCGGCGCTGTATTACGCCGACCGTCTCAACCAGCTGCCGATCGGCGTGATCGGGATCGCGATCGGCACGGTGTTGCTGCCGGAAATGTCGCGGCGGCTGACCGCGGGCGATCATGACGGCGCGATGGCCGCGCAGCGGCGGGCATTCGAGTTCACGCTGTTGTTTTCGGTGCCGTTCGTGGCGGCGTTCCTGACCGTTCCCGACATCGTCACCCGCGCGATGTTCGCGCGCGGCGCCTTCTCGAAGGCCGACGCCGCCGCGGCGGGCGCGACGCTCGCGGCCTATGCCATCGGGCTGGTCCCGTTCGTGCTGATCCGCAGCGCGGTCGCAACCTTTTACGCCCGCAAGGATACCGCAACCCCGGTGAAGGCGGCGCTGATCGGGGTTGCGGTCAATGTCGCGTTGAAGATCGCGCTGGTGGGCGCGCTGGCCCAGGTCGGCCTCGCGCTCGCCACCGCAGTCGGCGCCTGGATCAATCTGTTGCTGGTGGTGGGCTTCGCGGTGCGGGCGGGGTATCTTGAGCGCGATTCCGCGCTGATGCAATCGGCGGCGAAGTTCCTGGGCTGTGGCGCGGTGCTCGGCGCGGCGTTGTGGCTGGCGGCGAAGTTCGCCGCGCCGTATCTCGCCCATTTGAGTTCCTTTCGGGACGAGGGCGCGCTGTTGGTGCTGATCGCCGTCGGCACCATTGTCTATGCAGGATCGATCCTGCTGCTATTCGGCAGGCGCTGGCTGCGGTCGCTGGTGGGTAGCTAAAGCCGTTTGCGCTGGCTCACGATCCGCTGCAATATGGCTAGAAAGAACACCGGGGAAAACGGAGACAAGATGGCTCCCATCAAATTTGGCGTCGGTCAAAGCGTCCTGCGCAAGGAAGACGATGCGCTGATCCGCGGCAAGGGCCGCTATACCGACGATCACGCGCCGCAGCCGGCGATGCACGCGCTGGTGCTGCGCTCGCCGCATGCGCATGCGAAATTCACCATCAGCGCCGCGCGCGCCCGCGGCCTGCCGGGGGTCGCCTTGATCCTGACGGCGGAGGACGTCAGGGATCTCGGCGGTCTTCCCTGCCTGTTCAATTTCGAGGTCGACCCCTTCACCGGCCCGCCCTATCCGATCCTCGCCGACGGCGAGGTTCGTCATGTCGGCGACGCCGTCGCCTTTGTCGTCGCCGACACCATCGAGCATGCGCGCGACGCGCTGGAGGCGATCGAGGTCAACTGGACGCCGCTGCCGGCGGCGATCGGCGTCGTCAATGCGGTAAGGAAGGATGCGCCGCAGGTCTGGCCCAGCCATTCCGGCAATATCCTGTTCGACGTGCCGGTCGGCGACAAGAAGGCGACGGAAGCGGCGTTCGCCAAGGCGCACGCGGTTGCCGAAATTTCCGTGGTCAATCCGCGCGTCATCACCAACTTCATGGAAACCCGCGCGGCGGTGTGCGAATACGACGCCAAGCGCGATCATCTGACCCTGACGGTCGGCAGCCAGGGCAGCCATCGTCTGCGCGAGATCCTGTGCGGCATGGTGCTGAAGATACCGCAGGACAAGATGCGGGTGATCTGTCCGGACGTCGGCGGCGGCTTCGGCACGAAACTGTTTCCCTATCGCGAATACGCCTTGATCGCGGTCGCCGCGCGAAAACTGCGCAAGACGGTGAAATGGACCGCCGACCGCGCCGACCACTTCATGGGCGACGCGCAGGGCCGCGACAACGTCACCACGGCTCGGATGGCGCTCGCCGAAGACGGCAAGTTCCTCGCGATGGACGTCGACCTGATGGGCGACATGGGCGCGTATCTGTCGACCTTCGGGCCCTATATCCCGCACGGCGGCGCCGGCATGTTGCCGGGCCTCTACGACATTCAGGCCTTCCATTGCCGCGTCCGCACCGTGTTCACCAACACCGTGCCGGTCGACGCCTATCGCGGCGCCGGGCGCCCGGAGGCGGCCTATGTCGTGGAGCGGCTGGTCGATGCATCCGCGCGAAAACTCGGGATGACGCCGGACGCGATCCGGCGCAAGAATTTCATCATCGCCGCGCGCGATGCCTTACACCACCGCGACCGGAAAGGTCTACGATTCCGGCGATTTCACCGCGCACATGAAGCGCGCCATGGAGATCGCCAACTGGAAGGAGTTCGCCAAGCGCGCCAAGGCGGCGAAGAAGCAGGGTCTCGTGCGCGGCATCGGGCTTGCGACCTATGTCGAGGTCTGCGGCACCATGGGCGAGGAGACCGCCAAGGTGCGGCTCGATCCCGACGGCGACGTCACCATCCTGATCGGCACGCAATCGAGCGGGCAGGGCCATCAGACCGCCTATGCGCAACTGGTCGCCGAGCAGTTCGGGCTGCCGCCCGAGCGCGTCCACGTCCATCAGGGCGATACCGACGAGATCCCGACCGGTCTCGGCACCGGCGGCTCGTCCTCGATTCCGTCCGGCGGCGTCAGCGTCGAGCGTGCCACCCGCGAACTCGGCAAGAACTTGCGGGAGATCGCCGCTGAAGCGCTGGAGACCAGCGCCGGCGATCTCGAGATCAGCGACGGCCTGGTGCGGATCGCCGGCACCGACCGCTCGATCAGCTTCGCCGATCTGGCGAAGCGGCCGGGCGTCGATCCCTCGAAGCTCAACGCCAGCGCCACCTTCACCCAGGCCGACGGCACCTATCCGAACGGCACCCACCTTGCCGAGGTCGAAATCGATCCTGCAACCGGCATCATCAGAATCGTCAACTACATCATCGTCGACGATTTCGGCGTGACGCTCAATCCGCTGCTGCTTGCGGGCCAGGTTCATGGCGGGGCGATGCAGGGCATCGGCCAGGCCTTGATGGAGCAGGCCGTCTACAGCCCCAAGGACGGCCAGCTCGTCACCGGCACCTTCATGGATTATGCGCTGCCGCGCGCGGCCGACGGTCCGTCATTCGTGTTCGAGACCCACAACGTGCCCTGCAAGACCAATCCGCTCGGCGTCAAGGGCGCGGGCGAGGCCGGCGCGATCGGCTCCTGTCCGGCGGTCGTCAACGCAATCATCGAGGGGCTGTGGCGCGAATACAAGATCGACCACATCGATATGCCCGCAACGCCCGAGCGGGTCTGGATTGCGATCCGCGAGCACCAGCGCCAGCATAGCCTGTGATAATTTTCCGCTCGCGGGAATGAAATGCCGCGCCGGGAGTTCTAATGATGGACAAGCCGCGACCCGCGCAAGCGGGGGCGCGGCTTCGTTTGGAAGCTTCGCAAGACGGAGAATAGGCCGATGATACGGACGGTTGTGGTTGTTGGAGCCTTGTTGTTGCTCGGCGCCGGCAGCGCGATGGCGCAGCAGGATCTCGCCGTCAAGCAGGACAATCTGATGAAGGCTCAGGGCAAGAGCATGTATGGGGTGATCTTTAAAATGACGAAGGGGGCAATTCCCTACGATCAGGCGGCGGTCGATGCCGCCATCGCGCAGCTCGAGGCAAGCGTGCCCACGATCCCCGGCGCCTTTGCGACAAATCCCAAGCAAAACGCGCTCAATGCGGAATACGGGGCATCGCCGAAGGTCTGGCAGAACAAGGCCGATTTCGATTCCAAGGTGCCTGCCGTCGCCAAGGCGATCGCCGACGTCAAGGGCACGATCAAGGATGTCGCGAGCCTGAAGGTCGCCTACGACACGATCCAGGAAAAATGCGTCGGTTGTCACGAGACCTACGGCTGAAGCTGAAGTGACGAGCCGAACTATCGGTGTGGCCTTCGCCCGTTTCCGAGCCGAGGCTGGCGCGCCGGATTCGCCGTCACACCAGCATCTGCGCGCTCAATTCTTCCGCGCTCTTCGATGCGGCGGCTCGTCGAGCAGGCTCGACAGCAGGGTTGGGTCCGTCGCCGTGCGGACGGTCATCGGCTGATCGCGGCCGCGGATCGGTATCTCGGTTCGGTCAAGCCCGTCGGATGCGATGCCGGCGGTGTTGCAGACCTCCTCCGAGATGACGACCGTGCAATTCAGTGTCTTCGTCATGTCCTGAAGGCGGGCTGCGACATTGACCGCGTCGCCGAGCGCGGTGAACACCGTATGATCGCGAAAGCCGATGTCGCCGATGATGACCTCGCCGCCGTGGATGCCGATGCCGAACTGGATCGGCTCCTGCAACTCGGTGGCGAACTCGTGGTTCATGTATTCGACATTCGAGGCGACCATGGAGGCGGCGCGCAGCGCCTGCCGGCAGGCCGTGGCCGGATCGGTATCGAGCCCGAACAGCGCCAGCAGGCCGTCGCCGACGAACTGGTTGGGCTGGCCGCCGGCGTCGATCACCGCCTGCGACGCCGCCTCCAGGAACCGGTTGATCAGGAACACGATATCGAAGGGCAAGCGCGCTTCCGCCATCCTGCGTCGATCCGCGCATATCGACGAACATGCTGACGATATAGCGCTCCTCGCCGATATTGACGCGGCTGCGGTTGCGGACGAAATCGGCGCCGACATTGGCGGGCAGCACCGGAATGATGGCGACATCGGTCTGCGGCCGGAGCTGGCAGGCGAGCCGGATCGACGGGTTGGCGCCGGCGCCGACGCGCGCCAGCACATAGGCCTCCCGTCCCGACGGCCGCGGCAGCGCACTGCGGTCGCTGACCACGCGGACGCGGCAGGTCGAGCAGCGCGCCCTGCCTCCGCAGACGCTGGCATGCGGCACATTGAAGCGCAGGCTGGCTTCGAGGATGCTCAGTCCCCTGGGCACGCGCACCCGCCGGTCGGGATACGACACCGTGATCGATCCGCGATAGCGCTCGAGCAGGGCGCGAACGCCGCGCGCCAGAAACACCAGCACGATCGCCGACCCATAGAAGATCGGAAAGTAGAACAGCGTGATGTCGTCGATCACCGCGCGCTGCGCCGGCGGCGTGGGGTGGAAGTGTTCGGCGCGCCATTGCGGTTGCGACGCCCGCTCGGCCATCTCATGGCCGCCACGGTTGGTGCCGGTCATGGCGAGCGGCGGCAGCAGCACGGCGATCGCCAGCAAGAACGGTGCGGCCCATTTGAAGAACGGCTTCAGCCGCAGCCAGAAATAGAGGCCGATGCAGGCATGAGTCCAGGCCACCGTGAGCAGCACGAATTGGACGCCGATCATGTAGGGCCGGGCGACCCAATAGGCCAGCAGCGGCCCCACATAGTTCGGCGGATCGCGCCCGAACAGCAGGCCGCCGAGCCGCACGATGCCGAAATGGCTCGCGACCAACAGCGGAATACTCAGTCCGAAGACCAGCTGGGTGATTTCGATGACCGTGTAGCGAAAATGCCGGCGCTGATAGAGCGCCCAGAGCCCGAGCAGAAATGCGTCGTCGCCGCGGCGTAGAGCGTGAAATTGACGATCGGAATTCGCCACCACCAGACGTGAAAGCGAAGCCACGCTTCCATGGTGTCATAGGAGATGTTGCCGAGCGCGTGATTGAAGAAGTGCGAGAAGATGTAGGAGAACATCACGAGGCCGCAGGCCAGCCGCACCTGCCGAACGCCGATCCCGCGCAGCCACGTCGCCAGGCCTGAGCTCTGGACTATGGGCCGGACATCGACAATCGCGGGTGCCTGCAGGGTCATATCGGATTTGTTGATGCTACCAATTGACAGGTGAAAAAATATCGAAAAAGCCGCGCGGATCCGCGCAACAGCGGGCTGGCGCTCAGGCTAGCGTAGCGGGGTGCGGTTGGCGAGTGAAGAAAACGGCTCTTGGCCCAGGGCCGATCCGTGCGGCGGAAAAGCAAGAAGGGCCGGACGCCCCCGGCGTCCAGCCCCTCTCGTGTGTCAGCCTCAGGTCGATGGATTTACTTCGTCACCTGGCCGCGGATTTCGCCGCCGGGATTGGCCGCGGTGTGAACGTTGACGTAGTAGCTTGCCGGCCATCAGGTCGGCGGCCTGGGCGTCGGTCAGCGTGGCGCTGCCGGAGACCGGGCTGGACCCGGCATTGGGGATGGCAACCTCAACGCCTGCGTTCTTGCCGGCCTCGGCGGGCCCGTGGAAATGCGCGGCCGTCGCGGGACCGGAGAGCCCCGAATAGGTCAGCTTCCAGGTCAGCTTCTTGGTGGCGGCATCGTAGTCGATGTCGGCGGTGCCCGTTGCCGGCGCTGGCATTCGCGGGCACTTCGGATTTGCCGTTCAGCGCTGCCTTCATCTTCTCGGCAAACGCAGGTCCGGCGAAAGCAACGGCCGCTCCCAGCGTAAGCACGGCAAGCATGGTCTTGGTATTCGACATGGTTCTTCTCTCCCTGTTGGCGTCACGTGATGGTGCCAGTCTCAAAACAATGGGATTTCGAGATTTATTCCCGAAAACGGTCCTCTAGCCCGATATTTTTTCAGGCAGCTTATGTCTGGAATGGTGGCCATGCTAGCCCCTAGATTGAGCCGGATGGTGACGGATCGGTGATGCCGCGACGAATTCTGCCTGTCTCCGCACTGGTTGGCGCCGCAGCATTCGGCGCCTACTGGTGGTTGACGGCCGTCCCCATCATGGCTGGCGGTCACGGAGCCGGCCCATACCGCGGACCTTGCGAACGGGCTGACAACCTTCAACGCCGGAGGATGTTCCTCCTGCCATGCCGTGCCGGGTCAGCCCGACCGCCTGAGGCTTGGCGGCGGCCTTGCCATCCCCTCGCCATTCGGTACCTTTTATGCCCCGAACATCTCGCCCGATCCGGCCGACGGTATCGGGCGATGGACCGAGGCCGAATTCGTCAACGCGGTGACGAAAGGCGTTTCGCCGGAGGGCTATCACTATTTTCCGGCGTTTCCCTTCACCTCGTACCAGCATGCCAGGGTCGAGGACATCCGCGACCTCTTCGCCTATCTGAAGACGCTTGTCCCCGTGCCCGGCAAGGTGCGCGATCACGACGTGCCGTTTCCGTTCGACATCAGGCGCAATGTCGGGATCTGGAAGTGGCTGTTCATGGACGGCAAGCCGTTCGTGCCGGACGCCTCGCGTTCGGCGCAATGGAATCGCGGCGCCTATCTCGTAGGCGGGCTCGGCCATTGCGCGGAGTGCCACAGCCCGCGAAATTTCCTCGGCGGCATCATCGCCGGACAGCGTTTTGCAGGCGCCCCCGATCCGGAGGGCGAGGGCGAGGGCTGGGTACCGAACATCACGCAGAAGGGAATTGGCGACTGGAGCAAGCAGGACATCGTCGATTTCCTCAAGACCGGCGACATGCCCGAAGGCGACAGCGCCGGCGGCTCGATGGCGCGCGTGATCAAGAACACCTCGCAATTGTCGGACGAGGATCGCGCCGCGATCGCGGAGTATCTGAAGTCGCTGCCGCCGGTGGAAGGGCCGCCGCGGCCGCCGAAGAAAGCTGCGCACCACCATGCCTCCTGAATCGTCGCCGCGTCAGGAAACCACCGCCACCGCCGACAACGCCTCCCGCAGCCGCTGCGCGAGTTCGGCCTTGCGGTAAGGCTTGGTCAGGATGATCGATTGCGCGGGCGCGCGGCCCTGCTTGACCAGGGTATCCAGTGCATAGCCTGAGCTGTAGACGATGGGCAGGCCGGGCCTGACCTGGCGCGCCAGCTCGGCGAGCTCCCAGCCGCTCATGCCGCCGGGCATCACGATATCGGTGAACAGCACGTCGATGGAGGGATCGGCTCTCAGCTTCGACAGCGCATCATTGCCATTGACGGCGGCGACAACCTTGTAGCCGAGCGCTTCCACGCGCAGGATCACCGAAGAGCGCACGAACGGATCGTCCTCCGCGACCAGTATCGTTTCATGACCCTTCGGTATGGCTTCCTCGCGTGCCGGTTTGTCTTCGGACGCGCGCGGCGCCTTGCTGGCGACGTGCGGCAGGTAGATGCGCACGGTCGTTCCAAGCCCCGGCTCGCTATAGATCGAGACGTGGCCGTTCGACTGTTTGACGAAGCCGTAGACCATGCTCAGGCCGAGGCCGCTGCCCTTGCCGACGTCCTTGGTCGTGTAGAACGGCTCGAATGCGCGCGCGACGACGTCTGCCGCCATGCCTTCGCCGTCGTCGGTGACCGCGACCATCGCGTATTGTCCGGGTTCGACCTCCGGATGGAAGCTGCGATAGTTGTCGTCGAGCGAGGCGAGATCGGTGCTCAATGTCAGGCAACCGCCGCCGGGCATCGCGTCCTGCGCGTTGAGGGCGAGGTTCAGGACCGCGGATTCCAGCTGGGCGCGGTCGGCGAAGGCGAGAACCTTCTCCGGATGGAAGGAGGTCTTGATTTCGATGTTTTCGCGCAAGGTCCGCCGCAACAGCTTGTGCAGCGAATCGAGAAGGTCATGGCAATCGATCGCCTGCGGCTGCAGCAACTGGCGGCGGCTGAACGCCAGCAGCCGTTGCGTCAGTTCCGCGCCGCGCTCGCCCGCCTGGCAGATGTCGTCGGCGAAGCGCCGCAGATCCTCGCGCGACTTCAGCTGTCCGCTCAGATGCTCGGCGTTGCCGACGATGACGGTGAGAAGATTGTTGAAGTCGTGGGCGATGCCGCCGGAGAGTTGCCCGACCGTCTCCATCTTCTGCGCCTGCTGCAGCTGCTGCTCGGTGAATTTGCGCGCGGTCAGGTCGTGGATGATGCCGACGAAGATCAACTCGCCGTCCTGCTTGGCCTCGCCGACCGACAACTCCATCGGGAAGGTCGAGCCGTCCTTGCGCAGCCCGACCACTTCGCGGCCGATGCCGATGATTTTTCTCTGGCCGGTCTGCAGGAAATTTCCGACATAGTCGTCGTGATGGGAGCTGTATTCCGGAGGCATCAGGAGCTTGACGTTCTTGTCCATGACCTCGTCGGCGCGATAGCCGAACAGCCGCTCGCAGGCCGGATTGAACAGGAGGATTCGCGCCCCGGCGTCGATCAGGATGAAGCCATCGACCGCGGTCTCGACCACCGCGGTGAGGCGCGCCATGCTTTCGCGCAGCGCCCGCTGGGCCTCGCGGAATTGCTGCAGCAATTGCTCGGAATCCCGGCTCTTGGTCGCTTCCTCTTCGAGGGCGGCCTGCACCTGACGAAGCTCGAATGGCGAGGGGATGGTCAGGAGTTTCGGCAACAGCGGCCAGAGCGCGCCGGCGGTGACGATCGACGCTACGGCGGTGGTGGCCTTGACCAGGCCTTCGATGCCGTAAATCGGCACCCAAAGCGTAACAATCGACAGCACATGCGTCAGGCCGCAGGCCAGGATGAAAACCGCGAACGCCCAATAGACCCATCCGAACCTGAGGTCGCGGCGCTTGGAGACGAAGATCGCCAGCGCAAACGGAATCGAGAAATACGCCATCGCGATCACGGCGTCGGAGACGACGTGCAGCCAGATCAATTCGGGCTCCCACAACAGGCAAATGCCGTGCGGGGAGAGCATCGAGGAGTCCAACAGACGGTTCAGGAAAGCCCACATGTTCCACCTCGCGCGCAGTCATCATCCCCGCACCGGCAAAGCGAGCTGGCGCGCCATCCGGCCGGTCCCATTCACCGGGTATTTCGGGGTTCGAAGCACGGGCAGGGCAAGCGCAGTTATTTTGGGCATATGCACGCTCGGGGGCAGACGGCTTGCCACCGCAAGGTGCGATGCCGACAATTCGGGTTTCCCCCGTCGCTCTTCAATTCCACATCCGTCATGGCCTATGCGAGTTTCGCCATTCCGAGTTCGGCGGCGACCTCGTCGAGAGCGCGCTTTAGCGCCGGCGCGATCGGAATGCCGTCGCGCGTGCGCTTCATCCGGGTTTCGTGGCTGCGCTCGCCCGGCACAAGGATTCTGTCCACGCCTGGTATCCGCCGGCTGCCGCGGAAATCGCGCACCAGCGCATCGACGCTGGCTTTGAAAGTGGCGACGTCGCCGAAGGCCGCAATGTTGATGGCCGCGATCGCCTGCCCGGTGTTGGTCACGCTGTCGTCGTCATGGTTGAAGTCGATCACGTCTTTTCCCATCGCGGCACCCCCGAGCGTGCCGGCGAGCAGGCCGATGATCATGGCGAGCCCAAAACCCTTGTAGCCGGCCTCGATGCCGCCGAGCGGCAGCAGCATGCCTTCGTCGGCGCGCGTGGGATCGGTGAGCGGTTTTCCCGCGCGGTCGATCATCCAGCCCACCGGCATGGTCTCGCCGCGCAGCGCCTTGGTCTTCACCTTGCCGTAGGCCGCAACCGTGGTCGCCATGTCGAGCACGATCGGCTTCTCCTCGCCGGCGGGAATGGCGGCGGCGATCGGATTGGTCGACAGCAGCATGTCGAGCCCGCCCCAGGGCGGCAGATGGTTGGCGTTGCCGACCGCGAAATAGAGCCCGATCATGTCGTGGGCGAGCGGCATGGTGGCGTAGAGCGAGGCGGGGCCGGCGTGGTTGCTGTATTGCGAATTGACCCAGGCGATCCCGGTCGTGCGCGCCTTCTCGATCGCGATCTCGGCGGCGCGCTTCATCACGAGATGGCCCATGCCGTTGTCGCCGTTGACCAGCGCGGTTGCGGGCGCCTCGCGCACCACGCGGATATCGGGCCTGACGTTGAAGCCGCCGGCCCTGATGCGGCGGGCATATTGCGGCAGCCGGCTGACGCCGTGCCCGTCCGACCCCTGCAGGTCCGCCTGCGCCATCAGCGCGGCAACCGTTGCGGCGTCGGCGGCCGGCAGGCCCAGTTTCGTCAATGCTTCCCCAATGAACGCCTTCAGCCGCTCGAAGGTGACGGTCGGATCGGGCAGGGTCGGTACTCCGGTTCGAAACGCGGCGCGGCTAGCGGGCGCCGCCGAACGCCTTGAAGGTGATGATGGTGTGGGTGTCCTGGATGCCGGGAAGCACCTGCACCTTCTCGTTGATGAAGTGCCCGATGTCGGTGTCCTTGTCGACGTAGAACTTGACCAGCAGGTCATAGTCGCCCGCGGTGGAATAGATCTCCGAGGCGATTTCGGCCTCCGCCAGCGCATTGGCCACGGTGTAGGACTGGCCGAGCTTGCACTTGATCTGGACAAAGAAGGGAACCATCGCATTCGTCTCCGGGAGGCGTTTCGGCCAATATAGCGGCCGGGAACTTGCTGGCAATAACACGCCGCGCTAGGACAGAACATGATCGGATGGCTGAAATTCATGCGGGTGGTGCGATGACCGTGCCGATCGCGCTCACCATCGCCGGCTCGGATTCCTCCGGCGGCGCCGGCATCCAGGCCGACCTCAAGACATTCGCCGCGCTCGGCGTCTATGGCGCTTCCGTCATCACCGCGCTGACCGCGCAGAACACGCGCGGCGTGGCCGCCATACATGCGGTGCCCGCCGATTTCGTGACCGCGCAGATCGATGCCGTGTTCTCCGATCTCGACGTCCGCGCCGTCAAGATCGGAATGGTGGCCGAGCGCGCGATCATCGATGCTATCGTCGCGGGGCTGAAGCGCTGGGCGCCTGATCATGTCGTGCTCGATCCGGTGATGGTCGCGACCTCCGGCGACCGCTTGCTGGTGCCGGATGCGGTCGAACGCTTGCGGACAAGCCTCATTCCGTGCGCCGCGCTGATCACGCCGAACCTCCCCGAGGCTGCCGCGCTGCTCGATGAGCCGCTCGCGGCAAGCGAGGCCGCGATCACCGATCAGGGCAGGCGGCTGTTGTCGCTCGGCGTTCGCGCGGTGCTGATCAAGGGCGGCCACGGCGAGGGCGCCGAGAGCATCGATTATCTCGTCACGGGCGGCGGCGCGGTCGCGCTCGCCGCGCCCCGCATCGCCACCAAAAACACCCACGGCACCGGCTGCTCGCTGTCCTCCGCCATCGCCGCCGGCCTCGCCAAGGGTGAGGCGATGGAGACCGCCGTGCGCAACGCCAAGGTTTTTGTGAGCGCCGCGATCGCCGCCGCGGACGGTCTCAATGTCGGCCACGGCCACGGCCCGATCCATCACTTCCACCGGTTTGATTGAGACGATGGTGTGCGCGTTCGCGTCTCCACAAAAGGCCGTCGTACCCCGCGAAAGCGGGGTATCCAGTACGCTGCGGCCGATCGGCTCTATCACTGCTGTCTCTGGAATACTGGATCACCCGCTTGCGCGGGTGATGACAAGTGAGCGTCATTGCGAGCCAACGGGTCGCGCGAATGCGCGCCCGATGACAGGCTCCGCGAAGCAATCCATAGCGCAGCAAGCGGGAAGGTGGATTGCTTCGCTGCGCTCGCAATGACGGCAAGACATAACTCCGCGATCTCGCCGCAGGTTTTTGCGCGAGGTTTGAATTTTAGTCTGGCTCCCTCTCAAACTGAGGGCGCAGGGAATGCCGGGCGCTCGATGCGCCCGCAGCCTCGCGTACGATAAAAAACAAAGTACACGAGCGTAGTCACCACGGTCACACCGGTTTCACCCGGCATTCCCCGCGCAATGGTTTTACGGCTTACTTCGTGCTCGCCCCGGTGCACCGGGCTTGTTTGCCACCGTCGCCCGCGCGCCTTAGCGCGAACTTGACACCAGCGTCGGGGTGCCAGGCCCACACGACTTCGCCGTCCGCATCACGCGCCATTCGTCAAGAGCGCATCCGCGTCCACCGCATCCCGCCCCGCGTTGATGACGTTGCGCAACGCCCCTTTGGTGGGGCGGGATAAAGAGCGATATAGGATAATCCGAATATTCTGAAAAGCAGAATATTTTTGCAAAGCGGGCTTGACAAGCCGATTGCACAACGTCGTTGGTGATTTGCCCGTCGGGTCAAATGGTCGCAGTCCGTAGGGCGGATTAGCCGAAGGCGCAATCCGCCATTCTGTAAAAACCCCGAACGAGACAGTGCAGTACGATCTCGCCAGCATTAGCCATGGAGCGCGCTTGTTTGGGCATTCGGGCCGAGGCGGCGGATTACTGCTTCGGCTAATCCGCCCTACGAACTTACGCGAGCCCCGCCGTCGCTTCCCTGTCGCACAGCGCCGCTATTTCGCCCTTCAGTGGTCAGTGACCGGTGATTCGCTTGGTCTGTTTCGAGCAGCCGGTTCCATCGGCGGCAGGCGTGATCCGTCATCACGCTGTCACGCGAATCGGTTACGTGCGCGCGCATGGGAATGACGCTATGAGTGACGAGTTGCCGGAACGGCGCTTTCGCACTTTGTTTATCTCCGATGTCCATCTCGGAGCCCGCGGCTCGCAAGCCGACCGATTGCTGGATTTCCTGCGCAGCCATGACGCCGATACTATCTACCTCGTCGGCGACATCGTCGACGGCTGGGCGCTGCAGTCCAACTGGTACTGGCCGCAATCGCACAACGACTTCGTGCAGAAGATGCTGCGCAAGGCGCGCAAGGGCGCCAAGATCATCTACGTGCCGGGCAATCACGACGAGTTCTTGCGGAACTATTACGGCACCCATTTCGGCGGCATCGACGTCGTCGAAAACACCATCCACACCGGCGTCGACGGCAAGCGCTATCTCGTGATCCACGGCGACATCTTCGACCTCGTGGTGCAGAACGCGCGCTGGCTCGCCCATCTCGGCGACAAGGCCTACGATTTCGCGATCCAGATGAACCGGCTCGTCAACTTCTTCCGCCGCGCCTTCGGCGTGCCCTATTGGTCGCTGTCGCAATGGGCCAAGCTGAAGGTCAAGAACGCGGTGAACTATATCGGCGCGTTCGAAGCGACGCTCGCTGCCGAAGCGCGCCGTCACGGCGCCGACGGCGTGATCTGCGGCCATATCCACTACGCCACCATCCGCGACGAGCACGGCATCCGCTACATGAATTGCGGCGACTGGGTGGAAAGCTGCACCGCGCTGGTCGAACACGAAGACGGCCGCTTCGAGATCATCACCTGGACCGATCCGCTGCGCCGCGCCGCACCCGTCGTCTCCCCTGTCGCCGCGCGCGCCGCGTGATGCGAATTCTGGTCGCGACCGACGCCTGGCACCCGCAGGTCAACGGCGTGGTGCGCACGCTGACCATGATGGCGGAAGCAGCCGCTACCTTCGGCGTCGAAGTGAGCTTTCTGACCCCGGAATCGTTCCGCACCTTCGCGCTGCCGAGCTACCGCGACCTGCGGCTGGCATTGCCTTACGCCGCGAAGATCGCCCGCCTCATCGACGAGGCCCGCCCCGACAGCATCCACATCGCGACTGAAGGGCCGATCGGGCTTCTGGTGCGGCGCTATTGCGGCCGGCACGGCTTGCCCTTCACCACGAGCTTCCACACCCGCTTTCCCGAATACATCTCTGCGCGCCTGCCGGTTCCCGAGAAATGGATCTGGACGGCGCTGCGCGCCTTCCACGGCCCGAGCCAGGCGGTGATGGCGGCGACGCCGGCGCTCGCCACCGAATTGCGCAACCGCGGCTTTCGCAATGTCGTGCTGTGGCCGCGCGGCGTCGACGCCGGGCTGTTTCATCCGCGCAGCATCGACCTCGGCCTGCCGCGCCCGGTGTTCCTGTGCGTCGGCCGCGTCGCGGTGGAAAAAAATCTCGAAGCCTTCCTCGATCTCGATCTGCCCGGCAGCAAGCTGGTCGTCGGCGACGGACCGGCGCGCGCCGCGCTGGCGCGAAAATACCCGGATGCGATCTTTTCCGGCGCGCGGCAGGGCGAAGCTTTGGCCGAGGCTTATGCGGGCGCCGACATCTTCGTGTTCCCGAGCAAGACCGACACCTTTGGTCTGGTGCTGCTGGAGGCGCTCGCCAGCGGCCTGCCGGTGGCGGCCTTTCCGGTAACCGGGCCGCGCGACGTGATCGGCGCGGCGCCGGTCGGGGTGTTGAATGACGATCTGCGCGCCGCGTGCCTCGCCGCGCTGCAAATCTCGCCGAGAGCCTGTCTGGCATTTGCCGCGGATCATACCTGGGAAGCCTCGGCGCGCGCCTTTGTCGAGCACGCCTCGAACGCCCGCGCCGCCGATCCGGAAGGCGAACTGGCGGAATTGGTGGTGGAAGGCCCGCCTTTCGCGGCTTGAGTTCACCCGAATGCGTCTTGCCCGCGGCTCCGCCGCCGCGATACAAGCGGGCATGACGGAACCAAACTCAAATCTCGCCATCGACGCCGCCGACATCGATGCGGCGGCGCGGGTGGTGGCGCCGTTCGCGGTGCGGACGCCGCTATTGTCGTTTCCCGTGCTCAACGAGCGGGTGGGCACAAAAGTCTTCCTCAAGCCCGAAATGCTGCAGCGGACCGGATCGTTCAAGTTCCGCGGCGCCTTCAACAAGCTGTCGTCGATCCCGCAAGCCAAGCGCGGCGGCGGGGTGGTCGCGTTCTCCTCCGGCAATCATGCCCAGGGTGTGGCGGCGGCGGCGCAGATCCTCAATATGCAGGCGACGATCGTGATGCCCGCGGACGCGCCGCTTTCGAAGCGCGAGCGCACCAAAGCCTATGGCGCCGAGGTCGTGCTGTACGATCGCGACCGCGAGGACCGCGAGGCCATCGCTGATAGCATCGCGAGCAAGCGCGGCGCCACCTTGGTGCGTCCCTATGACGATCCCTTCGTGATCGCGGGCCAGGGCACCGCGGGCCGCGAAATCGCCGAGGACATGGCCGCGCTTGGGCTCGTGCCCGACATCGTGGTGGCGCCGGCCTCCGGCGGCGGGCTGATCGCGGGCGTTGCCACCGCCGTCAAGGCGCGGTTCCCGCAGGCCACGTTGATCGTCGCCGAGCCCGACGGTTATGACGACCACGGCCTGTCGCTGCGGGCAGGGCACCGCGAGGCCCATCACGCGGCCAGCCGCACCATCTGCGACGCGCTGATGGCCGCGATGCCCGGCGAGATGACGTTCTCGATCAACAGCAAGCTGCTCGCGAAGGGCGTCACGGCGACGGATGAAGAAGTCGGCGCGGCCGTTGCCTATGCCTGGCGCGAACTGAAGCTCGTGGTCGAGCCGGGCGGGGCGGTCGGGCTGGCTGCCCTGCTCGCCGGGCGCATCGATGTCAGCGGCAGGAACGTCGTCATCGTGCTGTCGGGCGGCAATGTCGATGCGGACCTGTTCGCGAAGCTGGTGGCGTGACGGCGGGGTTCAGAGGAGCCGGGCTGCGATCATGCGGGCCACATGGTTCGAGACGCCCGCCTTCGGCGGGCTCCTCACCATGAGGGTCTGGGGGTTCGGCGGTCTTAGACCTCATCCTGAGGAGCGGCCCCTTGGCCGCGTCTCGAAGGATGAAGGCCACCGAAGTCGAAGATAATCCGGTTCACGAGAACAGCGCGATCTTCTCGGCCTGGCTCATGCGGCGGATCGGCGCCAGCGGGTCGGAGGCCAAGGGCTGCCGCTTTCGCACGATGCCGCTGGCGATCAGGCTGGAGCCAAGGGACGGTTCGGCCGCAACTTCGGGCGATGGTTGAAGTGAATCCTTCAGTGAAGGTTGAAGCGATGGCTTGCTCTCCGGCCGCTGTGCCGGCGTAGCCATCGGTTGGTTCCTCTCCGACGACCAGCACGGATTCGGCCGGCGGCGCCTCCATGGCATAGGCTTCATCGGCCGCGGCCAGCTCGGCGTCATCGACATCGGCAGGGTCGGGTGCGGCCATTTCGAGCGCGACAATGTCCAGCAAGGCTTCGTCGTAAGGCTCGGCAGCCTCACGGCTTTCGCCGGCGGCCTCAGGCGTCGCATCAAGCGCCTCAGCGGCCATCTCGGCGACCTCAGCGCTGGCATCAAGGGTTTCAGCCGGCGACACAACGGCGTCGGCCTCGACCATCGTGGTTTCGGTTGTTTCCACAACGGCTTCGGCCGGCATGCTGACGGTGGCCTCGAAGTCGTTTGCGGGCGAAGCCTGCCGCACGGCCTGGGCGGCCGCTGGTTCGCCTTCGTCTAACTCGGCGATGGTTTCCTTGATCAGATCGAAGGCGGCGCCAAGCGCGTCTTGCGGGCTTGAGGAAGCGACTTGCCCGCAAGCGTTTTCGATCGCGCTGACCTGGGAATCCAGGAGATCGCAGATCCGCCCGTCGCCGCCGATTTCCCGCCAACGCCAGGAAATTTCGCGGATGATCCGGGCGCCTTTGCGGATCGGCGCCAGATTTTCGTCGGCCGCGAGGTTTTCGACCGCCGCCGCGGCGATCGTATTCGCCTCGTCGACCGCTTGGCGGATCGCGACCAAAGCTTCCGGCAATCGGTTATCGGGGGGAGGCTGCTTTTGCGCGGCCAGCGTCTCCTCGATCCGCGCCACCGCATCGAGCACCATCCTCGTGTCGGCATTGCGGTTGCGTTTGGCGTATTCGCCGAGGAACCAGCGGCCGCGCGAGGTCTCCATGAAGGCCTGGCTGATCGCCTCATAATCCTCCTCGCTCGGCAGGGCCGCGCGGGCGGAAATCGGCGATAGGGCAAAAGCTTCGTCGGCCATGTCAAACTCTTACGCGCAAATCACCGCGCGTTACGCTAACGATCATCATGATATCGACCAAATCGCAATTGGTTTGATGCAACCCGAATCACAAATCCCCATCGCATCGCACGGCACCGTCAGGCGATTCGCGTCATCCCTGGCGCTGTTCTACGGCACCCTGTTCGGCCTCGTCGGCAGCCACCTGCCGTTTTTCCCGGTGTGGCTGAAGGCGGTCGGCATCGATGCCGGCTGGATCGGGATCATCACGGCGGTGCCCGCGGTCACGCGGTTCTCGATCCTGCCGGTCGTGACCGGCCTTGCCGAACGGCGCTACTCGCTGCGCGGCGCCATCATCGCCACCGCCTTTGCCACCGCGCTCGGATTCGTGCTGGTCGGGACCCAGCACCGGCCGCTGCTGGTGTTTTGCGCCTATGCGCTCGCGGCCTGCGTCTGGACGCCGATGATCCCGCTGACGGATGCCTATGCGCTGCGGGGCGTGGCCCGCTACGGCCTCGATTACGGGCCGCTGCGGCTATGGGGCTCGGCGGCCTTCGTGGTCGGCGCGCTCGCCTGCGGGCTCCTGGTCGAGGTCATCGCGCCCGCGCACCTGATCTGGATCATTGCCACGGTGGCGGGCCTCGGCGCGCTCGCAAGCCTCGGGCTGCAGCGGCTCGACGCGCCGAAGCCGGCTCACACCACCGCGCACGGCGCGGGCGCGCTGCTGCGCGACGGCGGCTTTCTCGCCATCATCCTGGCCGCGGCGCTGATCCAGGGCAGCCACGCCGCCTACTACACCTTCGCCTCCATCACCTGGCAGGCCTCAGGCCTCAGCGGGCTGACGATTGCCGGTTTGTGGGTGCTCGGCGTGCTCGCGGAAATCGCGGTGTTTGCGCTGTCGCCGCGCTTTACGCTGTTCCCGGCGCTCATGGTGGTGATCGGCGGAATGAGCGCGGTCGTGCGCTGGGTGATCACGGCGCAGGAACCTTCGGTCGCGGTGCTCAGTGTGGTCCAGCTCGCGCACGGGCTGACCTACGGGCTCACGCAGCTCGGCACCATGGGGCTCTTGGTGCGGCACGTGCCCGGCCATGTGATGGCGCGCGGGCAGGGCTATTATGCCGCCTGCGCCGGCATCGTCACCTCGAGCGCCTCGATCGTCTCGGGCGCGGTCTATGCGCGCTACGGTCACGGCGTCTACTACGTGATGGCCGCCATGGCGCTGTCGGGCGCGCTCGTGATGTGGTCGGCAAGGCATCGGCTCGCCGATCATCCCCACAAAGCCGCTTCGGGCGGATAGACCAGGCTGCCATCATAGCGCAGGCCGCCGTCGCGGTCGCGCGCCAATAACAGCGGGCCGTCGAGATCGACGAAGCGGGCATACGGCGTGAGCAGCATCGCCGGCGCCATCGACAGCGAGGTCGCGACCATGCAGCCGACCATGATCTGAAAGCCCAAAGTCTGCGCCGCGTCGGCCGTGGCCAGCGCCTCCGTCAGCCCGCCCGTTTTGTCGAGCTTGATGTTGACGGCGTCGTAACGCCCGCGCAGCCCCTCGAGCGAGGCGCGGTCATGCACGCTTTCGTCGGCGCAGACGGCAATCGGCCTTCGGATTCGCGCCAGCGCCTCGTCGCGGCCGGCCGGCAGCGGCTGCTCGACCAAAGTGACGCCTTGGGCCGCGCAGGCGGCGAGGTTTCGTTCGAGATTGTCGGCTGTCCAGGCCTCGTTGGCATCGACGATGAGCTCGGAATTGGGCGCTGCCGTGCGCACCGCCGCGATGCGGTCGGGATCGCCGTCGCCGCCGAGCTTGATCTTCAGGAGCCGCCGGTGCGCCGCACTGGCGGTCGCCGCCGCCATCGCCTCGGGTGCGGCAAGCGAGATGGTGTAGGCGGTAATGCAGGGCGTTGGCGCAGGGCAGCCGAGCAGGTCCCAGGCGCGCTTGCCGCCTGATTTGGCCTCGAGGTCGATCAGCGCGCAATCCAGCGCGTTGCGGGCGGCGCCCGGCGGCATGGCGCCCTCTAGCCCTCGCCGGTCGAGCCCGCCCCGCAACGCCTCCTGCATGGCCTTGAGTGCGGCCAGCGCGGCCTCCGGCGTCTCGCCATAGCGCGGATAGGGCACGCATTCGCCGCGGCCGCTAATGCCGCCGCAGCTGACTTCGGCTACCACGGTGACGGCCTCGGTCTTGGCGCCCCGGCTGATGGTAAAGGCGCCTTTGATGGGGAAGCGCTCGATTCTCGCCGACAGCATTGAGGATTGGCTGGAAGTCATTTTAATATCTGGCAATTTCTGAACCGCCCGCTTGCTAGGCGCAACCAAGTATGGCTGGTTAGGGACGTGCTCTACAAGGCGGGCGGCGGGGTGTTCGAACTTTCCTTTTCTGAGAGCAGCGGAGAAACGGCACGGGAGGCGGCCAGGTGAACGGCGACCCGACACTGGAGCAGATTGCACGCGGCAATGGGCTGGCGCTGTGCGCCGCGGGGTCGTGGACCGCGCGCTTTGCGCCCGATCTCGAGCAGATCGTGGCGGATGCCGAAAGGCTCGCCGGCAGCCGGCCCAACATCTTCATCGATGTCTCGCAGGTGTCGAAGCTCGACACCTTCGGCGCCTGGTTGATCGAGCGGCTGCGCCGCAGCCTTACCCAGGGCGGGGTCGAAGCGAAGATCGCAGGCCTGTCGGCCAATTATTCGAGCCTGGTCGACGAAGTCCGCCGGGTGAAGGCGGGCGCGCCGGTCGACACCACGGCGGTGACGATCACGGGAATGCTGGAGCAGGTCGGCCGCAGCATGGTCGGCATCGGCGGCACCATCCTCAGCCTGATCGACATGCTGGGCGCGGTGCTCGCCGCGAGCGGCAGGGTGATGCTTCACCCCCGATCCTTCCGCCTGACCTCGACGGTGCATCATCTCGAACAGGTGTGCTGGCGCGCGGTGCCGATCATCGTGCTGATCACCTTTCTGATCGGTTGCATCATCTCCCAGCAGGGCATCTTTCACTTCCGCAAGTTCGGCGCCGATATCTTCGTGGTCGACATGCTGGGCGTGCTGGTGCTGCGCGAGATCGGCGTGCTGCTGGTCGCGATCATGGTGGCGGGCCGCTCGGGCAGCGCCTATACCGCCGAGCTCGGCTCGATGAAGATGCGCGAGGAAATCGACGCGCTGCGCACCATGGGGTTCGACCCGATCGAGGTTTTGATCCTGCCGCGGATGCTGGCGCTCGTCATCGCGCTGCCGATCCTGGCCTTTCTCGGCGCCATCGCCGCGCTCTATGGCGGCGGGCTGGTGGCGTGGCTCTACGGCGGCGTCGATCCCGAGGCATTCCTGCTGCGGCTGCGCGATGCGATCTCGATCGATCACTTCACGGTCGGCATGATCAAGGCGCCTGTGATGGCGGCGGTGATCGGCATCGTCGCCTGCGTCGAGGGGCTCGCCGTGCAGGGCAGCGCCGAATCGCTCGGCCAGCACACGACGTCATCCGTGGTGAAGGGGATCTTCTTCGTCATCGTGATGGACGGCGTGTTTGCGATCTTCTTCGCCTCGATCGGGATGTGACGATGGCAGGCGAAGCGCAAATCCCCATCATCCGGGTCCGCGACATCTCGGTGCAGTTCGGCGCGACCAGGGTGCTGGACGGGCTCAATCTCGACGTCCGGCGCGGCGAGATTCTGGGATTTGTCGGCCCTTCCGGCGCCGGCAAGTCGGTGTTGACCCGCACGATCATCGGCCTTGTGCCCAAGATCAGCGGCCGCATCGAGGTGTTCGGCATCGACCTCGATGCCGCCAGCGCTTCGGAGCGGCGCGGGGTGGAGCGGCGTTGGGGCATCCTGTTCCAGCAGGGCGCGCTGTTCTCCTCGCTGACGGTGCGGCAGAACATCCAGTTCCCGGTGCGCGAATATCTCAACCTCTCCCAGCGGCTCCTGGACGAGATCACGGTGGCCAAACTCGGCATGGTGGGGCTGCGCCCGGAGGTGGCCGACCGCTTTCCGTCCGAACTCTCCGGCGGCATGATCAAGCGCGTGGCGCTGGCGCGTGCGCTCGCGCTCGACCCGGAACTGGTGTTCCTGGACGAGCCGACCTCCGGGCTCGACCCGATCGGCGCCGGCGACTTCGACGAATTGGTGCGGACCCTGCAGCGCACTTTGGGCCTGACCGTTTTCATGGTAACCCACGATCTGGACAGCCTTTATACCGCTTGCGATCGCATCGCCGTTTTAGGGAACGGTAAGATCATTGCCGCAGGATCGATGGCCGACATGCAGGCCTCGCAGCATCCCTGGCTGAGGGCCTATTTCCACGGCAAGCGCGCCCGCGCGGTCATGGGCTAGTACGAGCATGATCCCGAAAAGTGGATCCCGGTTTTTCGGACCAGATCATGCTCAAAAAAGAGAAGCGACGGCGCTGATGCAGCAAAGCTGGATCAGCGACTGGCATCGGAGTTGAGTTGATGGAAACGCGGGCAAACTTCGTGCTGATCGGCTCGTTCACCCTGGCGGTGATCGCGGCCGCCTTCGGCTTCGTGCTCTGGTTCCAGTCGCTGCACACCACGAAGGCGCGCAGCCCCTTGCGCATCATCTTCGAAGGTCCCGCGGCCGGCCTGCGCAACGGCGGCAGCGTCAATTTCAACGGTATTCGGATAGGGGAAGTGATCTCCGTAAAGCTCGACAACCCGCGTCGCGTCGTCGCACTGGCGATGGTCGAGAACAACGCCCCGATCCGGAAAGACACCCTCGTCGGCCTCGAATTCCAGGGGCTCACGGGCGTCGCCGCGATCTCGCTGAAGGGCGGCGAGGAGGCCGCACCCGCGGTCCCGCTCGACGAGGACGGCGTCCCCGTGCTGACGGCCGATCCCAACGCGCTGCAGGACGTCACCGAGGCGATCCGGGGCACGCTTCAGAACATCAACCGCGTGGTCGCCGACAACCAGGAGGCGGTGAAGAACTCGCTGCATAATCTCGAAACCTTCACCAACTCGCTGGCGCGCAATTCCGAGAAGATCGACAACGTGATGGCGAGGGTCGACGGCGTGATGAGCAAGGCCGACAATCTGATGCTCGGGCTCAATACGCTGGCCGGCGGCAAGGAAGGCGGCGAGCTGTTCCAGGCGGTGAAATCGATCCGCGAACTGGCGGAAGATTTCGACAAGCGCTCGGGCCTGTTGATGACCGACGGCCGCAAGACGCTTGGCGACATCAGCCGCGCCGTGAACAATTTCGACCGCAACCCGACGCGCGTGCTGTTCGGCGCCAGCAACAACGCGCAACCGGCGGCGGAAGCGCCGCCACAGCGGCCGGCCTCCGCAGCGGCGCCAGCCAGGCCGGCTCCCGCGGCGGCGAACGAGAAGAAGCGGCCGTAGAATCGCGTAGGGTGGGTTAGCGAAGCGTAACCCACCGGCGGTGCCGATGGACGCAATACGCGTGATGCTACCGCAAAACAAAAACGGAGGCATCGCTGCCTCCGTTTTTCATTCCGCAATCCCTCAGACCCTTACCCGAGCCGTCCTGCCGCATGCGCCAGCAGCGTATAGACGAGGCCGGTCTCCGAGGTGAGATGGCCGCGCAGCACTTGCGGGCCGCGGTCGTCGCGCGCGACTTCGTCGAGCAGGCGCTCGAACTCGGCGATGTAGCGGTCGACCGTCTGCTTGAAGGCGCGGTCGGCGCGGTACTTGCGGGCGACCTCGTCGAACGCCTTCTGCCCCGCGGGGGTATAGAGCCGCTTGGAAAAGGCCTTGCTCTCGCCGCGCTGATAGCGGTCCCACATCTCGGCGGCGAGGTTGCGGTCCATCAGCCGGCCGATGTCGAGCGACAGCGATTCCAGCGGATTGCCGCCGCCACCCTGCTGCTGCGGACGGCCGCGCGGGGCCTCGCGATTGCCGCCGGGCGCATCGCTGCGGCTCAACAGGTCGGACAACCAGCCGTCGCGGCCCTGGTCGGCGCCGGCAGGCGAAACCGGCGGCGCTTCGGTGCGGCGCGAGGTCGGCATGCCCAAATCGGGCGGTGGCAGGGTCGATGCGCTGCCGGCATCGCGCATGCGCGGCGCGCCGCCACGGCCACCGCCGGCGGCCACCAGGACAGGTTCTTCCTCGCGCTGCCGGCTGTCGCGGCCGGAGGTCACGACATCGAGCCCGCGGCCGTGATGGGCGACGATCCGGTTCAGTTCCGCCAAGGCCTCGATCTGGTCGACGATCACTTTCCGCATCTGCGCGGTGCTTTCGGCCGCCTCCTGCGGCATTTCCAGAACGCCGCGGCGCAGTTCGTTGCGGGTGGCCTCGAGCTCGTGCTGCATTTCCGCGGCCATCTGCTTCATGCTCGCGACCATGGCGGCGAACTTCTCCGCCGACTGCGTGAACATCGCATCGGCTTCCTGCGTGCTGCGCTGGTAGATTTCGGTCATGGCCTGCGCGGTCAGCCGGCGTTCCTCCTCGGCGGTATCGCGAACCGCCTCGAACTGGCGGCTGATCGCGGCCGAGCCGGCGCCGGCGGTTTCCGCCACCACGCGGGCGATGTCGCGCGCGCGCTCTTCGGCGGCCGCGAGCGACTCATCCAGCAGGCTCGTGAACCGCGACAGCCGCTGATCGAGATCGGTCGGTGCGCAGATCGATGGTGGTGACCAGCAATTCCAGCGTCGCCTTGCGTTCGGCGACGGAGGCGGTGGTGGAGCGGTTGGCCTGCTCGACCACGGCGGCGGCCTCGACCAGCGCCTGGCCGTGATGCTCGAACTGGCTCGGACAGCGAGCCGAGATCTTCCAGCGCCTTCGAAGTCTTGGCGTTGAAGATGCCGAGCTGGTCTTCCAGCGTCTGGGTCGCAACCCCGTTGCGCGAGGTGACGTCGTTCATGGCGGACACGAAGTCGGCCACGCGCGTCACCAGCGCGCGCTCCAGCGAGTTGAGGTTGTCGTGGGCGCCGGTCAGCACTTCCTGCAGCAGGATATTGCCCTCGCGCAGCCGCTCGAACAGGGCGACCGTGTCGGTGCGCAGGATCTTGCTGGTTTCCTGCATCTCGGTGACGGCCGCGATCGAGACCTGGCGCGACTGGTCGATCGCGGTGCGCGAGGCCTGCTCCAGTTCCTTCAGCGACTTGTTGACGGCGCCGGTGGCGAGTTCGCCCGCCGAAGTGATGGTGCGCGCGACGTCGGAGCCGTGGCTCAGCATCGATTGCGAGAAGGTCTGGCCGCGGGTCTCGATCGATTTCAGCGCATCCGAGGTGACGCGGTCGATATCGACCGTGAGCGCGTTGGTCTTGGAGCCGATCGCCTCGACCAGCGTTCCGCGCTTGGCATCGATGATCTGCGACAGCCGGTCGGTCTGCTGCTGGACATAGGTGACGATCTCGTCGGTCTTGCCGGTCATGGTCGAGCCGAAGGCGCCCGAGGCGGCTAGCACCGAGCGCTCGACTTCCGCCGAGGTCGACTTGACCTTGGAAGAGACTTCGTTGGACGCGGCGACCAGCGCGCTCTGCGCGTTCAGGGCGCTGGTCTGGATGTTGTCGGTGGTGTTGGCGGTGACGGTGGAGAGCGACCGCTCGATCTCGGTGGAGATCGCCTTGATCTGGCTCGCCGCGTCGGCCGAGGTCGCGTGCAGCGAGCTCTGCGCCTCGCGGGCGCTGTTGAGGATCGAGGCGGCGGTATCGGCGCCAGACCGCGGTCAGCGTGCGTTCCACATCGATCGCCAGCGTTTTGACGTGGTTGGCGGCGTCCGCCGAGGCGGTGACGAGGGTCGCCTGCGCCTCGCGCGCGCCCGACGTGATCGATTCGGCGGTGGAGGTGCCGGCGATCGACAGCGAACGCTGCACGTCGGCGGTCAGCGTCTTGACGTGGTTGGCGGCATCCGCCGAAGCGGTGACCAGCGTGCTCTGCGCCTCGCGCGCGCCGGCGACGATCGACTCGGCGGTGGAGGTGCCGGCGATCGACAGCGAGCGCTGGATGTCGGCGGCCAGCGTCTTGACGTGGTTGGCGGCGTCCGAGGAGGCGGTGACCAGCGTGGTCTGGACTTCGCGGGCGCCGCTGAGGACCGAAGCGGCGGTCGCGCTGCCTGCGGCCGAAAGCGTGCGCTCGACGTCGGCGGACAGCGACTTGATCTGGCTGGCGGCTTCGGTGGAGCGCCGTCACCAGGGTCGATTGCGCATCGCGGGCGCTGGTCAGGATCGAATTCGCCGCACCCGAACCGACCGCGGTGAGCGCGCGCTCGACTTCCGCCGAGGTCAGCTTGAGCTGGGCGCCGACGTCGGAAGAAACCGTCAGCAATGCCTGCTGCGCGGCGCGGGCGCCGGTCTGAATGGTTTCGCTGGTGTTGACGACGAGGTTGGTGAGCGAGCGCTCCGCGTCCTCGACATGGGAGCGGATGCCGGCCGACAGTTCCTCGGCGCGCGCCATCAGGCCGTCGCTGGCCTGCCGTCCGCTGCTCTCGATGCGGCCCGCCACGGCTTCGACGCGCGAACCAAGCAGGTCCTCGAACTGCGCGACGCGCATGTCGATATCGGTGGCGACCGCGCCGACCCGGCTCTCGATGCCCTGGTGGATTTCCTGGAACCGCGCGGTGATGGTGTCGGTCAGCTGGGCGCTGCGGCCGTCGATGGTCTGCGGTCACGTTGGCAATGCGCCGGTCGACCGCCTCGATCGCCTGCGCGGTGCCGCCGGTGATCGAGGAGGTGAGCAGGTTGAGCCGCGAATCGATCGACTGCACCGCCTGCGCCGCGCCGTCGGTCAGAGCCATGGACAAGGTGGCAATCCGGGTGTCGACGGTTTCGGTCACCGACTTCGCGCGCGTGTCGAAGGTCTGTTCGAGCGATTTGAGGCGGCTGTCGATGGTGTCATCGAACGACTTGATCCTGCTGTCGAGCGAGGAATCGAGATGGGAGACACGGGTTCCGAGCGTGGTCTCGAATTGCAGCAGACGCTGGTCGAGGGAAGCGGTGATCTCGCCGCCGTTCGAGGTCAGGCGGGTGTCGAAGCTGTCGACATAGGTCTTCAGGGTGTCGGCGATGTCCTGGGTGCGCTGGCCCATGCGCTCGACGATTTCGCCGCCGAAGGTTTTGACGGTGCGGTCGAATTCGGAGATGTGGCGGGTGATCAGCGCGCCGAGCGTGCCGCGAGTCGCGCGCGAACTTTTCCGCAAGTTCGCCGCCCTGGTTCTTCACCAGCTCGTCGAACGCGCTCATCTGCAGCGAGAGCGTATCGTGCGCGGTCTCGGTCTGGCTGACGACCTTGGCAACCAGCGAATTCACGGTGACGTCCAGCGCCTCGCTCGCCTTGTCGCCGGAGGTGAGGATCTGGGTCGCGAGCCGGTTGCCGGCTTCGTCGATCTTGTTGACGAGGTCGCCGCTGCGCAGCTCGAGCTCGAGCAGCAGCGAGTCGGAGGAATTCTTCAGGGAATTGTGGACCTGCTCGGTGCGGTCGGAGATGCCGTCGACGATGGTGGAGGAACGTTGCTCGAATTCGCTAGTGATGCGGTCGATCCGTTCGTTCAGCATCTCGTGGACGCGGTCGGCCAGATCGACGAATTCGTCGTGGACGTGCCCGGTCTTGAAGTTGAGGCTGGTGGTGAGGCGCTCCGAGGCGTCGAGCACCGCGCGCGTGGTCTCGGCCGAGGCTTCCTCGAGCCGGTCGAGCAGGTCGCCGCCGCGCTCGCCGAGCGCGAGGATCATGTTGTCGCCGGCGTTGCTGAGCGCGCCGGTGATGTGGGCGCCGCGCTCTTCCAGCGCGCCGGTGATGCTTTTGGCGACCTCGTCGACGCGCGAGGCGATCGCATCCGAGATCAGCGCGATATCGTGCCGCAGGTCGATCTGCACGCCGGAAATGGCGCTGCGCACCTGTTCGGCCTGGCCGACCAGGTTGTCGCGCTGATGGGCGATGTCCTGCAACAGCGCGCGGATGCGCACTTCGTTGTCACTGTAGGCGCGCTCCAGCGCTGCAACTTCGTTGGCGACCAGGGTTTCGAGTTCGCCGGCGCGCGCGATCGCGCGCTCGACGCCGTCGCCCATCGCCGCGACCTCGCGGCGGATCGCCTGGCCGACGGTGACCATCGAGTCGGAGGCGGCGCCTTCCGGCTCCGAGAAGCGGATCGCCACCTGCGCCATCGACTGCGCGATCATGCGCATTTCCTGGCCGCGCCAGGCGAGGCTGGCGAGGAAATAGAACAACATCACCGGCGCAAAGAACAAGGCGGCAAGCGCGGCGAGCACCAAAACGCCGCCATTCTGGCCGAGCGCAGACTGCAGCGAGGACATGAAGGCGAGCGTCAAGCAGACCGCAGCCGACGATCCAGACGGCGGCCACGACGGTAGCGGTCGCGAACATGCCGCGGGCGGGGCGGCCCTTTTGCAGGGCCTGCAGGATCTGCCCGATGGTTTCGCGGTCGTCATTGGCGGCGCGGCGGGTCGAGCGCGGCTCCTCGATCGGCGCGAAGATCGCGCCGATCCGAGCCGGGGCGGGTATCGAACGTGCCTTCGTCGAAGATCGGCGCCGCGGGGCTCGCCGGCGGCGTCGCATCGTCGCGCATCGAACCGCGCGCGCTATCGCCTGCGGAGACGTCGCTGATGTTCAAGGCTTCCTGAATGGCAGAAAGCGCGACTTCGGTAGGGTCTTTGACCTTCTTGGGATTGTTCGCCATGTTCAGTCTGAGCCCTCGTGTTACTTTTTACGCATCCCGGAAGAGTCTTGCGCGAGCGCCCCCGCGCCAAGCGTTCAAGCCGGCATCATGTCCTTGCGCTGGGCCGATGAGCGCGACCCGTCCGGCCGGCTTGTCGGCTACCATCCGAAATCATCCTATTGGCAAGGCGGAGCGAATGAAATGGCTGCGATTAATACAATCTTAATCATCGTTAACAGCACAACGCGGTAAGGCCTTACAAGTGTTAAAAATTTCCGGCGAGCATCGCCAACTTGGGCAACTCTTCGCCGAAAACAAGGCGAACTTGCGGCAGATCGGCCAAACGTTCCGTTAACCACAATCGTGATTGGCTGGCCAAAACAGCGCTGCCGGATCGGTCGAGCGAGAAAACTGGGTTAGGCCATGCCGCTTCACCTCGAACGGGTTGACTGGATGCCATCGCCGCCGCTCGCTCCCGATGACGGTCCGATCGATATCGAACATCTCAGGCGCATGACGCTCGGCGATGCCAGCCTCGAGCGCGAGGTGCTGGCTATGTTTTCGGCGCAGGCGGTCGGGCTGGTCGGCACATTGTCGGCCTTGCCGGCAGGCGCCTCGGCGCTCGCGCATACGCTGAAGGGGTCGGCCCGCGCCATCGGCGCGTTTCGCGTCGCCGATGCCGCCACGCGCCTGGAGGCGCTGCTGCAGAATGGCGGCGATCCGGCCGAGGCCCTCGCCGAACTCAACGACGCGGTCGTCGAGGCGCGCGCCGCCGTCGAGGCGATCCTGCGCCGATCCTGATCAGACCCATCCGGCAGCGGCAAAACAGCGCCGCAGGTTTTCGCCCCGGCCGCTAGCGCCGAGCGGGTCGACCCGTTATAGGACTGCCCGGACCCTCCTTATTCGGCAATACGAGCAAACATGGCCAAAATACATTTTGTCGACCACACCGGCGAAACGCGCACGGTCGACGTCGAGAACGGCGCGACCGTGATGGAAGCCGCGATCCGCAACGCCATCCCCGGGATCGAGGCGGAATGCGGCGGCGCCTGCGCCTGCGCGACCTGCCATGTCTATGTCGATGAAGCCTGGCGCGAGAAGGTCGGACCGCCTTCGCCGATGGAGGAGGACATGCTGGATTTCGGCTTCGACGTGCGGCCCAATTCGCGGCTGTCGTGCCAGATCAAGGTGCGCGACGAACTCGACGGTCTGGTGGTGTCGACGCCGGAGCGGCAGGCCTGACCTTCGCGCGGTTCAGCGCCCGGCGGCTCCCGTTGCCGCAAGCTCGTCCTCGACGGCGTATAGACTGCAATCCGGCGCGTGCCTGGCGCAGTTCGCCAGCGCCTCACTCTGGGCTTTCGAAGCCGACCGCATTCCTCCACGGTAGCCATAATCACCCCTCGGCGAAGCCGCAAAGGCTTTGTGCGGGCCGATCATCGCAAGGTAATCCGCAAAAGCGGCGCGGCCGTTCTCGCCCAATCGAGGCGGAGGCGGCAGCGGCGGCGGAGTGGGGGCGGCGAGGAGATTGCGGGCGCCGAGATCGTGCTGGCGCAGAAAATCATCGACCATCCTGGTCCAGACCGGCACCCCCTTCGAAAAGAGATCGTGGCCCTCGTTGCCGAAGGCCGGCGCGTCGATCAGTTGCGCGCGGCCGCCGCCGGCGATGAATGCTGCGTGCAGCCGCTGTGCCAGGTCGGGCCTGAAGAAGCTGTCGTTCTCGGCATAGATCCATAGCATCGGCGTTCGCGAACGCCCGCCGAGCGTCTCGAACGCATCGACCAGCGCAGCCTCGTCGCGGTCGCTGCGGACGCCGGTGCCGGTCAGGCTCGCCCGGTGCAGGCCGCCCGCGAAATTGATCGCCCCTGCAAGGCCCGGCGGCGGGTCCGAGGTCAGTGAAACCGTTGCGAAGCCGCCGGTGGACACCCCGACGGCGATCATTCCCTGCGTGGTGACGTCGGTGCGGTCCTTCATCGCCGCGATCGCGGCGCGCAGATCGTCCGCGCTGGCTTTGCTCGAGCGCAGGTAGGTTGCGAGCGTGCAACAACCGGTGCCGTCGGCATAGATTCCGCCGGACCCTCCGAAGCCGCGCCGCAGGACCACCAGCGACGCAAACCCGCGCTGCGCGAATTCGATCGCCTGCCGGTAGAAACCGTAAGGGGTCATGTCCTGCCGCACTTGCGGATCGCCCGAGGTGCCGTGGCTGATCAGGGCGAGCGGATAGGGCTCGCGACCCTGTGGCCGCACCAGCAACGCTTCGAGGCCGTCGCGACCTGCCGCCGGTGCCGGAATGCGCAACTCCTGGCGGTAATATTGCTCTGCCAACGATGGCTGCGTCGCTGCGCCGGCGATCAGGATCGCAAGCAGCGCGGCGCGCATCATCGCACCTTCACACCGCGCCGCAGCCAGGGCTGGAATTTCTCGATGATGTCCTCGGTGAGCGGCGTCGGCTTGCGCGTCGTCTCGTCGATCAACACGGTGACCGATTGCGCCGTGGCGACGCATTTTCCTTCCGAGAATACGGCCTGGTCGAGGGTCACCGATGTGCGGCCGAATTTGCCGACGCCGAGTCCCATTTCGACGCTGCCGGGCCAGCGCAGCTCGGCGCGGAAATGAATGTCGAGGCGCACCAGCATCCAGGAAAGCCCCGGCGGCATCAAACCGTTCCTGCGATCCTTCACCAGCGTCACCCGGCCGGTTTCGAAATAGGTCGCATAGACCGCGTTGTTGACGTGCTGGTTGGGGTCAAGATCGGCGAAACGCACATTGTCCGTCAGCCGATAGGGGAAATCTTCCAGACGCGGCGTCGAATCGACACGGGCGGGTGCATTCACGGCGGGCGGTCTCCTTTGGCGTTTCATGCCCTTACAGCGCAGTTGTCGAAGGGCGGCAAGGGGTTGCCATCAAGCCCGGATGGCATTTTATGGCTTTCCTCGCCCGGCCCACTTGGCTAGACAGGCGCGGGCTCGATAGCCTGTTCAACCGAAAAGAAGCGATATGAGCGAAGCAATCAAAACCGATGTGCTGATTATTGGCGCGGGCCCGTGCGGACTGTTTGCCGTTTTCGAACTGGGTCTGCTCGACATGAAGGCGCATCTGGTCGACATCCTCGACAAGATCGGCGGCCAGTGCGCCGAGCTCTATCCGGAAAAGCCGATCTACGACATTCCCGGCGTGCCCTATGTTACGGGCCATGGCCTCACCGAAGCGCTGATGGAGCAGATCAAGCCGTTCCATCCGACCTTCCATCTCAACGAGATGGTGGAGGGAATCGAGAAAATCGGCAACCCCGGTTTTCGCGTCACCACCGATGCCGGAAAGGTCTTCGAGTGCAAGGTGGTGGTGATCTCCGCCGGCGGCGGTTCGTTCCAGCCGAAGCGCCCGCCGGTGCCGGGCATCGAGGCCTATGAAGGAAGCTCGGTGTTCTATTCCGTGCGCAAGATGGAGCAGTTCCGCGACAAGGATCTGTTGATCGTCGGCGGCGGCGATTCCGCGCTGGACTGGACGCTCAACCTGCACCCGATCGCCAAACGCGTCACGCTATTGCACCGGCGCGACGATTTCCGTGCCGCCCCGCACAGCGTCGAGCAGATGCGCGCACTGGTGGCGGGCGGGAAGATGGAATTGAAGATCGGCCAGGTCACCGAGCTTCGAGGCGAGGGCGGCAGGCTTACCGGCGCCACCATCAAGGGCAACGACAACGCGGTCTCGAAAATCACCTGCGACACCATGCTGCCGTTCTTCGGCCTCACCATGAAGCTCGGGCCGGTCGCCAACTGGGGCATCGCGCTCGAGCACAATCTGGTGCCGGTCGAAACCTCGGCGTTCGAGACCAGCGTGCCCGGCGTCTTCGCGATCGGCGACATCAACACCTATCCCGGCAAGCTCAAGCTGATCCTGTGCGGCTTCCACGAGGGCGCGCTGATGGCGCAGAAGGCGCATCGCTATGTCTATCCCGACAAGCGGCTGGTGTTCCAGTACACGACCTCGTCGTCGAGCCTGCAGAAGAAGCTCGGGGTCGGCTGATCGAAGCCTTTGGCGGCAGCTTTTGTTGCGGCGGATTTGTGACGCTCGCGCGCTCCGGGAGATTTCCAAGCGCCGGATAGGGCACTGGCACCCGTGGCGAAACCGCCGTATTCTCCCACGCTCTCGGGGCTGGTCAGGTAAGACGATGCGGACTGCGTTATCCAGGTTGAAACTGGTGCTGCCGATCGTGGCGGCGTTCACCATGTTCGCCGTCAGCATGTCGGCTGCGCGGGCCGCGGAGCCGTCGGCGGCCGGCCTGTGGCAGAAGGTCGAGGACGGCAAGCCGGTGGCGTGGTTTCTCATGGTCGATCACGACGGCATCTTCGAAGGCGTGATCGCCAAGACGTTCCCGCGTCCGGGCGATAATCCCAACGAAGCCTGCACGAAGTGCACCGACGACCGCAAGAATGCGCCCATGCTCGGAATTTCCTTTATCCGGGACATGAGGCGCGAGGGATTGAAATATGAGGACGGCAACGTCCTCGATCCGCGCGACGGCAAGATTTACCACGCCAAGATGACGCTGAGCCCGGACGATCAGTCGCTCACCATGCGCGGCTATATCGGGATTTCCCTGTTCGGGAAGGATGAGGTCTGGTCGCGGCTGCCGGATTCGGCGATGGCCCAGGTCGATCCCGCCATCATCGCAAAATATTTGCCGGCCCAGGCCGCGCCGGGCTGAAGCCGCCGGCCGCGATGGCCAAGTCACCCGTCACCGCGAAGAAGCACTGACGCAACCGCATTCCTCAGCGCACCTCCGGCGCAACCGGCGGTGCCGGTTGCGCTGTCACCTCGGGCACCGCGGCGTTGAGCTGAAGCACCGCGGCCACCGCGGGCAGCGCCGCATCCGCCATCGCGGCATGGCCTTCGGCCGAGGGATGCACCGCGCCGCCATAGACGGCCGACAGAACGCCCCAGGTCGCATCATGGATGTCGGCGGGCTGGCTCGATGCCGGCAACCCCTGCGGATAGGTCATCGCCGCGAAATAGCTGTCGTTGGCATCGCGGATCCAGCGCGCGCGGGGCAGGTAGGCGCGATACTCGGAGGCGCTGCGGCCGCACAGCATCGGCTGGTTCGCCGCCGTGACGATGTCGGGATCGAAGCTGTCGCCCTTCGGCGAAAAACACTCGCGGTCGAATTCCGGATCGCTGTCGGCGCGCGCGCAGAAACCGTGATCGGCGAACGCGGCCTGATGCGAATCGACGAAGGTCATGCGGTCGCTGGCGGGATCGCTGCACACGACGCCCGAGGTGCACAGCGCGAGCGCCTTCAGCTGCGGCAGGAATTCCCGGTCGACGTAGCTCGAGACATTGGCGAGCCGCTGCGGGTCCAGGTTGAACGAGGGATGGATATCGAAACCGGCGCGTCCGCCGGGGCAGGGCGCGCCGCCGTCGGCGAGCGTCGGGTTGGCATAGGACACGAACACCACGCGCGACAGGTCGCCGCCGACCAGCGGCTTCAGCGCGTCGCGCAGCTCGGCGAAGCCCTGCGGCAGGTCGCGCGTCAGCGCCGCGCGCGAACTCGTCGAGCGATCCGATCACGCCGGTGCGCCTGAACAGCGCGCGCTCGGTCGGTGTATCGACGATCACGTCCGCAACCAGTCCGGAAAAATCGATGTCATTGGCGCCGATCGACAGCAGCACCAGATCGAGCTTGCGGTCGGGCTGCCGGTGCGCGGCGGCGGTGACCGCGGCGCGCAATTCGGCGACTTGCGCATTGACCTTGACCTGGCAGGTGCCGGCCGATTTCGTCGAGGGACACTCCCGCGCCCGCTGCGACCCCAAAAGCCCGGCCGATATGGTGGCCCCGGTACAGGCGAGCGGCAGATAGGTCACCGCGATATGCGGATACTGGACCGCGAGCGCGAGCGCGGTCCGGGTCTGGTAGCTGTAGAGCGAGCGATGGCAGGGCGAATTCAGCCACAATGCGCGATTGCGCTGCCAGTTCGCAAGCGTGTCCGGCGCCTCGCAGGCCCGCCCTCCCTTATAACCGGCGCGGCTCGGACGATAATATTGGGCGCCCGCGCCGCCGAGATAATAGCGGAAGCAGAAACCCTCCTCCGACAGCGCGATCGCGCGGTCCGGGTTGCCTTCCCCCGAGGCGATGCTGTCGCCGAGGCCGGCGATGAAGATGTCGCGCACATTGATCTCGGTTGAAACCCGTTGCGGGGCCTCGGGTCCTGCGGAAACCTCCACGGTCGCAACCGTGGTGCGGCCGTAGCGCACCCGCAAATTGATCGGCTCGGCGCAATCGAACGTTGAGGCCTGCGGACCATCGCCGTCGTCGAACGACCAGGCGCAGGTGGCGCCGACCGGAACCTCGCCGGTCAGCCGGACGGTGACGGGATGGTCGGACGGCGTCAGGTAGTTTTCCTTGACGTTGTCGCGGACGCAGGGCTCGCTGATCCGGCCCTGCAGATCGATGCAGAGCCGGTTCACGATGTTGCGCGCCCAGCCGCGGCCCTCGCTTTGCACCTCCAGCGCCTGCTCGGAAGCAAGCACATTGCGGTCCTGCAGGCTTTCGGCATGCAGCAGGAAGTCGCGCTCTTCGCGGAACAGCCGGAAGCGGTTGCGGACCTCCCAGGATATCTGCATCGGGGGAACATCCGGCGCGATCTGCACCGGCGCCGGCGCGAGCTGGGCTGCATCCGGCGCGGCCTGCACGGCCGCGGGCGCGGCTTGCACCGGTGCCGGCGCGGCCTCCGTCGCATCCGGTTTGACCTGCGCCGCCGGCGGGGTGGCCTGGTCGGGCGCCGGCTGCGCCGCCGCCATCCGCGCCGGCAAGGCCGCCAGCGCGCCAACCAGCAATGCGCATGCGACGATCGAGCGGAGGCGAATTCGGGTCATGACGCGTTTGACGTTATGGATGGGGCGGAAATAAGAGGGATGGCCCGGATAAGGAGGCGTCCGACGGTACGAAAACGTTCTAGCCCTGCGACTGCCGGCGCTTCATCGGTTGCACCTGCCGGCCCTCGAGCGGTTGCGGCACGGCCGAGGCCGCGAAGGTTTCGTTCAAATCGCTCAACCTGCGGCGTTTCTGCCAGGGCACCACGACGTTGAGCCAGAGCTCGCGCGCTCCCATGATGCTGATCGCGATCGAGAACGGGGTCAGGAAGTACAGGATCCGGAACACGACCAGCGTTGCCAACAGCTGCTCGCGGCCGAACTCGGGCAGCGCCACCAGCATCGCGGCGTCGAACACGCCGAGCGAGCCCGGCGCATGGCTGGCGAAACCGAGCAGCGTCGCCAGGATGAACACGACCGCCAGTGAAATGAAGTCGATGCCAGGCTGCACCGGCATCAACAGATACATGGCGGTGGCGCAGAAGGAGAGGTCGACGACCCCGATCAGGATCTGCACCAGCGTCAGCCGCGCCGATGGCAACACCACCTTCCAGCCATGCTGTCCGAGTTCGCGGCGCGCTTTGCCGGTCACCAGCCACACGAAATAGGCGGCGATGCCGCCGAGGCAGCCGAGCGCGATCAGCCGGTTCACGGCTGCGGGCAAAAGATCCATCGAAGACGCGGCCCAGGGATGCCACGCCATGCCGACGCCGAGCACCAGGAGATTGCCGAGCCAGAATGTCAGTCCGGAAAGAAAGCAGATCTTGGCGACGTCGATCGCGCTCAGGCCATAGTCCGAATAGATCCGGAAGCGGATGGCGCCGCCGGTGAACACGGTGGCGCCGATGTTGTGGCCGATCGTATAGCTGGTGAAGCTCGACAGCGCCGCGATCCGGTAGGGCACCTGCTTCTTGCCGAGGGTGCGCAGCGCGAAGAAATCATAGAAGGTCAGCGTGCAGAAGGCGCCGACCACGCACAGCGCGGCGAGCGCGATGTGATGCGGCGGCAGGTCCGTCAGCGCCGTCAGGATCACGCCGGTGTTGACGCCCCGCAAGGTGCGGACCAGCGTGGTGATCGCAAAGGCGATGATGAACAGGCTCGCCGCGACTCCAAGCCGTTTCCAGCCGATCCATCTTTTGAAGCCACGCCGCAGCGTGGTCAGCAGTCCGTACATTCATCCTCCCGGCGGGGCGGCAACAGGCTGGAAGCCGTTTTCGAACCGATCAACGGCCAGGCCGGCGGCCCGTCGCGTCCTCGAGCCAAGACCCATAAGGCAAAAACGATGCGTTGTGCAGTCCTTGACAACGCAAGCTTCGGCCCCGGACCGGCGCGGCTGTCACACGGTTTACATATGTCTTCAAGCGCCGGATTCGACCCCCGAATCGCCGCATGGCGCGGGTCGCGTCTGGCCGTCGTTCCGCTTGTTCCATCATGAGGTTTTTCGCAAGGTCTCAGGAACAAGCCCGGGACCAGCCGGTTAGCCGTCGTATCAGCAATCGAACATTTCGGCGTGCCGGCGTTGGACGGGCCGCATCGCTGCGTTCGCCGGACGAGAAGGACGCGAGCAAATGAGGTCGCGGACAAGTCGGTGCTTGACGCCGCCCTCATCGCCGCCGGGCAGGCCGCCGAACACTACGAGATTGCGCGCTACGGCAGCCTGATTGCGTGGGCGAAGCAGCTCGGCCGCAACGATGCCGCTACCGTGCTGCAGAAGACGCTTGACGAGGAAAAGGCAACCGAAAGGAAGCTGACCAGGCTCGCCGAGAGCAAGATCAACCTGCGCGCCGCGAGCTGAGCCTCTCCCGAGCATGATTGAGACAAAACGTCGCGCGGACCGCCGCGCGGCGTTTTCTTGTCGGTCCCGATCGGGGTTCGCGGCAGCGTTCACACTTCGACCGCATCGGCGCGAAGCGGGTGTTCATGGCTGGTTTTGCGATCTTCACGCTGCTCGTCTCCGCCTGCCTGTCACTCGCCGCCGCGGCGGTGATCTGGCGTGGCGGAGCGAGGCGCGCCTGAGGCCTTCCGCCGGCGGCATGCCGCCGGCGGGAGTTGATCCTATCCGAGCGGCATTGCGACGAAATGGGTCGCATCGGCCGTCTTCACCCGCATCAGCACGTCGTGCTTGCCTTGCGACGTCGCCTCGGAAAGCGCCTTGCGAACGTCGCCGGTGTTCTCGACCGCGTTGCCGCCGACATCGAGGATGATGTCGCCGGTCTGGAAGCCGCGCTCCGCCGCGGGGCCGTCCGGATCGACACCCGTGATGACGACGCCCTTGCTGCCGGAGCCGGCCACTTCATCGGCGGGCGCCAGCGTCAGCCCGAGACGGGGCAAACCGTTTTCGCCCGGCGTTTCCGTGTTGCCGGCATTGGCCTGCCGCTGGTTAGGCATCTCGCCAAGCGTGACCGTGATGGTCTTCAATTCCCCCTTGCGGAGAATATCGAGTTTGGCGGAACTGCCGGGCGCCAGCGTCGCCACCTTCTGGGCAAGATCGCGGGAATCCTTGATGGGCGTGCCGTTGAGCGCGGTGACGATATCGCCGGACTGGATGCCTGCCTTGGCCGCCGGGCTTCCGTCTTGCGGCTCGTCGACCATGGCGCCTTCGGCCGTCTTCAAGCCAAGGCTGTCGGCGATGCCCTTGGTGACGGGCTGGACCTGAACGCCGAGCCATCCGCGCGTCACCTTGCCGTTGTCTTTCAGCTGGGCGACGACCGTCTTCGCCGTTTGCGCCGGAATGTCGAAGCCGATGCCGACCGAGCCGCCGGAAGGCGAGTAGATCGCGGTGTTGACGCCGATCACCTTGCCATTCATGTCGAATGCGGGCCCGCCGGAATTGCCCTTGTTGATCGGGGCGTCGATCTGGATGTAGTTGTCGTACGGGCCGGAGCCGATGTCGCGTCCCTCGGCCGAAACGATGCCGGCCGTCACCGTGCCACCGAGGCCAAACGGATTGCCGACGGCCACGACCCAGTCGCCGACGCGGGGCGCCTGGTCCTCAAAGTTCACGTAGGCGAAGTCGGATTTTCCGTCGACCTTGATGAGAGCGAGATCGGTCTTCGCGTCGGTTCCGATCACCTTCGCGGTATAGGTCGAGCCGTCATCCGTCGTGACCTGAACGGACTTTGCATGATCGACCACGTGATTGTTGGTCACCGCATAACCGTCGGAGGAAATGAAGAACCCCGATCCGACGCCGGTAATGATCTCGTGACGCTGCGTCCTGCCCTTCTGCGTTCCATCGAAACCATATTGATGAAAGAACTTCTCGAACGGGGTACCCTGCAGGACGGGCGGAAGATTTTCGCCGTCCGTGCTCAGCCCCGTCGGGTCCGTGCCTTCGTCGACCTTGACCCGCACCGAGATGACGGCCGGCTTCACCTTGCCGACGAGATCGGCAAAACCGGCAGGTTGTTGAGGATTTTCCGCCGCACGCGCGCTCGCGGTCCACGCCGGCAACGAAATGCGGCCATAACCGATCGGGCCTCCGAATGCGACGATCGCGCACACGCCGGCGACGGTAGTGAGCAGCACAAGTCGCCGCCGCGAGAAAATCCTCGAGCGCGAGGAACCGTCGGGTTGGTCGTTTGTCATGAGCAAAACTCCTGGAAGTGCGTTGAGCCCCTTCCGGACGTTTTAGGGAGCCGAGATTACGGTGTCCTGTCGAGCACGTTAATTCGCGGACATTCTTCGAAAACAGTGCAGCGAGAATCTCGAAAAGGCGTCTTCGAGGATTTCCGCGCGCGGCCGCCTTACGCCTTGCGCAGCGCGAAATGCGCGCCGCAAAACGCCATCACCGTGCCGAGGCACATCGCCGCCAGCCCGGCGAGCACGCCGGAGGTGGTCGGGATCGGACTCGGCGCGGAGGCCGCCTGGCCCGCACCCGCCAGCACCAGCACGCCGACCGCGATCAGGAACTGCCGCATCCGTTGCGGAATCTGCCCCGATACCGCGCTGTGCATCAGGTTGGCCGTGAAATAGCCGCCGGAAAAGCCGACGGTCGCGATCAGCCACCACGCGATCGCCGCGCCCGCCGGCATGAAGTCCTGCGTATCAGATCGCCACAGCCCGCCGAGGTCGAGCCCGTAGCGGGCGCCCAGCATGTGCACGGCGAGCGCCAGCAGCAAGCCCGATATCATGGCGCCGGCGAGGATCAGGCGGCGCGGAAAATAATTCGTCTCGGCCATGTCCCGCTTGTAAGATAAGGCAGGCTTGCGGCGCAAGCCGACGCTCTCAGCCAACGAACGGGATTTTTCGGATGCCAGTGCCGGCGCAGCAGGCGACGATGTCGGCGGACGCCGCACCGGGCGCTCGCTACGCCTACAAGGCGTCGTTGATTGGGGCTGCGCACCAGTTCGAGCTGACCGATGCGGGGCTGTCGTGGCGCATTGCCGGCAAGTCCGGGGTGTGGCCCTACGCCGACATCGCGGCGATCCGGCTGTCGTTTCGTCCAGCGTCGATGCAGGCGCGCCGGTTTCGCGTCGACATCGACAGGACCGGCGGCGGCCGCATCGTGATCTTCTCGGCCAGCCGGCAGACCGCGGCGCTGATGACGCCGCAGGATCGCGACTATCGCGCCTTCATCACGCAGTTGCATGCGCGGATGGCGGCGGCCGGAAGCAGGGCTGCCCTTGTCGGTGGCCTCGGGCCGCGCCTCTATGCGGCGGCCCTCGCCGTGCTGGCGCTGCTCGCGATCGCGATGGCCGGGCTTCTGGTCCGCGCGCTCGCCATCGGCGAATTCGCCGGCGCGCTGTTCCTGGTCGGTTTCGCCGCATTGTTCGCCTGGCAGATCGGTGGCTTCATCCGGCGCAACCGGCCGCGGAACTACACGTTCGACCATCTACCGAAAGCGTTGCTGCCGTAATTGCAATCGATCACGACAAATCGTCGCGGAATTCGGGCTTGACGTTTGGCTAAATTCTACCCAAGATTGAGTTCGTTTCAGCAGGATCGGCGCTTCGCCGAAGACGACAAGATACTTCAAGATATTTCATTGATTTCAGTTTTCAATTTGCCGATTGGCGCTTTCGACCTGTATCTCAAATCAGATGAGGGGTGCCGCCATGAACCGTCCCATCGCCCGCCGGACCGCCCTTTGCTATGCAGGCGCAACCATGGCGGCCGCGCTACTGATGGTTCCGCGTGCCGCCGGCGCCGACGGCACGATTCGCAAACGCAAGAACATCGAGAATCTGAGCGCGGATGAATTGTCGGCCTACAAGCACGCGATACAGGTTGTCAAAGCCCGTTCCAAAGCCGATCCAAACGATCCGAAAGGGTACGACTTCTGGGCCGCCCTGCACGATTCGTTCGACGAGTCGATTCACTCCGGCTGTGCTCATTTCTCGGAGAAATTCTTCCCGTGGCATCGGCGCTATCTTTTTGATTTCGAGGTCGTGCTCCAGCAGAGCGACCCTGCCGTCACGGCGAATGTGACCATACCCTATTGGGACTGGACCAAGCCGCCGATGCAGGGCGTTCACTTTCCGCAGGCCTTCGAGCAGCCGGATTCCCCGCTGTTCGATACGCGTTTCAATATCACGCCGCCGCCATGGAAGGCGTCCGATATCCTTTTCATGGTCCAGGAAGCAGACTGGAGCGTCTTTGCCGGCAAGCCCGATCCCTCCAATGGTTTTGGTCGAAATCCGGGCTCGGTGGAATCCGGGCCGCACAACACGCTTCACACCAACATCAGCCGTCATATGCACGATCCCGACACCGCCGTGCAGGATCCGATTTTCTGGTCGTTCCACTCCGGCATCGACCTAGTCTGGTCGCGCTGGCAGCGGCTGCATGTGTCCGACAGCAAACCGCAGCCATTCGCCGATCCGGCGGCCATGCTGTTTTTTCAAGACCGGTCCTTCACGGTCGGCTCAACCGCGAAGACGACGGATTTCTTTTACGAATACGATTATGATTTCACGCCGGACGGACCGGCGGCCGCCGCGCCGATCCTCGTCGCCGAGTCGGCTGCGATTACCGCTCCGGCCAAGAGCGTCATTCCGTTCGTGCCGGGCGCGGCAAAGGGCAGGAATTTGACTATGCTCGCTGCCCCTCCCAAGCCGTCGCCTCAGGCGATCCTGCGATTGGCCGACGTGAAGGTTTTTCACGACAGGAGCTATCGGCTCAACCTCTATCTTCATCCGAAAGAGACCGACCTTTCGTCGCTCAGCGCGGAGGGACGTCAGGCCTATTTCATGCGCACCATCACGCTCTGGAAAACGCATCACGACGATCAGGTGGAAATCTTTGTGAGACCGACGCCGCCGGAACTGGCGCATCTGGGGGAAGGCTGGGTGGTGACGGTCCAGAGCGAAGACCCAGCGAGTGAAGCCGCCGCGGGCCCACAACTTGATTCCACGGCCGCTCGTCCGGGACTGCCGGCGACGTCTGAATTGATCCGAGGGATCGAATTGCAGGAGAGGTAACTTGGTGGATCGAACGCCGGTTTTCGAGCTGCACGTCCTGCCGATGTTCCGGCGGCTGGACCGGCAGCACATGTTGCGCGTCAACTCACTACTGGACTTGTTCGATTACGATTCGGTCAAGGCCAATGCCGATCTGATAGTTCAATTCGCCGGTGGCGACGCGCCAACCATGCCCCCATCGGGCGTCGGAGGGCCTTGGCCGTCCGAGTGGAAGGCTCTGTTGGGACGATGGATCGCCGGCGGGCATCGTCGTTTGTCGCTGGGTACCGGTCAGAATTACAAGCTTGCCAAATCGGTGGGCACGACGCATCTGCTGACCTGCACCGTGGCGATCCCGAACGCGCCGGACTCTTCGGCATGGTTTGACATCGTGGATTCGGGTCCTGCCGCGGCGACCTATCGGCTCTACGTGTTTGGCGGGGAAGCAAACCCGCCTCCTGCCGACACCACCGATTTCGGGGTTCAGGAACGAATCGACGCGGCGACTGCTGCCAACGGCATCACCGTGATCGACGCCGCCGGCACTCATCGGGTGACCGAAGCCGTCGCCTAGATTCCGTCAGGTTCCTCCGCAGGCGGAATCGCAATCAAGCGCAATGAAATGTGACTTCGCGATCGCAGCCGACGCGCGGCATCGTAGCGGCGGTTGCAACTCTCGAGGCGTACCAATCGTGGATCATCGGCGCACCCGGATGCCTGTTGAGGCCGAAATCGCCGAGATCAATGCCCGGCATCTGATCTCGACGCCGTTAAAGCCCGCCGACCTCCTGTTCGTGTTCGGCACGCGCGAGGATGTCACCCGCCGCGTCGATGAAGCCTTCCGGCTGTGGCGCGAGGGATTCTTTCGATGGTCGATCGTAAGCGGCGGCATGACGCCGGGCTCGAAACTTTCCGAATGCGAAATCATCAAGGGTGCGATGGTTGCGCGCGGGATTCCAAGCGAACGCATTCTGGAAGAGCACCGCGCCAGCAACACCGGCGAGAACGTGATGTTTTCGCTGCCCGTCATCGATGCCGCGCTCGGGCTGAACAATATCCGCAGCGTGATCTGCCTCGGCAATACCTGGACCGCGCGCCGCTATCCGATGACGCTGCAGCGGCACTGGCCGGAGGTCGAGAAGATGCTGGTCACCGTCGATGGCTTCGCTACGCCGCGCGCGCTCTGGCACACCGATCCGGTCTTCCGGATGCGCGTGCTCGCCGAATGGGACAAGATCGAGCCGTACAAGGCGAGAGGCTTTATTGCGGAGTGGCCGGTATGACTATCGTGCCCCGGATGCTGCGCAACACGAAGTGGTGCGCTGCTGATCCGGGGCCCATCGCTGCATTAGGAAAGTGTGGGTCCCGGCTCTGCGGTGCAGCGTGAAGGACGCTGCACCGCGTCCGGGACACGATAAGCCTCGCCTCAATGCCGCACCACCAGCACCGAGCACTTGGCGTAGCGCACGACATGGCCGGCGTTGGAGCCGAGAAAATAGGTGCGCATCGCCGGCCGGTGCGAAGTCATGACGATCAGATCGGCATGCATGGCCGAGGCCTCTTCGAGGATCTCGTGATAGATGCCGCCCTGCCGCACCACCGCGGAGATGCGCTGTGGCTCGATGCCGGATTCGCGCGCCACGATGGCGAGCGCTTCCTCGGAGGTCTGGCGCTGCTGGACATCGAAATCCGCCGGCACGTATTCGGCCAGCATCACCGGCGTCATCGGCAGCACGTTGAGCAGCCGCACCGCGCCGCTCCAGGTCTGCGACAGCGTCGCCGCGGTGGCAATCGCGGGCTTCGCCAGATCGGTGTCGGCGAGGTCGATCGGGACCAGAATGGATTTGAACATTTGCGCCTCCCTGTCCGGTTCGAGCCTAGCATAAACCGGGAGCGGGCGGCGCGGCGGGCGTGCCTCAATCGCCGGACGTCTGCTTCAGGAGTTTGGGGCTGACAAACAGCACCAGCCGTCCGCGGCGGAAGGCCACGTCGGTCCAGTCGTCAATATCGAAGTCGACCACGGCAAGGCCCGAGGTCGGCAGATTGTCGGCGAGCGCCTTGCGGCCGGCGGCGTCGCCGCTGCCGGCCAGCGCCAGCGCCAGTTCGTGCATTCCGGGATTGTGGCCGACCAGCATCAGCCGTTTGGGATCGGCGACGGATGCGACGCGGACCGTCTGCAGCAGTTGCGACGCGTCGGCGCCATAAAGTTCCGGCTGCAGCTCGACCTGCGGTTCGGGGACGCGCTCCTTCATCGCCTCCCAGGCGATTTCCCAGGTCTGGTGCGCCCGGATCGCGGGAGAAACCAGCACCAGGTCGGGAAACGGCGGATGCCGGCCGATCCAGCCACCGATCTCGGCGGCATCGCGCCGGCCGCGATTGTCGAGCCGGCGGTCCTGGTCGCGGCCCGACGGCGCGTCGGTTTCAGTCTTGGCGTGACGCAGCAGCAACAAACGGCGCATGGCGCGATCTCGATTCGTGTCCGGTCTGGATTAATGTACAAGCCGGGGCTTAAGGACAAGGTGACAAGCACGGGTTCGGTCCGTAAGAAAACGATATGAACGCCACCCTCACAAGCAAGACCGGCGGAGCGGATGCCGCCGACTCACCGGAGCGCTCGCGGCTCTCGTTCGATCTCGACGTCGACATCGCCGTGGTCGGCGCAGGCCTTGCCGGGCTGACGGTGGCGCGCGAGGCGGCTCGGCTCGGCGCCAGCGTTGCCGTGCTTGAAGGCCGCTACGTCGGCTGGAACGCGTCCGGTCATGAACTCGGCACGGTCATGCCGGGCTACGGCCTTCCGATCAGCGAATTGATCGCACGCGTCGGCTTCGAAGACGCCCGCGAATTATGGACCCTGTCGAAGGAAGGCGCCGAATATGTCCGTACCGCCGTCACCGACGAATCAATTCCGGGCCTTGGCCTGAGCGAGGGGGCGCTTGAAGTGTCGAATGTCGAGGCCGGCGATCAGCTGATCGCCCGGCTGCAAATGCTGGGCGAGGATTTCGAGACCGAAGTGGAGGGCTGGCAGGTCGATCGCGTGCGTGAGACGCTCAAGACCGAGCGTTATTTTCACGGCGTGTATTATCCGAAGGCGTTTCAGATCGACGGCCGCAAGTACGTCCACGGCCTTGCCGCGCTGGCGCGGCGGGCGGGCGCCCGCATCTTCGAGGACACCCCGGTCGTCAGCATCGATCCCTCAGGCATCCGCAAGCGCATCGTCACGCCGTCGGCGCGGTTGCGCGCCTCCCACATCGTGCTCGCCGGCAACGTCCATCTCGGCGCGCCGCTGCGGCGTTTGTCGGAGACGCTGCTGCCGGTCTGGCGCTATACCGCAGTGACCGCGCCGCTCGGCGAGCGGCTTGCCGAAACAATCGCGTTTCAGGGATCGGTGACCGACAGCGACGGGATCGACCATTTCCGTATCGTCGACGGCGATCGCCTGATGTGGGCGAGCCCCGAAACCACCTGGGCGGCGAACCCCGCGCGCTTCGGGTCCGCCATTGCGCGAAGGATCCGCGCGATCTTTCCCCGGCTCGGACGGGTCGAGATATCGGAGGCGTGGGGCGGCGCCATGGGGCAGACGGTGCACGGCATGCCGCAGATCGGACAATTGCGGAAGGGGCTGTGGGTCTCGAGCGGCTTTGGCCGCCAGGGCCTGAACACCTCGGCGATGGCCGGTCAGCTGATCGCGCGCAGCATCTTGTGGGGTGACGAGCGCTGGCGGCTGTTTTCGCCATTCGAACTGGTCTGGGCGGGTGGCGCCACCGGCCGGGTCGCCGGCTATGCCATCGGGATGTGGGGCCGAGGGGCCTCCGCCGCCGCCGGAGCGCTGGCCCGCTATCGGGAACGTGCGCGAATCCAGGAGCGCCTCCGCGAGGCGCGGCTCGCCGAAGCCAATCGCCAGGCCGGAACCAGGCCGCCGCAGCGCCGCCCGCCGCCGCGCCGCCCGCGGCCGCCGCGCCCGCAACCGCCGCCTGCAAGCCGCGAGGGCGAGGGGGCATAGGAGGATTACTCGCAACAAAGTGAGAAATTTCCGCCCCGATCGGTGTAACTTCCGCGCTTGCGCCCCGTATTTCACTGCGAACCATCCGGTATCTCGCCTCGCACGGAGACCCCTATGATTGACCGCCGTATCCTGCTTGCGTCTATCGCCGGCCTGCTCGGGCTTGCCGCGTTCCGCTGGCTGCGATCTTCACCGGCGCAGGCCGCCGAGAAATTCGAGATCGAAAAGACCGATGCGGAGTGGCGCGCCCAGCTGACGCCGCAGCAATACGAGATCCTGCGCCAGGAGGGCACCGAGCGCCCGGGATCGAGCCCGCTTTTGAAGGAGCACCGCAAGGGCGTCTTCGCCTGCGCCGGCTGCGACCTGCCGCTGTTCTCGTCCGAGACCAAGTTCGAAAGCGGCACCGGCTGGCCGAGTTTCTACCAGCCGCTGGAGAATGCCGTCGGTACCACCAGTGACCGCACCTTCGGAATGCTGCGGACCGAAGTGCATTGCCGCCGTTGCGGCGGCCACCTCGGCCACGTCTTCGACGACGGGCCGAAGCCGACCGGCCTGCGCTACTGCATGGACGGCTTCGCGCTGGTATTTCACCCGGCGTCACCCACGGCGAGCTGAACAAATACTGTCGGGCATGATCTCTTCCGGATCATGCCCAGGCCCGGCAATTGTTGCCCGCCCGGCAAATGTGCCCCGGTCCCCCGACCGGGGCGTTTTCATTCATGTATTTGAAATGAATAGATTTTCCACATTGGCATAGCGCTTGCGACGCCTCCTTTCGATTGCGGCCAGGATTGCGCAGATCGGCTGGCCGCCGGGATCGAATTTGGAGACGATGTTATGGGTATCTTCGACGCATTGACTACTTCCGTCGGCGGTTTGCAGGCGCAGTCCTTCGCGCTGCAGAATATTTCCGGCAACATCGCGAACGCCTCGACCACCGGCTACAAGGGGATCGGGACCAGCTTCGAAGATCTCATTCCGGACACCTCGACACCGGACCGGCAGGTGGCCGGCGGTGTGACCGCCTTCGCGCAAGCCACCATCACCACGCAGGGCACGGTGTCCGCGACGACGGTGGCCACCAACATGGCGATCAACGGCGACGGTTTCTTCAACGTGCAAAAGCCGATCGGCATTGTCGATAACCAGCCGGTGTTCGACGGCACCACCGACTACACGCGGCGTGGCGATTTCCAGCTCAATGCCGACGGAAATCTCGTCAACGGTGCGGGCTACTTCCTGCTCGGCGTGACCGTGGATCCCAAGACCGGCAACCCTACCGGCAACGTTCCGAAGATTCTGCAGTTTCAGAACAATTTCATCCCGGCGCAGGCAACGACCGAGATTCAGTACGCCGCCAACCTTCCGACCACGCCCTCGACGGGCGCGGCGTCCGGGGCTGTCGCCGGCTCGCTTGTGTCACTGGGCGGCCTCAATCCCAACGACTTCAGTGTCAATCACAATCCTGTCGTGCTTGGCACGCCGGCGCCCCCCTTCACCGACGCAACGACCACCGGAAGCACAGTCAGCAACAAGGCCGCCGTGCCCGCGCCCATCACCGGTGCCACGCTGCTCTCCGGCGCGGCCAACACCGATTCGATCACGACGAATTTCGCGGCCGGCGACACCATCACCGTCAACGGCACTCCCATCACGTTCGTGGCCGCGGGCGCCGTCGGCAACCAGCTCAACGTCACCGACAGCGTCTCGACGATGTTGGCCAAGATCGACAGCATCACCGGCACGGCCAATCCCTCGACCGTCAGCGCCTCCGGCGCCGTCACCCTGCATACCGGCACCGCCTCGGACCTCACCGTTACCAGTTCGAATGCGGCGGCCTTCGCCGCACTGGGCTTTGGTGTCACGGCGACGGCGACCAGAGGCGGCGGCGGTACCCCCGGCACCGGCGTCGTGATCGGTAACGACAGCGCGGTCTTCACGACCGAGTCAATCAGCGGCGGCGCGGTGACCGCGTACGACGCGACGGGAACGCCGGTGAACCTGCAATTGCGCTGGGCCAAGGTCGACAGCGCGGGGCTCGGCAGCCCGCATACCGATACCTGGAACCTGTTCTATCAAACCAACCCCAACGCGACGGGCGCCCAGGCGGCCTGGGTCAACGTCGGCACCAACTTCGTGTTCGGCGCCAACGGAGCGCTCACCAGCCCCTCCGGTTCGACCATCTCGGTCAACAACGTCGCGGTCGGCAACCAGTCGGTCGGAAACCTCACCTTGAACTTCGGCTCCGGCGGCCTGACGCAATTTGCCTCTACCGGCGGCACCGCGACCGTCAACGAGATCTCGCAAAACGGCTTCGCCGCGGGACAATTGCAGTCGATCGCCGTGAACAACAACGGTCTCGTGGTCGGAACGTTCTCCAATGGCCAGAACCTCGACCTTGCCTCGGTCTCGCTGTCGCATTTCAACGGCACCAATTACCTCAAGGCGCTCGATGGCGGCGCCTATGCCGCGACCGACCAGTCGGGCGTCGCGATCGCGGGCGCCACGGGAACGATCGCCGGATCGTCGCTTGAAGGCTCCAATACCGACATCGCCGATGAATTCACCAAGCTGATCGTGACCCAGCAGGCCTATTCGGCGAACACCAAGGTGATCACCACGGCCAACAGCATGGTTCAGGATCTCTTGAACGTCCTTCGTTGACGGGCTCGGGCAGGGGATCAGCGCGGTCTGATCCGAGGCGGTAAATATGAGTTTGGCTTCATCTCTCGCCACGGCGATGTCGGGCTTGCGCGCCAACCAGGCCGCGCTCTCGATCACGTCGTCGAATATCGCCAACGCACAGACTCCCGGCTACGTTTCCCAAAGCGTCAATCAGGTCGAAACCTACAGCGGTGACGTCGGCGCAACCGTCAACGTCACCGGCGTCAATCGTGAACTCGACCAATTCGTGCAGACCCAGTTGCGTTCCGAGACCTCCGGCGGCGCCTATGCCAGCCAGGTCGCGAACGTCCTGACGCAATTGCAGTCCGTCTACGGGACGCCCGGCCAGGCCGGTACCCTCGAAAACGCCTATTCGAATTTCACCACCGCGCTGCAGTCGTTGCAGACCAGTTCGGGCAGCTCATCGGCGCAGATTTCAGCCGTGACGGCGGCGCAGAACCTTGCCCAGCAGCTCAACGCGACGACCCAGGGCATTCAGACGCTGCGCACCAATGCCGAGCAGGATCTCAACGTTTCGGTAGGGCAGGCCAACGCCGCGATGCAGCAGATCGCGCAATTCAACAGCCAGCTGCAGGGCATGAGCTCGACCGATCCCGCCGCGCAGACGCTGATGGATCAGCGCGATACGGCAATCAACCAGCTGGCGCAGCTGATGGATGTCCGCGTCTCCACCAATGGTAATAACCAGACCCAGGTCTACACGACGAACGGCGTCGAATTGGTCGGCGCCCAGGCCTCGACGCTGAGTTTCAACTCGCAGGGAACGCTGAACGCCAATTCGCAGTGGAACGCCAATCCGGCGAAATCCTCCGCCGGCACGATCACCTGCAGGCTCTCCAACGGCGCGGTCATCGACATGATCGCGAGCAACTCGATCAGTTCCGGCCAGATCGCCGCCGACGTCACGCTGCGCGACAAGACGTTGGTCCAGGCGCAGACCCAGATCGATCAGATGGCCGCGTCGATGTCGAGCGCGCTGTCGGACCAGACCACGGCAGGCACCGCCGCCCCCGCCGCGCTCTTGCCGAAGGCGGGGTTCGATCTCGATGTTTCCAGCATGTTGCCGGGCAATACGATCAATCTGACCTACACGGATAAAGCGACCAACACCCAGCACCAGGTCACGATCGTGCGCGTCGACGATCCGACCGCGCTGCCGCTGTCGAATCCCGGCGGCAATCCGAACAACCCGGTGATCGGCGTCAATTTCACCGGTGGGATGGCCTCCGTCGTCGCGCAACTGAACACCGCGCTCGGCGGCGCCAACCTGCAATTCTCCAATCCGGCCGGATCGACGCTGCGTGTGGTCGACAGCGGCACCAATGCCGCGACCGTCAACGCCGCCTCGGTGACGGCGACGGTTTCATCGCTGACCAGCGGAAACCCGCAACTGCCGCTGTTCACGGACGGCAATCAACTCTACACCGGCGCGATCACCGGAAGCGGGCCGCAGATGACCGGGCTCGCCGGACGGATCACGGTCAATGCCGCGCTGCTTGCCGATCCCTCGAGGTTCACGGTGTTCAATACCTCGCCCCTGACCAACGCCGGCGACACCACGCGTCCGGACTTTCTCTATTCGCAATTGACGTCCGGCACGTTCGCCTATTCGCCGCAGACCGGACTCGGCAGCGCCGGGACGCCGTTCACGGGAACGCTATCCAGCTTCATGCAGCAGTTCCTGAGCCAGCAGGCCAATGCTTCCACTTCTGCGACCCAGCTTCAGCAGGGCCAGGCCGTCGTCGTCAACGCGTTGCAGCAGAAGATGAAGACCACATCAGGCGTCAACATCGACACCGAGATGGCCAACCTGATTGCGCTGCAGAATACCTATGCTGCCAATGCCCACGTGATGTCCGTGGTTCAGTCCATGATGACCAGCTTGCTGCAGGCTCAAGTGTAAGGCGATCGATATGGCAATCAACAGCGTCGGTTTCGGCACGTCCGTCCTCAACCAGTCGGTGCAGAACATCAACAATCAGCTGACCCAGCTGCAGTCGCAGCTGACGACCGGAAAGCTGTCGACCACCTATGCGGGGATGGGAGCAAACGAGGGCTTCGCCATCGCGGCGCGGGCGCAACTGTCCGACATCTCCGCGTTCAGCGACACCATGAGCAACATCAACACCGATATCGGCGTCGCCAATACCGGGCTGCAGTCGATGGTCGACATCGGCAACACCGTCGTCAACAGCGCCAGCAGCTCGGCGCAGACGCTGAACAGCGCCGGTCAGACCATCGGCCAGCAGACCGCGAACTCGCAATTGTCCTCGATGCTGGGCATTCTCAACATGCAGGCCGGCGACCGCTACTTGTTTTCGGGCAGCGCCATCAATACACCGTCGGTCGCCTCGGTCGACGATATCCTCAACGGGACCACCACCCAGGCCGGACTGAAGCAGGTGATCTCCGAGCGGCAGCAGGCCGACCTCGGCGCCAACGGTCTCGGACGGCTGGTGATCACGTCTCCGACGCCGACCTCGGTGCAGGTCGGCGAGGATGTCGCCGGCTCGCCGTTCGGCCTGAAACTGAGCGCGGTGTCCTCGACGCTGACGGGCGCGACCGTGACCGGGCCTTCGGGATCGCCGGCCGCGATTTCCGTCGACCTCGGCCCCACCAATCCCAACAACGGCGATACCTTCAACGTCGCGTTCAATCTGCCCGACGGTACGTCGCAGTCGATCCAGCTGACCGCATCGAGCGCGACCCCGCCGCCGGCGGGGAGTTTCGCCATCGGCGCGACCTCGACGGCGACCGCCGCCAATCTCAACGCGGCGCTGACGAGCGCAATCTCGACGCTCGCCAATACGACGCTGGTGGCCGCCTCGGCGATCGAGGCCGGCAACGATTTCTTCAATACCGCGGGAACGGCGACCGGAAGCGTGGTCAACAACAAGGCTGCGGTACCGGCGCCGATCACCGGCGCGACGGCGTTGTCGGGTGCCGCCAACACGGATTCGCTCTCGACCAATTTCGCGCCCGGCGACACCATCACCGTCAATGGCACGCCGATCACCTTCGTTGCCGCGGGTGCGGCCGGCAACCAGCTCAACGTCACCGACAGCGTGCAGACGCTGCTCTCGAAGATCGACTCGATCACCGGCACCTCGACGCCGTCGACCATCCATGGCGGCGTGATCACGCTGCACACCGACAACGCCTCGAGCCTGTCGGTTACCAGTTCGAACGCGGCTGCGTTCGCCGCGCTCGGCTTTCCCGCAACCGCGACGGCGACCGTGCCGCCGCTGCGGGTCGGCAGCGTCCCGTTCGCGACCGCGACCTCGCTCGTCAGCGGCACGCCGGCCAATACGGTCGCCTGGTACACCGGCGAGTCCGGTCCGGGGTCGGCCCGCGCCTCCGCGACCGCGCGTGTCGATCAGTCCGTCACGGTGCAGTACGGGATTCGCGCCAACGAACCGGCGATTCGCTCGCAGCTGCAGGCGCTCGCCGTATTCGCGGCGGTCACGACTTCGCCCACCAATCCGAATGCCGCCTTGCAGGTCCAGGCGCTCAGCCAGCGGGTGGCTCAGAACCTCGCGCCGCAACCCGGACAGCAGACGATCGAGGATATCCAGTCGGACTTGTCGACCGCGCAGGTGACGATGAGTAACGCGCAGTCCCGGCAAACCCAGGCCAAGGGAACGCTGCAGAGCATCGTCGACCAGGCCGAAAGCGCTTCTCCCGACCAGGTGGCGAGCGAGATCCTCGCGCTGCAGACGAGCCTGCAGGCGTCCTATCAGACCACCGCCATGCTCTCGCAGCTGACCCTGACCAAGTATCTTCCGCTCGCTTAAGCCCGGCCGGATGACGACGGCATAGCGACAATCGTGAGATCACGCCGTGGAGCTTACCTAATGTCAGACGCCGCCATTCGATCCCATGCGGTCACCCAATCGATGACAGGGGATCGATCCCGCTCGGCGGCCGCCATGAGCGAGCTTTTCCTGCCGCTGGACCGTCTGCTTTGCAGCGGCGGCGACCCGCGGCTGAAAATCGATCCCTTAAGCGGGTTGAATGAATATGGCTGTCGGCCGTCGCCTTGCCCGGACACGCTGAGTTTCGCCTCGAGCACGGCAACCTCGATCTCGGAGCGCGCTTTCGATCGCGCGGCGAATGCGCGGGAGCAGCTCATGCGGTCGGCTTCCGCAATTGGAATCGATGCGGCCTTCGAGGTGCGCCTCGAGGCGATGCGCGACGAATTGAAGACCGTCCTCGGGTTATCCCGAACCGGGGTCGACGTGGTGTTTTCCACCTCCGGCACCGACGCGCAGCTGCAGGCGTTGTTCCTGACGCGCGTGCTGATCGGTCCGGCATTGACGACGGTCGTCGTGGCGGCCGACCAGACCGGAAGCGGAACAACCAATACCGCGCGCGGGCTTCATTTCAACGTTGCGACGGCGAACGGACATCCGGTTCGAAAGGGAGAGCCTGTTGCCGGGCTCGCACGTTCCGTCACCAGCATCGCAATCCCCCTGTTCGATGAAGCCGGCGATGGCCGCCCGCAAGCGGACAGCGATGCGCTTGTTATTGCCGCCGTCGAAAGCTCGGTCATGAACGGCCGCAACGTTCTTCTTCAGGTCATGGACGCCTCGAAGCTCGGCTGGCGCGCGCCCGGCGAGCGATGCCTCGAGGAAATCGCGATGCGCTGGCCCGGCCGGGTCCAGGTCGTCGTCGATGCCTGCCAGATGCGGCTCGGCCGGCCGCGGCTGCGACATTATCTCGAGCGCGGATACATGGTGATCGTCACCGGTTCGAAGTTCTTTACCGGGCCTGCCTTCAGCGGCGCGCTGCTGGTGCCGGCGCGCCTTGCGCCAGCGCTCGATGCGGCGAGCGAGGTCGCGCCGGGGCTTTGCGAATACACAAGTCGCAGCGACTGGCCGGAGGGTTGGCGAAACCTGCGGTCGCGTTTTCCGGTCCGGACCAATTTCGGCCAATGGCTGCGCTGGGAAGCGGCGCTCGAGGAAATCGCGGCCTATTATGATGTGCCGGACGAATTCCGCCGCCTCGCGCTGGCGATGTTCGGCAAGGAGGTTGAGTGCATCATCGCCTCGTCGCCGTCGCTTCAGCTGTTGCCGCGGCAGAAGCGTGAGGCGGACGGCATTGACGATGAGGAGCTGGCGGAGCCTACGATCTTTCCGTTTGTGATAAGGCGCGACGGCCGCACGCTCTCGCCGGAGGAAACCAGGAAGATCCATCGCGCGCTTTCCCGCGACATGGGACATGCCGTCGCACCGGACGCCGCTGGCGACCGCGAGATCGCAGCCACGCCTTGCCTGATCGGGCAACCCGTTACCTTGGGTGCCACGGCGGTGCTTCGCATCTGCGCCGGCGCGCGGCTGGTCACGCAGGCCTGGACGTCGGGCGCGGACACGGCGATCGGCAACCTTTCGCGCGAAACCTGCCGCATCGGCGCGATTGCCGCGAAGATCGAGTGGTTGCTTGGGCATGCGGAGACCTCCCCGCGGCTCTTCGAGCCCGCCTGATCGTCGCCATCCCGTAGAAACACGGGACCACCCCGTTAGGCTTTCGTTAACTACGTCTATTTACTGTTTGGTGACGAATTCAGGCCCGTTACGTCGGCTCTTGGAGCATTCATGACCGACCAAATTCATCTCGTGGTGGCGACGCCCTGCTTCGGCGGACAGGTCTCCAGCATCTATGCCGGATCCATCTTCCATCTGCAGCGCGGCGTCCGCGCAAAGTCCAACCTCAACCTTTCGGTTCTGATGCGCGATGGCGATGCGCTGATTACGCGCGCGCGAGCCAACCTGGTGACGCTGTTCCTCGAGGACCCGTCGGCGACGCACCTTCTGTTCGTGGACGCGGATATCGGCTTCACGCCGGACCAGGTCTTCCGCCTGATTGAGTTCGGCGCCGACATGGTCGCCGGTGTCTATCCGATCAAGCGAGTGAACTGGGACAAGGCCGGACGGATGCTGGAGTTGAACCGGTCGAAACTGCCGTCGGCCGCGCTCGACTACGTGCTGGAGATCGAAGATCCCGATCATGTTGTCGCCGTCAACGGCTTCACGCGGGTGCGCTATGCCGGCACCGGCTTCCTGATGGTCCGGCGTCATGTCATCGAGCGGATGTGCCGTCATCCCGCCTATGCGCCGCTGCAGTTCTTCCGCGAGCACTCGCACGACGCGCTCGCCGGAAGCCAGAACCGTTTTGCCCTGTTCGAATGCATGATTGATCCGGCCAGCGGCACCTATCTCAGCGAGGATTTCGCCTTCTGCAAGCGCTGGACCGATATCGGCGGCGAAATCTGGGCCGATCTCGAGAGCCGTCTCGATCATGTCGGGCCGTCGGTGTTTTCCGGCGATGTCTCGTCGCAGTTCGCGGCGTCGGCCGGCGCGACGCCCGCAGCGGCGAACGCGGCGTAAACCGGCGTCGGCGGCCTGCCGGCCGCCGCGCGGTCGTTTCCTGGCTTTGCGACCTCCGGAGTATTTGCATGCAGCGCGATTTGAATGGGCCGGCCGCAGACGCCGAACCGCTCTGGGCGGATCGGATCGGATTTGCCAGGCTGACGACCATGGCGTTCAGAGGAACCGATCTTCGGCCGCAGCGGGATCGGCTGATAGCGAAGGTTGCCGACGGCACCGCCGACGCCGGCGAAGCGCTCGATCTGTCGCTGATCACCCAGCTTCTCGGCGACAAGCCGACGGGAATGGCGATTCAGTCGGAAGTGCTCGGCTTTCACCAGCTGTTCCGCTCGCCCTGCTCGACGGGCCGGCCGAAACTACGCGTGCTCGCGCTCGCGGCCAATATCGACATGGGCGGCAACACGCCGATCGAGTTCCTGCTGGAAGCGTCCGGGATCGAGCTGTTGACGCTCTATGTCATTCCCGGCGTCGGCCTGCCGGCGCTGCTGCCGCCGCACGACGTGGCAATCGTGATCGCCTCCGATTCCGAGGAATGCCGCGGCGCGCTGGATATCATCGACGCAGCCGCGGTGCGCTGGCCGCGACCGCTGCTCAATCCGCCGCGCTTCGTCGGCAATCTCGATCGCGACAAGCTGCATCGGCTGCTGGCGGGGATCGAGGGACTGGATATTCCGGCGACGGTTGGCGTGAGACGGATCCAATTGTCCGATGTCGCGCAATCCAAACTCCGGGCTGCGGACATCGCAGCCGAGCTTGAGTTTCCGCTGATCGTGCGGCCGCGCGGTTCGCACGCCGGTGTCGGCCTTGCCAAGCTCGACGATGGCGCGGCGATCGGCCGATATCTCGCGGCGAGGCCGGAGGCGGAATTTTTCGTCTCCCGCTTTGTCAACTATGCGAATGAGGACGGCCAGTTTCGCAAATACCGGGTGGTCTTCGTCGATCGCAAGTCCTACGCCTGCCACATGGCGATCGCCGACCGCTGGGATATCTGGTATCTCAACGCCGGAATGTCGGACAGCGTGCCCAAGCGTCTCGAAGAAGAGACCTTCATGCGTACCTTCGACATCGGGTTTGCGCGCCGCCACGCAACCGCGCTGGCCGGCATGGCCGAGCGGATCGGCCTCGATTATTTCACGGTCGACTGCGCGGAAAACCAGCGCGGCGATCTCTTGATCTTCGAGGCCGACAACACCGCGGTGGTCCACAATATGGATTCGCCGGCAGTGTTTCCCTACAAGCCGCCGCAGATGCGCCGGATTTTCGAAGCTTTCGCCGCCATGCTGGACCGCCGCGCCAAAGGCGGGCAGGAGCACGCGGCGTGACCGAGGCGTTGCGCAAGGCGGCGCTGCGGTCGGAAGCGAGCGCGACGCTCGATCCCGATAACTGGGACGAGATCCGCGCGCTTGGTCATCGCATGCTCGACGACATGCTCGACTATGCCGCCAACATCAGGGATCGCCCGGTCTGGCAACCGATACCCGAGGCGGTCCGCGCCCGGTTTCGCGAAACCCTTCCGCGCCACGCTTCCGATCTCGATGAAGTCTACCGGGAATTCGCCGACTTCGTCGTTCCCTATGCCACCGGCAATGTGCATCCGGGCTTCATGGGCTGGGTGCACGGCGGCGGCACCGCGGTCGGCATGCTGGCGGAAATGCTGGCGGCGGGGCTCAACGCCAATCTCGGCGGGCGCGATCACATGCCAATCGAGGTCGAACGCCAGATCGTCGAATGGGTGCGCCAGATGTTCGGCTTCCCGCATGGCGCCAGCGGGATTTTCGTCACCGGCACCTCGATGGCCAATCTCATGGCGGTGCTGGTGGCGCGCACGACGGCGCTTGGCGCGTCGGTGCGGCGGCACGGGGTCGGTGACGACGGCGCGCAGCTTGCAGCCTATACCTCGACGGCGGCGCATGGCTGCATCGCCAAGGCCATGGACATCGCCGGCTTCGGCAGCGACGCGCTGCGCTGTATCGAGGTCGACCGGTCGCATCGCATCAATGTGGCCGCGCTACGCGAGCGGATCGCGCGGGACCGCGATGAGGGGCGAAAACCATTCCTGGTGGTCGGCTCGGCCGGAACGGTGGATATCGGCGCGATCGATGATCTCGAGGCACTGGGTTCGCTGTGCCGAGAACAGGGGTTGTGGTTTCACGTCGACGGCGCCTTTGGCGCGCTCGGGATTCTCTCGGGCCGTAGCCCCGCGACTCGCCGGAATAGAGAACGCCGATTTAATCGCACTCGATTTTCACAAATGGGGCCAGGTACCGTACGACGCCGGCTTCCTGATGGTGCGCGACGGCGACCGGCACCGCAACACCTTTGCCGCTCCGGCGGCGTATCTGCGCCGGGAGACCCGCGGGCTGGCCGCGAACTCGCCCTGGCCTTGCGATCTCGGCCCCGATCTGTCGCGCGGCTTCAGGGCGCTCAAGACCTGGTTCACCCTGAAAGCCTTCGGCACCGACAGGCTCGGATCCGTGATCACGCGCACCTGCGCGCTGGCGCAATATCTGGAGGCGCGGATCCTCGCCGAGCCGCGGCTGGAGCTGATGGCGCCCGTCCAGCTCAATATCGTCTGCTTCCGCTATCGCGCCGACGACGCCAACGGGGTCAACGGCGATATCGTGATCGACATCCAGGAATCCGGGATCGCGGCGCCCTCGACCACCCTGATCGACGGCAAGCTTGCGATCCGCGCGGCAATCGTCAATCACCGCACCGACATCGGCGATATCGACGCACTGATTTCGGCGGTGCTGGACTTTGGCACGCGGCGGTCGCCTTCTCCCGACGATCCCGTGCGGCTCGAACAGTCGCCGCCGCTGGCGATGTAAGCGATCCGCTCAGGCGGAGTGCCGAGCTTCCGCGTCTCTGGCGGCTTTGTCTTGCTGAGCCCGATTGTGGTCGAGGAGCTTCTTCTCGTAAGCGACGAGCTTCCTGGCCTCCTTCAGCGCGTGATACAGGTCGCCGCTCAAGATGTTGTTGTTGATACCTTCGATGATCGGCCACGCGCTCGGCACCGCAGTGACGATGTCGCGCAGCAGGTTGAAGTAAGTGCCGTGATTGACCTGCGGGTCCGGGGAAATATACATCAGCTGCACCGCGAGATAGACCAGCTTGGCCGGTGTGTCGGCGGTCTTCGGCGTCAGGATATCCTTCTCGCGCAGGATCGGAACATTGTCGCCGTCGATCAGAAGCCGGGCGCGCTGATCGGTGTTGGTGATCACGCAGGCGCCGATGATGATGCGCTCGTGCGGTTTGAGCTCGACCTTCAAGGCCATCGCTGTTCTCCGTTTGCCGCTTCTCACGCGAGCCGTCGTCCATGGCGGTGCGAATGAGCTTCGGCGTTGGTGGCGACGTGCGCGCCGATGCTTCTTTGCCGATGCGGCTCCAATCCTTTCTGATTGCAGTTAACGCCACGTAAACGAGGCGTTAGCCTTGCGAAAGCGCAGTCATATCAACGTGATTTGCGGATCGCCCAACGACGGGGATGCCGGCCGGCGCGTCGCGGATGTTCGCGGGACGGTGGTAGAGCGGCACCGAATTCATGTTTTGTTAGAAGCTTGGTTCCACCGTCGACCGGTCACCCGATCAAAAAAGATTGGGATGTGCGTCCTCGTATTTCACACCAGAAAGGTATGAAAATGACCGGTATTGTTCTCTCCGCAGCGGTTCGGCAGAACCTGCTCTCGCTGCAGTCCACCGCCGCGCTGCTCGCCACCACGCAGAACGACCTCGCCACTGGCAACAAGGTCAACTCGGCGCTCGACAATCCCACCAGCTACTTCACCGCGCAGGGTCTGAACAACCGCGCCAGTGACATCTCCAATCTGCTCGACGCCATCGGCAACGGGGTGCAGGTGCTGCAGGCCGCCAACACCGGCCTTACCTCGCTGCAGAGTTTGGTCGATAGCGCCAAGTCGATCGCCAACCAGGTCCTGCAGACGACGGTCGGTTATACGTCCAAGTCGACGGTCAGTTCGGCAGCAGCCATCGCTGGCACCGCGGCCAATCTGGTTGACGGCACCGATCTTAAGAGCGGTCAGACTATCATCGTCGCCGCGAACGGGAGCCTCCCGGCTGTCACCGTTACCCTCGGCGCCACTGAATCACTCGATCAGCTGAACGCCGCTTTGGCGCCCGGCGATGTGACGGCCAGCCTCGACAGCTCCAACAAGCTCGTCTTCACCACGACCAACGACTTTGCTTCGTCCACGATCGGTGCGGTTACCGTTGGGTCAACCCCCGGTACCACGACGTTCGCAGCTGCTGTCGCTCCCGTTGCCGACCCGAACTCGCAGGCCATTCGTTCCAACCTGGTCGCTCAGTACAACAACATCATCTCGCAGATCACCAATACCGCGCAGGACTCATCGTTCAACGGCATCAACCTGCTGAACGGCGACACCCTCAAGCTGACCTTCAACGAGACCGGCAAGTCCACGCTCAGCATAACGGGCGTGACCTACGACGCGACCGGCCTGGGCCTGAATACGCTGGTCTCGGGTACGGACTTCCTGGACAACAACTCGGCGAACAAGGTGATCACCTCGCTGACCGCCGCCAGCACCACGCTGCGCACCGAGGCGTCGTCTCTCGGTTCGAACCTGTCGGTTGTGCAGATCCGCCAGGACTTCAACAAGAACCTGATCAACGTGCTGCAGACCGGCTCGTCCAACCTGACGCTGGCCGACTCCAACGAGGAAGCGGCCAACAGCCAGGCGCTGTCGACCCGCCAGTCAATCGCGGTCTCGGCGCTGGCGCTGGCCAACCAGTCGCAGCAGAGCGTGCTTCAGCTCCTGCGCTGATCTCGAAGACAAAAGTCGAATGCGAAACGGCGGGGGAAACCCCGCCGTTTTTTTGTGTTCCGCGAGCTGCAGGTGCATGCTTCGCTCGAAGTAACAAAGCGTTAAGCGAATAACTTAAACGGCCATTAACGTTAATTTAAAGGAGTCTCCGTAGAACTACGCATACGTAAAAACCAGGAAGGTTTGTGCCATGTCCGGTATTGTTCTTTCGGCTTCGGTTCGCCAGAACCTGCTCTCGCTGCAGTCGACCGCCGCGCTGCTCGCCACCACCCAGAACGACCTCGCCACTGGTAACAAGGTCAACTCGGCCCTCGATAACCCGACGAACTTTTTCACGGCGCAGGGTCTGAACAACCGCGCCAGCGACATCTCCAATCTGCTCGACAGCATCGGCAACGGCGTGCAGGTGCTGCAGGCCGCCAATACCGGCCTGACCTCGCTGCAGAGTTTGGTCGATACCGCCAAGTCGATCGCCAACCAGGTGCTGCAGACGACGGTCGGCTACACGCCCAAGTCGACGGTCACTTCGGCAGCAGCCATCGCTGGCACCGCGGCCAATCTGGTTGACGGCACCGATCTTAAGAGCGGTCAGACTATCATCGTCGCCGCGAACGGGAACCTCCCGGCTGTCACCGTTACCCTCGGCGCCACTGAATCACTCGATCAGCTGAACGCCGCTTTGGCGCCCGGCGATCTGACGGCCAGCCTCGACAGCACCAACCACCTCGTCTTCACCACGAGCAACGACTTTGCTTCGTCCACGATCGGTGCGGTTACCGTTGGGTCAACCCCCGGTACCACGACATTCGGAGCTGCTGTCGCTCCCGTTGCCGACCCGAACTCGCAGGCCATTCGTGCCAACCTGGTCGCTCAGTACAACAACATCATCACACAGATCACCACCACGGCGCAGGACTCATCGTTCAACGGCATCAACCTGCTGAACGGCGACACCCTCAAGCTGACCTTTGACGAGACCGGCAAGTCCACGCTCAGCATAACGGGCGTGACCTACGACGCGGCCGGCCTGGGCCTGAGTTCGCTGACCGCCGGTACGGACTTCCTGGACAACAACTCGGCGAACAAGGTGATCACCGCGCTGACCGCCGCCAGCACCACGCTGCGCACGGAGGCGTCGTCTCTCGGTTCGAACCTGTCGGTTGTGCAGATCCGCCAGGACTTCAACAAGAACCTGATCAACGTGCTCCAGACCGGCTCGTCCAACCTGACGGTGGCCGACTCCAACGAGGAAGCGGCCAACAGCCAGGCGCTGTCGACCCGCCAGTCGATCGCGATTTCGGCGCTGGCGCTCGCCAACCAGTCGCAGGCGAGCGTGCTCCAGCTCCTGCGCTGATTTCGAAGGCAAGATTCGAACGTAAAACGGCGGGGGAAACCCCGCCGTTTTTTCGCGACCTGACCGCCGGCCGCGCCGACCTGCGGTAGGCACGATTTTCCCAGTTTCGGACAAATTCGGTAACGCCCGCTAACCATATTTTAAAGGCAACGACGTACAAAACTTGGGCAACTCCCGAGGTCTGGAGTTCTGCGTAAACCCTGTCGAGGTAATGAATGTCTCACGCTGCCCAAGCTTATGCCCGCACGTCACAAGCGACGGCACCTCCTCGGGAAATCGAGGCGCAGGCCCTGTTGAAAGCGGCAAGACAGTTGCAGGAGGTCCAGGCGAACTGGACCGGCCCCGACAAGAACATGCACAACGCTCTCCTGTTCAACCGCAGGCTGTGGTCGATCTTCATGAGCGCGGCCGAGACCAATGACAATCCGCAGCCGATGGAAATCCGCCAGAACATCGCCAATATCGGCGTGTTCGTCATGAAGCAGACCATCGACATGCAGATGTATCCCGATCCGGCGAAGCTGAAATCGCTGATCGACATCAACTGCAACCTCGCGGCGGGACTTTCCGGCAAGGTCTGACGGGATATCGGGCCGGCGGAGGGTTCTTGTGGCTGACATGATGAGCATCCTGTCGGCGGCCTACAAGACCGCGGGTTCGTCGACCGTCATCCCATCCAAGACCAAGTATGTCGCAGTCGACCCCAAACTCTACCAGGGCACCTGGTCGGGAACCTATGCCAACAAGAAGACGTTCAAGATCACGGTGCTGAACGTCAACGGCTTCCACGCCCATGTGAAGTACCAGAGCGGCAGCACGGTGAAATTCGGTAACGTCCTGGTCAAGGACCGGTCGTTTCGGATCGGCGATACCAAGTTTACGCTGGGGGCCAAGGCCGGGACGGCACAGATCAAGAACGTCGTCACCGATCCCGCGACCGGCTCAACCTTCCTCGATACGGCAGTTGCCACCCGCAGCTGATCTTCAGGCCTTGCGGTCGGTGGCGAGAAGCCGCGTGGGCAGGCTCTTGGTCAGGTCGAGGGTGTGGAAATAGGCGCGGCGGCGCAGCACGGCTTCATCGGGAAATTGCGTGATCACCGCGTCGGTTTTCTCGTTGACGACCTGATAGACGATCGAGGCGGCCGCCTGATCGATGAATGCCTGATGCGAGATGAAATCGCTCGAGTTCTGGACGTCGTTACGCGCGGCAACGCCGGCGTCCACGGCGGTGACGCTCCGGCTTGCCGGCAAATCGGTCGTCACAGCGTTGCTCGTCGCCTGACTTACCGGCTGGGCGACGGGTGTTGCAGCCGGCGCCCCCACCGGTCTGATGCTGAAATCCGCACTCATGGCAGCCTCCTGGCTTCCCTCGAGTCAAATCCCAACCCTTCTCCAGCAGCAATAATGACCAGCAGCTCTCAACGTTTTGTTAGAGAACGCGCTGAATGCCGCGCTGCATCCGGCGCGAAAATTCGATGAAAATTTTAGGCTTTGCGCGGGAAGCGCTGCGCCGGAGCTCAGAGCGTGCGGCTCACCGCCAACGGCGTCATGTGGCGCGGTCCGGGGGCTGCGCGCTGGCCGCGGGCCGTGTAGGTGTTGGGAATGTTGCGGCGCTGCACCTCGGCGTTGACGCCGCGCACGATGCTTTCGGACACCGCGTGCGCGGTGGCGAGCACTGTGAGGTTGATCTGCAGCATGGCACGGAAGGTGTCGTGATGGCGGTGCAGAGTGGTCAATAGCTCCGGCGCGGTCTGCGACAGGTATTTCTGGCTGGCCTTGAGTTGTCCGACCGCGTTGACGTAGCGGCGGGACAGCTCCGTCTTCTTCGATTCGAACGCCATTGCCTCGCGCAGCTTGCCTGCGCGCACCAATTCGGTTTCGCGCTCGATGACGCCGAGTAGCGCGCTCATCGCATCCATCAGGTTCTCGGCGAGCTTGCGCGCTTCGCCCGGCGTGGCGGCGGTCGGGATCGTCGCGGGCGCTGCTTGCCGTTGTGGATGCGGGTTCATGTTTGTTTTCCCTGGACGGTTAGCCGCTGCGGCCTGCCTGCTGCATGATGAGCGTGCGATAGACGTCGTTGGAAATGCCGACGCCGCCCGCCTTGGCGAAGGACTTCGAATATTGCTCCGTCAGCATCGAGCGCCATACGCCGGTGCCGGGCGTGTCGCCGAACGGGCCTTCGCCCTTGATGCCGCTCGTCATCTGCGAAAACATCGAGTTGAGGAACATCGCCTCGAAATCGGTCGCGGCGGCCTTGGCTTTGGCCTGCGCCTGCGGCGAGACCTTCTTCAGCGCGTCGGCGAGGGCGGGATCGGGCCGGCCGTTGAACAGCGGCATCATGGCTTTGGTGGGCATGCTGCCGGTTCTGGCGTTGCTGATCAGGCTCGGCTGCATCACATCACCTCGATGTCGGCCTCGATCGCGCCCGCGGCCTTGATGGCCTGCAGGATGCCGATCAGGTCGCGCGGTCCGATGCCAAGCCCGTTGAGGCCGTCGACCAGCTGCTGCAGCGAGACGCCGTCCTTGACGAGCGCGAACTTCTTGCCGTCCTCGGAGACGCCGACGCTGGTGCGCGGCGTCACCACGGTGCGGCCGCGCGACAGCGGATTGGGCTGGCTGACCTGCGGGCTCTCGGTGATCGTGACGGTGAGATTGCCCTGCGCCACGGCGACCGTGGCGACGCGGACGTCGCGGCCCATCACGATGATTCCGGAGCGTTCGTCGATCACGATCTTGGCCGGGAGGTCCGGTTCGACTTGCAACTGCTCGATCTCGGTCAGGAACGCGACGACGTTGCCCTTGAACTCGGGTGGAACCGAGAGCTGCACGGTCGAGGGATCGAGCGGCTCGGCGGTCTTGACGCCGAGGTAGTCGTTGACCGCGGAGGCGATGCGCTTGGCGGTGGTGAAATCGGCGTTGCGCAGCGCCAGCCGAACATTGGGCAGGCGATTGAGCGCGAACTCGATCTCGCGTTCGATGATGGCCCCGTTGGCGATGCGGCCGACCGTCGGCACGCCGCGCACGATTTTTGCGGCTTCGCCCTCGGCCTGGAAGCCGGAGATCGCGAGCGAGCCCTGCGCCACCGCATAGACGTTGCCGTCGGCGCCGAGCAGGGGGGTGACGAGCAGGGTGCCGCCCTGCAGGTTCTTGGCATCGCCGAGCGCGGAGACCGTGACGTCCATCCGCGTGCCCTGGGTGGCGAACGCCGGCAGGTTGCCGGTCACCATCACGGCGGCGACGTTGCCGGTGCGGATGGTGGCGCCGCGGATGTTGACGCCCAACCGTTCCAGCATCGCCTGCAGCGACTGCTTGGTGAAAGGGATGTTGTTCAGCGTATCGCCGGTACCGTTGAGGCCGACGACGAGGCCGTAGCCGATCAGCTGGTTCTGCCGCACGCCCTCGATATTGGCGAGGTCCTTGATCCGCGAGGTCGCGGCCGCAGGCATCGCCGACAACGCCAGCGAGAGTAGCGCGGCACAGGCGCCTCGAAAAAATCTTGCCGGATAGACGGCTGGCATCCTCTGCTCCCCACCGAGGTCGGACAGACTTCGGAACCCCTGCCACTCCCATGACGTGCGTTCCGCCATTAACTATGCGAGCGCCGTGCCAGTCCGGCCAATGGTTCATCGGATTGATATTACTTGATAATTTTCGATAGATCAGAGCCGCGCCGGCGGGCGCGCAGCGGCGAAACTGCCGCATGGCGGCAGATTTTGCCGAGCCGTTTACGCCCCGTTAACCATAAAAGGGCGAAGCTTGCGGTGCATACGGCGGGATCGAACCATGCGCATCTACGGACCGAACGGCACCACTCTCGGCTCGGGGCCGGCCACGACCAGGCGGACCAGTTCGACCGGTTTTGCGCTGCCGGATGCGGCGTCGAGCCCCGAAGCGCGTCCCGTGAACGCGCCGAAAGCCGCGGCCACCATCGATGCGCTGCTCGCGATGCAGGGCATCGAGGAGGATCCGGTCGAGCGCCGCAAGCGCTCGGTGCAGCGCGGCAAAGGGGCGCTCGATGTGCTCGACGACCTCAAGCTCCGGCTTCTATCCGGCAATTTCGACGCTTCCACCGTGGGCCGGCTGCGCGATGCCGCCGCGAACCTGAAATCCTCCTCCGGCGATCCCGGCCTCGACAAGGTGCTTGCCGAGATCGAGCTGCGGGTCGAGGTCGAATTGGCCAAGGCCGGGCAGTTCTGAGCCCTCTCCGCCCAACGCCTTCGAATTGCCCACAGGTTCCTCCCCGGGGAAACCCCGGAGCTGCGCAGTTTCGCCTCTGCGGCCGATATTGTCTGTCACATGAGGCCGCTATATAAGGCCCGCGCGGACCGACCCTTTTCGGCCCGCCTTGCACGTACGGATGGGCTGGCCTTGGAAAAGTTGAAGAACTATCGACCCTCCGAAAAAGAGCCTTTCATGAACGAGCGGCAGCGCGATTATTTTCGCGCGAAGCTGTTGGCGTGGAAGGACGAGATCCTGCGCGAATTGCGGGTCACCCTGCAGACCCTTCAGGAGGAGAACGTCAATCACCCCGACCTCGCCGACCGCGCGTCGTCGGAGACCGACCGCGCGATCGAGCTGCGCGCGCGCGACCGGCAGCGCAAGCTGATCTCAAAGATCGACGCGGCGCTGCAGCGGATCGAGGACAACACCTACGGCTATTGCGAGGAAACCGGCGAGCCGATCTCGCTGAAGCGGCTGGAGGCGCGCCCGATCGCAACGCTTTCGGTGGAGGCGCAGGAGCGTCACGAGAAACGCGAAAAAGTCTATCGGGACGAGTAGGGTTTTGGCCGCCGCGTGCGGTCTTTTTGTTGCGTAAGGCGCCGATGGACAGCATTCTCGCGGCCGCGCGGATCATCGCGACAGCCCGCCGCAGTGGTACGCCGCTCAAGCCGCTTCCCGCCGATGCCGCGCCGCACACCGAAGCGGAAGGCTACCGGATCCAGCGCGCGGTCCACGATCTCCTGTTGCCGCAGTTCGGCTCCCGCGCCGGTTACAAGATCGGCTGCACCAGCGCGGTGATGCAGCAGTATCTGAACATCCCGCATCCCTGCAGCGGTGGCGTCTTCGAAAGAGGCGTCTTCGAGAGCGGCGCGCGCCTGCGCGCGAAGGACTTTGTCCGCGTCGGCGTCGAATGCGAAATCGCGGTTCAGCTTGCGCGCGGCCTTGCGCCGTCTCTTGCGCCATTCACCGCAGACAGCGTCGCGCCGGCAATCGGGGCCTATCTGCCGGCGATCGAGATCGTCGACGACCGCTATTTCGACTGGCAGTCGCTGGGTGCGCCGACGCTGGTGGCCGATGATTTCTTCGCCGCCGGGTGCGTGCTCGGAACCGCGGTCGCCGGCGCGGCCGCGCCTGATCTGGTCGAGGTGACCGGCCGCGCCGTCATCAATGGCGTTGAAGCTGGGCGCGGCAGCGGCGCCGACGTGCTCGGCCATCCCCACAACGCGCTCGCCTGGCTTGCCAATCATCTTGTCGCCGAGGGCAAGGCCTTGCGCGCGGGCGAGATCGTGCTGACCGGGAGCCTCGTGAAGACGGTGTGGCTTGAAGCAGGCGATGAGGTGGTGATGGAGCTGGCGGGGCTGGGGAGCGTGGTGGTTACATTTTCCTGAGCCGCGGGCGGAGCGCATCGGCGCCGGCAGGAGTAATCGCGCAAGCATGCGGCACCTCGCGCCGCAGAAATATTCACGCGCACGATCGGGTGGCGATCAATGCGCGCAAGACTATTCGCGCGACAGGCCGGAGCCGGTGCGATGGACGGTCGCTTGATAGACCGTGCCATCTGAAGACACAAATTGCAGGACCACGTTCTTCGGCAGAAAATTCTCGATCTGATAGATCTCCGTGCGCCAGTTCGATAATGGCGTGTCGATGAGGGCCTTGATCGTCAGGGTGTTGGCGAGTGCCGCGAGGAAATCGTCGCGGTTCGGCCTCGGCTCGTTGAACATGACCGCGCAGGTGGTCTCATCCCCCGGTCCGGTAGCCGTGGCAACGCTATAGGACCGGCCATCCCGGCCGACCCCCCAGATACCGCCAACCTTCAAAGGACCGGTTTCGGGAACGCTTGCATCGAACATCGAAGTCCAGCGTTGCTGCTTGGCCATCCGGGCGACGGCGGAAGGGCTGTCGGCGGAGTTTTGGCACGTCGCCAGAAAGAAATTCGCCGCGGTCCGCGCGTTGTCCTGACCCGGCGCCGCTTTCGCCGCCCCGTAAAGCACTGCGATCCCGGCAATGCAGCCAACCAGCATCGCGCGCACGGATATCTCCAACGTGTCTTTCGACCGAAACTTGGTCGCGAGACCCGTCACGCCGGTTCACGGCTTGCCTGCCATCTCCAAAAACGGTCGCGGCCTCCGCCAGGGGAGCTGACGGAGGCCGCGTTTTACATCGCGCCGCGTCTTAAGCCGCGACGAGATGTGGGAGCTCATGAAAGGATCAGAACGGCAGCAGCACGTCCATCACCTGCTGCCCGTAGCGCGGCTGCTGCACGTCGGTGAGCTGGCCGCGGCCGCCATAGGCGATGCGGGCCTGCGCGATCTTCGAGGAATCGATGGTGTTGTCGCTCTGGATGTCCTCGGGCCGCACGATGCCGGCGACGATCAGTTCGCGGATTTCGAAATTGACCCTGATCTCCTGCTTGCCTTCGACGACGAGATTGCCATTCGGCAGTATCTGCGTGACGACGGCGGCGACGTTGGTCTGCAACGCTTCCTGGCGCACCACCGAACCCTTGCCGTCGCTGGAGGCGGTGGAGTCGGCGGTGAGGATGCGGCCCGGCAGCACCTTCTGCGCCTGCGCGCCGAGCGTTTTGGCGCCCAGGAAATCGGTGATGCCGGAATCCTCGGTGTTGGTGCGGCTGCGCTGGGTCTCGTTGGCGATGTTGGCCTTGTCAGTGATGTTGACCGTCACGGTCAGGAGGTCGCCGACGCGGGCGGCGCGCTGGTCCTTGAAGAAGGCCCGCGAGCCGTTCCGCCACAGCGAGTTGGCGTTGTACGACACCGTCTCCGGTTTCGGCATCGGCATCTGCACCGGCTTGTAGCCCGGCTGCGACGTCGGATTGTCGATCGAGGCGAGCTTCGGCTGCTCGCCGATCTGCGACAGGCGATCGATCGACGAGCAGCCGCTCGCCAGGCTCAGGACGACCAGCGACGTGCCGGCGAGGAAGAAACGTTTATAACTGGAAGCGAACATGAACTTTACTCGGCTTTTGGAGCGACGGGCGGGGTGTTACCGGCGGCCAGCGCGACGGGAGAGGCCGTCTCGTCCGGCTGCAGCGAGGAGGTTGAAGCGGGGGCTTCGGCCGGGCGGGGGGTTGCGACCTGTATCGAGACCTGGCCGCGGCCGATTACGACACCGGAGACCGTGCGTTTGGACTGCAGATTGAGCACGCTGACGACGTCACCTTCCGTACCGTTGTCGAGCGCCTTGCCGCGGATGGTGAGATAGAGCCCTGCGGTCTGATAGGTCAGCGTCACGGTCTGGTCGCGCTGCACGAGGTCGGGCTTGGCGAGATCGGCGACTTGCAGCGCCTGGCCGGCGCGAAGCGAGTGCCGCGCCTGCATGCCGACCGTGCCCTCGCGGGTCGCGGCGTCGCCGCCGACCTCCGCCTTCGGGCGGCGCTCGACCACGACGTCGGAGGCCTTGATTACCTCGTTGCGTTCGACGCTGCGCATCAGCACTGCGGCCCCGACGGTTTCGATCGCCGTGCCGGTGAAGCGCAGCCGCGTCGGCGTGGCGAGGCTGTCGTTGCTGATGTCGAAGCTGACGTCGAAACGGCCGCTGTGGGAATCGTAGTGCGCGGAGGCGGTCTGCATCGGGCCGTTGTACGAGGCGTCCAGCCGCAGGTCCTCGACGTCGCGATCGAAGGTCAGGCTGATGTTTTCGGCATCCCCGAGCCCGTTGCGGTGCTCCAGCGCGTGCGCGACCTGGAGCTCGATGTCCTTGGCCCCCAGGGTGCGCGCGAGCCGTGTCACCGTGATCTCGCGGATATCGCGGGTCTCGACGCCGATCACCTGGTGCGCGCGAAGCGCATCGAGCACCTGCGCGGTCGGCAGCGTGCCGGTAGTGCCGAGGTCGGGGGCGCGATAGATCGCGATTTGCGCCGCGCTGCCGGCGTTGTCGACGATGTCGCCGATGCGCACCAGGTCGCCCGAGACGGTGACGCTGGCGCGCAGCACCGGCGTTGCGATCACGTCGTCGCTTTGCGCCGAGGCCGACATCGCGGAGGCCGCGAGCAGGGCGGCGGCGAAGAGGAGAGAACGCATCGTCATCATCAACTCCCTCACCGGAACAGCGCGGAGGCGGATTGCAGCATCTGGTCGGCGGCGCTGACCACCTTGGCGTTCATCTCGTAGGCGCGCTGCGCGGCGATCAGGTCGGAAATCTCGGAGACCACCTCGACATTGGCCTGCTCGAGGTTGCCCTGCTGCATGTCGCCGAAGCCGTCGGCATTGGCGAGGCCGTCCTGCGGCGTGCCGGAGGCCGGGGTGTCGGTGAACGAGTTGTCGCCGATCGGCTGCAGGCCGGCCTTGTTGATGAAGCGCGTCAGCCCGATCTGGCCGACCAGGGTCGGCGTCGTCGATCCCGGCAAGGTCACCGAAAGCTGGCCCTGCGTGTTGATGGTGATGCCGGAGGCATTCTGCGGGATGGTGATGGTCGGCTGCACCGGATTGCCCTGCGCATTGACGACGCGGCCCTGCGCGTCCATCTGGAAAGTGCCGTCGCGGGTATAGGTGAAGGTGCCGTCCGGCATCAGGATCTTGAAAAAGCCCTCGCCGCGGATCGCAATGTCGAGGTCGTTGCCGGTCGCCGACAGCGTGCCCTGCGTCATCAGGCGCGGCGTACCGACGGTCTTGACGCCGCCGCCGATGTCGATGCCGACCGGCAGGATGGTGCCCTGGTCGGAGGCCTGCGCGCCGACGCGGCGGATGTGGTCATAGATCAGGTCCTGGAACGCCGCGCGCTGCTTCTTGTAGCCGGTGGTGCGCAGGTTCGCGATGTTGTTGGAGATGACCTCCACGTTCAGCTCCTGGGCCGCCATTCCGGTCGCTGCTGTATAGAGAGCGCGCATGGGTCAATTTCCTTAGGCCGGAACGTCGGCGAGTTGCTGGATTGCGGATTTGTGCAGATCGCTCTGCTGCTGCAGTAGCGTCGCGATCTGGGTGTAGGTGCGCGTCACCTCGATCATGCGGCTCATCTCGGCGACCGAGTTGACGTTGGATTTTTCCACAAAACCCTGGCGCACCCTCGAGGTGAGATCGGCCTGCGCGGTGACGCCGGCGCCGGCCGAGAACAGGTTGCCGCCTTCCTTCACGAGTGCCTGCGGCTGGGCGAAGTTGACGATCCTGAGCTTGCCGCGCACCGCGTCGACCCGGTTGACGCCTTCCTGAACGGTGACGTTGCCGTCGGCGGCGATCGAGATGTCGTGGTCGGTCTGCTGCAGGACGATCGGGCCGGAGGTGCCGAGCACGACATCGCCGGATGCGGTGACGAGCTGGCCCTGATTGTTGACGTGCAACGATCCGTCGCGGGTGTAGCGTTCGCCGGCCGCCGTCTGCACCACGAGGAAGCCGCTGCCGTCGATCGCGACATCCAGCGGATTGCCGGTCTGCAGGGTTGGGCCTTGCGAGAAATCCCGGAAGGTGCCGTTGTCGAGCACGAAGCTGACGCCGCGGTCGCGGCCGACGAAATTGTCTTCGTGCGCGCCGGTTTTCAGAAACTCTGAAAACAGCGTCTGGTCGGCCTTGTAGCCGTTGGTGTTGACGTTCGCGACGTTGTTGGCGAGGACATCGATCTGTCGCTCGAGCACCGTCTGCCGCGAAAGTCCGACGAGAAGCGCATTCTCCATCGGTGGTTCTCCCCTCTCACGATCCGCACCAAACCCTCCCAGGCTCGTTTCGCGGATCTCGGTCGAACCGCCACGGCTCTCCCAAGCCCGGTGGTTCGCCCTAGCTCTCAGCGAAAGCCGTGCCAACTCCGAAAGCGATTATTTTGTAATGGGTTAGGTGTTTTGCCGGAATGCCTCAGGGGCGGCAGAAAGGTCTTGTTGACCATGTTTGCCCGGCAACTTTTTCCCAGTTGAGGCGCAAAAGAAAGGTTCCATTAACCATTGTTACCTTAGCGTCACCATCGAACCGAAGCGCGAGCGCGCCGGGGGCCTTCGTATCGCGTCACAGCCTTTCCTTGCGGCATCACGTTGATTTCCTGACGAGACGGACCGGGCGGGGGCGATGGCTGATAACGAACAGGCGGAAGGCGCCGCCGAAGCCGCGGAAGCGGCGCCGCCGAAGAGCAAGCTCAAGCTGATCATCGCGGCGGTGGCCGTGCTGCTGCTCATGAGCGCCGGCGCGACCTGGTTCTTCTTCTTCCGCAGCCACGGCGATGAAATGCACGCCGAGGCGGCGCCGCCGAAGCCGCCCGTCTTCGTCGAGGTGCCGGACCTCCTGGTCAACCTGGTCGGCTCGCCCGGCGAGCGAGTGCAGTACCTCAAGATCAAGGTCGTGCTCGAGGTCAAGGAGGAGAAGCAGGCCGACGCGATCAAGCCGACGATGCCGCGCGTCACCGACATCTTCCAGACTTATCTGCGCGAGCTGCGGCCCGCCGATCTCAACGGCTCCGCCGGGCTGTTCCGCCTCAAGGAGGAGCTGACCCGCCGGGTCAACAGCGTGACCGCGCCGACCCAGGTCAGCGCGGTACTGTTCAAGGAAGTCGTCATTCAGTGAGCCTTCGGATCTAGAGACATGGCGGGCAACGATCCAGTCGACCAGGATGCAATTGCAGCCCAATGGGAAGCCTCGCTTGATTCGGAGGATCCCACGGAGGCCGCGGAAGCGGCTGCGGCCAATGAACTCTCCGGCACCATGGCGCTGCAATGGGCCGCCATGGTCGAAGACGGCAGCCGCGACTTCGGCGGCGGCAAGAACGGCGGCGAACGTGTGCTGTCGCAGGAGGAAATCGACAACCTCCTGGGCTTCTCGGTCGGCGAGGTCACCCTCGACGACCATTCCGGCATTCGCGCCATCATCGATTCGGCGATGGTGTCCTACGAGCGTCTGCCGATGCTCGAAATCGTGTTCGACCGGCTGGTCCGGTTGATGACCACGAGCTTGCGCAACTTCACCTCCGACAACGTCGAAGTCTCGCTCGACCGCATCACTTCGGTTCGGTTCGGCGACTACATGAATTCGATCCCGCTGCCGGCGGTGCTCTGCGTGTTCAAGGCCGAGGAATGGGAGAATTTCGGTCTCGCCACCGTGGATTCCAGCCTGATCTATTCGATGATCGACGTGCTGCTCGGCGGCCGGCGCGGCCAGACCTCGCTGCGGATCGAGGGGCGGCCCTACACCACGATCGAAACCAACCTGGTGAAGCGGCTGGTCGAGGTCGTGCTTGCCGACGCCGAGCAGGCCTTCCGGCCGCTGTCGCCGGTGGCCTTTACCATCGACCGGCTCGAAACCAACCCGCGCTTCGCCGCCATCAGCCGGCCCGCCAACGCCGCGATCCTGGTGCGGCTGCACATCGACATGGAGGATCGCGGCGGCAACATCGAGCTGCTGCTGCCTTACGCGACCATCGAGCCGATTCGCCCCGTGCTGCTACAGATGTTCATGGGCGAAAAGTTCGGCCGCGATCCGATCTGGGAGGGTCATTTCGCCACCGAAGTGGCGCAGGCGCAGATTGCGGTCGACGCCGTGCTTTACGAAGCCGAAATTCCGCTCAAGCAGCTGATGAAGCTGAAGGTCGGCGACACCCTGCCGCTCGAGATGCGCGCCGACGCCCTGGTGGAAGTCCGCTGTGGCAACGTCATCCTGACCGAGGGCCGCATGGGCCGGGTCGGCGATCGCGTCGCCATCCGCGTCACCAAGCAGCTGCGCAAACCCAACACCACCTTCGCGATGTTCGAGAAGGCCGATGAGCAAAACAAGGCGATGGAGGCCCAATGAGTCATTCCCTGGGAATTGCGATCGAGAGCCTGGTGGCGGTCTTGCTGCTGCTCACGATCGGCTACTGCATGCTGTTGAACACCCGGCTGAAGCGGCTGAAGGCGGATGAGCATTCGCTGAAGGCGACGATTGCCGAACTGATCACGGCAACCGAAATCGCCGAGCGCGCCATCGGCGGGCTGAAGCACACCGTCCGCGAGGTCAACGAGAATCTCGGCAACCAGCTGACCGCGGCATCGCAGATGTCGCAACAGCTGAAGAAACAGGTCGCCGAAGGCGACAACGTGTTCCGCAGGCTGTCCAAGATCGCGATCGCGGCAAGGCCTACTTCCGAAGCGGAGCCCGCCGCGCCAAAAATCTCGCCGGCCAAGGCGGTCGCCGCGGCGGCGCAGGCATTTTCCGAGCGCAGAAGGGCTGACGGCCTCGCCGCATGAAGTCCCTTCGTGACATTCGCGTGATTCCGGTGGTGCTGATCGCCATCGCGGGGCTCGCCGTGCTCAAGATCGCCGGGCTCGTGGTCGATGGCGGCTATGTTTTCGATTATCAGCCGAACTCGACCAAGCAGTCCTGGGCGCAGGACAATCTCAACTTCCCGGGCGGTACCAAACCCGATCCCAATGATATTACCGGCTCGGTCGAGAAGCCCAAGGAAGAGGCGCCCAAGCCGGCCGCCGCCACCCCGGAGCCGGCAAAGCCCGACGGCACCGTGATCTATCCCGATCCGACCCAGCCGGTGTCGGCATCGGAGCGCGCGATCCTCGAACGGCTGCAGACGCGACGGCAGGAGCTCGAACTCGCGCGCGCGCGAAATCGACATTCGCGAAAGCCTGTTGAAGGCCGCCGAAAAGCGCATCGAATCAAAGACGGAGGAACTGAAGGCCGTGGAATCACGGATCAGCACGGCGACGCAGGCGAAGAGCGACGCCGAGGTCGCGCGCTTCAAGGGCATCATCACCATGTATGAGAGCATGAAGCCGAAGGACGCCGCGAAGGTGTTCGACCACCTCGAAATGCCCGTGCTGATCGAAATCGCCTCCCAGATCGCGCCGCGCAAGATGTCCGATATCCTCGGCCTGATGCAGACCGAGGCGGCCGAGCGGCTCACCGTCGAATTGGCGCACCGCGCCGGCGACAGGTCGGCATCCGCGTCCGACCTGCCCAAGATCGAAGGCAAGGTGCTGCCGCAAAAAATCAATTGAGACGCTATATTTAACAAGTCCTTAAACCGGGAATTCTAGATTCGAAGGCGCGGAGGGCGCGCGCGAGCCACCTCGCCGCTGTCAACCAGGATCGTTGAAACCGGAAGAAACGGGTTGGAATGGCGCGAACGGCTGCCGCTGGATCTAGGTCGCTGGCCCGCGCCTTCGCGGGGACGGCCCGGCACGTCCTTCCTGCACGGTCATGGCTTGCGCTCGCCGTCATTCTGGTCGGGATGATTTCTTCCCCCGCCTGCCGCGCCGATCCGGTCAAAGGCGATGCCACCTTCGTGGCGGCCGACGGTTATGCCCGCCTGGTGCTCAAGCTCGCCAAGGATGTTGCCTCCGAAGTCACTACCGCCGGCTCGATCGTCGTGATCTCGTTCAAGCAGCCGGTGGACATTCCCGTCGACAAACTGTCCGACGCGGTGCCGGACTACGTCGGTTCGGCGCGGCGCGATCCCGACGGCTCGGCGATCCGGTTGTCATTGGCGCGCCGGGTGACCATCAACACCATGACCGCCGGCGAACGGGTGTTCGTCGATTTCCTCCCGGACACATGGACCGGCCCGCCGCCGAGCCTGCCGCCGGAAGTGATCAAGGAACTCTCCGACCGCGCGCGCGCCGCCGAGCGCGCGTTGCGCCAGCAGCGCGCCGAAACCGAAGCGAAGAAACGTCCGCCGATCCGGGTGCGTACCTCGGTGCAGCCGACCTTCGTCCGTTTCGTGTTCGAGATGCCCGACGGCGTTGGCGTCTCCTCGGTGCTGAACGACCAGAAGCTGACGCTGCTCTTCAACACCATCCTCAACTTCGACCTCGCCGATGCCAAGGAGGCGGCGCCGCCGAACGTGGCCTCGATCAATCAGAAGACCGAAGGCGACGCCACCGCGGTCGAACTCGCGCTGATCGGCGACGTCGACGTCCATTCCTTCCGTGAGGACAAGAATTACGTCATCGACGTCGCCTTCCAGCAGGCGGAGAAGCCGTCGGCGCTGGCCACGCCGGTGGCGGACGCCTCCCATCCTGCCTCGCCGGCTGCGCCTGTGCCCGCCGCGCCGGTGGCGCGCGCGCCGGCTGCCGCGATACCTGTGGCGAGCGCGCCGAACGCCTCCGAGAAGCCGGCCGCGGCGGCGCCCGTGGCGACCGCGCCGGCTGCGTCCGAGAAGCCGGCGCCGGTGGCACCGGCGTCACAGCAGTCCGGCGAGATCGTGCCGCCAACGTCGGAGACCTTTGCCAGGCAGGCCAATATCGAGATCAAGCCCGAGACGGCGCCGAAACCATCGCCGGCGCCCGAGATGCCCAAGCCCGCGCCTTCAGCCAAGGAGACGCTCGACGTGCCCGCCGCGCCCGCTGAGCCGCCGCAAGAAAAAATTACCCCGGCTGCGTCAGCAACGCCGGCCGGGGCCAGGCCGACGCTTGCGGCTTCTGCGGCGGACCGCGCCAACGCCGTCGACGCCTCGCGAACCAGCGAGGGGTTGAACTTCACATTTCCCATTGCGGCGACGACGCCGGCCGCCTTGTTCCGTCGCGCCGATACGGTGTGGCTGGTATTCGATTCGGTGAAGCCGATCGACATCGAGCCGATCCGCAGCAAGGGCGGCTCGATCATCGCCGAGGTCACCCGCTTGCCGCTGTACAACGGCCAGGCGATCCGCATCCGCCTCAACCGCCCGCAAATGCCCTCGCTCTCGGCCGACGATCAGGACAACGGCGCCAACTGGACGCTGAACTTCGCCGATACCATGCGAACGCCGCCCCAGCCGTTGGTGGCGTTGCGCAACGTCACCGATCCCGCGCATGCCAATGTCACCGTGCCGCTGTCGCGGCCGGGCCTGCTGCACCGGCTGGTCGATCCGGACGCCGGCGATACGATCATGGTGGTAACCGCGCCGTCGCCGGTTCGCGGCTTCATCAAGCGGCAGGATTTCGTCGAACTGTCGCTGCTCGAATCGATCCAGGGCGTGGCGATCCGGCCGAATTCCGATGACATCACCGTCGATCTCGCTTCCGACAAGATCGTTCTCGGGCGGCCCGGCGGCCTGACGCTGTCATCGGCCCAGGTCGGCGTGGAGCGAGCGCCAAAATCCGCGCGGCCGATCTTCGACGCCGACGAGTGGCGCAAGAACCAGAGCGAAAATTTCAACGCACGGGAGCAGGAGCTCGTCGCCGCCGCCGCCGCTGGCGCGCAGGGCGATCAGCGCAGCCAGGCCAGGATCGATCTGGCGCGGTTCTATATGGCGCGAGGGATGTACCCGGAAGCCAAGGGCGTTGCCGATCTTGCGCTGGCAGAGGCCAAGCCGGGCGTCGACGATCCGATCGCGCTGATCGTGCATTCGGTCGCGAGCAGCCTGATGGGGCGTCCCGAGGAAGGGTTGAAGGACCTCAACAATCCGGCGATCGGAACCAACTTCGATTCGCAATTGTGGAGGGCGCTGGCCTATGCCGGTCTCGGCAAATGGGCGGAGGCGCGGGAGAAATTCAAGAACGTCGAATTCGCCATCACCTCGCTGCCGATCGATCTGCAGCGAATCGTCGTCACGGATGCGATGCGCGCCGCGCTCGAGGTCAAGGATTACTCCGGCGCCGCCAAACGCTCCAGCGACCTCGAGGTGATCGGTCTCACCGATGAGGTCAAGCCCGAGATCATGGTGCTGCGCGGCCGGCTCGACGAAGCGCTCGGCCACGACATGGATGCGCTCGACAAATACAAGAAGGCGATCAAGTCGCCGGACCGCCTGGCCGCGGCCGAGGCCACGCTGCTCGAGATCGCGCTCAAGCGGCGACGCGACGAAATCAGCCAGGCCGACGCTCTGCGCGAACTCGAAACGCTTGAGGTGATGTGGCGCGGCGACGCCATCGAGGTAAAGACGCTGGAGATGCTGGCGCAGATCTATGGCGAGACCGGACGCTATGCGGAATCGTTCGCGGCGGCACGCATCGCGACCAGGCTGCAGCCAAATTCGGACGCCGCGCGCGCGGCTCAGGACGGGGCGTCGGCGCTGTTCGCGCAGATCTTTCTCGGCCCGAAGGGTGACGACCTGCCGCCGGTCGAGGCGCTGGCGATATTCTACGAATATCGCGAACTCACCCCGATCGGACGGCGCGGCGACGAGATGATCCGCCGGCTGGCCGACCGGCTGGTTGCGGTCGACCTTCTCGATCAGGCCGCCGAACTCTTGCAGTACCAGGTCGACAAGAGACTCGAGGGCGCGGCACGCGCCCAGGTCGCCGCGCGGCTTGCCATGGTTTATCTCACCAACCGCAAGCCGGATCGCGCCATCGCCGCGCTTCGCACCACGCGCATCGCCGACCTCTCCGGCGAGTTGCGGCAGCAGCGGCTGTTGCTGGAGGCGCGCGCGCAGAGCGACGTCGGGCGCCACGATCTCGCGCTCGACATCATCACCAACATCCAGGGCCGCGAAGCGATCCGGTTGCGCTCCGACATTTACTGGGCGGCGCGGCGCTGGCGCGAGGCATCCGAACAGATCGAACTGTATTATGGCGACCGCTGGCGCGACTTCAAACCGCTGAATTCCGAGGAAAAGAGCGACGTGATCCGTGCCGTGGTCGGCTATGCGCTGGCCGAGGATGCAATCGGACTTGCGCGTTTCCGCGAGAAGTATGCGCCGCTGATGAGCGGCGAGGCTGACCGCGCCGCGTTCGAGACCGCGAGCAAGCCGGCAAGCGCCAACAGCGCCGAATTTGCCCAGATCGCCAAGATGGCGGCCAGCGTCGACACGCTCGACGGCTTCCTGCGCGAAATGAAGGCGCGCTTCCCGGACGCGACCACGCGCGCGCGGCCGCCGTCGGAGACCGAGAAGGTCGACCCGGTCTCGACCGGATCGTTGCCGAAGATCGTCGGAGTGAAGCAGGCTGACGCGGCGAAATAGCCCTGCACGGCGACGTGAAGCTCTCGACAGAAGCATCCCGAACCGGCAACCTTGCGGAAATCACCGTCCGGAGGAAGCCGCCCCCATGAGCAAGCCCACCAAGACCCAAGCCGAACTCGTCGCGATGGCGAGAGCTGAGCTGAAGGTCCACGCGCCGGACTGTCCGGAGGGAATCGCGATTTCCGCGCTTGCCAACGGGGATCCCTGGGAGTTTCGCACCAGCGCCGACGAGGCGACCATCGCCAAGCCCGGCTATCCCGAATGCGTCGCGATGATCGTCCAGATCGGCGACCACCTGAGCAAGCATTATGATCTGAAGGGATAGCGCCGGCGCAAGGCCGACACTTCGACCAGCCGCAAACGATCCAGGCGCGCTAGCTCATCACCCGCCGCACGTAGGCCGATCCTTTCGTCATCACGCAGATGTAGGAATAGGTTTCCCGCGTGCCCGGCGCGATCGTATCCAGATCGACCATGATCGGACGTGTCTGGCCCTGCCACGTCGCCATGATCGCGGCGGGAACGGGCCGGATCCGGGTTTTCTTGACTACCAGCCCGGCGATATGAGGCAGGGTCTCGGTGGCCTTGGAGATGCAGGCCTTGGTGTCGTCCGCCCGGCCATTCGTGGTTGCCAGGAGCAGCGCGGAAAGCGCGAGGCCTATTCTGATCCGCATGCGGGCTCCCGGGATTCGCAAACAGCGGCGCGCAGTGTCCGTCATTTCGTTGGCGATGCAAGTCACGAATTTGCAGGGGTGCCAAGTTCGCGCGGTTCGATGCTCGCAGGGTTCCGGCGAGAAACTTTCTCAATCGCCTAGCGGTTGTCGTACTGGTCGGGTCCCATTGCCCACGGCCATTGGTCGTAGCCGGCCGCGTAGGTACGGTTGGTCTGAGCGGGGTCGCGGTTGACCAGCGGCCGCAAGTACATCGGGTGGGTAGCGCTGCGCATCTCGTGCTCGACGGTGAAGAGATGCCGGCCGTCCTTGAGATCCACGATGTCGCGAAAGCGGTACTGGTACTGGTTGTCTTCCTGCGAGACCAGGCCGCGCTGCAACAGGCGGCGGTGAGGACCGGAGAAGTCGGTGACATAGATCTGCACGTGGTGGCCGTCATAGTCCGGCTGCGGGGCGTCGGTCTCGCGGAATTGCAGATACTGATTCTTTCCCACCTTGACGCGCGCGACGGTGCCGTCGCCGTTCTTGAGCTCGGCGGGTATCCCCATGATCTCCGGATAGAAGGCGCAAATGGCCTTTGCCGTCCCGGCCGGAACTTCGAACTCGACATAGGGCATGCCGAGCGTGATGCGCCCGAAGCGCGCGGCGTCCGGCTCATGGCATCGAAAACGATTGCCCCACGGGCATGTCGCCTCGACGTAGTCGTTGTGCTCGCTGAACTTGAATGCGGTGCCGTCGAGCTTCTTTGCGACAGATGCGAGCCGGTCGAGCAGGGCCTCGCGGCCTGCAATGACGAGGCCGGTAATGCCCCTGAGCACCTGCGGCTTGCCGCTCGGCAGGTGAAACTGGCTTTGCCCGACATTGACCCACATATTGGTGTCGGACACCATCAGATAGGGGTCGCGGGTGAGCCCGAGGCCCGCGACATAGAACAATGTCGTCAAGCGCTGGTCGGGCACCGTCACGTTGACGTGCTCGAGATGGATCGAGTTGCCAAGATCTTCTTGCGTGCGGTCGAATTGCTGCTGCATGGACGCGGGCTCCCGGATGCGTTTTGGCGCATCATACCGAAGCCCGGCGCGCCAAGCCAACAGTTCGGCGACCCGTATGAGGAAAACGCGTCCCTATCTGACTTGGGCTGCCTGCCCGCCTGAATGAAGGGCGGCGATCACGTCGGCGAGCAGTTGCGGGATGCCGCCATCGTCGCCAAGATCGTCGCCAGGCGGCGGCGCTTGCGTGACGCCGAGGCGCACCACGACCAGCTGCTCGGACGGAACGACCAGGATGAATTGGCCGAGCCTGCCATTGGCGAAGAAGGCGGCCGGCAGTCCGGGGCCGATCCGGCCGTCCGCCGCCGCGTGCGGCTCGAGGCTGGTCCAGAGTCCCGCGGCATAGCCATAGAATGCGCCCGGCGTCGGCCGGGTGGAATAGCGCACCCAACCCTCGGGCAGGATGCGGCGTCCGCCGACCGCGCCGTCATCGAGATAGAGCATGCCGAGACGAGCCCAGTCGCGCGCGCTCGCGAACATAAAGGACGAGCCGAGCGGGGTGCCCGCCGCGTCGAATTCGAGCGTCACGTTCCGCATGCCGAGCGGGTCGAACAGCTCGCGCCGCGCGAAGCGGACCACGGCTTCCGCATTGCCGCCGACGGCGTCGCGAACGATGCGCGAAAGAATGCCGTAGCCGCCGCTCGAATAGTGCCAGCGGCTGCCGGGCGGCGCCACCGATGGCGCCGTTTCCGCATAGCCCGCGGTGTCGTCTTCCAGCATCAACATGTGGGTGGTCGTGTCGAATGGGCCGGTGTCATCGAGCGCCAGCCCGCTATTGTGGCGCAGCAGATTGTCGATGGTAATGCCGTGCCGCGGGTCGCGCGGATCGCGCCAGGCCGCCACCGGCGCAGGCTGATGGACGGCCAGCCGGCCGTCGCGGACGAGAATGCCGATCAGCGCGCTGATCACCGTCTTCGCCATAGAGAAGCTGAGCTGCGGCGTATCGATGCCATAGCCGGGCGCATAGCGCTCCGCGATCACCCGCCCGTCATGAACGACGACCACCGCCTTGGTTAAGCGCTGCCCTGAGCCAGCCGGTTCGGCGAAAGCCCGGTCGAGCGCCGTTTGAAGCGCCGGATCGGCCGCCGCCACCACGGCCGGCCCGGCGATATCGGGCAGAGAGGCCGGCGCGGCGGGTGCGCCGGCGCGAAGTTCCTTCGGCAGCCGGGTATCCGGCAGGGCGGCCCCATGCGCGAGGATGCAGCCGAGGCCGTCCCGATAAATGGCCCGGCTGGCGAAGAGACCGGCCACCGTCGTCGATACCTCGCGCTTGGTCCGATCGACCTGGTAGCGGACCAGCCAGGCGATCAAGCCGTAGGCGGGCGTCGTCGCGATGGTCTCGGCGTAGACTTGCTCGGGCGGCAGGGCGGAGACGAAGGTTTCCGAGCAGATCGTGTGGCTGGTGTAGGACGATGCAGCGCGCACGGGCTGAAGCGGCGACCAGCCACCGACCAGGCACGCGCCGGAAATGGCGAGGGCGATCACGGCGAGGACGACGACTGCTATGAGTGCGGATCGGTACATGGTAATTCCATTTCATTCGGCGATTTCAGGTCGCATGCCATAATTCGGACGGGCATGCGCGTGCCCCGACTATCCGATGCTGCCGGGGGGCGCCTTCCAAATTCACAATTTGGCTAGCTGATTTTGAAATCGGCCAATTCCTGCTGAATCGGCGGGGCGCTCGCGATGCTTATCGCGACGGATAGAGCATGGCGTGGACAAGATCCGATCCGCAGTCGCCGCTTCTATCCGCCGTAGCTCTGCACCAGGCTGCCCGCGACCAGCGACCAGCCGTCGACCAGGACGAAGAAGATCAGCTTGAATGGCAGCGAGACCACGACCGGCGGCAGCATCATCATGCCCATCGACATCAGGACGGAGGCGACCACGAGGTCGATGATCAGGAACGGCAGGAACAGGAGGAAGCCGATCTCGAAGGCGCGCTTCAGTTCCGAGATCATGAAGGCGGGGACGAGAATCCGAAGTGACATCTCTTCAGGTGTCGCCGGAGGCGGTTCACCCGATAGATCCATGAACAGCTTCAAATCCTTCTCGCGCACGTTCTTTTGCATGAAGCCGCGCAGCGGCATTGCCGCGCGCTGCAGCGCCTCATCCACCGTGATCTGGTTGGCGATCAGCGGCTTGATGCCGTCGTCGTAGGATTTCTGCAGCACCGGTCCCATCACGAACGCGGTCAGGAACATCGCAAGCGCGATGATGACGGAATTCGGCGGCGCGGTCGCGGTGCCCAATGCCGTGCGCAGCAGCGACAGCACCACCACGATCCGGGTGAACGACGTCATCATGATCAGGATCGACGGCGCGATCGACAAGACCGTCAATAGCGCGATCAGCTGGATCGCGCGCTCGGTGACGCCGCCATTGTTGGCGCCGAGATTGATGCTGATGTCTTGCGCGAACGCAGGCGCCGCCAGGGAGCTGGCGGCGATCAAAGTGGCTAGGAATAAAACTCTACGCGGAAGGCCCGCCGGCCTCACGAAGGCGACTTCGGACGGCCCAGCAGCGAAGCCATCTCGTCTTCGAGATTGTCGAACCCGCTCTTTGCCGGCGGAGCCACCGGCGGGGCTTGCTCGCTGCGCGGCGCGCGCGCCGGCGGCGGTTCGGGCGCTACCGGCGGCGCGACCGTGTCGCCGGCCGGGCGGCGAAGGGCTGCTTCCAGCCGCTGCGCCATCTCGGCGAGATTCTGGTCCGCGGTCGACATCGATGCGGGAGGCGGGGGAGGCGGCGGGGCAGCACGCTCCGGCGCGCGCAGCGGGGGCGCCTTGGGCGCTTCGCTCGGGCGCGGCGGGCGGGGCATCACCGGTTCGGTGCGCGATGCCGCGCGCGAAGGCATCGGTTCACCGCGCGGCTCGATACGGGGCTCCGGACGGCCGCCGAGCGGCTCCGGCGTGAAACCGGCCAGCGGATCGGCGCGCATGGGTTCGCCGCGCCGTTCCGGCGCCGGGCGCCGCGCTTCGTCGGCAAAGGAGGGGCGAACCGGACGCGGCGGCGGCTCCGGCATTTGCGGTTCGGCATGATCGAAGGCGTCCACCCGCGGA
>CAVRIB010000022.1:0-46041 GCA_963721135.1 uncultured Alphaproteobacteria bacterium
CTTTCCGCTTCCGCCCAGTTTGCGTCGGGCAGCGGCGCGATGCGCGGCGGCGGTTCGGGTGCGCCGACGGCGGGCCGCGGCGGTATCTGATCGCGTCCGGGCATCGCGCGGACGATATTGGGTTCCACGACGATGTCGGTCGGGCCGCCGATCATCAGGAGATGTTCGACATTGTCGCGCCGCACCAGCACCAGCCGGCGGCGGCCATCCACGGCGGCGGCGTCGATCACGGCGAGCCGCGGCATCCGCCCGCGGTTGGTGTTGGCGCCGAGGCGGTTGCCGGCGAACCGGCGAATCAGCCAGGCGGCAACCCCGATCAGGGCCAGCACGGCGATGAATGCGAAGAAAAATGTCAGTGCCTGCATGCTTGTCCCCGGCAAATAGCGTTTTCTTCCAGTGTCTGGTTCGTCATACGCGGATTCCGAATCGACACCATAGACCGCGCAAATGCCCGCGGCCGCCTGTGATTTCTTAACACCCTGCGGCAGGAACTGCCGCCCCCGCACTCTTAATAACCCATGAATTGGCTGGGCCAAAACGACTTCTTGGCTTTCCAACTCCGATGATCTGGCTGGTTAACGCAGCATTCGTGGCGAAAATGCGCAGAATTCTTGCCCGCGGCGCGAATCCATCAGGAGGACGCCACCCCTTCACCGCCCGCGCCTCTTAACTCGCCGTTAACCATACGCGCGGCAAATTCTGCCTACCTGGGGCGAAGTGTCCGGCAGGGCAAAGCGGAGCGGCGCAAATGTCCATCAGCGATCTTCCGGTCTTGTCGGCGCTGCGCACCAAGATGCAATGGCACCAGGAGCGCCAGCGCGTCCTCTCCGAAAACGTCGCCAATTCCGACACGCCGAATTTCAAGCCGCGCGATCTGGTCGAGCCGAAATTCGACCAGACCGGCGCGCCCGCCGGCACGATCGGAGCGCTGGCGATGACGCGCACCTCGGCTTTGCATATCGCGCCCGCCGATGGCGGCGGACAAACCTTCGACCAAAACCGCAAAGCGGGTTTCGAGACCCGGCCGGCCGGCAACGCGGTCAGCCTCGAGGACGAGATGATGAAGGCCTCCGCCAACCAGATGGACTACGCGGCGGTCACCGAACTCTACAGCAAGAGCCTGCATCTTCTGAAGACCGCGATCGGCAAGGGCTAGAGGCGGATTCTCTTAAGGGAGCGACGACATGGCCAACGACGGAGGAGATTTCGCCCGCTCGATGAGCATCGCGACCTCGGGCCTGCGCGCGCAGGCCGGGCGAATGCGGGTGATCTCGGAAAACATCGCCAACGCCGATTCCACGGCGAGCACCGCCGGCGGCGATCCCTATCGCCGCAAGGTTCCGACCTTTTCCTCCGAACTCGATCGCACGCTTGACGCCAAGGTCGTGGCGCTCGGGAAGATCCGTCCCGACCCGTCGGCGTTCCGCATCAAGCACGAACCCGGCAATCCGGCGGCGGACGCCGCCGGCAACGTCAAATATCCCAACGTCAATCCGCTGATCGAAATGACCGACATGCGCGACGCGCAGCGGTCCTACGAGGCGAACCTCAACATCATCTCGGCCACGCGGCGGATGATTCAGCGCACGCTCGATATCCTCAAGGCCTGAACAGGAAAGTTTTGACCATGGCTTCACCCACCGTTGCCGCCAATGCCTACGCCAGTCTCGCCCGCATTCTCGAACCCGGCGGCGCCGGCAAGCGGCTCCGACTCCGCCGGCCCGTCGTTCGGCGCACTGCTCAAGGAAGCGATCGGCGGGGTGCTCGATGCGGGCAAGAAATCCGACGCGCAGACGGTGGCGATGGCCGCGGGCAAGGCCAATGTGATGGACGTGGTGACGGCGGTGGCGGAAACCGACGTCGCGGTCTCGACCCTGGTGTCGGTGCGCGACCGGGTGATCCAGTCCTACGAAGACATCATGAAGATGCCGATCTGACCGGGTCTTCGTCCTGAGGAGCCGGCGCAGCCGGCGTCTCGAAGGACGGCGACGCATTCGGGCCTCGTGGTTCGAGACGCGCGCCGAGGGCGCGCTCCTCACCATGAGGGGAAAGACAAGGAACGTTGAAATGACCGGTGCTGAAACCCTCGACGTGGCGCGCGATGCGATCTGGACCATCGTCGTGGTGTCGTCGCCGCTGATGGTGGTCGGCCTCGTGGTCGGCGTCGTGGTGTCGCTGTTCCAGGCGCTGACGCAGATCCAGGAACAGACGCTGGTGTTCGTGCCGAAGATCCTTGCGATCTTCGTCACGCTGCTATTGGCGCTGCCGTTCATGGCGGACGCGCTGCACGCCGAGATGATGCGGATATCGTCGCGAATCATAGGCGGTTGATGCACTATGCGTGAGTCATGCGCATCGATATCTCGGTACTGCCCGCGCTCGCCGCCGCCTTCATGCTGGCCTTCGCCCGTGTCGGCGCCATGGTGATGCTGTTGCCGGGGCTCGGCGAGACCAACATCCCGGTCAACATCAAGCTTGCGATCGCGCTGCTCCTGACGCTGATCATCCTGCCGCTGCACCGCGACGCCTACCATGTCGACATGGGCTCGCTGACGCCGCTGCTGGTCCTGATGATCCATGAGATCGTGATCGGCATCGTGCTCGGCGCCACCGCGCGGGTCACGCTCGCGGCGCTGCAGGTCGCGGGCGCAGTGATCGCCCAGCAGATGGGCCTCGGATTTGCCACCTCGGTCGATCCGACCACCCAGGGCCAGCAGGGCGTCCTGATCGGAAATTTCCTCACGCTGCTCGGCATCACGCTGTTGTTCGCGACCGACACCCACCATCTCGTCATCGCCGCGCTCAGCGAGAGCTACACGATCTTTTCGCCGGGCGAGATGATGCAAAGCGGGGACATCGCCGCGCTCGCGACCCGCGCCTTCGCCGCCGCCTTCAAGATCGGCATGCAGCTATCGGCGCCATTTCTGGTGTTCGGGCTGGTCTTCAATATCGGACTTGGCGTGCTGGCGCGGCTGATGCCGCAGATGCAGGTCTATTTCGTCGGCGTGCCGCTGGCGATCATGGCCGGCTTCCTGATCCTCGCCCTCGTCATCGCGGCGATGATGGGAACGTTTCTCGACTATTTCACCGGCGTCATGCACCAGCTGATCCCGCCAAGATGAAAGCCTCGATCGATGGCCGATGAGAATGACACAGCCGACAAAACAGAAGACCCTACGCAAAAACGTCTCGATGACGCCCACGAACGCGGCGACGTCGCCAAGAGCCAGGAGATCAACACCTGGTTCGTGATTGCCGGCGGCACGCTGGTGCTGTCGACCTTCTCCGGATCGGTCGGTAGCGGAATCATGCTGCCGCTGCGCAACCTGATCGCCAATTCCTGGATGATCCACGCCGACGGGCCGGGCCTGCTGGCGCTGGCGCAGTCGCTCGACTATGCCGTGATCGCCGCCCTCGGCGTGCCGTTGTTGATGCTGGCGCTGGCGGCGATCGCCGGCAACATGGTGCAGCACCGCCTGGTGTGGTCGGGCGAAGCGCTCAAGCCCAAACTCTCCAAGATCTCGCCGGCGGCCGGCGCCAAGCGGCTGTTCGGCAAGCAGGCGGCGGCGAATTTCGGCAAGGGCGTTTTCAAGGTGGCCGCGCTCGGCGCGGTCATGATGGCGATGCTGTGGCCGGAGCGTCATCGCCTGGAGTCGTTCCTGCACTTCGACCCGGCGATGATCCTTAGCGCGACCACCAGCCTGACGGTGCACTTGATGGGCGCGGTGGTGGCGATGCTCGCGGTGGTCGCGATTGCCGACTTCATGTTCCAGTACCGGCAATGGTACGAGCGGCAGAAGATGTCGCTGCAGGAGATGAAGGAGGAGTTCAAGCAGTCCGAAGGCGACCCCCACATCAAGGGCCGGATGAGGCAGTTGCGGCAGGCGCGCATGAAGAAGCGGATGATGGCCGCGGTGCCGAAGGCCTCCGTGGTCATCACCAACCCGACCCACTATTCGGTGGCGCTCAAATACGAGCGCGGCATGTCGGCGCCGGTCTGCGTCGCCAAGGGCACCGACCTGATCGCGCTGAAAATCCGGGAAATCGCCGGCAAGCACGACATTCCGATCGTCGAGAACGTGCCGCTGGCAAGGGCGCTCTATGCGACGGTCGAGATCGACGACGAAATTCCGGTGGAACATTACCATGCGGTCGCCGAGGTCATCGGCTACGTGATGGGGCTGCGACGCGGGCTTTCCAGCTGGCGGGCGTAGGGTCGCAGGCCCGAAAGGCCCGCTTTGACGCGAAATAAAGCGGTTACGGACTTGCGCTTGCGGGTCCGATTCAGGCACTCAAGGGGCTGACCGCGCGTTGAATCTGCGTCATATCCACCTCGACAGGCTGCCTCCCAACGGTAATGACCGCCGAACCCGACAACGATCTGTCACGAGAGCCGATGATCGCCCACGAGCCGGCGCGGCGCGGCGGCTCCATCGTGCTGGTGCTGTTGGTGGCCGGCGGGATCGTCGCGGTGGCGGTCGCGCTGATGACCATCGGCCGCGCCCAGGCCCAGCCCTATATCCTCGGGCTGCTGGCGCTGCTCGCCATGGTCGGGCTGTTCAACCTGTTCGCGTTCGCCGCCGGCATCATCCGCTTTGCCGATCGCGCGGCCGACGATCCGGTGATGGGCCGCATCGCCGATCACGCCTATGACGGGCTCGCGGTCACCGACCCGCGCGGTCACGTGGTCTATTTCAACGCGGCCTATCTGGCGCTGACGGGGGCCGCGACCGCGCAGGACGTGCGGCCTGTGGAGCGGGTGTTCATCGGCAATCCCGACGTTTCGGAAGCGGTATTCCGCCTGCTCAAGGCGGCGCGCGAAGGCAAGCGGCAGCAGGAAGAGGTCCGCATTGCCGGCAGCGACGGCGCCCATGGCCGCTGGCTGCGGATGCGGGTCCGTCCGCTCGGCCAGGGCAAGCGCGAGGCGAAATATGCGGTGTGGTCGATCGCCGACATCACCCGCGACCGCGAGCGTCAGGAAGACGTGTTCCAGGAATTGCAGCACGCCATCGAATATCTCGATCACGCGCCATGCGGCTTCTTCTCGGTCAATCCGTCGGGCGACATCGTCTATGTCAACGCGACGCTGGCGAACTGGCTGGATTACGACCTCGCCGAGATCGGCTCGGGCGGCTTGAAGCTGACCGACATCGTGTCCGGCGACGGCGCGGCGCTCCTGACCTCGATCGTGGCGGTGCCCGGCGAGGTCAAGACCGAGGTGTTCGACATCGATCTGCGAATGCGCGGCGGCAAGACCATGCCGGTGCGGCTCTATCACAAGCTCGCGTTCGGCGCGGACGGCGCGCCCGGCGCCTCGCGGACGCTGGTGATCAGCCGCGCCCGCGACGAGCGCGCCGATCCGCAGCGCGCCGCCGAAGTGCGCTTCATGCGCTTCTTCGATCATACCCCGATGGCGATCGCGACCGTGGACCGCGCCGGCGCCGTGGTGCGCGCCAACGCCCGTTATGCGAAGCTGGCGCAAAGCCTCGGCCCGGAAGGCGCCGCCACCAAGTCGATCTTCCGCGCCGTCAGCGCGCGCGACCGCCATCTGCTGATCGCGGCCATCAACCAGGCGGCGGAAGGGCAGGGCGATATCCCGCCGGTCGAGGCGATGCTCGACGGCGCCAAGGAGCGCTGGGGGCAGTTCTTCGTCACCGCGGTCGAGGAGGACGAGCGCGAGACCGAGGCCGCCATCGTCTATCTGCTGGAGACCACCGAGCGGCGGGCGCTGGAGAACCAGATCAACCAGTCGCAGAAGATGGAGATGGTCGGTCAGCTCGCCGGCGGCATCGCGCATGACTTCAACAATGTGCTGTCCGCCATCATGATGGCGACCGACTTCCTGCTGAACGCGCACAAGCCGACCGATCCGTCGTTCCAGGACATCATGCAGATCAAGCAGAATGCCAACCGCGCCGCGGCGCTGGTGCGGCATCTGCTGGCGTTCTCGCGCAAGCAGACCTTGCGGCCGCAGGTGCTCGACCTCGGCGAATCGCCTGTCGGATCATCGAAAATCTGCTGCAACGGCTGATCGGCGAGAAGGTCAAGCTCGATGTGGTGCATGGCCGCGACCTGTGGCCGATCAAGGTCGACCTGTCGCAGTTCGAGCAGGTGATCGTCAATCTCGCCGTCAATGCCCGCGATGCGATGCCCGACGGCGGCAAGCTGACGGTGCGAACCGCCAATGTGACGGCGCAGGAGTCCGGGCGACTCGACCTACAAGGGCATGCCGCCGGCGGATTATGTGCGGATCGACATATCGGACACCGGCACCGGAATTCCCGCCGATATCGTCGACAAGATCTTCGAGCCGTTCTTCTCGACCAAGGAGGTCGGCAAGGGCACCGGGCTCGGCCTGTCGACGGTCTATGGCATCGTCAAGCAGACCGGCGGCTTCATCTATGTCGACAGCGAGGCCGGCAAGGGCACCTCGTTCCACATCTTCCTGCCGCGGCACCATCCCGAGCTGGAGGTGCAGCCGGAGCTGCGGCCGCAAACGGCGCGGCGAAGGAGGCTGCGGCGGAAGCCAGACCCCGGGCCGATCTCACCGGGCAGGGCACGATCCTGCTGGTCGAGGACGAGGAGGGCCTGCGCTCGCTGAACGCGCGCGGCTTGCGCTCGCGCGGCTACAGCGTGATCGAGGCGTCGAACGGCGTCGAGGCGCTGGAGGCGCTGGAGCAGAAGAACGGCGCGGTCGATCTCGTCGTCTCCGACGTGGTGATGCCGGAAATGGACGGCCCGACGCTGCTGAAAACCATGCGCGGCCGCAATCCCGACCTCAAGATCATCTTCGTGTCCGGCTACGCCGAAGACGCCTTCGAGAAGAGCCTGCCGGAAAACCAGCAATTCGCGTTCCTGCCAAAGCCGTTCACGCTGAGCCAGCTGGTGGCCGCGGTGAAGGAAACCATGGCGCCGTCGTAGTTTCTGTGTCATGGCCGGGCTTCGACCCGCCCATCCATCCCCTTGCACGAGAAGCATGCAATCCGGGGGCTGACGAATTGTTGGCGACCATCCCCGCGACCGAGCGCCGCAGCCTGGTTCCCGCCGGGGCTTCACTTTTGGGCAGCGCTGCCCATCTTAGGGGCGCTTCCCCATGCCGGGGATTCTTGAAGGAATAGACATGAAATTCACGCAACGCGCCCGCGGCCTGGTCCAGGCGATCGCCGTCGTTCTGGCGCTGGCGGTGCCATTGGCGGCCGCCATTTCGCCGGCCGACGCCCGGATCGGCGGCGGCTTCAGTTCGGGTTCGCGGGGCGCGCGAACGTTCTCCGCGCCGCCCAGCACCTCGACCGCGCCCAGCACGGCGCAACCGTTCAACCGCACCATCACCCAGCCGAACAGCCCGGGCTTCGGCGTCGCCGGCTGGCGGTTTCTTCAACCGGCCCGGCCGTGGCCTGCTCGGCGGGCTTGCCGCCGGCTTCCTCGGCGCCGGCCTGTTCGGCATGCTGTTCGGCGGCGGCCTGTTCGGCGGCATCGGCGGATTGTCGTCGATCTTCGGCCTGATGATGCAGATCGTCCTGATCGTCTTCGTGGTCCGGATGGCGATGTCGTGGTGGCAGCGCCGTCACGCCGGCCTATGCCGGTACGGGCCGGTCGGCGGTCTCGGTGCGCAGACGACTTCCGCGCCGGGACGGGTTTTGGCCTGGGAATCCGGCAGCGCGCCGCTCGAAATCGTGCCTGCCGACTACGAAGCCTTCGAGCGGCTGCTCGGCGATATTCAGGCCGCGTGGTCGAACGAGGATGTCGCCAGACTGCACACGCTGGCGACGCCGGAGATGGTCGTCGTATTTCGCGCAACGATCTGGAGGCAAAACCGCGCGCGCAACGACGTCAACAAGGTGTCCGACACTCAAGCTGTTGCAGGGCGATCTCGCCGAAGCCTGGCGCGAAGGCGATACCGAATATGCCAGCGTCGCGATGCGGTTCTCGATGGTCGACAAGACCGTCGACCGCTCCACCGGCCGGCTGGTCGAAGGCAGCGAGCAGCCGACGCAAGCCACCGAAGTCTGGACCTTCGTGCGGCCGCGCGGCGCCAACTGGGAGCTTTCGGCGATCCAGCAGACAACTGATTGTCGCAGAACCCGATCAGGCAAAGCGCCGCGGTTCGTACCGCGGCGCTTTTTCATTTCAGCGTTGCCGAACCGGAATAATATCCGGGAGAATGGGTTGGGGTGACGGCAGCTCGGCCATCCGAGAGCCGAGTCCGGAAAGAAAATTCGGAGGAATTCGATGCGCATTCTCGCCCGCCCACTCGCGTCAGCATGTCTTGGCTTCGCGGCGAACTGAGCCATGAAGATCATCGACGCGCAGGTCCACATCTGGTCGAACGCGATCACGCCGACTTCCGGCCTGCATCGCAAGGTTCCAAGCTTCACCGCCGAGGAGCTGTTGAAGGAAATGGACGAGGCGGGCGTCGATGCCGCGCTGATCCATCCCGCCGCGCAGCTGGGACCCGAATTCCAATGCGCTGGCGATCGAAGCGGCGAGGAAATATCCCGACCGCTTCGCCGTCATGGGTCAATTCGCGCTCGACGATCCGGAGCAGCGCAAGCTGATACACGGCTGGCGCAACCAGCCGGGCATGATGGGCCTGCGCTGGCCTCTGCTGCTCGGAGGAGCAGCAGAAATGGCTGTACGACGGTTCGCTCGAATGGCTATGGCCTGCCGCCGAGAAGGAGGGCCTGCCGATCGCGATGATGGGCGGGTTGTTCCTGCCGAAGTTTCGCGAGATCGCCGAGCGGCATCCCGATCTGAAGATGATCGTCGATCATTGCGGGCTGAACCGGCATGGCCAGGATGCTCAGGCTTTCATCCATCTCGATGAGCTGGTAGCGCTCGGCAAATTGCCCAACGTGGCCGTCAAGGCGACCGGCGCGCCGCATTATTCCACGCAAGCCTATCCGTTTCGTAACATCCAGGACGGATTGCACCGCATCTTCGATGCCTTCGGGCCGAAGCGGTTCTTCTGGGGCACCGACATCACCCGCATGCGCTGCACCTACCGCCAATGCGTGACGTTCTTCACCGAAGAACTGCCGTGGTTGAAGGGCGAGGATCTTTCCGATGTGATGGGCCGCGGCCTCTGCGCTTGGATCGGCTGGAACTACAGGTTCTAGGCCGCGGCTACGCCGCGGCCGTCGCGCGCGCGGGCGCCTCGATGGATGCCGCATCGTCGCGGACAAACCGGGCGGCGGCCTCGATCGCCGCCGGCAGCTCCGCCAGGGCCTTCGGTTTTGCGAACAGATAACCCTGGCCCTTGGCGCAGCCTTCGCGCGCCAGGAATTGCCACTGCGCCTCGGTCTCGATGCCTTCGGCCAGCACCGGAATGCCGAGGCTTTCGCCGAGCGCCAGCACGGTGCGAACGATCGCCGCCGCGGCGGCGTCGTTGCGGCAGCCGCTTGACGAACGACTGGTCGAGCTTGATCTTGTCGAAGGGAAACGCGTGCAGCGTCGCCAGCGACGAATAGCCGGTGCCGAAATCGTCCATCGCCACCGAAATGCCCATCGCCTTCAGCTTGCGCAGGATGTGCAGCCCGCGGGTCTGGTCGGACATGATGGTCGATTCCGTGACCTCGACCTCGAGCCGCTTCGGCGACAGGCCGGTCTCGAGCAGGATCGCGTGGATGGTTTCGGCGAGATCGTCGCGGCTGAACTGCACCGGCGACAGATTGACGGCGACGGTGCCGGGAATCCTGCCCTCGGCGGCGTCGCGGCAGGCGGTGCGCAAGCGCCCATTCGCCCATCGGGATGATCGCCTCGGTTTCCTCCGCCAGCGGAATGAATTCCGCCGGCGAAATCATGCCGCGTTTCGGGTGACGCCAGCGCATCAGGGCTTCGGCGCCGCAGATCCTGCCGTCGTTCAGCGAGGTCTGCAGCTGATAGTGCAGCATCAGCTCATTGCGCGCGGCCGCGAACTGCAGGTCGCGCGCCAGCGCCCGCTGCGCGCGGGCGGTATCGTCCATCTCGCGCTGATACATGCGAGATCGAGCCGCGCTGCTTGGTCTTGCCGCGGTGCATCGCGAGCTTGGCGTTGCTAAGGAGCTGGTCGCGTTCCGGCGTGTCGGTCGGAAACACCGAGTAGCCGATCGAGGCGGTCAGGGTGACCGGCTGGTCGCTGACCTGGAACGGCTCGCGCGAACACCTGCGCGATGCGCTCGGCAAAGGCGCTGGGCGTCATGCGGGATGGTTGCCGGAGGTCTGCAGCCCCAGAAACTCGTCGCCGCTCTGGCGCGCGAGAAACTCGCCCGGCCCGAGCACCCGGCGCATCCGGCTCGGCCACCTCGATCAGCAGGAGATCGCCGGCGCCGTGGCCGAACACGTCATTGACGTCCTTGAAGCCGTCGATGTCGATCGAGAACGCGGCGAGCTTGTGGGCCTTCTCGTGCGCCTCGGCGGCGTCGAACGCGAGCCGCTCGTTGAAGGCGATGCGGTTGGGCAGCCCGGTCATGGTGTCGTTGAACGACAAGCTGATGGATGCGGTCGGCCGATTCCGTGCGCGAGCGCAGATCGATGACATAGGTCGAAAAGCCGCTGCCCATGACCAGCAGGACGGCGCCGACCACGGCAAAGCCGAGCATGCCGGCCGGGATCAGATAGGGCGGCAGCGCGACGGAGGCGTCCGGGGTGGCGATGCCGAGGCCGTCAGCGCGTAGTGCATGACGCAGATCATGAACGCCAGCACGATCGCGGCGCCGTGGCGGCACCAGCGCGTCACCGGACGGTTGGCGCGGTTGACCGCGAGCGCGCTGAGGCCAAGGCCGAGCACGAAGGTCGACGGCGACGCCATAGGCGTTCCACTGCGTGGTGCCGGCGAAGTGCCAGGCTTTCAGCCCGATAGAAGTGCATGGCGAGAATGCCGATGCCCATCACGAGCCCGCCGAGTTCCGGCGCCAGCGTGAAATGGCGGCTGCCGATCTCGAAGCCGGCCAGGCAGGAGACGATGGCGATGATCAGGACAGCCCCGGTTGCGACCGGCTCGAAGCCGCTGCCGAGTTGCGGATCGAGCGCGAGGATGGAGATGAAGGTCGAGGCCCAGAGTGCCGCGCCGGTGCCGACGGACGCCATGAACAGCCAGCCATAGCGGGTGGTGCCTTCGGTGGCGCGGGCGCGCGCGAAATGCCGCATGCCGACCCAGGTGCCGAACAGGCACACGCTGCCGGCGATCAGCACCAGCAACTGATGATAGGCAAAGGCGATGGCGGCCGCGTGCGGCATGCAGGCCTTCCCCGTGCCGGAAGTTACGCGCGACAAGCGTAAAAAGTTGTCTCCAGAGGCCGGTCCATGTGCCCGACCGCTATGCCCTTTGCGAAATAGCGTTGAAACTTTGTAATGAGCAGCCGAACCGTCGATCGGGAACTCAGCCGGTTGCCCGCCGCGATGTGCGTGCTTTAATCTCCGTTAAGGCTATCGAAACCGAGCAAGGGGCTGCCGATGCGTTATGAACTGTATTACTGGCCGACCATCCAGGGCCGCGGCGAATTCGTCCGCCTCGCGCTGGAAGAGGCCGGCGCCGATTATGTCGATGTCGCGCGCGAGCGCGGCAGCTCCGAAATGATGCGGATGATGGAGGCGGCGGCAAGACGCCGCCGTTCGCGCCGCCGTTCCTGAGCCGGCAAGCTCGTGATCGGGCAGACCGCCAACATCCTGTTTTATCTGGGGTCGCGCCACGGGCTCGCGCCGAAGGCGGAGGCGGGACAGCTGTGGGTGCACCAGCTGCAGCTCACGGTGACCGATTTCGTGCTCGAGGTTCACGACACCCATCATCCGCTCGGGCCGTCGCTGTATTACGAGGACCAGCGCGCGGCGGCCAAGAAGCGCACCGGGGAATTCTGGAACGAGCGCGTGCCGAAATATCTCGGCTATTTCGAGAGGATCCTGGAAGGCAATGGCGGCGCCTATCTGACCGGCCGCAGGCTGACCTATGTCGACCTGTCGATGTTCCAGATCGTGGAGGGGCTGCGCTACGCCTTTCCCAAGCGCAATGAGGACGTTCGAGCGCCGGATTCCCGGCCTGGTCGGCCTGCACGACCGCGTCGCCGCAAGGCCCAACATCAAGGCCTATCTCACCAGCGACCGCCGCATCGCCTTCAACGAGGACGGGATTTTCCGGCATTACAAGGAATTGGATGGTTAGTTAGTCCGTCATTCCGGGATGGTCCGAAGGACCAGACCTCAGATGTGCACTTGCGTATCGGGGAATCGTCGAGATTCCGGGCTCGCGACTTTCGTCGCGCCCCGGAATGACCGCGACGCGGTCACCTGTTCCGCCCGTCGATCGGCGTCATCGCAAGCTTGGCGAGCTCGATGCCGTCGATGCAGCTGACGTTGAGCGCCACCACTTCGGTGCCATCGGGCTTGATACCGCGGGCGAACACCTCGACGCCGCAATCGCTGCAGGACTGATGCCGGATGGCGTGCTTGTTGAACAGATATTCCTTCAGATTATCCTCGCCGGCGCGCAGCACAAAACTCTTCGGCGGCAGGAACGCGAAGTGCAGGCCCTTCTTGGTGCAGATCGAGCAATTGCACGATGTCACCATGGCAAGATCGGTGGTGCATTCGAAGCGCACCATGCCGCAGTGGCAGCCGCCGGTGTAGGTCCTGCTGTCGGGCATCGATCCGGTGTCCCAGTTATCGTGGGCTTACCATGGTCGCGCCGCCTTCGGCAAACACGGGCGGGTTCTCGTTGGTTTAGCCGGAGGCCGGTCGATTGCCGCTCAGGCGATCTGGTCAACGCGCGTGCCTTGTCCCGGCGGCAGCGGGACTTGCACCGCCGGCTCCGCCCGGGTTGCCTCGCTGCCGTCGCCGTCGTTCTGCGCGGCTGCTGTTTGCGGTTGGCTGACCTGGGGCACCGGCACCGGTGGGGATGCCGGGATACTCGAAATACTGCTCATGAAAAGTCCTCAAAGCTCGTTATGCCGATTGTGCGGGGCCGCAGACGAATGTTTTGTGAACGGGGATCTCAAATCGCATGCGATCGCGATCGATCCCGCCCGATGGTGAACGGCAAGCTCCCGCACTCGATAAAATGCGAACGATCGGCGCCAACCGCCGCCTACTCGTCCTTGCTGCGCGAGATCGTGATCGAGGCGTCGGTCTTGGTCCGCACGCAGCGCATGTCGAGGCGGCGGTAGCGGGTCGCGACGTCGTCGCCGTGCAGGAGGCCCATCCGTTTGATGCACCGCGTCGCGCCCTTGAGCATATTGTCTTTCGGCTGGGTGAAGATGATGGCGGCGGCGCTGGCGACGAGATCGATGAAGTCAGGCGGAGGCTTGCGGCTGTCGGACTTGGCGTACAGCTGGTTGGCGTAGCTGCGCCCGGCGCAGCCGAGCGTCGAATTCCTTGGCCTTCGGATGCGACAGATAGATCAGGTTGGCCGCGGTCTTGCCGACGGCAAGACCGTCGATCTGGTTCTTGAGCTGGCTCGCGAGGTCGTCGCAGCGATCGGCGCGCGCGGGCGTGGCGGCGGATGCGATCGCGGTTAGCAATGCGGCTATGGCAAAGAGCGTACGGGTGAGCAGATTTCTTGTCATGAAAACCCCCGAGCCATTGAAGCTTGCGGGGAAGATACATGCAAGCTCTTGACCGCGACCGCCGGCGCGATCGCGGCGAGAGTGTTGCGTTAAAGCGTCATGCCGATTTGCCTGTTCCTATGAGCCAAGCGGCCGAGCACGAGCAGGACTTCGGCACTGCGCGCGACGCATCCGGTGCCTTTCTTTTCTCTCAAAACGGCTTAGAAAAGGACCACGGCTGACATCTCAAACAGACGCTTCCGGCCCCTAACACCGCGAGTTCCCCATGAACGCCCCCACCGCCTTTCCCGATCCAAAACCCGTTCCGCCCTACCGGCACACGCCGCTGTTTCCGCTGGGGCCGGACACCACGCCATACAAGAAGGTCACGACCGAGGGCGTGCGGGTCGAGAACGTGCTGGGCAAGGAAATGCTGGTGGTGTCGCGCGAGGCGCTCCGGGCGCTTTCCGAGGCTGCGTTCGGCGACATCAATCATTATCTGCGGCCGGGGCACCTGAAGCAGCTGCGCGCGATCCTGGACGATCCCGAGGCCAGCGACAACGACAAGTTCGTCGCCTTCGACTTCCTGAAGAACGCCAACATCGCCGCCGGCGGCGTGTTGCCGATGTGCCAGGACACCGGCACCGCGATCATCATGGGCAAGAAGGGCGCCCGCGTGCTGACCGACGGCGACGACGAGGCGGCGCTCTCGGAAGGCGCGCGCGACGCCTATCTGCGCCGCAACCTGCGCTATTCGCAGGTGGCGCCGCTGTCGATGTATGAGGAGAAGAACACCGCCAACAACATGCCGGCGCAGTGCGAGATCTATGCGGAAGGAGACGACGCCTACAAGTTCATGTTCATGGCCAAGGGTGGCGGGACCGCCAACAAGAGCTTTCTGTTCCAGGCGACGCCCTCGGTGCTCACAAAGGATCGCCTGCTGGCGTTCCTGAAGGAGAAGGTGCTCACGCTCGGCACCGCGGCGTGTCCGCCCTATCATCTGGCGATCGTGATCGGCGGCACCTCGGCCGAGCTCTGCATGAAGACGGTGAAGCTCGCCTCCGCGCGCTATCTCGACGCGCTGCCGACCCATGGATCGGCCGACGGCAACGCCTTCCGCGATCTCGAGATGGAGCAGGAAATATTGAAGATGACGCAGTCGCTCGGCGTCGGCGCGCAGTTCGGCGGCAAGTATTTCTGCCACGACGTCCGCGTGATCCGGCTGCCGCGCCACGGCGCCTCGCTGCCGATCGGGCTCGGGGTGTCCTGCTCGGCCGACCGCCAGGTGCTCGGCAAGATCACGAGGGACGGCGTCTATCTGGAGGAACTCGAGCATCACCCGGCGCAATATCTGCCGGTCGTGGAGCAGGCGCTCGGCGGCGAGGTGGTCAACATCGACCTCAACCAGCCGATGCCGCAAATCCTGGCGACGCTCTCCAAGCATCCGATCAAGACCCGGCTGTCGCTATCAGGCACCATGATCGTGGCGCGGGATTCGGCGCATGCCAAGCTGCGCGAGCGGCTGGAGAAGGGCGAGCCGCTGCCGGACTATTTCAAGAACCATCCGATCTATTACGCCGGCCCCGCCAAGACGCCGGAAGGTTATGCCTCCGGCGCGTTCGGCCCGACCACCGCGGGACGGATGGATTCCTTCGTCGACCAGTTCCAGGCCGCCGGCGGCTCGATGGTGATGCTGGCGAAGGGCAACCGCGCGCCCGCCGTGCGCGAGGCCTGCAAGAAGCACGGCGGCTTCTATCTCGGCTCGATCGGAGGGGCCGCGGCAAACCTCGCCGAGCACTGCATCAAGAAAGTCGAGGTCGTGGAATATCCCGAACTCGGCATGGAAGCGATCTGGCGCATCGAGGTCGTGGATTTTCCGGCCTTCATCATCATCGACGACAAGGGCAACGATTTTTTCAAGGAACTGAATCTGGGGTAGGGGACTTCAGCTCGTCATGGCCGGGCTTGACCCGGCCATCCATCGTCCTTCGAAGAAGAGGATACGCGGGTCAGGCCCGCGTATGACAACCGAATGTGTTGCGATGGCGGTAGGCTACCAAGAAAGCCCTTACGCCCGCGTCCCCTTGAACGGAAAGCTGCCCATCGGGCCGATGCCCATTTCGCCGGACATGCTGTCGCCGGCGACCTTGCCGGTGAAGGCGAGCGTCAGCGGCATCGGGTTGGTGATGGAGATTTTCCAGGCGACGTCGTCGCCGCTCACGGTGCCGTCGAAAATCTCGCCGGTGTTGCCGTCCGCGCCCTGCGTTCCCGTCAGCGTGCCGCCCGAACTTTTGAGCGAGAGCGTCGCGTTGCGATCGCCCATCGGCGTTGACATCGTGATGTTCCAGTTTCCGTCCACGGCCATCTAGGTCTCCTCAGGACATTATTCGCAAAACCGGGATGGTTCCGGAATATCAGGTTGGCTTCGGGCGGGGGTATAGCGCATCTCGCCGCGGAAGCCCAATGGTGGATTGTTCTCGACCGCTGTTGCCCGGCGTCATGCGGACGCGGCGCCGGCGGCGCGAAGCCGGGTAGTGATCGCGAGGCGAAACGCGACATATTGCACGGCGAAGGCCGCGACCTTCGCACCCACCGCGACCACCGAGACGTAGATCGCCCACAGTTTCAGATCGCCGGTGGAGGCCACCGCGATGACGCCGAGCCCCAGCGCGAACATCAGCGCCGCCCAGGCGTAGCCGGCGACGGTGACGTAGTCCGGTATGGTGTCGGCCACGATCTTCGGCATGTAGCGCAGCATCCAGCCGCGCTTGAGCATGATGGCGCCGATCGCGAAATGCGCGATCGAGGGCTTTGCCAGCACGAAGCGGGGATCGTTGGTGAGCAAGGTCGCGCTGCCGAGCACGACCACCATCGCAAGGCTCGCATAGGTCATGAAGCCGAGCGGCTGCCCCCTGACACGGGAGTAGATCACCTGCGCCACCGCGCCCGCGATCGCCACCGATGTCGCCAGCACCACATTGCCGGTGGCGAAGTAGATCGCCAGGAACACGATGGTGGACAGGAAGTCGGTCAGGAGTTTTGCGAATACGTCCCTCATCGTCGTTTCCCTCGAGGTGCTGCTCGCAACGGACGGTCTTATAGCGCGCCGGCCGAAGTTGCCGAAGCCGTGAACTTCGCCCGCTGATGTTCGGGGTACCATTTGGTGAAATACAGCGCCGAGTTACGGGCGGCGAAAACAATCGCAATTCCGCACCACAAGGGCAGGCCGGGCACATAGATCATCAGCAGGTTGGCCAGCGTCATCAATACGAAGGCGGCCGCCCATACGGACGTGATCACATAATTCGCGCGCAGGAACTCGGGCAACTTTGCGGTCTCGGCATCGGCCGCCTCGCGGGCATATTGCAGCGTGAACGGCTTGCGGGCCAGAAGCGACGCCAGCGCAATCGCCAGCATGCCGGCATCGACAATCAGTTTCACGATTGAGCCGCTCAAGCCGGGTTCGACCAGCGTGACATAGAGACCGAGTGAAATGAAAACGATCCCCGAGCCCGCGCCGAGCACCTTGACCGAGCGGCCGCGAGCGGCGTCGAGCACAATCACCGTCAGGCAGAGCGCGGCCGCTGCAAACAGGCTCGTCGCCGCCGAGGTGAAGAGCATCAAGGTCGCAAACGCGCCGTAGGGGGCAAGGATCAGGAAAATCATCATGACAGCCTCACTGGGCCTATCTTTACACTGTCAAGATCATAGGAACGAAAGCGGCAAGCGTCAAGCGAAATCTTTACAGTGTCAAAATAAAGTGAAGCGAAGCAAGGAATTTACCGGCAATAACATAGGCTTACTAGAGTAACTCGTCAATCCCAGGGCGCGTCAGCCGAGCCTTGACCCGGGCACCGTGGTTATGCACTTTCGTGTGGCCGCGCCTGGACGGCCGGGACGAAGCCCGGCCAATGACGGCCGGGAATCTGGGCGGCGATCGTTAATTCACGCCGCCCCGACCCAGTTGCCGTGAAAACCGTCGGGCACGCGATGGCCGAGCTGCACCAGCGCGGCCGGGCCGGTTTCGACGTCGGTCGCATTGAACACCGCGAGATCGCTGCGGTTCTCTCGCGCGCGCCAGACCACGGCCAGCAACCAGCCCTCGCCTTCTGAGGCGTCGTTGCCGCGCGCGACGAACACCGGCTCGGAAATGGTGTCGCCCGCGGGCAGCAGATATTGGCCAACGCGCGAGCCCTTACCGTCGACATGCACGATGCCGGCGAGCGCGCCGAACATCGGCAGGTCCGGATTGGCGCACGCGTACCAGCCATGGGTGCTCTTGAGGCCGGCGCGGCGATCGTCGATGCGCGGGAATTCGCCGGTCACATCGTCGAGGTAGCTTTGCGTAAAACGGTCGGTGTTGGCGGCAAGATCGAAAGTCCAGCGGCACAGCCGCGCGCGCGACTTCTTTGGATTCGTCGGCGAGCCGTCGGGGTGGTTGAACAGGGGGGCTTCCTCGAACTGCATGACATCGGCGACGATGCGGCTTCCTTCCTCCCACGCGTTCATGACGTGGAAGACGTAACAGCTTTCCGCGCGGAACCAGAGGATGTCGCCGGCCGAACCATGGCGCTTCATGACGCCGACATAGGCGCCTTGCTCCGGCTCCCAGGCGTAGGGCGCCTGCCCGCGCATCGCGCGCGCCATGCTGCCGGTGATCGGCAGGATCGGAAACAACAGGTGATTATCGGTGACGATGAAGTCGTGCACCATGCTGGCATAGGGCGCTGTGAGGCGATCGAAGCGCGTCACCATGCCTGAGGCGTTGATGGATCCAAAGGAAAGGGCGGGGGTCAGGGGGCCGGCCGCATTATAGCCGAAGAACACCATCTCGCCGGTGACGGGATCGATCTTCGGATGCGCGGTGAAGGGCCCGGAGATGCTGCCGTCATAGCTGCAATAGCCGCGGGTCTTCAGCGTGCCCGGCTCGATCTCGGTCGGCAGATGGGCTTCCTCCAGTGCCAGCAATCGTCCGGCGTGAAAGATGATGTTGGTGTTGGCGACGCCGCCGTCCTCAATGGTCGAGGCGGGCGCGTCCGACAGCTTGCGGCCGAAACCGCCGAACAGCGCACGGCCGGCGTCATGTTCGGCCTGCCATTTCGGGGTGCGGACCCAGCGGTTGCGGTAGCTGGCGCGGCCATTTTCCAGATGGAAGGCGTGCAGCATGCCGTCGCCGACGAACCAGTGCGCGCCAGCCGCGTCGAACTGCGGGTTGGGGCCGTTGCGGTAGAGCGTGCCGTTGAGCTCGCGCGGCAACTCGCCCAGGATCTTGAGATGTGGCGCGTCGCATTCGAAGGGTATCGGCGCCAGATTGATCCGCGCTTGCCTCGTCATCGCTTCCTGTTGCATCGATCCGCTCCCTCGACTTTATCTTTACACCGTAAAGATATGGCTTGCGCCCGTCAAGCCAAATCTTTACAGTGTCAAAATCGTGACCTATAAGGCTGACAATGGCCAGAAAGTCCAACGCCCTCAGGACCCGCGCCCGGCGCGCTCCGGGCAATGCCGCGCCACCGCGCGCGCGGACGCGAACCGCGCCGCGGCCGGCAAGCGGGCGCAATGACGCGCCGTATCATCACGGCGCGTTGCGCGATGCGCTGCTGGAGGCCGCCGAGCGCGTGCTGGAACGTGACGGGCTCGCCGGGCTGACCTTGCGCGCGGTCGCGCGCGAGGCCGGCGTGTCGCATGCCGCGCCCACCCACCATTTCGGCGACCTGACAGGGCTATTGAGCGAACTCGCCGCGATCGGCTTTCGCCAGTTCAACACCGCGATGGCGGCGTCGTGCGCTCCCGGTGCCTCGCTGGCCGACCGGGCGATGGCGCGGGCCAGGGCCTATGTCGGCTACGCGCAGGCACATCCCGGCATGTACGGATTGATGTTCCGTACCGAACGGCTCGATTATTCCAGGCCCTCGCTGCGTGAGGCCGCCGAGGCCTCGTTTGCGGGACTTGCCGGCGCGATCGGTGCCAGCCTCCAGGAGACAATCCGCGAAGAGGCGCTGTCGCTCCAGCAGGCCGCGGCGATCGTGCGCGCCTGGTCATTGGTGCACGGCTTTACCATGCTGCTGCTCGATGGCCGCCTCACCGACATCCTGCATCGCCTGCCCAAGGGCACCGACGCCGAAACCTTGCTGGATGCGATGCTCAAGATAACCGTCGCCCTCGGTCGGCCGCCATCGTCCTGAATCGGCAGCGCCTGCGAACTGACCGTCGGCCGGCCGCCTGCGGCTTAGGTCAGTGCACCGCCAATTCGACGGCGCGGCCGCTCTCGCCGATCACTTTCACCTCGTCCTTGCCGCATTTGAAATCGCGGGCGAAGTCGTCGGCGGCCTTGCGCGCGAGTTCGTTGGCGTCGGGGTTGGCCGCAACGTCGACATAGGCGACATGGCATACCGGGCCCGGCGGCAGCCGCGTCACAATCAACAGAGGCTTTTCGGTCGGGCGATCGTCCTTGTCCTTGTCGGCGTTGTCGTCGATGTGCCAGCGCTGAATGATCGCGAACGGTTTTCCGTTCAGCGTCCGCCATTCGACGGTCGTCGTGGTCCAGTTGAACGGTTCGAACCAGGACTGCGCGGCCGGCTCCTGGTCCGCCAGGGCGTGGGTCCGGCCGACCGAGACGGTTTCGCGCAGGTCATCTTCGCTCACCACCACCACAAGGCCGCCCTTGCCGGGACAGACCCGGATCGTCGAGTCGTCGACGCCATTCCCCGCACTCCTGACGCGGCAGTGCTTCGGCGCGGTGGAGGTGTAGCTGCTGCCAATTGTTTGGGCGTTGGCCGGACCAAAGGAGAGGCAGAGGAGTGCCGCGACGGCAACTCCGAATGTGACAAGCAGATTGGGGACGCGTTTCATTCTGCAGCCTTCTGCGGAACCTGCCATTCGACGCCAGCAATCTGGGGAAGGTTCAAGAGGGCTGCGCGAAACACCTGACAACGATCCGGAATCGTCCTAGAACAGCGGCTTCGCAATTCCTTGCCTTCTCAAGCGTGCAGTTTCCGTAACCGATCATGCCTGCCATTTCGACGAAAAAGCCTTATCGCATCGGCCGTTCCCGTACCGGGCTTGGCCTCTTCGCCACCAAACCGATCAAGAAGGGCGCCAAGATCGTCCGCTATTTTGGTCCGCTCCTGGATTCCCGGAAGAAGAAGGACGACGCGATCGAGAACAAATATCTGTTCGAGCTCAACGGTCGCTGGACCATCGACGGCTCGGTACGCGAAAACGTCGCCCGCTACATCAATCACGCTTGCCGGCCGAACGCGGAATCCGACGTGATGCCGCGCAAGAGGAAGGTGGTGATCCGCGCCATCAAGAACATCGAGCCCGGTGAAGAGATCAACTACGATTACGGCACCGATTACTTCAAGGCCTATCTGAAGCCGATCGGCTGCAAGTGCGACGCCTGTGAGAAGAAGCGCAGGAGAAAGCGCGCCGAGGAGCGGGCGGAGCGGCTGCGGCTCAAGGCGAGGGTGGAGAAGAGGGCTCTTCGGAAAGCCGCGAAAGAGGCGGCCGGGGCCGGAAAGCCGGAGCAGGAGCTGAACGGCAAGGCGAACGGCGCCGGCCTGAACGGCACGCACCTCAACGGACACAACGGAAAATCCACCGCCGGCAAAATGCTTGCCGCGAAATCGGCGATTTCCGTGAAACCGCGTAACAAGCCGGTTCAGGAAGACCGGCTTTCGGACATGGGTGGTTCTTTACCAACGTCGTCATGCCCGGGCTTGTCCCGGGCATCCACGCCCTGACTAAGGAGACACGAAAGACGTGGATGGCCGGGACAAGCCCGGCCATGACGAACAACCGCATCATCCGCGCCCCTTCACAAAGGCCAGATTTGTCCAGTTAACGCCCGCGAGCCGGTTTGATTCCTGACTCGCTTCGGTGTGGACGTTCAAGACGAGCTGCAAGCCTTGCGCCTGCGCGAGCGCGGTCGTCTCCTCCGGCGTGATCTGGAACATTCGCCGTCCCGCCGGCACCGGCCCGTTCCGGATCTTCATGATCATGGTGCCGCCCGGCCGCACCAGCGCAGCGACAACAGGCATCGCCTGCCGGCGCTGCGCTTCATCGAGATGCATCCAGACCGCAGTGAGCATCACGAGGCCGAAGGTTTCGCCGCGCGACTGCACCAGCGCCAGATCGGGCAGGCTGTCGTCGAGCCATTCGATGGCGGGCTGCGGGATGCAGCGCCATCGCCGGAATGCGCATGGCCTCGGTCGGCTCGACGGCGACCACGCGATGGCCTTGTGAGGCAAACCACGCCGCGTCGCGCCCGGTTCCCGAACCGATGTCGAGAACGCGGGCCGGCGCCTTCGGGATCAGATGCAGCACCGCCCGGTGCGCGTCGGCGGCGGGGATGGCCTCATAGAGGTGAAAAAGCTCCTCGGCCTCGTCGGCATATCCTTCGGTGCCGCTCACCTGCGCTGACGTCACCGGAATCTCCCTTTGGCTCCGTCTTTGCGAGGAGCGCGACGAAGCAATCCAAGCCCAACTATGCCGCGCCATGGAGTGCTTCGCAAAGCATGTGATCGGGCGCGCATTCGCGCGACCCCATGTCTCGCGATGCCAATCTTGGTGGATCATTTCTTCACGGTGTCGGCGCGGCTATCGGCGGAGCCAGGCCTGGAACCGGCGCAGCCAGCGGGTCTGTCGCAGCGTCCTGCCCATACTGGTTTCGACCGCCACTACGTGGGCGAACACGAACGCCCCGGTATCGTGCACCAGCGGCTCGGGCATATTGAGGGTCCGCGCCAGCAGCCGGATTGCCAGACTGAGCATCCACGGCATAAGTCCGGCGGCGGAAAAGGCGCGGTTCTGCGAAGGCGTGCGCATCGTCATCTCCTGTCGCTCCCGAGATGACGCGACCGGCCGCGCAATTCGATTACCTCCGACGTAATGGAAGCCGTGAAATTCGCGTGGTAGCTTTTGTGCATGAACATCCAGTCCGCGACGGCGCGAGCCGACCGAACAAAGCCCGCCCATATCGGCGATCACCTGCGCGAGTGGCGGCAGCGCCGCCATCTGAGCCAACTCGATCTCGCCGGCGACGCCGAAATTTCGGCGCGGCATTTGAGTTTCGTGGAGACCGGCCGCGCCGCGCCGTCGCGTGACATGGTGCTGAAGCTCGCCGAGCGGCTGGAGGTTCCCTTGCGCGAACGCAACGTGCTCCTGGTGGCGGCAGGCTACGCGCCGGCCTTTCCGCATCGCCCGCTCGACGATCCCGCGCTGAAATCGGCGCGGGCGGCGATCGATCTCGTGCTGAAGGCGCATGAACCCAATCCGGCGCTGGCCTATGACCGGCACTGGAATCTGGTCTCCGCCAACCGCATGGTGCTGCCGCTGTTGAAGGGCGTTCCGGCGCGGCTGCTCGGCCAGCCTCTCAACATCCTGCGGCTCGCCTTTCACCCCGAGGCTCTGGCGCCGCGCACCGTCAATCTCGCCGAATGGACAAGCCACCTCTTGGAGCGGCTGCACCGCCAGTGCGAGGCAACCGCCGATCCCGAGCTGATAAAACTTTACCAGGAACTGAAGGCCTATCCGATGCCGGCGCGATCAGCGCCGCTGGCGGCCGACAATGTCGCGATCCCCTTCAAGATGCGGCTCGACGGCTGTGTGCTCAGCTTCATTTCCACCACGATGATCTTCGGCACGCCGGTCGACATCACGCTGTCGGAACTTGCGCTGGAGACGTTCTTTCCCGCCGACGATTTCACCGCCGAGCGGATGCGCAGCATGGCGGCCGGTCTCAAATAGCGCCTTGCCCACCCCCGGATTGGCCCTTATCTCTGGGACTCCCAAAGCGAGGAGGCGCCCATGAGCACCCTGAAGCCGCTTCAGATCGATATCGTCTCCGACGTGGTGTGTCCGTGGTGCTATATCGGCAAGCACCGTATCGAGAGCGCGCTGGCGCTGACGCCGGATGTGCCGGTGGAGATTCACTGGCGGCCGTTCTTCCTCAATTCCTGGGTGCCGCGCGAGGGCATCAGCCGCGACGAATACTTGACCGCGAAATTCGGCTCGCCCGAGGCCTACAAGGGCATCGCGGGCCGCGTCGTCGCCGCGGCCAACGAAGAGGGTCTCGCATACCGGCCCGAGCTGGTCCGCCGCCAGCCCAACACCATTGACTGTCACCGGCTGATCCACTGGGCCGACGCCAAGGGAAAATCCGCCGAGATGAAGCAGCGCCTGATGGAGTTGTATTTCAGGGACGGCGGCGATCTCACCGACATCGACGTGCTGGTTCAGGCGGCCTCCGATGTCGGACTCGACGTCGACGAGGTTCGCCGGCGTCTTGGAACGGATGAAGACGTCGGCCTGATCTCGGCGCAGGCGCAGGACGCCTCCGACAAGGGTATTTCCGGCGTGCCGACCTTCGTGTTCGCGCAGAAATACGCGGTCTCCGGCGCGCAGCCCGCCGAGCAGCTCGCCCGCGCCATCCGCCAGGTTTCGGCGGAGGTGAACGCGCAGGCCGCGGAGTAAGTAGAGGTCGGCGTCTGTCGATTGGACTGTGGGATGGGCTAGCAGCGAAACCCATCAATGGCCGCGATGGGGTGATGGTATCGCTGCGCTTAAACTATCCTGCGCCCACTGCCGCGCATCACATGAACCGCCTCGCGCGCGATCTCGCGGACGCGCCGGCGCAGCTTCATCGCCGCTTGGATCAGCTCCACCACGGGATCGTTCTTTCGCAGCGGGATCAGTACGTCGCCGATTTCGAAGCGGCCGCGCCAGATTGGGTTGATCATGGGATGATCGGCGCTCGCGGTGGAGTCCGCCGAGACTATGGCGGGATCGGCGCAGAGATGCCGGGTCAGGTCGAGCGTCAGCTGCACGCCCGGTGAGAATTTCGCGAAACGCTCGTCGATGCCGAGCTTGAAGTAGAAGGCGCGATCATGGTGCCGCAGCACGATTGCGCCGGCGACCGGCGTCACATCGGCGCGCAGTGTGACGATCTCGCACTGGCGGTTCGCTGCGAGCGCGACCGCCGCGCGGCGGATGAAGGCGGCATCACCGTCGTGGCGCATCAGCGCGGTGCCGCGCCAGCCTTTCCACCCCGAGGCTTCCAGCCGCAGGAATGTCTCGAGCGCGGCCGCGACCTCCTCGGGCGTGCGCGCGACTTCGAAACGAACGGCGCCATGCTCGGACAACCGATGGCGCAGCCGGCGCAGTTCCTTCAGCTTCTTGTGGCCTAGCGCATCGCGCAGCAATTCGTCGGCCTCGCGCGTCGCGTCGAGCGAGGCGCGCAGATGGGATTTGAGCACGCGCGGGCGCAAGCCCTCGCGCCGCAGGGCTTCGTTGACGGCCTGCATCGCCGCGCCGTCGAGCGGGACATCGCGCAGGATCAGGGCATGGGCGCCGGCCTGACGCGCCGCCCGCAGCAATCGCGCCACGGCCTCGGCCGCCGTGCCGCGCTCGAGCAGCGGCGTGCAAAGTGTGCCATAGGGCTGAGCGCTGACCAGCGCGGGCAGGGGAATCTTGTACGCGCCCCAGATCGGCACGACGGGTATCAGGCCGATCAGCCTCGCTGCGCTTTCTTGCGTAGCCTCGCCTGGTGCGACCAGCGCCGACGCGCCGGTGCGGCCGCGGGCCGAGGCGTTTACCGCAAGCGCCCAGTCGGGCAGATAATAGCCGTTCGGCTCGATTGCGCGATCGGCGAGCGCGCGCCACTGGTTGGCGGCGACCGCGGTCAGCCGCGCACACGAGGCTGGCGCGGGGCGCGGACCTGCGACCTCCTTTACCGAGGCGCGACCAACCGTCGCTGGTTCAGCAATCTCGACCACCCGTTTTCCCCGTTCGCAGGGAACCGGCAAGCGCCCGCAGCGCTGCGCCTTCCACCGCGTCATCGGGGATAAGTCCTAGCGCAAAGATCGGAAAATCCCGTTGGCACAGCGATTCAATTTGCGCGGTAATGTTAACCCGACGTTCACCGTTCAGGTCCCGCCGGGCTTTTCCGGGTTCAGCGCCGAATAGGCAGTCCCCATGACGACGCTGTATGTCAAAAGCATCGCGAGCGAGAACAGGGCGGGGCGCACACCAAGACCTGCCCGGGCAGCGAACAGGCCTTGATCCAGCATCGGAAACAACAGCCCGCCCACCGCGATCCAGCCGAATACGCCAAAGACCAATCCTCTTACGGCCCCACTGCGGCCCGGCAGCACGCGATAAAGGCGGCCGAACAGAATTCCGAGCACGACGGCGCCGTTCAGGAACGACAAGGCCCATGGCACGAGGGGATGAACCGAGGAACCCGCGAGGTGGCTCAGCACTTGCTGCAAGTCTTCGTAGGGATGAAAGGAGGGCAACCAACCCATCCAGGACTTCAGGAACATCAGGCCGGAATGAGCGGCGCTGCCGCACAAACCGGCGGCCAAAGACCTCCAAATCCTGTTGACGCTCATTTTGATTTCGCGCGTCGCGTACGGCCCTTGCGCGCCGCAGCGACCTCCGGCACTATTTTTCGAACCCGAGGATTGCCCTGCTTCACGAAAACGCGTTGCCGCTTCGCAGGCCGAGCTTCTTGAACACGATCGCCGCCGGACAGAACCCCGTGATCGCCGCCTGGATCATGTTCAGCCCGGCAAAGGCCGTGAGCAGGTACCAGTAGGGATTGACCAGATAACCGAGCACGAGCCCGAGCAGGACCACAAATCCCGCGAACATCAGCACTGCCTTGTCTACATTCATGACGCGTTCCTTTGACTTTCGAGGTTATGGGGACCGGGCGAGCCCGGCCTTCGTCCATGCGACGATGGACCTCGCGTCCATCGCGCCAGAGCTGCGCGCGATCTCCCGGCCGCCTTGCATCAACAACAGGGTAGGGATGCCGCTGATCCCGAAGCGCGACGAAACCGAAGGCGCGGTGTCGGCATTGAGCTTGAGCAGGCGAACGCCGGGTTCGAGTTCATGGGCGGCGCGTTCGAACATCGGCGCCATCGCGCGGCAGGGGCCGCACCAGGGCGCCCAGACATCGACCAGCACCGGGATATCGCTGTTGGCGACATGGCGGCCGAAGCTTTCTTCGTCGACCTCGACGGGATGGCCGCTGAAGATCGGCTGGTGGCACGATCCGCAGCGCGCCGTGGTCGCCGGCCGTTCCGTCGGCAGCCGATTGATCTTCCCGCAATGTCCACAGACGATCTGTCGGGTCGTGCTCATGCGGCTGGCTTGACCTCCTTGATCTTGGCGATGTTGAGCTTGTCGAGCAGGAAGCGCTCGTAGAACGGTTCGCTCTCGCCACGCCGGATCTTGCGCAGGAAGTATTTTTCGAAGGCGACCTTGGCGTAATGCACCCATTCGCCCTTCGACGACCAGTTGACGTTGCGCGGCGGGATTTGCGGCTGTGCCATGAAAGCGACGCCGGAATCGCCGAAATCGGCGAGGCAGATCGCGTTCCAGGTCGGCTGCGCGGTCGCCGCCTTGCCCCGCAGCAGCGAGCCGATGTTCATTGCGGTTGCAGTGACCATCGATTCGATCATGAAGCCGGTCTTCGGCACGCCGACCGGAACCGGGGTCGCGCCGACCGGCGCGATCGCCACGCACACGCCGATCGCGAACACGTTCGGAAACGCCGGATTGCGCTGATACTTGTCGACGATGACGAAGCCGCGCGGGTTGGTGAGCTTCTCGATGCCCCTGATGGCGCCGACGCCGCGGAAGGCGGGCAGCATCATTGAATAGGAAAATGGCAGCTCATGCGTGCTTGCGGACCGAACCGTCTCCGCGACCTCTTCGACCGTCATCTTGCCCGGTTCGACATTCTTCACCCGGGCATTGGTGATCCACTTGACGTGCTTCTCGCGCATCTCGCTTTCGAGCAGGCCCTTGGTGTCGCCGACCCCGTCGAGACCGAGATGGCCGATATAGGGTTCGGAGGTCACGAAGGTCATGGGGACGCGGTCGCGGAGCTTGCGGCGGCGCAGCTCGGTTTCCAGGATGAACAGGAACTCGTAGGCCGGGCCAAAGCAGGATGCGCCCTGCACCGCACCGATCACGACCGGGCCCGGATTGGCGGCAAGCTTCTCGAAAGCCTCCTTCGCGTGCGAGGCGTGATCGACGTGGCAGATCGATTGGGTATGGCCGTCCGGCCCGAGCCCCGGAATCTCGTCGAACGCGAGTTCCGGCCCGGTCGCGACCACCAGATAATCGTAGTTGATCGAGCTGCCGTCGCAAAGATCGATGCGGTTTTCCGCAGGCTGCACGCGCGCCGCGCCTTGCGTCAGCAGGCGGATGCCCTTCTTCTTCATGATGTCGACGAGGTCGATCTCGATATCACCCCGCTTGCGCCAGCCGATCGCGACCCAGGGATTGGACGGGACGAAGTGATAGACCGGTCCCTGCGAAACCACCGTCAGGCGGTCGTCCTTCCGCAGTTGCGGCAACAATTCATAGGCCATCAGCGTTCCGCTGAGGCCGGCTCCGACAACAACAACTTCCGCCACGGTCGCCTCCGAATGATGCACTGTTTGAGGGGCGGCTGCGCCAGTTGAACCTTGGCCGTTCCAGCCTTCGGCTTGACTATATATACGTATCATCGTATATACGCAAGTATGAAAATAGATAGCGCGGTCATGGAATCAGCCGCCGATCGGGCGAGCGGCCTGCTCAAGGCGCTCTCCAATCGCCATCGATTGCTGATCATCTGCCAGTTGATTGACGGCGAGCGCTCGGTCGGCGACCTCGCCGCGTTCCTCGATTTGCGGGATTCCACGGTGTCCCAGCATCTTGCCCTCCTTCGCAAGGATGGCCTGGTAGCTGCGCGGCGCGACGCCCAGACGATCTACTATCGAATCGCAAGCGAGCCCGCGCGCGAAGTCTTGAAAACGCTCTATCAGGTTTTTTGCGCGCCCCCGAAAGCCTCGAAGGCAAGACGCAACCTATAGGGGCGCGCGCCGGCGGTGCTTTGAGGCAGGTCAAAGTGTCCGCGGTGAAATCCGAATGAGATGCCGAACAAACCGCCGCGGCGCGGCCGGGTGATTGCCATGAAATTGCGGACCGAGCGATGCGGCGATTGATGTCATTGAGCCTTGTCGCGGCCGCGGCATTGGGCGCGGCTTCGGCCGCCGCGGAAACCCTCACCGTCGCGCCGCGGCAGGTCGCCGACGAGAAGGCGGTGTTCGCCACCGTCGAGAGCATCAGCGTCGTGCCGGCGCGCGGACGCATTGGCGGCATCGTCGTCCAGCTCAACGTCCGCGAAGGCGATCCGGTCACCAGCGGCCAGGCGATCGCGGCGATCGGCGACGAGAAGCTGGCGCTGCAGATGAAATCGCTGGACGCCCAGATCGGCGCGCTTCAGGCGCAGTCGGACCAGGCGCAGATCGATTTCACGCGAACCGAGGGGCTGGTGGAGCGCGGCATCCTTCCGCGCGTCAAGCTCGATGAAGCCCGCACCGCGCTCAACGTCGCCGAGAATGGCCTGCGGGCCCGGACCGCCGAGCGGGCCGTGATCCAGCAACAGCTCAATGAAGGTCAGGTGCTGGCCCCGTCGAGCGGGCGCGTGCTGAAACGGCTTATCACGGTCGGCTCGGTGGTGCTGCCCGGCGATCCCATCGCGACGATCGCGCAGCAGAATTTCAAGCTTCGCCTGCGGGTGCCGGAGCGCCATGCCCGCTTTTTGAAAGCGGGCGACAAGAGTCCGCGTCGACGGCGCCGAGTTCGGCGACCAGACGGCCAAGTTTGGCGTGATCGATCTGGTCTACCCGCAGATCGAGGACGGCCGCGTCATTGCGGACGCCACCGTCGGGGGGCTGGGTGAATATTTTGTCGGCGACCGGCTCAGGGTCTGGATCTCCAGCGGGACGCGGACGGCCTTCGTGATCCCGTCGCATTATGTGACGACCCGTTTCGGCATCGACTACGTCCGCCTCCGGCAGGCGGCCCAGACCATCGACGCGCCGGTGCAGCGCGGCCGCGAGCTGCCTTCGCCCGATCTTCCCGACGGCCTCGAGATCTTGTCCGGCATTCACGCTGGCGACCAACTGGTGCAGCCATGAATCTCGGCCTGTCCGGGCGGCTCACCCGGGCGACCATCGGTTCGCCGCTGACGCCGTTGTTCCTGCTCGCGGCACTGGTCGTTGGCCTCATCGCGGTCGTCGTCATCCCGCGCGAGGAAGAACCGCAGATCAGCGTCCCCATGGTCGATATCCGCGTCAACGCCGACGGATTGCACGGGCCTGACGCGGTCGAACTCGTCACCAAGCCGCTGGAAGCCATCGTCAAGGGCATCGACGGCGTGGAGCACGTCTACAGCCAGACCGAAGACGACCGCGTCATGGTCACCGCGCGCTTCCTGGTCGGGACCAAGGCCGAGGACGCGATCATTCGTGTCCACGAGAAGATCCGCGCCAATCTCGACCGCATCCCGGTCGGCATTTCCGAGCCTCTCATCGTCGGGCGCGGCATCAACGACGTCGCCGTGGTGGTGCTGACGCTTTCGCCGAAGGCTGAGGCCGCCGATCGCTGGACCGACAAGGATCTCTTCGAGCTCGCCGATAAATTGCGCGCCGAAATGACCAAGGTCGACAGCATCGGGCTGACCTACATTTCCGGCGGTGCGGCCCAGGAGATCAGGGTCGAACCGGATCCGGAAAAGCTGTCGCTGTTCGGCGTCACGCTGCAGCAGCTGGTGGCCAAGGTGAAGGACGCCAATCGCTCGTTCCTGGCCGGACAGGTCCGCGAAGGCGGGATCGTGCGCAACGTTTCGGCCGGGCAGACGCTTGCGGGGATTCCCGACATCGGCCTGCTCCTGATTTCGACGCGGGACGGACGGCCGGTCTATGTCCGGGACGTCGCCTCCGTCGTCATCGGACCTGATCTCGCCGAGCACCGCGTCTGGAACGATGCGCGCGACGGCAAGGGCAACTGGCAGCGCGTTCCCGCCGTCAGCCTGGCGCTCGCCAAGCGCGCCGGCGCCAACGCGGTGGTGGTCTCGCAGGATATCGCGCACCGGCTCGAAGGGCTGAAGTCCCGCCTGATCCCCGACGACGTCGAGGTCACCGTCACCCGCGACTATGGCGAAACCGCCAACGAAAAAGCCAACGAGCTTCTGTTTCATCTCGGCCTTGCCACCATCTCGATCGTCGGCCTGATCGCGATCGCCATCGGCTGGCGCGAGGCGCTGGTGACGCTGGTGGTGATCCCGACCACGATCTTGCTGACGCTGTTTGCCGCCAATCTGATGGGCTACACCATCAACCGCGTCAGCCTGTTCGCGCTGATCTTCTCGATCGGCATCCTGGTGGACGACGCCATCGTGGTGGTCGAGAACATCGCCCGCCACTGGGCGATGAAGGACGGCCGGCCCCGCGTGCAGGCCACGATCGAGGCGGTCGCCGAGGTCGGCAACCCGACGGTGGTGGCGACGCTCACGGTGGTCGCGGCGCTGCTGCCGATGCTGTTCGTGTCCGGATTGATGGGCCCCTATATGGCGCCGATCCCGGCCAATGCCTCGGCCGCGATGCTGTTCTCGTTCTTTGTCGCGATGGTGGTGGCGCCCTGGCTGATGCTGCGGCTGGCGCCGAAGCAGGGCAATGCGGTTGCCGCCCACGCCGTGCACGACGAAGGCGCGCTCGGCCGCCTCTACCGGCGCTTCGCGACCCCGATCGTCAGGAGCAAGCGTTCGTCCTGGATATTCCTGATCGGCGTCGGCGTCGCGACGCTGCTGTCGATGCTGCTGTTCGCGACCAAATCCGTCACCGTCAAATTGCTGCCGTTCGACAACAAATCCGAGATCGCCGTCATGGTCGACCTGCCGGAGGGTGCGAGCCTGGAAGATACCGAACGGGTATTGTTCAATGCCGCCGATATCGCGCGCGGCCTGCCCGAGATCACCTCGGTGCAGTCCTATGCGGGAACGCCCGCGCCGTTCAATTTCAACGGCCTGGTGCGGCATTATTATCTGCGCGAACGTCCCGAACTGGGCGAGCTGCAGGTCAACCTCGAGGCGCGGGGGAATCGCAAGCGGGCGAGCCACGACATTGCGCTCGACCTTCGCCAGCGTCTCAAGGCCGTCGGCGTTCCCGCGGGCACGAGCATCAAGGTGGTCGAGGTGCCGCCGGGGCCGCCGGTGCTGGCGACGCTGCTCGCCGAAATCTACGGACCCGACGCGAAAACCCGCCGCGCCGTCACCTTCGAGTTGAAGAAGATCTTCGCCGAAGTGCCGTTCATCGTCGATATCGACGATTCGATCGGTGAGAAACGGCCGCGGCTGCGGCTGTCGATCGACCAGGACCGGCTGGAGTTTTTCGGCGTCGAGCAGCGCGACGTCTACGACACCATCCAGGCGCTGTTCGGCGGCGTATCGATCGGCTATTCCCACCGCGGCGAGGACCGCAATCCGATCGAGATCGCCATCAAGCTGCCGAAACGCGATCTGGCCTGGACCGAAGCGCTGGCCTCGACGCCGGTGCCCGCCAATACGCTGCCCGGCAGCAAGACGGTGGTCGAACTCGGCCAGGTCGTCAACGCCAGCGCCGAGGAAGGCTCGCCGGTGATCTTCCGCCGCGACGGCCGCTTCGCCGACATGGTGATGGCTGAACTCGCCGGCCGCTTCGAGGCGCCGCTCTACGGCATGCTCGAGGTCGCAAGCCGCGTCGATGCCCATGACTGGGGCGCGCTGCCGAAACCGGTCATCAGCCTGCATGGACAGCCCGCCGACGAGTCGCATCCGACCTTGCTGTGGGACGGCGAATGGGAAATCACCTATGTCACCTTCCGTGACATGGGCGCCGCCTTCGGCGCCGCGATCCTCGGCATCTATGTGCTTGTGGTGGCGCAGTTCCGCAGCTTTCGGCTGCCGCTGGTGATCCTGACGCCGATCCCGCTGACGCTGATCGGGATTCTGATCGGCCACTGGCTGCTGGGCGCGCCGTTTACGGCGACCTCGATGATCGGGTTCATCGCGCTCGCCGGCATCATCGTGCGCAATTCGATCCTGCTGGTCGATTTCATCCGGCACAGCGGTGCAGAGGGCAAGCCGCTGCGCGAGGTGGTGCTGCGGGCGGGCGCCGTGCGCTTCAAGCCGATCCTGCTCACCGCGCTGGCGGCCATGATCGGGGCGGCGACCATTCTGCTCGATCCGATCTTTCAGGGGCTCGCGATCTCGCTGTTGTTCGGGCTCGCGTCCTCGACGCTGCTCACCGTCCTCGTCATTCCCGCCATCTACATCGCGCTGCGCGAACCCGCGGCGCCGAAACCGTCCGGCAAATAGAGGAGCCTGCCATGGAGAAGAACTATTCCGACATCACCAAACGCATTTCCAACGACTTGCGGAAATTGCGCCAGGACATTCCCGACACCATGAAGGCCTTCTCCGCACTGGCGCAGGCGGCGACGCGCGACGGCGCGCTGGACAGGAAGACCAAGGAATTGATCGCGCTCGCGATCGGCATCGCCACCCGCTGCGACGGCTGCATCGGATTCCACATGGAGACCCTGGTCAGGCTCGGCGCCACTCGCAAGGAAGTGGAAGAGACCCTCGGCATGGCCGTCTACATGGGCGGCGGCCCGTCGCTGATGTATGCCGCGGACGCGATTTCAGCCTTTGAGCAATTCGAGCAGGAACTGAACGTGGCGGCCTGAACTAGCCGCCCTGGATCGGCTCGTAGCTTTCCGAGGCGCAATTGTCGTCGGCCTCGACGCGCAGGCGGTCGACGATCACGCCGTTGCTGATCGTGATGCGGTAGGTCTGGGTGCCGAGCGGCCTGCCGGTGGCCGAGGTCAGCTGTGCCCTGACGCAGGCGTTCCAGCCGGGTCCTTCGAGCACATGGTGCGGCGGCGAGACCTGCACCTGGCGTGGGTTCGATGCCGCGACGAACACCGCATTCAGGTCCTTGCGGACCAGCTGCCTGACGTCCGGCGGCGGCTCGGGCGGCGGCGGGTCGAGGGCCTTGGCGCGCATGAATTCGGGCAGCGGCGCGTGACTGTCGGCGAAGCCGCAGCCCAAAAGCAGCAGCGCGCCGCCTGCCATCACCGCCATACGAACAAGGATCCGCCACATCCGGCCACTTTATCCCGCCCTGGTTAAGATTACGCGCCCGGCGTGATCAATCCGAATGCCGCCGATCATCAACTATTGCTGAAGCCGGCTGCCGAAAGGGCTATTGTAGTTGGCCAGGTGGAAAGCCGCCTTGATCTTGCAGCAAACGTGGGCACCGAAACGACGGGAGACGACGATGAAGTCCTTCACGATGGCGGCGCTGGTGCTGGCATTGATCGCGGTGCCCGCGTATGCCCAGATGGGGGGCAAGCGGCATCACGGCGACGACAAGCAGTCCGATCAGAAGAAGCCGAAGGTGGACGACAAAGCCTACAGGGCGGCGCTGGAGCGAATTCCGGAGCCGAAGGAAAAGTACGATCCGTGGGGTGTCGCGCGACCTTCGGACCCGGCCAAAAAGCCGAAAAAATAGCTGATCCGATCTTTCTGCCGCCGCGCCAGGTTTGAGATAGGTCGTCAGGTCGGTGGTATTTCGCGCCCCCTCGACCGGGCCGCCGTGGACGATCTTCGGCCGTCCGTCCTCGAAATCCCGCCGCTTGTCATGGCAACGGGCGGCTCGTCACGCGGACGAGACCATACATCCCGCTCCGGCTGGACAGAGGTGCGGGCCATCGGCTGGATTGAGCGACTTTCATCACGGGAATCGCGCATGACAAGGCTTCAGAGGGTTTTCACATTCAAGCGCGGCAACGCTATCTTGACGCCGGCAATTCTGCTCGCGGCCCTTCTGTTTGCAGCGGCGGCGCCCGCATGGGCCTGGGAGAATTGGGGCGGCGACCCCGGCGGCACGCGGTTCTCGCCGCTTGCCCAGATCACGCCGGCCAATGTCGGCAATCTCGTGCCCGCCTGGGATTTTCGCACCGGCGATCTCGAGAACCGCCCGCCGGCGCTGATGGCGCGCACGAAATTCGAGGCAACACCGCTGTTCGTCGAGGACAGCCTGATCTTCTGCACGCCGTTCAACGAGGTCATCGCGCTCGATCCCGGTACCGGTGCGCAGAAGTGGCGCTATGATCCCAAGATCAGCGCCGCCCAGCGGCCGGCAAACCGCTACAACTGTCGCGGCGTCACCTATTGGGTCGACCGGCAGGCGGCCGAAGGCGCCGCCTGCCGCAGCCGAATCTTCATGGGCACCAACGACTACCGCTTGATCGCGCTGGACGCGAGGTCCGGTGTTCCCTGCGCCGATTTCGGTTCCAATGGCGAGGTTGGAATCGAGATCGGAAAGCCGCTGCTGTGGCCGGGCGAATTCCAGATCACCTCCGCGCCGGTGGTGAGCCGCGGCGTGGTCGTGGTCGGCTCCTCGATCGCGGACAATGTCCGCGTCGACGCGCCGCCCGGCACCGTGCGCGCCTTCGATGCGCGAACCGGTGCAGCGCGCTGGAGCTTCGACCCGCTGGTTCACGATCATATCAGCGCGGGCCACGCCAATGTCTGGGCGCCGATGTCCGCCGATGACGCGCGCGGCCTGGTGTTCCTGCCGACCACCTCGCCGAGCCCTGATTTTTTCGGCGGCAAGCGCCCCGGCAACAACGAGCACGCCAATTCGGTGGTCGCGTTGCGCAGCGAGACCGGCGAACTGGTGTGGTCGTTCCAGACCGTGCATCACGACGTCTGGGATTACGACCTGCCGGCGCAGCCGACGCTGGCGCGCATCGACACCGGTGAGGGCATGCGCGACGTCGTGATCCAGCCGACCAAGCAGGGTTTCGTGTTCGTGCTCGATCGCGATACCGGCAAGCCGGTATGGCCGGTCGAGGAGCGCGCCGTGCCGCAGGGCGGCGTCGAAGGCGAGCAGCTGTCGCCGACGCAGCCGTTTCCCACCCACGTTCCACCGCTGATGCCGCAACAATTCTCGAGCGCCGACGTTTTCAAGCCGTTTCCGACCCTTGGCCGCTCCTCATGTGACCAGAAGCTCGAAGGCCTGCGCAACGATGGCCTCTTCACCCCGCCCTCGACGCAGGGCACGATCGAGTTCCCGATGTCCGGCGGCGGCGTCAACTGGGGTGGCGCGGCGTTCGATCCCGTCAACCAGATCCTCTACGCCAATACTTCCTATGCGATCCACATCATCAAATTGATTCCGAGAGCGGAAGTGGACGCTTTCAAACGGCCGCCAGGTTCCGATTTCGGGCCGCAGCGCGGGGCTCCCTTCGCGCTGTCGCGCGTGGTGGCGCTGTCGGGGCTTGGGCTGCTCTGCAACAAGCCGCCATGGGGCGCGATGGTTGCGGTCGATCTCAAGGCCGGCAGGATTCTCTGGCGCTCGAGCGTCGGCACGACGGAGGATCGCGCACCGCTTGGGCTGGCGTTCCACTGGGGCGCGCCGCTGGTAAATGGCGTTGCGGTCACCGCGGGCGGGCTTGTCTTCACCGGTGCAATGGATGCCTATCTGCGCGCGTTGGACGCGAAGAGCGGCGAGGAGCTCTGGCAGGGCCGGCTGCCCGTTCCCGGCATCGCCAATCCCATGACCTACCTCTGGAAGGGCGAACAATATGTCGCGATTGCCGCCGGCGGCCATTCCGAATCCGGCGCCACGATCGGCGACAGCGTGGTGGCGTTTCGCCTGGCGCGGCAGGGCGAAGCGCCGTCGCTGTGGTCGCGCACCATCGACCGGCCCGGCGGACGGTTCAAGGCCAAGGCGATCATGCTGGGATTTGCGATCGTGCTGGCGGCGGCTGCGACATGGCGCTGGCGGCGGCGCGTGAAATCGCGCCGGGCCGCCGGCTCCGCCGCGGCCTGATGGCCGGCGCGAACAGGGAGCAGGGCTGGCCTTACGCGACCTCGGTCTCGGGAGTTCGGCACTGTTCTCGTGCGCGGCGGTGGTCGGACGATCAACCGTGCCAGATCGAAGCGGTGCAGCGCCGCGACGAACTTGACGGCGAAGCCGTTTGGCAAGGGCCTGATAACGCGGCCGATGCAGGCGCCGATTGCCAGCGGCATTCCGACCGGCGGCTGCAGCTCGGATGAGACCGCGGCCCCCGAGGTCGACATGTCGATGACGAAACACGGATGCGTCGTACCGTCGGCGAGCGTCATGGTCGAATGCGGGCTTTGCGGGATGATGCGCGCATCCTTGCGCAAGTCGGGGATGGCGGGCTCTTTCTGCTTCTTCTCCAGCCAGGTGAGCTTGTTGGCGAAGCTCTCGCGCATCGCCGCGGTCATCTCCAGTTCGAGCAGGAAGCTGCCGCGCCTGGTTTCGCTGATCAGGCCGTCGAACGTGCCGAAATCGCGGAAATAGGAATTGAGGCGATCGCCCACCTTGCCGACCACCGGGACCTCGACCAGCATCCGGAACGGCGAAACGCGGGTGGTGCGGCAGGCGAAGGTGCGCGGCTTGCCCTGCGGGTCATACCAATTGGAAAGTGTATAGCTGCCGCCCACGGCGATGTTGACGGCTCGCTGTTTCAGGAACTTTTCGACCGACACGGTGCATCCTCGCGCAAGTTCGCTCGCCATTCCATCAACCCCGACTAACGCCCGTAGATTTACCGGAGTAAAATTTGAGGGGCTTTTTCCCTTTTGAGGTTACCAAAGCTTTCAAATCGTTGGCGAAGGACCCGCGCCTTCCACGGGGTCGAACGCGACGCCGATCCGCTGCGCGCTGCTCCAGACCGCGTGGCAATGGCGCAGGAAGTGATCGCCCTCGATCACCAGCGTGAAGGAATCCGGCAGACCGACCGGACTGACGATGTCGACGCGCGCGCCGTTCGACGAGAGGTTTCGCACGGTGCAATCGACACCGCCGCCGCCGTGGAACGCGAGCATGCCGTGCTTGAGCACCCTGTGTCTTTGCTCTGACCGTCTCTCGATCATCGTCGCCGCTCCGAATGCCGCCAATTGTTGTTCAAATTAACAGAGCGGAATTACGGGCAATTGAATCGAATATCCGAGACATTTGAGTCCGGATTCAGATTTCGTTTACCCTAAGGCGTAACCGGGCGCCGATTCGCCTACAGCATCGCGAAGGCGCTGGAGACCATCGCCACCGGCTTGTTGTCGCTGGCGCTCGACAGCGTGACGCGGCCGAAACTCATGGTACGGCCACGGCGGACCACGCGCGCCTCCGCCAGCACGTCCGATTTCGTCGCCGCGCGCATGAAATGCGTGGTCTGATCGACCGTCGTCATCGGGCGATACTCACCGTTGGCGGCGAGGTTGGCGATCACCATCGCGGTGTCCGCAAATGCCATCAGCGCCTGGCCGCAGACGATCCCGCCAATGCGGCACAGCCGGTCGGAAAACGGCAGGCGCAGGATGGCGCCCGGTTGCCAGTCGGCCGCGGCGGCCGCTGGCGGCTCATAGTCGAATCCCTCGATCGAGAGGTTGAGGTCCTGCACCCACGGTGCAAACACCTCGCCGAGCACGCGTCTCGCTTCCCCGATCCCGAATTCCGTCGTCTGCTGTTCACTTCGCATGATGGTTCCCCGCCCCGGACGATGGGCATTCTAGAGGGCATTTCGAGGAAAGGAACACTTGGCGGGGCGGCTTGAAAATGCCCGGCTTGGGGCCGTATGATAGCGCGGTGGGGGAGCGGGTCGACCATGTTCCGGCGATTGGTATTGATTTTGAGCGTGGCCGCGGTGAGCCTTGCGCTGAACGGCTGCACCAAATGCGGCCCGATCTGGGACGACTGGATACAATCGCCGAAATCCTGCAAGTCGGACCACTTATAGGGATTTGGCAGTGGCGGTCGGCGAGGTGACATACCGTGCAAAAAGCGCAGGGAGCTTGCTCATGAGGATACTTGGCGCGGGTGCGGTCATCGCATTGCTGATAGGACCCGCCTACGCACAAATCGAGACGCCCCATATCAATTTGCTGGCCGATCAGCCTACCAAGACGCAGGAGGATCTGGACAAGGAGGCCGCCCAGCAAAAGGCCTACAAGGATTCCTTGAGGAAAATACCGGACGCCAAGGTCTCCGCGGATCCGTGGGGCAATGTGCGCAGCGCCGCGACGCCGAAGACACCGGCGCCGACGCCGGTAAAACCGCGCGCCAAGACCACCACTGCAAAGCCGGCCGGTCAGGCCAAGATCGCGGATTGATCGAGCAGCGTCACGTAGCACTCGCAGCTCATTCGCATCAGCGCCGCGCGGTCCAGGATCCTGATCACGCCGCGCGAATAGGTGATCGCACCGGCGCTTTGCACCTTGCTTGCGACTTCCGTCACCGAGGTGCGCCGCACCCCCAGCATCTCCGCGAGAAACTCCTGCGTCAGGTTGACCGTGTCGCTCGCCGCGCGGTCGGCGCTTTGCAACAGCCAGCGGCAAAAGCGCGCCTCGATCGAATGCAGCGCATTGCAGGCCGCCGTCACCCGCGCCTGCGACAACAGCACCTCGTTGTAGCGGATGCAGAGATTGCGCACGGGATCGCTCGTGGCGGCCACGGTGCGGAAGTGCGCGGCGGCGATCTTGCTGCAGGCCAACGGCATCTGCACGACGACGCGAACCAGCGACTTGTAGAGGCCAAGGCCTGCCATCGCGCCGACCACGCCTTCGCGGCCGACGGTCGCGGTTTCGATCGCCTTGCCGTCGCGCAGCACCGCGAGCAGCGACAGCATGCCGTTATGCGGGAAATAGATCTGGTCGACCTCGTCGCCGGCTTCAACCAGCACGGTGCCTTGCGGCAGGGAGAGCGTGACGAGATACGGAAGCAGCCGATCGAAATGATCGCGCGGCAGGGATGCGAGCAGCGTGTTGTCCAACGGACGGCCTGCGTTTGAAATCTGTACTGCCACTGCGGTCATCCCGCCCGTTCGGTCGGGCCGATTTGCCGCAGGGGGGAGGGTGGAGGGCGCTCCGAGAGGGCGCACCGCGGAAGCTTAGTTTATAGGGACCGCAGATAGGCGTTGTCGGTCCGGTAGCCGTCATAGCGCCACGTCCCAGGTCTTGAACCCGCGATAATCAGGACGCGTTCAGATCTCGCGAGCCGCATTGCGCGTCGGAACGGACAAGCAGGCCAACGAACGTGCCTTGTGCCGCGCTCTATCCGACTTCGCTGACCAGCCGACGCTTCTTGTCGGTCCTCGGCGCCAGCAGCGTGTCGCCCAGCAGGCGATCGAATTCCAGCCGCGAGATGTCGTAGCACTCGCAGGCGCGCAGCCGCAGCGCCTCGCGGTCGAGGATGCCGACATGGCCGCGGCGATAGCGGACGAGCCCCGCTTTCTGCAGGCCCCCCATCACGTCGGTGACTGTCGTTCGCCGCACTCCCAGCATCATGCCAAGGAATTCCTGGGTCAGCAGGAAATCGTCGGACGGCATCCGGTCGCGCGTCATCAACAGCCATCGGCAACAGCGCTGTTCCACCCGATGCAGGTGCGCGCAGGCGGCCGATTGCGCGACCTGGTTGAAGAAGGCATGGGCATAGCGAAGCATGACCAGCTTCAGCGTCGGGCTCCGATCGAGCTCGGTGCGGAAGACGCTGGCCTCCATGCTCAGCGCCGTGCCCGGCACCTGCACGTAAACCGAAGAGGGCGCATCGCTGCAGCCGAGACAGACCGGCAATCCCACCATTCCCTCACTGCCGATCGTGCCGACCTCGGCGCTTGCGCCTTCGGCCGTGGTAATCACCAGCGAAGCGACGCCCTCGACCGGAAAATACACATGTTCGATCGGACGCGACGCCTCATAGAGGCTCTTGCGATATTCAAGCGTGGTGAGTGTCAAATGCGGTCGCAGCCGCTCGTAGTCGTTGTCCGACAACAGCGACAGCAGCCGGTTGGTTCGATGGTCGCGATCGGGCATGACTGCCGGCCTTTCGTCGCCCGACCTTATCGCCCTTATGTCTGGTCTGCGACTTAATTCCGCGGCCTTGCCGGGCGTCCGGGACTCGGATTGGCCTGCAAGAACGCTATACTGAGGCGGTCGTTAGCATTGTTTGGAGTTGCGACATGGCCTCTCGCCCGCGCGATCTGGCGGACCGGATGGCCCGACGGCGGAAGCCAGCCGACGGCTATCTGCGCGAGACCTTCACGCTGCCGCGCGAGGCGGCGCGCAGCAAGGCGCGCGATTTCCTCGCCCGCTATCCCAAGGCCGCTTATATGAGTTCCGTCGAAAGCTGGCGCGAACTGCCGACGGGCGAGATCGAATTCACCATGCGGCGGCTGCCGAGCGCCGACTAGGCCGTTGCGGCGGAGGGGAGCGCACCGGTTCCCGTCCTGGAAGCCCAGGTTGTCAGCGCCAAGGAGCTGCGGGAGGGATTTGAGCCCGCGGACGCCGACCCGAAGTCGAGAGCGCCGGCCGACCAGACCAGGCCCGCGCTCAAATCCGTTCCCTGACCACGTGATCGCAGGCGTAGCAGCGGAAGACCCTGATGGCGGCGTGGATCGACAGGGCCGGCAATTCGCCGAGCTGCTTCATCCAGGCGTTGCATTTCTCGCAACGGCGCGGGGCGCGGTCTTGATCCGCCGTATCAGGCGGAACATTCGCGTCCCCCGGCGCCATCGCTGATCTCCCGCCTTCTTCGAATCAGTGGCGAGAGGATGCCAGTTCAAGCGCGCGAGATTGTGTCCGCTTCGGCTCAAGACGTCGATGCGGGAGGTCGGTCTGGAAATGCGAATTACTCGCTTGCTTCGCCAAGCAACTTGCCACTCGAGCGGTTGATGAAGTGAAGCCGGCCGCAGGCGTTGCAGACAACGGTTTCGTAGCTTCCGTCATCCTGTTCCGGCTGCTGCTCCAGCCAGTGCTGCACGTTCAGCCCGGTCCGCGGACATTTGAAAATGACGTTACCCATACACACACAACTGTGACGGCTCCGGGATCGGCCATATTGATCTCCGTCAAGGTCGGGATGGGGTGGGTATGGCAGCCGGCTTATCGCCTGGCCTGGCGCTCAATCGAGCAATTCGGCGACGACGCGGATTCGAAACACCGGTTTCTTGGATTCATCCAGAAGCTCCATCTGCCATTCGGAGTTTTCATGGAGCTTTCGGGAAATGCCGGAGACCATGTCGCCGCAGACGCTGGTCAGCTCCTTCCATGCGGCCGCGCGGTCGGGGAGTTCGGTGCCGTGGTCGGAGGCCCCCGAATATTCGCCGTTTCGGATGCGAAAAAAATACAGCGGCATGGCAACAACCGCTCACCGGTGCAGATTCTTGGAATAGAGAATAGTTGATTCCCAAACCTTGGGTAGATCAACACCGGAATTTTACGGCATTAAGTTTGTTACCGAACATTTCCAATGCCGGCGGCGGCCCTAACTCTGGCCCCGTGGGCAGTCCAGCAATGACAACTTATTCCTGAAGCAAGCGGCGGAAACCGCATTAAGTCAGATCAATGGCGGCGGCGTTTCGCAAAGCTGGGAAGCGAGGTTGGCCAGGATCAAGGGCCATACCAGCGTCTCCGCCACCAGCCGGATTCGAAACAGCGGCGTGTTGCTGGCGTCCAGAAGCTCCATGCTCCATTCGGAGTTTTGCTTGAGGCTGCGCGCGTTCTCGCCGACGAGGTCGCCGCAAACTCTCGTCAGTTCGCTCCACGCCTCTTCGCGATTGGCAAGCTCGCAGGCGTCGGAAGCGCTTCGGCGTCCGCCACTCTCGGTCCGGAAGGAAAACAGCGGCATGGCAAGGGGCCGCGTTGGGGGCCACCACGGGCCCGTGAAGTCTTCGCCCTGTAGTTGTGAATAGATTCTTAATTTCGACCAATGGCTATCCGTAAAACTACGGAGCGGCCTCCCGCGCCGCCTTTTTCAGCTCGCGGTCGATCCGCAGCTGGACGCGGCGGATCGCGAGCAGGTTGATCCTGGTTTCGGTCCTGCCGGTCTTGAGCTCGTCGCCGATCCGGAATTGCCATCTCCAGACGCCGGCCGTTGCCGTGGTTGCCACCGTGTATTCCACGCCCTTGTGATTCATGGGATATCTCCGCCGCGACTGTCCCGATGGACGGGAGCCTACGCCTAACCGAAAAGTTGCGTATGAGCAAAACTGCTCGCTTTCAAATCAGTCGCGCGGATTTGAATGGTACAGGGCGGACGCCCTCAAGGTCGTCCGGCAAATGCGAGGGATGAATGGCCAGACTTCCGGGCAACCGGCCGAAGCGGCTTTACTTCGTCCTCGGTTCAGTTCGGCCTAGCTCGCCAGCAAGCCAACCTGTTGCCTGAGGACTTTTCAGCGGATCTGGTCCGTTGCATGCAAAACACTGGAATGTGCGTTTTCCCTCGCCGCCAGGAGGCAGCGCCAGGATCAAGAAGGCCCCGCAATCGGGGCAAGTCGGCCGCTCGGCTCGTCCCATAATTTTGATATTCAACAACCGACATTCTTGATTGTCCGTTCGGTCCACAACTCAAACCGTTAATTTTCCACAGACCGGTATCCGTAGTTCTACGGAGAACATTTTAGGGGTGTGTTAATCCTCCGTCGCAACCGGACTAAGCAAATTAGGCCGGTCGCATTTTCAACTTGGGCCACCAGGTCGGAAACAGGCCGGCGCCCGTGTTCTTGTGCTGGGCCCTTTACCCATGCTGCGGTGCCGAAAGGGACGGTGGCATTTGGCAAAAGGGACCAGCCCCGGGGTGGGGCTGAATGCTACCAAGCTCGGAAGCTGGACACCTCATTCTTGGTCAGTCTTTACCGTGCGATGGCCGAATTGGCCGAGGAAGTTGGCGGTTACTACCGCAGGTGGCCGGGCAATAAGGCTTCAATCGATCTGGACGATTTCGAAGGCCGCCAACTGGGGCGGCCTCGGGCAGATTATTTCTTTTGAATTTGCGTAATTGTCCAGACGCCGCCAACCTGGTCTGCGAGGAACTCTACGTGGTCGCCTACCTTGAGGACCTCGAACGAAGGGTCGTGGTTAAGTCTGTACTGGCTTGCCGGTGCGTTGGCCGCACCGGCTGTTGCGCCCAGAGCCCAGTGTTTAAGGATGATCTCGTGCTTGGCCTTATCCATCTTGACGATCATGCCCTCAAATTGTTGCGAGGCCGGCATAGTCTCAGAGCCACCTTCCGCCGCCAACTTGTAGGTCGGGGCGTGGATTCCCGCAAAATCAAGCAGTTCGACAGAACCCCAAAGGACAAGGCCCATGGCCACGGGCATGGCTGATAGGATCGCAATTTCCGCCAGCTTTCCGATGGCCATGACGGGTCCGCCTTTAGCGCATTCGCGTAGTTGTGGATGTGGTAAATTCAACCTTTGATCAAGAAACGCCGCCTCGGTAGTTCTACGGAGAACATTTTAGGGGTGTGTTGCTACCAGCGTTCTCTTATTGAAAGCCTCTCGAAACGTTCCCTCGTAATGATATCCTGGCTGGTCATTGTTTTCCCAGCGAGGGAACCCTTCGTTCGCCGGTTACGCGACAGAGCTAATTAGGACACTGGCAAAATGAACTTAGGACACAAGGGCTTAAATACGGACAGTACCCAGCGCCCGAAAAGAACATATTGCGAACTGAGAACAAATAGGGTACATTGTTCCCTCAGTCACGGTTCGCAGTCACGGCCGATCATCGCCGGTTTGTCCTGCCAGCGAATCCCCGCCATAAGGAGCACGACCCATGTCCGCCACCGCCGTGCGTATCGTCGAAGGATCCTCCATGGACAAGAGTAAAGCCCTGTCCGCCGCGCTTTCCCAGATCGAGCGCCAGTTCGGCAAGGGTTCGGTGATGCGGCTCGGCAAGAACGACCGCTCGATGGACGTGGAGACGATTTCCTCGGGCTCGCTGGGGCTCGATATCGCGCTCGGCGTCGGCGGCCTGCCGAAGGGACGGGTGGTTGAAATCTACGGGCCGGAATCCTCGGGCAAGACGACGCTCGCGCTGCATACGGTCGCGGAAGGCCAGAAGAAGGGCGGCATCTGCGCCTTCATCGACGCCGAACACGCGCTCGACCCGGTCTATGCCAGAAAGCTCGGCGTCAACATCGATGACCTCCTGATCTCGCAGCCCGACACCGGCGAGCAGGCGCTGGAAATCTGCGACACGCTGGTGCGCTCGGGCGCGGTCGACGTGCTGGTGATCGATTCGGTGGCGGCGCTGGTGCCGAAGGCCGAGCTCGAGGGCGAGATGGGCGATGCGCTGCCCGGCCTGCAGGCGCGGTTGATGAGCCAGGCGCTGCGCAAGCTCACCGCCTCGATCAACAAATCCAACACCATGGTGATCTTCATCAACCAGATCCGGATGAAGATCGGGGTGATGTACGGTTCGCCGGAAACCACGACCGGCGGCAACGCGCTGAAATTCTACGCCTCCGTCCGGCTCGACATCCGCCGCATCGGCGCGATCAAGGAGCGCGACGAGGTGGTCGGCAACCAGACTCGCGTGAAAGTGGTGAAGAACAAGCTGGCGCCACCGTTCAAGCAGGTCGAGTTCGACATCATGTATGGCGAGGGCGTCTCCAAGATGGGCGAAATCCTCGATCTCGGCGTCAAGGCCGGCATCGTGGAAAAATCCGGCGCCTGGTTCTCCTATGACAGCCAGAGGCTCGGCCAGGGCCGCGAGAACTCGAAGGCCTTCCTCAAGGCCAATCCCGACATGACCGCGAAGATCGAGGCGGCGATCCGCCAGAACTCCGGCCTGATCGCCGAGCAGATTCTGGCCGGCTCCCCCGAACGCGACACCGAAGGCGAGGAGCCGGCGGAGGAGTGAGATTTTCTCGGGGCCTGCGGCTGAGGTTCGACATCGGCGGGCGCTGTGGACGTTGAGTTGCCGACGTCTCCAGCGCCTGTTTTTGTTTTGCGTGTGGCGGGTGGCTGATATGACGCGTCTGATCCTGACAAGCCAGTCCGGCGCAGGTCTCATGCGATCGGATCTCGCCGACGTCGTGGTTTTTTTCTGCTTCCGCTTTGTGTGGGGACCGCTGCCATCTTCAGACGAGCTCGCAACCTATCTCGCCCTGCGTTCGGACCAGCACACCGCGGGTACCCACTGGTCGACCTTTAGCGGCCGGTGGCCTGGTGACGCCGAAGCCCGCAAGCATCTCGGATTGGTCGAGTTCTGCCGGCACTGCGAGACGGTCGAGCTATGGTTCGATCCGAACCCGAACGATCAGTTGCAACTGGTCTGGCTGATCGACACTTTCCGTTCTCACCCTGAGATCCTCGACCGGTTGAAATTCCGCATTGTCGACTTCAATTTGATCGGTTCGTCCCCCAAGGAGCTTCGCCAATGGCAGGTGCAAGCCGTCGACGTCACCAGGGATGAGCTTGAGACGGCCAGCATGACCTGGCAGGCTTATCGGGCGCCGACGCCGAAAGCTTGCTTTGATTTGCTGGGCAAGGATTTGAGCGCGCTGCCGTTGCTCAAGCCGGCCTTGCTTGATCTCCTCGAAGAACTTCCTTCCGGCGCGACGGGGCTCGGCACGACCGAGATGCGGCTGCTGGAGCTGATCGCGAACGGATACGCGAGTACGAATGTACTGTTCTATCTTCGGACGCTTCGCCAGCGGCGTGTCTTCGACTCCTACGAAACCGGTTTTCTGCTCGAGGGACTTGCGCACGGCCCGCGGCCGGCCATCGCGGGTCTCGACGACGAACTGCGCACGCTCGAGATCAAAAACTACCGCGCCCGCGACGAGGCCTTCAAACGAAGCCGGCTGTCGCTGACCGAATTCGGCAA
>CAVRIB010000023.1:0-17240 GCA_963721135.1 uncultured Alphaproteobacteria bacterium
GATCCGCATGGCGCCGCGGTAGGCGCCATCATGGACCCCGGATCAGCAGCGCACCGCCATAGCGCGTCGAAGACGCGCGTAAACGCGCTGACGGCGCTGCGCAGCATCCGGGGAACGGCGACCACGTGTCCCGGACGCGGGCGATGATGACGGCCTCGCCGACGGGGCTGCGGCTATCGAAAGAATGCCTCAACATGAGCCTCGACGCGCCCTCGCTGGAAGCGGTGATTGCGATGGAAGACCGCAATCAGGTGTTGTGCAGCCGCTCGGAAGATTTCAACGAGGGCATCAGGGCCTTCCTCGAAAAGCGAAAGCCTGTCTATATCAGGCGATAACGACAAGGATCCGGACAAGGACCGAATTCCGGGAGACGCAATATGGATGTAAGTGCACGTCCTTGCGAAAGCAGGGACCCATACGCCGAGACCGGTCCGCACCAGGCTGGAGCCAGCTCCGGGTGACGAACAAGCACCGGTGGTTTTGGGTCCCTGCTTTCGCAGGGACGACGCAACTGAAGAAGATTTCTCACACAACAGAGTAACGCTCATGAACTTCGATTTCTCCGACGACCAGAAACAGCTCCGCGATCAGGCGCGAAAGTTTTTCGCCGAAAAATGCCCGCCGAAAGCGGTCCGCGCGGTGCTGGACGGCAAGGCGAGCTATGACAAGGAATTGTGGAAGGGTCTTGCGGAGATGGGCTTTCTCGGGGTCGCGATCCCCGAAGAGTTCGGCGGCGCCGGCGCGGGCCACCTCGAACTCTGCGTGATATCAGAGGAAATGGGCCGCGCGCTGGCGCCGGTGCCGTTCTCCTCGACCGTCTATCTCGCGGTGGAGGCGATCCTGCTCGCTGGAAGCGAGGCGCAGAAAGCGAAATGGCTGCCTGTGATCGCCTCGGGCGAGGCGATCGGCACGCTGGCGCTGTTCGAAGGCAAGGGCAACCCGTCGCCGCAAGGCATCAAGCTTACCGCCTCCGGCGGCAGCCTCAACGGCACGAAGAAGCCGGTGCCCGACGGCGCCATTGCCGACTTTGCCGTCGTCGCCGCCCGCACCGGCTCGACCGGGCGCGAGGGCGACATCTCGCTGTTCCTGGTCGACCTGAAGGCCGGTGGCGTCGAAGCCAAGGCGTTGACCAACGTCGATCCGTCGCGCGGGCAGGCCGAACTCAGCTTCAAGAACTGCAAGGCCGAGCCGCTCGGCCGTGCCGGTGAAGGCTGGAGCATCGTGTCGCAGGTGCTCGACCGCGCCGCGGTGCTTGTTGCCTTCGAGCAGGTCGGCGGCGCCGACCGTGCGCTCGAAATGGGCCGCGACTACGCGCTCGACCGCATCGCCTTCGGCCGGCCGATCGGCTCGTTCCAGGCCATCAAGCACATGCTCGCCGACATGTATGTCTCGGCGACGCTGGCGCGCTCGAACTGCTATTACGGCGCCTGGGCGCTTTCGACCAACGCCTCGGAGCTGCCCGAAGCCGCCGCCGCCGCGCGCATCAGCGCGACGCAGGCGTTCCAGCACTGCGCCAAGAACAACATCCAGGTCCATGGCGGCATGGGTTTCACCTGGGAATTCGACTGCCACATGTACTACCGCCGCGCCAACGCCACGGCGCTGGGGCTCGGCTCGCTGTCTTACTGGGAAGACGCGCTGATCGACCGCATGCGGAAGAGGAACGCGGCTTAAAGTCATTCCGGGGCGCGCCAAGCGCGAACCCGGAATCTCGAGGCGATGAGCAAGGACAACGCGAATGAACTTCGACGACACCCCGCAGGAAGCCGCCTTCCGCAGCCAGGCGAAAGCCTGGATCGCGGCGAACGCGCCGAAGCAATATGAGGAAGAATTGAAAAAATCCTCGCTCGGCCGCACCCAGCTGAAGGGCGCCAACATTCTCGAGGTCGCAAAGGCCTGGCAGAAGAAGAAGGCGAACGCCGGCTGGGCCTGCCTGCATTGGCCGAAGGAATATGGCGGGCGCGGTGCTACGCCGATCGAGCGGGTGATCTGGCAGCAGGAAGAGGGCGCCTTCGGCAAGCTCTCGGGCATGTTCATCATCGGCCACGGCATGTGCGGGCCGACCATGATGGCGTTCGCCGCCGAGGACCAGAAGCGAAAATACCTGCCGCCGCTGGCGTCTGGCGAGAATATCTGGTGCCAGCTGTTTTCGGAGCCCTCCGGCGGCTCCGACGTCGCGGGCTTGCGCACCCGCGCCGAGAAACGCGGCAGCGACTGGATCATCAACGGCCAGAAGATCTGGACCTCCGGCGCGCATTATTCCGACTACGGCATCCTCTTGACCCGCACCGATCCCAATGTGCCCAAGCACAAAGGGCTCACCATGTTCTTCCTCGACATGAAGAGCAGGGGCGTCGAGATCAAGCCGATCAAGCAAGCCAACGGCGCTTCCGACTTCAACGAGGTCTATTTTACGGACGTGAAAATCCCCGATGCGCAGCGGCTCGGCGAGGTCAATGATGGCTGGAACGTGTCGCTGACGACGCTGATGAACGAGCGCATGTCGATCGGCGCCGGCGTCGCCACCGGCTTCCCGGAGCTGTTCGAGTTCTGCAGCAACCTGATGCTGGAAGACGGGCCCGCGATCGACGACCGCAATGTGCGCTCAAAACTCGCGACCTGGGCGGTGAAGGCGAGCGGCCTGAAATACACCAGCATGCGCGCGATCTCGGCGCTGTCCAAAGGCGAGCGGCCGGGGCCGGAGAATTCGATCGGGAAACTGGTCGCGGGCTCGATGATCCAGGACGTCGCGGCCTACGCGCTCGACCTGCAGGGCGCGAGCGGCGTGCTGAGCGGGTCCGATGACGCGGAGATGAGCGGCAAATTCCAGGCGATGCTGCTGCGCGCGCCGGGAACCCGCGTCGAAGGCGGCACCGACGAGATCATGCGCAACATCATCGCCGAGCGCGTGCTGGGCTTGCCCGGCGATATCAGGGTGGACAAGGACGTGCCGTTCAACAAGATACCGACGAAGGGAAGAACTTGAGGAATCGCAGGGTGGGTTAGCGGAGCGTAACCCACCATTCTCGCAATGAGGTCGATAGACGCGGTGGGTTACGCCTTCGGCTAACCCACCCTACGCAAAAGAGAGGTTCGCCATGAATTTCGACGATACTCCGCAGGAAGCCGAATTCCGCGCCACGGCCCGCACGTGGATCGACGCCAACGCGCCGAAGGAACTGGAGGCGGAGCTTTCCAAATCCTCGCTCGGCCGCATCCGCCTGCAGAACCGCGACATGGTCGAGGTCGGCAAGGCCTGGCAGAAGAAGAAGGCCGACGCGGGGTGGGCCTGCCTGCATTGGCCGAAGGAATATGGCGGGCGCGGCGCCACCCCGATCGAGCGGGTGATCTGGCAGCAGGAAGAGGGCGTCTTCGGCAAGCTGACGCAGCCGTTCCAGATCGGCGAGGGCATGTGCGGTCCGACCGTGATGGCCTATGGCAGCGAGGAGCACAAGCGCCACTACCTGCCGAAGCTTGCGGCCGGCGAGCAGATCTGGTGCCAGTTGTTCTCGGAGCCGGCCGGCGGCTCCGACGTCGCGGGCCTGCGCACGCGCGCGGAAAAGCAGGGCGACAACTGGCTCGTCAACGGCCAGAAGATCTGGACCTCCGGCGCGCACTACTCCGACTACGGCCTCCTGATCACGCGCACCGATCCCAATGTGCCCAAGCACAAGGGGTTGACGATGTTCTTCCTCGACATGAAGAGCAAAGGCGTCGAGGTGCGGCCGATCAAGCAGGCCAACGGCATGCAGGAATTCAACGAAGTCTATTTCACCGACGTCGTGATTCCCGATCATCAGCGCCTCGGCAACGTCGGCGACGGCTGGAACGTGTCGTTGACCACGCTGATGAACGAGCGGATGTCGATCGGCGCGCGGCTTGCGACCGGCTTTCCCGAGATGTTCGAGTTCTGCTCCAGCCTGATGACCGAGGACGGGCTTGCCATCGACGATCGCACCACGCGCTCCAGGCTCGCGCACTGGGCGGTGAAGGCGAACGGGCTGAAATACACCAGCTACCGCGCCTTCTCGGCGCTGTCGAAGGGCGAGCGTCCGGGGCCGGAAAACTCGATCGGCAAACTGGTGGCGGGCTCGATGCTGCAGGACATCGCGACCTATGCGATGGACCTCGAAGGCGCCTCGGGCGTCCTGACCGGAGCAGACCAGGAAGAGGCACGCGGCCAGTTCCAGCAGATGCTCCTGTCCTCGCCGTCGATGCGGATCGCCGGCGGCACCGACGAGATCCTGCGCAACATCATCGCCGAGCGCGTGCTGGGCCTGCCCGGCGACATCCGCGTCGACAAGGACGTGCCGTTCAACAAGATCCCGACCAAGGGACGATGACGAGAAATCGCAGGGTGGGTTTGCGGAGCGTAACCCACCATTCTTGCAACGACGGTCGACAGAATTCGGTGGGTTACGCCTTCGGCTAACCCACCCTACGGAAGGCGACGATCCGATGGACCTTAAAACCGACACCACGCCGATCGAGGTGCTCGAAGACCTGCTGGCGGCGCGGTTTTCCTGCCGGGCGTTCCGGCCCGATCCGGTGCCGCGCCCGACCATCGAGCGCATCCTGGCGGCGGCGCAGAAGACGGCATCATGGTGCAACAGCCAGCCGTGGCGGCTTGAGATCGCCTCGGGCGATGCGACCAGGAAATTCCGCGACTTGATCTACGCCGCCGCCGCCAGCGGCAAGCCGAACGCCGGCGATTTTCCGTTTCCGCGCGAATACCGTGGCGTCTACCTCGAACGCCGCCGCGAAAGCGGCTTCCAGCTCTACAATTCCCTCGGAATCCCTCGCGGCGACAAGGCTGGCTACGCCCGGCAAGCGCTGGAGAATTTCAATTTCTTCGGCGCGCCGCATGTCGCCATCGTCCATACCGACGAGGCGCTTGGCGTCTACGGCGCGATCGACTGCGGCGGCTATGTCACGAGCTTCATGCTGGCGGCGCAGGCAATGGGCGTCGCGACGATCCCGCAGGCCGCGCTGGCGTTCCATTCCGACGTGGTGCGCCGGCATTTTGGCCTGGGCGATGACCGCAAGGTGGTGTGCGGCATTTCATTCGGCTATCCCGACCGCGAGCACAAGGCCAACAGCTATCGTACCACGCGCGCCAGCATCGCCGATACCGTCACCTTCGTCGACCAATAGGGGTTTCACGGCAAGACGCAGACGTAGCCGCTCGCCGCCGCACCCGTTGCCGGATTTGTTCTTGTCCTCGAGGGACGCGAACCGGTACCCACCCCGCATCGAGTGTGGGGCGGGCTTTCGCTCGAAAACCGTTTCAGAGCGGGATGACTTTTCTTCGAATCGTCACCCCGCTCTATCTTTTTGTTTGAGCATGATCTCCGCGCAAACGCGTTCCGCGTTTGTCGCGAGGGAAAACCGGTGTCCACTTTTCCGGATCATGCTCTAGAACTTCGGCGGACGCTTTTCGGCGAACGCGGCGATGCCCTCCTTGATCTCGGCGCCGCGCATGCTGTCGCGATGGCGGCGGTCGGCGGCTTCTTCGTCGAGTTTGCCGCGGGCGAGTTCGTTGATGGTACGCTTCATGCCGGCCATCGCGACCGGCGCGTTGCCGGCAAGCGTGGCCGCCAATCGGTCGACCTCCCCGTCGAGCGCCTCGGCCGGGACGGCCGAGGTGAGATAGCCGATCCGCAGCATCTCGGCGGCGTCGATCCGCTCGGCCGTCAAGAACAGCCGTTTGGCATTGTCGGCGCCGAGCCGCGACACGTAGCGGCTGATGCCGCTCTTGTAGTAATGCAGGCCCAGCCGGGCCGCCGGCATGAACATCTCGCAGCTGTCGGCGCCGATGCGGAAGTCGCAGGCCAGCGCCAGATCGGTGGCGCCGCCATAGACGCCGCCGTTGAGCCGGCAGATCGTCGGCACCGCGAGGTCCTCGAGCCGGTTGACGACGACCTCGAACGCCGATCCGGCGCTCCGCTGCTCGACGGCGCTGGTGGCGCGCTCGGCGACCGAGTTGAGGTCGTAGCCGGCCGAGAAGGCCCGCCCGGTGCCGGTCAGCACCAGGACCCGGATCGCGGCATCGGCCTCGATCCGCTCGAACAGTTTCAACAGCACATCGAGGTCGTCGGCCTGCAGCCGGTTCAAATGCCTCGGCCGGTTGAGCCGAATGGTGGCGCGCGCACCCTTGATATCGAGCACCGGCGCGCTCGCGCCGCCGGCGGCGATCGCGGAATGTTGCGGCATCATTTGTTCTCCAGCGCGCGGCGCTTCGCCTCGACGTCGATGGTCTCGGCGAGATCGGGATGCCGCGCCATCAGCATGCGGAAGTCGACCAGATCGAGCACCAACAGCCGCGACACCCGCGTGGTGGTGATATTGGCGGAGCGCAGATTGTTGCCGAGCAGCGCCATTTCGCCGAAGAACGCGCCTTCGCCGAGCCGCACCTTCTTGCCGGGCAGGTCGACCTCCACCTCGCCGTCGGCGATGAAATACATGCAGTCGCCAGCCTGGCCCTTGCGGATGATCATGGCGCGCGCCGGCAGGTCCATGGTGCGCAGCATATGCGTCACGTCGGCAATCGCCGCCGGACCCAAGGCGGCGAAGAACGGCACCTTGGTTACGGTTTCCCAGGTCTTGAGGAAATTGTCGCGCCGGGTCTGCGTCGCAAAGCCGGTGGCGAGAATGCCGGCCCATAGCCCGAAGACGCCGAGCCCGCAGATCATCACGAATGCCGCGACCAGCCGGCCGAGCGGCGTGATCGGCACCACGTCGCCATATCCCGTGGTGGTCAGCGTTGCGACCGCCCACCACAATGCCGCCGGCACGCTGCCGAAGCTCGCCGGCTGGACATCGCGTTCCAGCACGTACAAGGCCACCGAGGCCAGAAACAGCACCATCAGGAAGATCACCAGCACGCTCAGAAGCGGACCGGATTCCAGCACCAGCACCCGCCGCAGCTGCCGCATTCCCGCGATTCCCGGGACCAGCTTGAGCGGCCAGAACGCGCTCAACAGCCATGCCGATTTGGGATCGGCGCCGAAGATCAGCGCAAGCGGTATCGCCAGCGCCGCGACGGCATCCACGAGGCCCCGCCCGGACAACGCATAAGCCCACAGGCGTTGCGCCAGCACGGCACTGCGAAGCCGGACGATCCATTCGAACACGAAGAAGGCGAGGGACGCCCACAGCGCCGCGTCGACCCAGCGGTGCGCCGCCACGTAGGCGGGGTCGAGCGTCAGGAGAAGTATCATGACGGCGCCGGTCGCCACCGCGACATAGGCCGCCTTCGTCATGTCGCGACCCGTCGTCGCGGTCACGAATTGATCGAGGCCAGGGAATGCGGGCGGCTTGAACATCAGGAAGGCGGCGTCCGTCTGTCAACAGCTTAAAGGCGGCCCGGCATGGCGCGGCCGGTCTGCCAAAGTGCCCGGGCAGGAGAAGGCCGTCAACGCGAGCCCGAATCACCGGTGACTGAAAACGACCGATGCGAACGCCCACCGGGGTGATGCAAGAATGTCGCACCGTTCCCCAATTCAACCGGGTTAAGTGCCTGAAATTCGCAAATTTCTTGCCCAAAACCGCCGCTTGCGCTGTGGTTCCAGCAACCACTTGAGCTCGGTCGGTCAGAACAAATGTGTTCCAGGTTCATCGCGATCCTCAGCGGGGCTCTCAGCCTCTGTTTTGGTCTGGTCAATGCGGCCTCGGCGGCCGACGTCGCGCCGCCGCCCTACATCCCGGCGGCGCCGCAGGCCGCCACCCTCGTGAACGACTGGAGCGGCTTCTATATCGGCGGTGACGTCGGCGGCCGCTGGTCGAACCAGACCTGGAACACGACCTGCCTGAGCCCGGGCGCGCCTGGCGGGGTTGGCTGTCCGCTGAATTTCGTCGCGCAAAATACGCCGCGGTTTCCGTCCAACAACCCGGCCAACTTCAACTCTACGAGAGTGAAAGCCGGCATCTATGCGGGTTACAACTGGCAAGTGACGAGCTGGGTCGTCGGCATTGAGGGTGACGCCAACTGGGCCAACAACAACAGGACCGTCAGCGGCATTCCCGGAACGTTCAATCCCACGGTCGCCGGAGCCCCCGGGCTGGATACCGCAAACGTCCGGCAGGGCTGGGAAGGCAGCTTGCGCGAACGAACCGGCTATCTCGTGAATGCCTCGACGCTGCTCTTTACGACCGCCGGCGTTGCATGGACCGACGTGAAGGCAAGCGCATTCTGCGGCACCGCCTTTCCCGTGGGTTGGTGTTCGGGTCCCGCCGGAGTGGGCTCGAATTTGGGTACCGCGTCATCAACAACGGATACGCGGATCGGCTGGACCGTCGGCGCCGGCATCGAATTCATGGTCGCCAGCAACTGGCTGGTTCGCGGCGAATATCGCTACGCGGATTATGGGCGGTACAACTTCACCCTGTTCCCTAATCCCGGCGTTTGCGGCGTCGCCTGCGATACCCTCAGCGGCAACGTCAAGCTGCAAACGCATTCGGCTTTGATTGGTGTGGCGTACAAGTTCGGCGGCCCGATGGTCGCCAGGTACTGAGTCTCTCCCGAAACTTGAGCACAGCCCCGGCCCCTGCCGGGGCTTTTTTGTGCGCCCAATCGGTATGCCGCCGTCAACCTCTGAGCGTACGAACGGCTGCTCTGCAAGCGCATCTCGACGTTGGGCGCTCATGCCTCATGTCCGCCGGTCGCGCATGCCCTGTCTGCAGCGGATGATGCCGCGGGACCCCGGATTTATGGAAAAGAACCATAATCCTGCAGCCTGGGAGGCGTTTTCCGGGCCCTGGGGCTTTCGAATCGGGCACTCCGGCACCCGCGCGGGCGCGAGCGCCGAGCCCTATCGCAGTTAAGTCACACCAGCGGTTTTTCGGGTTCCCGACAGGTGCATTCTGGTCTGGGAGATGTCATAAAAGGCAGCAACACCCGTCAATTGTCACGGGGTTGAGAGAAGTTGCGCTGAACGCCTCCGTTGTCCGTTTCCAGTCATCCCAGCAAGGGCGTCAGCTTTGTCTTTTCCCGCCATGTCATCGTCGGTCCCGGTTGGCGCACTGGTGGGATGGATGCTGCTGCTGACCTTCAAGCACATCATCGCCGATTTCGTCCTGCAGACGTCGTGGATGGCGATCGGCAAGGACCAGAAGACCGGCTGGGCGCTGCCGCTCCTGGCTCACTGCCTCGTGCACCTTGCGGTTGCAATGACCCTGATCCTGATCGTCGCGCCGCGATTCTGGTATGTGGCGGTGATCGACTTCTTCATTCACATCACGGTCGATCGCGCCAAGGGCTATTGCGCCGCGAATTTCGGCGTGACGCAGGAGAACAAGCATCCGTGGTTCTGGACGCTGATCGGGGTCGACCAGGCGCTGCATCATCTCACCGGTTTCGGCCTGTCGATCTTCATGGCGGCCAATCCCTGATTCCGCCGGTTTCACGTCGGCCTGGGGTCATTGCGCGCGACCCCATCGCGCGCCATGCTCGCCGGCCACGCCGATCGAACGAGAGCCGCCAATGACAGAACAACCGCTGACAAAAGACACCGTCGAAGTGCTTGACAGCCGCATGGCCTATCACGCGCGTGGCGAGGGCAGGCCGGTATTGCTGCTGCATGGCAATCCGACCTCGTCCTATCTCTGGCGCGACGTCCTGCCGGGGCTTGAGGGACGCGGCCGGTTGATCGCGCCTGATTTGATCGGCATGGGCGATTCCGCCAAATTGCCGAATCCAGGCCCGGACACCTACCGTTTCACGACCCATCGCAAATATCTCGACGCCTTCATCGATGCGGTGATCGGGCGTGCGGAATCAATCGTGCTCGTGGTGCACGACTGGGGCTCGGCGCTCGGCTTCGACTGGGCCAACCGGCACCGCGACCGCATCCGCGGCATTGCCTATATGGAGGCGATCGTGCGCCCGATCGCCTCCTGGGACGAATGGAGCCCGCAGGCCGTTCCGATCTTCCAGGGGTTTCGCTCCGACAAGGGCGAGGCGATGATCCTCGAGCGCAACATGTTCGTCGAGCGCGTGCTGCCGGGATCGGTCCTGCGCAAGCTGACCGAGGCCGAGATGACGGAATATCGCCGCCCGTTCCTGAAGGCCGGGGACCGCTGGCCGACGCTGACCTGGCCGCGGCAGATCCCGATCTCGGGCGAACCCGCCGACGTCGTGGCGATCGCGGCCGATTATTCGCAGTGGATGGCGCAAAATGAGCTGCCAAAACTGTTCGTCAACGCCGAGCCGGGCGCGATCCTGATCGGCGCGCCGCGGGAATTTTGCCGCGGCTGGAAGAACCAGACCGAGGTGACCGTGCCGGGATCGCACTTTATCCAGGAGGATTCCGGGCCGGCCATCGGCCGCGCGGTGGCCGAGTGGATGAAGGCACATTCGCTGTAGACGGGCGGTAATCGCGGAGGCGCCGATCTGATTCGGCCGGCCAGTTCAAGTACCCCGGGAGACTACCGGCTGTGCTGGTTAACCTTTCGTTAGAGAGTAGCATTGCATCCTCGCCATCGGGGGGACATGCAAATGTTTTCAAGCCGCGACGCCTTTGAGAACGATTTCTGCCCGGTCCAGGATGAACTGCTCGGCGAGATGTACCGCGCCAACGAAAACGGCCTGCAACGGCTGGTGGAGAGCGTTTCTTCCGATGTCCGCGCCATGCTGGCGCTGTTCTGCTATCGCCGGAGCCATCTGTATTCGCTGGCGCTCTCGATTGCCGCGAGCTGCAGCGAACGCGAGCTGATCCAGATCGGCGGCCGCGTCGGCTCCGCGCTCTACGCGCTGTCGCGTGAACCGGCTGCCCGCACCGCGCCCTCCACCTATGGTAATCGCAAACCGATCACGCTCTCGACCAAGCCGCTCTCGACGTTCGCGCCGATCGACGACGATCTGGATGACGATCTCGTCAAAGCGGTGACGGCTTGATCACTGCCGTCACCCCCGCACCGATACGGCGTGACTGTCGATGAGACGCCGGGGCAGACGCGTTCCAAGATAACGATGTTTGGTGGTTGGACCCCTGCTTTCGCAGGGACGACGGCCAGGCCGTGAGCTCCTAAACGCGAACTTGCGCGCTGCTTCCGACAGCCGGCGCTTCGATGCGTCCCGGCAAACAACTTGGCGCACCATCAACGCCCTCCGTTCGTCGTCAATCACAACTTGCAACAACAATCACATATCCATCTGGGTCACGAACCCACAACTCACGGCGCCCCGAGTTTTCGTTCACTTTTGGCCCCAACAGAATTCGGACGCTCAACCTCCGCGCCCTCTCCAGGATGGCATCAAAATCATCAACCTCAAACCAGATCAACACGCCGTGGCCGCAGGGTGCCTTCTCTGGATCAGCGAGGTTCGGATGATCTTCGTCGTTCCAGCTATGTAGTTGCAAAATCAGCTGACCATCGCCGAGAAGCTGCTGGTAAATATGATCGTGATCGCTTGTTCCCAGACGACCCAAACCCAACAGACGCTCATACCAAACCGTGCTTGCGCGCACATCTTGGACAGCGAGCAGCGGCTGCGCCCGAATGCTTTGCCTGGAAGGTGTCATGTCGACTTTATTTTCCTAAGACCGGCGCAAAATAGAGACCTGCAACCTACCCTGCAAGTCCGTCAGTCACGTCAACATCGGCAGGCCGTGCCGCCGCCGCGCCATCGCGCATTCGGCATCGCCGGGCATGCAGGTGCGGCACACCTCGGGCCGCACGGCATAAATGGTGCAGGACGTCGCAATACCGATCCGGCCTGACAGCGCCGAGCAGCGGTTGCCGTCGCAGCGCATGCCCGACAGCCGGTCGTTGACGAGCTTTTCCGGGATCAAGTCCAGCGCCGTATCGTCCTCGGTGGTGAAACGCGGCCAGTTTTCCGAATAGGCGCAGCACGCCCCGCAAGCCTGGCAGAGGTTTTGCAAATCAACGGCCGGATCGTCTATCGCCATGACCTGCGTTTAGCGCGGAACGGGACGGCGAGCCAGCCGCCGCTTGGGCATCAGGCATCGCTCGGCTGTTCCCAAAGCATGCTCCTGCGCCAGCGCGCCCTGAGCAAATCACGCCGCTCCGGATATTTCTCGTCGAGATAGTCGGCACCGACGACGCGGTCGGTGCGGAAGCTGCGAAAATCCCGCCGCAGCTCGCACCATGCCGCCAGAATCCGCACCGCCTCGTGATAGCCGATCGCGATCGGCCAGATCGTGCGCTCGCTGTCGCGGCCGTGTTCGTCGCGATAGCGCAGCGCGATCTTCTTGCCTTCGTGAATCTGCGCCCGCGTCCGCGCCATGTCGATGCGGTCGGGTTCCCTTTGCCAGGGCGCGCGGGCGCGGCTCGCCGGCTCCAGCACAAACGGCCGCAGGCGTTCGGGGACGGTGTCGGCGATCTTGGCGATCAGGTCGAAGGCGGCGCGGGACAACGCGGTATCGGCATGGCCGGCCACCCATTGCGCGCCGAGCACCGCCGCCTCGATCTCGTCGGGGGTCAGCATCAACGGCGGCAGGTCGAAACCCTTCTCCAGGATATAGCCCATGCCGGCCTCGCCGCGGATCGGCACGCGCTGTCCGATCAGGGTGGCGATGTCGCGGTAGATCGTCCGCTTCGAGGTCTCGAGCTCGACCGCGATCGCATCCGCGGTCAGCGGTTTGCCGGTGCGCCGGAGCACCTGGATGATCTGGAACAGCCGGTCGGCGCGTCTCATGGCGGGGTCTCTTTATCTCTCTTGGAGTGCCGCCATCCGATGCTGACAGCATGTTGGCAGCAGGGGGCAAGTATAACGGGACAACACTCGAACCGAGAGGATTTTATCCATGATGATTTTGTATGGCCTCGACCTTTGGACGACGATGTCGCCGCTGCTGACACCACGGTGGCAGCAGGGGGTGGCTAGCATCAAGCGCCTGTTGAAGAAATCGGGAGCGCTGACGTGATCACCCTCTACGGCTTTGGCGAAGGGTTCGGCTTGCCGGAAATCAGCCCCTTCGTGACCAAGACCGAAGTCCAGCTGAAGATGGCCGGCCTCGAATACCGCAAGGAGAAGGCGAGGCCTCCGGCCTCGCCCAAGGGGCAATTGCCCTATATCGTCGACGACACCGAGACCGTCGCCGATTCCACCTTCATCCGCGCGCATATCGAGGGCAAATACGGCTTCGATTTCGATGCGCCGCTCAGCCTGCAGGCGCGGGCTCAGGCCTGGGCGTTCGAACGCATGATCGAGCACCACGTCTATTGGGCGATGGTCGGCGCGCGCTGGGTCGACCCGATCAACTTTGCCAAGGGACCGGCGCATTTCTTCGATGGCGCGCCCGAGCACGCGCGCGAAAAACTTCGCGAAGATGCCCAGTTTCGTGTCGCCGAGAATTACTTGTTGAGCGGCCTCGGGCGCCATGCTCCCGACGATGACGTCGACCTCGCCGTCCGCTCGCTGTTTGCGCTGTCGGTCCAGCTCGGCGACAAGCCGTATCTGATGGGAGATGCGCCCTGCGGCTCCGATGCCACAGCGTTCGGCGCGCTCTCTGGGATCCTGACGCCGTTCTTCACCTCGCCCTTGCGCGAGCGCGCGGCGCAGTTCCAGAATCTCACCGACTATGTCGACCGCATGATGCTGCAATACTACCCGGAATTCGCCTGGACCGCGCAGCGGCAGGCCGCCTAGTCTGGTCGTCCCTGCGAAAGCAGGGACCCATAGCCACAGGACGACGTTGCTGCGAAGCTAAGCCAACCGCCAGGCTTGCCCCAACCGATGGCTGCGGCGTATGGGTTCCTGCTTTCGCAGGAACGACGAGGACCTGGTGATCGCCTCAGACGGTCTGCGCGGCAACCGGCGGTACCTCGCCCTTCAGCGCCGCCAGCTCCGCCTCCAGTTCCGCAATCCGCTCATCGCGCGCGGCCAGCGCTGCCGCGACGTCGGCGGCATCGAACTTTTGCGGGATATGCTGCGGGCAGTTGGTGTCCCAGGCGGCAATCCGGAACAGGATCACCTGCTCGGGTCGCGCCTTGTAGCCCTGCGGCATCAGCGACTGCAATAGAGCCGGGTCGTCATCGACCACGCGCGCCTCGCCCCATATCTTCACCCGGCGGCGATGCGCATAGTCCATCACGAAGATGTATGCCTTCGGGTTTTCCGACAGGTTGCCCTGAGTGATGTATTGCCGGTTGCCGGCATAATCGGCGAACGCCAGCGTGGTCTTGTCCAGGATCTTGACAAAACCCCTCGGCCCGCCGCGATGCTGGACGTAGGGTTGTCCATCGGCCGAGGCGGTCGCAAAGAAGACGCTGTCGGCGCTGGCAAGAAACGCGGCGAGGTTATCGTCAATCTCGGTGCGCCAGCCGCCCCGGTCTTCGACCTGGGCATAAGTCTCGCGCGACCCCTTGCGCGCCTGAATCGACTTCACCGCCGGCGTGAAGGCCACGTCGCTTGAAAAAGTGTGGGTGTCTGACATCGGAAATCTCCGCAGCTCTCGTCCTGGGCCGCCGCCTGCTCATGCAGGCAAAGATGGACCGTTTCCGGTTTTAAACAATCCGGCCAATTGACACTTCATCATTGCAATAGTTGAAATAATCGCATGGATCGCATCGACGCCATGCAGGCCTTTGTCGCGGTAGCCGACCTCCAGGGTTTTGCGCCCGCGGCGCGCAAGCTCGGGCTGTCGGCCTCCGCCGTGACGCGGATGATCGCGGCTTTGGAGGATCGCCTCGGGGCGCGGCTGCTGCAGCGGACGACGCGGCGGGTCGCGCTCACCGATGCCGGCGCGCGGTACCTGGAGCGCGCCCGCCGCATTCTCGCCGACGTCGAGGAAGCCGAAGGCGCGGCCGAGGGCGAGCGCACGCGGCCGAGCGGGCGGCTGGTGATCTCCGCGCCGGTCGGATTTGGTCGCCTCCATGTCAGCCCCGTGATGTCGGCCTATCTGAAGCGCTATTCAGAAGTGATGGGTGAGTTGCGGCTCGAGGATCGGATGATCAACCTGGTCGAGGACGGCGTAGACCTCGCGGTCAGGATCGCGCACCTGCCGGATTCCACCCTGGTCGCGCGCCAGGTCGGCGAGATGCGGCGCATCGTCGTGGCCGCGCCCGGCTATCTCAAGCGGCACGGCGAACCGAAGACGCCCGCGGCGGTCGCTTCGCACCAGACGATTCAGTTCGGCGCCACGGCCGCGCCGCCGGACTGGCGTTTTGTCGACGGCGGCCGCGAGTTTCGGGTGACGCCCACGCCGCGATTTCTGACCAACAGCGCCGACGCCGCGATCCAGTATGCGGAGGCGGGCGGCGGACTGACACGGGTGTTGTTCTACCAGGCGGCGGACGCGATCAGGCGCGGCCAGCTGAAAATCGTCCTGCAAAAATACGAACCGCCGCCGCTGCCGATCCATCTCGTCTATCCGACGTCGCGGCTGTTGTCGGCCAAGGTTCGGACCTTCATCGACCTCGTGAGCGAGACCGCCGACTGGCGGTTTGGTTGGTGACGCTCGGCAACAAAGCCAGACTGCGTCATGGCCGGGCTTGTCCCGGCCATCCACGTCTTCTTTCGCGGCGACGAAGAACGTGGATGCCCGGCACAAGGTCAGGCATGACGGCGAAAGCGGTTCGCCTTCATTCCTTCTTCGGCACCACGCGGAACGTTCCGTTGGCGCGGGCAATGACGACGTCGTCAGCGGTGACGAAGCACTGTGCGAAACAAAGTGTGGCGCCGGTCTTGATCACTTCCGTCTCGACCGTGAGCCACTGTCCGATCTGGGCGCTGCTGATAAAATCGATGGACATGCCGACCGTCACCAGCGAATGGGCGCCGCCCATCTTGTGGCCGCAGCTGTGCCCCATGGCTTTATCGGTCAGCGCCGCAATCAAGCCGCCGTGAACGAAACCGCGCGCATTGGTGTGCGGCGTCGCCAGCCGAAGCCCGAGGATGATCGCATTGGGTGTTTGCTTCGAATAGATCGGCTCCCACGGATCGGTGAGCGGACTACGGCGGGACTGAGGTTCGAAACCGGGTGGGACAGCGGTTGCGTTCATGGGCGGCTCCTGTGTTGGTGAAAGCAGCGGCATTAAACGCGATGCGCACGGATTTCACCGCTTACAAAGTTTTAAACGGAATTTCGGCGGGTGTTTGAAACGAACCGCATTGTCGCGGCCGCGCGGCGCCGAACGATTGACTTTCTAGACCAGTCTATATAGACGCTTGTTTTGGGGCAAGATGGGGAGTGATCGCCGTGGCGGCACCGCCAGGACATCGCGGCGCGATCGTGCGGACAGCGGCAGCGCTGTTCCGGCGCAACGGCTTTGCCGCGACCGGCATCAACGAGATCGTCGAGGTCAGCGGCGCGCCGAAGGGGTCGCTCTACCACTACTTTCCCGGGGGCAAGGACCAGATTGCCGAGGCCGCTGTGCGCTTTGCCGGCACGAGCGTGGTGGCGACGCTGGAGAAGCTCGAGCGGCAGCATGACACAGCCTCCTCCATGGTGCGGGCCTATTGCAAACTCTTGGCCGGGTGGATGGCCAAGTCCGGCTTCCGGGACGGCTGTCCGATCGCGACCACGTTGCTGGAGTCCGCGCCGCAATCCGCCGCCATGGCTGCGGCCGGTCGGGAGGCGTTTGCTGGATGGTGCGCAGTGATTGCCCGCGCGCTGGTTCGCGATGGCTTTGGCAAGGCCGAGGCGAGGCGACTTTCGAAGCTCGCGGTCTGCTCCATCGAAGGCGCGCTGATTCTGGCGCGGGTCGAAAGCAGCGCGCAGCCGATCGACGACGTCGCGAAGTCGCTCGACGTCGCCTTGCAAATGGATGGGGCGGCGCCGAGACGGGTTGCGAAATGAAGAGCTCCGATCAAGCGACGGACGATGCGCGGGACCGGCTCAGCCGGGCCGAGATCGAATCCTTTCTGGGTACTCTGCCGTTCGTGCTGGAATATGCGATCCACATCGTCTCGTTCGCGCCAGGCCAGATCGCGATCGAGTTGCCTTTCGACGCGAGGTATTCCGGGCCGCCCGGACAATTTCCGGCGTCGATGGTGGGTACCGCCGGCGATGTAGCGGCCGTGTCTTCGTGCCTGTCGCTGTTGCCGAGAGGGTGGGGGCTTGCAACGCTCGACTTCACCATCAAGATGACCGGCATCGCCAGAGGCGAGAAATTGAGGGCCAGGGGCAGGGTACTTCAGGCCGGCCGCACCAATTCGATTGGCGCCGCCGACGTCTTCATGGTGTCGGCGGATGGCGAAATCCTGTGCGGGACGGTGCTCCAACGACGCGAAATTTCCAGATCAAGCCGCCGCAAACGGCAGTCGCGTGAGCAAT
>CAVRIB010000024.1:0-586591 GCA_963721135.1 uncultured Alphaproteobacteria bacterium
TCATCGGCCATTCGCGCCAGCTCATCCCCCGCCGGGGTCTGCGGCTGCTGCATAGAGGTCTGGGCCAGCCCGCTCGCTGACGGGGTTCGCGGCCTGGTTCCTGTTCTTTGTTGACTCAGCCAACCCGGCGCCAGCATTGCCGAACTCAATAGCAATACGAAAGCAATTTGCCGCATCTCAACACCTACCTCAACAAGATATCGGTCAGTCATTCCCCAATCGATAGCGTCTGTTTAAAGGTACGCCTTAAACAGGCTGCGGAAAAGTTCCGCCTTGACCGCCTCTTAACAGGGCTCGACTTCAGTCCGGCCAATAAGCCGTTTATTTTTCTTCTCACCGGCTTTAGCCGGCTGCACCGCCCCTGCTTCGACTTTTTCCGCAACCTGTGAGCTGTGCCGTTAAGGCCAGAATCCGAGAACGTCTGCTTGCCATCTGCCATCAACGCTCGCCTCAATTCAGTATGATCGGAAACGCTGTTTTGAGGAGAAGATCTGTGCATCGAACGACCCTCGGCGACTTCGAACTGACCATTCTTACCGATGGCAACTACATAACGATGGCGGCGCGATGTTCGGCGTGATCCCGAAGGTGATGTGGGAAAAACGCGCCACGCCGCACGAGCGCTAACCGCATTCCACTCAGCACGAATTCCCTGCTGGTGCGCACCGGCGAACACAATGTCCTGATCGACACCGGCATCGGCAGCAAGCTGAAGGACAAGAGGCGGGCCATCTACGACAATCAGGAGCTGTTGCTGAAGAGCTTCGCCGAGGCGGGCGTGTCACCGGACGAGATTGATATCGTCATCAACACTCATCTGCACTTCGACCACTGCGGCTGGAACACTTACTACAAAGACGGCAAGGCGGTGCCGACGTTTCCTCGCGCCACCTATTACGTGCAGGAAGGCGAACTGCAGCATGCTCACGAGCAGCACGAGCGCGACCGCGTCAGCTACATGACCGACAATTACGATCCGCTGGTTGCCAGTGGGCAGATGAAGCTGCTGAGAAGGAGACGGGGAAATCGTTCCCGGGATTTCGGTGAAGGTCTATCCCGGACACACCCGGGACTTGCAGGCGGTCATCGTTCGCAGCGGCGGCCGGACCGCTGTTATCCCAGCGACCTGGTGCCGAGTCAAGCACCTGAGCCCATGGGACATCGGTTACGATCTGTATCCGCTGGAAAGCATCGACAACAAGCACCGGTTCTATGATGTCGCGATTCCGCAGCAGTGGCTGGTGGTTTTCACCCACGACCACGAACGCCTTGGGCATACCTGGAATGGGCGAAAAGGGACGGCCGGTGGCGCGGCCAATTCAGCAGAAGGTGGACTGAAGGGCGCGGCGCTAAAGCGCTATTTACGGCCTGGCGAACAGATCTACAATGTGGGATATAAGAGGTTGCGGGGGCAGCGATGGGAAAAAAGAATAAAAAGACAAGAAGAAAACAAGCGTAAAGACGAAGCGGGCCCAGGCTGTAACTGCTTCAGAGAAGAGCGGCACAAGCTCGATCTGCGCTCAGTCGAGCTCCCAGCCCGGCCCAAGCCTATGAAGGCTGGCGATATTCGCGCCTTGCGCGAGAGACTGAACGCCAGTCAGGCGCTCTTCGCGCGTTTGCTGAACGTCAGTTCGAACGCGGTTGAGAGCTGGGAGCAAGGCGTCCGGCAACCGCGCCAGGCCACGCTCAAGCTGTTGCGATGCCCGTAAGAACCCCGACGTGCTGACTGGAGCCAACAGCCTGAGTTCAGTTCGCAGCCGCCATTCATCCGGCAGCAATTCGCTGTCCGCACCCGCTTCCGGCGACGCTAGCACCGCTGCCCTTGAAACGGCGAAGGTCGAGAGCTGCTTCTCCAGCTTTTCAGTATGACAACTAGGACACACTTCGGCGTCTGTTGGCCGAACAGGATCGCCTCGAACTTATGTCCACAGGCTTCGCAGCGTATTCGAAAATCGGCATGAATCACTCCAGTCAGGCGGGATCTGCAGCTTATCACCGGTTTTAGTCGAATCGGCTGCCGCCACGAAAACATCATTATAGGTGCAGGAGATCAATCTATCCCTTCCAACAACAAATCTGGCCGGGTGCGTCGGAGCTTCGCCTTCCTCCCACGGAGACGGCGCAGCAGCACGATTTCTTTGGCGAGCCCTTCTCCACCTGCGCCGCCCCTTCGTCAAGTGGCGACGGCAAGACCATTGCCGGAAGCTTTCTCCCGCGACGTAAACCTTCTGCCTCCGCCGCAGGAGCGGCTGTTTCAGGTCGAACCGGAGTCCAAGGGTGCTCCGCCACTGCCATTGGAAGCCCGAGCGCAAGACCGCGATGACGCTGGTCATCGTGCACGGACTCGAGGGCCCAGCGAATCGCAGTATGTGATCGGCACTGGCAGCAAGGCCTACAGCCGGGATGGATGCCGTTGCATAACACGCGAACTGCGGTGACACGAAGATCTGGGACCAAACCTCGACAACTCCGGCATGTCGGGCGAGGCGGAGTCTATTGGCGAACTTATCGACGAGACGGCCTGCAAAAGCTGGCGTTGTGGGATATTCCATGGGCGGCAATCCTGGTGCTGAAGCCGCTCGGGGAGTGGGGAGAGATGCGCCGCCGCAAGTCAAAGCCGCCGTCGGCGTTTCCCGGCGATGATCTTGCGCCTTCTTCTGACGTGCTCCACGCCCGCGCTAATCGCGTTTATGAGTGGAAGTTTCTCGCGGGGATTGCGCCGCCGCATCTTGCGTAAAGCAGCGCTTTATCCCGATCGTTACGATCTGCGCACCTGCGGGAATGCGAAGCATGCGCCATTTCGACGACCAGATCACTGCCGCCACTCTGGATTTCGCGATGCCCAGGACTATTACACGTGGCCGCCTCAAGCGGCGCTCCTCGATCGCGTTGTCGTTCCAACTCTGGTGTTCATGCCCAGGACGACCCCTTCATCCGTGTCTCCATAAACGCGCGTGAAGCTGCTGGTCAACCCGCGGATAGCGTTCATGGAGACTACTCAGGGCGGACATTGTGCTTCCTCCGCCGCTCCCGATGGCTATGACGGGCGCTGGGCTGAGCGCCAAGCCATTGCCTTTATCCAGCGTGTGGATCCACTGTGCCAGCCAAGCTTCCGGCCGGTTAGCTTACAAAGCGGCGAACCCCGAAGGTGTCCCACAAGGTAGGATTGTTTGATTATTAACCTACTTAGAGTAAAATTTGCGACACTTCGTTCTGCGTGGGCATTCTTACTGTCAAATGGCCTCGGCTGGGCGCCAGGCGCAAAGATGCTGTCGTTTCATGTGCTCTTAACCCTAGGCTGCGAATCCCAACTACCAGGTCCTGCAAGACGCCGCAAACGGGAGCTAGTGAATGCCAAACGAAATGTCGGATGCGTTCGTCTTTTTCGGCGCCACCGGAGATCTGGCGTACAAGCAGATTTTTCCGTCGCTCCAATGCTGATTCAAGGATGAAGGATTTAACCTGCCGATCATTGGAGTAGCCAAAGCCGGCTGGAGCGTGGATCAGCTCAAAGCCCGGGCCAAGGACAGCCTGGAGCATCACGGCGGGGTTGATCAAGCAGCCTTCGACAAGATGTCCGGACTTCTGCGCTATGTGGACGGCGACTACGCCGACGCCGCCACCTTTACCGAACTCCGCAAACAGCTTGGGACGGCCCAACGGCCACTGCACTATCTCGCCGTTCCGCCCAGTCTGTTCGGCGTGGTTGCCGAGGGACTTGCCAAGTCCGGCTGTGCGACCAACGCTCGCGTGGTAGTCGAAAAGCCTTTCGGGCACGATCTGACTTCGGCAGAGAAGCTCAATCAAATCCTGCATCAATTCTTTCCCGAAGAAAACATTTATCGCATCGATCACTACCTCGGCAAAGAGCCAGTACAGAACATTCTGTATACCCGCTTCGCGAACCCGATTTTCGAGCCCATCTGGAATCGGCAGTACGTCCGCAGTATTCAGATCACGATGGCGGAAAATTTCGGAGTGCAGGACCGCGGCAGGTTCTACGACGAAACTGGCGCGCTGCGCGACGTGGTGCAGAACCACATGCTCCAGGTGCTGGGAAACCTGACCATGGAGCCGCCGACGGGCGAAGGCCACGACTGCGAGCGCGATCAGAAAGCGGCACTGTTGAAGGCTGTCCGTCCACTCACGCCCGAGTGCGTCGTGCGCGGCCAGTACAACGGTTACAAATCGGTGCCGGGCGTGGCTCCGGGTTCCACCGTCGAGACCTTCATTGCCATCAAACTCCACATCGACACCTGGCGGTGGGAGGGTGTTCCCGTCTACATCCGCGCCGGCAAGGTGATGCCGATCACTTGCATGGAGGCGTTTGTCGAGTTCAAGCGTCCGCCGTTGGAAGCCTTCCACGAACTCGTGCCTCCACGCTCGTCACATTTGCGGATACGGGTCAGTCCTGACATCAGTATCGGACTGGGTGTCCGGGTGAAGGTGCCTGGAGAGCGCATGGTTGGCGAGGATGTCGAACTCAGTTTGAAGAGCCATGCCGTCGATGACATGCCTCCCTACGAACGTTTGCTGGGCGACGCGATGCGTGGCAACGGAGAGCTGTTCGCCCGCCAGGACCTGGTCGAAGCGCAATGGCGCGTGGTGCAGCCCATTCTCGGTCAGAGCGCCACTACGCCGATCTACGAAAGATGAGCCGGGGACACGGGGCCCGGACGAAGCCAGCCAACTCGATCGCACAGGATGGGCCATGGATCGATCCTCAGCCCTCGACCGCCAACAGCAAATGAGCCCTCAAAAAGGTTCCAAGTCGAGAGCTTCAGTCCGCTCCGCCTGCGCCACGCGGAATAAAGGATCTGGTGTTTCTGTTCGATGTCGATAACACGCTGCTCGACAATGATCGTATGCAAAACGATTTATTCTCCGCCAGACATTGGTCGCGAGTTCGGTAAAGAGGCGCGCGGCAGCGTTATTTGGCAGTCTTTGAAGAGCTGCGCAACGAACTAGGCTATGATGGAGAGGGCGTTGAAGCACAAATACTCCGTTGGAGAGACTGTCTATTTTACTGCGAGCAACGTTGCGCGTCCGGCCGCCAGCGGCACCTATGAGGTGATCCGTCTGCTGCCGACCGACGGCGACGATTGCCAGTACCGGATCAAGAACTCGACCGAAGCCTTCGAACGAGTGGCCAAGGAAAGTCAGCTCGACGTTTCCTGAAGCTTTGCGCGCACGGCCGGGTGAAACGGGGTTCCGCTTCACCCGCCGTCAAAAGGCCCCGTTCGCAGAACCATTCTGTGCCAGCTGAAAGAATCGGCGTTCGCCTGCGCTGGATGCGCTATGCTTGCGCCGAGGGACATCGCGCATGAACTGGGCCTGGGCAACATCGCTCGATCATATCTGGCGTTCGCCGGCGTTCCCGATGTGGCTGACCCTGGCCGCGGCGGGATTTTTCGGCGTCATCGCCCTGATCACGCTGTTGCGCGCCGAGAAGTCGGTCGCCAACGGCGCGTTGACCGTCATTACGCTATTGGCCATCGGCATCGCGGTTGCCGCCACCATCCGCGGATTCGGTCCGGGCGCAAGCCGCGTCGCGACCGCCGAGACCAGGGCTGCCCAGCCCATGACCGCAAGCCTTCCGGCGTTGTCATGCATCGACGATCTGGCCGGCGATATCGTTCTGGCCGCGTGCGAGAAGGCATTGTTCGGTTCAGCCGAGACGGCGGCTGCCGCCGTTTCCTATGCGGCCGCGCAGCTCGCGCGGCTGACTGCGCTCGGCGATACTGCGACCGCCGCGGCGGGCAGGACGCCCGAACTTCTGGCGCTGCGCCACGCCGTGGAGCGCGACCGCTACGGGCTGGTCGCGCAGGTGCTGCAGGTGCGGGACCATTGCACGCCCACCAATTGCCCCGCGTTCCGGTCGTTGACCGAAAGCCGGCAGATCGCGGCCAACATGGATGAGCGGATCTATGACGGCCTGATCGCGCGCTACTCTGCGTTGTGGAATGCACCGGCCGCCGCGGCGCCAGCACCCGTTGCGGCACTCGCGCCAACGCTGCCCACGGGCAAACCCACCAATGCCGATTTCCCCTCGGCGGCTTCGACCCCGCCGGTCAGCATCATGACACCGGAACCCGGCACGACGCCGACACCATCAGCCTCGCCGCACGCGGTGGCATCGACGCCGGCCGCAAACGCGCCATTGCCGTCGCCCCGCCCGGCCGCGTCCGCGCTGGCCTCGGCGAAGAAACAGGCCGCGGCAAAACCGGCGCACCCTGGCGCGCCGGTTCATATCGCGCCCGCAAACCCAACTCCCGCGGCGTCGAACGATTGATGCCCTCGGCATGATCTTTGGGGAAAACCGGTTTCCACTTGCCCGGATCATGCTCTAACGTCGCGGCATGGCCCTTCATCTCATCAAGCTTTGCGTCGGCTGCGACTCGATCAGGGACCTCAAGGCCTGGGTCGCCGAGCGCATGCAGACCGCGAAGAAAAAAGGCCTCCCGCTCCACCATGTTCACGTCACGCGCATGGTGCCGAAGCGCGTCGACGAATTGCTCGCCGGCGGCTCGTTGTACTGGGTGATCCGCGGTGAAATCGCCGCGCGCGAAAAGATCATCGGCATCGAGCCGTTCCGCGACCGCGACGGCATCGGGCGATGCCGCCTGGTGATGCAGCCCAGGGTGATCGCGGTACTGCCGCGGCCGATACGCCCGTTCCAGGGCTGGCGCTATTTTACCGAGGACGCCGCTCCTGCCGATCTGAAGGCCGCTGGCTCGGGCCTCGCCGCGATGCCCGAACCGTTGCGCCGAGAGCTGCGCGAGCTCGGGCTGCTTTAGCCGCAAGCGCGTTATGGCGCAGGCGTGGTGTCGATCTTCAGCCGAACCCACTCGGATGGCGGCAATTCGGTTCGCTGCCTGGACTTCGAATTCCTGTCGACGATGTCGAGCAGCGCCGGTGCCACGCCCATCTCGCGGAGGTACGTGCGGAACTGTTCATCGAAGACCGTTCCAGGTGCGCGGATACGAATCGAAATCCACCGATGGCGCGAACCGGGCGGGGTTAACGAAGATCGAGACGATCAGCTTCCCGGCGCGGCGTCTTGCCAGCCGGACCAGCGACACATGCCTGTCACGGAGTGCACCATGGTTGGCACAAGCGCGGTCGCGGCCTTTTCCGACGAAGCTTGTCGAGGGCGCGACGTAACGCAGGGATCGTGCGGACGATCACGGGACACGCCGACACGCGGGCTCGATCTCGCAGGCCTGATGCGGGAGGCGGGGAGGCGGCCGGCTCCGACTTCGCGGCGGTGGATGCCGACTTTATCGAGGCCGAATTGCGGCCGCCAAGCCGCTGCCGAAAAACCAGGCGTCGACCGGTCCCGCTGCCGCGATCGAGCGCGTCTTCACCCGCAAAGCATTGTGCGATTCACCATTAAGGCAGACGATGCGCGATTTAGCCGCGTCGTTGCGCATTTCACTTGACCGCGGTCGCGCGTAATTTGAAGATATCCACAGGGGTCGAAACATGTTGGTGCAGACCAGTCAGGGGCAAGCGGGCTCGGCTCACGTCGTCGTGCTCGGCAACGAGAAGGGCGGCTCGGGCAAATCGACCAGCGCTCTGCACATCGCCGTGGCCTTGATGAAGGCGGGCCAGCGCGTTGCCACCATCGACCTCGATTGCCGCCAGCAAAGTTTCACCCGCTACATCAACAACCGGAACGCCTGGGCGCGCCGCTCCGGGCTCGATCTCGAAATTCCCGTGCATTGCTGCATCCGGGACGGCGGAACGATGCAGATCGCCGAAAACGAAAACTCCGAGTTCCAGCAATTCATGGACGCGGTCAGCGCGGTCGAGCGCAGCTTCGACTTCATCGTCATCGATACGCCGGGATCGGACAGCTACCTGATGCGGCTGGCGCATTCGATGGCCGACACGCTGGTGACGCCGATCAATGACAGCTTCCTCGATTTCGACGTGCTCGGCACCGTCGATCCCCAGACCTACGCGGTGACCGGCGAGAGCCACTATGCGGAGATGGTGCGCGACACGAGGCGCAAGCGCCGCCAGCTCGACGGCGCCACCACGGACTGGATCGTGGTGCGTAACCGGTTGTCGATGCTGGGATCGCGCAACAAGCAGCTGGTCGCCGACAGCCTCAATGACCTGTCGTTCCGGCTCGGCTTCCGCTCGATCGACGGTTTCGCCGAACGCGTGGTCTATCGCGAATTCTTTCCGCGCGGGCTCACCGCGCTCGACGACCTCGACGAGACCACGCTCGGCACCCGTCCGAATCTCGGGCACGTCACCGCGCGTGAAGAAGTGACGAGCCTGCTGCGCCAGTTGAAACTGCCGCTCGACGAGCGCGGTCGCCGCCGCGCCGCCAACCGCGCCGAATGGTTCACCCAGGTCGACAAGCCGCTCGAGGTCCACGACATCCTCGGTGCCTGAACCTGGCGGTATCAGGCTGCTGCTGCCGATTTGGCGGTGGACCAATCCCGGTGGGTTGGCTCCAGGGGAAACCGTGATTTACCGGGCCTTTACCGAAGATTTGAACCTGACTTTGATTTATTGCGTCGGATGGTGAGGACGCACGCCGCCGCGCCCCTGGATCGCAAGTCTCCGACCATGCTGCATCGCACAACAAAGAGACAGTCAATACACAACATTTGCTCTTCCTGTCACGTGGCCGTGACATATATCATGATTAACAAATCGCAGAGTCTTGAGTACTGGAATTTGGCCGTTTCGGACAACGCATAGAGGATAGGCTATGAAGCGTGGCATCGTCATACTTGTTTCGCTGCTCGTGCTGATCTCGGTCGGCTACGTCACCATCAGCAAATGGGCGATCCGTCACGAGACGATCACCTTCTATGACGCGTCCCGCAACAACCGTCCGGTCGCGGTCGACATCGCCGTGCGGCGCGACAAGGAGATGCAGGCGAATGCCGGCATGATCACGCTGCCGGTGGCGGTCCTTAACCACGGCAACACCGTCCGATTCACCGAGTACTCCTTCCTGGCGAACGTTTTTGCCGCGCGCGGCTACATCGCGATCAGCATCCAGCATGACCTGCCGACCGATCCGCCGATGGTGACGAAAGTCGGCGAGCTCTATGTCGGCCGTCAGCCGCAATACCTGCGCGGCGTCGCCAACATCAAGTTCGCCATGGAGGAAGTGCAGAAGATCCAGCCGAATGCCGACTACGACCATCTGACGGTGGTGGGACATTCCGCCGGCGCCGACATCTCGATGTATTTCGCCAAACTGTATCCCAATCGCGTCAAGAGGCTTGTGACGCTCGACAATCTGCGCGTGCCGTTCACGACTGACGGCCGGTTCAAGGTCCTGACTTTCCGTTCCAAGGACCCGCAGTTCAAGACCGATCCGGGCGTGCTGCCGGACAAGGAAATCTGCGAGAAGTCCGGCATCCAGGTCGTGCAAACCAGCTACCAGCATACTTGGATGAGCGACCGCGGTCCCGATGACGTAAAGGAAACGATGGCGGACAAACTCGACCAATTCCTCGATGATCATAGCCCGCTCAAGCCGGTCGGCGCGAACCCGGTGCCGCAGTTGACCGACGCCGGGCCGGTTGCGCCCTTTGTCCCTGTTCAGCCCGACACACACGCCGCGCCGCTTCAGAACTGATACCATCAGCTTCGTCGCGCATTATCGCCCGGTCGAGCCGGGCGTTATCGGTGCTGTCTTGCATTGACCGATCCCCGATCTCGGCCCACATAGAGCTTGCGGTTGTTCTTGCGAGCGCAGATGTCCGGCGAGCCTACCAAACCGAAATCGGCAAGCGAGGTCGCCTCGACGCAAAAGGCCGACTCCGGCAAGGCCGGTTCGTTGCCGGAGGCAAAGCCGTCCGCTTCCGAGGACATCGCCGCCTTCCTCGCCAAGGCGCGGGCGATGTCGCCGCATGCCGCGGGCGCGCGGGGCCGGCTGGTGTTTGCGCTCGACGCCACCATGAGCCGGCAGCCGACATGGGACATGGCTTGCGCGCTGCAGGCAGACATGTTTCGCGAGGCCGCTTCGCTGGGCAGTCTCGATATCCGCCTCGTCTATTATCGCGGCCTCAACGAGTGCCGCGCCTCAGGCTGGATTTCCGACAGCGCGCAACTCGCGAAGCTGATGAGCAGGATCGATTGCCGCGGCGGCAATACCCAGATCGGCAAGGTGTTGTCGGAAGCGCGGCGCGAGGCGGCTTCCTCCGGCGTGCGGGCGGTCGTCTTCGTCGGCGACGCCATGGAGGAACGCGTCGACGAACTCTGCGTCAAGGCGGGCGAACTTGGGTTGCTCAAGGTGCCGGTGTTCATGTTTCAGGAAGGGCACGACGCCGATGCCGAAGCGGCGTTTCGCGAGATTGCGCGTCTGACCGGCGGCGCGTGGTGCCGGTTCGATCCAGGGGCTGCGGCGCAGCTGCGTGAACTGCTGCGCGCCGCGGCCGCTTTTGCCGCCGGTGGACGGCAGGCGCTGCTTGCGATGTCGAAGAGCGCAAGCGGTGCCGCCAAATTGCTGGGCCAGATGAAGTGATCGCGCTCGCCATTTGATTCAAGCGGCAAGTCGCGTGCGATTATCCCGCGGTGGCGGCTTTCGCGACGGCGTCGAGCGCCGCATTCATCGCGCCGACCGCCGCCTCCGCCCCGCTCAATCCATGGCGCTGCGCAAGCCAGGCGGGATCATTGTAGGAGAGCCAGGTCTTGCCCGACGCGTCCTGCCAGACCAGCGCCCTCAGCGGCAGGTCGATGCCAAGGGTTTGAACCGCCTGCATCAGCGGCGTGCCGCCCCTGGCGTTGCCGAAGATCAGAACCTCGGTCGGCCGCAGCGCGAGGCCCGCCGCGGTCGCGCCCGCGGCGTGGTCGATCCGCGCGAACACCGTCATGCCCCTGGCCTTCACCGCGGTCTCGAGCCGGCTCATGGTATCCTGCGGCCCGAAATCGCTCGCGATCGTCGTCAATCCCTGTGCCGCCATTTTGGCGCCTCCATTCCGGCCCGCGGTCGGGCGAGAGGGTAATAATTTCGTGCCGATCGCGCCAACGAGCTTTTCGTGATCATCGACCCCTTTGGACAGGGCCTACCGGCATGCTTTTTGACGCCGACCCCGCTATATTGCATTCATGCCTACCCTGATCGCCGGCGTCGTCGCCGTCATTCTGCTCTACTCGCTGCTGCAGATGTTTCGCGCGGCCAATCCGGTCGTGCTCGCGCGCGCCCTCAAGATCGTCGGCGGCGTGGTGGCGCTCGCGGTCGCGGCCTTTACCGGGCTGAGGGGCGAGCTCGCGGTCGCCATCCCGCTCGGCGTCTTCGGCGCCGGGCTTCTCGGCTGGTCGCCGTTCGGGACGTCTTTTCCCAATCTCGGGGGGGTATTCGGAGGCGCCGGTGCGCAGCGTTCGGCGGGGCAGACCTCGCGGGTCCGCTCGCAATATCTCGATATGCTGCTCGATCACGACAGCGGTGAGCTCAAGGGCCAGATCGTGGCCGGGCCCAATGCCGGCCATATGCTCGATGAGTTCGACCTTGCGCAGCTGACTGCGATGATTTCAGGCTTCGACGCCGAGAGCGTGTCGTTACTTGAAGGCTATCTGGACCGCAGGTTTCCCGCCTGGCGTCAGGACGCGCAGGGAAACGCGGCAGGCGGGCAGCGCCGCGCGCCGTCGGGCGGCAAAATGACGGACGAGGAGGCCTATCAGATCCTTGGCCTGCAGCCGGGGGCGGGGCGGGACGAAATCGGCCGGGCCCATCGCGCGCTCATGAAGAAACTGCATCCCGACCAGGGGGGGTCGACGTATCTCGCCGCCCGTGTAAACGAGGCCAAGGATACTCTGCTTCGCACGCATAACAGTTAACTCCGGACAACGCTACGCCACGAACCGACGGCTTTGCTCCGTTCCGTGCTCCGGCTGACGCCCAGTTGCCGCCCGCCGTTGCCCGGCATGGTCGATCGTATCAGCAGTTCTAACTGCTAAATCTTGACGAGAAGTTTGCAGGAGTGGGGCGCAGGAAGATTGAGGCGGCTAATGCCGGCCATGACATCGGCGCAAAAAGGGCGGGCACGGCGCCCGCGCGCCATTGCCCACCCAACGATCCGCGGTTCGTAACGGATCAGTTACGAACGGTGATGCAGGAAATGTCGGAGCGCCGCAGGGTCCGGCATACCGCGTCGGCCTGATCGCGATCGAGACCGGCGAAGCGGGCGCGGAACAACTTTCTGTCACCCTTGGCTATGACCGGCTCGGTAAAGGGATCGGCCTTCGCCAACAGGCCGCGCGACTGGTTGCGCGCCAGATCGATCCGCTGCAGCGCTTCGTTTTCGCTCTCCAGCGCGCCGACCTGGACGATCCAGCCGGTATGGATTGCGACCGGCTTGAGCGCGGCGTTTTGCGGGACAGCCTGCGGCTGGGCGCGCGGGCCTGTATCGGCGTAGGCCATCGCCTGCGAGGCGGACGAGGGCTGAAGGCTCGATGCGGGCAGGACGCCGAGCAGGCCGTTACCGGTGCCGTGACCGGCCGGCTGCGGCGGCAGCTCGGGCCTTGCGGGTTCGGCGCTGGCGATTTCAGGCTTGTTGGATTCGGCCTTGGCCATGATCGCGCTCGACGTCTCCGGCACCTCGGTGCGGGCAGGGGGTATCGCGCTGGTGACGGGCGTGGCCGGCTGCGGCGTTCCGGCCGAGGCGAGCTTCAACGGCCCTGCCTTGATCTGGACCGTTCTGACTTTGACGGGCTTCATCGGCTCCGTCGAACCGGGAATGACGGGCAGGGCCTGGGCCTGGATCACCCCATTGGTCAGCGGGGCGGGTTCGGTTCTGGCCGGCGGTACGGCTGCGGCTGCGGCCGCGAAGATCGACCGCGTAACCGCGCCCACCGAACGGACCGGCGGCGCGGCCGGCTCGCTCGACGCGGCGGCGAGCTCGATCGTCGGCGCGGGCTTCGCGTCGGTGTTGGCCTGTGCGACGTCGGTGTTGGCGTCGGAAGCGTTGTGCTCGGTGATGGCGGCGACCGTTCGACGGGTCGCGGCCTTGTCGAGATTTTCGGCAAGCAGATTGCGCATGATGGCATCGCGCGAGCCGCCGCTGTGGCCGCCCATCACCACGCCGACCAGGAAGCGGTTGCCGCGGTGCATCGATGTCACGAGATTGAAGCCGGAGGCGCGGGTGTAGCCGGTCTTGATGCCGTCGACGCCCTCGATGCTGCCGATCAGATGATTGTGGTTGCGGATCGTCTGGCCGTGAAAGCTGAACGCCGCGGTCGAGAAATAACGGTAATAGCGCGGGAAACGATCCTGGATGGCGCGGCCGAGCGTCGATTGATCGCGCGCGGTGGTGACCTGATCGTCGTCGGGCAGGCCCGAGGCGTTGCGATAGACCGTGTGCGTCATGCCGAGCGCGCGCGCCTCGCGGGTCATCATCTTGGCGAAATCACTTTCGTCGCCGCCGATCGCTTCAGCGATCACGACCGCGGCGTCGTTGGCCGAGCGCGTCACCAGTCCCTTGATGGCGTCTTCGACGCGAATGGTTTGGCCGGGATGCAGGCCGAGCTTTGTCGGAGCCTGCTCGGAAGCGTGTTCCGAAACTTCCATTTCGGTGTCGAGCTTCATCTTGCCGGCGTCGAGGCGCTCAAACAAAAGATAGAGCGTCATGATCTTCGTCAGCGAAGCCGGATGGCGGAGGGCGTCGGGATTGGTGGCGGCGAGCGTGGCGCCCGAATTGGCGTCCACGATAATGGAAGAGAACGGCGGGCTGTAGCTGTCGCTCGCCTCGTGGTGATAGTGGCGCGCGTAGTGCCGATGCCGGTAGTAGCGGTGGGCGTCGGCTTGGTCGGTTGTGAAGATGACGGCGGCGGTGACCCCGACCAGCCCGAAAACGCAAACCCGCAACCCGCGCGAGCACGCCCAAGTTTTACGAAGCATGAACTTCCCCGTCCCGATTTCTATCTTGATCACCGGTTCGTGAGGCCAAATTATGCCCAACGGCCGGCGACGCTTCCCTGCTCGAACCTTCGATTGGCGCCGGGCGGCTCTGCCCGCGATCGAAGTTCAGGCCGCTATTCTAGCTAAGAGACTGTTCGCACACGTGTTTCAGCTGCCTGCCCATATCTGCGGACGAGCGTTGAGTGAGGTTAGGGGTTCGCAGTTTCCAAAAGATTAAGAAACCCTTGCGCAATTCCCCGGTATTCTGCGCCAATTCCTGGTTTTGTGCATTGCACAAAGATTCTTGGCTTTTTTGTGCAACGCACTATATATGAATTGCGTCAGGGAGCCCCCAACTCCCGGCAAATCAGTCTGGGAAGGACCTCCATCATGATCAAAGTTGAAGACATTCAGAACTACGGCAAAGAGCACCTCGAGACCTGTATCGCTTCCGCGACCACCGTCCAGAACGGTCTCCAGGCCATCGCCAGCGCTTATGGCGACTACACCAAGAAGTCATACGAGGACACCAAGTCATTCGTCGAGAAGCTGTCCGGCGTGAAGTCGATGGACAAGGCGCTCGAAGTGCAGACCGAATTCGCCAAGTCCGCCTATGAGAGCTTCGTGGCCGAGTTGCAGAAGATTGCGGGCCTCTATACCGATCTCGTCAAGCAGACCTTCAAGCCGGTGGAAAACGCGATCGCGAAGTTCACCCCGGCTGCCGCGAACTGACTGACGTCGCCTTCGGAAATCAAAAGCCCGGCCCTTTGGCCGGGCTTTTTCTTGCATTTGCGGCGCGACGAGCAACGCGCATTCTCGAGGTTCCGATCGAATCGGCGCCCGTCCTTGCCGGAGCTTTGGCAATTGCCAGATGCGTCCCGGCAACGACAGCTAAACGGCTTTGTCAAACCTCCCGGCATTGATTAACCTCGGTCGGATCGTACCGGGAATCGGGCCTGCTTGCGGTGGCGATTGCTTAATATTTGCGCGCTTGCGGCAAACCGAATGTGGTCCCATATTCTGGCCTAGTCGATCCGGAGGATCGGGCCGTCCGGGAGCGGCGATCTGGAGAAAATGTCCGGAAACTTTAACCGGTCGTCGTCCAGTCTTCTGTGGGGATTTCGAACGCCTGAGCCATGTTGCAGCCAACTTCCAGATCTGACTCGTCCGTGCCGTCAACCGTCGCTGCATTTGCTCCCCGAATGGGCACCGATGACAACCGCAGCGGGGGGACCGGCGGGCCGGCCACGTCGGTCATCGCCAAGGTCAAGCCCAAGACAAAGCGTCCCAATCTCTACCGCGTCCTGATCCTGAATGACGACTACACGCCGATGGAATTCGTCGTTCACGTGCTCGAAAAGTTTTTCCACAAGGACGTGGAGGCCGCGACCAAGATCATGCTCCACGTTCATCATCACGGAATCGGGGAGTGCGGCGTGTTTACCTATGAAATCGCCGAGACCAAGGTCACGCAGGTGATGGATTTTGCCCGCAAGCACCAGCATCCCCTGCAATGCGTGATGGAAAAAAAGTAACGGCGTCGCCAAACCGGGCCGAACAGGAACGGGTTTTGCATCATGGATCGGCGGAATGCGAAAATCCCGGGCCTTTCTTTGGGCCCGTTGCCCGGACTTTCCGGATGTAGACTGGAGGTCCGGGCGTAAACGAGTCGCGGGAACCGCTCTTTCGCCGCGATCTTGTGTAACTATATGACAAAGGTTGTTGTTGCCTGACCGGTCAGCGGCGATCATGATAGCGGGGCTATAGAGGACGCGAATGCCGACTTTTTCTCAAAGCCTGGAACAATCCCTGCATCGTGCGCTGGCGATCGCAAACGAGCGTCACCACCAATATGCGACGCTTGAACACCTTCTGCTCTCGCTGATCGATGACTCGGATGCGGCGGCCGTCATGCGCGCCTGCAGCGTCGATCTCGACAAGTTGCGCACGAGCCTCGTCAACTATCTCGAAACCGAATTCGAAAACCTGGTCACCGACGGCGCCGACGACGCCAAGCCCACCGCCGGCTTCCAGCGGGTGATCCAGCGCGCGGTGATTCACGTCCAGTCGTCCGGTCGCGAAGAAGTGACCGGCGCCAACGTGCTGATCGCGATCTTCGCCGAGCGCGAGAGTCACGCCGCCTATTTCCTGCAGGAGCAGGACATGACGCGCTACGACGCGGTCAACTACATCAGCCACGGCATCGCCAAGCGGCCCGGGGTGTCGGAAGCGCGCCCGGTACGCGGCGTCGACGAGGAAACCGAGACCAAGGGCAACGAGGATTCCAAGAAGAAGGGCGAGGCGCTCGAGACCTACTGCGTCAACCTTAACAAGAAGGCGCGCGACGGCAAGATCGATCCCGTCATCGGCCGCAATTCCGAGATCAACCGCGCCATTCAGGTCTTATGCCGCCGGCAGAAGAACAATCCCCTGTTCGTCGGCGAGGCCGGCGTCGGCAAGACCGCGATTGCCGAAGGTCTCGCCAAGCGCATCGTCGACAGCGAGGTGCCGGAAGTATTGGCCGCGGCCACCGTGTTCTCGCTCGACATGGGCACCTTGCTCGCGGGCACGCGCTACCGCGGCGATTTCGAGGAACGGCTGAAACAGGTCCTGAAAGAACTCGAGGCGCATCCGAGCGCGATATTGTTCATCGACGAAATCCATACCGTGATCGGCGCCGGCGCGACATCGGGCGGCGCCATGGATGCGTCCAATCTGCTCAAGCCGGCGCTCGCCTCCGGCACCATCCGTTGCATGGGCTCGACCACCTACAAGGAATACCGCCAGCATTTCGAGAAGGACCGCGCGCTGGTGCGGCGCTTCCAGAAGATCGACATCAACGAGCCGACGGTGGAGGACGCGATCGCGATCCTCAAGGGCCTGAAACCGTATTTCGAGGATTACCACCGGCTGAAATACACCAACGAGGCGATCGAGGCCGCGGTGCAGCTGTCGTCGCGCTACATCCACGACCGCAAGCTGCCGGACAAGGCGATCGACGTGATCGACGAATCGGGCGCGGCGCAGATGCTGGTCGCGGAGAACAAGCGCAAGAAGACCATCGGCATCAAGGAAATCGAGACCACGATCGCGACCATGGCGCGGATCCCGCCCAAGAGCGTGTCGAAGGACGATGCCGAGGTGCTGAAGCATCTGGAAACGACGCTCAAGCGCGTGGTGTTCGGCCAGGACAAGGCGATCGAAGCCCTGGCCGCCTCGATCAAGCTGTCGCGGGCAGGCCTGCGCGAGCCGGAAAAACCGATCGGCTGCTACCTGTTCTCGGGCCCGACCGGCGTCGGCAAGACCGAGGTGGCAAAGCAGCTTGCGGCTTCGCTCGGCGTCGAACTGATTCGCTTCGACATGTCGGAATATATGGAGCGGCACACGGTGTCGCGGCTGATCGGCGCGCCTCCGGGCTACGTCGGCTTCGATCAGGGCGGGCTCCTGACCGACGGCGTCGACCAGCATCCGCATTGCGTGGTGCTGCTCGACGAAATCGAGAAGGCGCATCCCGATCTCTACAACGTGCTCCTGCAGATCATGGATCACGGCCGGCTCACCGACCATAACGGCAAGCAGGTCAATTTCCGCAACGTCATCCTGATCATGACCACCAATGCCGGCGCCGCGGATATGGCGCGCGCTGCGTTCGGCTTCACGCGCAGCAAGCGGGAAGGCGACGATCACGAGGCGATCAATCGCCAGTTCGCGCCCGAATTCCGCAACCGGTTGGATGCCATCGTTTCGTTCGCCCATCTCAACGCCGAGGTGATCGGCATGGTGGTGGAGAAGTTCGTCCTCCAGCTCGAGGCGCAGCTCGCCGACCGCGACGTCACCATCGAATTGTCGGATCCTGCCAAAGCCTGGCTGATCCAGCATGGCTACGACGAGCAGATGGGTGCGCGGCCGATGGCACGCGTGATCCAGGAGCACATCAAGAAGCCCCTGGCCGACGAGGTGCTGTTCGGCAAGCTCAAGGGCGGCGGTCACGTCCGCGTCGTGCTGGTGAAGGACGAGGCGGCGGCCGACCCGGCGCAGGAGAAGATCGGCTTCGAATATGTCGAGGGACCGGTAACGCCGAAGCCGGAAAAACTGCCGGGCGCGCGCAAGCGCACGGTACCGCGCAAGCCGAAACCGCCGAGCGGTCCGAACGGCGGCGGCTCGAAAGGACCGGCCTCGCGGGGCCCGCTGGTCAAGGTCTGAGCACCAATATTGCGAAATCAAAAGCCGGCGCGTCGCCAGACCGCCGGCTTTTTTCATGCGCGATGTCGCATCTGATCAACGGCGGCAGGCGCGACAACTACCTCGGCTTCTTGTGCTCCTGAATGGCCTTGAGGTAGTTGACCGCGGCCTCGGCATCCGTCCGGCTGAACTGGAAGGTCGGCATGTCCTTGTGGATCGTGGACAGGCCGTCCTGCAGGCGCTGCGCAAAATCATTGTCGTAGAGCTTGTCGTCGCCGAAGGAGCGAAACGGCGGCGCGTCGGCATGCGGGCTCCGACCCGTCTCGCCCACGGCATGGCATCGCGCACAGAGGCTTTCGAGCAGGGCTTTTCCGTGCTGCTGCTCGCGATCCAGGGCATGGGCCGCCACGCTCCAGGCGCACGCGACCAACAGAGCGAGGCTGATTTTCTTCATGGCAAATCCCGGGAGTTCGTCACTCCAGATGCTTTGCGGGCGGGAAATCGCGCGAATAGACCGGATTGGCGAGGAAGGCTTGCTTGCCGTAGGTCCAGAACTGGCTGACATTGGGATAGGTCTTGAACACCGAATTGACCAGCCGCCGGTCCTTGCGGGTGACCTTTCGCAAGTAGACGTTGCCGACCACGTTGCCGAGTTCATCGAATTTGACCGGCCCGCGCACGCTGTCGACATTGGTCGCCCTGAGGGCGGCCATCAGCGCCGACTTGTCTTCGACATTGCCTTTGACCGCCTTGACGGCCGCTTCGAGTACGGCGCCGTTCACGTAGGTGCTCGCCGCGTAGAATCCGGGATCGTAGGTGAACTCCTTGCGGAAGGCCGGTGCGAAGGTCTGGTTCAGCTTGTTGTCCAGTTCGGCCGAGTACCAGCAGGTGGTGACGATGCCGAGCGCCTCGTCACCCATGTTGCGCAGCACCGCCTCATCCAGCGCGGTCATTCCGCCAATGACCTGCATCTTGTCCTTCAGTCCGTAATCGACGAATTGCCGCAGGAAACGGAAACCGTTGGAACCGGCGAAACCAAGGAAGATGGCGTCCGCATCGGTCTTCAGCTGTCCGACATAGCTGCCGTAGTCGGGAACGGTCAGCGGCGGAAACAGCTTCTGGATGACCTGGCCGCCATTGTCCTCGAACACGCGCTGGAAACCGGCGACCATTTCCTGGCCGTATGCGATGTCGTCGGCGATGGTGATCATTTTCTTGTATTTGAGCTCCTTGGCGGCGTATTCGCCCAGCGGATGCGCGCACTGCGAAGACGTCGACGTCGCCCGCACGAACCACGGATTCGGGTGCCGTTGCGTCATGTCTTCCGCGGCGGCGACCGAGAGCGTCGGCATCTGCGCCTGACGCAGATAGTCGTCGATCGCCAACGCCTCGAATGCCGCGAGCGGCCCGATCAGGCAATGCACGTTGTTCTTTTCCACGAGTTCCTGGGCCTTGGTGCGGGCGGTCGCAGGGACGCCCGCGGTATCCGCGGTATAGAGCTCAACCTTGCGGCCCGACAGCATGTTGTCGCGGTCTTTGAAGAACATGACGAGGGCGCGTTCCATGTCGATGCCGCCGGACGCCAGCGGGCCAGTCTTCACCGTCAACAAGCCCACTCGGATCGGGCCGTCCGCCGCCCGCGCCCGGTAGGGAGCAGCGGCGCTCGACAGGCCAAGTCCGGCGACCCCCGTCACGAATTTGCGGCGTGAAATTCTCATGGTGTCTCTCCCTGATGTTCGGCCAATGAACCGACTGCTTTGATTGATCCTAGCGGCTTGCGATGATCGGAACCAGCACGTGATTGAACCCGGTCTTGGCGATGTGAACCGTCGTCGTTCCCGAAAACAACCGGCCCGACCGGTCGCGGGGATCGTCGTGCAGGAACGGTCCGCATCCCAATAGCTCGTTCTTGAAGTTGGAAAGCTTTGCGCCGGTCGACGCCTGCCACTGGTAATCCCTGCCGCGGATGCTCAAGGCGATCCGATACCCCTTGGGGACGAGGATCGATGTCGGCCAGAGCTCGACGGCGAGATCGACGGGCTTGCCGGGCTGGAGCGGCTGCACCTCGTCATGGCGGTGGTAGGGGCGGTAGGGCCGGGACAGGCTTTCGTCGAGCTTGCGGTGCGAGGCGCGCAGCCAGCCCTGTGCGATCGGCGTGTGCGGATCGATCGCGCCCACAAAGGTCACCTCGCGCAGATCCGCGCTGAAGGCGCGAAACACGAGGAACAGATCGGCGTCCTCGGTTGACGAGGAAATCCGCAAGTTGGCCGCCAGCGGTCCGGTGATCTCGGTCTCTTCCGTCAACGGCCTTGAGACGAATGTCAGCCCGTCGCCCATCGCGGCAAAGCTGATCGCCGCGTCCGCGGCGGGCGGATGCGGCGAAAGGGTCTGGTCGGCGGGGTCGAGATAGAACTTGGTCCAGGCCGTGGAGGGCAGGGGCCAACGCGCTCTCATGCCGCTCGACGAAGCGATCGAGGTGGCGAACCTGCAGCTGAACCTTTGGCTGCCGGGGCCAATCATTGGCTTCGCCCTTGAGGTAGAAGTCGAAGAACCGCTTCTGCAGCGTACGCCCGTAATCGGTATAAAAATGCGTCCAATGCTCGAGGCCATGGCACTCCAGCCATTTCTCCTTGGACGCCGCCCGAACGAAGCCTTCGAAATTGCCACGGGGGTGCAGGCCCTGGCCGCCCCAGTTCGCCGCCGACAGGAACGGCACCGTGACCTTGTCCCAGTCCGGCGAGCGCGCCTTGTGATAATCGTCGTCGAGCGGGTGGGCGAGAATGTCGTCGCCGAAATTCGCAGCGGTTGCGCGCCAGTTGCTCGTCCGACAGCGTCTCGTCGCCGCAAACCAGCGCGCCGGTGACCTGGCTGCGCGGCCCCCGTTCGCCCAGGCCATACTGCACGGTCTTGACCTGCATGTCGTACCAGTTGGCCCAGAACGTCGAGAGAATTCCGCCATGGTGGGTCATGTCGCGGTACCAGTCGGCCGCGCCCTCCCAGATGCACATCGCCGTCAGATGGGGCGGCTGCAGGGACGCCACCTGCCACTGGTTGATCCCGTAATAGGAGATGCCATTCAGCCCGACCTTGCCGTTCGACCAGCTCTGGACGCCGGCCCACTCGATGCATCGGTAGAAGTCGCGCGTCTCGCGCGGCGAGAAATGATCGATATGGCCGGGCGACCGCCCGGTGCCGCGCAAATCGACGCGAACGCAGGCATAGCCATGCGGCACCCACTTCTCGGGGTCGACCACTTCCCAGTTCTGGTACTTGTTGGTCGAGCCATGAGGCGACGTCGGGGTGGTTGGCGATCATGGCCTGCCAGGCGCTGGGATAGCCGTTCTGAAAGGCGAGCCCTTTGGCGTAGGGACCATAGGTCAGGAGCACCGGCCATTGCCCCACCGCCGTGGGACGGAACACGTCCGCGCGCAACACCAGGCCGTCGTCCATGACGATCTCGGCGTCCCACTCGATCAGCATGTCGTCCAGCTCGACCGGCCCGGCCATTTCCTGCCCCTGCTGTTCGTATCGTTTCCTGGCGTGGCATTCTATTGATCAAATGATCAATGCCAACCGCGCCCGATGACCCCCGGACAGCCCCGGGGCGTGCGCCCGGCGGAACGTGATCGTGAGGAGGTCGGAGGTGAACTGTTGGGCGATTTTCCCGATCGCTACCAGCGGGAGGTCGCCTTTCCGAACAGGTACAGCGCGATGAGCGCCACGGTGACGCTGGTCGAGGAGATCAGGATCACCCGATCCCAATCAATCCGCTCTTTCTTGACCCTGTTCACCGTCAGCAGCGTGAAGAGAGCCTTCAATCCAAATCTTCGCATCGGATGCCCTGAGCGGTAGCGCCTTGCCGGAGCGCCAGCTCTTCCTCGGCGGTGGCTCGCCGGCGCTCAAGCGAGCGTAGTCGACGATTATCAAATACGCGACGGTCGTTTTGACCTAATCAGGCGCGATCGGCGGCCAATCGAGGCAGGTCTCCTCACTCGCCCTTCAGCCGCTGGCCTTCCTGGACCCGCACCCGCTCGGCGCCTCTGGCGCCCGCCGGCGACAGCCGCAGCATGCTGAGTGCCGCGCCGAGCAGGGCAAAGCCGACGCCGGCCAACAGCGAGACCTGGTGCCTTCCACCGGGTAGCGCGCCAGGAACAACGACACCAGCGCCGCGCCCGTGGTTTGTCCCAACAGCCGCGCGGTGCCGAGCATGCCGCTGGCGCCGCCGCTGCGCTCGCGCGGGGCGGCGGCGATCATGGTGCGGTTGTTGGGGGTCTGGAACAGGCCGAAGCCGGCGCCCGCCAGCGCCATCCGCCAGATCACGTCGCCGAGCGAAGGATCGGCCGGCAGCAGCGCCAGGGTGGCGAGGCCCGCGGCGAACACGACAGCCCGATGCCGCCCAGGAGGCCGGCCGGAAAGCGTTCGACCAGCCGGCCCGCCAGAGGCGCCGTGATGGCAACCGCAATCGGCCAGGGCGTGATCAGAAGCCCGATCTGCGACCGCCGAATATCCGAAGCGGTTTCGAGATAGAACGGCATCGCGACGAAGGCCAGCATCTGGCCGCAGAACGAGGCGATCGAGGTCGCGATCGACAGCGCAAAGATCGGAATGCGCAAGAGGTCGACCGGCAGCAGCGGCGAGGCCATGTGGGTCTGCCGGCAGCACCAGCAAGAGGCCGGCAGCGGCTGCGATGGCGAATTCCGACAGCCAGGCGATGAGCGCCTCGCCATGGCCCGACGCTGTCGATGGCGGCGATGCCGAGGCCGAAGGCCAGCGCGCTCAGCACGGCGCTCTGCCAGTCGAAGGCGTGACCGGCCGGCGTGGTGTGCGGCAGGTTGCGCGAGCCCAGCGCCAGCGTGACGATGCCGAGCGGGACGTTGACGGCGAACAGATAGGGCCAGCTTCCGACCGCCAGGATGCCGGCGGCGACCGTCGGCCCGACCGCAGCCGAGATCGCGACCACCAGCGCATTGATGCCGATGCCGCGCCCGAGCAACGCGCGCGGATAGGTGTAGCGGACCAGCGCCGCATTGACGCTCATGATCCCGGCCGCGCCAAATCCCTGCACGATGCGCGCGATCGTCAGCAGCAGCAGCGTGTGGGAAAGCGCGCAAAACAGCGAGGCCAGCGTGAACAGCATCAAGCCCTGCGAGATAGACGCGGCGATAGCCGATGATTTCGCCGAGCGAGGCCAAGCGGCAGCAGCGAGATCGTGATCGCGAGCTGATAGCCGTTGACGATCCAGATCGAAAACGCCGGGCTCGCGTCGAGATCCCGGGCGATGGTGGGGAGCGCGACGTTGGCGATGGCGCCGTCGATGACGGCCATGACCAGACCCAGCGCGATCGTGACGATGGCCCAATTGCGCTGCGGCTTGGGCAGGCCGTCGGCGTGCTCGATCTTGGCGGACGACATGCGGTGACGGGGCCCTCGGTTCTGGCATCCACCGGTTTCCCAGATTAGCCGGTAAACGGCAACCTCGAAGCGCCGGCGTGGTTCCGGCAGGGCCCGCGCGTGCCCGTTCCTTCCAACGCACTGGGGCATCGGTCAGGATGCGGCTGTCGATTTAGAGGGAGTGTTCCCCGACGGGCGGCGTCTGCCGTCAGCCGTTGCCGAGCAGCTCGTCGATGCGGCGCTGCAGCTGGCGCTTTTTCTTCTCGCTCTTGCGCAGGCGCTCGGCGAGGTCGGAGTCGGGCGCCGCGGGAGTATCCGAGCTGAAGGTGACGCCGACGAAATTGTCGCGCCACCAGACGATCCTGGCGAGGAACGAGCGGCCCTTGCGCGCGATCGTCAGCAGCATCTGCTCCTTCGGAAGCTTGATGACGTTGCTGAATTCGATATGGGCGCCGGCCTCCGAGATATTGCGCACCACGCAATCCCGCCTCGCGCCGCGTTCGCCGATCTCGGCGACCCCGCCGTAAATCACCTTGTCACGCGGGTTCTGGCGTCGGTCCGGCATGGAAAATCTCCCAAAAAACAGAAAGACCTTATCCGGCTGGGCCGCCGGCGAAAGGGCGCGGGCGGCAAAATGCGGCGTTAACGTAAACCGAACGTGGCCGCCAGGACGCAGATTTCAGGGGTCTCAGGGGGCCTCTCGCGGATGCCATTTGCGGGTGTTGGTTTCCCACATGCGCGCCATCATCGTCCGGCATAGCTGGCTGGCCGGCTCCCGGCATTTAAGCTCGGTCCTGGCGGGAAACGGAACGACGATGCGGACAAGGAAAACCCTGCGTGCCGTGCTCTACGCTGCGGTCCTGACGCTGTCGGTGCCGGCGATCGCGGAAGATGCTGCGCCGGCCAAGGGCGGTGTCGTGCCAAGCATCGGCGAACTCGCCACGAAAAATGGCACGGACGACGCTCGCGACAACGACACGCGCGAAGCGATGTGCCTGATGATCGAATTGGCGGCGCAGGCCAACGGCCTGCCGCTGGAATTTTTCGCCCGCGTGATCTGGCAGGAAAGCCGCTTTCAGTCCGATGCGGTGGGGCCGGCAACGCGCAGCGGCGAGCGCGCGGAGGGGATCGCGCAATTCATGCCGGGGACCGCCAGCGAACGCCGGCTGCTCGATCCGTTCGATCCCGTCCAGGCGCTGCCGAGATCCGCGGAGTTCTTGAGCGAATTGCGCGCGCAGTTCGGCAATCTCGGTCTTGCCGCCGCCGCCTACAATGCCGGCCCGCACCGAGTTCAGGAATGGCTGGCGGGTTCGGGCTACTTGCCGGAACAGACGCGCAACTATGTCACCGCGATCACCGGCACCTCCGTCGATGACTGGGCCAAAGCAGGCAATACGGCCAAATTGCCCGACCGCGCGCCGCGGCAAAGCTGCCGCGAGCTGATGGCATTACTGCACCGCGCGCCCAACCCGTTCGTCACCGAGCTCGAACAGCACGTCAATCTCGCCGCGGCGAAGCTGTGGGGCGTGCAGCTTGCCGCCGGCTTTGACCGCAACAAGGCGTTGGCGATGTATGCCCGCGCGATGACGCGGCTGCGCAATGTGGTCGGCGATCAGGACCCGAGCCTTCTGAGTTCGGTGATGCGCAGCCGCGGCTCTCACGCGTTCTATCAGGTGCGCATCGGCGCCGACACGCGCGCTGCGGCGGACGAACTCTGCAACCGCATCCGCCGTGCAGGAGGCGCCTGCTTCGTGCTGCGGAACATGGGCGTGAGGGGGTGAGGAACCATCCCTGTACGTCGTCATTGCGAGGCGCGAAGCGACGAAGCAATCCATTGCGCGGCAAAGCGAGGATGGATTGCTTCGCTTCGCTCGCAATGACGGTGGGGCTATTTCTGCCTGCATGACAGCCCTGAAGCCCGGCTCGCTTGACGCACGCCCCTTTCATCCGCGTTATGCGCAATGACCTAAACCGTCCGGGATCGCCGTGCTGCTTCCTTCGTCCGACTCGCCGAGCTGGCAACATCCCGTGCGCGCCTTCGCATGGGGCATGGCGTCGGTCACTTCGACGGTGATGGCGCTGGTGTTGTTCACGACCTATCTCGGCATCGGCGCGCTTGCGCACGACACGCATTTCAGCCTGGGCTGGGCTCTGTTGTGCACGGTTCTGGTGTGGGCGGGCCCGGCACAGATCATCCTGACCTCGACGCTCGGCTCCGGCGCCACCGCGGTGCAGGCGGCGATCGCGGTGACCGTCAGCGCCATCAGGCTGTTTCCGATGGTGGTTTCGGTATTGCCGGTGCTGCGCACGCCGCAGACCAAGCGGCGCCATCTGGTGCTGGCGGCGCATTTCGTCGCGGTCACCATTTGGGTCGAATGTTTCCGGCTGCTGCCGAAAGTGCCGCGCGAACGGCGGATCATCTTCACCCATGGGCTGGGCGCCGGTCTGCTCCTGGTTTGCCTCGCCGCGACCACGATCGGCTATGGGCTCGCCGCCAACCTTCCGCAACTGTTCGCCGCCGCGATCCTGCTGCTGACGCCGCTGGCGTTCCTGCTCTCGACCGCGCGCAACTGCCGCGAGCTTTCCGACGTGCTGGCGCTGGTGCTGGGCCTTGCGCTGTTTCCGCTCGCGGCGAAATTGCACTCCGGCGTCGACATTCTGATCAGCGGCGTGTCGGCCGGCACCATCGCCTATGCCGTGCACCGGTGGCGGGAGCAGCTATGAGCGATTTCGTCGGCGACTGGCATGCGCTCGCGGTACTCGTGCTGGCGGGCTTCCTGCCCAACGAAATCTGGCGAATGATCGGGCTCTGGCTCGGCGGCAGCGTCGATGAGGGTTCGCAGGCGCTGGTCTGGGTGAGGGCGGTGGCGACCGCGATCTTGGCCGGTGTCATCGCCCAAATCCTGCTGCAACCGCCGGGCGCGCTGGCGAGCGTGCCGGATTGGCTGCGCTTTGCCGCCGTGGCCGCCGGATTTGCCGCCTTCCTCGCGAGCCGGCGCTCGACCCTGGCCGGCGTGATCTGCGGCGAGCTCGTGATGCTGGCTGGCAAATGGTGGCTCGGCTGATACTGTCGGGAAATTCGAGCGTAGGGTGACGGCATGGGTTCGTGGCCACGATCGGCCCTGATTTTCTGCCTCGGCATGGTTGCCGCAATCGCGGTGGCGCTCCATGCGCGCGCGGCGGATTTTCCGTCGCGCCCGATCAGGCTGGTCATTCCCTATGCGGCGGGCGGGCCGACCGATATTTTCGGCCGGCTGCTGGCTGATTATCTCGGCAGGGATCTCAAGCAAGCGGTGTATGTCGAGAACAAGCCGGGCGCGCAGGGCGCCATTGGGGCCGAAACGGTGGCGCGTGCCGAGCCCGATGGCTACACGCTGTTCGGCACGTCAGGTTCGGTCCTCATCCTCAATCCGTTACTGTACAAAAAGCTGTCCTACGATCCGGCCCGGGATTTCCGGATGCTGGCGCTGGTGACCGAAGTGCCGGTGGTGCTTTGCGTCAATCCTTCCGTGCCGGCAAAAACCATCGCGGAATTCGTCGCCTATGCCAGACAGAACCCGGGCAAGCTCAATTTCGGTTCGTCCGGCACGGGGAGCTTTACCCATCTTGCCGCCGAGATGTTCAAGCAGATGGCCGGCATCGAGATGACCCATATCCCCTACAAGGGCGCGGCTCCCGCGCTCACCGATGTGATGTCCGGCAAGATCCAGCTGATGTTCGAATCCGTGAGCACGGCGCTACCGCCGATCCGATCCGGAATGCTGTGGCCGCTTGGCATCAGTTCGCCGCAGCGGCATTCCGATCTGCCTGACGTCCCGACCATTGCGGAGAGCGGCTATCCCGACTATTTCGTCAGCGTCTGGAACGCGGTTGCGGCGCCCGCGGGGTTGCCGGATGACGTGGCCCGGATTCTAACCGACGGTCTCGACCGGGTGATGAATGACGCCGATTTCCGGGCCGCGATCGAGAAGGTTGGCTTTACGGCGCTCCGTCCGCGCAAGCCCGCCGCCATCAAGGAATTCATCGATGCCGACCGCGCGCGCTGGTCGGGCGTGATCAAGGCGCAGAATATTACGCTGGATTGAGAACATGGTTCGAGACAAGGAACTCCGCGAGGGCGAACTCGCCGTCGAAATACCAACCCCGCGCGACGCCGGCCTCGTCTTCATCGGCCGCATCCGCACGCCCTGGACCTCGCGCCAGGATACGCCGCGGCAGGGCAGTCAGGAAGGTCCGGTGTGCCGACTCGAAATCTTCGAGCCGTGGGTGCCGGCGCTGAAAGGCATCGATTTCTACTCGAATCTCGAAGTGATCTACTGGCTGCACCAGTCGCGCCGCGATCTCGTGCTGCAAAACCCGAAGCACAATCCGTCCGCGCGCGGCACGTTCTCGCTGCGCTCGCCGCAACGGCCGAACCCGATCGGCACCTCGATCGTCAAGCTGGTCAAGGTCGAGGGCAACACGGTGTTCGTGCGCGGGCTCGATTGCCTCGACGAGACGCCGCTGATCGACCTGAAGCCCGACCGCTGTGAATTTTCTCCGCTGGTGGCGCAGAAGGCGGGGGATGTCGAGGCGGAGTGACCGCGTGTGCGTTCCCGGATGCTGCGCGCCGCGCTCGGGATCGCGCGTAGCGCGACCCCGGCGGTGCGCTGCTGATCCGGGGTCCATGGGTCCTGCGGTGCATCGCCATAGCGCGTTGAAGACGCGCGTGAGCGCCCTTATGGTGCCCTGCGCTGTGTCCGGGAAACGGTGGCTTACTTCCGGCCGCGACTAGCTTGGCCGCATACTTCTCCGGCACCTTGCCGTCGCCTTTGATGTCGAATTGCGACCTGGGGTTGACTCGCAACCACGGTAGCGACGAAGATAAGATATTACGCCGTTTGCGGTATCATATACTTGAAGGGAACGACAAAATGAGACGGGCATTGAAAATCGCGTGCATTATGGTTGGGGTTACCGTTCACGCATCAATCGGATTAGCCGATCAATTTCCAGGTCCGGCAACCAGCCCCACCACGGTGGCGAAGTTTTGGTGCGGCGGCGAAAACACGACGTGCTCCATAACTTGCACTATTGGTGGCGTGGAGCGAAAATTTAGCGGACTCAACGCGGCTCGCGTCCAGACCTACCCCGGATCTCAACGGCTATGGCTTGAGACAAGCTTAGGTCCGAATAGCATTATCCTTTTGGGCGACGCACTCTGTGATTTTTCGCAAATGCCCATCACCAGGCCGTTCTAGCGTCTTCACCGTAGGTGAAGTGCGCCGCACCGCGTCCGGGGCGCGGTGACCTACTTCAGCGCCGCCACCAGTTTTGCGGCATGCTCTTCCAGCACCTTGCCGTCTTCCTTGCGGCTGGCGGGCGCCAATAGTGCGATGCCGTTGTGGCGCGGCATCACGTGCACGTGCAGGTGATACACCACCTGTCCGGCCGCGGGCTCGTTGAACTGCTGCAGGGTGATGCCGTCGGCCTTGAACGCCTTCATGGCGGCGCGCGTGATCTTGTGCGTGGCGCGCGCGACGTGGACGAAATCCTCTTCCGAAATATCGAGGACGTTGCGGGCCGGCGCCTTCGGAATCACGAGCGTATGCCCGGGGCAGCGCGGCATGATGTCGAGAAAGGCGAGAACGTGGTCGTTCTCATAGACTTTGTAGCTCGGAAACTCGCCGCGCAGGATCTTTGCGAAGGGGTTTTGGGGATCGTAGGCGGTCATGGGCTCTCCCGGAATTTTCTTGTATACCTCAAGATGAGGGATCGGTCTTGCGGAACGGTCCGGCTTCGCTGAGTTCGCGTCCGGCTTCCGCGACATAGGCGCGCTCGCGCCGGAGATAATCGGCGATCGCACGGCGCAGGTCAGGATCGGCGATGTAATGCGCGGAAAAAGTGGTTTGCGGGAGATAGCCGCGCGCAATCTTGTGCTCGCCCTGCGCGCCGGCTTCCACCGTCTTCAGGCCGCGCCGGATCGCAAAATCGATCGCCTGGTAGTAGCAGACCTCGAAATGCAGGAACGGGTGATGCTCGATCGCGCCCCAGTTGCGGCCGAACAGGGTATCGGAGCCGATGAAGTTGATGGCGCCGGCGATCCAGCGGCCGTTGCGCTTCGCCATGACCAGCAGCACGTCCGTGGCCATGCTCTCGCCGATCAGCGAGAAGAACGCGCGGTTGAGGTACGGCCGGCCCCATTTGCGCGAGCCGGTCTCCATGTAGAAGGCGAAGAAGGCGTCCCAGGCGTCTTCGGTGATATCGCTGCCGCTCAGCGCATGGATGGTGATGCCGTTTGCGACCGCCTCGCGCCGCTCGCGCTTGATCGCCTTGCGGTGACGCGAATTCAGCGTCGCAAGGAAGTCGTCGAAACTTCCGTAGCCTTCATTATGCCAGTGAAACTGCTGGTCGGTGCGCTGCAGGAAGCCCTGCGCGGCCAGCAACTTCCATTCGGCTTCGGGCGCGAAGGTGACATGCACCGATGAGGCCTTGGTCACCCCGCACAGCGCCACCAGCCCGTTCGCGAGCGCCACTGCGATCCGCTCGCGGTCGACGCCATCGCGGATCAGGAGGCGCCGCCCGGTCGCCGGCGTAAAGGGAACGGAGACCTGCAGCTTCGGATAGTAGCGGCCGCCGGCGCGCTCATAGGCATCGGCCCAGCCGCGGTCGAACACGTACTCGCCTTGCGAATGCGATTTCAGGTAGCAGGGCACGATCCCGGCGATCGCGTCGTCGAGCCGGGCCAGAAGATGCCGTGGTCCCCAGCCGGTCCGCGCACTGGCCGAGCCGGAAGCTTCCAGGCTCGAGAAAAACGCATGGGAAATAAAGGGGTTGTAGGCGGCTTTTGACCCGGTGCAGAAGTTGCCTGCGGCGCCGGGTGAAGCGGGTGTGGCGAGACCATCGGCACGGGAAGCCGGATTGGCGCAGGCATCCCAGTCCTCAGCCGGAATCTGACTGACGGATGCGACGGCTTCGAGGGTGATTTCGGATGAATCCATCGACGATTTTGAACCGGTCAAGAGTTGCGACAGTCATCGCCCATGGTGACGCATGCAAACATCGTGCATTGCACGGGCGACTTCAAGGGCGTGCGGGAGCATCTCAAGTTCCCGGCAAAAATCCCTCAAAGATCATCTGATCGGCGTAGCGCGCCGCCCGCTCGCGCTGCTCGGGGGTGCGCACGGTCCAGGTCAGAAGCGGCAGGCCGAAAATGTGGCGCGCGATCCACGGTGCCGGCGCCGGCAATTCGTTGACCCAATAGGCGACGAAATGCGGCCGGGTGCGGAACGCGTGCCGAAGATGCAGCATGCCGCGGCGCTGGGCTGCTGTCGCCTCCGGCCAATCGGCTTCGCTGTAGCTGCGCTCGGCGACGATGCCGCGCGGCCGCTCCGGCAGGAGCTCGCGCAACGCCACGACCTGATCGGGGTCGAACGACATGCCGACCGCGGGTCCGGAATAGCCGGCGAGCACTTCGGCCATCCGCTTGACCAGTTTGCGGTCGCCGTCGAAATGGCTTTTGACTTCGATCACCAGCGGCACGCGGCCCCCGACCAGCGCGCAGAGATCGCCGAGCGACATCATGCGCTCGGAGGTCCCCTTGAACCTGACCGCCTTGAGCTCGGCCGCGGTCTTTCCGAGCAGCGCGCCGCTTCCTTCGGTGAGGCGGCCCAGCTCGTCGTCGTGATGCACCATCGCTTCGCCATCGGCGGTGAGCTGGATATCGCATTCGATGGAGAAGTTGCCCTCGACCGCGGCCAGTGCCGCACCCGGCATGTTCTCGATGATGCCGCGTTTGGCGTCGTGCAGCCCCCGATGGGCCACCGGCCGCGCGGTGAGCCAGTCGGGCGCGCGCACGTTGCAAAACTCCGCTTCAGGAGACCTCGAAGGTGCCCTCGACTTCCACGGACGCATCGGCGGGAAGCGACGCGACGCCGACGGTGGTGCGGGCATGGCGGCCCTTGTCGCCGAAGGCTGCTACCATCAGGTCAGAGGCGCCGTTCAGCACTTTCGGTCCGTCCAGAAAATCCGGCGCCGAATTGACGAAGCCGCCGAGCCTGACCACGCGGACAACCTTGTCGAGGTCGCCGAGCGCAGCCTTGACTTGCGCCAGCAGATTGATGGCGCAACCGCGCGCTGCGGCGGCGCCTTGCTCCACGGTGACGCCGGCGCCCAACTTGCCCTTGGCGATCAGCTTGCCCTGCGGGTCGAAGCAAACCTGTCCCGAAACGAACAGCAGGTTTCCGGTGCGCACGAAACCGACGTAGTTCGCCACCGGGCTTGGCGCCTGGTGCAACACCACGCCCTGCGCCGCCAATTTCTGCTCGACCGTACCCGCCATATGTTCGTCCCCGTTTTCTTAAGACCAGCGCCCGAAACGACCTCCGGTCGGGGCGGCTTTGTTTCGCGCATCGCGTCCTCACATGCAAGGCGAGCGCCCGGCAGCCCTGAAATGCCGAAAAACGGGGCAAGTGAGCGCCTGCGGCCGTACGTTTTTGTGAAATGGCCCTAGTTGCGGCGCAATAGGGCGATGAATAAGCTTGCGATTCACAAACCCTTTCCCTCGAGGACTTCCCCCATGGCCCGCCGGTTTCGGATTCAGCCCAGCCGATTGCTCCTGCTAACGGCTGCCGCGGCTGCCGGATGGGCTTGTACGTTCACCCAGGCGACCGCCGCGGCCACGACCGCGTTTCTGCCGCACGAGGCGCTCTACGATCTCAGCCTGGTGAAATCGCGCGGCGCGGCCTCGATCGACAATGCTCGCGGCCGGATCCTCTACAATTTCTCCGGCAGCCCCTGCGAAGGCTACACCTCGGATTTCCGGCAGGTTTCAGAGCTGAACAGCGGCGAGGGCAAGGTAACCCTGAGCGATCTGCGCTCGAGCTCCTGGGAGGATGCCGAGGGCAAGAGCTATCGTTTCAAGATCGACACCCGCATGAACGACGGCGACTCCAGTCCCATCGATGGGGTGGCGGAACGGACCGGCGACCACATCACCGTCAAGTTGAAACAGCCGGAGGTCAAGACGTTCACCCTCGACGGCGCAACCGTATTTCCGACCGAGCAGATCCGGCGCATCATCGCCGCCGCGAAAGAAGGAAAATCGCTGCTCGAATTGATGGTCTATGACGGCTCGGACAATGGCGAGAAGGTCTACAATACGCTAAGCGTGATCGGGCAGCCGATCCCGGCCGGCACCGCGACCGCGACGCCTGATCCTTCGATCACCAACGATGCCATGAGATCGCTGACACGCTGGCCGGTGACGGTGAGCTATTACGACCGCGACGCCAAGGCGAAGGAGGGCGAGCAGACGCCGGTCTATGCGATGTCGTTCGAGTTGTTCGAAAACGGCGTCTCCCGCGCGCTGGTGCTGGACTACAATGATTTCGTCATTTCCGGCGCGATGGGAAAATTCGACGCGAAGGACGCCAAGCCGTGTAAGTGACGGCACGACGTGTCCCGGACGCAGTGCAGCGTCCTTCACGATGCACCGCAGAGCCGGGACCTGTCCTGGCCGAGTAATAATATGGGCCCCGGATCAGCAGCGCACCGCTTGCGCGCTGCGCGGCATCCGGGGCACGAATGACCGGCTCTACTCCTCCGCCTTCTCCGGTCCGTCATAGGCAATGCCCCTGATCACCGCCGTCTGGCCGAATTTTTTGCGCAGATCGTCCATCGCGCGTTCGGCATCGGCCGAGCGGCGGTCGAGCATGTCGGTGTCGTCGGCCTCGGAGCCGGCGCGCAGCGCGCTGACGCCGGTGCCCATCAGGCGGAAGGCCGTGCCGTCGATTTCCCTCGCCAGCATTTCGCGCGTCACGGCAAAGATCTTCGCCGCCAGCTGCGTCGGGGCGGCAATCGATTGCGAGCGGGTGCGCTGCCGGAAATCGGCGGTCTTCAGCTTCAGCGTGATGGTCGATCCCGCAAGGTCGCCGTTCTTGAGCCGCGTGGAAACCTTTTCCGACAGCCGCCACAACAGCTTCTCCAGCGTGGCGAAATCGCGGATGTCGTTCTCGAAGGTGGTTTCGCTGGAAATGGTCTTGGCGCCCCTGTCAGGCACGACGAGGCGATCGTCCATGCCGCGCGCCAGCCGCCACAGCCTTCGGCCTTCCGAACCGAACTGCTTCATCAATTCGGCTTCCTCAGCGCGTTGCAGGTCGGCGATGGCGCGGAAGCCGCGCTGGATCAATCGTTCCTGCGTCGCCGGCCCGACGCCGAAAATGAATCCGACCGGCTTTGCCGCGAGCATCGCGCGCGCCTCGTCCTGGTCGAGCGCTGCAAAGCCGCGCGGCTTGTCGAGGTCGGAGGCGATCTTGGCGAGGAACTTGTTGCAGGAGAGCCCGACGGAAACCGTGATCCCGATGTCCCGCTCGACGTCTTGCGCAAAGCGCGCCAAAACCTTGGCCGGGATCATGCCGTGCACCCGCTGGGTGCCCGCTAGATCGAGAAAGGCCTCATCGATCGAAAGCGGCTCGACCAGGGGCGTCAGCGCCTGCATGGCCTGGCGCACTTCGCGGCCGACCCGCACATATTTCGCCATGTCGGGACGGATCACGATGGCGGACGGACACAGCGCCAGCGCCTTGAACATCGGCATCGCCGAACGCACGCCAAAGGTGCGGGCGATGTAGCACGCCGCCGATACCACGCCGCGCTTGCCACCGCCGATGATGACGGGCTTGTCGGCGAGTTCCGGGTTGTCGCGTTTCTCGACGGTGGCGTAGAAGGCGTCGCAGTCGATATGGGCGAGCGTCAGCGCGGGAAGGGCATGGTGCCGGACGAGGCGCGGCGAGCCGCATTCGCCGCATCGCCTGGCCGCAATGTCCAGATCACGGAGACAGTCCCGGCAAAAGCAGGTCGTTGCCTCCCATGCTGGCGCGGTGGAATTCACGGCACCTCGCGCTCCCATTTGGGATCGTTGAGCGCCTGGTGAGCGGCGGCGATGTTGGTGGGGTGAAGCTGCGAGACGCTCGCGAACGCCTTCACGGTTGCGTCATCGCGCATCACGAAATCGAGCACCGAAGCGAGGAATCGCGGATCATGGGCAGCACTGCGCAGGGTTTCCGGGCCTAAACCGCTTTCGGCCAGGAACAGTCCCAGCCGCTCAGGCTCGCCGGCAATGAAGGAAAGCGCCTGAATCGCAACGATTTCAGCGACTTCCCGGGGATTTTGAACGGGCTTTTTCAACCGCGATATTTGCCTTTCGCTAACTTCTGGTCTCTATTTTCAAAACCATCATGCCCGAGTCTGCAGAACCTGTTCAAGCAAGTGGAAACCACGCCGCATAAAGATGGCACTCGGGCTTAACGGGTTAGAGCGAATCTGGCGCTAGTTTGATTTCACTTTTTGACACGCCGTCCGGCGGTGCGCGGTGCACCGCAGGCTTGGCCTGCACGTTGGGGATTGGAGGGACGGGATGGCAAAAACCGTCCTGATCGTGGAGGACAATGAGCTCAATATGAAGCTCTTTCGCGATCTGTTGGAAGCGCACGGCTACCAGACCTCGGGCACGTCGAACGGCTTCGAGGCGCTCGACCTTGTCCGCAAATTGCATCCCGATCTGATCCTGATGGATATCCAGCTGCCGCAGGTGTCCGGCCTCGAAGTGACGCGCTGGATCAAGGACGATCCTGAATTGCGTTCGATCCCGGTGGTGGCGGTGACCGCGTTCGCCATGAAGGGCGATGAGGAACGCATCCGCGAGGGCGGTTGCGAAGCATATTTGTCCAAGCCGATTTCCGTCGGCAAATTCATTGAAACCGTTCGACGTTTTATCGGCTAGGGGAAACTTGATGTCCGCGCGTATTCTGGTCGTCGACGATGTTCCCGCCAACGTCAAGCTGCTGGAGGCGCGGCTGTCGGCGGAATATTTCGATGTGCTGACCGCCTGCAACGGCGCCGAGGCGCTGTCGATCTGCGCGCGCGCCGAATGCGACATCATTCTGCTCGACGTCATGATGCCCGACATCGACGGTTTCGAGGTCTGCCGCCGGCTGAAATCCAACCCGGCGACCCATTTCATTCCGGTGGTGATGGTCACCGCGCTCGACAGCCCGGCCGATCGCGTGCGCGGGCTCGAGGCCGGTGCCGACGATTTCCTGACCAAACCGGTGTCCGACATCGTGCTGATCGCGCGAGTGCGTTCGCTGACGCGGCTGAAGATGATGACCGACGAGTTGCGGATGCGCGCCATCACCTCGCTCGAGATCGGGGTGCAGGCGCCGGAGCGCAGCGCGGTGGCCGATACCGGCAAGGGCGGGCGCATTCTGCTGGTCGACGACCGGCCGTCGTCCTATGAGCGGCTGGCGCCCGTGCTTTCCGCCGAGCACACCGTCGACGTCGAAACCAATCCCGGGGAAGCGGTGTTTCACGCCGCCGACGGCAATTACGATCTCCTGATCGTCTCGCTGGGGCTCGACAATTTCGACGGCTTGCGGCTGTGCAGCCAGGCGCGCTCGCTGGAGCGGACCCGCCAGGTGCCGATCCTCGCCATTGCGGATGCCGACAACAACACGCGGCTGTTGCGTGGGCTCGAGATCGGGGTCAACGATTACCTGCTGCGGCCGGTCGACAAGAACGAGCTGCTGGCGCGGGCGCGCACGCAAATCCGCAAGCGCCGCTACACCGATCATCTGCGCGACAATGTGCAGAACTCGATCGAGATGGCGATCACGGACGCGCTCACCGGCCTGCATAATCGCCGCTACATGGAGAGCCATCTGGGAACGCTGGCCGAGCAGGCCGCAAGCCGCGGCAAGCCGCTCGCGCTGATGATGCTGGACATCGATTTCTTCAAGTCGATCAACGATAACTACGGCCACGACGCCGGCGACGACGTGCTGCGCGAATTCGCCGTGCGGGTCCGCAAGTCGATCCGCGGCATCGATCTCGCCTGCCGCTACGGCGGCGAGGAATTCGTCATCGTGATGCCGGAGACCGACCTGCACGTGGCCGGTATGGTGGCGGAGCGGCTGCGGCGCTCGATCGCCGGCGAGCCTTTTGCCGTCAACAAGGGCACCAAGCGCATCGAGGTCACGATCTCGATCGGGCTCTCGACCCTCGAACTGAAAGGCGAGGCGGTGGCCGACGTGCTCAAGCGCGCCGACACCGCGCTCTACCGCGCCAAGCACGACGGCCGCAACCGCGTGGTGGCGCAGGCGGCGTAGCTGCCGCCAGCCCTACGTGGCACCGTTGTGGCGTGCGGACCGCCGCTTCCGCGGCGACGACGACGGCGTCTCCACGTCAACGCTCACCCCCGCATTCCTAAGCAACACCCTTGCGGCTTGCTTCGCGGCGACCGCCATCGACGGATCGTTGTGAACGAGATCGGCGGCGATCGCGCCATCGACCAGAAGCTGCAGCTGCGTCGCCACGCGGTCCGGATCGGCGGCACCGAGCTGCTTCAGCAGGTCGCGGAAACGGGCGCGGCGGCCATCCTTGAAGGCGGTCGCGATCTTGCGCACCGCGTGGTCCTCCGCGCCCAGTTCCGTCACCGCGTTGACAAACGGGCAGCCGCGAAAATCTTTTGCCCCAAAGCGCCGCTTCAGCGAATCGAAGGTGCCGAGAATTTGTTCGACCGGCGGCTTGTCGGAGGGCGGCATGGTGACGGATCGGCGCGCCAGGTAAGCCTTGATCAACTCATCCTTGGAGGGAAAATGGTTGTAAAGCGTGCGCTTGGAGATGCCGATCTCGGCGGCGACCGTATCCACGCCGATGGCGCGAATGCCGTGCAGATAGAACAGCCGGTCGGCGGTATCGAGAATCCGCTGCTTCATGTCCGGTTTTCTGGGTGACGGCATGATTACACAGACCTGTGTTATTCGGGCTTGACAAAGCCGACGGCATCACCATAGTTACACAGACCGGTGTAATCAAGGCCGATGTGACGGCAGGCCGCGGTTTTCGAACCGGCCCTGGCAACGGAGAACAAGAAAATGACCCTGCTGCGACTGCTCCGCCCGACGCTTCCCATTCTGATCGGCGCCTCGTTGATGCTGAGCTTGAGCATGGGCCTGCGCCAATCGCTCGGTATCTTCCTGCAGCCCTTGACCCGCGACGTCGGGATTTCGGTTTCCGACTTCACGCTTGCCATCGCCGTGCAAAACCTCGCCTGGGGATTCCTGCAGCCGCTCGCGGGCGCGCTGACCGTCTGCTATGGCTTTCGCGTCATCATGATGGCCGGCGCGTTGTTCTACATCGCCGGGCTCGTGCTGATGGCGAGCGCGCATGGGTTTCTCAGCATCATGCTGGGCGCCGGCGTGCTGATCGGGACGTCGCTCGCCTGCACCGCCGCTGCAATTGCGATGTCGGTGGCGACGCGGGCGGTACCTGCGAGCGTGCGCTCAACGGTGCTCGGCATCGTCTCGGCGGCGGGCTCGCTTGGCGCGCTGTTGTCGGCGCCGATCGGACAGTTGCTCAATGAAGATTACGGCTGGAGGACGGGCCTCGCGGGCTTCATCGTCTTGTCGCTGGCGCTGCTGCCCGCGGCCTGGTTCGCCGGCAAGGTGGACAAGATTCCATTGCCGCCGCGCGCTCACGACGATATCGCCGACACCTCGGCCGGGGTGGCAGCCAAAGTCGCCTTCGGCAATGCGTCGTTCGTGGTGATGACCTGCGCCTATTTCGTCTGCGGCATGCAGCTCGTCTTCATCACCACGCATCTGCCGTCCTATCTGGCGATCTGCGGCATGGATCCGATGCTGAGCGCGCAGACGCTCGGCGTGATCGGCGGCTTCAACGTGCTCGGCAGCCTGTTCTTCGGCTGGGCCGGCCAGCGCTGGAACAAGCTGGCGCTATTGGGTGGAATCTACTTCTTCAGGTCGCTGGCGCTCGCCTGGTATTTCATGCTGCCGCCGACGCCGGAAACAACGCTGCTGTTCGGCGCGATCATGGGTTTCCTCTGGCTCGGGGTCGGGCCGCTGGTGGCGGGCGCGGTCGCCGAACTGTTCGGACTGCAATGGCAGGCGATGATCCAGGGGCTCGCCTTCATGAGCCACCAGCTCGGCAGTTTTGTGGGCGCCTATGGCGGCGGGCTGATCTACGACGCGCTCGGCTCCTACACGTTGGCCTGGCGCATCGGCGTCGCCGTGGGCCTGACGGCGGGGATCGTCCAGGTCGCGTTCGCGCTGATGCGGCCGACCCGGCCGCCGCAACTGGCTACCGCATAGCCAAAATAAAAACGGGGCCGCGAGGCCCCGTTGAAGTCAGCAACGTTCCCGCGATCTTACTTGATCTTGCTTTCGCGGAATTCGACGTGCTTGCGCGCGACCGGATCGTACTTCTTCTTGACCAGCTTCTCGGTCATGGTGCGCGAATTCTTCTTGGCGACGTAGTAGAAACCGGTATCCGCCGAGGAAACCAGCTTGACCTTGATGGTGACCGCTTTGGCCATGTTCGCAACCTCAAATATGTTAGGGAATTTCGAGCCGGCCAATCGGCCCGCGTTTGCCGCGCAACCTAGCCTCGATCCGCGCAAAGTCAAGGTTTTGCGGGCAATGACAGCCATGATTTCCCGCGATTGACCTGCAAAGCCATGGCTTTTGGGCGGGGCAGACCCGCCCTTCAGCGTCCACGGAAGCCGTGTTACTGACGAGGCCGGGCAGGGAGGAGCCGTCATGAGGTTTTATGAGAAGGGCGCCGTTCGCATCCACTTCATGGAAGGAGGCTCCGGCTTTCCGATGTTGCTCATCGCCGGCGGGGGACTTAACTCGACGATCGCAGGCATCACCGGCACCTATCCGCCCTTCAACGCGATCGAGGAGTTCGGAAATGAATACCGCTGCGTCGCTTTCGACCTGCGCAACGCCAACCCCGGTCAGTCCACAGGCCCGCTCGAGATCGACCGTCCCTGGGATTCCCACACCGACGACCAGCTCGGCCTCATGGATCATCTCGGCATCGACAAGTTCATGGTGATGGGTTTCTGCATCGGCGGTCCGATGATCTGGAACCTGTTGCGGCGCGCCCAGAATCGAATCGTCGCGGCCGTGCTGGCGCAGCCCAGCGGATCGCGTCCGGAGATGCGCGATCTGTTCTACGACAACAACATGAAGAACTGGGGCCCGGACCTCGTCAAGCGCCGGCCCGAACTCACGATGGAGATGGTCGACAGGTTCCTGACCAGGATGTACCGCACCAATCCCGATTTCGTCTTCACCGTGACGCGCGATTTCGTGCGCAATTGCCCCACACCGGTGCTGATCCTCCCCGACGATGTCCCGGCGCATCCCTATGCGGTGGCCATGGAAACGGCGATGCTCGCGCCGAACGCGGAAGTCAGCATGTTCCCGTGGAAGGAGCCCAAGGAGCGGATACCGCTGGCGGTGCGTCAGATCCGCTCCTTCCTCCGCGCGCATCGTCCAGCCTGATCGGCTCGCCGCGGTAGACTTCAGGCCTCGAAGAAGCGGTTCTTCGGCCGCGGCAGGCCGAGATTTTCCCTCAGCGTGCGGCCTTCATATTCCTTGCGGAAGATTTCGCGCTTCTGCAGTTCCGGCACCACTCTGTCGACGAAATCGTCGAGACCCGCGGGCAGGAACGGGAACATGATGTTGAAACCGTCGCAGCCGTAGCTCGTCAGCCACTGCTCCATCTGGTCGGCAATCGTCGAGGCCGTGCCGACGAAGGACAGTCCGCCATAGCCGCCAACACGCTGCGCCAGCTGACGCACCGTGAGCTTGTCGCGTGCGGCGGCGTCGACGAGGCGCTGGCGGCCGCTCTTGCTCGCATTGGTTTCGGGAATCGGCGGCAACTGCCCGTCGGGATCGAAGCCGGAGGCGTCGGTGCCCAGCTGCACCGAGAGCGAGGCGATCGCGCTGTCGTAGTGCACGCGGCTGTCGAGCAAAGCGCGTTTCTCTTTCGCCTCCTCGACGCTGTCGCCGACCACGACGAAGGCGCCGGGCAGGATCTTGAGGTGCTCCGGATTGCGCCCGACCTTTTCCATGCGGCCCTTGATGTCGGCATATAGCTTTTGCCCGTCGGCGAGGCTGCCGCCGCCGGTGAATACGGCTTCCGCCGTCTCGGCGGCGAGCTGCCGGCCGTCGTCGGACGCGCCGGCCTGCACGATCACGGGCCAGCCCTGCACCGGGCGGGCGATGTTGAGCGGCCCGCGCACGGAGAGATATTTTCCCTTGTGATCGAGCACATGCATCCTGTCGGGATCGAAATAAAGCCCGGCTTCGACATCCTGGACGAAGGCGTCATCGGCAAAGGAATCCCACAGGCCCGTCACCACATCGTAGAACTCGCGCGCGCGGCGATAGCGCTCGGCGTGCTCCATGTGATCGTCGAGTCCGAAGTTCAGCGCCGCGTCCGGATTGGAGGTGGTGACGATGTTCCACCCGGCGCGGCCGCCGCTGATGTGGTCGAGCGAGGCGAAGCGGCGGGCGACGTGATAAGGCTCATCGAACGTGGTCGAACCTGTCGCGATCAGCCCGATATGCTCGGTGACCGCTGAGAGCGCCGACAATAGCGTGAACGGCTCGAACGAGGTCACGGTATGGCTGCGTTTGAGCGCATTGATCGGCATGTTCAGCACGGCCAGATGGTCGGCCATGAAGAAGGCGTCGAACTTGCCACTCTCCAGCTTCCGGATCAGCTGCTTGATGTGGGAAAAATTGAAATTGGCATCTGGCCACGCGCCGGGATAGCGCCAGGCGCCGGTGTGAATGCTGACCGGCCGCATGAACGCGCCGAGCCGGAGTTGACGTTTTGTCATCGTTCGATCTCCGCACCGTCATTCCGGGATGCGCGAAGGCGCAGACCCGGAATCCAGAGGTTGTTGCGCGAGATTCCCCGATGTGCAATTGCACATCTGAGGTTCGCGCTTCGCGCGCCCCGGAATGACGGAGGGGCCCCTACGCCCCCAAAATATCCTTCTGCATCTTGCCGCCGTAGAAATGGAAAAATGGCACCGGCGCGTCGTGGCGAAGCGGGCCGGTGGCGAGCCGCCTTTCCAGTTCTCCCAGAACATTCCGGGTCATCGGATGCAGGTCGGCGAGCGGTTTCGAGCCGATCTCGACCCAGACCAGTTCCACGAGTTCGGCATCGGCATGGATCACGCCTTCGACGCGATAGGCGATGGCGCAGGCATCCGCGGTGAAGAAGCGGGTATCGAAGCGCCGCACGCGTCCGGGCGGGGTGATCGCGCGCGCGATCAGAAACAGGCCGGAGGGGTCGGGCAACAGGCCTGCGTCGGCAAAGGGTTTCCACGCGCCTTTGAGATCAGGCACGGCGCCGTTGCTCTTCCGCCCCAGGCAGAGCCCGGTTTCCTCGCAGGCCTCGCGGATTGCGGCAACGGCAAGCGAACGCGCGCGCGAGGGCGCGATCTTGGGGCTGCCCTTCAAAAGATTTGCTTCGAGCGCTGTCGGGATTGAAGCGGCCACGGGAACGCGATTGTCGCTCTTGTCGACACGCCCGCCGGGAAAGACGAATTTGCCGGGCATGAACACCACCTTGTCGTGGCGCTTGCCGACCAGCACTTTCGGCGTTGAGGCGCTCCGATCGACCAGGATCAGCGTGGCGGCGTCGACGGGGCGGCGGTAGGGATGATGATCGGCTTCCTTCTCTTCCTTGACGGTCTCGCTCATTTCACTCCCGCTTCCCCCATGCCATTTCTTTTCTTGAGATCGCTTCGGCCTATTCCGTCGGATTCTGTTCGTCAAACCCGTGCATGCGCAGCGCCCATTGCAGCCCGATCACGGCGCCTTTCACCGGCTGCAGCAGCAACAGCGAGGCGACCAGCGTCAGCGGCAGATAGATCGCCAGCTGCAGTCCCACCGGCGGCGAATAGTTGGTTTCGATGAACAGCGCCAGCGGCACCACCATGTGGCCGACGATGACGATCACGAGATAGGCCGGCAGGTCGTCGGCGCGGTGCGGCGTGAAATCGAGCCCGCAAACCTCGCAGTGATCGGCGACCTTGAGGAAGGCGCGAAACAGCTTGCCCTGGCCGCAGCGCGGGCAGCGGCCACGGAAGCCGCGTTTCAGCGCGGTCCAGACGTCGCGCTTTTCGGTGGCCGCGGTTTCCCGGCTCCAGACAATCGGATGTGCGCTCATGGTTTCCATGATTTGCCTTTCCTCGATTTGCCGGACCTGGTCTTGCCTGGCTTGCGGTCGTCCCTCGCCGGACTCCGGCCCGGATGGGCCTTGGCCTGCACCCTCGAAGCACCCTGGCGCTTGCCGCGCGGCGCGAGGCCGCCCTCGGACAGCAATTCAAATCGCAATGCGCCCGCGACTGGCGCTGCTTCTACCAGACGGACGTCGACGACGTCACCCAGCTGGTGCATGGCACCGCTGCGCGAGCCGACCAGCGCATGCCGGCTCTCGTCGTAGTGGAAGTATTCGGTTCCCACCGTGCGGATCGGGACAAAACCGTCGGCCCCGGTGTCGGTGAGTTTGACGAACAGTCCGGCGCGGGTAACGCCGGAGATGCGGCCCTGGAAGGTCGCCCCGATCCGGTCGGCGAGAAAATGCGCAATCAGCCGGTCGGCGGTCTCGCGCTCGGCCTTCATGGCGCGGCGTTCGGTCACCGAAATCTCCGCGGCAACTTCGTTCAGCGTCTCCACCGTCTCGCTCTCCGGCAACGCGCCTTCGCCGAGACCGAGGCCCCGGATCAGGGCGCGATGCACCACGAGGTCGGCGTAGCGGCGGATCGGCGAGGTGAAATGCGCATAGCGGCGCAGGTTGAGGCCGAAATGGCCGTAATTCTCGGCGGCGTATTCGGCCTGGGCCTGCGAGCGCAACACCACTTCGTTCACCAGCGGTTCGGCGTCGTGTCCCCTGACCTGCGCCAGCACGCGATTGAAGGCGGCCGGGCGCAGCGCGCCGCTTTTCGCAAACGGCAGGTCGAGCGTTTTCAGAAATTCCTGCAAGGCATGAACCTTCTCGAGCGTCGGCTCGTCATGCACCCGATAGATAAGCGGCAACGCCTTCTTTTCAAGCATTTCGGCGGCCGCCACATTGGCAAGGATCATGAATTCTTCGATCAACTTGTGCGCATCGAGCCGCTCCGGCACGACCACCCGATCGACGGTGCCGTCGGCCTTGAGCAGGATCTTGCGCTCGGGAATGTCGAGATCGAGCGGGTCGCGTTCGTCGCGCGCCCGCTTCACCACCGCATAGGCGTCGTAAAGCGGCTTCAGAATCTTTTCGAGCAGGGGACCTGTGGTGTCATCGGGCCGTCCGTCGATCGCGGCCTGCGCCTGCGCGTAGTTCAGCTTCGCCGCCGAGCGCATCAGGATGCGGTGAAAGCCGTGCGAGCGCTTGCGGCCGTCATTTGCGATCACCAGCCGCACCGCGAGCGCGCCGCGCGGCTCGCCCGGCACCAGCGAGCAGAGATCGTTGGAAATGCGCTCGGGCAGCATCGGCACCACGCGGTCGGGAAAGTAGACCGAGTTGCCGCGCTTCAACGCGTCGCGGTCGAGCGCCGAGCCCGGGCGCACATAGAAGGCAACGTCGGCGATCGCGACATTGACGATGTAGCCGCCCTTGTTGTTCGGATCGGGGTCGGGTTCGGCATGAACCGCGTCGTCATGGTCCTTGGCGTCGGGCGGGTCGATGGTGACCAGCGGCACGTCGCGCCAGTCCTCGCGGCCCTTCAGATTCGCAGGCCTTGCCTCGTCAGCCTCGCGTAGCGCCGCGGGCGAAAAGGCTTGCGGAATTTCGCGGGCGTGGATTGCGATCAGGCTGACCGCCTTCTCCGATTTCAGCGAGCCGAGCCGTTCCTTGACCTTGCCGGAGCCGAGCCCGAAGCCGCGCGAGCGGACGAGATCGACGCTGACGAGATCGCCGTCCTCGGCGCCGCCGGCATCGGCCCTGGCGATGTTCAACTCGCGGCCGGCCTGCTTCTTGTCGACCGGAATCAGCCGCCCGCCGCCCTCGGGCAGCGCGCGAAAGATGCCGAGCACGCGGGTCTTGGCGTGATCGATCACCTTGATGACGCGGCCGCGGTAGATGGCGCCTTCGCGCTCGTCCGGTTTTTCGATGCGCAGCAGCGCGCGATCGCCGACGCCCGCCGCGGTGCCGGCCTGTGGGCGGCGGGGAATATGGATGCGGATTTTCGGCGGCTCGCCGCTTTCCACCTCGTCCCATTCGGCGGGCGTCGCGATCAACTCGCCGTCGCTGTCACGCCCGGTGATGTCGGCCATCACGGTCGCCGGCAGGCCTGCGGGCTCGCGGACCTTCCGGCCGTTCTTCTTGATGGTGCCGGCGTCGGCGAGTTCGCCCAAAATCCGTTTCAGTTCGGCGCGGTCCGCATTCTTCAGGCCGAATTCGCGGGCGATCTCGCGTGTACCGACGTTCCCGGGGTGCGCGCGGATGAAGGCGACGATGGCGTCCCGGTCCGGAAAGCCAGCTGCGCGCTGTTTTGCCACTTTATCCCCTGGCCTTGCCGGCGCTCTTCTTCGCAGGCGTCTTGCTGGCGGCTTGCGGTTTCGCCGGCGAGGTTTTCGCGGTCACCGGCGCGCGTGCTTTGCTGACGGCGTCGGACTTGGGCTTTGTCGCCGATTTTTTCGCGGCCGCCTTCTTCGCCGGCTTTGGCGCTTCGACTTCGACCTTGGCGGGCTTTTCCGCTCTCGCCTTCCTGGCGCCACGCTTCGGCCTGGCGCCGCCGCCCTTCGCCACGCGTTCGTCGATCAATGCGATGGCTTCCGGCAGCGTAATGGTATCGGGCGTCTTGTCGCTCGGGATCGTGGCGTTGACGCCGCCTGCCGTGACATAGGCGCCGTAACGTCCGTTCTTGACCGCGACGCCGCCAAGCGTCGGATGCTCACCGAGCGGTTTGCCGGGATCCGCACCGAAGCGGCGGCCGCTCGGGCCCTTTGCGACTTTCTCGGCGATCAACGTCACCGCGCGGTTCAGCCCGATGTCGAACACCTCGTCGCCGGCTTCCAGGCTCGCATAAGTCTTTTCGTGCTTTACGAACGGGCCGAAACGGCCGAGCCCCGCGATGATCGGCTCGCCGGTTTCGGGATGCCGGCCGATTTCGCGCGGCAGCGACAGCAGTTTCAGCGCCACTTCGAGCTCGATGTCGGAGGGCGAGATGTTCTTCGGAATGCCGGCGCGCTTCGGCTTTTCGCCTTCGGCATAATCCTTTTGCTCGCCGAGCTGGATATAGGGACCGAAGCGGCCGGCCTTGACGATGACGTCGCGGTCGGTTTCCGGGTCCTTGCCGAGGATGCGGTCGGCGCTGGCTTCGCTGTCGGCAGCGAGCGGGCGGGTGTAGCGGCATTCCGGATAGTTGGAGCAGCCGACGAAGGCGCCGAACTTGCCGGCCTTGAGATTGAGCCGCCCGGTGCCGCAGCTCGGGCACTGCCTGACGTCGCCGCCATCGGTGCGCGGCGGATAGATGTGCGGGCCGAGCATGTCGTCGAGCGCGTCCAGTACCTCGGTGACGCGCAGATCCTTGATGTCGTTGACGGCGCCGATGAAATCGCCCCAAAAATCCTTCAGGACCTGCTGCCAGGAAATCTCGTTGTTGGAGATGCGGTCGAGCTGCTCTTCGAGGTCGGCGGTGAAATCATATTCCACGTAGCGGCGGAAGAAATTCTCCAGGAACGCGATGACGACGCGGCCCTTGTCCTCGCCGTGCAGGCGCTTCTTCTCGAGCCTGACATAGCCGCGGTCCTTCAACACCTGCAGGATCGAGGCGTAGGTCGAGGGACGGCCAATGCCGAGCTCTTCCATCCGTTTGACCAGCGAGGCTTCCGAGAAGCGCGGCGGCGGTTCGGTGAAATGCTGGGTGACGGACAGGCTTTGGCGCCTCAAGGCTTCGCCTTCGCTCATGGCGGGGAGGCGGCGGGAATCCTCGTCGTCGCCGTCGTCGTCGCGGCCTTCCTGATAGAGCGCGAGAAAACCGTCGAATTTTATGACTTGGCCGGTGGCGCGCAGTTCCAGCACGCGGGCGCCGGCTTTGGCCGTGATGTCGACCGTGGTGCGTTCCAGTTCGGCGGATTCCATCTGGCTTGCGATGGTGCGGATCCAGATCAACTCATAGAGCCTGGCCTGATCGGGATCGAGCCGGCGGCGCATGTCGGAGGGCCGCCGCGACAGGTCGGTCGGGCGGATCGCTTCGTGCGCTTCCTGCGCGTTCTTGGCCTTGGTCTGGTACTGGCGCGGCGTCTCCGGCACGTAGGCGTTGCCGTAGTCCTCGCCGATCACCTTGCGCGCCTGGACGATCGCCGAATTGTCGATCTGCACGCCGTCGGTTCGCATATAGGTGATGAGACCGGTGGTCTCGCCGCCGATGTCGATGCCCTCATAGAGCCGCTGCGCGATCCGCATGGTATGCGCGGGCGCAAAGCCGAGCTTGCGGCTCGCCTCCTGCTGCAGCGTCGAGGTGGTGAAGGGGGCCTGCGGATTGCGCCGCGCGGGTTTTGCTTCCACGCTCGTGACCGTAAAGCTCGCGGCTTCGATCGCGCGCCTGAAATCCTCGGCCTCGGCGCCGGAGCCGATGTCGAGCCGTTAAATCTTCTTGCCGTCGGCGCCGACCAGGCGCGCCTCGAAGGCCTCGCCGCGCGGCGTCGTCAGCGTCGCGACCAGCGACCAGTATTCGCGCGGCACGAATTTTTCGATTTCGAGCTCGCGGTCGCAGACGAGCCGCAGCGCCACCGATTGCACCCGGCCGGCCGAGCGCGCGCCCGGCAGTTTGCGCCACAACACCGGCGAGAGCGTGAAGCCGACCAGATAATCCAGCGCCCGGCGCGCCATGTAGGCGTCGACCAGCGCGCCGTCGATCTGGCGCGGGTGCTTCATGGCATCGGAGACCGCCTGCTTGGTGATGGCGTTGAACACCACGCGTTCGATCTTGTGATCCTTCAGCGCGCGCTTTTCCTTCAACACCTCGAGCACGTGCCAGGAGATCGCTTCGCCCTCGCGATCGGGGTCGGTGGCCAGAATCAGGCGGTCGGCGCCCTTCAGGGCCCGCGCGATATCGTTGAGCCGGCCGGCCGCCTTGGGGTCGACCTCCCAGATCATCTGAAAATTGGCGTCGGGATCGACCGATCCGTTCTTCGCCGGCAGGTCCCGGACATGGCCGAACGAGGCCAGAACCTCATAGGACGCACCCAAATATTTGTTGATCGTCTTGGCTTTCGCCGGCAACTCGACAATGACGATATTCATGTCATTCCAATGGCTTACGGGGAAAATAAGGGCCGATTCCGCGAGATTCGCGCAAAGCCCGTTTGGGGCGAACATGGGTGCGGCGGGGCCCCCTGTCAAATCGACAGATGTTGATGGCAGGTCTGCCGGCCCCGGCTTGACCTCCCAAAAGTTGCAAATTGCGTCCTGTAGTTGCACATTCAGAGGATGTAGCGGTTTCTAGTACTATCTGCTGGGTGTAGTTTTTGACCAAGTCAGGGCGGCGGAGACGGGCACAACCGGGCGGGCGCCGGCGTTCGCGAAGGGACGAAGCGGGCATCGAGGACGGGCCGGAGGAGGCCGCAGCGCTCATCGCCGAAAACGCCGCGGAACTCGCCAGGCTGGCGCGGCGCCACAAGCTCGACATGCTCGGCTTCCTGCTCTCCATGGCGCGGCTGGAGGCGGAGGAGTACCTGCGGCTGCGCAGCCGGCGGAACCTGTCGTGAAGGGAGCGCGATCTCTCACATCTCTTCCCCGCCCGGCGTTCGCGCGACCCGTTGGCTCCTCTGGCGACAAGACATAACTCCACGATCTCGCCGCATGTTTTTTGCGCGAGGTTTGCGTTTTGGTCCGGCTCCCTCGTAAGTAGAGGGCGCAGGGAATGCCGGGCGCTCGATGCGCCCGCAGCCTCGCGTACGATAAAAAACAAAGTACACGAGCGTAGTCACCACGGTCACACCGGTTTCACCCGGCATTCCCCGCGCAATGGTTTTACGGCTTACTTCGTGCTCGCCCCGGTGCACCGGGCTTGTTTGCCACCGTCGCCCGCGCGCCTTAACGCGAACTTGACACCAGCGTCGGGGTGCCAGGCCCACACGACTTCGCCGTCCGCCTCAGGCACGTTCGTCTACGCGCCCTCGGCGTCCACCGCATCCCGCCCCGCGTTGATGACGTTGCGCAACGCCCCTCGGTGGGACGGGACGCAAGTATATAGGGTGATTTGTGTTTCTGTAAAACAGAAATATTTTTCCGAAAAGGGGCTTGACAGCGGGCTGCACAAACCGGTGACTGATTTGCCCGTCGGGTGGCCTGTCATTCCGGGCCTGCGAAGCGCGAACAGGGATTGACGACTTCCGGATTGCATCGCGATCCGGACGATCCTACGCGCGCCGCCGGCGTTTTGCCGCGGGACTGGGCCGCACTTCGGTCTCGCCATCGCCGAGCAACCGGCCATCCCGAGCGCGCAGTTCAAGCTTCCGCACGGGCCGGCCCCGGTGGCGGTCGACCAGTACGGTTGAAAAACCGCCCGGCTCGCCGCCAAATTCCTCGCTCCATTGCCGCAGCGCGACCAGCACCGGGAAAACCCCGCGTCCCTTCGGCGTAAGGACGTATTCCTGGTAGGCGCTGCCGTCGGAGGCCGGCACCGTTTTCAGGATGCCGTGCTCGACCAGCGAGTGCAGCCGCGCCGCAAGGATGTTCCTGGCGCATCCGAGGTCTTTCTGGAATTCGCCGAAGCGGCGGATTCCGAGCAGCGCGTCGCGGATGATCAACAGCGACCACCAGTCGCCGAGCGCGTCCAGCGATCGCGCGACCGGGCATTCCGCTTTTTCGAAGCTGGTTCGTTTCACCATGGCTTTCCCCGCAAGATGCGCCGCGCCGATCACGGCGTTGTGTGGTTGCATTATGAAACCATATGCCCTACATGGCAATTCAGTTTAATAATGCAACCAGCTGACAGGAGACGACGATGCGACTCGCGAACAAGACGGCATTCATCACCGGCGGCAACAGCGGTATCGGGCTTGCGACCGCGCGGCTGTTCGTGGCCGAGGGCGCGCGGGTCGCCATAACAGGCCGAAATCCGGCGACGCTGGAAGCCGCCGCGAAAGAGCTCGGGCCGAATGCGCTCGCGATCGCAGCCGACGCCACCGACATCGCGGCGACGGAAGCTGCGATCAAGCAGGCGGTCGCAAAGTTCGGCAAGCTCGACATCCTGTTCGCCAATGCCGGCATTCCTGGCCATACCCCGGTCGGCGGCACCACGCTCGCCGCGTTCGAACAGGTAATCCGGACCAACATCACCGCGGTGTTCTTCACTGTGCAGGCGGCGGCACCGCATCTGAACGACGGCGCCTCGATCATCCTGAACGGCTCGGTGATATCCGTGCTCGGCAATCCCGGCTACTCCGCCTATGCGGCCAGCAAGGCGGGCGTGCGGGCAATGGCGCGGGTGATGGCCTCGGAACTTTCGCCGCGGGGCATCAGGGTCAACGTGGTCGCGCCGGGCGCGGCGCGCACGCCGATCTGGAACGGCGCGGCGCCAACGGCGGAAGCCTTCGCGGCACTGGAAAAGCGCATCTCGCGCAGCACGCCGCTCGGGCGGATCGGAGAGGCCGATCACATCGCCAAGACGGTGCTGTTCCTTGCCTCCGACGACGCAGCCCATGTGCAAAGCGCCGAGATCTTCGTCGACGGCGGTTCCACCGGATCGCCGGCGGGTGCGCCGATCTATCTCGGCTAAGGAGGCCAGTGATCATACCAGCCCGCCGCCGTGGGTCTCGACGATGCGGCGTGATGGCGCCGCTAAATCAGCGACACCATACCGCCGCCGTGACGCTCGAGCCTGCCTGCGAGTTCGAGTTCGAGCAGCACGGTGCGGACGATCGCAGGCGTCGTCCCCGACATCCGGATCAGATCGTCGAGCAGGATCGGGGTCGGTCCGAGCAGCGCGATGATGCGCGCGCGATCGCCTGCATCGGGCTCGGCGGCGAGCGGCTCGTCGTCGCCCTCGCGCAGCGCAATCGGCCGGCCCAGGATCGGCTCGACGGCGTTGATGACGTCGGAGGCTTCGGTGGTCAGCGTCGCGCCCTGCTTGATCAGGTCGTTGGTGCCGGCGGCGCGCGGATCGAGCGGCGAGCCGGGGACGGCGAATACCTCGCGGCCCTGTTCGGCGGCGATACGCGCCGTGATCAGCGAGCCCGAACGATGCGCCGCTTCGACCACGATGACGCCGAGAGCGACGCCCGAGATCAGCCGGTTGCGGCGTGGAAAATCCCGCGCGCGCGGTGAGTGCCCGGGCGGCATTTCGGAAATCGCGGCGCCGCCGCGATCGATGATCTCCGCCAGCAGGTCCTCGTGCTCGGGCGGATAGACCCGGTCATGTCCGCCGGCCAGCACCGCGATGGTTCCGCTCGCGACGCTGGCGCGATGCGCCGCCTGGTCGATGCCGCGCGCGAGCCCGGAGGCGATGACAAAACCGGCGTCGCCGAGATCGCGCGCGAGGTGACCTGCGAATTTCAATCCGGCGCCGGAAGCATTGCGTGAGCCGACGATGGCGATGATGGGGCGCATCAGCGCGTCGCGAAGGCCGCGCACGCCAAGCAGCGGCGGCGCGTCGTCGAGCTCGGACAGCCGCGGCGGATAGCCGTCCTCGCCCGGCGCGATCAGGCTGACGCCGAGCCGCTGGCTCGCGGCAAGCTCGGCGCGCGCGTCTTCCTCGCTGCAGATCCGCGCGGTGCGCGTCGCGCCGCCGCGCCGCGCCAGCTCCGGCAGCCGCTCCAGCGCCGTGCGCGCGCTGCCGAAATGATTGACGAGGGAACGGAAGGTGCGCGGCCCGACATTGTCGACTGCGGATCAGCCGCAGCCAGTCGATCCGCTGGCCGTCGGTAAGGTTGGTCGTGCTCGGCGTCTTGCTGTCCATGCGAACGCAGCATGGAGCAACCTGACGGTGTGGGGAAGGGGGAACGTGGCGTCATTCCGGGATGCGCCGTCAGGCGCAGACCCGGAATCCTACGAGTATTCTCGGGTTCGATGCGGAGCCTGTCATCGGGCCGCGCTTCGCGCGGACCCGTTGGCATCGCCCCGGAATGACATCGCCTATCGCTTGCCGCATCTCATTCGATTCCCTAAAAGCGGTCCTGTCTTTCGCTGGAAATGACACCCCATGATCTCGCTCGCCGACCTGCAGCGCCGCATCGATTCCGGCGCGCTTTCGCCCGATGATGCGATCGCGCAATCGCTGGCGGCGATCGATGCGCAGCAGAAGGCCATCGGCGCCTTCGTCTGCCATGACAGGAACGCCCGCGCGGCAAGTTCGGGTCCGCTGCGCGGCATCGCGGTCGGCATCAAGGACATCATCGATACCGCGGATTTTCCGACCGAAATGGGTTCTTCGATCTACAAGGGCTGGCGGCCGCGCGCGGACGCGTCCGTCGTGATGCTGCTGAAGCAGGCCGGCGCCACCATCATCGGCAAGACCACGACGACGGCGTTCGCGGCAAACGATCCGACGGCCACCCTCAATCCGCGCAACCACGATCATACGCCCGGCGGCTCGTCGTCGGGATCGGCGGCCGCCGTCGCCGCCGGCATGATTCCGCTGGCGGTCGGGACCCAGACCGGCGGTTCGGTGATCCGGCCGGCCTCGTTCTGCGGCGCGGCTGCGATAAAACCGTCGTTCAACCTGCTCCCCAGGGTTGGCGTGAAATGTTTTTCGTGGACGCTCGACACCGTCGGGCTGTTTGCCGCCGGCGTCGAAGACCTCGCGCGCGGGCTGTCGGCGATCACCAACCGGCCCGAGCTGGTGCGCGACGGCAAGCTCGACCCGCCGCGCATCGGCATCGTCACCCAGGAGTTTGCGGGCGCGGCGGAGGCGGCGAGCGAGCAGGCGCTGCGGGTCGCTGCGACCGCTGCCGAACGCGCCGGCGCACCAGTCCGGGCGCAGGCATTGCCGGAGATCGTTGCCGAGGCCTGGCGCATTCACACCACCATCCAGCAATTCGAGGCGCACCAGGCTTTTGCGTGGGAATACCGCGAGAATTACGACGCCATGGCGCCGCTTTTGCGCGGCAGGCTCGACGACAGCCGCGACATCACGCCCTTCGCCTATGACGCGGCGCGCGCGATCGCGAAGCGGGCGCGGCGCGCGATGGCCGAGGTCTTCGACGGCGTCGATGCGCTCGTCACCTTCTCGGCGCCGGGCGCCGCGCCGAAGGGACTGGCCTCGACCGGCGATACCAAATTCAACAAGCTCTGGACGTTGATGGGCACCCCTTGCGTCAACGTCCCCGCTTACGTCGCCGATGCCGGCCTGCCGGTCGGCGTGCAGGTGATCGCGCGGTTCGGCGACGATGCCGGTGCGCTGGCTGTGGCTGGTTTCGTCGAGGCGGCGCTGGCGCAGGGGTGACGGCTAACGCCGTCACTTCGCCGCGATCTTGCCTTCCGTGCCGGCCTGCAATCGCTTGATGTTCTCGCGGTGCGCGTAGAACAACAACAGCGTCAGCACGGCGAACAGCAAGGCGAGCGCGGGGTGGCCGAACCACCACAGCAAGATCGGCGTGACGAAACTTGCCACCAGCGCCGAGAGCGAGGAGTAGCGCGTGGCAAAAGCGATCGCGAGCCACAGCACGCAGAACGTAATGGCGGCCGGCCACAACAGGCCGAGCAGCGCGCCGATATAGACCGCGACGCCCTTGCCGCCCCGAAACTTCAGCCAGACGGGGAAGAGGTGACCGAGGAAGGCGCCGAGCGCCGCCAGCATCGCGGCATTTGGCCCACCGTAATAACCCGCGACGACCACGGCAGCGGTGCTCTTCAGCATATCCAGAAGCAACGTTGCCGCCGCAAGGCCCTTGCGACCGGTGCGCAGCACATTGGTGGCGCCGATACTGCCGGAGCCGATCGAGCGCAGGTCCTGCGTGCCGGCGAGTTTGGTGAGGATCAGGCCGAACGGAATCGAACCAAAGAGATAGCCGATGATGAAAGCGACCGGCAGAAATGCATCAGCTGACATCGCCGTTCCTCCCGCTGCAGAATATTTCCCGTGTGTCAGACATGCTCAAAAACCGTCCGTCCGCCGACGATGGTGCGCACCACGCGGCCGGAGAAACGGGCTTCGTCGAACGGTGTATTCTTGCATTGTGACTTCAAGTCGGCGGGATCGAGCACCCAGGGCGTATCGGCGTCGATCACGATGATGTCGGCGGGCGCGCCGGCACGCAGTGTTCCGCCGGGCAGGCCCAGAAGTTCGGCCGGGCGCGTCGACATCGCGCGGATCAGGGTCGTGAAATCCATCTCTCCGGCATGGATCAGGCGCAGCGCCGCCGGCAGCATGGTCTGCAGGCCGATCGCGCCGCTTGCGGCCTCCGCGAACGGCAGCCGTTTCACCTCGACGTCCTGCGGATTGTGATCGGACATGATGACGTCGATCAGGCCGGAGGCGACCGCTGCGACCAGCGCAAGCCGGTCGTCCTCGGTGCGCAGCGGCGGCGACAGTTTTAGAAACGTCCGGTAGGGGCCGATGTCGTTCTCGTTCAGCGTGACGTGGTTGATCGAGACCGAGGCCGAGACCGAAAGCCCCGCCTCGCGCGCGCGCTTGAGGATTTCGAGCAACTCGATGCAGGTCAGGGAAGCCGCGTGATAGCGGCCGCCGGTGAGCGCGGCGAGGCGCATGTCGCGTTCCAGCATCACGGCCTCGGCCGCATTGGGGATGCCGACCAGCCCGAGGCGAGTGGCGAACTCGCCCTCGTTCATGACGCCTTCGCCGACGAGGTTGGGGTCTTCGGTGTGATGCACGATCAGCGCGTCGAAATCCCGGGCATAGGTCAGCGCGCGCCGCATCACCTGCGCATTGGTGACGCTCTTGTCGCCGTCGGTGAAGGCGACCGCGCCCGCGGCCTTCAACAGGCCGATCTCGGTCATCTCCTCGCCGCGCATGCCTTTGGTCAAGGCCGCCATCGGCTGGATGTTGACGATTGCGGTGTCGCGGGCGCGGCGCAGCACGAAATCCACCGTCGCCGAATTGTCGATCACAGGCGAGGTGTCGGGCTGGCAGATGATGGTGGTGATGCCGCCGGTCGCAGCCGCCTGGCTCGCTGAAGCGAAGGTCTCGCGGTGGCTGGCGCCGGGCTCGCCGACGAAGGCGCGCATGTCGATCAGGCCGGGGGCCAAAATCTTGCCGGAGCAATTGACGATGTCGGTGCCTTCCGGGACGCCGGCGGCGCCAATGCCGCGCCTCGTCTCGCGGATCGTGCCGTCGGCGATCAGGACGTCGCTCAGGCCGTCGAAATCGCGCGACGGATCGATGACGCGGGCGTTGGCGAGCAGGATCGGGCGGCGGTCGGTCAGCATCTTCTTACGCGTTCGGCAGGTTGCGGGCGAGCGCTTCCAGCACCGCCATGCGCACCGCCACTCCCATTTCGACCTGTTCGCGGATCAGCGACTGCGCGCCGTCGGCCACGATCGAGTCGATCTCGACGCCGCGGTTCATCGGCCCGGGATGCATCACCAGCGCGTCAGACTTGGCGTAGGCGAGCTTCTTCTGGTCGAGGCCGAAATAATGAAAGTACTCCTGGGTCGAGGGCACGAACGAGCCGTTCATGCGCTCGCGCTGCAGCCGCAGCATCATGACGATATCGGCGCCGTTGAGGCCCTCGCGCATGTCGCGGGCGACCTCGACGCCCATCCGCTCGATGCCGCGCGGCAACAGCGTCGAGGGTGCCACCACGCGGACGCGGGCGCCCATGGTGTTGAGCAGGATGATGTTGGAACGCGCCACCCGCGAATGCATGACGTCGCCGCAGATCGCGATCACGAGGCCCTCGAGGTGCCCCTTGTTGCGGCGGATGGTGAGCGCGTCGAGCAGCGCCTGGGTCGGATGCTCGTGGGCGCCGTCGCCGGCGTTGACGACTGACCCGTCGACCTTGCGCGCCAAAAGTTCCACCGCGCCGGAGGCATGGTGCCGCACCACCAGGATATCCGGGTGCATGGCGTTCAGGGTCACCGCGGTATCGATCAGGGTTTCGCCCTTGCGCATCGAGGAGGAGTTGACCGACATGTTCATGACGTCGGCGCCCAGCCGCTTTCCGGCGATCTCGAACGAGGATTGCGTGCGGGTCGAGGCTTCGAAGAACAGGTTGACCTGGGTGCGACCGCGCAAGGAGGTGCGCTTCTTGTCGATCTGGCGGTTGAGCTCGACATATTCCTCGGAGAGGTCGAGCAGGCCGGTGATGTCGGAAGCGGAAAGCCCCTCTATGCCCAGCAAATGCCGGTGACCGAGGACGAAGGTCGATTTCGATGGCGATGTCATTAAAGCCAGAGCTATAGGCAGAGATGTCGGGCGGGGCAAGGGCGAATAGGGGCCTTTCGAGTTATCCCCCGGTCTGTCCTCTCTCCCTCATGGCCTTGTGCCGGGCATCCACGACTTCTCTTCTCGTTAACCGTAAAAAAGACGTGGATGGCCGGGCCAGCACGGCCAGGAAATGGTGGCACTTTTCGCTGCCGGGAGCGGCCGGGTCGGCGTATGATTTTCCGATCGCACCGCAACGCAGGTGAAGTCCCTGTCCGTCAGCTGGTTCCGGCGTAAGCTTTTCCTCTCTTTCATCGACCGCCAGGAGCGGCCATGACGCAAGCCACATTCGCCACCCACGAGGTCTTCAACCAGTCGCCGCCGTTCGAGGACGTCGATCTCTTCACGGCGGATCGGCCGCTGGTGGAAGCAGTCGCGGCCAACGGCGGGGCGTCGGCCGCAAACGAACTGTCCGAGTTCGGCCAGCATTGGGGGTCGGCCGCGATGGCGGCGCGCGGGCGCGTCGCCAACGAGAACACGCCAAAACTGCGGACCTTCGACTCCCGCGGCAACCGCCGCGACGAGGTCGAATTTCATCCCGCCTATCATGAATTGATGGCGCGCAGCGCGCATGCGGGCGTGCACAACTCGACCTGGACTGCGGATGGCAAGCCCGCCGGAGGGGCCGCCGAAGTCGTGCGCGCGGCAAAATTCTACATGGCGGCGCAGGTCGAAACCGGGCATCTCTGCCCGATCACGATGACGCGCGCTTCCGTCGCCGCATTGGCGGCGCAGCCGGATCTGCTGGCCGAGACCATGCCCGTGATCTCGACCCGCGCCTATGATCCGGCCTTTGCGCCGTGGCCGACCAAGCGCGGCATGACGCTCGGCATGGGCATGACCGAGAAGCAGGGTGGCACGGATGTGCGCTCCAACATGACGCGCGCGGTGCGTGACGGCGACGCCTACCGCATCACCGGACACAAATGGTTCATGTCGGCGCCGATGTGCGACGCGTTCCTGGTGCTGGCGCAGGCGGACGAGGGGTTGACCTGCTTCTTCATGCCGCGTTTTAAGCCGGACGGGTCGGTCAATGCGATCCAGTTCCAGCGGCTGAAGGACAAGCTCGGCAACCGCTCCAACGCGTCTTCCGAGGTGGAATTCGTGGGCGCTTATGCGATGCGCGTCGGCGACGAGGGCAAGGGCATCCGCACCATCATCCAGATGGTGCAGCTGACGCGGCAGGATTGCGCGATTGCGTCGGCCGGCCTGATGCGGTCGGGGCTGGCCCACGCGCTGCATCACGCGCGGTACCGGAGCGTGTTCCAGAAACATCTCGCCGATCAGCCGTTGATGCAGGCGGTGCTGTCGGACATGGCGCTGCATGTGGAGGCTTCCATTGCGCTGGTCATGCGGCTCTGCCGCGCGTTCGATCGCGCGCCTCACGATGCGGGCGAAGCGGCCTGTATGCGGCTGTTGACGCCGGCGATCAAATACTGGGTCTGCAAGAGTGCCCCGGGATTCTTGTACGAGGCGATGGAGTGCCTCGGCGGCAACGGCTACGTCGAGGAAGGTATTTTGGCGCGGCATTTTCGGGAATCGCCGGTCAATGCGATTTGGGAAGGCTCGGGCAATGTGATGTGCCTCGACGTGCTGCGGGCGTTATCGCGCGAGGTCGAGGCGGCGAGCGCCGTGCTGCAAAATCTCGCGGCGGATACCAAAGGCCTGCCGGGCGCGGGCGAGGTGGTCGCGTTCATCGGCAAGGCCTTCCGCAGGCCCGACAGCGAGCGCGTGGCGCGGCTGGCGGTGGAGCGGCTGGCGCTGCTCGCCGCTGCAGCCGCGCTCAACCAGGTCTCGCCGCATCAGGCGGAGTTGTTTGCGACGACGCGTCTCGCCCGGAGCCACGCCAGCATGTACGGCGCGATCGATCTCGCCGACAGCGATGTCAGGGGCTTGCTGGTTCGGGCGCTGCCGTAATGCCGACCGGCGCGTCACGGCCGGACTTCCGCCTTCGCCAAGGCTTCGGCGGACTAACACCGAAGACCCGGCGAAGCCCTGGCGTAGACGGGCGTTCCGGCCATCCACGTCTTCTTAAACCTATTCGGCACAAAAGGGGCGTGGATGCCCGGATCGTGTGCGGGCATGACGAAATCAGAATTGAAAGCCAGTTGATGGACCAACTCAATTCCGAAATTCCAACGCCGTCACCTCCGGTCGTTCCGGGGAAGCCCGCCCCGCGCATCTGGAAATTCTGGGCCACGGCGCTCTGGGGCCTGTTCGTGTTCGCGGCGATGTTCGTGGGCCAAATCGTGGTCGTGCTCTGGTTCTTGCTGCGGCGCGAGGGACCGATCGACATGGCCGCCGCGATCCACGTCGTCGGCGGCGGCCTGACCATCTCGCTCTCCGTCATCGCGGCGCTGCCCGCGGTTATCGCCGCCCTGTGGTTTGCGATCTTTGAATCGGGCACGCCGTTTGCCGACTATCTCGCGCTGCGCGGAACCTCCTGGGTCAATTTCGTGATCGGCGCGGTTGCGCTCGGCGTCGTGGTGATGGGATGGGATGCGGTATCGCGCGCGACCGGGCGCGAAGTCACACCGGGCTTCATGGGCGACGTGCTGCAATCGGCGCGCGCCGACGGCGCGTTGTGGCTCCTGGCGATCGCGTTCTGCGTCGCTGCTCCCGTCTCCGAAGAGCTTTTCGCGCGCGGCTTTCTGTATCGCGGCTGGTCGGAATCCTTTCTTAAGGTGCCCGGCGCCATCGTGCTGTCGTCGCTGGCGTGGACGTCGCTGCACCTGCAATACGATTGGTTCTTCTTCGGCGAGGTGTTCTCGATCGGGCTGTTGCTCGGCTATCTCCGCTACCGCTTCAACTCGACCTGGCTGACGATCTTCCTGCACGGCCTCAACAACCTCGCCGCGCTGGTGCAGACGATGTGGCTGGCGGGGCAAGGATGACGGCTTGAGCGGCGCAATTCGGGCCGCCAAGATTTGCTTGACTCCTCAGGGGCCTCATAGGTGCCTCGGTGGTCGCTATCGGGTGAACAGCGGACATGGTGCCGACATCGCGTTTCGGTAGCTTTTGACCCAACTCGGACGTCAATGGCCCTTCGCGATCTTATCCAATCAGTGTTCGAGCCAATTCCGCGCTTTCCGTGGGACGCGTTGCAGCATAGCATTGACCAACGGTTCGGACGCGATGAGGTCCTCCCATGAGGCGGCGCGATTTTCTTGCAGTAGTGCTGGCAACCACCGGCGCGAACACCCTTTGGGCCGCCGAGCCGAATAAGGTATATCGGCTCGCGAACGCTCTCCCAGTGAACCCAACGGGACGATGGCGCTATTTGGATCGTTTGCAGCAGCTCGGTTATGCTGAAGGCAAAAACTTAATCATAGAAAGATATGTCGTTGAGCATCTATCGAATTATGCAGACCTCGCACGCGCTATAGCGCGAGCAAAGCCCGACGTGATCGCTGTCGGCATCGATAACCAGCTTATATCGCTGGTCGCAAAAGAGGCGTACCCAGTTCCGGTTGTTGCATTGATCCCATCTATCGCCGCCGGACTTGTTCACAATTTGGCTCGCCCCGAAGGAAACATCACCGGCATTGCTTTGGACGCCGGGATTACAATGCAAGGGAAGCAGCTTGATATTCTGCGGCAAGCTGTGCCTTCGATATCCCGTGTGGCTTATCTCTCCAATTCCGACGATTGGGAGGGGGCTTGGGGACATGCGATCCGGGACGCGGGCAAGGCGTCGGGAATTTCAGTCATCGGCATACCACTGGCGCGCTCGGCGGCGGAACGGGAATACCGAAAAGCATTTGAGACGATGGGTCAGAATTCGGTGCAAGCGCTCGTTTTCAACGGGCTACCTCCTAATTTCCAATACCGAGCACTCATAGCTGAACTGGCCGCAGAAAATCGATTGCCGTCCATTGGTTGGGCAACAGATGTTGTCGAGGAGGGCCACGGGCTTCTGTCCTACGCACCAGACTATTCAGATGTGCCAGATCAGTTGGCGGACATGGTCGATAAGGTGCTCAAGGGTGCAAAAGTGGCGGATATCCCTGTCACCCAACCGACAAAATTCATCCTTACGATCAACCTGAAAAACGCTAGGGCGCTCGGATTACAGATACCGCCCACGCTCCTCGCTTTGGCCGACAAGGTGATCGAATGAGATCGCGACTTCCGTTCATGGCACGAAACCGACATGCTGCCGCGGTCGCCTAATGTCTGTTGCTGGGGGAAGAACGGAAGTGGCTCGGATGCGCCCTGAGGTCTCAGTTTGACCCAAAGCTGCCTTCTAGCGGCCTTTGAGGCCGAGGCGTCCATCGCGTCGCAGGAGTAGCGCGGCGGGACAAAAAGGGGCTATTTTATCGCTGACCAGGGGGCTCGCATGGACCCGCCAGAAACCCGCTACGCCAAAAGCGGCGATCTCAACATCGCTTACCAAGTCACCGGCAGCGGGCCGCTTGACCTCGTCTTCGTGCCCGGTTTCGTGTCCAATCTCGATGCTATGTGGGAGAACCCTGGCTGGGCGCACTGGTTTACGCGGCTTGCGCAATTTTCGCGGTTGATCCGCTTCGACAAACGCGGCACCGGTCTGTCGGACCGGGTGGCCGGCATCGCGACCCTCGAAGAACGAATGGACGACGTGCGCGCCGTAATGGACGCGGTCGGCTCCGAGCGCGCGGCACTATTTGGCGCCTCCGAAGGCGGCGGGATGAGCCTCCTCTTTGCCGCCACCTACCCGGAACGGGCCGCCGGACTGGTGCTGTATGGCAGTTATGCTCGCCACCCGACGCTGACGTCGGAGACTCTGCCCCAGTCACTCGCGATCATCGAACATAGCTGGGGCACGGGCGAGTATCTCGCCCGCTTCATGTTTCCCAGCCGCGCCAACGACGAGGCCTTGCGGCGCAGCCTGGCGCGCGCGGAGCGGCAAAGCGCGAGCCCGTCGGCCGTCGCCGCGATTTTGCGGATGAACGCCGAGATCGACGCGCGGCCCATCCTTCCGACGATCCACACACCGACTTTGATCCTGCACCGGGCCGGCGATACACGCATCACCGTCGATGCCGGCCGCTACCTCGCCGCGCACATCCCCGGCGCCAAATACGTCGAGCTGCCCGGCATCGACCATATCCCCACCAGCGAGCGCGAGATCGTCGACCGGATCGTCGACGAGACCGAGGAGTTTCTCACCGGCTATCGCGCCGACGCCGAGCTCGACCGCGTGCTGGCGACGGTAATGTTCACCGACATCGTCAATTCGACCAAGCGCGCGGCGGCGCTCGGCGACCGCATGTGGCGCGCGACGCTGGAGCGGCACGACGAGATCGTGCGCCAGCAGCTGACGCGGTTTCGCGGCCGCGAGGTGAAGCATACCGGCGATGGCTTTCTTGCGACCTTCGACGGGCCGGCGCGGGCGGTACGCTGCGCCTCTGCGATCGCCGATACGATGCAGCCATTGGGGATCGCCGTGCGCGGCGGGCTGCACACCGGCGAGATCGAGCTGAAGGGCGACGATATCGGCGGCATCGCGGTCAACATCGCGGCACGGGTCGCGGCGATGGCGGGCCCCGGCGAGACATTAGTGTCCAGCACAGTGCGCGATCTGGTAGCAGGTTCCGGGTTACGCTTCGATGATCGCGGTCGCCACGCACTCAAGGGCTTGCCGGAAAATGTGCAGCTCTACGCCGCCTTGAGTAGGGCCTGACAACACGAAATTGCGCGATGGTATTTTGTCACCGTTCTCGAACGGGAGGGGGACATGCGCTTTGCGTTGAAACTCGGGGGAAGGGGGGCGAACCAATGTCGGTAAAAGCATTTATTTTTGCGGGCGTTTTTGCACTCATGGCAGTGAGCGGCATCGCCGGTCCGGCGTCGGCGCAGTACGAGAGCTGCACCGGAAAACCGGGGATTGATTGGGACATACAGATTGGCAGTTGCACCGCCGCAATTCAGTCGGGTCGTTGGCAGGGCAAAGGTGTAGCTTGGGCGTTTCAGAATCGCGGCATCGCCTACAAGAACAAAGGCCAATACGACCGCGCCATTCAGGATTTCGATCAGGCGATCAAACTCGATCCGAACGACGCCTACGCCTTCAATAGTCGCGGCAACGTCTACAAAGACAAAGGCCAATACGACCGCGCCATTCAGGATTTCGATCAGGCGATCAGACTCGATCCGAACGACGCCGTCGCCTTCAACGGTCGCGGCACCGCCTACCAGGGCAAAGGCCAATACGACCGCGCCATTCAGGATTTCGATCAGGCGCTCAGGCTCAATCCGAATTACGCCTACGCCTTCAACAATCGCGGCGTCGCCTACAAGAACAAAGGCCAATACGACCGCGCCATCGAGGATTATGACCAAGCGATCCGACTTAACCCGAACTACGCAATAGCGTTCTATAACCGTGGAGTATCATGGGAACGAAAGAACGCTCTGCAACGCGCGTTGGCGGATTTCAAGAAGTTCTCTGAATTGGCCCCGTCCGATCCGGATGGTCCGAAGGCAGTTGAGCGCGTCACAAAGGCGTTGAGCGGTCAGTGACAGCTGTCTTTTCGATGCACCATCGACCAATAGATAGTTTACGACATCGAACGACCTGATGTCGCCTCTTGGCACCAAACGGACATGCCGCGACGGTGGCCGCACGTCCGTTGTTGAGGGATGACCGGACCTGGCTCTGACGCGGCCGAAGGTCTGAAAATGACCGATAATGTTGAAGAAGTCGAAAATTGAACGGCACCGAATATCTCGCGAAAATTGATTCTTAGCCGTCTCGACCGTTGCAACGCTCGCTAGCGTCAGAATCGCTGGAGCGAGCGGTCGATCACCGATCCTTGATTGAAGCCATCGATTTTTGGTTGCGTCGGCGCGGCGTATGGCCCCACCTGTCGGTTATGAGCAGGCAAACCGTCCTGATCTCCGGCGCTGGGATCGCCGGGCCGACGCTTGCGTATTGGATGAAACGCGCCGGCTTCGAGCCAACCTTAGTTGACCGCGCGCCGATGCTGCGCAGCGGCGGCTATGTCATCGATTTCTGGGGCCTCGGCTACGACATCGCCGAGCGCATGGGTCTTGTGCCCGCAATGCTGCGCGCCGGTTACCGCATCCGTGAGATGTGCATCGTCGATGCGGTCGGCAAGCGCATCTCCGGATTCGGCACCAAGGTCTTCGTCGAGCTCACCGGTGGCCGCTACGTGACTATCAGCCGGAGCGCACTATCGCGGTTGCTTTTCGAGACGCTCAAGGGCGGCACGGAAACGATCTTCGGCGACGAGATCGTCGTGCTCGACGAGCGGCAGGACCACGTCGCCGTCCGTTTGAAATCCGGCGGCGAGCGGCGCTTCGATCTCGTCGTCGGCGCCGATGGCCTGCATTCGGCGGTCCGTCGCCTCGCCTTCGGGCCGCAAGACCGTTTCGAGAAACGGCTCGGCTATGTGGTCGCGGCGTTCGAGGTTCGCGGATATCGTCCGCGCAACGAGGATGTCTACGTCACCTACAACGAGCCCGCCCGCCTGGTCGGGCGCGTGTCGCTGCGCGATGACAAGGCGCTGATCCTATTCGTCTTCGCCGACGACGGAGACGCGCCGATGCACGATCTGACAGCGCAGAAGGCGCTGTTGCGCGCGGCGTTCGGCGGTAGCGGTTGGGAGTGTCCGCGCATTCTCGCAGCACTCGACACGGCGAGCGAGCTTTATGTCGACCGCGTGAGCCAGATCCGCATGCCACGATGGTCACGCGGACGTATCGCGCTCGTCGGCGACGCCGCCTATTGCGTGTCGCTGGTCGCCGGTCAGGGCGCGGCGCTGGCGATGACCGGCGCCTATGTCCTCGCGGGCGAGCTTGCCAAGGCGGACGGCCGTCACGACGAGGCCTTCGTCAACTACGAAAGGATTTTGCGCGACTTCATCGGCCGCAAGCAGCGGGGGGCCGAGCGGTTCGCCTCGGCCTTTGCGCCGAAGACCCGCCTAGGCCTGTGGTTCCGCAATATGGTCATCAAGGCCGCCGCGATCCCGGGCGTCGCCCGGCTCACTTTCGGGCGAGATATTATCGACAGCCTACGTCTTTCTGACTATCACTGGCCCTGCTGATTTGCCGCCTGCACGCGTCGCTGCAGAGCACGGTGGCCGGCCGGGACGACGGAGCGAAAGGCATGAGAGAATTGGGAGAATGAAACTATTTCCGCCGCGGATCGGACTTGCCAGATTATCCATTTTCGCCGTCATCGTGGGAATGATCACCGGAATCGGAGCCGTCTTCTTCCGCGCTTTGATCGGGTTGATCCATAACGTCGCGTTTTTCGGCGCCTTCTCATTCAATTACGACGCCAACGTGTTCACGCCGCCAAGCCCCTGGGGCGCGTTGATCATCCTGGTTCCGATCGCCGGCGGCCTGATCGTGACGTTCCTGGTGCAGAATTTCGCACCGGAAGCTCGCGGCCACGGCGTGCCCGAGGTGATGGACGCGATCTACTACCGCGAGGGCAATATCCGCCCCATCGTCGCCGCGGTGAAGTCGCTCGCCTCGGCGATCTCGATCGGCACCGGCGCGGCGGTCGGCCGCGAGGGCCCGATCATCCAGATCGGCGCTTCGCTCGGCTCCTCGATCGGCCAGTTCATTACCATGGCGCCTTGGCAGCGCATTACCTTGGTCGCCGCCGGCGCCGGCGCCGGCATCGCCGCGACGTTCAACACGCCGATCGGCGGCGTGATGTTCGCCATCGAACTGATGCTGCCGGAAATCTCCGCCCGCACCTTCCTGCCGGTGGCGCTGGCGACGGGCACCGCGACCTTCATCGGCCGCATCTTCCTCGGCCTGCAGCCGGCCTTCGCGGTGCCGGCGGCGCTGCTCAACTCCGACAAGCCGGCCTCGCTGACGGCGCTCCTGCTCTACGCCCTGCTCGGTGCGCTGATGGGACTGGCCGCCACGGCCTTCATCAAGGGGCTCAGCCTCGCCGAAGATGTTTTCGAGGGCGTCAGGAATGGCTATCTGCGCCACGCCATCGGCATGCTGCTGATCGGCTGCCTGATGTACGCGCTGTTGCGCACGTCCGGGCAGTATTACGTCGACGGCGTCGGCTACGCGACCATCCAGGCGATCCTTTCGGGCGGCCTGATCGTGCCGGGACTGCTGGCGCTGCTGTTCTTCGCCAAGCTGTGCGCGACCTCGGTGAGCCTCGGCTCCGGCGCTTCTGGCGGTATCTTCTCGCCGTCGTTGTTTATGGGCGCGACCATCGGCGGCGCTTTCGGCGCGGCGATCAGCGCCATCCATCCGGTCGACGGGCTCGGCGTCACCACCTGCGCGATGATCGGCATGGCCGCCATGGTCGGCGGCGGCACCGGCGCCGCCATGACGGCGGTGACCATGATCTTTGAGATGACGCGCGACTACGATCTGGTGATGCCGATCATCGTCGCGGTGGCGCTGGCGATCGGCGTGCGGCGGCTGCTGTCGCAGGAGAACATCTACACGGTCAAGCTCGTCGGGACGGAAACACTTCGTGCCCAAGGCGCTGCACGCCAACATGTTCCTAGTGCGCCGCGCCGGCGAAGTGATGGAGCGCGACGTCACCGTGCTGCCGAAGGACACGCGCCTTGAGGCGTTCCTGCGACTGGGCGGCCACGAAGGCCGCATGAAGCACATCGTGGTGGCCGACGGCGACCGCATCGTCGGCGTACTGCGCGTCAACACTGCGCTTCGGCGCGGGCTGGAGGACGTCGAACAGGGCTTCACGGTGGGCGAAATCGCGCAGCGCAACTACACCTTGGCGCGCGAGGAGGACATCGTATTCGATGTGGTCACGCGCATGACGCGGCACAATGCCAGCATGGCGGTGGTGACCAGGGCCAAGGGTCGCCCGCGCGCCGCTGACCTGCTCGGCGTCATCACCAAGGAGCACATCGCTGACTCGGTCGCCGACAGCATCAAGCCTTACGCGTAGGGCCGCCTCAACCCGCGGCTTCTCTCGTTCCAGCCAAACGCGAAATGTCGCCTGGTTTCCCGAACCGGACCTGCCACCATCTGTAATCGGGGGATGACCGGACTCCTTGGGTGCATTGCGGAATGGACGCGAATGACCCCGAAAGCGGACATTGCGTACTCGCCACCCTCGGATGGGCATGCATGGAATTCTCTATGTCTATGGCAGTCGCTCCAACCAAAGTGGAAGGTCCATGGACGAGAGTGCTGGACTATCGAAGGTCGTCCTTTACGCTCGACGCACCAATGGCCATATAGACGAGCGCCCCTTCTCCAAATTGAGCTGTCGCTATGACCACTCCGAAAGTAACGTCGCCAAACGAGGTAAGCCAGCTCGCAGATTCTGATCGTATTCAGGTTTTGCGACTGTCAAGCGCTCCAATCGCGGTACGATATCTTGCTGTGGTCGTCATGTCCTCATTTGCGACGGTAATCGCGCTCGGGTTGGACAGCAAGGTAACCATACCGAATTTGTCTTTGGTCTATGTCATACCTGTCGTCGTCGCCGCCGTCGCTTTCGGGTTGGGACCATCCCTTTGCTCAGCGGTCCTCGGAGCGCTTGCGTACAATTTCTTTTTTACCGAGCCGCGCTACACGCTTATGGTCGATGATCCGGCGAACGTTTGGGCTATTGGGCTGCTTTTCGTTGTCGGATGTATTGCGAGCGCCGTGGCCTCGGTCGCAAGGCGCAGGGCGGACGACGCGGAGCTCCTAATCCGGCAAGCAACAATTCTGCAGCTCTGTAGTCACGATGTCATCGCGGCCAACGATGCAAGGGAGATCGTCTCTATCTCGGCCACTACGCTTGAAGTGCTGTTCCACGTTCCTGTTGTCGTAATGCTTATATCGGAGACTGCAGTGACGTTCATCGAGAGGCGCGGCAAAATCGAGCCCCTCGATGTGGAAATCGAGGCCGCGCAGTCTTCGCTGACGACTCGTCGCCCTGTCCCTGCAGGGGTTTACCCTTTCGACGCCTCGCGCTTTGACTTCTGGCCCGTGTCGACCCCCAGAGGACACCGGGCCGTCATCGGCTTGGCGTTCGACCGCGATGAGCGTCCATCCAAGCCGACCACTCTGGTGGAAACCCTGGCGGGCGTGCTCGCCCTCGCACTCGATGGCCAGCATTTCCGCACCGAGTAGAGCACCTGTTTGCCAACGACTGTTCGGTTGCGCGGTTCCCGATGCTTGCTGACTGCTTGCGATACGCTCGAAGACCTCGGCGGCGGTCTCGGTGTCACCGATCCGGTTGCGGGTCCGGTCGTCTTGTCTTTGAAATAATTCGTGGCGATGCCCCCGACCAGTAGAGCCATTCCAGATACGTCGTCGTACGATCATCGTTCTCGCAACACCGGGGACCGGATCACTTCCGTTTGTGGCACAAACCGGACCACTAGCGATGTCCGCGGTACTTCCGCCCATGGGGGAGCTGCGCAGCAAGGCGGTCAGAGCACTTTCTCAAAATGAAAACGGGTCAAGCCGCCGCCCGCCTGCTTGGGGGTCATTTTCTCGGCAATTTCCGTTCGAATTAGCCGAAATCCGCTCTTTCGATAGAATCTATCGGCAGCTTTCTGAATCTGAGCTGTGCTTACAATCATCTTTGTGAATCCGAGCGCACGAGCTTCTGCCTGCGCACAATCGAGCATGCGTTGCGCAATACCTAAGCCGCGATGACCTTCATCGAGGTACATTCGACGAAGCTCCGTGTCATTGACGCTACGGCCTTCGATACCAAACGACCCGACAATCTCATTTGCGCTTTCCACGACCCAAAAGGCGTTGCGCTTTGCCTTGGAAAAGACCTCGAGAAGCTGCTTTAGCTCACCGTCGATTGTCATCGCGATGTATTGCTCAAATAACTGTTCCATCCCAACCGGCGCGAGCTCTCGATTGACGCGCGTCCACAGCGAAGCGACCGGACTGTAATCGGTTGCATGGTATCTACGGAAGGTGACCGGATTTGCCGTAACAATCATAGCTTCCCCACATGCGATCTGCCTAAAGACGAGCCGGCTCCGACGTGTATGGTCATCGGGAGCGCATTCGCGCTACCCGTTGGCTCGCAATGACGAAAGCCGGTCGAGCGCGCCCTGCAGGATGAAGATCGCGGCATGCTCGTCGATCACTTCGGCGCGGCGGGCGCGGCTCATGTCCATGCCGATCAACTCACGCTCGACGGCCGCCGTCGAAAGCCGCTCGTCCCATAGCCCGATCGCAAGCTCGGTCAACTTCGAGAAATTGCGGGCGAAGGCGCGGGTCGATTGCGCGCGCGGTCCTTCGCTGCCGTCCATGTTGATGGGCAGGCCGAGCACGAAGCCGACAACGCTGCGCGCGGCGGCGAGCTCGAGCAGCCGCGCCGCGTCGGCCTTGAACGCCTTGCGCTGGATGGTCTCAATTCCGGTCGCGAGCTTGCGGTCGGGATCGCTGACCGCAACCCCGATGGTCTTCGTGCCCAGATCGAGGCCGATCAGCGCGCCGCGTTCGGGCCAGTGCGCGGCGGCTTCGATCAGGGGCAGGATGGGGGCTGGCATGGCTAGCGCATAACACGCGGGATGGAGCCCGCGCAAAGCGGGTAGGTGGGTAACGGGGAGACGGCGTTCAGGCCGCAATGACCTGGCTGCCGTTCTCCAGGCAGGATGCGAGGCCCTGCAACGCGCTGTATTGATGCGCGCTGCGGCGCTGGATGAAGAGGGTATCGACCCGCGCCAGCGACGGCTTGAGCGTGTGGAGACGGATGCTCTCGTCGAGATCGCGGCGCTCGACGACGGCGCGCGGCAACAGCGTGACGCCCATGTCGGCGGCGACACAGCCGATCATGCCGTCGAGCGTGCCGAGTTCGAAGCGCGCCGCCAAGGGCCAGCCGAATTCGTTGAGCACCTGTTCGAGCCGCTGCCGGTAGGTGCAACCGGAGCGGAACACCAGCGCCGTCGGACCGGACGCGGGGGTGCCCGCGCGCAAGTCCGCCAGACTTTTCCAGCGCCGCGCCGTGACCAGCACCAGCTCTTCCCTGAAGGCCGTGGTCGTCACGAGTTCTCCATGCTCGATCGGACCGGCGACGAAGGCACCGTCGAGCGAGCCGTCAAGGACGGCTGCGACGAGATCGGCGGTGGTTGCGGTCCGCAGGCTCAACTGCACATTGGGGAAGCGGCGGTGGTATTCGGCCAGCAGCGAAGGCAGCCGCACGGCGGCCGTCGTTTCCAGCGATCCGATCGCCAGTGGTCCGCTCGGTTCGCCGTCGTCGCGCGCGGCGAGAGCGGCTTCCCGCGACAGCGCGGCCATGCGCTGCGCATACGGCAATAGCCTGCGGCCCGCGCCGGTCAGCGTCATGCCGCGGCTGTGCCGCTCGAACAAGGCGGTGCCGATTTCAGCCTCGAGCGCTTTCACCCGCTGGGTGATGTTCGATTGAACCGTGTTGAGTTCGGCGGCCGCCCGGGTGATGCCGCCAAGACGCGCGACCGCCGAAAAGGTCACGAGATCGGATAGTTCCATGGGTTGGCCTCGTTTCATTTCTGAGATGGGAGCGTTCTCAAGAAATCACTTATAATGAACACTAGCCGGCGCTATGATGGGTGTCCAGATGTTTGACCTCACCCTTCTCGCCAACCCAGCTTAACGAGCAAATCATGTGGCCGGATCGCCGACTTCTCGCACTATTCAAGACCGAGTTTCCGATCGTGCAGGCGCCGATGGCGGGCGTCATGGACGCCGATCTCGTGATCGCGGTCGCGCAGGCTGGCGCGTTGGGCTCGCTGCCGTGCGGGATGCTGTCGGTGGACAAGGCGCGCGAGCAGATGAACATCATCCGCCAGCGCGTGTCGGCCCCGGTAAATATGAACTTCTTTTGCCATCAAGCCGTCGATGCCGATCCACGGCGCGAGGCGGGCTGGAAGCAGCGGCTTGCGCCTTATTACAAGGAGTTGGGGATCGATCCGGCGGCGCCGGTCAACGCCGCCAACCGCGCGCCGTTCGATGCGGCGATGTGCGCCCTCATCGAGGAGTTAAAGCCCGAGATCGTCAGCTTCCATTTCGGCCTGCCGGACCGGGCATTGCTCGCCCGCGTCAAGGCCACCGGCTGCATCGTGATGTCGTCGGCGACCATCGTGAAGGAAGCGATCTGGCTCGAGCAGAACGGCGCCGACATCATTATCGCGCAAGGCGCCGAGGCCGGCGGCCATCGCGGCATGTTCCTGACCGAGGACATCGCAGAGCAGCCCGGCACCTTCGCGCTGGTGCCGCAGGTGGTGGACGCGGTGAAAGTTCCCGTGATTGCCGCGGGCGGCATCGCCGACGGTCGCGGGATTGCGGCCGCATTCGCGCTGGGGGCGGCCGGCGTGCAGATCGGCAGCGCCTATCTGCGCTGTCCGGAATCCAGGGTGAGCGCGTCCGCGCGCGCGGCGCTGGCGCAGGCTGGCGATGCTTCCACCGTGATCACCAACGTCATGACCGGCCGGCCGGCGCGCGGGGTCGTCAACCGCGTGATGCGCGAGGTCGGCCCGATTTCGGCCGACGCACCGGCCTATCCGCATGCCGCAACCGCGCTGGCGCCGCTGAAGGCGGCCGCTGAAAAGCTCGGCAAGGTCGATTTCACCAATCTCTGGGCGGGGCAGGCGGTCCGGCTCGGGCGCGAGATGCCGGCCGCCGAGCTGACCCGGGCGCTGGCCGGCGCGGCGCTGGCGCAGATGAGCCGGCTGGCGGGCTAGAGAACCACCGCCCGCGGTTGCGGTGCAAAAGGCCCCTCTGCTATACGGCGGACTGATTTTCGCCCTGAGAGGCCCTATATAATGTCCGTCGATGCCGACACCGTTCGCCGTATCGCCCATCTGGCGCGGATCGCGGTGACCGAGGCCGAGGTGCCGCATTTGCAGGGCGAGCTGAACGCCATGCTGGCGTTCGTCGAGCAGTTGTCGGAGGTGAATGTCGAGGGCGTCGAACCGATGACCTCGGTGATGCCGATGGCCATGAAGAAGCGTCCTGACGTGGTCGACGACGGCGGCATCGCCGACGACATCGTCAGGAACGCGCCGGCCACCGAGGATCATTTTTTTCTGGTGCCGAAGGTCGTCGAATAGACTTGATTTCGCTTCGAGACGGGAACTCCGATGTGCTTGCTCTGCGACGATGAGAAGGCCTATGCGGCCTACATGAACTACCTCGACGCGATGGAGCGGCAGGGCAAGGCCGCCGATCCCGACAAGGCTGTCGATGCCGTGCTCGATGCGCTGGAGGCGGCCGACAAGGCGCGCCTGCGCGATGACCCCGCCAACGACAAGACGCTGTCTCCCTTCTTCTGCAGCCCGGTTAATAAATGACCGATTTGACATCGCTGACGCTCGCCGAGGCCCGGGCAGGCTTGGCGAGCAAATCTTTCACCTCGCTCGAACTGACCGACGCGCACCTCGGCGCCATCGAGGCCGCGCGCGCGCTCAATGCCTTCGTCATGGAAACGCCCGAGCAGGCCCGCGCCATGGCGCGCAAGGCTGACGCCGCGATTGCGAGCGGCAAGGGCGGCCCGCTCGCCGGCATTCCCTTGGGCATCAAGGACCTGTTCGCCACCAAGGATGTGCGCACCACCGCCTGCTCGAAGATCCTCGGCAATTTCGTGCCGACCTACGAATCCACCGTGACCTCCCAGCTTTGGCGCGACGGCGCGGTGATGCTCGGCAAGCTCAACAATGACGAGTTCGCGATGGGCTCCTCGAACGAGACCTCGTGCTTCGGTCCGGTGGTCAATCCGTGGCGGCGCGGGGGCGCCAATACGACGCTGGTGCCGGGCGGCTCATCCGGCGGCTCGGCTTCGGCGGTGGCGGCGCTGTTGTGCATGGGCGCGACCGCAACCGATACCGGCGGCTCGATCCGCCAGCCGGCGGCGTTCACCGCGACCGTGGGCTTGAAGCCGACCTACGGACGCTGCTCGCGCTGGGGCATCGTCGCGTTTGCCTCCTCGCTCGACCAGGCCGGGCCGATCGCGCGCACCGTGCGGGATGCCGCGATCCTGCTGCGCTCGATGGCCGGACACGACCCGAAGGATACCACCTCGGTCGAGGTTGCCGTGCCGGACTATGAGGCGGCGATCGGCAAATCCGTCCGCGGCATGAAGATCGGCATCCCCAGGGAATATCGCCTCGACGGCATGCCGGCGGAGATCGAAAAGCTCTGGAGCGAGGGCGCGGCCTGGCTGAAGGCCGCCGGCGCCGAACTGGTCGAGGTCTCGCTGCCGCACACCAAATACGCGCTGCCCGCCTATTATATCGTAGCTCCGGCGGAGGCTTCCTCCAACCTCGCGCGTTATGACGGCGTGCGCTATGGCCTGCGCGTGCCCGGCCGCAGCTTTGGCGACATGTACGAGAACACCCGCGCCGAGGGTTTTGGCGCCGAAGTCCGCCGCCGCGTCATGATCGGCACCTATGTGCTCTCGGCCGGCTACTACGACGCCTATTACCTGCGCGCGCAGAAAGTCCGCACCCTGATCAAGCGGGATTTCGAGGAATGCTTTGCCAAGGGCGTCAACGCGCTCCTGACGCCCGCGACGCCGTCGGCGGCGTTCGGCATCGGCGAGAAGGGCGACGATCCCATCGAGATGTATCTCAACGACATCTTCACGGTGACGGTGAACATGGCGGGGCTGCCCGGTATTGCGGTTCCCGCCGGCAAGGACGCGCAGGGCCTGCCGCTGGGCTTGCAGCTGATCGGCCGCCCCTTCGACGAGGAAACGCTGTTCTCGCTCGGCGAGGTGGTCGAGCAGGCGGCGGGACGTTTTACCCCTGTGAGGTGGTGGTGAGGTCTGCGGAATTCAAAGCCAGCGTTTCGGGCACATCGCCCGCGCCCGGTCTTGAGGCGCCTCTGGCCGCGCTATGGTGGGCGGCGAAGGGCGACTGGGATCAGGCGCACAAGATCGTGCAGGACGAAGAGGGCGCTGACGCGGCCTGGGTGCATGCCTATTTGCACCGGGTCGAAGGTGACCTCGGCAACGCCGGTTATTGGTATCGGCGCGCGGCCAAGCCGGTCGCATCAGGCTCGCTTGAAACCGAATGGGAGCGCATGGTTTCGGCGCTGCTCGAAGGTGGACGCGCATGAGTGCAAAGAACGCAAAACTGATCAAGGGCGCAACCGGCGACTGGGAAATGGTGATCGGGCTGGAAGTCCATGCCCAGGTCACCTCGAACGCAAAGCTGTTCTCGGGGGCCTCGACCGAGTTCGGCGGCGAGCCGAACAGCCATGTGTCGCTGGTCGACGCGGCGATGCCGGGCATGTTGCCCGTCATCAACGAGGAATGCGTGCGCCAGGCGGTGCGGACTGGGCTCGGGCTGAATGCCAAGATCAATCGGCGCTCGGTGTTCGACCGCAAGAACTACTTTTTTCCCGACCTGCCGCAGGGCTACCAGATCAGCCAGTACAAGTCGCCGGTCGTGGGCGAGGGCGAGGTGATCGTCGAGCTTGCCGATGGCGAGAGCGTCAAGGTCGGCATCGAGCGGCTGCATCTGGAGCAGGATGCCGGCAAGTCGCTGCACGACCGCAGCCCGACCATGTCCTATATCGACCTCAACCGCTCCGGCGTTGCGCTAATGGAGATCGTCTCCAAGCCCGACATCCGCTCCTCCGAGCAGGCCAAGGCCTATGTCACAAAGCTGCGCTCGATCCTGCGCTATCTCGGCACCTGCGACGGCGACATGGAGAAGGGCAGCCTGCGCGCCGACGTCAACGTTTCCGTGCGCAAGCCGGGTGGCCCGCTCGGCACCCGCTGCGAGATCAAGAACCTGAACTCGATCGCCTTCATTGGCGAGGCGATCGAATGCGAGGCGCGGCGCCAGATCGAAATTATCGAGGACGGCGGGGCGATCGACCAGGAGACACGCCTGTTCGATCCGAACAAGGGCGAAACCCGCTCGATGCGCTCCAAGGAAGAGGCGCATGATTACCGTTACTTCCCGGATCCCGACCTGTTGCCGCTCGAGTTCAGCCAGGAATACGTCGATGCGTTAAAGGCAGCGTTACCGGAACTACCAGACCGGAAGAAGGCTCGCTTTGTGCGTGACTACGGGTTGTCCGGGACCTATGCGGAAAGGCTGACTAGAAATCGCGGCTTGGCCGACTATTTCGAGGATGTTGCTAAAGGCCGTGACGCAAAGGCGGCGGCCAATTGGATAGTGAATAATCTGCTTGAGGGAGCTAATCGCGACGATCAAGACGATCCAAAAGGATTTGTCACGGCTCCAGAGCTCGGGGAGATCCTTGACTTGATCGCGGAGGGTACGATTTCCGGCAAGATCGCCAAAGAATTGTTAGTTATGGTGTGGAACAACGCCGGAAGCCCGCGCGAGCTTGTTGAAGCCCACAATATGAAGCAGGTAACCGACCTTGGGGCGATCGAAAAGGTGGTCGACGACATCATTGCCGCCAATCCCGACAAGGTCGCCCAAGCTAAGATTAAGCCGGCCGCAATCCAATGGTTCGTCGGCCAGGTGATGAAGTCGTCCGGCGGCAAGGCCAACCCGCAAGCCGTCAACGACCTGCTCAAATCCAAACTCGGCATCTGATCGGCGGCGTGCACGCGCCGCCGCAGCCGCGCGATGCGCACGCGCGGTCACCGATCGTTCATCATAAACCGACGATGCATCGCGCGAGATCACGCTTTCGCGTCGCGAATCAGCTGAACGCGATTCGCGCAAAAAACCGGTTTTGGCGAGCGCCGATGCGACGCGAAGCCGGTGGGCACGAAAATTTTTTTATTGCCAAAAATCGCGACTCAGAGTCCGCGAAACGGGCTTTCGGCGCGTCCCGAGACGTCGCGGCGACCATGCGCGCGCATCGCTAGTTATCCCTGATGTTGTCGAAACTGCCTGCACCGCAGTGGTTTCTTGCAATCGAGACAATGGAAGCGGGTGGTTTCGCGCGCGTCGCGGGCGTGGCGTTGCGAACGCTCTGCGGTCTTGTCGATGTACGCGCGCGGCGCGCGCTCGCAGCGTCACGTCAACACTTCCTTAAGCGGGACGCTGTTTTTTTCAATGTGTTGGTGTATTCGGGTTGTCGTGCATTTCGATTCCCGAGTGCACGCAGCGATTAAGCCATCTCACTACATTAGGAGGGCAACATGGCGAAGAAAGCTAAGAAGGCAAAGAAGGCGAAGAGCGCAGTGAAGAAGACTGCGAAGAAGACCCGCAGGGTCGCCAAGAAGAAGAAGTAAATCTCGCTTGATGAAGTTGCCGGCGGCTTGATGCCGGCACGTCACCGGGCCTTCGCAAACGGTTTGCTTCTCGAAGCAGATTTTTGAAAGACAGTCCCGGCTGACGAAAGAGGGTGTCGGCGAGACATCAGGTCAAACGGCTGGATCGACCTTTCGAAAAGCGTTCGCGCTTTCGAAAACCGGTCCGGCAGAAGAAACGAGTTTTCTTCGTTCGGTGCGGATCGCTTCAACTCCGCAATTTCACCGGCCCGCTTTTCGGCCTTGCGTGAAATCTGGTCCTGACGTGTTCGCCGACGCCCTCGTTCCAGGGGGCCGGCCCAATTCAATGGGTGTCCGCCGCCCCGGCGTCCCGAATCCAAAATCTCAAATCGATCGTGCGAACCTTGCCGACCGCGCGGCCGGCGTGGCACGGCCCGGTGTGCGCCGCGCCGGGGCACGTACCCGTCGGTGTTGCCGCGATGGTTATCGCTTCGCGAAACGCCAGGGTAAACCGAATGCTGCGAACGCGCGGAAACGCCCTTGAAATAAGCACTCCCGCGATTTGACGGCCGTCTTTGCCGACGAAGCGTTTACGCGCGATTCATCGCGATGCTTAAACTGCCCTTCAAATTTGATCGGTCATGATCCTCCCGACAAGCCGGCAAACGGCGTGGGGGAATAACGGGACGTTTCTTCGGAAGTGGACAGGGGCCGCGCTCGGGCAGGGCGGCCGACAAAAGCAAAAAGGAGTTTTGCGATGTTTCAGGGGCACATCGATCTCGATACGGCAACCCCGGTGCAGGCGAGCGCGATTCCGGACGTGCTGTTCGAGCGCGGCCTTTACTGGGCGAGCGGCCGCGCCGGCGTCGTCAACCTCGTCGCCGCGCATAAATGGTTCAACCTGGCCGCCCTGAAGGGACGCGCCGATGCGATTGGGCTGCGCCGCGAGGTCGCCGAGCTGATGTCGGAAGCCGAGATCGCGACGGCCCAGCGCGAAGCCCGCGCCTGGATGACCGCGCATTAGAGATCGGCTCCGATGCGATCAGAACCGAACCTCTGGATTCCTATTCTAACGCGTTTTCTTTAAGCAGCGGTCGACCCGTTCATGCACACGGCTTTGTGACCATGGGCCACACTGACTCTTGATATGCCGCAATCCCAGATTTTCCTTCCGGCCGAAATTGAAATAACAGGGTGCTTCGAGGCGGATTGGACAGGGAGAGATTGCCATGCGCAAGATCATTGCGGCCGCAGCGTTCGCCGTCACGGCGTTCGCCGCGGTACCGGCCACCGCTCACAGCCTTCCCTGGTGCCTGCAAGGCAAAATCTGGGGCTACCCGGGGCTCTGTGATTTCACGAGCTACCCGCAATGCCAGCTTACGGCCTCCGGGACGGATGCCTATTGCGGGCCGAACCCTCAAGCTTATTTTGAACCGCCGCCGCGCGCGACGCCACGACCCTATCGGGCGCGGCGATCAAACCGGCGTTCTCAGACGCATGAAGGCTGATCAGCGTGGGAGGTTGTAATGCGCATTCCGGCCTTGGCGATTTTGACGACGCTCACGGTTTTGACGGCCGCGCCCGCTTTGGCCCAGACTTATGGCCCGGGCTATCCGGTCTGCCTGCAGGTCTACGGCAAGGATGGATACACCGAATGCGCCTATGGCTCATTGACGCAATGTAATGCGTCGGCATCCGGCCGCGCCGCCGAATGCGTCATCAATCCCTATTTTGCGGACGCGCGCACGCCGCGGAATCCGGATTCCCGGCGGCATCGCCGCGTCTACCAGTGATCATCGCGCGACGGTTTGCCACGCGAACGTCCGGTCGTTGAGGTTCAGCTGGTGATCAGGCCTTCAACGCGTTGAATGATGGCGCCGGACCCGCAAGGCGCGACCGGCCCCGCCGATTTCCGCATAAGCACTGTTTGCCGTGGAAGGCGCATAAGATTGTTGCAGGCCCAGCCTGCCTGCCGGCGTCAGCGCGCCTCCATTCAACACATCCCGGTCCGGATGCGCCGCCTCAAAGGCCGCCGGCTCCGAGAGCGCAGCCTGCGCCAGTGCAGACGTCGCCGAGATCGTCGATATCAGAGCTGCTGCCAGGAACGTCCTTGATCCAATCATGATAATTCTCCGATTCGTTTTTTGAAACCGCGCAGGCAATCGCCAGGAGCCGGTACGACCTGGCCGCGATTGCCAGATCGAACTGCGGGTGAGATGGCTTTCCATCCGCATCAATCAAGAGACCGGACCGGCGGTCGAATTATTCCGACCAACTTCGTCTGCAGGGACAAGCCTTTGATCGACGACCTAACATTCGCGTGAAATGAAATCGATCGATCGTCAAGCGCGCCTCATGAGGCACGGCTGCGCACGCCGACGTCTTGGCACAGGCGTTTGCCGATTCCGGCACACGGCTTTGTGACCGTATGGAGGGACTGATCTTTGATCGATCGCAACGTAAGAACTTCCATGTGCGATAGGCATGACCGGGCGTTTCGAAAATCTCGCCAGTTTGCCGGTAACGAGGTGGCCTTCGCAAAAGGCTTTGGGTCGGAAGGACATACGAGGAGAACTTGAATGTGCAGGATTATTGGAGCCGCGGCATTTGTGGCGATGATGTTCGCAGTGCTGCCGGCATCCGCTCACGATTCCTATGATTATCCCTGGTGCCTGCAGGGCCGATCCTGGGGCTATCCGGGGTACTGCAATTTCACCAGCTACCCGCAATGCCAGGCTACCGCTTCCGGCACGGATGCCTATTGTGGACCGAACCCTCAATTTTTGTTCGAGTCGCAAGCGCGCCCGGCCCGACGACCCTATCGGGTACGGTGACCAGGCCGGCGCCGGCACAATAAGGCGGATCCCGACGGGAGGTTTGAGTGCGCATTCTGGCTTTGGCAATTTTCGCGCTTGGAATGGTTGCGGCGACAGGGCAAGCGCAGGCTCAGACATATGATCCGGCCTTTCCGGTTTGCATGCACATCGCGCTGTGGGGAGGCGACCGCGAGGATTGCACCTATCATACGCTGGACCAATGCCGGATGTCGGCCTCTGGCCGCGGCGGCACGTGCGGCATGAACCCGTTTTATGCGGGCGCGACGATGTCGCCGCAACGGAACGACCGGCGGCATCGCCGCGTCCGTTGAATAGATCTGCATTCTTGTTGTTGCATGGGCGGAGCCGTGACCGATGAAGATGAGCACCATATCTACGCCATAGCTCTATGAAGCCCCATGACGCGATGAAGCTCTATGACGCGTGTCTGGAGACGTTGACATGTGCGGCGCATGTTTCTATGCTCTTTGCATGGGAACCATGGTCCAAATCCGCAATGTCCCGGATGCGTTGCATCGCCGGCTCAAGTCGCGTGCCGCGTTGGCAGGCATGTCGCTGTCCGACTATCTGCTCAGCGAGATTCGTCAGGTGGCGGAACGGCCGACGCTCGACGAGTTGCGGGCGCGGTTGCACAGCCGCACTGAAACGGCCCCTTCCGTCGCGCCGGCTGAAGCGGTTCGCGCCGAGCGCGATCGCGCGTGATCGTCGTCGACGCCTCGGCTTTGCTTGAAGTCCTTCTCCGCACGCCAGCGGCGAAAGCCGTGGAAGATCGACTGTTCGCCCCTCGTCAAACACTCCACGCGCCTCATTTGCTCGATGTCGAAGTCGCCCAGGTGATCCGGCGTTATGCCGCGAATGAGGAAATCGATAGCGAGCGCGGGCGTATGGCACTCACCGATTTGGCGGACCTGTCCCTGCGGCGATATCCGCACGATTTCCTTCTGCCGCGCATATGGGAGTTACGGAACAATTTGACGGCCTATGACGCCGCCTATGTCGCGCTCGCCGAGGCGCTCGACACACCATTGCTGACGCGCGACAGACGTTTGGCCGCAGCCGCCGGCCATCACGCGCAGATCGAACTGGTGTAACTCCGTCGGGCGCCGCAGCTACGCAGCGCACACGTCATACCGCCGGATAAGCCCGGATAACCAGCGTGCTGTTACCTATGTCGCCGGGCCGGACAGAATTGCATTGGCGGAGCCGGAGGGATTCGAACCCTCGATAGGGCTTTACAACCCTATAACGGTTTAGCAAACCGCCGCCTTCAGCCACTCGGCCACAGCTCCGTCTAGGCCGATATGCCCGACGCGGGCGTGAGCCGCAAGCGGCAGATTGAGCCCGTCGAATCGACACCACCCTCGCGCGCCGGCGATTGAGGCGGGAGCGAATCCCTTCAAGGTGAAGCTGACCGCTTTTATCTGACGCGCCGATGACGGCGTGATGCGATTTTTTCTTGAGCGCAGCGGACAGGAATCGGCTGCTGCCGGCGCGCGACAGCTTGCTGCTTTCAATGCTGCCGCAGCGAAACGACATGGCACTTGAGCTCGAAATATAGGGGTTTCCGCGATTTTCGTGCGGATGCCCGCAGTGTTGCGGCGGCCCGCGATTGCGATCCCTCGGCATGTCGCACGCTCGATGCGAATGATTGCAAATCGAGGCGCGATCGGCGACGTTGCGACTGGCGCCGCGGCTTTGCGCGATCGGCCATTTCGCGGATAATTCTGTGGCGGATTAGCCGCACCTTTGCCTTCGATTCGGCGCGAGCGAGGCGAGCGAGGATGGGAAAACCGGCGCGTGCACCGCATTCGTACCGATTTATCCGCTAAATGGGGCCAATCGAAAACAGCGTTGCGAAACAATGGCTTGTGATGAAATTGCGATCACCGCTGCGTGTTATTTGTGCAACACCCTTCCAAAAACGCGCTGACTCGCATCGTTCGAAGCGGTTCCTTTGTTGCGTGTGCAGGGACCTTCGGTAATTGTGATGTTGCGACGGAGGGGGGCATCCCGAGGTCGTCCCGTACTTAGGTGGTTCGCTTTAGTCCCTCGCGTTCTTGCGGGAGTGTCCGAAAGCGCGAAGCGGCTAAGCGGGTTTCTGGGGATTAAGGGAACCTACCTTGGGGTGTTTTCACCCAGCGGATCCGGAACCTTCCCTACATGAGCAACTTGGAGGTTAACATGAAGATGGTTAAGAGCCTTATCCTCGGCTCAGCGGCGGGTCTGCTCGCCATGAGTGGGGCACAGGCAGCTGATCTTCCCGTCAAGGCCAAAGCGGTCGAGTACGTGAGGATCTGCTCTCTGTATGGTGCCGGCTTCTACTACATTCCGGGCACCGACACCTGCATCAAGCTGGGTGGTTATCTGCGCGTTGACGTCGGCGTCAACACGAACTCCGACAACACCGGCAACGCCAGCGGCGCGGGCGGCGCGAACAACCGCTTCACCGACGGCTATATCTGGCGGTCTCGTGAAGACCTGAACATCGACACCCGCACTGCGACCCAGTACGGCGTGCTCCGCACCTTCGCCGACTTGACGTTCACCTGGACGGACGACAACTATGCCGGCAACGGCACGGGCGCGACCGTTTACGGACCGATTGGGCCGGCGCCCTTCGGCGCCGCGCCGAACAACGCAAACGCGGGCGCTGTCGCTTACGGTACGGTCGGCGTGTACTACGCCTTCATCCAGTTCGCTGGCTTCACGATCGGTAAGGCGATCTCGCAGTTCAGCGCTCCCTGGACCAACTATCCCGGCAACAACTTCGACGGTCTGGTTGGCGGCGGCGGCACGGTCACTGGTGTGAACCAGTTCACCTACACCGCTGACTTCGGCCAAGGCGTAACGGCAGCCGTTTCGGCTCAGGACCAGACCCAGTACTATCAGGCTGGCGTCAACAACCTGACACCTGCCGCGTTTGGCGGACCTGGCGGCCTCTTCGGCACCAGCGACTACGCGAACACGATTGCTCCTGACCTTGTCGGCATGGTTCGTGTCGATCAGGCTTGGGGTCTGTTCCAGGCATCGATTGCCGCGCATGACAACCATGTCGCGTACTACGGTGCGACTGAGATCACCGGCCATCCCGGCGACGCGTGGGGCTGGGCGGGTCAGTTGGCCTTGTCGATCAAGAACATCCCGACAGGACCTGGTGACACGATCAACCTCCAGGGCGTGTATACGGATGGTGCGACTCGCTACAACATCCAGGACTTGGCCGGTGGCCAGGGTGCCATCACCATCTATGGCAGCACGGGCTTGGCTGGAGCCTATCAGAGCGTTGGGCTTGGCATTGCTCCTGACACCGTGTTCTCAGGGATCGGGCCGAATAATTCCCAGCAGCTGATCCAGACGTGGGGCGTGCGCGGTGGCTATACCCACAACTGGGATGCGATGTGGAACACCAGCATCTACGGTGCCTGGGCTGCCGTCCAGTACAACAGCACGGCCAAGACCATGATCTGCGCAACACCGGGTCAAGGCTTTGGCGTCGCGGCCGCTGCTGGCGTCACCGTCTGCAACCCGGACTACGACATCTCGCAGCTCGGTATCATCACCCGTTGGACCCCGGTCACCAACCTGACGTTCTCGGCTGATCTTACCTACCAGCACCTCAACCAGAACATGGCGGGCGTGCTGGTTGCACCGAGTGCCACGATTGGCAAGCCGGCGCTCTTCTACGAGCTCAAGGACCAGGACACCCTGCTTCTTCTGCTCCGCGCTCAGCGCAACTGGTAATCCAGTTCGGTTGATTGAAACCTGACAGAGCCCCCGGCGGGAAACCGCCGGGGGTTTTGCTTTGTTGCCATGGCTGCGAGCCGCAGCCGCAACGGGTCGTTGCGCGGTCGACGGATCGGGTTACCTCGCCAGCCGTCCGAAGCCGCTCGCTCCGGCTCACTGGCCGAACGCGTCGTAGACCAGCTTCTTGAAGGCGGGCGTAATGCGTCCGCGTTCCGGCTGGGTCTGCTCCATCAAGAGGTAGATCATGTCCAGTTTCGGATCGACGCCGAAATAGGTACCGCTGCCGCTGTCCCATTTCAGCTCTCCGATCGAACCGGGAGGCGGAGGATGCGCGTTTCCAGGATCGGTGCGGACCGCGATGCCATAGCCATAACCGAAACCGTCTCCGGGAAAGTAGAAATAGTCCCGGTCTACCCCGGAGCCCGGGCCGATGTGGTCGGTCGTCATCAGCTTGAACGCCTTCGGGCTGAGATAGCGCTTGCCGTCGAGCTCGCCGCCATTGAGCAGCATCTGGGCAAATCGCGCATAGTCGGTGATGGTCGAGACCAGGCCGCCGCCGCCGGATTGCCATTCCGGGTGCGACCGCCGCTCGTTCTCCGCCTGCAGCAGGATGTCGTCGCTCGGCAGCGGTTCGGCCATGCGCGCCCATTCGGCGTCACTCGTCAGCACGAATTTGGTGCTGGTCATGCCCATCGGCTCGAACACGCGCTGCCGGAGAAACTCGTACAGCGACTGGCCCGACACGATCTCGATGACGCGCCCGACGACATCGATGGAATGACCGTAGCGCCAGAGCGTGCCGGGCTGCCGGGCCAGCGGCAGGCGTGCGATGCGCTCGGCAAACTCCTTGTTGTCGAAATGCCCCGCGAAGATGTGGGCATCCCTGTAAGCCTTCTTGATCAGGTCGCCGCCGATATAATCGTAGGTGATGCCCGAGGTCTGCCGCAAGAGATCCGCAATCGTCACCGGCCGGTTGGGGGGCACGAGCTTGAGAACCGGCGTCCCGTCGGCGGTGCTGGAATCGACGCCGACCTTCACCGTGGCAAAGGCTGGAATGTACCTGGACACGGGATCGGTCAGCGCCAGTCTGCCCTCGTCGATCAGCATCATCGCCGCCAGGCTCGTGATCGGCTTCGTCATCGAATGCAGTGCGAAGATGGTGTCCGGCGTCATCGGCACCCGGGTGGCTACGTCCTGGACGCCGAAGCATTTGAGATAGGTCGGGCTGCCGTGCTGCTGGATCAGCACGACCGCGCCCGGGATCCGTCCGGTCGCCGCCTCGTTCCGGAAGAATTCGGTCACGCGCTCGAGTTCCCGGCCGGCGCCGGCGCGGCATGCTCGGCTCGAGCACCGATCCCGCTCGCGGCGATCAGCGTGGCAACGAGAGGCAAAACCCGGATCATCATCGGCACACGCGAGCACTCTACACTTGGCAGGATGTGGCAGTTCGCAGGTCCGGGCTCGATCGTATCCGATCAGGACGCGGCACGACAAAGAACAATCATGTGAAAGGAGCCGCAAGCATCGCCGCGGAATAGGGCGCGGCGGCGCCGGGACGGCGGCCTACTCGACCTGCGCGCCGCGGCGCAGGTCGGCCTCGATCTGCAGCCGGGTCCCGCCGCCGAAGCGGGCGCGATAGACCTGCAGGTTCTCCATGATCCGCTGCACATAATTGCGGGTCTCGGAGAAGGGGATCAGTTCAACCCAGTCGACGGCGTCGACCTGGGGATCGCGCGGGTCGCCGTAACGCTCGATCCATTTCTTGACGCTGCCGCGGCCGGCATTGTAGGCGGCAAACGTCATGATGTAGGAGCCGCGGTAATCCTCGATCAGCCCGCCGAGCTCGGCGGCGCCAAGTGCTGCGTTATAGACCGAATCCGTCTTCATGCGCTTGAGATCGAAGGCAACGCCGGCCCGCTTGCAGACGTAACGGCCCGCATCCGGCGTCACCTGCATCAGCCCGTAGGCCTGCGCCGGCGAGACATCGTTGGGGTTGAACGCGCTTTCCTGGCGCGCGATCGCATAGACGATGCTGCGTTCGACGTCCGGCCCGATCGGCCTGAACGGCGGAATCCCCGTCACCGGATAGGCATAGAAATCGAACGGCAGCCCGCGATTGAGCGCGGCCTTGCCCAGAAGCAGCATGCCGCGGGCGTCGTTGTTGCGGGAGGCGAGTTCGCCGAGGCCCACCAGCGCCTCGGGATCGCCGTTCTCGCCCAAGTCGGCGAAGATCGGAATGGCGATATCGCCTTCGTCCAGCGCGTAGAGCAGCTGCACCGCGCGGACGATTTCCAGCCGCTCGCTGCCGCGTCCGCCAGGCGCGCCATTCAGCTCGATCTGGGGAAGGCCGAGTTTGGCGCGCGCCAGCTGGCCGTAATAGCTCGTCGATTGCTCGGCCGCCCGCGTGTAGGCGGCGCGCGCCTCCTGCGAGCGGCCCGCGGCTTCGGCCGCGCGGCCCTGCCAGTAGCCGGCGCGCGCCAGCGTGGTCGGGTTGACGCTGCCGACGCCGAGGCGCGCGAAGTGCTGCGCGGCGACGGCGGGATCCTTCAGGAAGCGCAACGCGATCCAGCCCGCGGTGAATTGCTGCTCGGTCTTGTAGATGTCGCGCGTGGGGATGGCGGCGTCGCGCGCGATCAGGTAGGCGGTGCGGTTCTCGCCGACATCGAGCATCTTGCGCGCCAACAGCCGCCGCTCGATCCACCATTCGTCGAGATTGTACAGCCGGGCCGGATCCCGCGGCGCGCTCAGCATGAGTTGAGCCGCCTCGGCGAATTTCTCCTCGCGGCGGAGCAACTGGATCCTGCTGAAGATGTAGCCGGGATCGTTGTGCAGTTCGCGCGGCACTGCTTCCAGCAGCGCACGGGTGTTGGAGGCCTTGCGGTACGCCGCGATGCGCGCCCTGGCGAGCGCGACCTCGGCCGGGCCCAGCCGCTTCGCGGCGCGCAGCGCGATCTCGTGCTCGCTGCCGTAGAGGAAAAGATCCATCCGCGCCTTGGTGTCGCCCGGCGTCAGCAGCGCGCCGAACAGGTCGAGCGCGGTGTTCTCGGTCTCCTCCGACATCGGATCGTTGCGCCAGGCGTCGCGCGCCAGGCGTTCCGCATTGGTGCGGTCGCCGCGATCCAGCATCGCCCGCGCCAGCGCGAATTTGCCCTTGGCCGACAGCGGCGATTCATTCTCGAACCACGACCATACGGTCGAATCGTCGCGATGGTCGTCCCACAGCGCCGCCTCGAGGCGCCGGCGCAGGAAGCTCTGCGAGGGCCAACTCGCATTGGCCGACATGAAGGCGCGATAGCGCTCGACCGACGCGCCGTTGTCGTCGCTGCGCAGGATGATCCATTCGGCGAGTTTCTTTGCCACCGGATCGGAGATCGCCGCCTCCGTCTGGGTCGCATCATCAGGCCTGTGCTTGCGGACCAGTTCGATGACGCTTTCCAGCGCATCGGTATCGGCCTGCGAGGTCGATGAGGTCGCGGCGACCGCGGCCGGAACGGCCGGGTTGCGTGGCGGCGGCAAGGCGGCCGGCTGACGCGTTGCGGGCGCCGGCGGGGCCGGTGCGGCCTCTCTGGCGGCCATCTTTGCCGTGGGTGCGGCCATCATCTTGGCCGGTGTCTTGGGCACGACGTTGCGCGCGATCGGCCGTGGTTTCGGCAGGGGAACTTTTGGCTTGGCCGCGGCATCGGTCGCCAGTGCCGACAATCCGACCGCCAGCGCCAGGCTTGTCGCCAGCGCCGTCGATCGCAATGCGGCTGGGCGCGGGGATGAGGTCACGGCATTCCCTGAGGGCGAATCATTCAATCGCTCGAGTCCTAGGTCTAGTTGATTGAATATGTGGACAAAATACTAAAATACGCCTGAGCTTGCCGATCTCTGCGCCATCACCGCGGCGAAATCGCGGCTGTGGTCCGACCAAGGCGGGCCTTTCGCCGGATCGTCAGACCCGATATGAATTGTCACGAAATTGTCGGTTCCAGAAACGGCAAAGCCTTAAACCGCGCGTTGGGAGGAAATCCATGGCAGCCAAGACGAATTTCCGGGGGTCTTTCACCGCCTTGGTCACGCCGTTCAAGAACGGCTCGCTCGACGAGGCCGCCTTCCGCGCGCTGGTGAACTGGCAGATTGCCGAAGGCACCCATGGCCTGGTGCCGGTCGGCACCACGGGCGAAAGCCCGACCTTGAGCCACGACGAGCACAAGCGCGTGGTCGAATGGTGCATCGACGAGGTGAAGGGCCGCGTTCCCGTGATCGCCGGCGCCGGCTCCAATTCAACCCGGGAGGCGATCGAGCTTGCGGAACACGCGGAGGAGGCGGGCGCCAACGCCGTGCTGGTGGTGACGCCGTACTACAACAAGCCGACCCAGGAAGGCATGTACCAGCACTTCAAGGCAATCAACGATGCGATCGGAATTCCGATCATCATCTACAATATTCCGCCGCGCTCGGTGATCGACATGAGCGTGGACACCATGGCGCGGCTGTTCGAGTTGAAGAACATCGCCGGCGTCAAGGATGCGACCGCGAGCATGGTGCGGGTCTCCCAGCAGCGCGCCAGGATGGGCGAGGATTTCAACCAGCTGTCGGGCGAGGATGCCACCGTGCTCGGCTACATGGCCCATGGCGGCCACGGCTGCATCTCGGTCACCTCGAATGTGGCGCCGCGGCTGTGCTCCGAGTTCCACGTCGCCTGGCAGAAGGGCGATGTTGCGACCGCGCTCAAGCTGCACGACAAGCTGATGCCGCTGCACAACAATCTCTTCATCGAATCCAACCCGGCGCCGGTCAAATACGCGCTCTCGCTGCTCGGCAAGATCGACGAGAAGCTGCGCCTGCCGATGGTGCCGGTGACCGAGCCCACGCGCGTGGCGGTGCGCAGCGCCATGGTGCATGCGGGCCTGATCAACTGAGCTTGATTACGCGGCCTGGATTGTCTGGTGAGCGGCGCGAAGAAAAAGGGCTTGCGGATGCTGAAGGAATTCCGCGAATTCGCGATGAAGGGCAACGTCATCGACCTCGCGGTCGGTGTCATCATCGGCGTGGCCTTCGGCGCCATCGTCAGTTCGCTGGTCGGCGACATCATCATGCCGTTGATCGGCGCGATCACCGGGGGGCTCGATTTCTCCAACTATTTCATCCCGCTGTCGAAGGCGGTCACGGCGAGCAATCTGGCGGATGCGAAAAAGCAGGGCGCGGTGCTGGCCTGGGGTAATTTCCTCACGCTGACGCTGAACTTCCTCATCATCGCCTTCGTGCTGTTTGTCGTCATCCGTCTCGATCAACCAGCTGAAGCGGAAGGACGAGGCCGCACCCGCGCCGCCGAAGCCGACCCGAGAGGTCGAACTTCTGACCGAGATCCGCGATCTGCTCAAAAAGTCTTGACATGCGGGCGCGCGGGCTTTCGTGCTACCGCTGATCTTTGCTCGAGAACAGTTTGCCATGGCCGAAAAGAACGAGCGCGCGATCAAGGTCGTCGCTGAAAATCGCAAGGCCCGGTTCAACTATGCGATCGAGGACACGATAGAGGCCGGCATTTCGCTGACCGGCACCGAGGTCAAATCGATCCGCAACGGCAAGACCACGATCGCGGAATCCTATGCCGATTCCAGGGACGGCGAGATCTGGCTGATCAACGCCAATATCCCGGAATATCTGCAGGCCAATCGCTTCAACCACGAGCCGAAGCGGCCGCGCAAGCTCCTGCTGCACAAGAAGCAGATCAACAAATTGATGGGCGCGGTCGATCGCGAGGGCATGACGCTGATCCCGCTGAAACTCTATTTCAACGAACGCGGCCGCGCCAAGCTGTTGCTGGCGGTGGCCAAGGGCAAGAAGCTGCACGACAAGCGCGAAAGCGAGAAGAAGCGCGACTGGAGCCGGGAGAAAGGCCGCCTGCTGCGGGCGCGGGGATAGAGCTAGAGTCCCTCATCCTGAGGAGCGGCGTCTTCGCCGCGTCTCGAAGGATGAGGCCCGCATGGTGGCCTCATGGTTCGAGACGGCGCAAGAGCGCCTCCTCACCATGAGGTCTGAATGGATTGGATGCTGAGGGAAGGACGATGAACCAACGAAATCTCATGGAAGTCGACTGGAGCAGGATTCCGGCGCCGACCGACGACGGCGCGGCGGCGCATCTTGCGGGCATGATGGTCCCGACGATCAGCCTGGTCGCGACCGACGATACCTCGGTGACGCTGTCGGCGCTGTCGGGGCGGACCGTGGTGTTCGCCTATCCCCGGACCGGGGAGCCCGGCAAGATCGCGCTGGTCGACGACTGGGACATGATCCCGGGCGCGCGCGGCTGCACGCCGCAGACCTGCGCGTTCCGCGACCTGTTCGCGGACCTCAAGGCCGCCGGAGCCGAGCACGTTTTCGGCCTGTCGACCCAGGATAACGCCTACCAGACCGAGATGGCCTCGCGGCTGCATCTGCCGTTCCCGGTGCTGTCGGACGAAAAGCTCAAACTGACACGGGCGCTGAAGCTACCGACCATGCAGGTGGCGGGGCTGACGCTGATCAAGCGGCTGGCGCTGATCATCGACGATGGGCGCATCACCCACGTGTTTTATCCGGTATTCCCGCCCGACCGGAACGCCGGCGACGTGCTCGACTGGCTGGAGAAAAACCCGGCTTAGGACTCCGGGCCATGGGGAAAGTCATTTTCAGCCGAGATCGGCTCTAACCTTCGCGAACACGCCGCGGAACATCCGTGGCGTCAACACGCCGGTATTGGTGTTGTAGCGCGAGCAATGATAGCTGTCGTAGAGCCTCTTCTCGCCGGCGACATGGATGGCGCCGTGGGCAAATGGCGCGGCCGCGCTGCGAAGGCCGAGCGCTTTCAGCGTCGATTCATGGGCGATCCGGCCGAGCGCAACGATCGCGCGCAGTTTTGTCATGGTGGCGATGGTCGCCGCGAGGAACGGTCGGCAGGTGTTGATTTCCGCAGGGAGAGGCTTGTTCTGCGGCGGCACGCAGTGCACCGCGTTGCCGATCCGGCAGTCGACCAGCCTCAGGCCGTCGTCCGGCCGCGCCTGGTAAACGCCCTTGGCAAAACCGTATTCGATCAGCGTCGCATAGAGCAGGTCGCCGGCAAAATCGCCGGTAAAAGGCCGCCCGGTGCGATTGGCGCCCTGCAAGCCCGGCGCGAGGCCGACAATCAAAAGCCGCCCATCGGGATCGCCGAACGACGGCACCGGCGAATTGAACCAGGTCGGTTCGCGCGCCCGCGCCTCCTGCCGGAAGCTCATGAGCCTCGGACAGAGCGGGCAGTCGCGGTCTGGTTCGGTTTGCAGCGGGACGGACGACGGGCCGCCCGCCTTTTCAGTCTCACTCGTCGAAGTCGTCGTCATCGCCCCTCGGCGCCATCGTGGTCGCGCGCTGCAGGAACTGCGGCGCGTGGTGGCGCGGCTCGCGCGGGGCCGGGCGCTCGGAGGGATCGCGGCCGAGCTTGGACTGCAGCTCCACGAGATCGGTGAAGACGTCGGCCTGGCGCCGCAACTCGTCGGCGATCATCGGCGGCTGGCTCGAAATCGTCGAGACCACGGTGACGCGGACGCCGCGGCGCTGCACCGCTTCAACCAGCGAGCGGAAGTCGCCGTCGCCGGAAAACAGCACGATTTGGTCGACGTGCTCGGCAAGCTCCATGGCGTCGACGGCCAGCTCGATATCCATATTGCCCTTGACCTTGCGGCGGCCACTGGCGTCGATGAATTCCTTGGTCGCCTTGGTGACGACGGTGTAGCCGTTGTAATCCAGCCAGTCGATCAAGGGACGGATCGAGGAATATTCCTGGTCCTCGATGATCGCGGTGTAATAAAACGCGCGCAGCAGCGTGCCGCGGCTTTGGAATTCCTTGAGCAGGCGCTTGTAGTCGATGTCGAAGCCGAGCGTCTTGGCGGTTGCATAGAGGTTCGCGCCATCGATGAAAAGCGCGATCTTGTTGGTGGAGGAAGCTGACATCAAATAGTTCTCGCGTTGTTTGTTAACGTTATTGGCAGCGGCAACCGACCGCGCATTTCCTGGACATGCAGTCTAAAGTTCGGTGAATCCGACCCTGACAAACACCACGTAATGTGGTGCGGCAAGGACTAAATGACCAATACTTTTGACGAAGCAATGAAGCGTTTTCTTGTCCGTTCGGCCGCTGATGGCGGCCCCGGACGCTCCGGCCAGCAGGCCCTGGGGACCGGTTATCAGAGCCGATTGGAGAGGCCAAATCACAAAATAGTCTTGCGAAACGGCCCCGGTCCCTATAACTAGCCGGCATAACCAACATAGTCGGTTCCACCAACGAAAGCGACAGCCGATGGCGCGCGTCACCGTAGAAGATTGCATTGACAAGGTCGACAACCGGTTCGATCTGGTGCTGCTGGCGGCGCATCGCGCCCGCATGATCTCGTCCGGCTCCCAGCTCACGGTCGATCGCGACAACGACAAAAACCCGGTCGTCTCGCTGCGCGAGATCGCGGATTCGACGATTTCGCCCGAGGATTTGCGGGAAGAACTGGTTCATTCGCTTCAGAAATTCGTCGAAGTGGATGAACCTGAGCCCGACACGGTGCCCTTGATCGGATCGGCCGGCGCCAGCGTCGATGCCGACGATACCGAAGTCGCCGTCGAGCGCATGACCGAGGAAGAACTTCTCAAGGGCCTCGAGGGCCTCGCGCCGCCGGAAGAGCAGCCCGAAGAGGACGAGTAGCCCTCTAATTCCACAACCCGGGGGTGCCGAATTCCCCGCCAAATTCGTCGAAGGCCCGGACACCGCTCCGGGCCTTTGGTTTTATTGACATTTTTGTGGTTACCATGGGGCCGTCGCGGGCGTGGAGAAATCCCGTCACGGCTGCCACCGATTTAGTCGGCGGACCGCCGGTTTGGCGCTAAACTCTCGCCTGGACGTTGCGAAATTGGGCGTTTTCCGCGGGCCCTGACCGGGTGCGGTCGCGCGACTGATGTACTAGGTAAGGTGAGCCGGCCGCCTTCGGCCGGCAGGCGAGGGCCGTTATTTTGATGGCGTATTGGCGCCGCAGTGCACCGCAGATGCAGGCCGCGACCGAATCGGTCGCCGTGGCGCCTGCCTCGGCTGCGTCGGCGAAGGTCGCCAAGCCGCCGCGTCCGCGCATGATGCGGCAATATGACCTGGTTGAGAGAGTAAAATCCTACAATCCCGACGCGAATGAAGACCTGCTCAACCGCGCCTACGTCTACGCCATGAAGGCGCATGGCGCGCAGACGCGCGCCTCCGGCGATCCCTATTTCTCCCACCCTTTGGAAGTCGCCGCGATCCTGACCGACCTCAAGCTCGACGACGCCACCATCGTCGCGGCCCTGTTGCACGACACCATCGAGGATACCGAGGCGACCCGCGCCGAAATCGACACCATCTTCGGCCACGAGATCGGCGCGCTGGTCGAAGGCCTCACCAAGCTGAAGCGGCTGGAGCTGGTGTCGCGCGAGGCCAAGCAGGCCGAGAACCTGCGCAAGCTGTTGCTGGCGATCGCCGACGACGTCCGCGTGCTCCTGATCAAGCTCGCCGACCGCCTGCACAACATGCGCACGCTGGAATTCGTGCCGCCCGCCTCGCGGCAGCGCATCGCCGAGGAGACGCTCGATATCTATGCGCCGCTGGCGGGCCGCATGGGCATGCAGGAGATGCGCGAGGAGCTCGAGGACCTTTCGTTCCGCACGCTCGACCCGGAAGCCTATGCGGTGGTCAAGCAGCGGCTGGATTCGCTCGCCGAGCGTAACCGCAACCTGATCGGCGAGATCGAGAGCCAGCTGTCCCGGAACCTGCAAAACAACGGCATTACCGCGCGCGTCTACGGCCGCCGCAAGCAGCCGTTTTCGATCTGGACCAAGATGGAGCGCAAGTCGGTCGGCTTCGAGCAACTGTCCGATATCTTCGGCTTCCGCGTCGTGCTGGAGGATATCGAGGCCTGCTATCGCGCGCTCGGCATCGTGCACACCACCTGGCCGGTGGTGCCCGGCCGGTTCAAGGATTACATCTCGACGCCGAAGCAGAACGACTATCGTTCGATTCATACCACCGTGATCGGGCCGGGAAACCAGCGCGTCGAGCTGCAGCTCCGCACCGAGGAAATGGACCAGATCGCCGAACTCGGCATCGCCGCGCATGCCTTCTACAAGGACGGCGTCGGCTCGCCGACCGAGCTGCTGAAGCGCGAATCCAACGCCTTTGCCTGGCTGCGCCACACCGTCGCGGTGCTGTCCGACGGCGCCAATCCGGAAGAGTTTCTCGAGCATACCAAGCTCGAACTGTTCCACGACCAGGTGTTCTGCTTTACGCCCAAGGGCAAGCTGATCGCGCTGCCGCGCCAGGCCAATGTCATCGACTTCGCTTATGCCGTGCACACCGACGTCGGCAACTCGGCGGTCGGCTGCAAGATCAACGGCAAGTTCGCGCCGTCTGTCGTCCGAACTGCAGAACGGCGACGAGGTCGAGGTGTTGACCTCGGAGGCGCAATCGGCGCCGCCCTCGGCATGGGAGTCGCTTGCCGTGACCGGCAAGGCGCGGGCGGCGATCCGGCGCGCGACCCGCACCGCGGTGCGCGACCAATATGCCGGCCTCGGCCGCCGCATCGTGGAACGGCTGTTCGCGCGCGCCAAGATCGAATATGCCGACGACAAGCTGAAGGGCGCGCTGCCGCGGCTGGCGCGCGCCTCGATCGACGACGTGATGGCCGCGGTCGGGCGCGGCGAGATGAAGGCCTCCGACGTCGCGCGCGCGATGTATCCCGACTACAAGGAAGAGCGGGTCAAGCAATACGGCGCCAAGAAGAGCCTCGCGGTCAAATTGAAGCTGAAATCGCCGCCCGATCCCGGGCGCAGCCCCTCGGCGATCCCGGTGCGCGGCATCAATTCCGATCTTCCCGTCAAATTCGCGCCGAACGGCGGGGCGGTGCCGGGCGACCGCATCGTCGGCATCGTGACCCCGGGCGAGGGCATCACCATCTATCCGATCCAGTCGCCGGCGCTGAAGGATTTTGAGGAGGAGCCGGAGCGCTGGCTCGACGTGCGCTGGGACGTCGACGAGACGACGCCGCAGCGTTTCCCCGCCCGCATCCTGGTCGACAACGTCAACGAGCCCGGCAGCCTCGCCCAGGTCGCCACCGTGATCGCCGAGCACGACGGCAACATCGACAACATCAGCATGTCGCGGCGTTCGTCCGATTTCACCGAACTGACCATCGATCTCGAGGTCTACGACCTGAAGCATCTCAGCGCCATCATCGCCCAGTTGCGCGCCAAGGCCGTGGTCGCCCGGGTCGAACGCGTCAATGGGTAGTAGAATTTGTCATTGCCGGGCAAAAGGCGCGAAGCGCCGTCTTTGACACTCTTGACCCGGCAATCCATCTTTCTTCAGAAGAGGATGGATACGCGGGTCAAGCCCGCGTATGACGTTCTGGATATCGCGACCGCGTCCCGAGTTGTCCGCGAGTTGGTTATGATGAAAGCGCCTCCGTTACGCCTCGGCGTCAATGTCGATCACGTCGCAACCCTGCGCAATGCGAGGGGTGGGACGCGGCCCGATCCGGTGCGCGCGGCGTTGCTCGCGATCGAGGCCGGCGCGGACGGCATCACCGCGCATTTGCGCGAGGACCGCCGCCATATCCGCGATGACGACATGGCGCGGCTCAAGGCCGAGATATCAAAGCCCCTGAATTTCGAAATGGCGGCGACCGAAGACATGCTGCGCATTTCGCTGGCGACAAAGCCGCATGCGGTGTGCCTCGTGCCCGAACGCCGCGAGGAGCTCACCACCGAAGGCGGCCTCGACGTGGTCGGCCAGCACAACGCGCTGGCGCCGTTCATCGCGCGCTTGAGCGATGCCGGGATACGGGTGTCGCTGTTCATCGCGGCCGACCCGCGGCAGATCGAAATGGCGGCAAAACTGCGGGCGCCCGTGATCGAAATCCACACCGGCGCCTGGTGCGATGCCGTGGTCGACGGCCATGCGGCGAAGGCCGAGGCCGAATGGCAGCGCATCGTCGCGGGCGCGCGGCTGGCGCGCGCGGCCGGCCTCGAAGTTCACGCCGGCCATGGCCTCGATTACGAGACCGCGGAGCGGATTGCGGGCATCGCCGAAATCGTCGAGCTCAACATCGGCTATTACATGATCGGCGAGGCGCTGTTCACGGGTCTTGCCGAGACGGTTCGCGCGATGCGGGCGGCGATGGACCGTGGCCGCAAGACAATCGCCGGCCAGAATCTGGCGGGCAAGGCATGATCATCGGCATTGGCTCGGACCTGATCGACATCCGCCGCGTCGGCAAGGTGATCGAGCGTCACGGCGACCGTTTCCTCGACCGGATTTTCACCGAGGCCGAACGCGCCAGGGCCGGGCGCCGCGCCAAAAACGAGAACATGGTGGTGGCGACCTATGCCAAGCGATTCGCCGCCAAGGAGGCCTGTTCCAAGGCGCTCGGCACCGGCATCCGGCGCGGCGTCTGGTGGCGCGACATGGGGGTCATCAACCTGCCGGGCGGCCGTCCAACCATGCAACTGACCGGCGGCGCGCTGGCGCGGCTTCAGGCGCTGACGCCGGACGGTTTTGAGGCGAGGATCGACCTCTCCATCACCGACGACTGGCCGCTGGCGCAGGCCTTCGTGATCATTTCGGCGGTCGCTCCGGGCAAGCCGTGAGGCTTGCGGCAAATTACTCGGCTTGCCCTTCACAAAACTATAAATACGCTATACTTCAATAGGTTACCAAGTTTTGATAAGGCTGTTGATTGCACCGCTGCAAACAACGGTCTAAAACCCGCGCGGGTTCAGACAGAGCAAATTCGGGTTTGCGCCGGAATTGGCTCTCAACATCAGACAACGGGACCATTTTCTTGACGCGAACGACGGGCAATTCGCGTAATGAGAATATTCTGTCACCGCGCGGAAAAGCGATAGCGGGAAAATGGGAAAGCGATGAGCGCGACATCCGGGACGAAAACTGAAAGCGGCTTGGGCGAAACCGTCCGCGTCATCATCCATGCGCTGCTGATCGCGCTCGTGATCCGCACCTTTTTGTTTCAGCCCTTCAACATCCCGTCGGGATCGATGAAGGCGACGCTCCTGGTCGGCGATTATCTGTTCGTTTCGAAATATTCCTACGGCTACAGCCACTATTCCATTCCGCTGTCGCCGCCGTTGTTTTCAGGCCGCATCTTCGGCTCCGAGCCGGCGCGCGGCGATGTCGTGGTGTTCCGCCTGCCCAAGGACGATACCACCGACTACATCAAGCGCGTGATCGGGCTGCCCGGCGACCGCATCCAGATGAAGGACGGGCTGCTCTACATCAACGATGTCCCGGTCAAGCGCGAGCGGCTGTCGGATTTCATCGGCGAGGACCCCTGCGGGTCGGATGCGACCGCGCGGGTCAAGCGCTGGAAGGAAACGCTGCCGAACGGCGTCAGCTATGAATCGCTCGATTGCGTCGACAACGGTTTCTACGACAACACCAATGTCTACACCGTGCCGCCCGGCCACTTCTTCATGATGGGCGACAACCGCGACAACTCGACCGACAGCCGGGTGCTGTCGGCGGTGGGCTACGTGCCGCTGGAGAACATCATTGGCCGGGCGCAGATGATTTTCTTCTCGATTGCCGAGGGTGAACACGCCTGGATGTTCTGGCGCTGGCCGACCGCGGTGCGCTGGAATCGCATCTTCAAAATCGTGCGATGAACGACGAAACGCCTGACATCCGCGCCTCCTCGCCGGCGGGCGAAGCAAGCCAGAAACCTGACGCGGGCGAACCGGTGGCGGCCAAGAAGAAGCGCCGCAAGGCGAGCGCGAAAGCGGCCACCGCCGCGCTCGAGGCGCGGATCGGGCACAAATTCGCCGATCCCGCACTTTTGACCACCGCCATCACCCACGTTTCGGCGCTCAAGGCCCAGCGCAAGCGCAGCGACAGCTACCAGCGGCTCGAGTTCCTTGGCGACCGCGTGCTCGGGCTCGTGGTGTCCGACATGCTGTACGGCGCCTTTCCGGATGCCGACGAGGGCGAACTGTCGAAGCGGCTCGCCGATCTCGTGCGCAAGGAGAGCTGCGCGGACGTCGCGAAATCGCTCGGGCTGATCGACGACATCAAGCTCGGCCAGGTCGGCGCCAGCGCCGGCGCCCGGTTGCGCAAATCCGTGCTCGGCGACATCTGCGAAGCCGTGATCGGGGCGGTGTTCCTCGACGGCGGCTATCCGGCAGCGGCGCAGTTCGTCGAGCGCAACTGGACCGAGCGGATGCGCAAGCTGCGCCGGCCATCGCGCGATCCCAAGACGGTGCTGCAGGAATGGGCGCAGAGCAAGCGCCTGCCGACCCCGGTATACCGCGAGATCGAGCGCACCGGGCCGCATCACGATCCGCAGTTTCGCGTCGCGGTGGATCTGCCGGGACTTGAGCCGGCCGAAGGCGTCGGCGGCAGCAAGCGCGCCGCCGAAAAGGTCGCGGCCTCCGTGATGATCGCGCGCGAAGGCGTCGGCGGCGGCGGCAATGACGGCTAAATCTCCGGACGCCGCCGCGCCGCCTGCGACGCGCTGCGGCTTCGTTGCACTGATCGGCGCGCCCAACGTCGGCAAGTCCACTCTGGTCAACGCGCTGGTCGGCTCCAAGGTCACCATCGTCTCGCGCAAGGTGCAGACGACGCGCGCTTTGATCCGCGGCATCGCGATCGAAGACAACGCGCAGATCATCCTGGTCGATACGCCCGGGATTTTTGTTCCCAGGCGCCGGCTCGATCGCGCCATGGTATCGACCGCCTGGAGCGGAGCGCACGACGCCGATCTCGTCTGCATGCTGCTGGACGCCAAAGCGGGGATCGACGCCGAGGCCGATACGATTCTTGGCAAGCTCGCCACCGTGGGCCACGAGAAAATCCTGGTGCTGAACAAGATCGACCTGGTGCCGCGGGAAAAGCTGCTGGCGCTGGCGAAAGCCGCCAACGACCGTCTGGGCTTCGCCAGGACCTTCATGGTCTCGGCGCTGTCGGGCGATGGCGTCGACGACCTTCGGCGCGCGCTGGCCGCGATGGTGCCGGCAGGGCCGTTTCTCTATCCCGAGGATCAGATGTCGGATGCGCCGATGCGGCATCTGGCCGCCGAAATCACGCGGGAGAAAATATACCGCCAGCTGCACCAGGAACTGCCGTATCAATCCACCGTCGAGACCGACAGCTGGACCGAGCGCAAGGACAAATCCGTCCGCATCGAGCAGACAATTTTTGTCGAGCGCGAGAGCCAGCGCAAGATCGTGCTTGGCAAGGCCGGTTCCGCCATCAAGGCGATCGGCGCGGAATCACGGAAGGAACTGGCTGAGATTCTGGGCGTGCCCGTGCACCTGTTCCTGTTCGTCAAAGTGCGCGAGAATTGGGGCGATGATCCCGACCGCTACCGCGAGATGGGGCTGGAATTCCCCCACGAATAACAACGGAACAAGCGAAAATAACGATGAACCTGCCGAGGAACGTAGTCTGGTTTGAAGTGCTGCTCTATCTGTCGCTGATGCTCGACGCGCTGTCGGTGGCGTTCCAGGACCGCACGCCGAGCGAGGAGATGACCGAGCAGATGATCACGGCTGAGACCGTGATAGCGGGATGCACGATCCTGCTGCTCTTGTATTTCGTCTGGCTCGCGGCCCGCCGTCGCAAGAACTGGCCGCGCTGGGTGCTGGCGACCGCGCTCGTGCTGTCGTTGATTTCGCTGGTGCAGGTCATTGCCGACATCGGCCTTGCGTTCGACAGCGCCATCGAGATCGTGTCCTGCGCGCTGACCGCGGCGGGACTCTATTTCTCCACGACCGGCGACGCCAAGGGCTGGTTCAACGCGTGACGTTCCGAACTGCGTAGGGTGGGCAAAGGCGCGTTTGCGCCGTGCCCACCATCCTGATTCGACACTGTTTGTTGATCGTTGGTGGGCACGCTACGCTTTGCCCACCCTACGTGATAAACTCAAACCCATGGAATGGACCGACGAAGGCATCGTGCTGGGGGTGCGGCGGCATGGCGAATCCTCCGCCATTGTCGAGCTCCTTACGCGCGGTCATGGCCGTCATTTGGGCCTGGTGCGCGGCGGCGCGGGATCGCGGATGCGGCCCCTGCTGCAACCCGGCAACGGCGTGCGCGCGGTATGGCGGGCGCGGCTCGACGAGCATCTCGGCTACTACCAGGTCGAGGGCATCCGCCTGCGCGCCGCCACCGTGCTGGCCTCGTCGCACGCGGTCTACGGCGTGACCCATCTTGCCTCGCTGGCGCGGCTGTTGCCGGAGCGCGATCCGCATGAAGACATCTACGAGATGCTGGAACGCACGCTCGACGATTTCGACGACGCCAGCGAGGCCGCGGCGCACCTGATCAAGTTCGAGCTCGCCATGCTCGCCGAACTCGGCTTCGGGCTCGATCTGGAAAATTGCGCCGCTACCGGCGCGACATCAGACCTGATCTACGTGTCGCCGAAATCCGGTGGCGCGGTGTCACGCGCCGCCGGCGAGCCCTACCGCGACCGCCTGCTGCGGTTGCCGCCATTCCTTCGCGAGGGCGAGGGCAGGACGAACGGCTGGTCGGATCAGGACCTTATGGACGGCTTTGCGCTCACGGGAATGTTTCTCCTCCGCCACGTGCTGGAGCCGCGCGGGCAGGGCCATTCGGACGCCCGCGACGGATTTATCAACGCTGTGACGCGACACCGGGCCAAGGCGGCGGCGGTGCTGCCCTAGCGGATGTCGCACGCCGTCCGCGGCGTGAACCATCCCGTCTCGCTGGCGCGGCTGTTGCCGGAGCGCGATCCGCACGAAGATATTTGCGAGATGCGATGCGGTATCATCCTGAAACCGTAATCCGCGCGGGTCACTGTCGCGCCAGGTGCGCGCGTTGAAGGTGCCCGCCATCAGAGCCACCCGGCCGACTTCGCCAGGGCAACCAACGCCCCTGCGAAGCCCAGGGCCTGCGTTCCAAGAATGAGCACCTTCCCTGAGACTTCCCACCAATCCCGTTTGCGCTTCCTGGCCACGTCGCCGCCTCCGTGTGAACGTCGGCTCCCAACGTGACCACATGGGCGGGAACAGCAACGCACCGTCTGCCGGCAACCGATTGATTGTTTGTAGGGCCGGCTGACCGAAGCTAACCGCTTTTGGGCTGCGTCAACCGTTGCTCGGGCGGTGACCCGGGTGAACGTAGGGACGGGGTCCCTATGTATATCCTGGGTCCTACCACGTTGGGTCTAGGTGGTTAGGTCGAGGTTAGGTGGGTACTACTTCGGGTGTCACCGGGGCCGCCCGGCCCGCGTACCCCGGGTCGCCCGGTGGGCGTCTTGTAGTTCGCCCTGGGCGTATCTAGGTACACCCACTCAAGGCCCTGTTCGCCTTGTGATTCAACGCCATTGGGCCAATTAGTATCCCACAACGTCCGCGACCAGGAGACGATAGATGCCCGAGAGTATAGCCGTCAAGGCTGACGCCGAAACCATCAAGGTGAACGAGAAGAAGTGGACCAAGGACCTGCTGGCAGGCGGGTGGACGGTGTTGCCGAGCATCGTTTTCGAGAAGCAGCATGCCCTCGGTCTCGACTCGATCGATATCAACATTATCGGCCATCTGTCGATCTACTGGTGGGAAAAAACCAATCTCCCGCACCCGTCGGTCGCCACGATCGCCGCCGCCATCAACATCAAGCCGCGCACGGTGCAGAAGCACATCAAGGCGATGGAGGCCTTGGGCTTCATGACCCGAATTGAGCGGCGCCAAAAAGGCCAAGGCAGCAAGACCAACCTTTATTCGTTCGACGGGTTGATCAAGGCCGCGACGCCCTTCGCCCTCGAGAAGGTGAAGGCAATTGCGGAAAAGAAGAAAAAGGACGGAGAGCGAGTTGCCAGCAAGAAGGTCAAGCTGGCGATCGTCCCCAAGGAGTAATCAGTTCGGCGCGTAGCTCAACAGGATAGAGCCCTTTACTGACGAACATAGTGTGGCGTGTTGCAGCACCATATTATGGGTGAAGGAGATGCGGGTTCAAGTCCCGCCGTTGCCTCCCATCAACACTTTGGCCTGATTTAGCCCTGATCGATCGGACGATATGGTAATGTATTATGTCATTCGGATTTGAACTCCCTACGGACCTCCTGGAGCGCGCTACGATGCTGGAAAACCTCCTGGTTGCGCGCGCGACCGGCGACATGACCGCGAGCACTCATGATTATGAACAGCTGCGCCGCGATTTCATCGCTGATCCAGAGACGAAGGATCTTCTGCCGCCCTTCGTCCGGACCTGTCGCACGCTCGATGTATTCTGGCCGTTTATCAAAGATAAGGCCGGCACGTACGCTGACCGTCGCCGCATCATTGGCGAGGCCTTCACGCCGCTGGTGGACCATCTGGAAGGCCGCAACCGGGCACCTGGCGACAATGTGGTTTCCGATGCTCTGCAATCCTTCGATGCCGACGGCGTGCATGCGGTCTGGACTAAAGCGCTAAGCCGCCGAAACGCGGACCCTGAAGGAGCCATTACTGTTGCCCGGACGCTGCTCGAAACAGTGTGCAAGCGCATCCTGGACAACATCCCGTTGGCCTATTCGGACAAAGAGGACTTGCCAAAGCTGTATTCGATGGCGGCGAAGGCGCTGAATCTCGCCCCCGATCAGCACACCGAGGAGCCGATTAAGGCAATCCTCGGAGGCGCGATGGCGCTCGTCAATGGCATCGGCACGCTCCGAAACCGTCTCAGCGATTCTCACGGGCGAGGCGGCAAGCCGGTTAAGCCGTCGCCGCGACATGCCAGCTTAGCTGTCAACACCGCGGGCGCCATCGCGACGTTCCTCGTCGAGACCTATTTGGAAAAGAAACCAAAGGTTTAGTCTGCCTAAAGAGGAAGGGCCCAATTCTTTCGCAGCGCGGCCTAAATTGGCCGCTGATTCGCGCCTTGCCCGATTCTCCAGCAGCGGTTAACCCCTCCCCATGGGCAAACCATTGATTCCGCCTGAGCCGGCCGAGATCCACGAGGTCCCGCTGCGGGACGCGCTGGAGGAGCGCTATCTCGCCTACGCGCTCTCGACCATCATGCACCGCGCGCTGCCCGACGCCCGCGACGGGCTGAAGCCGGTGCATCGGCGCATCCTTTACGGCATGCGGCTGTTGCGGCTCGACCCCGGCTCGCCGTTCAAGAAATCCGCAAAAATCGTCGGCGATGTGATGGGCTCGTTCCATCCGCATGGCGATCAGGCGATCTACGACGCCATGGTGCGGCTGGCGCAGGATTTCTCCTCGCGCTATCCGCTGGTCGACGGCCAGGGCAATTTCGGCAACGTCGACGGAGATAACGCCGCCGCCTACCGCTATACCGAAGCGCGCATGACCGACGTCGCGCGGCTCCTGCTCGACGGCATCGACGAGGACGGCGTCGAGTTCCGCCCCAATTACGACGGCCAGTCGAAAGAACCGGTCGTGCTGCCCGGTGGATTTCCGAACCTGCTCGCCAACGGCGCGCAGGGCATCGCGGTCGGCATGGCGACCTCGATCCCGCCGCACAACGCCGCCGAATTGTGCGACGCTGCGTTGCACCTCATTGACAAACCCGAGGCAAGGTCGAAGACGCTGCTGAAATGGGTGAGGGGGCCGGACTTCCCGACCGGCGGCATCATCGTCAATTCCAAGGAGACGATCGCCGAGGCCTATGTGACCGGCCGCGGCTCGTTCCGCACCCGCGCCAAATGGGTCCAGGAGGAAGGCGCGCGCGGCACCTGGGTGATCGTCATCACCGAAATCCCCTGGCTGGTGCAGAAGTCGCGGCTGGTCGAGAAGATCGCCGAGCTGCTCAACGAGAAGAAGCTGCCGCTGGTCGGCGACGTCAGAGACGAGTCGGCGGAGGACATTCGCCTCGTGATCGAGCCGAAGTCGCGCGCCGTCGATCCGGAATTGTTGATGGAATCGTTGTTCCGGCTGACCGAGCTGGAAAGCCGGATTCCCTTGAACCTCAACGTGCTGGTGAAGGGCCGCGTGCCGAAGGTGCTCGGGCTCGCCGAGTGCCTGCGTGAGTGGCTCGATCACCTGCGCGACGTGCTGATCCGGCGATCCAACTATCGCAAGGCGCAGATCGAGAACCGGCTGGAAGTGCTCGGCGGCTACCTGATCGCCTACCTCAACATCGACAAGGTGATCAAGATCATCCGCAACGAGGACGAGCCGAAGCCGGCCCTGATCAAGGCGTTCAAGCTGAAGGAGATGCAGGCCGACGCCATCCTCAACATGCGCCTGCGCTCTTTGCGCAAGCTCGAGGAAATGGAAATCCGCACCGAGGACAAGAACCTGCGCGGCGAGCTGAAAGGCGTCAAGTCGCTGCTCGGCTCGGAAGCCGAGCAGTGGTCCAGGGTCGGCGAGCAGGTTCGCAAAGTCCGCGACCTGTTCGGGCCGAAGACGCCGCTCGGCAAGCGCCGCACCCATTTTGCCGATGCCCCCGAGCACGATCTCGCCGCCATCGAGGAGGCGTTCGTCGAGCGCGAGCCGGTTACGGTCGTGGTTTCCGACAAGGGCTGGGTGCGCACGTTGAAGGGCCACGTCGAGGATCTCTCGGGGCTCACCTTCAAGACCGACGACAGTCTGGGCTTTGCCTTCTTCGCCGAGACCACCTCGAAGCTGCTGCTGTTCGCCACCAACGGCAAATTCTATTCGCTCGACGTCGCCAAATTGCCGGGCGGCCGCGGCCATGGGGAGCCGATCCGGATGTTCATCGACATGGAGCAGGACGCAGCCATCGTCTCGATGTTTGTCAACAAGGGCGGCCGAAAATTCCTGATCGCGAGCCATGAAGGGCAGGGCTTTGTCGTGGGCGAGGACGATTGCGTCGGCAACACCCGCAAGGGCAAGCAGGTGTTGAATGTCGAGATGCCCAACGAAGCCCGCGCGATCGCGACGGTTGCCGGCGACATGGTCGCCGTGATCGGCACCAACCACAAGATGGTGATCTTCCCGATCGACCAGGTGCCGGAAATGGCGCGCGGCCGCGGCGTGCGGCTGCAGAAATACAAGAGCGCCGCGCTATCGGACGTGACCACGTTCGATTCCAAGGCCGGTTTGACCTGGAAGGATTCGGCCGGGCGCGATCAGAGCATGAGCTCGAAGGAATTGTCGGACTGGCGCGGCAACCGCGCCGACGCCGGCCGCCTCGCGCATGGGCTACCGAAGTCGAACAAGTTCGGGCGCGGCGTGGAGTAGGGCCGCGCGCGGATAATCCTGCAGCAATCGCTGCAGCCGGTCAGCCCGGCCTCTGCAGCGCTCCGGCGGCGGCAACAAGGCCCACCGCGCTGGCCGGGTTCATGCTGTCGACCATGGCGGTCGGGATCAGGATCGTGGCGCCGCGCTCCTTGGTGGTCTCATAGATGATGTTCATGGCGCGGAGCTGAAGCGCCGCCGGGCTGCGGGCGTAGAGATCGGCCGCTTCGACGAACTTTTGCGCGATCTCCTGCTCGGCCTGGCCGAGCAGCACGCGGGCGAGCTTCTCGCGCTCGGCCTGCGCCTGCCGGCTCATCGCGTCCTGCAGCGCGGGCGGCACGCCGATGTCGCGGATTTCGACCGAGAGCACCGACACGCCCCATTCCGCGGTCTTGCGGCCGATCTCGTCGCGCAGTTGCTGGTCGCCCTGCTTGCGTTCGGACAACAGCGTCGACAGCAGCGAGGAGCCGACGATCTCGCGCAGCGAGGTTTGCGCGACCTGCGTGATCGCCTGGCGGTAGTTGGTGATTTCGAGCGCGGCGCGCTGGGGATCGTGGATCTGCCAGAACACCACGGCGTCGATGTTCACCGGCACGGTGTCCTTGCTCAGCGCCTTTTCGGCGTTGATCTCGGTGGTCTGGATGCGCTGATCGAGCCAGGAGGCGACGCTGTCGATGAACGGCACGATCGCGAACAGGCCCGGGCCGCGAATGGCCGTGAGCTTGCCGAGGCGCAAGCACGACGGCGCGCTGCCACTGATCTGCGACCATGATGGATTGAGGAATCAGGAACGCGATGATGGCGAGCGCGCCGGCGATCCAGTAATAGCCGCGCGCGCCGGTATCGTTGGCGAACCACGCGAGGGCCGCCGCGGCCGCCGCGACCAGGACAGCGAGCACGATCGCCGGCCGGTTTGCACCGTTTGCTCTCAAATAGTTGTTCATGACGACTATTCCTTCTGCTTCGCGAGGGTTTGGATTCGATCGGCTACGGCGAGGGGGTCGATTCCCATCGCGGCCGCAGTGGCGAGTACCTGCTTTGCCAGGCTGTCGGCCTGATTCTGCTGCGCACGCGCGCCCATGACGGGAGGCGGTTTGGCGACAAAGCTGCCCCGTCCGCGGACCAGCGTGATCGCGCCCATCCGCTCCAGTTCGTCGTAGGCGTGCCGCACCGTGTTGAGATCGACCTTCACGGCGACCGCTACTTCGCGCATGGTCGGCATCTGGTCGCCGGACGCCAGCACGCCAGCGCCAAGCTGCCGCAAAATCTGGTCTCGAAGCTGGACGTAGATCGGGACGCCCGAGCTTTCGAGCCGGAGGGTTTTCAAAAAATCTGTATGCATTGACTAGTACACTAGACATTGCCGACTTTATAGTCAATACTCCTGTTTGAAGAGAGAAGCACGTCCGTTGGACGAGGCAACGCAGGGAGGACGCCATGATCCATCGCGCTTTGACGATCGGCACCGTATTGGCGGTACTGGGCGCGTCGCAGGCGGCGAACGCGCAAGCCATCCCCGGCGCGCTTCCCGAATCCAGTCAGGCCCTGTCGCGCGGCGAATGGCCTGCCTATGCCGGAACCTACGCGGCAGCTCGCTATTCGCCGCTGACGCAAATCGACCGCACCAACGCCAAAGACCTGCACGTCGCCTGGCGCTGGCAGTCTCCCGATCGAGCCGTCAGGGAGGCCAATTCAGCGGTCGGCCCGAGCCACGCCAACGAATCGACGCCGCTGATGGTGGGTGGGGTGCTCTACACTTCGACGTCGCTGTCGGAAGTCGCCGCCATCGATGCCGCCACGGGCGCGACCAAATGGGTCTACGATCCCAGGATCTACGACAATGGTCTCGGCATTCCAGCCAACCTCGGCTGGCTCAATCGCGGCGTCGCCTATTGGCGCAACGGCGACGACGAACGCATCGTGATCCTCACCGCATTTGGGCAAATGATTGCGCTCGATGCCAAGACCGGCCAACCGGTGGCGGGATTCGGCAAGGACGGCCGCGTCGATCTTGTCGAGGGCCTGCGCCGGCCGGTCGACCCCAATTATTACACCATGACCTCGCCGCCGCTGATCGTCCGCGACGTGATCGTGGTCGGCTCGTCGGTGTTCGACTGGTGGGGCAAACGACCGTCGCCGCCCGGCGACGTCCGAGGCTTCAACGTCACGACGGGCCGTCTGCTCTGGACCTTCCACACGGTCCCGCAGGGTGAGGAGCCCGGCGCGGAAACCTGGGAGAACGATTCCTGGAAGGACACCGGTAACGCCAATGTCTGGGCGCCGATGAGCGCCGACGAGGAACTCGGCTACGTCTACCTGCCGGTCTCGACGCCGACCAACGACTATTACGGCGGCGGCCGCCCCGGCGATGGACTTTACGGAGAGAGCCTCGTCTGCCTCGATGCGGCGACGGGGAAGAAGGTCTGGCACTATCAGCTCGTCCATCACGGTCTGTGGGACTACGATCCGCCGGCGGCGCCGAACCTGATCGACATCACCGTCGACGGAAAGTCGATCAGGGCGGTCGCGCAAGTGACGAAACAGGCTTTTGTCTACGCGTTCGATCGCGTCACCGGAAAGCCGGTGTGGCCGATCGAAGAGCGGCCGGTTCCGGCCTCCACGGTGCCCGGCGAGAAGGCGTCGAAGACGCAGCCGTTTCCGACAAGGCCCGCCCCGTTCGACGTCCAGGGTGCGCGTGACGAGGAGCTGATCGACCTGACGCCGGAGATCCACAAGGAAGCGATCGACATCGCCAATTCCTTCGATCGGGGCGGGCTGTTCACGCCGCCATCGGAGCGCGGCACGATTGTCGTGCCGGGTGTCGGCGGCGGAGGAAACTGGAATGGCGCAGCGATCGATCCAGAAACCGGCATGCTCTATGTCGGCACCGTCCGGCTGCCGCTTATCGTCAAGGTCCACAAGCCGGAGTCATGGGAGGGTTCCTACGATTTCATCGGCCAAGCCAGCTATCTGCCCGGGCCGCGCGGCTTGCCGTTGCTCAAGCCGCCGTTCGGCAGCGTGGTCGCCATCGACATGAATAGCGGCGAGCACCGCTGGCGGATTCCGGTCGGACACAGCGAGTTCATTCCCGCCATCAAGCGCCTCGGCATCCGCGAGGAGCTAGGACTGCCCGGCCGCAGCTGGGTCCTGGTGACGAAGACGGTCCTGATTGTGGTCCAGCTCGGATATTACGGCGCGGCGCACTTCGAACTGGGACATCGCATCCTCGATCTCAACAATCGCGACCCGCATCTGTGGGTCTACGACAAGGCGAGCGGCGAGATGCTGGCGGAGATCGCGCTGCCCTCGAACGCAACCGGCGCGCCGATTACCTATATGGTTGGCGGCAAGCAATACGTCGCGGTCCCCGTCGGCGGCGGTTCGATCCCCGAGGAACTGATCGCGGTTTCGCTTTGAGAGGATCCGGCATGCATACCTTCGCCGCCGCAGGGGCTGGTTTCCTGCTCGCCGTCTTGTGGTTCGACCTGATGTTCGACGTGCAGACGCGCAATGCTTCGGGCGACGTGCTGCCGGCGGACGTGCTGGCCTCGATTTCGGCTTATTACCGGCTCGTCACCACGGAGGCCTATCCCATGAATCGCCTGGTCGCGCTGGTGATGCTGCTGACATTGGCTGCCATTATTGCCGAGATCGTGCAGGGCAAAAATCCCTGGTGGATCGGCTGGGGATCGATTCTGCTGGCCGGCAGCGGCTTCGTGCCAACCATGATGCGCACCGTCCCCAACGCCCGGCGGCTCGGCAGCGCAAAGGATTTGGCCGAGGAGCAATCGCGGCTCGCCCGCGCGGTCTGCCGCGATCACATGTTCAGTTTCGCGCGGATGCTCGTGGTGCTCGGCCTGCAGCTGGTGGCAAAATAGCGCGTAGGGCGGATTAGCGACAGCGTAATCCGCCAATACATCCCCGAGATCGGCGGGTTACGCTTCGCTAACCCGCCCTACATTGGCCGCTCCGACGCCCAACCGCGCAGCGTCGTGGCCGTCGCTTCATCCATCGGAAAGAAGCACTCGACGCGCAGCTCCTGGAGCGTGATGTCCTGCGGCGTTCCGAGCGTCGCAATCGTCGTGAACAGCTTCAGTTCGGTGTTGCCCTTGCGAAAATGCATCGGCAGCACCGGCGTCAGCGCGGCCTCTGGGGCTGCGGCGTTGAGCGTCGGCCGCACGCCCTCGTACGCCAGCAGCCGCTCGTAGAGCTTTGCCGTCTCCGGCGCGCCGTCCGCGGCTGCGTCGGCTTCGACGCTGCGGACGAAGTAACGCACCACATCCGCCCAGTTGACGAGGTGCGGCCGCAGCACGTCGGGCGCGACCAGGGCATCGGCCAGGTTGACCGGTCTGCCCGGCGCGAGCGGCCCGACCAGAAATTCGACCAGGCGCACTGCGCCGGAATTGGACTGCAGCAGGTTCCAGTGCCGGTCGACCGCCACGGCGGGATACGGCTCCTGCTGCGCCAGCATGAAATCGAGCGCGCGTCGCACCTCGCTCAATTCGGGCGCGGCAAGATCGGTCTGTCGCCAGACCGGGGCAAAGCCGGCAGCGATCAGAAGCGCATTGTGCTGGCGCAGCGGCACGTCGAGCGCGGCCGCCAACCGCATCACCATCTCGCGGCTCGGCGAAGCCCGGCCCAATTCCAGAAAGCTCAGATGGCGCTGCGAGATTGCGGTGCGCCCGGCGAGATCGAGCTGCGACAGGCCGCGCTGCCGTCGCCACCAGCGCAGGTTCAAGGCGAAGTCTTTTTGTCGTGACATGAATACCTGCCGGGTAGTTGCGCAAATAATAGTGGCCGGCAACATGCCATAGCCGTGCGCGGCGAGACACAGGAGATGGCGCTTTGAGCGAATGGATCGGGGTGGCGCTCGCACTGGTCTCGAGCTGCTTCGGCGGATCGGCCGCGGCGATCACCCGCTATCTCGTCGGCGATGCCGATCCGGTCACGCTCGCCATCCTGCGCTGGGGCATCGGGATTGCGTGCCTGCTGCCAACTGCGGTCATCCTTGGGGTGAAATGGCCGCCGCGCCGCGACTGGCCGGCGGTCGCCACGCTCGGGCTTTGCTTCTTCGGGCTTTTCTTTGTGCTCTACAACATCGCGATCGGCTATACGACCGCGGCGCGCGCCAGCCTTGCGCTGGCGACCTTGCCGCTCTACACCATGGTGGTCGGCGCCTTGCTCGGGATCGAGCCGCTGAGCTTGCGGAAAACCGCGGGTGTCTGCGTCGCCGTGCTCGGCGTCGGCGCCGCCCTTGCCACGGGACTTTCGGCGGCGCCGCCGGGGGCTTGGCGGGGCGAATTGATCATGACCGGCGCCGTGCTGTGCATGGCCTTCTACAACGTGCTGTCGCGCCCGTTTATCCAGCGATCGAGCGCGCCCGGATTTTTGACCGTCGGCATGGGGGCGGGTGCGGCGGCGCTGATCCTGGTGGGATCGCTGACCGGGAGCGCCGCAGTCTTGCGCGGCCTCAGTGGCGCGCAATGGATTGCCGGCGTCTATCTCGGCATCGGCGGCGGCGCGCTCGCCTTCATCCTGTGGGTCATGGCGCTCGAACGCGCAAGCCCGACGCGCGTTGCCTCCACCATGACCGTCAACCCGATCGCGGCGGGAGTGCTCGCCGCGACACTGCTGGGCGAGCCGATCACCGCCAATCTCGTGCTTGGACTTGTCGCGGTCTTTGCCGGGATCTGGATCGCCACGAGCGAGGTCAGGCCGAAACCACCGCAGGCGTCGTAAACCTCACGCCGCCGCGATCGCCTCGATCTCGATCATGAAATCGGCGCCATAGAGCTTCGACACCTCCACCAGCGTCACCGCGGGCGCCGCAGGCGGTGTGACGGAAGCAAAAAAACGGTTCCGTGCCTCGCGATAGGCGGCAAGATTGCTCATGTCGGTGAGGAACACCGTGAGCTTGACGAGGTTCGCCGCATTGCAGCCGCGCGCCTCCAGCGCCACCGCGAGGTTGCGGAACACTTGTGCGGCCTGTGCCGCAAAATCGGCCTTGCCGACCACGTTGCCGTCGCGATCGAGCGCGGCTTGGCCCGCGATGAAGATGATGCGGGTAGCTGCCACCTCGACGATTTGCGAATAGCCGGGCGGCTCGCCCAATTCGGGCGGGTTGATGCGGGCGATCGCAGGCGTTTTGTTCGTTGTCACGCGGTGTTTCTGCGCGAATTAGCGTCGGATTGGAAGCAGAAATGCGTCAATCCGTTGACGGCGTCGATGCCTTCTGCGGCAGCAGCAACAGCGCCACCAGCGCCGACAGGCTGAGCGCGGAGGAGACGATCAGGATACGGCTTCCCATCACATCGATCAGGAGTCCGAACGCGAGTGGTGCTGCGGCCTGCGCCATCCGCGCCGGGGCGCCGATGATGCCGAGCCGGTAGCCATAATTCTGTGGGCCGAAGATCGCAAGCGGCAGGGTACCGCGCGCGATCGTGAGCACGCCGTTGCCGGCGCCATAAAACAGCGCAAAGACGCTGGCTGCCGCACCTCCGCCAAGTGCGACAATCACGGCGCCGATCGGGTTCATCACGCAGGCGAGCTGGGTCGACAGCAAGGGATGGTAGCGGCTCAACACGCCCGCCTCGACGATGCGGGCAAATACCTGCGCAGGGCCGATCAGCGCGCCGGCGGTTACGGCCTGAACCGTGGTTGCGCCGGTGGCCTCGAGAATGCGTGGCAGGTGCGCCGCCATCGCGCCCGTGACGCTCCAGGCCGCGGCAAAGGTGAATGCCAAAAGGATCATGGGGCGATCGATCGGGATGCGCGGCTTGGCGGCCGCCGCGACCGCGGCGTTGGCACCCTTCACCGCGGGCATCATGAAGAAATTCAGCGGCAGGCCGATCAATATGTTCGCTGCCGCCCAGGCAAAACAGGTGTTGCGCCAGCCGATTGTTTCCAGGCCCCAGGCGGTGAGGGGCCATCCGATGGTAGAAGCAAACCCCGCGATCAGCGTGATGCCGGTGATTGACCCTCGCGCAGCGTCGCCATGGATGCGCCCCAGCGCGGCGAAGGCCGCATCATAGAGGCCATATCCCATGCCGATGCCGAGCAGCAGCCAGGCGATCACCAGCACCGGGATCGAGGTGGTCATGCCGAGCAGCACCAGGCCCGCGGCGATCATCAGGTTGGAGAGCGACAGGATCGAGCGGCCGCCAACGAGATCGATCTGCCGCCCGACGCGCGGACCGAGTAGCGCCGAGATCACCAGCGACGCCGAGAAGGCGGCAAAGATCCAGTTCGAGGAGACGGAGAGGTCGCGCGCGATCGGATCGGCCAGGATCGCCGGCAGATAATAGCTCGAGGCCCACGCCAGCGTCTGCGTCGTGCCTAGCGCAAGGATGATCGGAAGCGGACGGGCGCCTTGCCTAAGTTCCATCCGAACTCCTTGCCGGCATCATCCGCACCCGCACCCCGCCTTGCCATCTTGCCTGGCATTTGCATCGGCGGCGCAGCAGGCGTCAACAGCCGATAATGCCGGCCCGCCACAGCAGTCATTCGCAGCCGGCACGGCCGAGCGGGTGCAGACGCCGGTCTCCGGCAGCACCAGTTCGACGCGCCGGGCGGCCTCGCTGTCACCGGCGATTTCGGCCGCAATGGAGCGCACCTGCTCGTATCCGGTCATCATCAGAAAGGTCGGCGCGCGTCCATAAGCCTTCATGCCGGCGAAATAGAAGCCCGGCTCGGGATGCGCCAGTTCGCGCGCGCCATGCGGACGCACGGTGCCGCAGCTATGTTCGTTGGGATCGATCAGCGGCGCCAGCGCCACCGGGCATTCGATGGCGGGATCGATCTGGATGCGAAGCTCACGCACGAAATCCAGATCGGGCCGGAAGCCCGTTGCCACTATGAGTTCGTCGACGGCGACACGGCGGCCACAGCAGGCAGCGTCGGTGCCGATGACGAGGCGAGGACCGTCACAGGCGATTTGTGAAACGCCAAATCCGCTTTCCACCGTTACTCGACCTGCCGCGACCAGCGCGGCGAAGGCGGCGCCAAGCTCGCCGCGGGCGGCCAGCTTGTCATTGGCGCCGCCGCCGTACGCTTTCGCAGGATCATTGCCGCGCAACAACCAGATGGGCCTGGTTTCCGGATCCTGTTCCGCCAGCCGCGCCAGATCGGTGAGGGTGCCGATCGCCGAATGTCCGGCGCCCAGCACCGCGACGGTCTTGCCGGCATAGCGCGCGCGGTCCTTTCCCAAAACATCCGGCATTCCGTAAGCGATCTTGTGTGCGGCCTCGCGCTCGCCGATGGCGCGCAGGCCGTTGGCGCCGGCGGGATTGGGCGAATGCCAGGTGCCGGATGCGTCGATGACGGCATCCGCCCACACCATCCTGGGGCCGCGTCCGTTCTGGTAACGGATTTCGAACGGGGCATTTTCACGGCCCATGGTCTTGAGCTTGTCGAAGCCGGCGCGGCTGATATCGGTGACCCGGCTTTCGGTTTGAATGTGGGGTGCCAGCGCGGTCTTGGTCGCGAGCGGCTCCAGATAACGCTCGATCAGCTCAGCGCCGGTCGGGTAGTGATCCGGCTCGGGCGAGTTCCAGCCCGTGCGCGCCAGCAATCGTGCGGCCGCGCGATCGATATTGTATTCCCAGGGCGAGAACAGTTGAACGTGGCTCCATTGCCGCACCGCGTGCCCGACGCCGTCGCCCGCCTCCAGCACGATCGGCCGCAGGCCCCGCTCCAGCACGTGGGCGGCGGCGGCGAGGCCGACCGGGCCGGCTCCGATGATCGCGACGGTCGTTGCTTCGGTCATCACATTCTCCCATCAAACCGGAAATATCGAAATTAACGGCCAACGAAAACCTACGCCGCCGTCCTGGCGTCCCTGGCTTCGGCTGCGTCGGCGCAGCATTCGGCCACCAGAAAATCGACCAAACCCTGCATGACCTCGTAATTGGCGTGACAGACCAGCGTGGTCGCCTCGCGGACCTGCGTGACGAGACCTACGACGACCAGAGCCTTGATATGGTGGGACAGCGTCGAGGCGGCGATCTTCAACTTGTCCTGCAGCCGGCCGACCGGCATGCCGGCGGCCCCGGCGCGGATCAGCGTCCGGTAGATTTTCAACCGGGTCGGGTTACCCAAGGCCTCGAGATGTGCGGCCGCGTCGTCGAGTTTCATGCCGGCAATCTCTCACGGCGTAAGAGCGCCGTCAATCCATATTTCCAGAATGATAGAAATAATGGACCGTCCCTCAAGCCGCCTCCGGCCGACGCTTCGGTCCCCGCGATATCGGTGATTTCATCGCCCATGTGATTTCCGGCATTCTGCGGCGCGGTGTATCCTTGAAGGTCCGGGAACAAATGAGCAGTTCATGCAGCTGGAATCAACGCTGACGTGCCCCAACTGCGGCCATCGGTCGATTGAGACCATGCCGACCGACGCCTGCCAGTACTTTTACGACTGCAAGGGCTGCGGCGCGAGGCTGAAGCCGCTCGCAGGCGACTGCTGCGTGTTCTGCTCCTATGGCTCGGTTCCCTGTCCGCCGATCCAGCAAAGCGGGAAATGCTGCTGACGCGCGGTCGCGAAACCCGTTGACAGGCGATAAGATATCCATAATTCTGGATATATGGAATCCGAAACCGCCATTCTCGCGCTCGCCGCGCTCGCGCAATCGACCCGGCTCGACGTGTACCGGCTGTTGGTGAAACACGAGCCGGAAGGGCTCGCGGCCGGAGATATCGGGCGTGCGCTGGCGGTGCCACAAAACACCATGTCGGCGCATCTTTCGGTGCTCGCGCGCGCGGGACTGGTGTCGTCGCAGCGGTTCAGCCGCTCGATCGTCTATCGCGCTGATCTGACCCGGCTTCGGGACGTCATGCTGTTCATGCTCAGGGATTGTTGTGACGGACGGCCCGAAATCTGCGCGCCGCTGGTGGAGGACCTTACGCCCTGTTGTGCACCGAAGCAGAGGAGGAAAGCCCATGCCTGACCGCACTTACAACGTTCTCTTCCTGTGCACCGGAAACAGCGCGCGATCCATTCTGGCGGAATCGATCCTGCGCAAGGACGGCCGCCGTCACTTCCGCGCCTTTTCCGCCGGCAGTCAGCCGAAGGGTAAGGTGAATCCGTTTGCGATCAGGGTGCTCAAGAGCCTCGATTATCCGACCGACGGCCTGCGCTCGAAAAGCTGGGAAGAGTTCGCCCGCCCCGATGCTCCCGTGATGGATTTCGTCTTCACGGTTTGCGACAACGCGGCCGGCGAGGCCTGTCCGGTGTGGCCTGGCCAGCCGATGACGGCGCATTGGGGCATTGAAGACCCGGCTGGGGTCGAGGGCACAGACCTTGAGAAGGAAGCAGCGTTCGTCGAGGCTTTCCGCTATCTCAAAAATCGCATTGGCGCCTTCACGAGCCTGCCGCTGCAAGGCATCGACCGGCTGTCACTCGGCACGAAGCTGCGCGATATCGGCCGCGGCGCGGGCGCCACATCCGGCCGCGAGAAGGCGAGCTGATGCAGAACTTCGATTTGCCGCGCCGGCTGGCGGCGGAGGCGCTCGGCACGGCGCTCCTGGTCGCAACCGTGGTCGGTTCCGGCATCATGGCCGAAAGCCTCACCAAAGATGTGGCGCTGGCGCTGCTCGGCAATACGCTGCCCACCGGTGCGATCCTGGTGGTGCTCATCACTGTTCTCGGACCGATCTCGGGAGCGCATTTCAATCCGGCAGTGACGCTGGTCTTTGCGCTAAGGCGCGAACTCGCCCCAGGCGAGGCGCTGGCCTACATGGTGGCGCAAGTCGGCGGCGGCATCGCCGGAACCGTGCTGGCGCATGCGATGTTCGCGCTGCCGCTGTTGGAAGCTTCGTTGAAGATGAGAACCGGCGGTGCGCAATGGCTGGCGGAGGGCGTCGCCGCCTTCGGGCTGGTCGCGACCATTTTGGCCGGGATTCGTTTCGCACAGGCGTCAGTGCCCTGGCTGGTCGGGCTCTACATCACCGCGGCCTATTGGTTCACCTCGTCGACCTCGTTTGCGAACCCGGCCGTGGCAATCGCGCGATCGATGACGAACACGTTTTCGGGGATTCGCCCGATCGACCTCCCGGGTTTCATCGCGGCCGAGCTTTGCGGCGCGATTATCGGGTTGTTGTTGATGAGCTGGATGCTTCGCGAAGGCGAGGGCGTGGCGATGGCGAAGGAAGCCAAGCTATGAGCGTGACGATCTATCACAATCCCGCGTGCGGCACCTCGCGCAACGCGCTCGCCATGATCCGGCAAAGCGGCGAGGAGCCCGAGATCATCGAATACCTGAAAACTCCGCCGAGCCGCGCGCGATTGGTCGAGCTGATCAAGGCGATGGCAATCCCGGTGCGCGGGCTGCTGCGCCAAAAAGGTACGCCTTACGCCGAGCTTGGGCTCGCCGATCCCAAGTGGAGCGACGACGAACTGATCGATTTCATGCTTGCTCATCCGATCCTGATCAACCGGCCGATCGTGGTGACGCCGAAAGGCGTCAGACTGTGCCGGCCCTCGGAGGCCGTGCTCGATCTGCTCGAGCATCCCGCCTCTTCCTTCGTCAAGGAAGGCGGCGAGGCCGTGACGCCGGCGAAATCATAAGTCCTCGGCTAGGCCTTCACCGGCCGATTGCCGTGGCTCATCTGCGGGACCCCGCGGTTGAGCGACATATGGGAATGCAGGCAAAACCAGCGATCGGCATTCCTGGAAAACACCAGCGTGGCCCGACCGGGGCGCGGAAAGGGCTGGCCGTCGGGATGGTAGCCCGTGCTCGTCCACGGCGCGATCACGGTTGCCATCATGCCGTCAGGGGGAGCCAGCACCGCGGTCTGCTCGAGAACGAAACGGAAGTCTGATGTCTTCGGCCAGACGTTGTCCCATTGGGTTGCGACCCATTGATCAATGCCTGAGATGACGTCGTTGTGCGTGCCGAAGGCAAGCACATCAGGATGAAACAGTGGTCTTGCCGAGGCGTAGTCGACCTCGCGAACATAGCCCGCGAAGGTTTCCAGCCACCGGCGGAAGAACCGCGTGATCTCTGCGTCAGCGATCGGCAAGGGGGCCATGGCCTGCTCCATGTTCGAACGACCGAATGTTGGCGATTTCATTGCGCGAAGCGGAGTTGGGGCCCTGCGTCAAGCGAGGCTGTCTCAGCGGACCAGAAAAACCAGCTTGCCGCGAAAATGCCGGGACTGGCTGACCTGGTGCGCGGCCGCGGCTTCGCTGAGCCGATAGGTTGTTACCTCCGGCGGACGCACCGCACCGGCCGCAACCAGCGCCGCGATGCGCTCGAGATGCGGCCGGTCGCGTCCGACGCTCGGCCGCAGCGCAACGACGTCGCTGCGGTCCGGCTTCGGCGCCTGCGCGCCGGAGGCGATGAAGGCCGCCCGGCCACCCGGCTTCAGCACGGCAAACGATCGCTGCGCGACGTCGCCGCCGACGGTGTCGAAAACGGCGTCGCAGTCTTTCACCACTTTGGTAAAATCCACCGCGTTGTAGTCGATGATCTCGTCGGCGCCGATCTTGCGAAGATATTCATGGTTCGCGGCGCTTGCAGTCGTGATCACGCGAGCCCCCAGATGCTTTGCCAACTGGATGGCAAAGCTCGCGACGCCGCCGGCGCCGCCCTGGATCAGGATCGTCTCGCCCGCCTTCAGTTTCAGCGTGTCTTCGACCGCGCAAATCGCCGTCAGCCCGGCAAGCGCCAGCGCCGTCGCATCCACATGCGAAAGGCCAACGGGTTTCCTGGCAACGATGGCGGCCTTGATCGCAATCTTCTCGGCATAGGCGCCCTCCTGACCGACGTCGCAGACGGCAAAGACCTCATCGCCGATCCGCAGGTCGCCGACGCGTTCGCCGAGGGCCGAAACGATGCCGGAGAAATCCCGCCCGAGGATGTAGGGGAATTTCGAAAGCTGGCCCGACGTGCCCTCGCGCACCTTCCAGTCTGCGCCATTGACGCTTGCCGCGACAATATCGACGACGACCTGGCCGGCCGCGGCCACCGGATCCGGCATCTCGCCGTATTTCAGAACGTCCGGCCCGCCGTGTCGTTCGATGAAGGCAGCTTTCATTGGCGTTCCCCGTATTTAGCGGATTAAGGTCGCATTTTTTCCCGGCGTATTCAATTCGGCGTCCGGGCTTTCCCGCGGAAGCTCATATTCACCGACTCACGCATTTCTTGCCAGAGCAAGGCAGCTACGAACCGGCCGGTTCCGCATCGGCCGGTGCCGAAGGATCGCTCCGCCACAGCCAGACCGCGAGCGAAGCCGAGCGGCCTCGAATCCGCGTTTCGTCAGGTCCCGCAAGAGCGCCCGATTTGAACGGAGCGGAATTGCGTCCCGCCGCCGAAAGCAACTCGTTGCTCAAGGCAAGTTCTGCCCCATGACTGGATGCTACCTCCATCAGACGGCTCGCCACGTTGACCGTGTCGCCGGTCGCCGTGATGTGGTGGTAACTTCCGCCGCCGAGCCGGGAGGCAACGATTATCCCGAAATGCGCGCCAACCTTAAATCCTAGTCGTGACGCGATCGACGGGGATAGGGTGGTCAGCCATCGTCCAGCGCTCACGCAAAGGGCGACCGAGCATTCGGCCGCCCTGAACGCATCGTCCGTCGCGGGCGCCGGCAGACCGAACACGATCATGGCGCCGTCACCCATGAAACTCGTGACCATTCCCCGGCGGGCGACCACATCCTTGTCGACCAGGGCATGAAATTCCTTCAACAGGTCGCGTATCTTGTCCGATCCAAGCCGCTCGCTAAGCGAGGTGAATCCAGACAAATCGATGAACACGATTGCTGCATTCTGGCTGACGGGTTCGGTGAGAAATTTCGGATCGCGGGTCAGCCACTCCTGTATGGCCGGTGCCTGAAATTGTTCGAGCAACTCGCTGCGCATGGCGAAATACTGTGCCCGCCGCCTGCCCGACCAGAGTTGCAGGGCTGCGAATAAAACGACCGGTGGCGTGAGGGCAGCAACCGGTACAGCGGCGCTCAACCATACCCCTGACGAGAATGCGAAGAAATTCGCCGCCGCCCAGAGCAGGACGACGGTTGCAGCTGCCGCAAGGCCAGCCGCACTTCGATGCCATGCCAGCAAGCCCACGAGGGCAATAGGCAGCATGACGGCAACGATGCCGTCGGCGACGCGCACGGACCGATCGCGCAACAGGCTGTCGCCGGCCATCAGCTGCGTTATTGCCGTGGAAAGGACTTCCACGCCGGGCATCACCGGCTCGAAAGGGGTTGGGAAAAAATCGCCGCCACCGGTGACAGTCGCACCGATGACGACGATTCGATTTTGAATATCGTCGCGCGCCACCTCGCCGGCAAGCACCGAGGCAGCGCTGATCGTGCGGATCGTCCGGCTCGGACCATAGTAGGTTATGGACAGAGCGTGATCGATATCGGTGGGAACCGATCGCTGATCCAGCATCAGGCGATTGGCCTCGATCACGGGTTCCTTTCCGACTGCAAGGGCGGCGACGCGGAGCGGCAGCGACATCTCGACCTTGTCAGTCGTTCGAAACAGCATCGGGATGGAGCGAGGGGTGCCGGTTTGATCGGTTGCCACGTTGGCGACGCCGATTTGTGCATGATCAGCGAATTTCTTCAGTGGCAGCAGGAATTTCTCAGCCATTGGCAAGCGGGCGAGCAGGCCCCCGTCATTCTCTGCAAAGACCGACTGACTGGCTTCCGGAAAAATGGCGGCGGCCGCAATTGCGGTGGGACGCTCCGAGAGCGCTTTTGCCAACGCTTCATCGCCATCCTCGGATCCCTTGTCGACCAGCAGGAGATCGACGGCAACAACTCGCGGCTGCAGCCGCGCGATCGCGTCAAACAGCCTGGCCAGATCGGTCCGGGCAAGCGGGTAGGCGCCTTCCTGCTTCACGACGTCATCATCGATTGCGACAATGGTCACCAGATCTGGCGGTACTCTTACGCCACGAGCAAGCGTGCGAAGGTCGGTCATTGCAGACTCGGCGCGATCGAGAAATCGCAGGTGACCGCCGGCGTGTTCAAGATACACGACAAGCCCCCACAGTCCCGCGAGAACGAGGGCCAATAGGGTCTCGAGGCGGCGGCCGCTCATTCGCGGCTTTATTGTCCGAGACGTGCCATCAAGGCCGACACACGGGCAGGGGGCCAATGCTTCACCGTCAAAGGGCCTGCCGCTTCCACGTCGACGCCTTCGCCGGGTCCCAGGATTACGCTGTCACGGCCGGTCTGCCGACCGACGGCGACCTTTCCATTGACGACAAAGACGGAAGTCTTGTTTTCGGCGGCATCGACTGCCCATTTGGTGCCGCGCACCGCCGCTATGGCTTGCGGCGTAATAACCTTAAATCTATTTCCACCGGGTTTCTGCGGCACCTCGAGGAGCAGCGCCTTGTTGCTCAGCTCGGCGGAATCCACCCGGCCAGTGCCTCCGCGATGCTTCAGGGTATATTGAGCGCCATTTTCAGCGACAATGATGATCCCTCCCTCGCAACGCAGAGTTTGTACCGTCGCTGTCGACTTTTCCAACGAGCATCCGCTGTTCGCTGGTTGCGCGGCGACCGTTTCGATTAGGGCGAATGCACATGCGAACACAATGCATCCCACTCGGACAATCGCATTCATGAGACCGCCTCCCCGCTCTTTTTGATTGCACGAAATTTTGCATCACGCAGCGTATTCTGCCACGTTGCCAACCCCGGGGATAATGGAAAAAACGACAGCGGCGTCAGTAAGCCAATGCGGCTGGGAAAGGAACACAAAACCCCGGTCCCGGCCAATGTTGCGGCAAGTCCGGAGTTTCACGCGCCCTGCATGTATTCAACGGGATTTTGCGGATCGTCTTCGAAGATGCGCGCGATTTCGGCGAACAGTGCGGACACGCCGTCGACCTTCAGGTCATCGTATCTTTCGAAACTGAAGTTGTTGCGGCCCTGTCTTAGCTCACCCAATCTGCCGGCATACGTCTGCACGATAGGGTGTCCCTTCTTCCGAACCGCCACGTAGACGCTGATGTAGTTCTTCTGCAGGGCGACCCCGATGACCGGCCATTCCACCGTCGCGCCTGATTTGACCGGGTAGCGAAACTTGCCGTATCCGATCATCTTCATTCGCATTCCGGCCTCGCCGGCGGGCGTTCCCTCGTGGAAATATCGCTTGAGACCCGGTGCTGCCTTGCGGGTCAGATCGTGAAGCCGCAACAGGTCGGCTTTTCTCGCCGGATCGAAATTGAGATAGCCCTCGAGACTGTCTGCCGCGACGCGAAACATCGGCTGCCCAACAATTCCCTTGCGGAAAAAAGTGACCTCAGCCGGCTGACAGGTTGGCGGAGAAGTCGATCCTCTCCGATTTTGGCACCTGCGCATTCTTGCGGCAAGTCAAACCCCCTCCCGGTTATCGCGCGCAAACTGCGCAAGCGGGACCGGAGGGAGCATCCGATGAAGTCTTCGGATGAAAGTGCCCTGGCGATGCCGACGAGCAGCAAGCCGGGCCGAATCGATTTCGTGGATGCACTACGGGTCGTACTGATCGCGCTCGTTGTCGCGCATCATTCGGTCGAAGCCTATGTCACCGGGCATCCGCCGGAAATCCCGCTGCCTGACCCTCCAATCCCGCGCCTGTGGATCTTTCTGTGGGTCAATGCCGCGTTCTTCATGGGATTGTTCTTCTTTCTTGCCGGCTATTTCACGCCCCGCGCCTTCGATCGCAAGGGGGTAGCCCGCTTTCTCGGCGATCGCGGCCTCCGGCTGGGAGTGCCTCTCGTCCTGGGTACGATTCTGATCGTGCCGCTGATGGGTTGGTCTCATATTGCCCTTGATCCAACGCTGCCCAAGGTCAGTTACTGGAGCTATCTGACGCAGGACTTTTTCGCGCACGGTCCGAAGCCGGACTATTGGCCGTCCGGAGAGCGCTGGCCGGCGTTCAACTTCGGGCACCTGTGGTTTCTCGAGCATCTTCTGGTCTATGCGCTACTGTATGCGGCGACGCGGGCGTTCGTGCCGCGGGACGCGGGCAAGCTTTGCAGCAATCCGCCCTCGCATCTGGCGATCGCCGCCTATGCGCTGCTTCTCGCCGCCGCCACTTTCGTGATCCGCATCCGGTACCCGCAGGACCGCTGGATTGCCTTTCTCGGCTTCATCCAGATGGAGCCCGCGCACGTCCCGCAATACGCGAGCCTCTTTGCGATCGGCCTCTTCGCCGGTCCGCGCCGCTGGCTCGAGATTTTTCCGGCGCGGCGCGGCCTCGTATGGCTGTCGATCGGCGGCGGCCTTGCGGCCATGATCTATCTGCTCGTCGGGTTCGGGATCATCGGCAGCGGTAACGCCGGCGGCGGCAACCCTTCGGGCAGCTGGCGCACATGCATCTATGAAGCATTTCTGTGTGTCGGATTTTGCGTCGGCTTGCCCGTGCTATTTCGTGAATTGGCGCTCGGAGCAGGCCGGTTATGGCGGGTGCTGGCGGACAATGTTCTTGCCGTCTATGTCTTCCACATGCCGATCGTTCTCTTGCTGCAATGGGCGCTGATCGACGCGCCGACACCGAAATGGGTGCGCCTTGTCGTGACCGTCACAGCCGCGATTGTCGGCTCCTTCGTGTTCACAAACTGGATCATTCTGCGCCTGCCCTATGCCAGGCGGGTGTTCTAGGTCGGGCATAAGTTGCGACAAGCCCGGCCACGACGAACACCCTTGTCGGCGTCGGGCTACGCCTTCGCCGGCTCGCCCACCATTTCCGGCTGCCGCGTCAGCGCGACGGCCGGTGACATCAGGATCGCCAGTGCCTGGGCGCCGAAGATCGCGACGGCGAGATAGAGGCAGGCTTGCGCGCCGAACATGCCGCCGACGACGGCGCCGAGCGCGGAGCCGAGCGGGCGGGCGCCATAACTTAAGATGTTGATGGCGGAGACCCGTCCCAACAGCCGCGGCGGCGTCACCGATTGGCGCAAGGTGGTGGTGGAGATCACCCACAGGATCGGGCCGGCGCCGAGCAGAAAGAAGCTCAGGCCCGCGAGCGGCGCGACTGGAACGACCGTCGTCAGCGCCATTACGCAGGCAGCGACAAATCCGGTCACTGGCCCGAGCCCGATCACCGTGCCGAAGGCAAGCTTCCGCATCACCCGCGTCGCGAGCAGCGCGCCCGCCACCATGCCGGCGCCGTACATCGCAAGCGTGGTGCCGACGCCGGTGGCCGACAGGCCGAGATGGCGCACCGCGTAAGGCACGAATACCGCAAGCTGCAGGAACGATCCGACGTTGAAGATGAACTGCGTGACGAACACCGGCCGCAGCAGCGGATGATGCAGCACGAAGACGGCACCCTCCTTGATGTCCTGCAGCGGATGGCGTCGCGGCGCCGGCTGCCGCGCGGGCTCGTAGATTCCCGATAGTAGCACCACGGCGACCACGGAGAGCGCGGCGGCAAAGGCGAACGCGGGCGCTGCCCCGACCCATCCGACCAGCACGCCGCCGAGCGCCGGGCCGCTGGCAAAGGCGACGGTGCGCGCCAGTTCAATCCGCGCGTTCGCGGCGGGCAGCGCTTGCGGCGATACCAGCAATGGCACCAGCGCCGGCGCCGCGACGCTATAGACCACGGTGCCGCAGACCGCGACGAAGCCGCACAAGGCGAGGAGCGGCAGCGTCAACAGCCCGAACCAGATCGAGAGCAGAATGGCCGATAGCGCCAACGCGCGCAGGGCTTCGGCACCCGCCATCAGATTCCGCCGCGAGATGCGGTCGGCGAGCAGCCCCGCAGGTATCGCGAACAGAATGAACGGCAGCGTCAGCGCGGTCTGCAGCAGGCCGGTCTGGCCCTCGCCGACGCCGAGCATGAGCACGGCGACGATGGGGGCGGCGGCGAGCGCGATTTGCTCGGCCGATTGCGCTGATAGATTGGACCAGGCGAGGCGGTTGAAGGTTTTTGGCAGTTGAGGGCTTTTTTTGGCGGACATGGGCAGCTTTCCTGAATTTCGATTTGACGGGGTTGTCTCACCGCGGGGCCGCCAAAACCCACCCGCTTCCCGACAGCCCGTCGTAACGCGCCTGTGTTGCTAGATGCAGTTGCAAATGAGTTGCAATAAAAGAAAAGATCGGGCATCCTAGGTGAATGGATGCCCGACCTGCCGATTTCGACGCTGATTCCCCGCCAAAGACCGCCGAAACTGTCGATCCGCAGGCTCTTCCCGGCTGGCGGGGAGAGCGTGGCACGCCGTCGCTTGCCGGAATGTTCGCGACCGTACGAACCGCAAAGCAGGGGCCGTTCTGGCGCAAGCTGCTGGCGTTTCTCGGTCCGGGGTATCTGGTTGCCGTCGGCTACATGGATCCCGGCAACTGGGCGACCTCGCTCGCCGGCGGTTCCAAGTTCGGCTATTCGCTGCTGTTTGTCGCGCTGTTGTCGAACGCGATGGCGATCGTGCTGCAGTCGCTGTGCACGCGGCTCGGCGTCGGCGCCGGGCGCGACCTCGCGCAGGCTTGCCGCGATTCCTATCCGCGCTGGGTTTCGTGGCCGCTGTGGTTGTCGGCGGAAGTCGCGATCACCGCGACCGACCTTGCCGAGGTGATCGGCACGGCGATCGGCCTCAACCTGCTGTTTCACATTCCGCTCGGCATCGGCGTGATCATCACCGCGGCCGACGTGTTTCTGATCCTGGCGCTGCAGGCCTTCGGCTTTCGCTGGATCGAGGCGTTCGTCGTCGCGATGTTAGGGGTGATCGCGGCGTGCTTCGCCGTGCAGATCGCGCTCGCCGATCCCAACTGGGGCAAAGTCCTGCTCGGTTTTTTGCCGAGCACGGAGATCGTCACCAATCACGACATGCTGTACCTCGCGCTCGGCATTCTCGGCGCGACCGTGATGCCGCATAATCTTTATCTGCATTCCGGGCTGGTGCAGACCCGCGGCTACGGCGACAGTTTTGAGGAAAAGCGCGAGGCGATCACGCTCTCGACCATCGATTCCTCGATCGCGCTGTGCCTCGCTCTGACCATCAACGCCTCGATCCTGATCCTGGCGGCGGCGACCTATCACCGCGCCGGCAGGACCGACGTCGCCGAACTCGACCGCGCGCATGCGTTCCTGGCGCCGCTGCTCGGCTCGACGCTGGCGCCGACGCTGTTCGCGGTCGCGCTGATATGCTGCGGGCTGAACTCGACCATCACCGCGACGCTGTCGGGCCAGATCGTGATGGAGGGCTTTCTCAATATCCGCATCGCGCCATGGCTGCGGCGCCTGGTGACCCGCCTGATCGCGATCGTGCCGGCGGTCATCGTGACGATCTGGGCCGGCGAGAAGGCGACGGGGCAGTTGTTGATCCTGAGCCAGGTGGTGCTTAGCCTGCAATTGCCGTTCGCCGTGGTGCCGCTGGTGATGTTCACCGCCGACCGGAGGAAAATGGGCCCGTTCACCGCGCCGCGCTGGCTGACGGTGCTGGCCACGCTGACCGCCGCCGCCATCATCGTGCTGAATGCGAAATTGGTGTGGGATTATGTGATGGGGTGACCCTCATGGTGAGGAGCGCGCATCTTGCGCGCGTCTCGAACCATGACGCCCCCATGCCGCCCATCCTTCGAGACGCCGCGCTGCGCGCGGCTCCTCAGGATGAGGTCTGAGCATCAATCCTGCGGCTCGCTCGCTGCTTCGCCGGGGGCGTCGATGCGCATCCAGCCCGACGGCGCAAGCCGCTGCTGCGGCAGGAAGCGGCCCTTGTAGTCCATCTTCCTGGAGCCCTCGATCCAGTAGCCGAGATAGACGTAAGGCAGTCCCTGGCGCCGGGCGCGCACGATGTGGTCGAGGATCATGAAGGTCCCGAGGGAGCGGCCTACCTCCGACGGCTCGAAAAACGAATACACCATCGACAACCCGTCGGAGAGCACGTCGGTCAGGGCGACCGCCAGAAGATCGTCACCGTGGCCGGCGTTGCCGCTGCCGCGGCGGCGATATTCGATGATGCGGGTCTCGACGTGGCTGTCCTCCACCATCATCGCGTAGTCCAGCACCGTCATGTCGGCCATGCCGCCATGGCGATGGCGCTGGTCGAGATAGGCGCGAAACACCGAATACTGCTCCGAGGTCGGCACCGCGCTGCGCTGCTCGCCCGAAATGTCGGCGTTGCGGGCAACGATCTTGCGCAAGTTGCGCGAGGGCCGGAATTCGTTGGCGATGACGCGGACCGAAACGCAGGCGCGGCACTGGTCGCAGGCCGGCCGGTAGGCGATCGACTGGCTGCGCCGGAAGCCGCCATGGGTCAGCAGATCGTTGAGGTCGCCCGCCTTGTCGCCGACCAGGTGCGTGAACACCTTGCGCTCGTGCCGGCCCGGCAGATAGGGGCAGGGCGAGGGCGCCGTCAGGTAGAATTGCGGGGTGTCGCGCGAATGCTGGGTCACGGGATGCCGAAGGTCTCCGAAAGCAGGCCGGCGCCAGCATCGCGCCGCCGAGGCTGACGGTCAATTGGTTTGCGCTTCACGCCCCGGGCGCGGAAAAGCCGGTGAGTTCAGAAGGTTCGCGCCGTCTGCGCCACGGGGCTGCGTACCGAGCTGTTGATAACTACCACTCCCAGGATGATATCGTGCAGCAGGCGCCGGCGGCTGTTGAACAGCCCGACCAACAGGACAAACGGCGACAGCATCGACACCGAAATCCAGAACAGCACCGCGTGCATGGCCCCCAGCACGAAATAGCCGGGCGCGCCGTACCAGGTGCGCACTTCCAGGTCCATGACGCGCATGCCAAGCGTGGCCGAATAGGGCCCGCCGATGGTCGCGCCGTAATAGACCAGCGCCCATACGATGGAGGCCGGCGAAACCAGCCAGAACAGCACCCAGCCGAGACCGAGCGTGACCAACCCGAACACGGCGATGAAAACAACCGCGAGGATCACAGGGATCGAAAGCACCACGAGGTCGATCAGGAACGCGAAAATCCGCCGCGTCAGCACGCCGCGAAACAATTCCGGGTTCGCCCAGGGATCGAAGGCATGCGGCTGAAAATTCGGCGCGCCGCTATTGCGCCAGGCGCCGCCACCGGTATTGCCCGAGCCGCTATATGACATAATCCCCTCCGCAAGCGTGCGTTAGCCCTGCAGGACATGGGAACCGGCGACGCCCTTGCAAGGGCCGGTTTCATTACCGAACGGCAATTTTCCGCCGGGCCCAACGCCTGAACTCGTAGGGTGGGCAAAGCGAAGCGTGCCCACCATAACTTGCATCCGTATCGATTTGGGGTGGTGGGCACGGCGCAAAGAATGCGCCTTTACCCACCCTACGACTGTGTCCTCAACTTCTCCGCCGCTTGCGCCGCGAAATAGGTCAAGATCCCGTCGGCGCCGGCGCGCTTGAAGCCGAGCAGGCTTTCCATCATCGCGCGCTCGCCGTCGATCCAGCCGTTGCCGGCCGCTGCCGCGATCATCGCGTATTCGCCGGACACCTGGTAGGCGAAGGTCGGCATGCCGAACGTGTCTTTGACCCGCCGCAGCACGTCGAGATAGGGCATGCCCGGCTTCACCATCACCATGTCGGCGCCCTCGGCAATGTCGAGTTCGACCTCGCGCAGGGCTTCGTCCGAATTGCCGCTGTCCATCTGATAGGTCCGCTTGTCGCCGGTCAGCGTCTTCGCCGAGCCGATGGCGTCGCGGAACGGGCCGTAGAAGGCGGAGGCGTATTTCGCCGCATAGGCCATGATCTGGACGTCGAGGAAGCCGGCACGATCGAGCGCTTCGCGGATCGCGCCGACCCGGCCGTCCATCATGTCTGAGGGAGCGATGATGTCGCAGCCGGCTTCGGCCTGCACCAGGGCCTGCCGCACCAGCACGGCCACGGTCTCGTCGTTGAGGATCCGGCCGTCCTCCAGAAGCCCGTCATGGCCGTGGCTCGTGAAGGGATCGAGCGCGACGTCGCAGAGCAGGCCGATATCGGGAAATTCCTTCTTGATCGCGCGCACCGATTTGCACACGAGATTGTCGGGATTGAGCGCTTCCGAACCCTGCTCGTCGCGCAGGGACGGTTCGGTATAGGGAAACAGCGCGATGCAGGGGATGTTGAGCTTCGCCGCGCGCTCGGCGTCGCGCACGGCCTGGTCGACGGTCAGCCGGTCGACGCCGGGCATCGAGGCGACCGGGGTGCGCGTATTGTGGCCGTCGACCACGAACAGTGGCCAGATCAGGTCGTCCGCGGTCAGCACGTTCTCCCGCACCATCCGCCGTGCCCATTCCGCCTTGCGGTTGCGGCGCGGGCGAATGGCGAGATCGAGGGCAGGGGCAGCCCGCGCGGTCTTGCCCCGCGGCGCGTCGCGCATTTCGATCGGACGCCCGAATTTGATCGCCATGTGATTGTCTCTCCAAAAAGGCGCGGACGGGATTTTCTGCCGTTCCTCGCTTCTACCACTTTGCTTGGTTCGCGTCACCGCGGCTTGACCTGCCGCAAGCGATCACGAAAGCGCAAAGGGCCGTTGATTTTGCCGCGCCGAGGGGTGAAAAGTTGTTAAAGAGACGAAGGCATATTTGCAAGGCCATGAGCGATCCGCATGTCTGAAACCCCCTCGCGCGACCCCTCGCGGGACAACGGCATGTCGGTGGCCGCGATTTCGTCGGAGCGGATCGAGAACGACGACAATGTCTGGACCCGGCGACTGGTCTTGTTCCTCCGAATCATGGCCGTCATCTCCGTCGCCAAGGGGCTTTACCACTGGGCGCAGGTCACCGGCTTCATCGGGGGCGAGGACGATGCGTTCGAAAACCAGTCGATGGCCTGGCAGACCGCGACAGTGTACTTCGCCGTCATCGAACTCGTCGCCGCGGTCGGACTGTGGCTGGCGACGCCGTGGGGCGCGGTGGTGTGGTTGACCACCGTGGTATCGATGGCGGTGATCGAGCTGATGTTTCCGGGCATCTACGGTGGCAGCCTGCTGGTGGTGGCGGGGGAAGCCGTGATGCTCGGCGCCTACCTCGCGCTCGCCTGGATGGCCGCGCGCGAACGGCCGCCATAAGCCGTGAATCGATGGGTGCGTTTTTCGGCGATCGCATTAACGGCGCCGCCTGCCGATATGCCTGATATCGCGTGTATAAAATTTTCCGAGAAATCTTCGCGGTAACTTTTCAGTCACCGTAACGCCGCCACATCCGTTACGCGAACGTTTCGAATCCGGACGGGGGTGTTTCCATATGCGACAGCCGCGCCTAGACGAAGCGTGAACGCGAGGTGCTTCACCGTCAATGAAAGGTTGCGAAAAGTCCTTATATGGCGGGCTTAATCCGCGATTTACTGTCTTAAATTCATGATCTCTTTATTGTCTTATTTAAGCTGATCTTCAAACCGCCCCCTTAAGTTGAGGCTATCAGGCGGAACAAAAGTTTCGTCGAATAAGTCGATAAAAACGACAGCAGGGGAAGTGTCATGATCAAAGCCGTTGCAACGGCGGTGGAAGCCGCCGAACGCGCACCGGGCCAGTCGCCGGTGCAGCCGCTCTATCTGGAAGCGTTGACTTTGGTGGAGCGGCTGCATCGCCGCCTGCTCGACGTCATCAAGGATGAATTCGATCGCCGCGGCCGCGCCGACATCAATTCGGTGCAGGCGCTTCTGCTCTACAACATCGGCGACAAGGAGTTGACCGCGGGCGAGCTGCGCACGCGCGGCTACTACCTCGGCTCCAACGTCTCCTACAACCTGAAGAAGCTGGTCGAGCTCGGCTTCCTCGACCATCAGCGTTCGCGCGTCGATCGCCGCTCGGTCCGCATCCGCCTCACGGCGCAGGGCCAGGACATCCGCCGCATCGTCGATGCGCTGTACCAGAAGCACGTCAAGACCGTGGAGCAGGTCGGCGGCATCTCGAACGAGGAGTTCGCGACCTTGAACAAGTCGCTGCACCGGCTCGAGCGGTTCTGGACCGACCAGATCCTGTACCGGCTCTGAGATTTCTTTCGGCCAAGCCGGCCAATCAGAAGACCGGCAGCCACCTGTTAAAGCCAAAAAGACTTCCCCAAGCGCGCATCGGCCCGGATTTTCCGGACCGGTGCGTTTTGCTGTTCGCCGGAATTCAGCCTGTTCCGAAATGGAACTTTTGCCCGCGCTCGTGCTTATCCCTTCCGCAAAGGAGGAGGGCCATGCTGGTCGAGCGCGGCGTGCGGGTGATGAACGTCGAGGCGGTCGGCGACGCCTACGCCATCGCGTCCAACTATCTGCGCCGCACCGGCGCCATTGCCGATACGCTTCGCCACCGATGAGAGGTTGCTCAAGATCATCGTGCAGCTGTTCCAGCGTGGCGAATCCAACAGGATCAGGCTCGCCAACAAGGCGATCGCGACATTCGAAGCCGAACTACTGGTTTGATCGACAACCGAAGAGGATGCTCATGGAAGCCGCCATCGACCGCATCATGATGACCTACGATCTCCTGATGAACCGCTCCGCCGCCGCCAGCGCCGAGGCGCGAGCGAAGGTGACCGACTATCTCGCCAAGCTGATGGAAGCCGGCGAAAGGGACACGCATCGTCTCACCGTGTGCGGTCTGACGTATCTGCGCGAGCTCGACGGCTCCAGCGATCCGGTGAAGGCGGGATATACGGGGCTGTGAGGCAGCGCCACGCCGCTCTACGTACGCTTTGCGATCGGCTTCGAGCTTCCGGAAGAAAGCCGAACGCGGGCTGGCGCCGGCCAGCATGTAGGCGTGATCCGACCCCGTCAGGATGAACTGCGCGCCCAGATCGGCGTAGCGCTTCATGGCGTCCAGTTCGTAGACGCCGCCCATGCCGAGGAATTTGCCGGCCTTGCGGCAAGCGGCGCCGACGCTGCGGTAGGCCTCCTCGACACGCGGGTGAAGGATTTGCCCGGAAATACCCATCTCCGCCGTGAGGTCAGAGGTTCCGATCAGCAATCCGTCGATCCCGTCCACCGCGGCAATCGCATCGGCATTGGCGAGCCCTTCGGGGCTCTCGATCATCGCGACCACGAGGATTTCCGCATTTGTCGCGGCCTGCGCCTCGGCGTTGCCGGGCGCCTTGTAGCCGAACAGCGCCGGCGGTCCGCCCCAGCTCCGCGATCCCAGGGGCGGGTAGCGAAAGGCTTTCGCGATGCCCCTGGCCTGCTCGATGGTATCGACATGCGGCACGATGATGCCGGCGGCGCCATTGTCGAGCGCACGCGTGCCTTCATCGAGCGCGCCGGCGCAGACGCGGACGATCGGGGTGATGCCGGTCGGCAATGCGGCGACGCAGATCTGGGCGACGTCGTCTTGCGAAAACGCGCCGTGCTCCATGTCGATGAACAGCCAGTCGTGCCCGGCCGCGGCCGCCAGCATGCCCGCCGCCGCGGTGCGCAAATGGTGCAGGCCGAATCCGAGCGCGATCCCGCCCGCGCGCAATTTCCTCAGCGTGGCATTCTCGACAAGGGGCATGTGGTTCTCCGTGGGCGTTGATGTTCCGATGGCCGTCGCATGGTGGACCAGGACCGCCGCCGCCGCCAGCGCCGAGGATGCGGGGCTGTACGTCGCCCGCGAGGCCTATTGCGCGGCTTCATTTCGGTCGTCATGCCCCGCGAAAGCGGGGCATCCGGTAGGCCGCGGCGTCTCAATTCCTCGCCAATTCTCTGGAATACTGGATCGCCCGGTCAAGCCGGGCGATGACGTCTTGCCCAGAGGAAACCCCCATGCTCACCCTGCATCACCTCAACGACTCCCGCTCGCAACGGATTTTGTGGCTGCTGGAGGAGTTGGGCACGCCCTATGAGATGAAGAAATATCAGCGCAATGCGCAGACGCGGCTGGCGCCGCCGGAACTGGCCGCCGTGCATCCGCTCGGCAAGTCGCCCGTCATCACCGACGGCAATGTCACGATCGCCGAGTCCGGCGCGATCGTCGATTACATCATCCGCCACTACGGCAAGGGCGCGATGATGCCGGCGCCCGGCAGCGCCGACTACGAGGCCTACAACGAGTGGCTGCATTATTCCGAAGGTTCGGCGATGCTGCCGCTGATGCTCAACCTCTATGTGTCGCGGCTGGGGGAGGCGGGCGCGCCGCTGCATCCGCGCATCGACAGCGAGATCGCCAATCATCTCGGCTATGTCGATGGCGCGCTGAAGGGCAGGGAATTCTTCGTCGGCCAGTCGCTCACCGGCGCCGATATCCAGATGAGCTTTGTCGGCGAGATGGCCAAGGTATTCGACAAACTCGGGCCCTATCCGAACCTCAGCGCCTGGCTGTCGCGGATGCACGCGCGCCCGGCCTTCAAGCGCTCGATCGAGAAGGGCGGGGCGTACCGGTTCATGTAGTCGGGAGGGCAGTGCGACCATCCGAGGTGTCATTGCCGGGCTCGACCCGGCAATCCATCCCTTAAGGAAAGGCGCTTCTTGCGAAGCTCGATGGTTACCCGGGTCAAGCCCGCGTATGACGGCCGCGGGCGCCCGAAGTGATTTGCCCGTCAGGCTGTCTCGGCAAACCCCTGTCAAGCCCCAAATCGAAAAATATTTCTGCTTTACAGAAGGTAAAATCGCCCTATATTCACCTCCGTCCCGTCCCACAGAGGGGCGTTGCGCACGTCACGGACGCGGAGCGGGATGCAATGGACGCTGGCGCGCTTTCGACGAGGGCGCTTGCCGGCGGACGGAGAAGTCGTGTGGTTCTGGCGCCCCGACGCTGGCGTCAAGTTCGCGAAAGGCGACTTTCGCGGATGACGGAGGCAAACAAGCCCGGTCTCCGGGAAGAGCACGAAGGAAGCCGTTAAAACCATTGCGCAGGAAACGCCGGACTGTTCGGTGAACCTGTGGTGAATTCGCTCGTGTGCTTTGTTTTATTTCGCACGCGAGGCTGCGGGTGCAGCGGGCACCCGGCGTTTCCTGCGCCCTCGATCTTTCGCTGGGCCGGACGTTCAGAGCAAACCTCGGGCGCATCGCGCCGCGGGAATGCGGGCGTGCGAGGGTATTGGGGTAGTCTGCCCGGCCTGGCGCTGACCTGGCATTCCACCCCCCATCCACACCATATCTTGCATAAATATCAGGCTCCTACCGCAAGCGCTTGGCCATTTCCGCCCGATATGCTATCCCCCGGCCATCGCTTCCGACCCCTACACGTGACCGTCCGCACCCGCACTTCAAGGGCTTGCGGCGGTGGAGATATTCGCTCATGAGCCCTTCGTCGTCCGCCAAGACCGCCTCCGCGCCCAACTCGTTCTTCACCGCCACCCTCGAAGACGCCGATCCGGAAATCGCCGCCGCGATCCGGGGCGAACTCGGCCGGCAGCGCCACGAGATCGAGCTGATCGCGTCGGAAAACATCGTCAGCCGCGCGGTCCTGGAAGCGCAGGGCTCGGTGATGACCAACAAATACGCGGAAGGTTATCCGGGCGCGCGATACTACGGCGGCTGCGAATGGGTCGACGTCGCCGAGACGCTCGCCATCGACCGCGCCAAGCGGCTGTTCGGCGCGCAGTTTGCCAATGTGCAGCCGAATTCCGGCAGCCAGATGAACCAGGCGGTGTTCCTGGCCTTGCTGCAGCCCGGCGACACCATCATGGGTCTCGATCTCGCCGCCGGCGGCCATCTCACCCACGGCTCGCCGGTGAACATATCCGGCAGATGGTTCAAGGCCGCCCATTACACCGTGCGCCGGGAGGACCAGATCATCGACATGGATCAAGTCGCCCGCCGCGCCGAGGAGGTGAAGCCGAAGCTGATCATCGCCGGCGGATCGGCCTATTCGAGGCCGTGGGATTTCAAGCGCTTTCGCGAAATCGCCGACGCCGTCGGCGCCTACCTGATGGTGGACATGGCGCATTTCGCGGGCCTCGTCGCCGGCGGCGTGCATGCCTCGCCGGTACCGCACGCCCACGTCACCACCACCACGACGCACAAATCGCTGCGCGGCCCGCGCGGCGGCTTGATGCTGTGGAACGACGAGGCGCTGACCAGGAAGCTGAACTCGGCCGTTTTCCCGGGCCTGCAGGGCGGCCCGCTGATGCATGTGATCGCGGCGAAGGCGGTCGCCTTTGCCGAGGCGCTGCGGCCCGACTTCAAGATCTACGCGAAGAACGTCGTGGAGAACGCGAAAGCGCTGGCCGAGGCGCTACGCGCCCATGGGCTGGACATCGTCTCCGGCGGCACCGACAACCATCTGATGCTGGTCGACCTCCGGCCGAAGGGGCTGAAGGGCAACGTCTCCGAAAAGGCGCTGGTGCGCGCGGCGATCACCTGCAACAAGAACGGCATTCCCTTCGATCCCGAAACGCCCTTCGTCACCTCGGGCCTTCGCCTCGGCACGCCGGCGACGACCACGCGCGGCTTCGGCGTCGCCGAATTCCGCCAGGTTGCAGGCATGATCGCCGAAGTCCTGAATGCGATCGCGCAGTCGCAGGACGGCAAGGCGCCGTTGGTCGAAGCCGCCATCAAGGAGAAGGTGAAGGCGCTCACGGATCGGTTTCCGATCTATCAGTAAGGCTCTGCTACCATTGAGGTTTTGGCCGGATGCGTTGCCCCAGCTGCAACAGTCTCGATACCCAGGTGAAGGACTCCCGCCCGACCGAAGATTCCGCCGTGATCCGGCGGCGGCGGGTGTGCGTGGCCTGCAATTTCCGCTTCACCACCTTCGAGCGCGTGCAACTGCGCGAGCTCACGGTGATCAAGCGCAACGGCCGCAGGGTGCCGTTCGATCGCGACAAGCTGGTGCGCTCGGTGCAGATCTCCTTGCGCAAGCGCCCGGTCGATCCCGAGCGCGTGGAGAAGATGGTTTCCGCCATCGTGCGCGAGCTCGAGAGCGGCGGCGAGGCGGAGATTTCCTCGGAGGCCATCGGCGAGATCGTAATGGAGCATCTGCGCCAGCTCGACGACGTCGCCTATGTCCGCTTCGCATCCGTCTATCGCAACTTTCGCGAGGCGAAGGATTTCGAGGCCGTGCTCGGCGAACTCTCCGGCGACGAAGATTCGCGGATTGCCCTGTTACGCAAATGATCTTCCGCATTCTGGAAGACCAGTTCGCGCAAAAATCCAAAGACGCCAAGGCCGCCGACCAGCGCTTCATGCAGCTCGCGCTGACGCTTGGCCGGCGCGGGCTCGGGCGCACCTGGCCCAATCCCGCGGTCGGCGCGGTGGTGGTCAAGGACGGCGTCATCGTCGGCCGGGGCTGGACGCAAGCAGGCGGCCGCCCGCACGCCGAGCCGGTGGCGCTTGCGCATGCCGGCGAAGCCGCCCGCGGCGCCACGCTCTACGTGACGCTCGAACCCTGCTCGCATTTCGGCAAGTCGCCGCCCTGCGCTGATGCCATCATCGCTTCAGGCGTTGCGCGCGTGGTGTCGGCGATCGAGGATCCCAACCCCGAGGTGGCCGGGCAGGGCCATGCGCGCCTGCGGGCCGCCGGGATCACGGTCGATATTGGGCTCGGTGCGGCGGAGGCGGCGCGCGACCATGCCGGACATTTCCGGCGCGTGCGCGACAAGCGACCGCACGTGATCCTGAAGCTTGCGGTATCCTCCGACGACAAGATCGCCGCCGCCGGCCAAAAGACGGTCGCGATATCAGGCGAAGCGGCAAAAGCGCGGGTGCATCTGTTGCGCGCGCAAGGCGACGCCATCCTGGTCGGGATCGGAACGGTGCTTGCCGACGATCCGCTCCTCACCTGCCGCCTGCCGGGCATGGAATCACGTTCGCCGGTACGCCTGGTGCTGGATCGCGCCTTGCGCCTTCCCGGCACCTCGAAGCTCGTCCACTCCGCGCGCGAAACGCCGCTGTGGGTGATGACCTCGAACCTGGCGGAAGCCGCGGCCGCCGTAAAACTCGGCGCCGCCGGCGCGCAGGTGATCCGCGTTGCCGCCGCTTCTGCGTCACCGGGCCTCGATCTTCCCGCCGTGCTGCATGCGCTTGCGGAGAAGGGCATCACGCGGCTTCTGGTGGAAGGCGGCGCGCGGGTGGCGTCATCCTTCGTGGCCGCCGGCCTCGTCGATGAGGTCTGGCTCCTGCGCGGCCCTGATCCGATCGGCGCCGATGGTATCCCGGCGCTGGACGCATTGCCGTTATCGGTTCTCACGCAGTCGCCCGCGTTCAGGCTCCGTGCTAGCGAAGCGCTGCAGAAGGATACTCTTGCGATCTACGAGCGTGCGTAATGTTCACCGGCATTGTCACCGACATCGGCGAGATCACGGCCCTGACGCCGACGGCGCAGGGGCAATTGCATCGGCTGCGCATCGCCTGCCGCTATGACCGCGCGAGCATCGCCGACGGCGCCTCGATCGCCTGCAACGGCGTCTGTCTGACCGTGGTCGCCTCGGGCATCGTTGGCGCCAGGACCTGGTTCGAGGTCGATGCCGCCGCCGAAACGCTGGCGCTGACGACCGCGAAGCACTGGACCGTCGGCACAAAACTCAATCTCGAACGCGCGCTGAAGATCGGCGACGAGCTCGGCGGCCATATCGTCGCCGGCCACGCCGACGGGATCGCCACCATCATCAGCCGCGACGACCTGCCGGACATGGCGCGGTTCGAACTCGCAACCACCCGCGATCTGGCGCGCTTCATCGCGGCCAAAGGCTCGGTGACGCTGGATGGCGTGTCGCTGACGGTGAATACGGTAGATCAGACGGCCTTTTCGGTGCTGATCATTCCGCACACGCTCAATGTGACGACGCTTTACGACTGGCGGGCTGGCAGCGAGGTCAATATCGAGGTCGACCTGATGGCCCGCTACGCCGCGCGCCTTGCGGAGACGAAGTAGCTTCGGCGACAATCGTCATACGCGGGCTTGACCCGCGTATCCATCCTCTTAAGGAGATGGATTGCCGGGTCGAGCCCCGGCAATGACAAGTGCCTTGGATGAAACACAATGGCGGACGCGCGGCGCGCACCTCTGAAGGATCAGACCGACATCTCCGGCGCGCGCGCCTTGATCGTCGAGGCGCGCTTCTATGACGACATCCAGGATGCGCTGCTGGAGGGCGCGGTTGCTGAACTGAAGGCCGCGGGCGTCACGCATGATGTCATCACGGTGCCCGGATCACTGGAAATTCCCGCCGCGATCGCAATCGCGCTCGAGGCCGCGGAGAAACGCGGCAAACCGTATGATGCGGCGATCGCCTTGGGCTGCGTGATCCGGGGCGATACCATTCATTTCGAGATCGTCTCGATGGAATCCTCCCGCGCGCTGATGGATCTTGCGGTCGCTAGGCGCTTTCCGCTCGGCAACGGCATCATCACGGTCAATACCGAGGCGCAGGCCTGGGCGCGGGCGCGCGCCGGCGAGCTCAACAAGGGCGGCGACGCGGCGCGGGCGGCACTCGCCATGCTGCGGATCAAGCGCCGCCTGATGCAGACCTGATCATGGCGGAAACCAGGAAAACCAGGCCTAAGGGCGCGGACAAGAAGGCCAACCGGCGCGGCGCCGCGCGCCTTGCCGCGGTGCAGGCGCTCTACCAGATGGACATCGCGGGGGCAGGGGTCAACGACATCTTCGCCGAGTTCGAAAGCCACTGGCTGGGCGGCGAAGTCGAAGGCGACAAATATCTGCCGGCGGAAGCAGCCTTCTTCCGCGACATCGTCTCCGGGGTGGTGCGCGATCAGGCCAAGCTCGATCCGCTGATCGACGATGCACTCTCGAAAGGCTGGCCGCTGAAGCGGATCGACGCCATCTTGCGCGCGGTGCTGCGGGCCGGTGCTTACGAGCTGGAGCATCGCAAGGACGTGCCCGGCCGCGTCGTGGTGTCGGAATATGTCGACGTCGCGCACGCCTTCGTCGAGGCCGAGGAAACCGGCATGGTGAACGCGGTGCTCGACCAGATCGCCCGCCAGTTCCGCGCCGACGAATTTGCGCGGGCAGGCGGCTGACATGACGGCCTCGGGTCCACGTCCATCCGGCGAGGACGCGCTGATCGCGCGCTACTTCAAGCCGCTCGCGACCGACGCCGGCGCGTTCGGCCTCGACGACGATGCCGCGGTCCTGAAAATGCCGGGCAAGGATATCGTGGTGACGACCGACGCCATCGTTGAAGGCGTGCATTTCCTGGCCAACGATCCACCCGACACGGTGGGGCGCAAGGCGTTGCGGGTCAACCTCTCCGATCTTGCCGCGAAGGGCGCCGTGCCTGCGGGCTTTGTGCTGACGCTGGCGCTGCGCGCCGCCGATGAGGCGTGGCTGACGCCGTTCGCCCGCGGGCTTGGCGAGGACGCGCGGTCATTCGGCTGCCCGCTGCTCGGCGGCGATACGGTCTCCACGCCGGGCCCGCTGATGGTCTCCATCACCGCGTTCGGACTAATACCGGCGGGCGGGATGGTCCATCGCAGCGGCGCCAAGCCGGGGGACCGCATCCTGGTGACGGGAACGATCGGCGACGCCGCGCTCGGGCTCGATATCCTGCGGGGCGGAGCGGCCGCGTCGCTCGCCGATGCCGCGGCAAGGGAGATGCTGATCGGGCGCTACCGGGTGCCGCAGCCGCGCAATGCGCTAGCGCTGGCGGTGCGCGAGCATGCCCGAGCGGCGATGGACGTTTCCGACGGTCTCGCCGGCGACCTGGCAAAGCTTTGCGCGGCCTCCGGCGTCTCCGCCGCGATCGACGCGCCGGCCATCCCGCTGTCGGCGCCGGCGGCAATCTTGCTCGCGGGCGGCGCCACCGGCATCGCGGCCCTCGTTTCCGGCGGCGACGATTACGAGATTCTATGCGCGATTGCCGAAGATCGCGTTGAGGCGTTCACGCAAGAGGCGGCGCGCGCCGGAGTGACCGTGACCTCGATCGGCACGGTTATCGCGGGCACCGCTCCCCCGAGATTTCTGGACGAGCAGGGCCGGGAAATCGCGCTGCCGCGGCTCTCCTACAGCCATTTCTGAGATTTTTGGAGAAAGCCCGCATTCCTACGCAAATACCTGCCGAAATCGCTCCTTTTGGCCCTCGCTGGCGTTGCGCCGGAGAGGTGATTTTGGCATGGTCCCGCCGATTTAAGGCCGCCCTTTTGGGCAGGGCAGGCCTTCTTTTTATGCGCCCGCCGCTCCCGCGGTGATGTGCGTGGGTTGAGAATCGAAAATCTGAGGCAGATTCAATGACAGCATTATGGGCGATTGTGCTCTGCGGAGCGCTTTCCATCGTTTACGCCATCTGGGCGACGGCATCGGTGATGAAGGCCGATGCCGGCAATCCGCGGATGCAGGAAATCGCGGCCGCCGTGCGCGAGGGCGCGCAGGCCTATCTCCGGCGCCAGTACACGACCATCGGCCTCGTCGGCATCGTGATCTTCGCGCTGCTCGCCTACTTCCTCGGCATGCTGGTCGCGGTCGGGTTTGCCATCGGCGCGGTGCTGTCGGGCTCCGCCGGCTTCATCGGCATGAACGTCTCGGTCCGCGCCAATGTGCGCACCGCGCAGGCTGCGACCACTTCGCTTGCCGGCGGGCTTGAGCTCGCGTTCAAGGCCGGTGCGATCACGGGCCTGCTCGTTGCCGGTCTCGCGCTCCTGGGCGTGACGATTTACTTCACCTACCTGACGCACTTCCTGGATCTCGCCGCGAACAGCCGCACCGTCGTCGATGCGATGGTGGCGCTTGGCTTCGGCGCGTCGCTGATCTCGATCTTCGCCCGTCTCGGCGGCGGCATCTTCACCAAGGGCGCCGACGTCGGCGGCGATCTTGTCGGCAAGGTCGAAGCCGGCATTCCCGAGGACGATCCGCGCAACCCCGCCACCATCGCCGACAACGTCGGCGACAATGTCGGCGACTGCGCCGGCATGGCCGCCGACCTGTTCGAGACCTACGCGGTGACCGCGGTCGCCACCATGGTGCTGGCCGCGATCTTCTTCGCGACCTCGCCGCTCTTGGTGAACATGATGACGCTGCCGCTGGCGATCGGCGGGGTCTGCATCATCACCTCGATTATCGGCACATTCTTCGTCAAGCTCGGCGCCAACCAGTCGATCATGGGCGCGCTGTACAAGGGCCTGATCGCCACCGGTATCCTGTCGCTGATCGGCGTCGGCGGCGTGATCTACTATCTGGTCGGTTTCGGTGCGCTGGAGGGCGTCAAGTTCACCGGCCAGGCGCTGTTCGAATGCGGCATCGTTGGCCTCGCCGTCACCGGGCTGATCATCTGGATCACCGAATACTATACCGGCACCGATTTTCGCCCGGTGAAGTCGATCGCTGCGGCCTCGGTCACCGGCCACGGCACCAACGTGATCCAGGGCCTGGCGATCTCGATGGAAGCAACCGCAGGTCCTGCGATCGTCATCATCGCCGGCATTCTCGTCACCTACAGCCTTGCCGGCCTGTTCGGCATTGCGATTGCCACCACCACGATGCTGTCGCTGGCCGGCATGATCGTGGCGCTCGACGCCTTCGGCCCGGTCACCGACAATGCCGGCGGCATCGCCGAGATGGCTGGTCTGCCGAAGGAAGTCCGCAAAGCGACCGACGCGCTGGATGCGGTCGGCAACACCACCAAGGCGGTCACCAAGGGCTACGCGATCGGCTCTGCCGGTCTCGGCGCGCTGGTGCTGTTTGCGGCCTATAACGAAGACCTCAAATACTTCATCGCCAACGGCGCGAAGTTTCCCTACTTCCAGGGCGTGTTGCCCGACTTCTCGCTGAACAATCCCTACGTGGTGGTCGGCCTCTTGTTCGGCGGCCTGTTGCCCTATCTGTTCGGCGCGATGGGCATGACGGCGGTCGGCCGCGCGGCCGGCGCCATCGTCGAGGAAGTGCGGCGCCAGTTCCGCGAAAAGCCGGGCATCATGCAGGGCACCGACAAGCCGGATTACGGCAAGGCCGTCGATCTCCTGACCAAGGCGGCGATCAAGGAAATGATCATCCCGTCGCTGCTGCCGGTGCTGTCGCCGATCTTCGTCTACTTCGTGATCTATGTGATCGCGGGTGGCGGCGCGGCCGGCAAGTCGGCGGCGTTCTCGGCGGTCGGCGCGATGCTGCTCGGCGTCATCGTGACCGGCCTGTTCGTGGCGATCTCCATGACCTCAGGCGGCGGCGCCTGGGACAACGCCAAGAAGTACATCGAGGACGGCCACTACGGCGGCAAGGGCTCGGACGCCCACAAGGCCGCGGTGACCGGCGATACCGTCGGCGATCCCTACAAGGATACGGCCGGCCCCGCGGTGAACCCGATGATCAAGATCACCAACATCGTGGCGTTGTTGCTGCTGGCCATCCTGGCCCACTGAGCGGCGACCACCGTCAAAGAAGACCCCGCGGTGCGAGCCGCGAGGTTTTCGTTTGCCAAGTCATCAATCCGCGCTGCGCCCGCATCCGGGATGCGAATGCACCTAGTTGAAGCTGAGCAGCTTGAACAGTGGCGTCAGGTAGCTGAGCTCCTGGCCCGAGGTCGGCGTGGTGCGGCTGATGAAGTCGAAAATCTTGCCGTCCTGCAGCCCGTAATTGGCGATCCGCTGCACCTGGCGGCTCTTGTCGAAATAGATCGCGATCACCCGCTGGTCGACGACCCTCTGGTTCATGAAGGCAACCGGCCGCTCCGAGCGCTGCGAGATGTAATAGAACACCTCGCCGTTGAGGGTCGCGACCGTGGACGGCGTTCCCATCACGATCAGCACCTGGTCCTGGCTGGCGCCGATGGGGATTTGCTCAAGCGCACCCGGAGGCAGGATATAGCCGCGCTGAAACTGCTCGCCGGTGCATCCGGCCAGCACCGCGCATGCCAACGCGATCGCGGCGACCGCGCGTACGGCGCAATAGCGCATCAACCGGCCGCGCGGAGGCAGCACGCGGGAGCTCGTCTGGCTCGTCTCGGTCATTCCGGAACCGGTCCCGTCCCCTTGCATCGCGCGAGGCGTTGACGTACGGCCCAGCAGGCGGGATTGCAACATGCGCGGGCGCTTCGGGCTCGCCTTCGGAACCCACAATGCTTTGGCCGTTCAGTCACTTCAGGAAACCCCGGATACCCCTGCGCGGCACCATTGAGACCATCTATGGCATGATCGTGACGCAAGCGCGAGAACCGTTGTTTTATCGGGACTTGGGCGTGCCGGATACGGTTAACGGCCGTTTTGACCTGTTGCTGCTGCATCTGTGGATGGTGCTGCGGCGGCTCCGGCCGATCGAGGGTGGGGCGGAGCTCTCTCAGGCATTGTTTGATCGCTTCTGCGAGGATATGGACGCCAATCTGCGCGAGATGGGCGTCGGCGATCTCGCCGTTCCCAAGCGCATGAAGGCGTTCGGGGAGGCCTTCTACGGCCGAATGACGGCCTACGATCTGGCGCTGGCCGACGGCAGCGAGCCGCTGACGCAGGCGCTGTGCAAGAACATCCTCAACGGCGAGCACATCGAGAACGCGCGGCGGCTTGCTTTCTACGCCGAGAGGGCCATGTCAGCCCTGGCGGAACTCGATGACGCAAAGCTGAGGGCGGGATCGTGGAGGTTTCCATCGGCCGCGCGAGTGAGCGTACAGCAATGAGCAGAACCCCCGGCATCGCCGATAAATCCGATCCCTGGCGCGTTCCGATCAGCGTGGCGCAGATACCGGAAACCGGACTCCATCGCGACATCGAAGCGGACCAGTCGGCGCGCAAGGCCATGGCCGACATCGCGGGCGTGCGCGAGATCGCCTCTGCGCATGCCTCGCTCGATGTCACGCCCAAGAGCCGCGGCCGCTTCCACGTCACAGGCCGTGTGCAAGCGCGGATCGGGCAAACCTGCGTCGTGACGCTGGATCCGATCGAGAACGAGATCGACGAAGAGATCGATCTGATCTTCGCTCCGCCTGAAGAGATCACCGAGCTCGCCGATCTCGTCGATGAGGGAAGCGAGAGCGACGTCGAGATCCCCGACCCGCCGGAGCCGATCGTGAACGGAATGATCGATCTCGGCCGGCTCGCTACCGATGCGTTGTTTCTGGGGATCGATCCCTATCCGCGCCGGCCGGACGCCGTTTTCGAACCGCCAGTCGAGGCCGTCGATCCCGAAGCGCACCCGTTTGCCGCTCTGAAGGCACTGCAACTCGACCCAAAAACGCCGACCGCGAGTAAACCGAAGCGCCGTTGAAAAAAATCGCCAAAACGCGACGCGAGGACCGGCTGGTTCGCCTTCCGGTCAAAGCTGTTGCGGCGCCGGGTTCATGGTTCGGGCTAATCGTTTGAATTATCACGGTTTGTTCAAATGTTGCGATTCTGTCTCGCAGCCGCTCAAGGCCTGGAACAGGCCGGTCAAGAGGTTGTGTCAGGGCGGGGACACGGTATTGTCGCGGCCCGGCCGGGGCGCAAGCGTCGCGCTTGGCCGATCGCCGCCGTCGTGGCGATTTCCAGGCCCGCGGCTTAAGGCGCTTCAAGACCGCAAGAGATCAGGTTTCCGGGACGTTCATGCCTCAAAAGGTTCGAATTGCGCTTGACGCCATGGGTGGCGATGCCGGCGCATCGGTCGTCATTCCCGGCGCCGCCATTTCGCTGACCCGGCATCCCGACACGGAATTCCTGCTGTTCGGCGATCGTGCGCTGATCGAGCCGCAACTCGCCAGGCATCCGGCGCTGAAGCAGGCTTCGCGCCTCGTTCACACCGACGTCGCCGTCAGCATGCACGACAAGCCGAGCCAGGCCTTGCGCCGCGGACGCAAGACCTCCTCGATGTGGCTCGCCATCGACGCCGTCAAGAAGGGCGAGGCCGACGTCGCGGTGTCCGCCGGAAATACCGGGGCGCTGGCGGCGATGGCGCGGTTCTGCCTGCGGATGCTGCCCGGCATTGACCGGCCGGCGCTGGCCGCGATTTGGCCCACGGCGCGCGGCGATTTGGTGGTGCTCGACCTCGGCGCCACCATCGGCGGAGACGCGCATCATCTGGTGGCGCTGGCGGTGATGGGCAGCGCCATGGCGAGCGTGCTGTTCAATCTCGAAAGGCCGACCGTCGGCCTGCTCAATATCGGGGTCGAGGAAATCAAGGGCCGCGAAGAAATTCGCGAGGCGGCGGAATTGCTGCGTGCGATGAACCTTCCCCAGCTCGAATATATCGGCTTCGTCGAAGGCGACGGCATCGGCAAGGGGGCCGCTGACGTCATCGTCGCCGAAGGGTTCAGCGGCAATATTGCGCTGAAGGCTGCAGAAGGCACCGCGCGTCAGATCACCGAGTTTCTGCGTGCGGCGCTGTCACAGACCTGGCGTTCGAGGATCGGTTATCTGTTCGCCAAAAATGCCTTCAAGGCGCTGCGCGACAAGCTCGACCCCTCGAAATCCAATGGCAGCGTGGTGCTGGGCCTCAAGGGTGTGGTCGTCAAGAGTCATGGCGGAACCGACGCCGAAGGCTTTGCCTATGCCGTTGATGTTGGCTATGAGATGGTCCATTACGATCTCCTCAACAAGATCAACCAGATGCTCAATCGCGAGGGCAGCGCGTTTGCGCAGGCGCCAAACGCGCAGGAGGCTGTCTCGTGACTGCAATACGTTCGGTCGTGCTGGGCTGCGGCTCTTACCTGCCGGAGCGCGTCCTGACCAATGCCGAACTGGCGAAGCGGATCGACACCTCCGATGAGTGGATCGTGCAGCGCACCGGCATCAAGCAGCGCCATATCGCGGCCGACGGCGAGTTCACCTCGCATCTGGCCATTCGCGCCGCCCGCGCAGCGCTCGGCAGCGCCGGGATCGACGCGCAGTCGATCGATCTGATCGTGCTGGCGACCTCGACGCCGGACAACACCTTTCCCGCAACCGCAGTCGCGGTGCAAAACGAACTCGGCATCCACCACGGCGCCGCCTTCGACCTGCAGGCGGTGTGCTCCGGCTTCATCTTTGCGCTGGCGACCGCCGACAATTACCTGCGCGCGGGCGCATTCAAGCGTGCGCTCGTGATCGGGGCGGAAACGTTTTCCCGGATTCTCGACTGGAACGACCGCGGCACCTGCGTCCTGTTCGGCGACGGCGCCGGCGCGGTCGTGCTCGAGGCCCAGCAACAGCCGGGTCAATCCTCCGACCGCGGCATCCTGACGACCCATCTGCGATCCGACGGCCGGCACAAGTCGAAACTCTATGTCGATGGGGGGCCGTCCTCGACCCAGACGGTGGGCCATTTGCGCATGGAAGGCCGCGAGGTTTTCAAGCATGCCGTCGGCATGATCACCGACGTGATCGTGGACGCCTTCAAGGCCACTGGCACCACGGCCGACGATCTCGACTGGTTCGTACCGCACCAGGCCAACAAGCGAATCATCGATGCCTCCGCGCACAAGCTGCATATTGCGCCGCAGAAGGTGGTGCTGACCGTCGATCTCCACGGCAACACCTCGGCGGCCTCGATTCCCCTGGCGATGTCGGTGGCGCTCGCCGACGGGCGGCTGAAGCGGGGCGACCTGGTGCTGCTGGAAGCCATGGGCGGCGGCTTCACCTGGGGTTCGGCACTATTGCGCTGGTAAGCGCGACGTTAAAAAGCCTGTGTACTTTACTGACTTCTTTCATGCTATTGCATTGATGAGCGCTGTTGACCGCCGTAGGTTAAGCTCATAATTTCAGGTAGGAATTGTTCGCCGTGAGTTGGGGCAAGGCGATGACCGGAACCGGGAAGACAGTTACACGCGTCGATCTGTGCGAAGCGGTCTACCAGAAGGTGGGGCTGTCGCGGACGGAATCATCGGCCTTTGTGGAGCTGGTGTTGAAGGAGATCACCGACTGCCTGGAGAAGGGCGAGACGGTGAAACTGTCGTCGTTCGGATCCTTCATGGTGCGCAAGAAAGGCCAGCGTATCGGCCGTAACCCGAAGACCGGCACCGAGGTGCCGATCTCTCCGCGCCGCGTCATGGTGTTCAAGCCGTCGGCCATCCTGAAGCAGCGGATCAACGGCCACCATCCCGGCAACGGCGACGCCAAAGACGAATAAGCCGCCCCACCGGACGGCGAAAACAGGAGCGAGCATTTGGACAAGGCGCCGGATGCCTTCCGAACCATCAGCGAGGTTGCCGACGACCTCGATATTCCCCAGCACGTGTTGCGGTTCTGGGAGACCCGGTTTGCCCAGATCAAGCCGATGAAGCGCAGCGGCGGCCGACGCTACTACCGGCCCGATGACGTCGACCTGCTCCGGGGTATCCGCCGCCTGCTGTATGGCGAGGGCTATACCATCCGCGGCGTGCAGCGGATCCTGAAGGAGCACGGCATCGCCTCGGTGCAGCGCCTGGCGGATGCGTCCGCGGTCGCCTCCTTCGGTGCGATCGAGGAGGCGGTCGGACGCAGCGTCGAGGAAGATCAGGAGCCCGCGCCCGGCATCGATGTCGATGACGACGATTATGAGGGCACCGACGGCATCGATTTTCGCCTGCTGGAATCCGATGAGGACGGCATGTCGGTGGCGTTCGATGCCGGCCCCATTCCGGGCGTCGGCGCCGCACCGCGCCTGCTCGACGTCACCCGCCTCGAAAGCGTGCTGCAGGAACTGATCACCTGCCGGCAATTGCTGGATTCTGCGCTGAAAGGCTGATTGCCTCTCCCTCGCCCCGCTCTTGCGGGGAGAGGGCTGGGGTGAGGGGACTATCCGCAAAACCGGTAGATCAATTGATCGACCGCTCTCCGCTCGTTGGCGCGGTTCCGGCGAAGCCGATCGCGCCGCCGCGCGCCTTGCGCGCAAGGCCGATCGAAGCTAAGGGAACGGCATCGGAGCGTGGCGCAGCCCGGTTAGCGCACTAGTCTGGGAGACTAGGGGTCGGAGGTTCAAATCCTCTCGCTCCGACCATAAATCTCAAATGCGAGAATGCCGGTCCCGTCGGGAGTTCGATGTCGCCGACGGCTGACGTCGCGCTCAACAGCTCTTACGCGCGCTTCGCAACGGTGCTCGACGTTCGTTCACTCGGGCTTGCTGAGGAGCCGCTTAATCTCCGCCGCTTGCCGTAGCCGCTCCGCCCTTCGCAGCGCTTCGCTTCGTTCGGGCCCGTTGGGGAGCTTGCGCGCTTCGGCGAGCGTCTGTTGGACGCGGGCATCCCAATCGTGCGCAGCGGGGTCGTGGTTGCGATGACGCGCCATCGATGCGGCCTATTCCGGCGGCCGCATGTTCTGCAGCAGGCGGCTGACATCGGCCGAGCGCAGGGGGTCTTCGCCCTCGCAATCGATGCATTGATAGTGGCGGCCCGGCATTGCCTTCATCAGCAACAGCCGCAGGGGCTTGCGGCAATTCGGGCAAGTCCGTTTTGCAGATTGGAGCATCTTGGGGGCACCCGGGCAGTGAGGCTTTTGCTCTCTCATGATTTCGGACAATACGCCCCCGCCGCCATTTTCAAGAGCTAAATTATTGATTTCATTACGTAATTTACTAATTTGCAGTTTTGTTATCAAGCCATGGAACCTCTGCCGATGGAATGAATTGAGTAAGTTGCCAATTAATTTCACCAACTTCGCGTCGAAACCTGAACCTACTCAATCTTGGAGGCCGCCATGAACGATCTCCGCGGGGAGCGATTGCAGATCATGCTGTCGCCGGAGGAACTGTCCGCCGTTGACGACTTCAGATTTCAGCATCGCATGCCAACGCGAGCTGCCGCGGTGCGGGAACTGCTCAAGCTCGGTCTCGCAGCGCGTACGACTGAGGCCGGTCCGCGCATGAAGTCGAGCGACTATGGGGTGTTTGGCCGAGGTCCCGACGGGTACACGGATCGCGATGGCAGCGGTGAATAGCCGGTTGCGCCAAGCTCGCTATGCCGGAACACGCTGGGCGATGACGACCGCACTCTCAAGCCGACGCGGTGAACATCGCCATCGCGCGCCAGCGTTCCAGCCAGGGCCGCGGATGGGCCAGCGTCTTGAGCCGGGATTCCCAGCGGCCGGGGCGATAGGTTTCGATCGCCACGCGCCAGGCATCGCCTTCGTTCCATTCGATGGCGAGAACGCGCTCGACGGATTTACCTGCGGTGTCGATGGTGAGCAGGCGCGGGGTGCGGTGCGGATGGAAGATAATTCTCAAACCACTGCCCTCGGCGACGCGGATCATCTCCTGTTCGCGCTGCCAGCAGCCATGCTTTCTCACATATCGCATCGCCAGCGCGCGCGCCTGGTAGAGTTTGGGCGCCCAATCCGGATCGTCTGTCACGGTCTTCATGTCCCTGTCCCCGGGAGCTCGCAGCCGTTACACGCGCAAATAGCGTTACATGATATTTGCGTCAAGAAGACAACGACAAGTCGCGCCACCGCGCAAGCCTTGCACAAGGTTCGAACGACACAGGGAACGGTTCGCCGCAGGGATCAATCGGCTTCGAAAGACTGACTGTAATCGGTCTTGAGCGCGGCATCCTGCGCAACCTTCTGCAGGACGCAATTGCCGACCACGAGCAGGTCGAGCTCGTTGCCCATGAAGCAACGGAAGGCGTCTTCCGGCGTGCACACGATCGGCTCGCCGCGAACGTTGAAGGAGGTGTTGACCAGCACGGGACAGTCGGTCAGCGCCTTGAAGCGGCCGATCAATCTGTGAAACAACGGATTGGTCTCGCGGTGCACGGTCTGGATGCGGGCCGAATAGTCGACATGGGTCACGGCCGGGATTTCCGAACGTGACACGTTGAGCTTGTCGATGCCGAACAAAGCCTGCTCCTCCGCCGTCATGCGGCGGCGCTTGTCTTCCCTGACGTCGGCGACGATCAGCATGTACGGGCTGTCGGAGGCGTGCTCGAACCAGTCCGAGACGTCTTCGCGCAACACGGCCGGCGCGAAGGGACGAAAACTCTCGCGATACTTGACCTTCAGATTGAGGTTCTTCTGCATGGCCGGTGAGCGCGGGTCGCCGAGGATCGAGCGCGCGCCGAGCGAGCGCGGACCGAACTCCATGCGACCCTGAAACCAGCCCACGGCCTTCTGCTCGGAGAGCGCCTGCGCCGTGGTTTCGATCATGGCGTCCTCACCGAGCACGGCGAACTTCGCCCCCGCCGCGGTCAGTCGCTGCTCGATCTCGCCTTGCGAGAAGTGAGGACCGAGAAACGCGCCGCACATGCCATCGGCGCCGTTGATCCGGCGTGGCTGATCCTTGAAGAGATGGCAGGCCGCAAGCGCCGATCCCACCGCGCCGCCGGCATCGCCCGCGGCCGGCTGGATCCAGATGTTGTCGAAATGGCCGTCGCGCAAAACCTTGCCGTTGGCGACGCAATTGAGCGCCACGCCGCCGGCGAGGCAGAGGTTTCGCGAACCGGTCTCTTTGGCGAGGCTGCGCGTCAGCCGCAGCACGGCCTCATCGAGCACCGCCTGGATCGAGGCCGCGACGTCCATGTGAAAGGGTGTCAGCAATTGATCGGGCCCCCGCACCGGTTCGCCGAACAGTTCGGCAAAGCGGTCGTTGGTCATGGTGAAGCCGGTGCAATAGTTGAAATAGGACATGTCGAGCCGGAACGAGCCGTCGGGCTTGAGGTCGATCAGGTTATCGAGAATGAGCTTTGCGTATTTGGGTTCGCCGTAGGGTGCGAGCCCCATCACCTTGTATTCGCCGGAGTTGACCTTGAAGCCGGTGTAATAGGTGGCGGCCGAATAGAGCAGTCCGAGCGAATGCGGAAAATGAATCTCCCGGGTTATTTCGAGGCGGTGGCCGTTGCCTGTCGCCGCCGACGTGGTGGCCCATTCGCCGACGCCGTCCATGGTGAGCACGGCCGCGGTTTCGAACGGGGAGGGGAAAAAGGCCGAGGCCGCGTGGCTGAGATGATGCTCGCAAAACAACAGCCGGCTCTTGTCGAAGCCTTGCGCGAATTTCTTGAGTTCGTCGCGGAGCAGATTCTTCTGGAACAGTTTCTCCTTCAGCCAGAGCGGCATCGACATCCTGAAGGAGGGAAAGCCGCGCGGGGCGAGCGCAATGTAGGTTTCCAGGAGCCGTTCGAACTTGAGGAACGGCTTGTCGTAGAACACCACATGATCGAGTTCGTCCGCGGCGACGCCGCCCTCGGCAAGGCAATAGGCAATGGCGTTGTGGGGAAACGCGGCGTCGTGCTTTTTTCGCGTGAACCGTTCTTCCTGGGCCGCTGCGACGATCCGGCCGTCATCGATCAGCGCCGCCGCGCTGTCGTGATAAAATGCCGAAATTCCGAGGATACGCATCGTGCGCCTAGAACAGCGTGTAGATGAATGGCGCGAGCACCGAACCCTTGGTGAGCACCGCGAGGCCGCCGAACACCACCATCATGATCAGCACCGGCAACAGCCAGAATTTCTTCCGGACGCGCATGAACCGCCAAACCTCGACGAGGAAATCCATTCGCTTTTCCCTAGAATTGGTCTTTCATCGTCTCGGGCGATGGCCCTGGAGGAACTCGCACGATCCAGTAGCTCTCGGCGTACGGCTCTCGCTTCAGCCGCAACGGGTCCTTGCCCATCATGCGCATGACGAGGCCGGTCGGCAAAACCGTGCCGAAGAACAACAGCGCCATGACGACGGGATTGACGATCTTCTGAAGCAGCAATCCGAACTTCAGCCATAGCAGATTGATCGGATTGAGCAGCGCGGGGCGAAGCAGCGCAGCCACCAGGAACAGCGCGGCCAGCGCGCCGGTCCATGGCCACAGCCGGCCCGCATGCCAGGCGTTCAGCGCCGATACCGCCGCCAGCGCGCCCGCCATCACGAGCCCGAACGAGCGGTCGGAGCCGGCCACGATCTTCTCGTCGCGCGAGAAGGTTTCGTGCGTGGACTGTTGCAGCCGTCGAGCGGATTTGCCGTCAAACATTTGCGTGTTTCACCATTGCAGCGGCGTTGATCGAGAACCCAGCACAGGCTCCCGTTTCCCGAGCTTTTATGCTTTGCCGTCTGTCTCGGGAAGCAGAAAAAGGGCAAGCATGGCCTGATATGGTGGCAGCCCCGGGAAGGGTATCGCCCGGGCAGCGTTTGTGTCTTGCCGGGAGCAGGAAAAACCGCGAATACTCGCATCCGTTCGGGATGATTTCGGGGAATTGAGCTTGGCATTATTGATGCGTTCGGACGCGCAAGGCTCCACTGCGCGCTGGATTGCGGTCACCCTCGGTCTTGCGGGGGCGCTGTGGATAGCGGGCTTCGCGGGGCTTCTGGCGATTGCCGACCGCGTGCACGTCGATATCCCCTACCTTCTCGCGATCAAGCTGCCGCTCTTGCAATCGCACCCGACCCTGATCTTTGCCGGCGAGAGCCGTACCGAATACCAGGTCGATGCGAAGCTGGCAGCGAAGCTGGTCGGCCTGCCCGCGGGCGGAGCCGTCAACATCGCCTATGATGCCGGCGAGCCGCTCGCCGTGCTGGGAGCGATCCGGCAGCAGCCGGAGTTGTTTGCGAGCGCGCATCTCGTCGTCAGCGTCGCGCCCTTCATCTTCAACGAGGGTGTGCGGTCGGCTGCCGTCTATCCGCAGGACGTCGCGGCGCGGGTCAATGTCTTTGAAAAGATGACGACCTTCCTGCCAATGCGGATCGGCACGCTATTCCGCTTCATACGCGAAGCGTTCAACGCGAGGCTCGCCTTCGACGAGCAAATCGCGGAGCAGGGATCGCAGCCCCGCGATTATGGGCTTGCGATCATCGATCGAACAGAGCCCGCCGACCGCTGGCCAGCGGATCTCGGCACGCATCCGCATTATGATAACTGGAACTTGTCCGGGCCGAAGGCACGCTTCGAGACCGGCGCGCTGTGCGACATGGCGCGGCTCGTCCGCAAGCTGACCGTCGTGGTCCCGCCATGGGCGCCGCGTTACGACCGCGCCGGTGATGCGCGATGGCGGGAAAAGGACGATCAATATGCTGATCTCGTCACCGATGCCGGCCGTCGCTGCGGTTTCGACGTGCTCAATATTCAGACCGTCCCGGGGCTCGCGCAGTCGAACTACGCCGACGAGATGCATGTCAACGCCTCAGGCATTCCGATCTATACGCGCTACCTCGTCGCCCGGCTCAGGCCCTAGCCGCAAGCCGCGATGCTGTTTTCCTCCTACACGTTCCTGCTTCAATTCCTCCCGGTAACGGTGCTTGCCTTCGCGGCGGCGCGGCTGCATTCGCCGCGCGGCGGCGTTCTGGTGCTGCTCGGCGCGTCGCTGGTGTTCTACGGCGCGTGGCGGCCGGCCTATCTCGTGCTGTTGCTGGCTTCCATCGCGCTCAATTTCGGCGCGGGGCTATTGATGGAAAACCCCGCCCGCCGGCGCGCGGTTGGCACGCTCGGCGTCACCCTCAACCTGGCGGCGCTTTGCTACTTCAAATATACCGGCTTCATCCTGGAGACGTTCACTGCGTTGAGCGGAAGGCCGTTGCCGTTCGCCGGCATCGTGCTACCGCTCGGAATCTCCTTCTTCACTTTCCAGCAGATCGCGTATCTGGTCGACATCATGCGCGGGGCGAAGGCCGAGCGCGACGTCGTCAGCTATACGCTGTTCGTCTGCTTCTTCCCGCACCTGATCGCGGGGCCTCTGGTGCATCACACCGAGATGATTCCGCAATTCAAGCGCCGCCGCTCCGGCCGTTCGGCGGTGCTGGCGGCGCGAGGGTGGGCGATCTTCGCGGCGGGCCTGTTCAAGAAGGTGGTGATTGCCGACAATCTCGCGCAATTCGTGACGCCGGTATTCGCGCATATCGATGCCGGCGGCGGCGTGACGACGTCGTGGGGGTGGCTTGCGATTTCCGCCTACACCTTACAGATCTACTTCGACTTCTCCGGCTATTCGGACATGGCGGTCGGGCTCGCGCTGTTGTTCGGCATCCGGCTTCCGGTCAACTTCCGCTCGCCCTACAAGGCCACCTCGATCATCGATTTCTGGCGCCGCTGGCACATCACCCTGTCGCGCTTCCTGCGCGACTACCTCTATATTCCGCTCGGCGGCAACCGGCTCGGCGAGCCGAGACGTTATGTCAACCTCCTCGTCACGATGCTGCTCGGCGGCCTGTGGCACGGCGCCGGCTGGAATTTCCTGATCTGGGGCGGCCTGCATGGCACCTATCTCGCGACCAACCACCTCTGGCGCGGATGGCGTGGCGACAAGGCACGGGCAAATCTCTCAATCCCCGCCGCGCGAGCAATCACGTTATTCTCGTGGCTGTTGACCTTTTTCGCGGTCGTGATCGCGTGGGTCTTCTTCCGTGCGAAAACGCTGGCGGGAGCGTGGCGGATGCTGCAAGGCCTGTTCGGAACGCCGGTGGACGGTTCCACCTACGTATCATCGGGCATCCTTCGCGTGATGGATTTGCCGGTTCTTGTTGGCGCAGAGCGGGTGTGGCTGATCGGCGCCGGCGTCGTTGCGGCAGGGCTGCTCGTCGCGGTCGGCCTGCCGAACGTGCCGCAGATTTTCCGCTATCGGGAATATCGCCGTGCGCCGGAGCAGGGCGCGTTCGTGCGATGGCGTCCCAATGCCGGCTGGGCGCTGTTCACGGCATTGGCACTGTCGATTTCGCTGTTCGGCATGTGGCAGCGGATGGAATTTCTCTACTTCCAGTTCTGAACGCCGGAGTTCGCGGCCGTTGTCCGCGCTGCCGGACCGGGCCAAAACCCTGTTCACGAACCGCCCGCCACGCTAAACAGGATTGGCTGGCGCGGTGTTGCAAGGGAAAGGTGCGTGATCTCTCATGAAGGATTTTGCCGGAAAGATTGCTGTCATTACCGGGGGCGGCACGGGCATGGGCCGCGAGCTTGCGCGCCAATTGGTGGCCGAGGGCTGCAATGTCGCGACGTGCGATATTTCGGCCGATGCGATGGCCGAGACAAAGCGGCTTTGCGAGGTGGAGAAGCTGCCGCAGGGCCTGCGCGTCACCACGCACATCGCCGACGTCTCGATCGAGGACCAGCTCAAGCGCTTCCGCGACGAGCTCATCGAGCAGCAGGCGACCGACAAGATCCATCTGCTGTTCAACAATGCCGGCATCGGCGGCGGTGGCAGCCTGTTCACCAACACCAGGGAGCAGTGGGAACGGACCTTCAATATCTGCTGGGGCGGCGTCTATCTCGGCGTCCGCACCTTTCTGCCCTTGCTCTTGAAAGCCGACCGAGGCCACATCGTCAATACTTCGAGCGTCAACGGGTTCTGGGCGTCGGTCGGGATGGGCGTGTCGCACACCGCCTACAGCGCCGCCAAATTCGCGGTCAAGGGATTTACCGAAGCCCTGATCAACGATCTCCGGCTCAACGCGCCGCACATCAAGTGTTCCGTGGTGATGCCCGGGCATATCGGCACCTCGATCGTCTCCAATTCCCGCAAGATCCAGAGCGGCACCGAATCCGAGCAGCTGAGTGCGAACGAAGTGCTTTCGATGCGCCAGCGCCTCAACGGCATGGGCATCGACACCGCGTCGATGTCGGACGAGGACATCCAGAACATCGCGGCCGAGCGCGCCCGCAGCTTCCGCGACGAGGCGCCGACGACCGCTGCACAGGCCGCCAGGATCATTCTCGACGGCGTGAAGGCCGAGCGTTGGCGCATCCTGGTCGGCGACGATGCCCGCCGGCTCGACGAGCGCGTGCGGCAGGCGCCCGAGCGCGCCTACGACGCGGAGTTCTACCGGAGCTTTGCCCAGGAGGTCGGCTGGCGGCTAGGATAGCGAGTCTGTAATGGCCGCAACGTCAGTGCTTGCGATTGCGCCGGCGGGGCGCGGGAGCATCGACGTCGGCCGGACGCGCCGGCGGAGCCGGGTCGGCGGGCGCCGTTCTGGCACGCCTGAGCGCGTTCCAGCACACGGCGGCGAACTGACAGGTGACGAATGCGGCAAGTACACATAGCGCCACGATTCCGGCGCTGATATCGACAAGGGGATAGGTCATCGAGAACAACACGCCATAGACAATGGCGATCAGGGCGGTGGAAGCCAGCAGCGCTGGACCTATTTTCATGCCCTGGATCATTTGGTGTCGTCGTCGGTAGCGGAGTGCACGATGTTGGCAAGGGCGGTTTCGACCGGGTTCACCCAGTCCGCCGCGGTGAGCACGATGCTCAGCATTCTCAGCCGCAGCGTCCGAATTCTGGCCTGATCGGTGATGTCTTCACGCTTCACCTGCGACCTGAAGGCGGCGATGAATTCGCCGAACGCCAGTTCGTGCACATTGCTGAGGTCGACGAACAGGAAAGGCGGCGGCACCGAGTTCATGTTGCTGGCGGGAGAGGCATAGGTGAAGATGTAGGGTCCGCGTGAGAGGTCGCCGTGGCAGAGCCGGCGAACGGTTTCCGCGGGTGGGTTGCAGATATGATCCAGCAGCGCGTGCGCCATTCTGTAGTCGTACAGGGATTTCGAAAATTCGGCGCCCAGGTTTTCCGAACTCGTGTCCGACGCCTGCGTCAAAGTGGCGAAATCCGGCCGACGGTCCTTCTGCAGCAGAACGTAGATGATGTTCAGTTGCTGTCGCGGCGCGGCGGTTTGATCGAGTGAGGGGATTTCCTTGAACAGCTCGGTGAGGAAGGTCTTCGATCGCGGCGTGTCGGAAGGCAGGATGGCGTAGGAATACAAGCCGTAGCCGCTGTCTTCGCTACCCAGCTCGGACAAGACGTCATAGCCGCTCTCGAGGATTCGCGGCCGGCCGCCGATCGAGATCGCCTCCGAAAGGGCGCTGCTTGGGCCGCTCGCCGGAGTCGCGGCCCGGGCGCGGAAGTGGGCGCCGACCGCGCCGCCCGTGGCCGGTGACGTTGGTGAGGGACTCGAGGGCGAAGGCGAGTGGCTAGCATCCACCGGCGCCTGCGGAGCTGGGCGCGCGACCGTCGGCGCCAGGTGATCGTGCGCCTCGCGTTCCCGGGCTTCGCAGACAGGGTCGCGGACGCAGGCCCCGACACTACCGTTGATACAGGGACAGTCGCTGGCGTCCGCGGATGGATTCGGGTCACGAAAGCCAGCGCGAACCAGCCGATAAGGACCAATCCGGCTCGTCTCGATGAATGGTTTCGGCGCATGATTGCACCTCACGAAGCTGTCGGTTCGGATATCCGGTTGTCGGGCGTGCGCGAACGGCCAATACTACCTATGATGTAAGCCCATTTCACCGTCGAATGTGAAGTGGTTCACATTTTGTCGGCCAAATTTTGACCGGCTGTCACCCGTGGACGACAGCTTTCTTGATCATGCAATGAATGCCCTTGGAGCCGTTCACGGTCTGGGTCACGCGCAGGTCGGCGGCAAGGCTGCAGAGCGTGTAGGCGTCCTCGCGCGACAAATTGCGCTTTTCGCCGAGCAGCACGATCATGTCGCGCAGCGCGCGCACCACGCATTGGTCGAGGTCGGGGTCCATCGCCATCGTCATGTAGTGCGACGGCGTTTCGGCGCGGGGGTAATCGAGCCGCAGATCCTTGCGCACCGTCAGGCGGAAGCGGCCCCGCAGCGCGGTCTCGATCGCGGTGACGCAGACCTCGCCGTCGCCCTGCACGCCGTGGCCGTCGCCGCAGGAAAACAGCGCGCCCGGCACGAACACCGGCAGATAGAGTTTTGCGCCGGCGCCCAGTTCCTTGTTGTCGAGATTGCCGCCCATCGCGCGCGGGATCAGCGAAGTGATGCGGCCCCAGGCCGGCGGCGGCGCCACGCCCATCACGCCGAAAAACGGCTTTAGCGGCAGATCGAGCCCCCACGGCAGCCTTCCCACCATCCGCTTCTGGTCGAGCGGAATGTTGATCAGCCGGGTCTCGTGGAAATCGTCGGGCAGGGTGCCGGCGAGCGGCCGGATCACATTGTACCCCCAGTCCTGCCGGAGGCTCACCTCCAGAATCTCGACCTCCAGCACATCGCCGGGCCTGGCGCCGTCGACGGCGATCGGACCGGTCAGGATGTGGCCCGGCACCATCCGCTCGTTCCTGGCGTGAACCTCATCGAGTTCGGGCGGCACGTGAAACTGTTTGCGGTCCGGGCACCACGTCGGGGCCGCCGCTGATGGTCTCGACCGTTACCTCGTCGCCGCTCGCGACGGTGAGGACGGGCTTCAACTTGGCTTCGAAAAAGCCCCAGTGACAGGTCTCGGGGCTGGAGCGCAGGTGATGGTGGGTCATGGGGGCTTTCCGGTGGGCTCTGTTTCAACACTGTGTCATTGTAGGGCATAGTAGTCTGCCTTGCGCAGACTACGTAGACTTGTCTGCGCCCGGCAATTCATCAATTTCGAATAATGCATCTGGCGAAGATGGATGGATACGCGGGTCAAGCCCGCGTATGACGATGGGCGCGACTTGCCGCGGTCTTCGCATCCGAAAGAGAATTCGCTTTGTTTTTTGTGCTCTCCAAGACTGTTGGCATCATGCTGCTGCCGACCAATTTCCTGATCGGCGCGGGCGTGCTCGGCGCGCTGCTGCTGGCGACGCGCTTGGCGCGACTTGGTCGACGGCTCCTGATCGCCTCCGTCTTGCTGCTCGCGATCTCAGGGTTTTCGCCGCTCGGAAACTGGCTGCTCTATCCGCTGGAAGGACGGTTTCCGCGATGGGATGACGCGCGGGGCGCGCCCGATGGCATCGTCGTGCTCGGCGGACCGATCGACCCCGATCTTTCGGCCGCCCATGGTGTGGCCGTGGTCAGCGCCGCGGCCGACCGGCTGATCGCGGCGGCGGCGCTGGCGCGCCGATATCCGAACGTGCGGCTCATCTATAGCGGCGGCAGCGCGAATTTGATCTCCGACCAGGCGAAGGAAGCCGACTACGCGACCGCGCTGTTTGAAAGCCTCGGCGTCTCGAGGGCGCGGCTTGCGATGGACCGGCGCGCGCGCAATACCCAGGAGAACGCGGAATTCTCCAAGGTGATCGCCATGCCGAAAAACGGCGAGCGGTGGCTCTTGGTGACGTCGGCCTATCACATGCCGCGCGCCATCGGCGCCTTTCGCAAGGCCGGATTTGCCGTCGAACCCTATCCGGTCGACTGGCGGGTTGGCGGGCGCGCCGATCTCTTCACCTTCCGGAATTTCTCGATCGACGGGCTCGCCAGCGTCGACGTCAGCGTTCGCGAGTGGATCGGTTTGGTCGCCTATCGCCTGTCGGGCAAGACGGACGCGCTTTTTCCGGGACCAGATCCGGATTGACGGGCTTGTCGCGGCCGACGAATAAACCGGCTAGGATGATACCAGGCGACACGCCAGCGATAGGCCGACCGTTTTCGGGAGAACTTTCATGCAGCAAGCAGCAGCGCGCGACGAAAAATTCGATCTGCCCGGCATGGTTGCCGATCTCAACAGCCTGCTTCGCCTGAAGACCACCGTGATCGGCATGAAGATGTTCGCCACCATCGAGGAGATGGCGGCCATTCCGAAGATCAGGCGGCCTGCGGCCGTGCACACCACCGACCAGATCGTCAGCATGGCCTCGCGGCTCGGCTGGACGGTCGGCATCACCGCTGACGATCTCGTCGGTGCGCAGTGCCGCGCCGTGATCGGGCTCGCGCCACAGGACGAGAAGTGGCTCAAGGGCGAAGCCTATGTCGGCGTCTGGCACGGGACGGCGGAAGACGCGCGCAAGCGTCAGGAAGCGCTCGATGTCGTTCCTTTCGGAAAATATCAGGCGCTCGCGGTTAGCCCGCTTTCCAGCGGACGGCTCGACCCGCCGGACATCTGTCTGGTCTATGCGACGCCGGGGCAGATGATCATCCTGATCAACGGCCTGCAATATACCGGCTACAGGAAATTCGAATGGGGCGTGGTCGGCGAGACCGCCTGCGCCGATTCCTGGGGACGGGCGCTGAAAACCGGCGAGCCCACACTGTCGCTACCGTGCTTTGCCGAGCGGCGCTATGGCGGAGTGCCGGACGAGGAAATGCTGATGGCGCTTGGGCCTTCGCATCTCGCCAAGGCGATCACGGGCATGAAGGCGCTGGCGAAAAACGGCCTGCGCTATCCGATCGCGCCGTATGGCATCCAGAGCGACGTGCGCGCCGGCATGGGTGTTTCCTACGGCAAGAAATAGGGTGGAATTTATGGCCTGCGCCGTCATGCCCGGCCTTGTGCCGGGCATCCACGTCTTTAAAAGCGTGGCGGCGGGAAGAACGTGGATGGCCGGGACGAGCCCGGCCATGACGACAACGGCGGGTCAATGAATCAGGCTCGCCCGACTTACGGTCTGGTCTGAGGAATCGGTTATGAAGTCTCCGTCGAAGTTCGACATCGTTGTCTATGGCGCAACCGGTTTCACCGGCCGGCTCGTCGCGGAATATCTTGCCCAACATTATACCGGCGAGGGCGCGCCGAAATGGGCGATGGCCGGGCGCAGCCCGGACAAGCTTGCCGCCGTCCGCGACGCCATCGGCGCGCCGGCCGGCACGCCCCTGGTCGTTGCCGACGCCGGCGATCCCGCGTCGCTGCAGGCGATGGTCGACCAGACCAAATCCGTGATTGCGACGGTCGGGCCGTACCAGCTCTACGGCTCGGAGCTGGTCGCGATTTGCGCGGCTACCGGCACGGACTATTTCGATCTCTGCGGCGAACCGGTCTGGATGCGCCAGATGATCGACGCGCACGAGGCCGCGGCGAAGGCGAGCGGCGCCCGGATCATGTTCTCCTGCGGCTTCGATTCGATTCCGTTCGAACTCGGCGTGTTCTTTTGCCAGGAAACGGCGAAGAAAGTGCTGGGCGCGCCGGTCAGTCGCGTCAAAACCCGCATCCGCGGCATGAGTACCACGATCTCGGGTGGCACCGCAGCGAGCTTCAAAGCGACATTCGCCGCGGCGGCGAAGGATCTCAGTCTGGTTGCCCAGTTGCAGAATCCGTTTGTACTGACGCCGGGCTTCGAAGGCCCAAAACAGCCGCGAGGCAACAAGCCGGCGTTGGACGAGGATTTCGGCCTATGGACGGCGCCCTTCGTGATGGCAACCATCAACACCCGGAATGTGCATCGCTCCAATTTCCTGATGAACTTCCCCTACGGCAAAGACTTCGTCTACGACGAGATGGTGCTGACGGGTCCGGGCGAGCAGGGCGAAGCCAACGCCAGGCGTCTGATCGCTGCCGTCAATGCCGAGAGGATGGGCGGCAGCGGACCGAAGCCGGGCGAGGGGCCGTCGAAAGAAGAACGCGAGAATGGTTTCTACGATCTGCTGTTTCTCGGCCTTGCGCCGGACGGAGGCCAGGTTCGCGTCGCCGTGCGCGGCGACCGCGATCCCGGATATGGATCGACCTCGAAGATGATCTCGGAATGCGCGATCTGCCTCTTGCGCGACACGCCGGAGGTTCCGGCCGGCATCTGGACGCCGGGCGCCGCCATGGGCAACGCGCTCATCAAGCGGCTGGTCGATCACGCCGGCCTCACGTTCAGCGTCGAGAATTAGATCGCCGGCTTACGCCGCGTCGGGTTCGTTGGGCGCGGCGAGCGCCTCGCTCGGCGCTGAGCTTGTAGGGCTGCGCCGCGACGAACATGCCCCACATGGCGCCGAGCATCATCCAGAAATGCCGCCAGTGGTCGGTGTCGATGACAAAGCTCTCGCCGACGGTGCCGAGGAAGGCCGCGAAAGATCGCGAGATAGACGCGCTGCCAGGGCACGCGCACGAAGACGTGGCGGAATCCCATGATGACCGTGACGAATACCAGCGCGGGGTAGCAGATCCCGGAAATCCACCCGCCCGACATGAATGCGTTCAGATAGGAGTTGTGGGTGTCCTCGGGAAAATAGTTGTGGAACTGCAGCGGCCCGATGCCGAAAGGCAGGTCGAGCGCCATCTGCGCGCCCAGGATATGCCGGCCGAACCGGCCGAAGCGGCCTTCGTCATAGCTCTGGTCGAAGCTGGCGCGCTGATTGAACATCTCGCGGATGGAATCGAACGACAGCAGCACGGCGAGCAGCATCAGGACGACGATGACCGCGACCACCGACATCACGACGATGCGCGAGCGTTGTCCCGCCGACTGGCTGGTCAGGAACATCAGCGCCAGCATGAAGGCGGAGGTAATGACCAGTCCGCCCCACGCCGCGCGCGAAAACGCCAGGAGAATCGCGAGCGCCATGATGCCGAGCACGATGGTTGAGCCGAGCGACTTGCCGAGCCGGTCGGAGACGACGCTCTGCAGCACGAACAGCGACGGCAGGATCAGGAACGCCCCGAGCACGTTGGGGTCCTTGAAGGTGCCGCGCGCGCGCTCGTAGAGCGTCAGGAGATCATGCCCGCCGGGGATGAGGTTGAAATAGCCGGCAATGGCCGATGTCGCCGCGATGAACCCGCCCACGATCAGGCCGCGGCGGAGCATGTCGAGCCTCGCCTCGGTATCTTCGGCGACCACCATGGCGAAAAACATGACGGTCACCGCCATGTACCAGGACGTCGCGATCCAGTCGGCGACCTCCGGTCTCTCCATGAAGGGGATGGCGCCGATGGAATAGCCGACATTGAGCAGGATCAGGAGCAGCAGCAGCGGCATGAACACCAGCCGCAGCCTCAAGCCGGTGGCCAGGAAGATGATGGACGCAGTCAGCGTCACCAATTCGTAGGGGCTGGGCTCGATGAAGACGATCGCGCCAGATACGGCGACCAGCCAGACCAGCGCCCGCTGCAGCATCGTGATGCGCGGCGCGGCCGTTACGGAAGGGTAGCCTTCGGCTGTCGCCGCATACGCCATCACACACTCTCAAAACCAACGCAACGCAACTCGCAACCCAACGCCTCAACGAGGCATTTCAGAGCATGATCCGGAAAAGTGGAGACCGGTTTTCCGGAAAGATCATGCTTCAACAAAAGACTAGTAAGCGTTCTCGTTCTTCGTCATCAGCGCCATCGGCGTCTTGAGAAGAATGAAGAGGTCGAACAGCACCGACCAGTTCTCGATGTAATAGAGATCGAACTCGACGCGCTTCTGGATTTTTTCCTCGCTGTCGACTTCGCCGCGCCAGCCGTTGATCTGCGCCCATCCGGTGATGCCCGGCTTGACGCGGTGCCGCGCAAAGTAACCATCGACTGCCTCGTCGAACAGCCGGCTTTGCAGCTTGCCCTGCACCGCATGCGGCCGCGGGCCGACCAGCGACAGGTTGCTCTTGCACACGACATTGAAAAGCTGCGGCAGCTCGTCGAGACTGGTCTTGCGGATGAAGCGCCCGACGCGGGTGACGCGGGGATCATCCTTGGTCACGACCTTGGAGGCCGTCGGATCGGCCTGATGGTGGTAGAGCGAACGGAACTTGAACACGTCGATGCGTTCGTTGTTGAAGCCGAAGCGCTTTTGCCGGAACAGCACCGGTCCGGGGCTGTCGAGCCGGATTGCGAGCGCGACCAGCGCCATCACGGGCAGCGCCGCGAGCAGAATGAGGCCGCCGACGAAATGATCGAACATCCATTTCATCACCAGATCCCAGTCGGTGATCGGCGCCTCGAACACGTCGAGCGTCGGCACCTTGCCGAGATACGAATAGGAGCGGGGGCGGAAGCGCAGTTTGTTGGTGTGGGCTGACAAGCGGATATCCACCGGCAACACCCACAACTTCTTCAGCATCGCGAGGATTCGCGTCTCCGCCGAGATCGGCAGCGCGAACAGCACGAGGTCGACGCGGGTGCGGCGGGCGAATTCGACGATGTCGTCGACCTTGCCGAGTTTTGCCGCCCCCGCACAGGTCTCGAGCGCGCGGGCGTCGTTGCGATCGTCGAACACGCCGAGGATATCGATATCCGAATCGTTCTGCGCCTTCAGCGCCTCGACCAGCTTTTCGCCGTTCTGGTCGGAGCCGACGATGATGGTGCGGCGGTCGAGCCGGCCCTGGCGCGCCCAGCCGCGCACCATCGAGCGCAAAAACAGCCGCTCCGCGATCAGCAGGCCGAGGCCGACGAAGAAGAACGCCGACAGCCACAGCCGCGACACCTCGCCGCCGAGCTTGGCGAAGAAGGACGCGCCGATGAACAGCAGGAACACGAAGGCCCAGGACGAGATCATCCGCGTCATCTGCCGGAGCTGGCCGCGGAAGATCTGCACTTCGTAGATATCGGCGGCCTGGAAGCAGACCACCGCGGTCGCGGTCATGCCGAAAATGGCCGCGACATATTCCCAGTGAAAGCCCGCGAGCGGCACCACATAACCGAAATAGAGCGCCATGCCGACGAGACTGAGCAGGAGAAAATCGGCGACGCGGACGACACCGGCGATCACGATCGGCGAATAGGCGCGCTGCACCTTCTGGTTGGCGACGGCAAGGGCTGCCGGCGACAGCCGGCGGCGGCGTTCGATCGGAGGCCGTTCCGCGGTTGAGGCGGCCGCGGCGGAGGCCGCGGCATCCAGCATCGAGCGTGCGTTGATCGGTTCCACGTTCCCAAGTCCGTAACTCGCACAACCATGTAGGCGTGCGTGCCCCGAGGCGGAATTCCCCGGCTCACGGCTTAACGAACATTTCGGAAGAAACGGTTATCGCGGGTTAGGAATGGTTAACGATCGGCAAACGCGTCGCGGTAGCCCGCCAGCACGCCTTCGACCATCGCCTTCTGCGAAAAATGCAGGAAGATGCGCTCGCGCAACGATCTGGCGCGCGCGATTGCGGCCTCGGGATCCTCGAGCGCGATCTCGATCGCGTCCGCCATCGCGCCGACGATATTGGGGGCGAACAGTGCATCGGTATGGGAACCGAAAATCTCGGGGATGCCGCCGACATTGGCGGCCACCATCGGAATTCCCGCCGCCGCCGCCTCGATCACGACATAGGGCATGGAATCGCCGCGGGACGGAACGACCAGCACGCTGCCCTTGGAAAAGCCCTGCCGCGCCTTGACGTGGCCGATGAAGCGCACCGCCTCGGCGAGGCCGAGCCGCTGCACCTGGGCCTTCAGCGCCGCCATTTCCTCGCCGTCGCCGGCGAGCGTCAATGTGACGGGCTTGCCATCGGCGTGAAGCAGCGCCACCGCATCGATCAGGAGGTCCGCGCCCTTGATGTGTCTGAACTCGCCGACATAGACGATATCGGTGGCGTCAGCCGCCTTGACGACGGGGTCGAATTCGTCCGCGGTCACGCCGTTGAACACGCAGCGCACCAGGCCATGCGGCGTGCCGATGGTGCGCAGATAGGTGTCGCGCGCGAACGTGCTTTCGAACAGGAACAGTTCGGTCGCGTTCATCAGCGCGCGTTCGAGGCGGCTATAGAGCGCGCCCTTGATCGTATTGAGCGGATAATGCAGCGAGCCGCCGTGCGGGGTGTAGACGCGAATGCTTTCGCTCGAGCGGGACTTGAGCCGTATGAAGGCGCCGGCCTTGGCGCCGTGGCCATGCAGCACCTGCGGCTTGAGCTTGCCGATCAGGCGCATGAAGCGCGCCCAGACCAGAAGGTCCGTCGGGAACGGCTCGCGATGAATCGCGAAGCGGTGCACGCCGAGCTTCAGCCGCGGCGCGATTTCCTTGAAGGCGGCCTCGGCGCGTTCGCCGCCGGTCCGGCTGTCGGCGATGATACCGACCTCGTGGCCGCGGTCGGCCTGTCCATTGGCGAGGTCGAGGATATGACGAAAAATTCCGCCGACCGGCGCGCGGACCGCGTGCAGGATACGAAGCGGCTGGTCTGAGGGCGAGGACATGTTCAGAACCGGCGTTCGCCGACGAGCACGGCGGCGGCGGCCGCGCGGATGCAGCCCGCAGGAACAATCGCAGCGAGCAGACAAGTAGTAGCGGCGCGCACGGCTCGCATCGGACAACCCTGGGGAAGTATTGATTCCGATTAAGGACTTTCATGGTTAACAAAGCATGACCGCCTCGGCCAAGGGCCGATTGGCGCCGCTACAAATCCGCGTAATTAACCCTGCGGCAACCTTAATGGAGTGTAATCGCGCAAGTCCAAGTAGAGTTGTGGCGTTTGCGGGAGTTTGCGATGCGTCTGGCGTTCTGGCGTGCAGGCAAGGAACAGGCGGAGAAGAAGGCGGCCGAGCCGGCCGCTTCGAAGCCCGCGGTAGCCAGCACCAGGCCGGCTGCCGCGACCTTGCCGGGTGATCTGGATTTGCGCGTGCTCGGCCATGCGTTGGCGCGCAAGCGAGGCTGGATCATCATTCCCACGGTGCTGGCCGCCGTGCTGTCGATTACCGCCGTCAATCTGGTCACCCCGCGATACAAATCCGAAGCGCGAATCCTGGTCGACGGTCGCGAGAACGTGTTCCTGCGGCCGAACGGCGAGCGCAACGAGGAACGCACCGCGCTCGACGCCGAGGCCGTCACCAGCCAGGTGCAGCTGTTGCTGTCGCGCGATCTCGCGCGCGACATCATCAAGAAGAACAAGCTCGCCGAGTTGCCCGAATTCGATCCGGTGCTGAAGGGCCTGTCGCCGCTGAAATCGCTGCTGGCGCTGTTCGGGATCGGCCGCGATCCGTTCTCGCTGACGCCGGAAGAGCGCGTGCTGGACGCCTATTACGACCGCTTCACCGCGTATGCCGTGGATAAATCGCGCGTCATCGTCATCGAATTCCAGTCGCGCGATCCGGATCTTGCCGCCCGCGTCGCCAACTCGATCGCCGAAGGCTATCTGGTATTGCAGCAGAACGCGCGGCAGGAGCAGGCGAAATCGGCAAGCGTCTGGCTGTCAGGCGAGATCGACAATCTGCGCAAGAAGGTTTCGGAAGCCGAATCCCGCGTCGAGGATTTTCGCTCCAAGTCGAGCCTGTTTGTCGGTACCAACAATACCACGCTGTCCAACCAGCAGATGGGCGAGTTGAACACCCAGCTGAACAACGCGCGGGCGCTGAAGTCGGATGCGGAATCGAAGGCGCGGCTGATCCGCGAAATGCTCCAGAGCGGCAGGCCGATCGAGGCGTCCGAAGTGCTCAATTCCGAATTGATCCGCAGATTGTCCGAACAGCGCGTCACGCTGCGAGGCCAGTTGGCCGAGCAATCGTCGACGCTGCTCGACAATCACCCGCGCATCAAGGAATTGAAGGCGCAGCTCGCCGACCTCGACCGCCAGATCCGCGATGAAGCCAGCAAAATCTCCCGTTCGCTCGAAAATGACGCGCGCATCGCGGAAGGCAGGGTCGAGAGCCTGAGCGCCGCGCTTGATCAATTGAAGAAACAGGCGACCTCGACCAATGGCCAGGACGTCCAGCTCCGCGCGCTGGAGCGCGAAGCCAAAGCGGAGCGTGACCTGCTCGAAATCCTATCTTGCGAAGTATCGCGAGGCCAATACCCGCGAGAATATCGACACCGGGCCCGCCGACGGCCGCATCATTTCCCGTGCCAGCGTCTCCAACACGCCGGCCTATCCGAAGAAGCTGCCGATCGTGCTGATCGCAACGCTTGCGACCCTGATGCTGAGCGCAGGCGCGATCGCAACCGGCGAACTCCTGCGCATGACCGCGCCGCGCGCGGTCGCAGTGTTCACGTCAGCGCCGGCGTCGCCCCGCGCGCCGGCCCAGGCGGCTCCCGCGTTCGCCGCAGCCTCCGAGCCGGTATTCGACCAACCCAAGCCGGAGATCGCGCGACAATCCGGCGCGGCGGTTCCGTCCGGGCTTTCCGAAATCGAGCAGCTCGCCGAAGATTTGCGTGACGCCGGCGAGGCGGCCCGCAAGGTCACGATCCTCGGTACGGCGGTTGGCGAAAGCATCACCCTGACGGCGCTGACGCTGGCGCGCCAGATCGCCCGCGAGGCGAGGGTCGTGGTAGTCGATCTTTCGGCTTCGTCGCCGACGCTTGCGGCGGTATCGGTCGATCCGTCCGCGCCGGGACTGGCGGAATTGATGCAGGGCGAAGCCTCGTTCTCGCAAATCATCACCAGGGACCGGTTGTCGCGAACTCACCTGGTCAGCGCCGGACGTCCGGGCTTCGACCATGCGCTGTTGCAATCGCCGCGCCTGACGCTCGCGATCGATGCCCTGCTGCGGGTCTATGACCATGTGCTGCTGGACGCCGGTACCGCCGCCGACCTGCCGGCGGAGCTGCTCACGGCGCAGGCGCGCGCCGTGGTCGTGCCGGATGCCTCGATGGCCATCGACGCCCGCACCGTGATGTGCGAGCAGTTGAGAGCGGTCGGGTTCCGCGAAGTGAGGATGCTGAGCGGACCCGTGCAGCCCTCGGACGCGGTCGAGCCCGGCCCGCGGGTGGCGGCAGCCTGAAGGCGGCGATCGTTTGGGAATTGCTTTAAGTCAGCGATGCAACGCGCTGCGCAGCTTCTGCGCCGCGAACAGGAGCACCGGATTATGCTTCACCAGGTACTTGGCACGGTTGAGGCCTGACATCGCCGAGGCCGCGAGCTTGCCGCGCGGGCTGAGCGGAATGAAGCAATCGAAGATCGGCTCGTCGCTCTTGCAGAACAGGCGCTTGTATTCGTCCGAACCGACGCCGAGATCGAGTGCGCGATAGCCGCGCGCGGCCTGCGCGTCGATGATGTTGCGCATCAGGACCAGTCCGGGGCTGAAGCGCGAATTGGCCGACATTGTGTAGGTATTGAACATCATCGAAAAACGATGCCCGTCGGCAACGCCGGCATAGATCGCGATCACCTCGTCGTCGCATTCGAGCGCGTGGATATCGGCGACGCGGCCGCCGTCCGCGAGCCGGGCCATGCAGGCGCTGCGGATGAAATCCTCAACCCCCGGCTCGGCAAAGACATCAGGCAGCTTCTGCTCCGCCATGCGCCGGGGCTTGATCAGGAAGAACCAGTCGAGCAGCCGCTCGACATCGGCGTCCGACCTCGCGACGTGATAGCGATAGCCCGGCAGCCTCTCGAGCTTGCGTTCCTTGCCCTTCAGCCGCCGGCGGAAGGGATTCTTGATCAGGGTGGTTGGCGCAGCACCAGGAGGCATCGTCAGTTGCGGGCAATCGTTCGCCGACGGTTGCTTTGGCAACAGCGCCATCGGGTTGGCGAGGTCGCGCCAGCGCAGCGGCTGCTGGCTCAGCGCCAGCACGTCGGCCGCGCCGCGCGCGGCGATTGCCGCGATCAGCGCGTCGAGCTCCGCCGGTGTCGCGGCTTTGGCGAAATCGCGATCCCACAGCGCCATGTTGAAGGTCGTGTGCTTGCCGCCCATGAAGCAGGCGGTGCGAATGCCGCCCCTGCGCCGCAGCGCGAGCGGCAGCAGCAAGAGCGGTCGACGCTCCGCGTCATACGCGATCACGATGTACGGCGAGAGTTTTTCGCGCGCGCCGACCAGGCGTTGCCAGGGCGCTAGGAAATCGAAGCGCTGATAGGGCGTGAAGAGCTGCGGCTCGACTTCGAGGCCGCGCCAGGTCTTCTCGGCCTCGGCGAGATCGCAGACAATATCGACGTCGGCGATGCGGCTTGCTTTCGACCACGCTCTTGCCCCGGCCGTCCGGCTTTCGATCGCGGCAGCCATGGTCATTGCAGAACCTGTCTACAGGGAATTATTTACATTTTTCGGCAGGTCCGACCTTTGCAAAGAAAGGTCAACAAAGAGTAATGACAATGCAGCCGGGGCGAGGCGGACATCGCCGCGGCGGGGGACGACAAGTTGCCATCCGACAACCGATTCCTGACCGGCCTGAAGCTGGAACTGGCATATTTCGGCGGCGTTCCGTGGCTGAGGGGACGAAAAGCCGGCGGTGCCGGCGTCATCCTGCGATTCGAGCGCGTGCGCCCGCGGCGTTCGCAGCGTTTTCAGCCGCTGAAATCCCGCGAAATCACGCCGCAATTCCTCGACCGCGCGATCCGGGCGCTGAAGCGCTGGAAATACGACATCGTTTCGATGGACGAGGTGTGCCGACGGGCGGTCGTACTCGCCGAGCGCAGGCGCTTTGTCTGCCTGACGTTCGACGGCGCCTATAAGGATCTGATCAATTCGGCCTATCCGGTACTCGCGGCGCATCGGGTGCCGTTCGCCGTCTACGTCCCGACCGCGTTTCCCGACGGCGTTGGCGAGGCCTGGTGGCTGGCACTCGAGCAGGTGATCGCGCGCGAAAACCGCATCAGCCTGATGATCGATCGCAAGGAACTGCGTTTCGATATCCGCAGCGTATCGGACAAACATCAGCTCTACGAATTTCTCGAGGGCTGGATGCGCTCGCTGCCGCCATCAGATCTGTCATCCGCGATCAAGGATCTGTGCACGCGCTATTCGGTCGATCTCGCGGGCGTGTCGCGCGAGGCATCGATGGACTGGGAGGATCTCGCAAAGCTTGCCGCCGATCCGCTGGTGACGATCGGCAGCGCGACGGTGAACTATCCGGTGCTGTCGAATTTGAAGGATGCCGACGCATTGCGCGAGATGACGATGGGCAGGGCGGTCGCGCAAACCGCCTTCCACCGCGAGGTCAGGCATTTCGCTTTTCCGTTTGGCGATCGCGCCGCCTTTCGCAGGGCACATGTCGTGATGGCGGAGGAGGCCGGCTTCGCCAGCGCGGCATCGGCGATCGCGGGCATCGTCCAGGCGGAGGGGCACACCAATCTGCACGCGCTGCCACGCGTCGCCTGGGACGGGCGGCATTCGCTGCGCGCCATGCGGGTGATGCTGTCGGGCGCCATGTTCGCGCCCGTGCAACCTACCCGGAGCGCCACATCGCCACGTTCGGGTATGGTCGATAGCGATCCCGCATGATCCATGAACGGCAGGGATAGCGAGGGTTCCCCCTTGACAAAGCCATAACCTCTTGGTTATACGTCAATCCATAGCCAACGGGTTATTAATCGCAAATGCCAAACGCCAACGATGTGCTTTTCAGAACGCTCGCCGACCCGACGAGGCGGGCTCTCTTCGAACGGCTGTGCCGCGAGGGCGAGCAGACCGTCGGGTCTCTGACGGCCCGGGCCGGGGTCTCGCAACCCGCCGTCTCGAAGCATCTCGGGATCTTGAAGCACGCCGGATTGGTGCGGGACCGCCACGAAGGCCGCCAGACGCACTACAGCGCGCAGCTCGGCGCCCTGGCCCCGCTGATCGACTGGACGAGCCAGATGGCAGGCTTTTGGCATAGCCGGTTCGATCATCTCGAAGATCTGCTTAAAAGGATGGACCAATGAGCAATGCTGCGACTGAAACGCGCTCCGTCGTCGTCGAACGCGAGATACCCCATCCGCCGGAAAAGCTTTGGCGCGCGCTCACGCAGCCACATCTGATCGAGGAGTGGCTCATGAAGAACGACTTCAGGCCGGTCGTGGACCACCGTTTCAATCTTCGCGGCGACTGGGGCGCCGTCGACTGCCAGGTGCTGGCCGTCGAGCTGAACAAGACGCTGTCTTACACGTGGAGTGCCATGGGTCTCGAGAGTGTCGTCATCTGGACTCTCACGCCGACGAGCAAGGGCACCTACCTGCGCATGGAGCAGTCAGGCTTTCGGCCGGACCAGCAGCAGGCCTACGCGGGCGCCAAATTCGGTTGGCAGAATTTCTTTGCGAACCTCGAACGCGTGGCGGGAGGCCTGTCGTGAGCCGCGTCCTTGTCTCGCGCTACCAGCCCGCGCTCGTCGCCCTTCACTGGCTGCTCGCGCTGATGATCGTCGGCCTCCTGTGCCTCGGCTTTTTCGTGCTTGCGAACATGCCGAACGAGGATCCGAAGAAACTCGATATCCTGGTGTGGCACATGGCGGGCGGCATGTTCGTCCTCGTGTTGACGATCGTGCGCCTCACCATCCATCTATGGAGCGCCCGCCCGGCAACGGCGACGACAGGTTCACCCTGGCTCGATCGGCTTGCCTCGTTTGCGCATTACAGCCTGTACGGGATCGTATTCCTGATGGTCGCCACCGGGTGGTACACCGGGTGGCTCATCAGCGGCGTGTTCCAGCACAATGGCGAAGCTCTGCCTGACAGCTTTAAGGTGTTTCCGAGCTTCCAGGCCCATGCGGTTCTTGCAACGCTGCTTGCGACTCTGATCGCGGTACATATGGTGGCCGCGCTCTATCATCAGTTTGTTTTGAAAGACGGCCTTTTCCACCGTATGTGGTTCGGCAAACGGATGATCGTTGCCGCAAAACCATAAAAAGATGCGATCCTGGACCGCAACGCCGGACATGAGAAATATCCAATGAACCCATCGCAACGTATCGATCGGCTGATCGCCGAACTTACGGACTGGCGTGGCAAAACGTTCGCCAGTCTCCGCAAGACCATCCTCGAGGCCGACCGGGAGATCATCGAGGAATGGAAGTGGATGGGAAGCCCGCTGTGGTCTCGCGACGGCATGATCGCGGTCGCCAACGCTCACAAGGGGAAGGTGAAGCTTACCTTTGCCTACGGGGCAAAGCTTCCGGATCCTGACAAGCTCTTCAATGCGGGCCTCGAAGGCAACGCCAGGCGTGCGATCGATTTTGTCGAGGGTGACAAGATCAACGAGCGTGCCCTGAAAAATCTCGTCCGCGCCGCTGTTCATCACAATCAGACCAAATTGAAGAAGAATGCCCCGGCGGGCAGTCGAGCGAAAGCAGGCAAGAGCAGGAAGAAATGAGGCCTTTGCTTTCAGCGTTCATCGGGCCGCTGACCTGCGAGCCGCCGGTCGCGAAGTCCTGCCGTGCAAACACCCGCCTAGATGTCCGGCCGCGACATCCAGCTCACGATCGGCATCGCCGGCAGCACCCAGCCGAGGCCGGCCACGACATAGAAGGCGGCCTGCAGCAGTCCGGAATTCGCAAGCCACGGCGTCTGCGCCACCGTCATGCCCAGCAGCGACCACACCGCGGCCAGCACAATCAGGGCAATGGTCCCCAGGAATTTGCGGGTGCGTATGGCCATGGCGGAAATGTGAGGTTCGTTGCGGTTGCGCGGCTTGCGCGCGGGAAGGGGCGCACTATAAGGGGCGCGCAAATGCATTCAAGCGCAGTCTCGATGACCGCAGTTTCCGTGAACCAGGCTCCGCAAATCCGCGCCGTCAGGTGGTGGCTGATTTCGATCGCAGTCTTGATCGCGCTGATGGTGCTGGTCGGCGGCGCCACGCGTCTCACCGAGTTGGGGCTTTCGATCGTCGAGTGGGAACCGGTCACGGGCGCAGTGCCGCCGCTCAACCAGGAGCAATGGACGCAGGCATTCGAGGCCTACAAGAAGATCCCGCAATATCGCGAACTGAACGCCGGCATGTCGCTTGGCGCCTTCAAGACGATCTTCTGGTGGGAATGGAGCCACCGGCTGCTCGGGCGCGTGATCGGCATCGTCTTTCTCGTGCCGTTTCTCTGGTTCATGTGGCGCGGCGCGCTCGCTCCTGACTTGCGGCGGCGGCTATGGCTGATCTTCGGCCTCGGCGCCCTGCAGGGCGCGGTCGGCTGGTGGATGGTGGCGTCAGGACTTTCGGAGCGGGTCGAGGTTTCGCAATATCGCCTCGCCACGCATCTGGTTCTGGCGCTTCTGATCTTTGCGGGCGTGGTCTGGACGCTGCGGCGTCTGGCGGAACCGCCGCCGCTCGCGGCGTCTGCGCGGCTGAGGATCACCAGCGTATTGCTGGTGGTCGTAACCTTCGTGCAGCTTTATCTGGGCGCGCTGGTCGCGGGCCTGCGCGCCGGAATGGTCTATAACACCTGGCCTGACATCGACGGCGGCCTGATCCCGTCGGCGGCGCGGCTGTTCTTCGAGACGCCGTGGTGGCGCAACCTGTTCGACAACACGCTGACCGTGCAGTTCGAGCATCGGATGACGGCCTATGCGCTGCTGGTGCTGGCGGCTTTGCATGCGCTCGACGCGCTGCGCTCGCGCGCGGACACGGAAGTGGTCAACGGCGCGCTTTGGCTAACCGGGATGATCACGTTTCAGGCGACACTCGGAATCCTGACATTGCTCAATCGGGTTCCCGTGGATATCGCTTTGACGCATCAGGCCACAGCGATTGCGGTGCTGACGCTCGCGATCCTGCAGGCGGAGCGGCTGGCAAGACGTCCGGCCGAAGGCGCGCCGCAGGGTCTGGTGTTGCCTGCTGCGCGTGCCGGCTGAAGGGACTTACGCTGGCAGTAGCCGTAGACGCCGCAGGCGTAAGGCAGGCGCTCCCAATAGGGAAGGTAGGGGCCTCCGTAATAGGGGCCCTGATATTCCCAGGGGTAAGTCGATCCGTAGTGGGCCGGCGCCGGCCACCTCCGGAGATCGGGAAATTCGACGTATTCCGGCGCGTACAGTTGTTGTGGGGCTTCGTAGACCGAGAGCCGCGGCACGGCACGCCGATACGAATACGGCGCGCGATACGAAATCGTCGTGCGGAAATCGTAATGCCGTCGCGGAAGTCCGGGCGGCAGCATCGCGGCGCGATGCCGGCCATGATGCCAACCCTGATGGGGAAGGGTGCGGTCAGCTCCTGCCGCGGTTCCGCTCGCCAGAACAGCGGCAAACAACGCAATCGCAACGCGCAACATCGGCGGCTCCGAAGGATGGTTCCGGTACTCGAGCAGTATATCGCCACGGATTCGGGGCGGCAGCAGCGATGTCGAAATATGGTTTAGGCCGGCCGGCAATCCAGCCCGACATTAGCCGCGCTCGATGTAGGAACTCAGGATTGGCGAGGCGAAAGCAAGCGGCCAAATGAATTTCGTGAGGTGCGGTGCGAAAACGCCCACAACCGAGGCGGCGATAAAGATCGCGGTCGAGAACACCGGCGCCACGATCAGCAGCCGGTCGCCCCGGGGTACCGCCGCCATGACCCACAGGATCGTGTTGAGCGTCGCGATCAAGGTCAGATTGAGGCCGTACATCGTGGTCACGTCGGCTGCATCGGAATAACTGCCGTACAGCCCGGTTGTAGCCGGCAGCAGAATGATCGACAGCAGGAACAGCAGGTTGACGAGGATCTCGATCCGGCTGCCTTCGGGGGCATAGGCCAGCCTGCGCTGATGGCTGTACCAGAACATCCCCGCGACGACGAAGCTGAGCAGCAAGGCCGATAGGTGCGACCCGTAGCTGTGCCATATATCCGCCCATTTCGGATCGGCGGTGACGAACGGTTCTTTGGGAACCTGATAGGCGAGCAAGGTCATAGCCACGCCAAAGATCGTATTGCTCAGCGCCTCGATCCGCCGCAACTCGAAATGCGCGCGCTTGCCGGTCATTTCTGCTCCTGTGTGTGCCGCAGACATCGGCGGACCCGCGCCGGCGGCTCACACGCTCAGCGCCTGCTCCAGATCGGCGATCAAATCCTCCTTGTCCTCGATGCCGATCGAGAGCCGCACCACGTCGGGGCCGGCGCCGGATTTGATCTTGGCGGCGTCGTCGAGCTGGCTGTGCGTGGTCGAGGCCGGATGGATCACGAGCGAGCGGGTATCACCGACATTGGCGAGATGCGAGAACAGTTTCAGGTTCGACACCAGATTGACGCCGGCGTCATAGCCGCCCTTGAGGCTGAAGGTGAACACGGCGCCGGCACCCTTCGGCGCATATTTGCGCGCGAGGTTGTTGTACCTGTCGCCTGCAAGTCCGGCGTAGTTCACCGCCGCCACCGCAGGATGGCCCGCGAGGAATTCGGCGACCGCCTTGGCGTTTTCGCAATGCTTCTGCATGCGCAGCGGCAGCGTTTCGATCCCGGTCAGGATCAGGAACGCATTGAACGGCGACAGCGCCGGACCGAGATCGCGCAGGCCGAGCACCCGGCAGGCGATCGCGAATGCGAAATTGCCAAAGGTCTCCTGCAGCTTGATGCCGTGATATTCCGGGCGCGGCTCGCTCAGCATCGGGTATTTGTTGTCCTTCGACCAGTCGAAGGTGCCGGCATCGACGATGATGCCGCCGATCGAATTGCCGTGGCCGGCGAGAAACTTGGTCAGCGAATGCACGACGATGTCGGCGCCGTGATCGATCGGGCGGATCAGATAGGGCGTCGCCAGCGTGTTGTCGACGATCAGCGGCACGCCGGCGTCGCGGGCGATGACCGCGATGGCCTCGATGTCGGTGATGCTGCCGGCCGGATTGGCGATCAACTCGACGAAGATTGCCTTGGTCTGCGGCGTCACCGCGCGGCGGAAGCTGTCGATATCATCAGGGTCGGCCCACGCCACGTTCCAGCCGAAACTCTTGAAGGCGTGGGTGAACTGGTTGATCGAGCCGCCGTAGAGCTTGCGGGCGGCGATGAACTCGTCGCCGGGCCGCAGCAACTGCTGAAGCGCGACCACCTGCGCGGCGTGCCCTGACGCGACCGCCAGCGCAGCGGTGCCGCCTTCGAGAGCGGCAACGCGTTCTTCGAGCACCGCGTTGGTCGGATTGCCGATGCGGGTATAGATGTTGCCGAACGCCTGCAGCCCGAACAGCGACGCCGCGTGGTCGGCGTCGTTGAACACGAACGAGGTGGTCTGGTAGATCGGCGTCACCCGCGCGCCGGTCGTGGGATCGGGTTGCGCGCCGGCATGCACGGCGAGGGTCGAAAATCCCGGAAGGCGATCGGTCATTCGCGGCGTTCCCGTTTTTGCTTTGCTTGAAATGAGGCCGCCGGCATGCTGATGGCCGCGGCATCCGCAGTCAAGGCGGCGGAAGGATTTTAGTTGCGGCTCGTGACGATCGTGGTTTTGCGCAAGCCGCTCGTAGAGCAATCGCCTCGCGCCCGCTTCACGTCGGCTCGTTCCTGTTTTTCGCGGCGCGGTCGGACGCCGCAGTCCCGCCGCCACTGAGGCTCATGCGATTGAGCGACAGCCGCATGCCCTGGGTCGGGACAGGCGCGCGCTTGGAGCTCAGCGTTCGCGAATTGACGCCCATCCAGGAGATTTCCGACGACAGCCGGCCGTATTCGATCTTCGGGCAGCGGTTCATGACGACCTTCAGGCCGGCCGCTTCCGCCCTTGCCGCCGCCGCGTCGTCGCGCGCGCCGAGCTGCATCCAGATCACCTTGGGCAGCGGCTGCATTTTCAGGGCTTCATCGACCACGGGGGCGATGTGGCCGGAACTGCGGAAGATGTCGATCATGTCGACGGGTCTGCCGATATCGGCAAGCGAAGCCACGAAGGGTTTGCCGAGCAGGCTTTTTCCGACATGGCCGGGATTGACCGGGATCATGTCGTAGCCGCGCTGCGCCAGATACTTGAAGGCGAAATAGCTCGGCCGCACATTGACGGGCGAGGCACCGACCATCGCGATCGATTTCACACTGTTGAGGATCGAGCGGATGTAGTTGTCGTCGTAGGCGTCATGGTCCATTTTTTCGAATTATCCATTCACGTCATTGCGAGCGAAGCGAAGCAATCCATCTTGCCGCCAAGCAAGAAGCTGGATTGCATCGTCGCTTCGCTCCTCGCAATGACGGCAACTATTTGTCCTGCCACTTCGGCTCGCGCTTCTCGATGAAGGCGCCGATGCCCTCCTCGGCATCGCGCGCCATCATGTTTTCGGTCATCACTTCGGCCGCGTAGCGATAGGCGCCGGCAAGACTCATTTCGATCTGGTGATAGAACGCGGCCTTGCCGAGTTTCACCGTATAGGCGGATTTGAGCGCGACCTTTTGGGCGAGCGCAATCGCCGCGTCGCGTTCGGTGCCGGCGGCGACGACGCGGTTGACGAGCCCGATATCCCTCGCGGTGGCAGCCGTGATCGGCTCGCCCGTGAGCAGCATCTCCATCGCCTGCTTGCGCGGAACGTTGCGCGACAACGCCACCATAGGCGTTGAGCAGAACAGTCCGATGTCGACGCCGGGCGTGGCGAAGGTCGCAAGCTCCGAGGCGACCGCAAGATCGCAGGTCGCCACCAGCTGGCAACCCGCAGCGGTGGCGACGCCCTGGACCGCGGCCACCACCGGCTTCGGCAGGTGGACGATGGCCTGCATCATCGCGCTGCAGGCGGTCATGATCTCGGCGAAATAGGCGCGGCCGCGATCGGGGTCGCTGCGGCGAGCCGTAAGTTCCTTCAAGTCGTGGCCGGCGGAAAACGCGGGACCGTTGGCCGCGATCACCACCGCGCGCACCTTCGCGTCGTCGTGAAGTTCGGCGAGCGCCGTATCCAGTTCGGCGATCAGGCCCTCCGACAGGCTGTTGCGCGCTGCGGGGCGATTGAGCGTGAGCACGGCAATGCTGCCGAGCGTCTCGCGCAACAGAACGGGCGATTGCGCCGGTGCGGCGCGGGCGGTGCTGCTTGTCATCGAAATATCCACTTGGGTGGAGGCGCTACCTTAATGTAACAAGCGGCGCGAGGCGAGGGCAGGCATAGCGACATGGCATTACCGAAAATGAGCGTGACGGAGCTCGACGAGTTCCTCCGCGCCGAATTCCCGCAGTCGTTCGGCGGCGGCGACACGATAATCGAACGCGCCGACGGCGAAACCTGCCTGATACGCCAGCGCTACCACGAGCGGATGCTTCGCCCGGGCGGCACGATATCGGGGCCGACGCTGATGGGGCTCGCGGATTGCGCGATGTATGTGGTGCTGCTGTCGGCGATCGGCCCGGTCGCGCTCGCGGTCACCACCAACCTCAACATCAATTTTCTGCGCAAGGCGCCGCCCGGCGAGGATCTGCTCGCGGCGGCGCGGCTGTTGAAGTTGGGCAAGCGGCTTGCGGTTGGCGAGGTCAACCTGTTGTCGGGCAATTCGCCCGATCCGGTCGCCCACGTCACCTCGACCTATTCCATTCCAAATATTTGATGTTTTTCACGGTAATATCGCACCATAATTGCAAGCCATTGTTTTACAACATCTAATTGCTTCCGTCCGTCATTGACGACGGCGCGGCCGTTCTTTAGAACCCGCCGCAAGTGGCGCCGACGCGCGCCTGTCCCCTCAGTCCACGGATTTCCTCCCATGAAAACCTTTTCGGCCAAGCCCGCCGAGGTGACGAAGAAGTGGGTGCTGATCGACGCCAAAGGTCTGGTGGTCGGCCGGCTCGCCTCTCTCGTCGCCATGCGGCTGCGCGGCAAGCATCTGCCGACCTATACGCCCCATGTCGATTGCGGCGACCACGTCATCATCATCAACGCGGCGCATGCGGTGCTGACTGGGCGCAAGCGCGACAACAAGGTCTATTACAACCACACCGGATTCATCGGCGGCATCAAGGAACGCACCGCGCGGTCGATCCTCGAGGGCCGTTTTCCCGAGCGCGTGGTCGAAAAGGCCATCGAGCGCATGATCCCGCGCGGGCCGCTCGGCCGGGTTCAACTCGGCAATTTGCGCGTCTATCCCGGTTCCGAGCATCCGCACGAAGCCCAGCAACCCGAAAAGCTCGACATCGCATCCATGAATCGCAAGAACATGAGGGCCGCATAATGTCCGACACCATGCAGTCGCTCGATCAGTTGTCGCAGCTCAAGCCGGCCGCTCCGGAAGCGCCGAAATACGTCAAGAAGGTCGACAAGTTCGGCCGCGCCTATGCCACCGGCAAGCGCAAGGATGCCGTTGCCCGCGTCTGGATCAAGCCCGGCGCCGGCAAGATCGTCGTCAACACCCGCGAGGTCGAAGTCTACTTCGCGCGGCCGGTGCTGCGGATGTTGATCCAGCAGCCGCTGGTCGCGGCCGCCCGCGCCGGCCAGTACGACGTGATCTGCACCGTCACCGGCGGCGGCCTTTCCGGCCAGGCCGGCGCGGTGCGCCACGGCATCTCGAAGGCGCTGACCAACTTCGAGCCTGACTTGCGCAACGTCCTGAAGAAGGGCGGCTTCCTGACCCGCGACTCGCGCACGGTCGAGCGCAAGAAGTACGGCCGCGCCAAGGCGCGCAAGTCGTTCCAGTTCTCGAAACGCTAATCGCTTCGCTACAATTGGCGGCGAATGCCGCAGGTCAGTCATTCGGCAGAGGGCGCTTTCGAGCGCCCTTTTTGCTGCGCATTTGGCGCGGAGTTGACGCAGTTTTTCCCGAAAACTTGCGCGGGCGCGCAAACGGATTGCCAACAGGAGCGATCATAGAGTGCGACATCGCGATAGCAGGCGCAGCCTTCACACGCCGCGCCGAATCTATGCCGCATCACAATCGCTCGGTGGCCCATGTCACTCGACACCTCCACGCTTTATCTCGTCGCCACCATGGTGGCGGCCATGCTCGGAGCCATGCTGCTGTTCTTCGGCAGCCAGGAGAATATCCCGGCGCTGAAATGGTGGGGCACCGCCTATCTGCTCGGCGCCGCCTCGGTCGCGCTGTGGACGCTTTCCAACGGCACGCTCGGCCCGCTGCTCTCGCTCGCGTTGAATGCCGTCGGCTTCATCGCCTGCGGCATGGTCTGGAACGCCTCGCGCGTCTTCCACGGCCGCAAGCCCAATCTGCCGGGCCTGGTGCTGGGCGCCATGGCCTGGATCGCGGCGGTCGCGACGCTGCCGGCGGATGCCTCGACGATGCGCCTGACCATCGGGGCCGGCATCGTTGCGATCTATGCGGCGCTGACCGCCACCGAATTGTGGTACGAGCGCCGCCGCACCCTGCAACGGCGCTGGCCCGCGGTCGTGGTGCCGGTCATGCACGGCTTTGTGCTGATGCTGCCGATCCTGCTCGGCAACTTCCTGCATCCGCGCAATGCCAGCTTTGCCGGCAGCATCTGGGTCACCGTATTCTCCATCGAGCTCGTGCTCTACGCGGTCGGCACCGTGTTCGTGATCTTCATGCTGGTCTCCGAGCGCACCGTGACCGCGCACAAGACCGCGGCCTCGGTCGATCCGCTGACCGGCATGCTCAACCGCCGCGGCTTCGCCGAAGCCTGTGCGCGGGTGATCGAGCGCGAGGCCCATGCCGGCCGCCCGGCAACCGCGATGATCTTCGACATCGACCATTTCAAGTCGATCAACGACCGCTTCGGTCACCCGGCCGGCGACGAGATCCTGAAACTGTTCGCGGCCGTGGTGGTCAATTCGCTGCGCATCTCGGACCTGTCGGGGCGGATTGGCGGCGAGGAGTTCGCGGCGCTGTTGCCGTGCGCGCTGGAAGAGGGCGTGGTGGTGGCGGAGCGGGTGCGCGAATTATTCGAGGCCTCCGGCATCGTCGACGATACCGGCCCGGTCGAGACCACCGTCTCGATCGGAGTTGCCGGCGGGCCTGCGGGCACCGAGCTCGAGGTGTTGTTGGCGGCGGCCGATACCGCGCTCTACCAGGCCAAGCGCAGCGGCCGCAATCGCGTCGAGGCGGCGGAGGAGCTGCCGCTGTCGCTGGAGAATTGGCGGCGGAAGACCGCGGGCATCACGCGCCAGCTGCAGACGGGGGCGGGCGTCGCCCGCCCGGCGTGAGGGACTGGTAACCTCCCGTTTACCATTCGCTTCCTATCATTCCCGTCATGAACACGATCCGGAATCGGAACGCCCGCGCCGCCCTGATGTCGCTCGAAGCGGCCGCGATCTCGGCGCGCGGCGGCTTTGCCTGCGTGTTTTCCACTTCGGACGAATACGAGATGGCGCTGATCACGGAGCGCCGCGCACAAGGCCGTTACGATTCCCCGCGGAGCCGATGGCCGGCGATCCTGTTCCTCGGTTGCGCGTTGTTGGTGACCGCGACGGTGCTGCTCTTGCATTGAACGCTGCCGCAAATCCCTGACATGCCGGGGCGCCGCGAGGCGCCCTTTTTCTTTGCGATCGAGTGGGCTAGAGACGGGTGCATCCGAAAACCAGAGGCCGCTCCCCATGATCACCGAAATCGCCCAAATCGACGTCAAGCCCGGCACCGAGAAGGATTTTGAAGCTGCGGTTGCGAAGGCGCGTCCGCTGTTCCTGCGCGCCAAGGGCGGCAAGGGATTTGAATTGCACAAGTCGATCGAAAAGCCGCAGCGCTACCGGCTGATGGCGAAGTGGGAGACGCTGGAAAATCACACCGTCGATTTCCGCGGCTCGGAGGATTTCACCGCATGGCGCGCGCTGGTCGGGCAGTATTTTGCCTCGCCCCCCGAGGTCGAACACACCGCGACCGTGCTGACCACGGGCTAAGTACTTGCCGGCTGCGCGGCCTCAGGCCGCCAGCGCTTCGGCCGGGGTGTCTTCCGCCTTGAAATAATCAATCAGGACTTTGACGATCGCCATCAACGGCAGGGCGAGCGCGATCCCCCACACGCCGAACACGATGCCGAGCAGGATCTGGAAGGCAAACAGCGTTGCGGGGGGAATATCGAGCGCCTGACGCTGAAGCATCGGCGTGAGAACATAACTTTCCAGCGCGTGCACGCCGAGAAACAGCCCAAGCGCGCTTGCCGCGGCGACCCAGCCGGAGGCAAGACTCGCGAGCACCACGATCAACCCCGCGATCAGCGCGCCGACCGTCGGAATGAAGGCGAGCAGTCCGGCCTGGATGCCCAGGATGAACGCGCTCTGGATGCCGATGATGGCAAGCCCGATCCAGGTCACGAGGAACACCGCGAACATCGTGAGGATCTGCGCGATCAGCCAGCGCTCCAGCGTCTCGCCGATGCGGTCGACGATCACGGTCGCGCGGGCGCGTTGCCTGGCGGGAGCCATGTACAACAGCCCCTTGCGGTAGACGCCGGGCTGCGCCGCGAAGGCCAGGCCCAGAAACAGCACGATGAAGAAATTGCCGACCGCGCTCACGGTGCCCAGCAGCAATTTCAGCGTCTGGCTGATGATCGCGCCGCCGCTGGAGGCGAGCGCGCCCGCGCTGGGCAGGTTATGCGCCGCGGCAGCGGCGGCGGGGCTCGCCGGCGTCGACGCGCCGGAAGCCGTGCTGGCATTGCCGATCTCGAAGTAGCTGGTGTCGAAGCCGTTGCGCTCGAGAAATCCTTTGACCGTGACGAGTTGCGACTTGATGGTGTCGGCCAGCGCGTCCGCCTGTTGCGCGATGGTGGCGCCGCCGAGGAAGACCACGCCCGACAGCAGGCTCGCGAGCACCAGGCACACGATCGTGAGCCGCAGCGCATGCGGCAGCCGGACGAGGCGGCCGAGCATCGTCGTCATGGCGTTGAGCGCCACCCCGAGCAGGATGCCGGCGAAGATCAAAAACAGCGCTGCCGCGAAATACCAGGTGAACGTCAACAAAGCGGCGAACAAGACCGTGCCGATGCCGCCGACCGCTATCGCCCATGCCAGGTCGTTGCGCGCCTTCAGACCGTCGCCAACTGGGGATTCCACCTTGATTTCCCTCTCGTGCCGGTTCGAAGCGGCACTCTTTCGCCAAATACGCCCGGGATCAAGCGCAAGAAGCCACGCGGGTTTGACGCTGACCCGTTCGTTGTGCAAAGCGGTGGCCGGAAAAAGTAGCGCAAGGGACGGATCGCATGAACGCGGGTTGGCTCGGCAAATGGCTGGGGCTGGTGGCCTTGTTGGCCGCGCTGGTGATCGGCGATCAGATCCACATCAATCGGCCCGCTCACAAATACCGGCTGACAATCGAGGTGGAGACGCCGGCAGGGATCAAATCGGCGTCCGGCGTGATGTCCGTGCATCCCGACCGCGGTTACAGCCGCAAAGGCCACACGACCACCAAGGGCGATGCCATTCTGGTCGATCTCGGCGGCGGCAAGAACCTCGTCGCGCTGATGGCGCATCTCGACAAGTCGATCGACCTCGACGGCATCAACTATGTGGCGCTGCGGGCCTACCGGGCGGCCGGGCGCAACGTGTCGTTCGACGGGATGAGCCGGATGACGGGCGCGGTGCCGGTGACCGGCGCGCTGATCCCCGTGCTGGTGACTTTCGCCGACCTGCGCGATCCCGCGACCGCGCGCACCGTGCAGCCGGATGATCTGGAGGCCGCGTTCGGCAAGGGATTTAACCTGCATGCGGTTTATGCCGAGGTGGTGCCTAACGGATTTTGGCCGCTCGATTTCGGCGGCCCGCTGGGAGAGCCGGTGACGCGCGGCATCGAGGCCAAATTGCCGTGGTGGAACGGTACGGACGGGCCGGCGGCCACGGCGCTCAGGGCGGCAGGATTGCCGGCAGAGGGGATGGACCCGAAACAGGCGTTTACGCGGAAATAGCATCGCCGCGTTGCAGCGTAATAGGTTGATCCGACGGCGGCCGGAAGGCATGATCCTCCCCAAAGCTTTTCGGATTCGAGATGGATTGGAGCCCATGAGGAGGCCGGTGGTCGGTGTGATCGGCAACACCTATCGCATCGAAAATAAATTCGCGACGCAACTGGTCGGGGAACGGAATCTGCGCGCGGTGGCCGATGTCGCCGGCGCGCTGCCGCTGATGTTCGCGGCTTGCCCCGACATCACCGATATCGGCGCCTTGCTGGACACGGTCGATGGCGTGGTGCTGACCGGGGCCAGGGCCAATGTTCATCCGACGTATTTCGGCGCCGAGCCGGATTCCCGGCATGAGCCGTACGACCTGCGCCGCGACGAACTGGCGCTGACGCTGGCGGAGGCCTGCGTGGCGCGGGGCGTGCCGCTGTTCGGCATCTGCCGCGGCCTGCAGGAGATGAACGTCGCCTTCGGCGGTTCGCTGCATCCGGAAATCCGCGACCTGCCGGGCCGCATGAACCATCGCATGCCGCGGCTGGAGAATGGTGAAATCCATCCCGATCCCACCGTCGTGTTCGCCGACCGCCACGAGGTCACGCTCGTGCCCGGCGGCGCGTTTGCGCAAATCCTCGGCTGCGACAAGATCCGCGTCAACTCGCTGCACGGCCAGGGCATCCTCGAGCCCGGCAAGCGCGTCGTGGTCGAGGGCGTCGCGGAAGACGACACCATCGAGGCGATCCGGATCGCCGACGCACCCGGCTTTGCGCTCGGCGTGCAATGGCACGCCGAGTACGATCCGCAGCACAACCCGATCAACCGCGCGCTGTTCCAGGCGTTCGGCGAGGCGCTGGTGGCCCGTCAACGGGCCACCGCCTAACGTTTCGATTCACGCCGCCTTGTCTAGCTTCTCCACCTTCACGCCGCCGCCTTCCAGCAGCATCACCTTGTTGAGAAGCTTGACCAGCGCATAGACCGCCTCGATCGAGGGTGCGGCGGTGTTGGTCAGTTTTGCCATCTCCAGGATCGAGCCAATCAGCGCCTCGGTCTCGAGCGAGCGGCCGGCCTCCACGTCCTGCAGCATCGAGGTCTTGTGCGCGCCGACGGCTTCGGCGCCGGCGATGCGCTTTTCGATCGAGACGCGGAAGGTGACGCCGAGCCTTTGTGCGATGTCCTGGGCTTCCTTCATCATGGCAGCCGCCAGTTCGCGCGTCTCGGCGAACTGGCAGATGTCCACCAGCGTCGCATGAGTGAGCGCCGAGATCGGGTTGAACGAGAGATTGCCCCAGGCCTTGAGCCAGATTTCCGAGCGGATGTCCGGCAGCACCATCGATTTCAGCCCGGCCTTGATGAAGCGGTCGTGCAACTCCTTGACCCGCGGCGTCTGTTTGCCGTCGAGCTCGCCGATCGGGAAACGATCGCCCTCGACGTGGTGGATTACGCCCGGCGCGATCGCCGCCGCCGCCGGATAGACCACGCAGCCGATGATCCGCTTCGGATCGATGTTTTTCGTGAGCACGCCGGAGGGATCGAGGCTCTCCAGCTTGTGATTGTCGTACTGGCCGCCGAGCCGCTGGAAATACCACCACGGCAGCCCGTTCTGCACCGTCAGCACGATGGTGTCGGGGCCGAGCAGGGAATCGATATCGCGCACCACCTGATCGAGGAAATGCGCCTTCACCGCCAGCACGACGATATCCTGCTTGCCGGCCTCGGCCGCCTTGTTGACGGCTTTCACCTTGGCGGTCTGGACCTTGCCGTCATGCCATTCGAGCTTCAGTCCGCTCTTCTGGATCGCGGCGAGATGGGCGCCCTGGTCGATCACGGTGACGTCCTCGCCCGCGAGCGCGAACTTGGCCGCGAGCAGGCCGCCGATGGCGCCTGCGCCGACGACGCAGATCTTCTTCTGGCTGGGTGGCGCGCCCAGCAGATAGGGGCTCGGCAGCACCTGGTCGAAGACGTTGCTGAGGCTGCCGACGCCGTCGATCACTATGTCGACGACGTTGTGGGCATCGCCCATCGTGCCGGCGCCGAGCGAGGTGCCGCAGGCGATGACGTCACCCGGCATCAGCGTCACGTCCTTGGAGATCGCTGCGACCAGCCGGTGCGGCGGGAAAAACATGTCGGCGACGGGATAGTTTTGGCGTTCCTTGCCGTTCAGGATGGTCCTGACCGACAGTTTCAGCGGATCGAGGCCGGTCACGATCACGGGGCCGAACACGCCGAAGGTGTCAAAACTCTTCGCGCGCGCCCATTGTTCGAACGACTTGTCCTTGCGCAGCAGGTCGACGGCGGTGACGTCGTTGACGCAGGTATAGCCGAAGATGTAGTCGCCGGCCTCGGCTTCGGAGATGTTGAAACATTTCTTGCCGATGACGACGCCGAGCTCGCCTTCGTAGATGATCTTGCCGGCATAGGTGGCGGGGCGCGCAATGGACTGCTGCGCCGGCCAATAGGCGTTCGGCGCCTTCAGGAACCACAGCGGCTCTTTTGGTTCCGTGAAATCGTTCTTGGCGGCGAGCTGGTGGAAATTGTTCCACAGGCAGATCATCTTCGAGGGTTCGCACGGGGTGAGAACCCGGACGCCACTGAGTCTCAGCGTCTCGCCGGTCGGCTTGGCGCCGGCGAACATGTCGCCGGAGTGAACCGCGATGCTATCGCCTTCCAGCGTGCCGAAGCCGGTCTTTCCATTCTGCTCAAAACGGATCCACTTTGCCATCTGCGACCTCCCGGTGCGGTAAGGGGCGGCGTCGTTGTCTCGCGCGGCCCTCTTGTCATTCTAGGCGCGTTGGCGGCGCCTGTAATCATGCAGCGCATCATTGGGGCCGCGACCTGCGGGTGGCCGGGCCCCGGGGGAGCGATAAAGGCCTGCCTTTACGAGGTGGGGGTGCGCGACCGTCCGGAGGCCTATCCGATCCCTACATCGGAAATCCGCTGTTGCAAAACAAAAGGCGCTTCCGTTGGAAGCGCCTTTTTTATTTTCAAACCGTGACGCGCCAGCGCGCGTAGCGCTCAGCCCGAATAGTACATGTCGAATTCGACCGGATGCGGGGTCATCTCGAAGCGCTCGACCTCGGTCATCTTCAGCTCGATGAAGCTGTCGATGAAGTCGTCGTCGAACACGCCGCCCGCCTTCAGGAAGGCGCGGTCCTTGTCGAGGTTTTCCAGCGCCTCGCGCAAGCTGCCGCAGACGGTCGGGATCGACTTCAGCTCTTCCTTCGGCAGGTCGTAGAGATCCTTGTCCATCGCCGGACCCGGATCCATCTTGTTCTTGATGCCGTCGAGGCCGGCCATCAGCATCGCGGAGAAGCCGAGATAGGGATTGGCGAGCGGATCGGGGAAACGCACCTCGACGCGCTTGGCCTTCGGGTTCGTCGTGTAGGGGATGCGGCAGGAGGCCGAACGGTTGCGCGCGGAGTAGGCGAGCAGCACCGGCGCCTCATAGCCCGGGACCAGACGCTTGTAGGAGTTGGTGGTGGGGTTGGTGAAGGCGTTGATCGCCTTGGCGTGCTTGATGATGCCGCCGATGTAGTGCAGGCAGGTCTCCGAGAGATCGGCGTATTTGTTGCCGGCGAATACCGGCTTGCCGTCCTTCCAGATCGACTGGTGGCAGTGCATGCCCGAGCCGTTGTCGCCAAAGACCGGTTTCGGCATGAAGGTGGCGGTCTTGCCGTAGATATGGGCGACCTGCTGGATGCAGTACTTGTAGATCTGCATCTGGTCGGCCATCAGCGTCAGCTTGTCGAACTTCATGCCGAGCTCGTGCTGGGCGGACGCCACTTCGTGGTGGTGCTTCTCGACCTTGACGCCCATCTTGGCCATCGCACCCAGCATCTCCGAGCGCATGTCCTGCACCGAGTCCTGCGGCGGAACCGGGAAGTAGCCGGCCTTGGTGCGGATGCGGTGGCCGAGGTTGCCGCCCTCATATTCGGTGTCCGAATTGATCGGCAGTTCGGACATGTCGAGCTTGAAGCCGGTGTTGTAGGGCGTGGTCTGGTAGCGGACGTCGTCGAACACGAAGAATTCCGCCTCGGGCCCGAAGAAAACGGCGTCGCCGACGCCCATCGACTTGACCATGGCCTCGGCCTTCTTGGCGATGCCGCGGGGGTCGCGGTTGTAGGGTTCGCCGGTGGTCGGCTCCAGCACGTCGCAGGTCAGGATCATGGTGGTCTCTGCGAAGAACGGATCGATCGTCGCGGTAACGGGATCGGGCATCAGGCACATGTCGGATTCGTTGATCGCCTTCCAGCCGGCGATCGAGGAGCCGTCGAACATCAGGCCCTCGGCGAAGGTGTCCTCCTCGATCATGCCGACGTCGAACGTCACGTGCTGCCACTTGCCGCGCGGATCGGTGAAACGCAGGTCGACGTATTTGACGTCGTTGTCCTTGATCGATTTCAGGACGTCTTTGGCGGTCTTCATGAATACCCCTTTGGCTTACAGGTGGTCGCAAATCTGGCTAGCGGCCAGCGGCCGCGGATGACGCTCAATACAGTCGCGGGATGGCCAACACAATATCAGAGTATGGGCAGTCTGTTTCATATGGCGTCGAGCCCGGATTCCCCGGTTCGGATGCGAATGGCTTCCTCGATGTTGGAGACGAAAATCTTGCCGTCGCCGATGCGCCCGGTCTGAGCGGCGCGCCGGATCGCGTCGATCGCCTTCTCGACCAGGTCGTCGCCGATCACGATCTCGATTTTCACCTTTGGCAGAAAGTCCACGATGTACTCGGCGCCACGGTAGAGTTCGGCGTGGCCTTTTTGCCGGCCAAATCCCTTGGCCTCGGTGACCGTGATCCCCTGCAGTCCGACTTCCTGGAGCGCTTCTTTCACCTCGTCGAGCTTGAACGGCTTGATGATGGCTTCGATTTTTTTCACTGAACGCCTCCCCAGAACGTCGATCTTTTCGACTGCAGGTTTGTTTCGACATTGCGCACGTCGCGCAAGCTGTTCGATCGCATAATCCCGGCCGCTCCCGACACCGCCCGGTCGGGCGGCGGACCACCGGGCGCACTGACGAACGACCAGTGAGCACGACGAACCAGAGTCGCCTTTCTCAAAAGCAGGGTCTATGCCAGATTGTGAAGGCGCCTGATTTTGAAATGTTATCAGCCTTTTAACGGGCATTCGCCCATGGTCGGGCCGAGGGGTGCACCATATCGCAGCCTAGGAAATAGGCAAACGGATCAAACGGCATGCAATCGTCGGGGGTTGGACTTCGCGGATGAAGGGAAATGCCTCAGGATAAGGCGCTCGTACCAGGGAATTGGCATGGAAGTTCTCACCACGGCTGAAATGCAGCGCGCCGATCGGCTTACCATTGCCGCGGGCACCCCGGGTTTCGCGCTGATGCTGAGCGCGGGCCAGGCGGTCGCCGAAGCGGCCATCGAACTCGTGGAGGAGGGGCCGATCGTCGTCGTCGCCGGGCCCGGCAACAATGGCGGCGACGGCTTTGTCGCGGCGGCCGAACTCGCCGCACGCGGCCGCGAGGTTTCGGTGATCCTGTCGTGCGAACTCGACAACCTCAAGGGCGATGCGGCGCTGGCGGCAAAGGGCTGGAAATATCCGGTGCTGCCGTTCACGCCGCAGGCGATCGGCCGCCCCGCGCTGATCGTCGATGCGCTGTTCGGCGCCGGCCTCGACCGTCCGGTCAAGGACGAGTCGCACGACATGATCGCGTCGATCAACGCCAATGGCGCGCCCGTGGTCGCCGTCGATCTGCCGAGCGGGATCAATGGCGATAGCGGTGCGGTCATGGGGATTGCGGTGCGTGCCACCGAGACCGTCACCTTTTTCCGCCGCAAGCCCGCGCATCTCTTGCTGCCGGGCCGGATCAACTGCGGCCGGGTGCGCGTCGCCGATATCGGGATTGGTCCGGCGGTCCTGGTGGAAATCCGGCCGAGGACATTTGAGAACGTGCCGCAAACCTGGAGCCATTCATTCCCGGTGCCGCGGGTCGACGGCCACAAATATTCCCGCGGCCACGCCATCGTCGTCTCCGGCGACGTCGCCTCGACCGGGGCGGCGCGGCTGGCGGGGCGGGGGTGCCTGCGGGGCGGCGCCGGCCTCGTGACCGTGGCCTCGCCGCGGAGCGCGCTCGCGGTCAATGCCGCCGCGCTGACCGCGGTCATGGTCCGCCCCATCGATACGACCGTGGAATTTGCGGAGTTGCTGACCGACAAACGGCTCAGCACCTGCGTGATCGGGCCGGGCAACGGCGTCAGCGATCATACCCGCGATTTCGTCCTCACCGCGCTGGCGGCCAGGCGCAACCTGGTGCTGGATGCCGATGCGCTCACGAGCTTTGCTGCCGCTCCCAATGTCCTGTTCGAAGCAATCAAGGCGGCCCAGGGCGCCCACGTGGTGCTGACCCCGCACGAGGGCGAGTTTCCACGCCTGTTCAGCGACATCAGCAACAAACATCCGCTTCGTTCGAAACTTGAACGGGTGCGGGCGGCCGCCGAGCGCGCTTCCGCGACCGTCCTGCTCAAGGGCGCCGATACCGTAGTCGCGGCCCCGGACGGGCGCGCCACCATCGCCGCCAATGCGCCGCCATGGCTTGCCACCGCCGGCGCCGGCGACGTGCTGTCGGGCATGATCGCTGGCCTTCTGGCGCAGGGCGCGCCCGCCTTCGAGGCCGCTTCCATCGCGGTCTGGATGCATGGCGAGGCCGCGCGCGAGGCCGGCCCGGGCCTGATCGCGGAGGATCTGCCGGAGACGCTGCCCGCGGTGTTCCGCCGCCTCTATGACGAATTCGGCATCGAGTACTGAGGTTTCATTCGACGCTGTACCAGCGCACCAGGCGCGGCGCTGTCCAGTCGGTTGCGACGGCCTCCAGCAACCAGCGGCCGGCATGTTCGGCGGCAAAGGCGATCCGTTGTGTCTCGCCGCCATCGACGACGAGCGTATCCAGCCAGAACGGTTTCCAGCCATCGTCGAGCCGGTCCAGGAGCCGGAAATGATGGCCGTGGAGGTGAAAGACCGCCGGCAATTTGCCGCGGTTCGTCAGTGCCAGAACAACGGTGCGGCCGACGCCGGCGCGAAATGCGGGCGGCGCCGACGCCGTGAAATGCGCCGGGCTCGTCCACTCCTTCTCGTAATCTGCGAGCGCCACGTCGATCCGCAGCGCGCCTCTCAGGTCCAACAACGCGGGCAGCCCGTTGGACGGCAGCGCGGGTGCTTCGGGCAGCGCCGCCTCCCGGAACGGCGGTTCGCTCGAGACGATCAGCCGGCCGATCGGGCGGGCTTGCATGCCGTCGTGCAGGAGAATGGATGACGCAGCGCCCGGCGCGCCGCCTACGTCGATGAAGGCGTCGGCGCGGCCTCCCGGCGCCAGCACGATCGCGCCATTGCGCGCGAAAAACGGCTCCGCCGGCTGGCTGTCGAGCGCCATCACGCGGACTTGCCGCGCCTCCATTTTGACAGCAATGACAGCGCGTTGGCAGCCATTGATGAAGCGAAACCGGAGCCGCTGGTGGGCCCGCGCGGTGACATCCAGCGTCGTTTCGCCATTGACCGTGTAAAGCGGCGTCGTGTCATCAGGATCGGTGCCGGGCGCAATCGCCGTGCCGTCGGCGCGCAGCCTCCAGTCTTCGATCAGAAAGACCTCGTCGCCGTCGACGGCCACGGGCTCGCTCTCGGCGACGACCAGCGCCCGCGCCGGCAACGGTCGCGCCGCCGCGTCGCCCGTCAGCCGAAGATCGCACAACAACGTACCGGCCTGACGCAACACGATCGCCAGCGTTTCGCTGGCTCCGGCCGCAAGAGGCGGACGCGCCAATAGCGGCTCAGTGGACGCAACGCCGTCGATGCCGTGCCAGTCGAGCGCGATGGGCAAGGGCAGCTCGTTCTGCAGCGTGATTTCAAGCTCGTCGCCGCGCGCAAGGCGAAGTGCGGGGTCCGGTGGCACCGCTGCAAGTGACCATATCGGGGACGCCGGTTGTCCCGGGGTTAGCGCCAACGCGCGGGCTTCGGCCCGCAGCGTCAGCGACAGGCGCGCTTGCGGAGCGGCATTTCCCGGCGCGGTCCGCGTCAGGACCGCAGCGCCCATTCCGGCCAACAGCTTGCGCCGGTCCAGCCGGAGAATTCGGTCTGCCATGGGCTCGATGCGGACCATTTTCCGGTTGTTATGTCCAGCCAGCGCCGCTACCTCCAAGGGGTCCGAAACGGCCATTTTTTTGCTGCGAACCGATGGGCCCATGTTATAAGCCCGCCGCAACGATCACGCTTATGGTCTTGGATGACATCACCCAAGACCATAAACGTGATCGATTCCAATCATCTGGAGCATGATGGCCGCCCGAAAACCGCGTTGCACTTTTCGGCATCATGCTCGGGCATCGCGGCACGAAATGATGCTGTTCACGCGGGCGTGGCGGAACTGGTAGACGCGCTGGATTTAGGTTCCAGTGACGAAAGTTGTGGGGGTTCGAGTCCCTCCGCCCGCACCAAGCGCTGACAGCGTTTGCACGAGATTCACCGGGGGACCTGCTTCGCAACGGGCAGCGTCCGCCGAACCACCGGCGCAAGGCTTCTCGGGCCGCGCCTTGAACGGATTGACAGGTTCGCCCCGCCTGGGCCGGACGAAAGCGAAAAGAAGATTGACACCATGCAGGTTACAGAAACCCTCACCGAGGGATTGAAGCACGAATTCCAGATCAGCGTCCCCGCGGCCGATCTCGATGCCAAGGCGGGTGCGCGCCTGGTCGATCTGAAGGACAAGGTCCGCCTCAACGGTTTTCGGCCGGGCAAGGTGCCGGTTAGTCATTTGAAGAAGGTCTACGGCCGCTCGGTCATGGCCGAGACCATCGACCAGACCATCCGCGACACCAATGCGCAGATCTTCACCGAGCGCGGCTTTCGGCTCGCGACCGAACCCAAGATCACCATGCCGACCGAGAAAGAGGCGGTCGAGGACATCCTCGCCGGAAAATCCGATCTCACCTACACGGTTTCGATCGAGGTCGTGCCGCCGATCGCGCTCGCCGATTTCAAGAGCTTTTCCGTCGAGAAGCCGGTCGCCGAGGTGACCGATGCCGACGTCGACGAGGCCATCAAGCGGATCGCCGACCAGAACCGCACCTATGCGCCGAAGGCCGACGGGGCGAAGGCCGAGACCGGCGATCGCGTCACGATCTCCTTCAAGGGCACCATCGACGGGGTGCCGTTCGACGGCGGCACCGGCGAGAACATCCAGGTCACGATCGGCTCCAACAGCTTCATTCCCGGCTTCGAGGAACAGCTGATCGGCATTGCGTCGGGCGAAACCCGCAACCTGAAGGTTTCATTCCCGAAGAATTACGCCAGCGAAAAACTGGCCGGCCAGCCGGCCGAGTTCGAGACCACCGCGACCTTGATCGAGGTGCCGCAGGACAGGGAGATCAACGACGAGTTCGCCAAGATGCTTGGCCTGGAATCGCTCGACAAGCTGAAGCAGGCCGCGCGCGAGCGGCTTTCGGCCGAATTCGCCGGCGCGACCCGCCAGCGGGTCAAGCGCATGCTGCTCGACCGGCTCGACGAGGCCCATCAGTTCGAGGCGCCGCCGTCGCTGATCGAGGAAGAATTCAACCTGATGTGGACCTCGATCAAGGCCGAAATGGAAAGTAGCGGCAAGACCTTCGCCGACGAGGACACCACCGAAGAGGCGGCGCGGGAAGAGTACCACAAGATCGCCGACCGCAGGGTCCGGCTCGGCCTCGTGCTGTCCGAGATCGGCGAGAGGAACAAGATCACGGTCACCGACGACGAGGTCAGCCGCGCGGTGATCGAGCGCGCCCGTCAGATGCCCGGCCGCGAGAAGGAGGTCTGGGACTACTATCGCAACAACGCCCAGGCGCTGGCTCAGCTTCGTGCGCCGATCTACGAGGACAAGGTGGTCGATTTCATCCTCGAACTCGCTGACGTCACCGAGAAGAAGGTCAGCCGCGAAGACCTCTACAAGGACGACGACGCCGAAAAAAGCGCGGCCTGAAGCGAATCAAGCCGGCGTTGAGGTTGAGAGGCGAAAGGCTGATCGAAGCGGGTTGCCTCGCTAGGCGGGCTTGCGCGAATCAGCTTCAACTGCGCCGATCAACCCGGCTATTTTACCTGGTCTTGTTCCCGGGGATTTGGCCCATATCTGTGAACCTGGTCTTGAAAGTCCTGCATCACGGGACGTTCGTCCGGCAAATTCCGGCCAGCCCTCCGCTGGCCCTGCCGATCGATGTTCGTCCCTGCCAACTGTCCGACAACCCCTCGGGTGACTAATGCGCGATCCGGTCGAAACCTACATGAACCTCGTGCCGATGGTGGTCGAACAGACCAACCGCGGCGAACGCGCTTACGACATTTTTTCGCGCCTTTTGAAGGAGCGCATCATCTTCGTCACCGGACCGGTCGAGGACGGCATGGCGACGCTGACGGTTGCGCAACTTCTGTTTCTCGAAGCCGAGAATCCGAAGAAGGAAATCTCGATGTACATCAATTCGCCCGGCGGCGTGGTGACCTCGGGGCTTGCGATCTACGACACCATGCAGTTCATCCGCCCGCCGGTGTCGACGCTCTGCACCGGGCAGGCGGCCTCGATGGGCTCGCTGCTGCTCGCCGCCGGGCACAAGGACATGCGCTTCTCGCTGCCGAATTCGCGCATCATGGTGCACCAGCCCTCCGGCGGCTTCCAGGGCCAGGCCACCGACATCATGCTGCATGCCCAGGAGATCCTGAACCTCAAGAAGCGGCTCAACGAGATCTACGTCAAGCACACCGGCCAGACCTTCAAGGCGATCGAGGATGCGCTGGAACGCGACAAGTTCCTCACCGCCGACCAGGCCAAGGACTTCGGCATTGTCGACAAGGTGATCGACAAGCGCGTCGAGGAGCTGACGGCGAAGGTCGCCCCGTAGCGCTACGGCCGCCTTCGTTGCCCTTGGGTTAGCGCACATCGTTAACCGGTCATTTCCGCCCACGGCGGCGATTTGGCCTTCGCACGCGCCGAAAGTTCCGCTTTCGTGCTCCCTGACAGCGTGGCAATCCCGCAACGCCCGGCCGATTTCGGCAGGTTTGGCTCGTGCCAAGCCGGCAAATCACGGTATTGTCACGGGTATCGGCCGCCGGGCCAATTAGCGAATTCTTGATAGTCGGGTGCGACCATGGTTGGCTAGGTGACATCGGCTAAGATCGGGAGATTCGAGTTAGCCGCGATTCGAGTGGCATGTGTGGAGTAAAGGTCTTTTTTGGTACGGAATTTGCTCTATCTAAAGCCTGTGCCGGATGGTGCCGGAATGGGGCGATCGAGCGGATGAGGTCGAACGGCGGACGGAGACAAGAATGAGTAAGGTCGGCACGAGCGACTCCAAGAACACGCTTTATTGCTCGTTCTGCGGCAAGAGCCAGCACGAAGTCCGCAAGCTGATCGCGGGTCCCACCGTCTTCATCTGCGACGAATGCGTCGAACTCTGCATGGATATCATCCGCGAGGAGAACAAGTCCTCGCTGGTGAAGTCGCGCGACGGGATTCCGACGCCGAAGGAAATCTGCAAGGTGCTGGACGACTACGTGATCGGCCAGAGCCACGCCAAGAAGGTGCTCTCGGTCGCCGTCCACAATCACTACAAGCGGCTCAATCACCAGACCAAGCACAACGACGTCGAGCTGGCGAAGTCGAACATCCTTCTGATCGGTCCGACCGGCTCGGGCAAGACGCTGCTGGCGCAGACGCTGGCGCGCATTCTCGACGTGCCCTTCACCATGGCGGACGCGACCACGCTGACGGAAGCGGGTTACGTCGGCGAGGACGTCGAGAACATCATCCTGAAGCTGTTGCAGTCGGCCGACTACAATGTCGAGCGGGCGCAGCGCGGCATCGTCTATATCGACGAAATCGACAAGATCAGCCGCAAGTCGGACAATCCCTCGATCACCCGCGACGTCTCCGGCGAGGGCGTGCAGCAGGCGCTGCTGAAGATCATGGAAGGCACGGTGGCCTCGGTGCCGCCGCAGGGCGGCCGCAAGCATCCGCAGCAGGAATTCCTGCAGGTCGACACCACCAACATCCTCTTCATCTGCGGCGGCGCCTTCTCGGGACTGGAGAAGATCATCTCCGCGCGCGGACGTTCGACCTCGATCGGCTTCGCCGCGCAGGTGCTGGCGCCGGAAGACCGCCGCACCGGCGAAATCTTCCGCCACGTCGAGCCCGAGGATCTCCTGAAATACGGCCTGATCCCCGAATTCGTCGGCCGCCTGCCGGTGGTCGCGACGCTGGAGGATCTCGACGAGGCCTCGCTGAAGAAGATTCTCACCGATCCGAAGAACGCCCTGGTCAAGCAGTACCAGCGGCTGTTCGAGATGGAGAACATCGAGTTGACCTTCGCCGACGAGGCGCTTGGCGCGGTCGCCCGCAGGGCGATCGAGCGCAAGACCGGCGCGCGCGGCCTGCGCTCGATTCTTGAAAGCATCCTGCTCGAGACCATGTTCGACCTTCCGGGCCTGGAAGGCGTCGAAGAGGTGGTGATTTCGCGCGAAGTCGTGGAGGGCACGGCTCGCCCGCTCTACATCTACGCCGATCGTTCCGACCGCGCGGTGGAGACCAGCGCCAGCGCCTGATTGGCAGCGCTTGCGGCGTGAGTTGAGTATGCAAGGAAGGCGGCCGCGGGGGTATTCCCGCTGCCGTGCGTTGCGTAGCCCAAACTCTGCGTTTGGCCCCATTGACGGGCCTTTTTCAACGACTTGACACCCCCATGGTCGATAGCCACCTAATGCTGTCGGCGATGAAACTACCCGCTAAATTCGTCGCTATCTCTGAGATCCGGAAACGTCGGCCCGCAAGACGGCCCCAACGATCCCGGAACATCCCGGCACCTTGTGGCGGTTGCGCAAATGAGCGGACTGCGTGCAAGGGGGCACAACAAAAGGAATAGGCCATGACTACCCCAAAACCCCGGCCATCGATCGTTCACGGCGAAAGCCACGCCTACCCGGTGCTGCCGTTGCGTGACATCGTCGTGTTCCCGCACATGATCGTGCCGCTGTTCGTCGGTCGCGAGAAATCGATCCGCGCGCTCGAAGAAGTGATGAAGAACGACGCGCTGATCCTGCTCGCCACGCAGAAGAATGCGTCGGACGACGATCCGAGCCCGGAGTCGATCTACGAGACCGGTACGCTTGCAAGCGTTTTGCAGCTGCTCAAATTGCCCGATGGCACCGTCAAGGTGCTGGTTGAGGGGCTCGAGCGCGCGCGCGTGCAGAAATACTCCGACCGCCAGGAATATTACGAGGCGACCGCGGTCGCGCTCGCCGATACCGACGCCAAGTCGGTCGAGGCCGAAGCGCTGGCGCGCTCGGTCGTGTCGGACTTCGAAAGCTATGTGAAGCTGAACAAGAAGATCTCCGCCGAGGTCGTCGGCGTGGTGCAGGCGATCACCGATTTTGCCAAGCTCGGGGATAACGTCGCCGCCCACCTCGCCGTCAAGATCGCCGACCGCCAGGCGATCCTGGAGACGCTGTCGGTGACCGCGCGCCTGGAAAAGGTGCTCGGGCTGATGGAGAGCGAGATTTCGGTGCTGCAGGTCGAGAAGCGCATCCGCTCGCGCGTCAAGCGCCAGATGGAGAAGACCCAGCGCGAATATTATCTCAACGAGCAGATGAAGGCGATCCAGAAGGAACTCGGCGACGACGAGGGCCGTGATGAACTCGCCGATCTGGAGGAGAAGATCGCCAAGACCAGGCTTTCCAAGGAAGCCCGCGAGAAGGCGCAGCACGAGTTGAAGAAGCTGCGCCAGATGTCGCCGATGTCGGCGGAAGCAACCGTGGTGCGCAACTATCTCGACTGGCTCTTGTCGATCCCGTGGAACAAGAAGTCCAAGGTCAAGAAGGACCTGGTCGCGGCACAGACCATCCTCGACAACGACCATTACGGGCTCGAGAAGGTCAAGGACCGCATCGTCGAGTACCTCGCGGTGCAGTCGCGCGCCAACAAGCTGACCGGGCCGATCCTCTGCCTGGTCGGGCCTCCCGGCGTCGGCAAGACCTCGCTCGGCAAGTCGATCGCGCGAGCCACGGGCCGTGAATTCGTCCGCGTCTCGCTCGGCGGCGTGCGGGACGAAGCCGAGATCCGCGGTCACCGCCGCACCTATATCGGTTCGATGCCCGGCAAGATCATCCAGTCGATGCGCAAGGCCAAGACCTCGAATCCGCTGTTCCTCCTGGACGAGATCGACAAGATGGGCGCCGATTTCCGCGGCGATCCGTCCTCGGCCTTGCTCGAGGTGCTCGACCCCGAGCAGAACATGACCTTCAACGACCACTATCTGGAGGTCGACTACGATCTCTCCCACGTGATGTTCATCACGACCGCGAATACGCTGAATATTCCGGGGCCGCTGATGGACCGCATGGAGATCATCCGGATCGCCGGCTACACCGAGAACGAGAAGGTCGAGATCGCGCGCAAGCACCTGATCCCGAATGCCATCTCCAAGCACGGCCTCGATCCGAAGGAATGGTCGATCGACGACGATGCGCTGCTTCTGATGATCCGCCGCTACACCCGCGAGGCGGGCGTGCGCAACCTCGAGCGCGAGCTTTCGACTCTCGCCCGCAAGGCGGTGAAGGATCTGATGATCTCGAAGAAGAAGTCGGTCAAGGTCACCGAGAAGTCGCTGGAAGAGTTCCTCGGCGTGCCGAAGTATCGCTACGGCGAGATCGAGACCGACGATCAGGTTGGCATCGTCACGGGTCTCGCCTGGACCGATGTCGGCGGCGAGCTGCTCACCATCGAAGGCGTCATGATGCCCGGCAAGGGCAAGATGACGGTGACCGGCAACCTGCGCGACGTCATGAAGGAGTTGATTTCGGCGGCCGCGTCCTACGTGCGCTCGCGCGCGGTCGGCTTCGGCATCGAACCGCCGCTGTTCGACAGGCGCGATATCCACGTCCACGTGCCGGAAGGGGCGACCCCGAAGGACGGGCCGTCGGCGGGCGTCGCGATGGCGACCGCGATCGTCTCCACGATGACCGGCATTCCGGTCCGGCACGATGTCGCCATGACCGGCGAGATCACCTTGCGCGGGCGCGTGCTGCCGATCGGCGGGTTGAAGGAGAAGCTGCTCGCGGCCGCCCGCGGTGGCATCAAGACGGTGCTGATCCCCGAGGACAACGCCAAGGATCTCACGGAGATTTCCGATGCGATCAAGGGCGGCATGGAGATCATCCCCGTCGCCCGGCTCGACGACGTGATCTCCCGCGCTTTGGTGCGGCCGCCGGTGCCGATCGTCTGGGAAGAGGACACCAAGGTGCCGGTCACATCAGACGCCGGCGACGAAGCCGCCGGGGGACTTACGGCGCACTGAACGATCCAATCTCGAACATGATAAAACGGCGCCTTCGGGCGCCGTTTCCTTTTTTGGCTAGATGTGGAAGGCAGGTCGAAGGTTGGGGTCGCCTTAATCGTTGGTGATTTGACTGTTCCCTACAACCAAAACGTGTGATAAGAACGTGCAGGGTGGGTATATTCAATCACAGGCAATACTTCTCCATATCTTGGGAGAGCCGCTCCAGAAACGTGAGCCGGCTGACGGTCATGCTGGGTATGTTTACTGAATCGAATATGCGGTCGATTGCGCTGCGTTGGTTAAGCAGGTTCCGTGTTTTTCGGAGATTTCAGAAATCGGAGGTTACGCTCATCGAAGACGCCGACCTGACTAATCTACTGAAAGAAATCGACCGATGGGATGACTTAGTTAGTGGCCGGCTTCTTTGCGCTCATTGCAATAAGGTGCTCACATACGAGAATCTTTCCGCGTTCGTTGTCGAGGGAAACGAGTACCGCTTTCTGTGCAATTCACAAATCTGTCTTGGTAGTGCGGGGCAGCCATGAGTACCTTAGAGCTTTTGCTATTGATCCTCGCAATCTTTGGTGGTCTCGATCTTGCCTCTAAGGGGGCAGCACTCGTTCTTGCTCTATTTCCGCGCCTTCTAAGTACCCAATCCAAGCTATGGAGACTTGTGGCAGATACGTTCACTGTTCCAATCTTTCGGCGGAAGGCGGTGGCTACGAGAGTGGAGGAGGTATTGAATCAAACCGCGTTCCATCTGCAACAATTTCTTCCGAAGGGCTGGGTCAAGCGCGCAAAAGTGCGTTGGGTTCGTAATTCGCAAGCAGCTCAGCTTTACAACGGAAACATTGTCCTACGAGTGCGGCCCGGGGCAAACCCGGATCACAATCTTATGCAAACGCTTTGGGTATATTTTTATGGCGCTCTTTTTCCAAATACGAAGGACCTCCTTCCGGATGAACTTGTTTCAGGCGTAGCACTCGCGATCACGCGGACCGGACTGGAGGAAAGCCATCCATATTTGCTCAAAGAGTTCGATGATGTTTTTCTACAAATGGTAGCGGGGAATAAGCAGGCAGTTCTCGACCATTTTGGCGATTCGGTTACGTCCGACGAACGGCGGCGCTGTTCGAGGACCGAATCCCGATGAATACAAGACCGCGTACGCTAAGATTGCAACGATAGTAGAAAATCACGCTCGTGAAGAGGGTTGGATTTTTCTAGGTCATCTTGGTCATCTCTTGAAAGTAGAATTCGCAGAATTCGATCACGCTAAGTTCGGAGCATCATCATTTCACGAATTTATCAGTCGAGTTCCAATTTTGGAGATACAAGAACGGGGCGAGGGCTTTTCGAAAACCTATGTTCGGGTAAGATGAGAGTACGAGCGCGACAGAGAAATCTGGGGTGCCCCCAACCCTAAGAAATAGAGCGCCTTATATTTGCGTAGATCGGCCTCGCAGCTGCTTATGAAATTGAACGAGATGAAAGTCGACGGGCAATGTCATTGCGGCTCGGTGATCTATCAGGCCGAGATCGATCCCGAAAAAGGGTCGATCTGTCACTGCACCGATTACCAGAGCCTGACGGGGTCGCCGTTTCAGATCACCGTGATCTGCTCGGGCGAGCAAATCCGGATGACGCGAAAAGCGCCCAAGATTTATGCCAAGACGAATTGCCGGGCCGGCCAGGCGACTAGGCTTCCGACCTTGCGTCCAAGGCGGGGGCGGCGCTAAACAGAGGGCGAGGGGCGGTTAGCTCAGCTGGTTAGAGCATCTCGTTTACACCGAGAGGGTCGGCGGTTCGAATCCGTCACCGCCTACCAGCCTACGCTCGCTCCGCGAGCTTCGGCTCGGCAAGCCGAAGCGCGGAGCGAGCGAAGGCTGTCGCGCCGAAGTCGCGGAGCGACGCAGGCGGACTGGAACGTACTGAGCGCCAATTCCGGGAGTAGACGCATGAAACTTCTCGCCGCCGTCGCCGCGATCGCGCTCCTGGCCGCGCCGGCTTCCGCTTTGGCCCAGGCCAACAACAAGGAAAAATCGCCGGGGCAGATCGAATCCGAGAAGGCGGCCAAGCAAGCCTATGAGCGGTCGCTCGGCAACATTCCCGACCAGGGTCCCACCGATCCCTGGGGCGGCGTGCGCAGCGAGGGCGCGCCAAAGCCGGTCGCGAAGGCCAAGCCTGCGAAGCGAACGAAGACCGGTAGCGCGGCGAAGTAGGAAGTAGGGTGTGATGGACCAACCGATAGGGCACGAAGGGAACGCCGACCAGATCGCGTACTGGAACGGGCCGGGCGGCCAGCGCTGGGCCGATCGGCAGGCGACGCAGGACATCGTGCTTGCGCCGGTGTCGGCGGCCCTGATCGATCGCGCGCATGTCAAGCCGGGCGAGCGGATCATCGATGTCGGTTGCGGCGTGTGGCCCGACCACGGTCGCATTTGCGCGAAAGACGGGCCCCACCGGACATGTCCTCGGCGTCGATATTTCCGTGCCGATGCTGACGCGGGCCCGCCAGATCAAGCCTGCGGAGTTGCCGGTGGATTTCGTGCTCGCGGATGCGACGGTCTACCCGTTCGAGCCCGCAAGTTTCGATCTTGTGGCCTCGCGGTTCGGCGTGATGTTCTTCGCCGAGCCAGCGGTCTCCTTCGCCAATTTGCGCACGGCGCTGCGGGGCTCGGGGCGGCTCGCCTTCGCCTGCTGGCGCGAGCCGCGTGAAAACCCGTTCTTCATGGCGCCGTTGCAGGCCGTCTACAAGCACGCGCCGAGGCTGCCGCAGCCGGGACCGGAAGACCCCGGCCCGTTCGCCTTTGCCTCGCAGGCGCGGGTGCATCGCATCCTCGGCGAGGCCGGATTTTCGGGCGTGAGGATGGAGCCGGTCGACCTTTCGCTCGATATCGCAATCGGGCGTGGCCTCGATGCCGCGGTCCAAAGCGCGCTGGAAATCGGCCCGTCCGCCCGGGCTCTCGCGGATCAACCGCCCGAGGTGCGCACGGCCGCGACCAACTCGATCCGCGAAGCACTGGCGCCCTTTGCGAAGGGGCAGTCGGTGCCGCTTCGCGCCTCGATCTGGATCGTGACGGCAGGCGCCTAGCCGGTTGCCTGTCGGGCAAATCACTTTCGCCTGCCGCCGCGGCCGCGCCGTGTCAATCCCTCGACGCAAAAATATTCTGCTTTTCAGAATATTCGGATTATCCTATATTTCGCCTCGTCCCGTCCCACAGAGGGGCGTTGCGCAACGTCACCAACGCGGGGCGGGATGCGGTGGACGCTGATGGCACGTGGACGAACGTGCCTGAGGCGGACGGCGAAGTCGTGTGGTTCTGACGCCCCGACGCTGGCGTCAAGTCTCGCCGGGAGCAATCCCGCGAGGCGACGGTGGCAAACAAGCCCGGTCGCCGGGAAGAGCACGAAGGAAACCGTTAAAACCATTGCGCAGGGAAGGCCGGGCCGTTCCGGTGAACCTGTGGTGACTACGCTCGTGTACTTTGTTTTTTATCGTACGCGAGGCTGCGGGTGCATCGTGCGCCCGGCTTTCCCTGCGCCCTCTGACTTTCGAGGGCCGACGTTTCCGGCAAAACTCGCGCAAAAGCATGCGGCGAGATTGCGAAGGTGTGTCTTGTCGTCATTGCGAGGAGCGAAGCGACGAAGCAATCCAACCTTCTTTTGTCGTGCGATGGATTGCTTCGCGGAGCCTGTCATCGGCGCGCATTCGCGCGACCCGTTGGCTCGCAATGACGGCCCCAACTGTCATCGCCCGCGAAGGCGGGCGATCCAGTATTCCAGAGAAAGTAGTAATGGAATTGAGAGGCCGCGGCGTACTGGATACCCCGCTTTCGCGGGGTATGACACCAGAGCTGAAGCTACGCCCGCTCTTCCCAGATCATCGCGAGATGCACGATGGTCTGCACCGCCTTTTCCATGTCCTGGCGGCTGACCCATTCGAGCCGCGAGTGGAACGCGTGCTCGCCGGCGAAGATGTTGGGGCAGGGCAGTCCCATGAACGACAGCCGCGAGCCGTCGGTGCCGCCGCGGATGGAGGACTTCACCGGGGTCAGGCCGGCGCGGCGGATCGCCTCCATGGCGTAGTCGACGATCTCGGGATGACGATCGATCACCTGCTTCATGTTGCGGTATTGCGGCTTGACCTCGAGCCGGTAGCTCGAGCGCGGAAAGCCCTTCATCACGTCCTTGACGATGCCTTCCAGAAGCTCCTCCTTCTCCTTCAGGCCTTGGTCGCTGAAATCGCGCACGATGAAGCCGAGCGTGGCCTTTTCCAACGCGCCGGAAATGCCGATCGGATGCAGGAAGCCCTGCTTGCCCTCGGTCGTCTCCGGCGAGCAGGTGTCTCTGGGCAGGGAAGCGACGATGGCGGCCGCAATCTTGATCGCGTGCTCCATCTTGCCCTTGGCAAAGCCGGGATGGGTCGAGACGCCCTCGATGGTAATGGTGGCGCCGTCGGCCGAAAACGTCTCGTCCTCGATATTGCCCGCGGTCTCGCCGTCGATGGTGTAGGCAAAATCGGCGGCGAGCTTCTTCAGGTCGACCTTGTCGACGCCGCGGCCGATCTCTTCATCGGGCGTGAACAGGATCCTGATGGGGCCATGCTTGATCTGCGGATTGTGAATGAGGAAATGCGCCGCATCCATGATTTCGGCAAGGCCGGCCTTGTTGTCGGCGCCGAGCAGCGTGGTGCCGTCGGTCGTGATGATGTCGTTGCCGATCTGGTCGGCCAGCGCGGGATGTTCGGCGGCACGGATGACTTGCGTGGGATCGCCCGGCAGCACGATGTCGCCGCCGCGATAGTTCTTCACGATCTGCGGCTTCACGTTCCTGCCGCTGCAGTCGGGCGAGGTGTCCATGTGCGAGCAGAAGCAGATCGCGGGGACCATCTTGCCGGTGTTCGCCGGGATTGTCGCGTAGACATAGCCGTGTTGGTCGAGATGGGCGTTGGCCAATCCCATCGCCTGCAGTTCGGCGGCGAGCAGCCGGCCGAGGTCCTTCTGCTTCTCGGTGGAAGGGCAGGTTGGGGAGGAGGGGTCCGACTGGGTGTCGATCACCACATAGCGCAGCAAGCGCTCGGTCACGGTGTGGGTGAAGGCGATGGACACAGTGAAAACCGCGCTCACTCGGGAAGATCAGAAAAACCGAACAAGCGTCATCCCGGCGGGGCCGCGTACCCGTGCCGGAATGACGCAGGGTTCAGAACGGAAGCTGCCGGCCTGTCAGACGGCTTCCTTCAGCTCCTTGGCGGCGCGGAAGGCGACCTTCTTGCTGGCCTTGATGTGGATCGCCTCGCCGGTGGCGGGATTGCGGCCCATGCGGGCGGCGCGCTTGCGCACCTGCAGGATGCCGAGGCCGACGATGCGGATGCGCTCGCCCTTCTTCAGGTGCTTGGTGATCCGGCCGACCAGGTCGTTCATGATCGCCTCCGCCTGCTTCTTCGACAATTCCTGGTCCTCGGCAATCGCCGCTGCGAGATGCTTGAGCGTGACGGTGGTCGGGGTCGCTGCCTTCTTCGCCATATTTGGCCCTCCTCGTTGTTGATGGCTTTGGGAAACTTAGACGTATCAGGCCTTAAACGATTTGGGGGGCGGCTGCATATGCTGTTTTGCCGATAAACAGCCTATTATTTGCATCGACATCGAAAAAATGCCCGACTGGCGGGAGGATTTGCAACAACCTTGACTAAAACGGGGCGCGCCTTTAAGCCCTGCTCCCTGTGCGGATTACGAGCTGATTTCGATATCCGCGGGAGTAGCTCAGTTGGTTAGAGCGCCGCCCTGTCACGGCGGAGGCCGCGGGTTCGAGTCCCGTCTCTCGCGCCATCATTTCAATCACTTAGGCGCCCGTCGCGGCATTTCAACGCCGCCGGTTCCGGCGTCTCGATTGCCGGACCCATCGTCCGTAATGTCCTAGGGGCAGAGGGGCGATGAGATATTTTCCAGATCAGCCGACCAGCGGCACTTGGGCCAGATACGCCGTTGCGACCCTTCCGCTGCTCTACCTGATCGTCGCGCTGGCTTACTCCGCCTGTTCCGCACCCTGGGGCCGGCAGGTCGATCCAGAGGCCACGTTTGCGATGAACGGCCTTGCCTGGGCGGCGGGCTATCCCATGATGAAGAGCGATCATCCGGGCACGACCACGATCCTGCTCACGGGGCTCCTCGTCAAGCTCTGGACATTTCTCGCCGGCCGGTCGGATGTCGCCACATTTGGACTGAAGAACTTCGACGCGATCGTCTACGCCTCGCGCGCGGCCGAAGCTCTGATCCTGTCCGGTGCGCTGCTGGCCTCCGGCGTCATCGTCCGCAATGCGACACGCAGCACGCTTGCAGCGATGCTGTTTCAGGTAGCGCCCTTCGTCCACCCCATATCCCTGCATTTCGAAGTGCTCCTGGCGTCGGAAAGTCTGATGGTTTCCTGCGCCATCTTCGGGATGGCGCTGGTGCTCAAGGCGGCGCTTGACGAAAGTCCGCCAACCGTCGGCCTGGGCGTGGCTCAGGGACTGATGTTCGGGCTCGGCCTGTCGTCCAAATTCCTGCATCTGCCGCTGGCTGTTCTGGGCGTGTCGCTGCTCAGGAATCGGCGGGCGGTCGGGGTCGCGTTTCTGACCGGCATCCTTACGTTCTTCCTGCTCAACCGGGTCCTCAATCCAGACGTCTTTGCCGGCGGATCTCGCTGGCTTGTCGCCCTGGCGACCCACAAGGGCTTCTACGGCACGGGCGAAGCGGGTTTTATCGACTTCAACCTGTTCTGGCGGAACATGGGGGAGATCATTTCGGCGGGACCGGTCATCGCCGCCGTGTTCACGACCGGTGCGCTCGCGGCGTTGGCACATATGCTGACCCGCCGCGACTACCTCGACCCTGTCAGCCTGACGCTCGTCGCGTCCTTTGTCGCGTTCGCCACCCAGGTGGTGGCGACGTCGAAGCACTACGACCTGCACTACATGGCGGCATCCTGGGCGCTGACGGGCGGCGTTCTCGTGCTGACCGTCATTGAAATCCGCCGCCTGTTTCCGACAGTTCCGCCAGCAACGATCGCCGGTGCGGCGGTCGCGGTTTGCGCCGTCGTGGTCTCGACCTCGTTGTTTCAGATCGGAAAGGACGCCCTGATTTGGGCCGCGCTCGATGATCGCGGCGCAAAGCTCTCAAAGGCGGTCACGGCGGGCGGTCCCGCCTGCGCCAACGTATCAGGCATGTACATCCAAGCACCCGACGATGAACTGAATTTCGCAGGGGAGACGACCCTCGGCACCGCGGAAATGCAGAACCGGTTTGCCGAAGCCTATGCGCGCCTGTTCAAGGCGCCGCTGCTGGATTACGACTTTCACCGCGATCTGCTGTCCAGGAACTTCTATCGCTATAGTTTTAGGCAGCTGGCCGCAGAATATCCCTGCATCGTGGTTCGCTCCGCGGCGGAACTCAGCTCGCAGACGTCGCGCTGGTTGAATGAATTGCACCCGGAGCATTGCTTGGTCGAAGGCGTCCATGTCTATACCGTCGGCATTGCCTGCGAGAAAATACGCCGTGCCGCGCAAGGCCAATAGGAATGCCGCTTCAACGGCTCAAACACCCCGGAAAAGCAAATGCCGCCCGGAGGCGGCACAACGCTTATTCCCGATCTTCCGGAGCGATTTAGCGAACGAGCGACGTATCCGAACTGGTCACGGCGACCGGTTTGCCTGCCCTGATGACATGGGCGGTCTGGGTGTAGTCAACATTGGTGCGGGCGGAAATACCGAAGGCCGCCACCGCGATGCCGGCTACGAGCGCCATTACCACGATCTTCAGATGGGTACCCCGGTCCGCTGAATGAATTGAGTGGTTCATGTGAGCCTCCAAGCGGACTTTGCGCCGCTTTGTTGGCCAAAGAAGTATCCCAGGTTTGTTTCCGGCTGGTTTCGTGGGTTCCGCAAAATGGTTTCGTCCGGCCCCAAAATCGCAGGAATCCGCCAGCGGCAACGAGGTTATGCCGTCCGCAAGGTCGCAAGCTGGTTTTTTGGCCGGGGTGATGTGCGTCAAGTCGCCCGCTCGATGTCGGAGCGAATCGTCGCCGCCGCCCATACAAACAGCAGGGCCCCGAGCGTGGTCGTCAGCGCAGCCGACAGCAGCGAATAACGCACCGCGTCGGCGCCATAGTCGTTCTTCAGCGCGTCGTTGATCATGCCGACCGCGAGCGGGCCGACGCCTTGGCCGAAACAGGTCGCCGTCAACAAAATGATCGCCGAGGCCAGCGCCCGCATGCTCGGCCGCGCCACCGTCTGGGCAATGGCAAAGATCGGCCCGAGGTGGAAGCCGACCAGGAACGAAGTCGCCGCCAGTGCCGCGACCATCGTCGCAAAGTCCGGTGTCAGCATGCACAGCGCAAACACGGGTCCCGCGAGGCCTGAGGTGATCGCCGGCGCCCACAGCTTCCAGCGGTCGTCGCGGCGGCTGATCTGCGCCACCACGAGCCCGCCGACCAGCGTGCCCGCCATTCCGAACAGGCCCTTGAAGGTGCCGGCATAGGTTCCGATCTGGGCGCTGTTCAGGTGATGCACCCGCGCCAGGAACGGCGGGATCCAGGCCGCGGTGGCGTAGTTGGTATAGGTCGTCAGGCAGAACCCGATCAGCACGATGACGAAGGTCTGTTGCGAGGCAAGGAAACCAAGCGTCGGCCCGATCGGTTCGGGCACAAAGTTTTCCGCCATTGCGCCGCGGTTCGGCTCGGAGATCGAGAGCCACAACACGGCAGCGAGCGCAATGCCGGGCAGGCCGGCGGTGAAGAACGCCATGCGCCAGCCGTAATAGTGGTTGACGTAGCCGCCAAGGAAATAGCCGAGGAAAACCCCGAGATAGGTGCCGATGGCGTAGATGCCGAGCGCGCGCGGGCGCTCGTTCTTGTCGAAGAGATCGGCGACCATGGATTGCGAGGCGGGGGTGCCTGCGGATTCGCCGATGCCGACGCCGATCCGCGCCAGCGCCAGCGCCCCGACGCTTGTGGCCATGCCGCACAGAAATGTCATCGCGCTCCAGAATGCGAACGCGAGGGCGACGATATTGCGCCGGTTGAGCCGATCGGCAACTCGCGCAATGGGGATGCCGAGCAGGGAATAAAACAGCACGAAGCCGAAGCCCGCAAGCAGGCCCATCGTGGTGTCGCTGAGCGAGAACTCCTTCTTGATCGGCTCGATCAGCACGTTGAAAATCGTGCGGTCGAGAAAATTCAGCGCGTAGACGGCGGTGAGTAGCGCCAGCACATAATATCGGCGGGCGGATGGGCTTGCGGTCGCGTCAGGCTGCGCGGCGACCAGCGGCGCGAGATCGACCATGGTTTCCCCCTTGAAGTTCTCTTGGGACCGGCGCTTAGGCCTGGCGAATGAAATTCCCGGCCTCGAATTCGACCGGCGGCGCCGGCCTCGTCGAAGGAAACGCCGATGGGATCGCGCCCGGTCGCCAACGCCTCGAGCTGATCGGACAGCATCCGCCGGATCATCAGAATGCCGCGGTCGCTCTGGCCGAAATGCTCTTCCGAATGCAGCGTCACCGGCCCCTGGCCGACCTGCGCCTCGTAATCGCCGGGGAATTGCTGGTGCTCGGCCTCCGTCATGTCCCACCAGAATTTGCCGTTGAATTTGGAGCGCATCCGGCCGATGTCGCCGCGCTGCTTCACGCGGCCGGCGACATAGATGCGGAACGAGGTGTCGTCGATCGGCAACGTCCAGCCGATTGATTCGACGCGGGCGAACTGGGCGACCCGCGGATTTGGCACCACGCGTAGCGTAGGGAAGGCGGCTTCGGTTACCCGATAGAAGACATTGCCGTCGTCCTGGTTGCGGACCGAGCGGACGGTGACGCCCCGCGGCGACATCTCGAACGTCACCGCCGGCATCGAAGCCATCATGTTGGTGAACTGGGGGCCGCTGAACGAGCCATGCAGCACCGGAACGTGGTAGGGGTCGACCACATTCTCGAAATGCTGCAGCCAGTTGCAGGGAATGATGACGGGTCCCCCGCCGCCAATCGAGGTGTCATCGGCCTCGACGAACTCGCCGTCGTCCATCTTCTCCAGGCATTCGTAGCGGGGCAGCACCGGCTTTTTCTCGGCCGGCCCCATATAGGCAAAGATCAGGCCGTAGCGTTCCAAAACTGGGTACCAGGGCTGGCGCACCTTGTCCCTGAACTGGCCGCCGTCGGGCTCGCAAGGCTGTTCGAGGCAGCGGCCTTCGGTGTCGAACTTCCAGCCGTGGTAGCAGCAGCGGATGCCGTCTTCCTCGACCTTGCCATAATAGAGCGTGGTGCCGCGGTGGCAGCAGCGGGCGTGAAGCAGGCCGGCGCGGCCGTGTCGATCGCGGAACAGGATCAGGTCCTCGGCAAGGGCCCGGACCTTGCGGGGTACGTCGGTGGCATCGGTGGCAAGGCCGATCGGGTGCCAATAGCGGCGCAGCAGTTCCCCCATCGGCGTGCCGCGGCCGACCGCGGTCAGTTCCGTCCGGGTCGTGGAGGGCCGCATGGCGTAGGCGGTGCCGAGTTCACGATCCCGCTGGGTCATGTTCATGTCAGTCCGCTCCGCTCCGGCCTTGGCGGCCGCTGTTGTTGATCTCGATCAAATTGAACTTTGGGCCGGGGGCGGTCAATGCCCGCACGCAACGCTCCGGTTCGCTTCGATAGCAGGAAGACATCGCCGCCAACGGGGCCAGCGCCAGCTTTCCCGAGTTTTCCCGTCGCGCGCGGGGGTCGATAGAACCGTCAAGATAGCTTGTCTTGCGCCCCTTGTTGCGCTGCGCTAAGCCTCGCAAGGGTTCCAATTAACGAATCTGCGGTGTTTTTCAAACCGCGGGGAAGAAGGCGCCGCCAATGACCGGCATCCTGCAGAATTATCTTCCACTCGTGGTGTTCGTAGGGGTCGCAAGCCTGATCGGTCTGGCGCTCCTGATCGCGCCTTTCCTGGTCGCATTCCAGCAGCCCGATCCGGAAAAGCTTTCGGCCTATGAATGCGGATTCAACGCATTTGACGACGCCCGCATGAAATTCGACGTCCGCTTCTACCTGGTGGCCATACTCTTCATTATCTTCGATCTCGAAGTGGCATTCCTTTTTCCGTGGGCGGTCGCATTCGGCAAGCTCGGCGCAACCGGGTTCTGGTCGATGGTGGTCTTCCTCGCCGTGCTGACCGTCGGCTTCGCCTACGAATGGAAGAAAGGCGCGCTCGAATGGGATTGAGCCCCACTGCCGCCAAGCCTGGATTTTCGCCCGTGGTCGCCCCAGCCGCGACCGGCATTCTCGATCCCTCGACGGGCAAGCCGGTCGGCGCCGACGACCCTTATTTCCGCGAGGTCAATCACGAACTGTCCGACAAGGGCTTCTTCGTGGCCGCCGCCGACGACCTGATCACCTGGGCGCGCACGGGATCGCTGATGTGGATGACGTTCGGCCTCGCTTGCTGTGCGGTCGAGATGATGCAGATGTCGATGCCGCGCTACGACGCCGAGCGCTTCGGCTTTGCCCCGCGCGCCTCGCCGCGGCAGTCCGACGTGATGATCGTCGCTGGCACCCTGACCAACAAGATGGCGCCGGCGCTGCGCAAGGTCTACGACCAGATGCCGGAGCCGCGCTATGTGATCTCGATGGGGTCGTGCGCCAATGGCGGCGGCTACTATCACTATTCCTACTCGGTGGTGCGCGGCTGCGACCGCATCGTGCCCGTCGACATCTACGTGCCCGGCTGCCCGCCGACGGCGGAAGCGCTGCTTTACGGCGTGATGCTGCTGCAGAAGAAGATCCGGCGCACCGGCACCATCGAACGCTAAGGGTTTTGCAATGGACGACGGCAGGCTCGACGCTCTGGGGCAGACGATTGTTAGCGCGCTTCCGGGCGCGGCGATCGATCATGCGGTCGCGTTCGGCCAGCTTTCGGTCGCCGTCAACGCCGACAAGATCGTCGACGTCGTGCGTTTCCTGCGCGACGACCCTTCCTGCCGTTTCGTCAACCTCACCGATGTCACCGCGGTCGATTATCCCGGTCGCGAGAAGCGGTTCGAGGTGATCTATCACCTGCTGTCGCCGACGCTGAATGCGCGCATCCGGCTGCGCGTGGCGGCGGACGAGACGACGCAGGTGCCCTCGATCATCGAGGTGTTTCCCGGCTCCGACTGGTTCGAGCGCGAGACCTATGATCTCTACGGCGTGATCTTCACCGGTCATCCCGACATGCGGCGGCTGTTGACCGACTACGGCTTCGACGGCCACCCGCTGCGCAAGGATTTCCCGCTCACAGGCTTCGTCGAGGTGCGTTACGACGACCAGGAGAAGCGAGTGCTCTACGAGCCCGTCCGCTTGAGCCAGGAATTCCGTAAGTTCGATTTTCTGTCTCCGTGGGAGGGGGCCGATTACCCGGTTCTGCCCGGAGACGAGAAGGCGGGGCCGAAAGTCTGACATGAACGAACAGAACCTGCGCAACTTCACCATCAACTTCGGTCCGCAGCATCCGGCGGCGCACGGCGTGCTGCGCCTGGTGCTAGAGCTCGACGGCGAGGTGGTCGAGCGTGTCGATCCGCATATCGGCCTTTTGCATCGCGGCACCGAAAAGCTGATCGAGCACAAGACCTATCTGCAGGCAATCCCGTATTTCGACCGGCTCGACTATGTCGCGCCGATGAATCAGGAGCACGCGTTCTGCCTTGCGGCCGAAAAGCTGCTCGGCATCGAGGTGCCGCGGCGCGGACAGCTGATCCGGGTGCTCTACTGCGAGATCGGGCGGATCCTTTCGCATCTGCTCAACGTCACCACGCAGGCGATGGACGTCGGCGCGCTGACCCCGCCCTTGTGGGGCTTCGAAGAGCGCGAAAAGCTGATGGTGTTTTACGAGCGCGCCTCCGGCTCGCGCATGCACGCGGCCTATTTCCGCATCGGCGGCGTGCACCAGGACCTGCCGCCCAAGCTGATCGACGATATCGAGGCCTGGTGCGATCCGTTTCTCAGAGTGGTCGACGACCTCGACCGGCTGCTGACGGGCAACCGCATCTTCAAGCAGCGCAACGTCGACATCGGCGTGGTGCCGCTGAAGGAAGCCTGGGAGTGGGGCTTTTCCGGCGTGATGGTGCGCGGCTCGGGGGCGACCTGGGACCTGCGCAAGGCGCAGCCTTACGAATGCTACGCCGAGATGGATTTCGACATTCCGATCGGCAAGAACGGCGATTGCTACGACCGCTACCTCATCCGCATGGAGGAGATGCGCCAGTCCGTGCGCATCATGAAACAGTGTGTTGCCAAACTCCGCGCCGCCGACGGCCAGGGGCCGGTCGCGATCGCCGACAACAAGATTTTTCCGCCGCGCCGCGGCGAGATGAAGCGCTCGATGGAAGCGCTGATCCATCACTTCAAGCTTTATACCGAGGGCTTCCACGTGCCGGCCGGCGAGGTCTACGCCGCCGTCGAGGCGCCGAAGGGCGAGTTCGGCGTCTACCTCGTCGCCGACGGCACCAACAAACCCTACAAGTGCAAGATCCGCGCGCCCGGTTTCGCGCATCTGCAGGCGATGAATCACATCTGCAAGGGCCATCTATTGGCCGACGTCTCGGCCATCCTCGGCTCGCTCGATATCGTGTTCGGAGAGGTCGACCGGTGATCGCGTTGCCGCCGATACAGTTTGACCGGACCACCGGGGTGCTCGAGGGCGCCAATGCGTGGGAGCGGCTGGCGGCGCTCGCGTTGTCGTCGGGCTCGAAGGTGGCGTCATCGTTTTCACACCGCGGTTACAACCATTGCGCCAACCTGCTGCGCAAGACGCTGCCGGAGCGCGACATCGCGATCAAGCTGAATTCCGACGCGACGTTCGAATTTCCTTATGGCGACGGTTACTGGAGCAAGCTGCTCAACCGCTCGTTCTCCTACGAGGACGAGCTCGAGGTGCTGTTCCGCGATTCCGTTTCCGTCGACTACACGCTGATCGATTGCGGCGCCAATTTCGGCTACTGGTCGGTGCTGATCTCGAGCGCGCCCTACGGCTCGCACAAGGCGATCGCGATCGAGCCCTCGTCGCAGAATTTCGCCAAGCTGAAGAACAACGCCGAGGTCAACGGCAACCGCTTCGAGGTCATGAAGTGCGCGATCGGCGCGGCGCGTGGCACCGCGCGGCTGTCTGGCACCAAGCATGAGGCGTTCAGCATCGCCGGCAACGCGGGTAGCGGCGGCGAGGAAGTGCCGGTGATCGCGCTCGACAATCTCATCGACGACGGCAAGATATCGCCGGATGGAAAGTACCTGATCAAGCTTGACGTCGAAGGCGTCGAAGTCGAGGCCATCAAGGGCGGCACGCGGCTGTTGCGGGGCGACAGCGTGGTGTTGTGCGAGGAGCACGGCAACGACCGCACGCACACGGTGTCGCGATATATCCTGGAGCAGACGCCGCTGAAGCTGATCGTGTACGATCCGCGCTCCAATCGCCTGGAAACCGTGACCGAGCTTTCGATCCTCGACCGCATCAAGGTTTCAACCCACGTCGGTTACAACGTGTTCGGCACGGCAAGCGTGTTCTGGCAGGACCGGATCAACGCCTTGAACGCCAATGCCGCGCGCCGCATGCAATGAGAGACTGAACGATAATGTCCGTCCGCCGCCTCGCACCCAAGGAACTGCAGCCCGCGAGCTTCACGTTCACGCCGGAGAATCTCGCCTGGGCCAGGGAGCAGATCGCCAAATATCCGGAGGGCCGTCAGGCCTCCGCCGTGATCCCGATCCTGTGGCGGGCGCAGGAACAGCATGACGGCTGGGTTTCGGAAGCCGCGATCCGGGTGGTCGCGGAGTTGCTTGGCATGCCCCATATCCGGGCGCTGGAGATTGCGACCTTCTACACCATGTTCCAGCTGCAGCCGGTCGGCAGGAAGGCGCATGTCCAGGTCTGCGGCACTACGCCGTGCCGGCTGCGCGGCGCCGACGATATCATCCAGGTGTGCCAGAGCCGCATCGATCACGAACCTTTCCATCTGTCCAGGGACGGCAATTTCAGCTGGGAGGAAGTCGAGTGCCTCGGCGCCTGTGTCAACGCGCCGATGGTCTTGATCTGGAAGGACACCTACGAGGACCTGACCAAGGAAAGTTTCGGCAAGGTGCTGGATGGCTTTGCCTCGGGCAATCCGCCGAAGCCTGGACCGCAGACCGATCGTCAGTTCTCGGCGCCGGTCGGCGGGCCCACCACATTGAAGGAAGTCACATGATGGGCGACCGCATATCGAAGGCGGCCGGGCGGGGGAGTGCCGGGGCGATGAAGAACTGGCGCTATATCGCCTTGCACACCGCGCTCGCAGCCGCCTTCATGTTCCTGCTGCAGCGCTACGCGCTGAGCGCGTCGCTTGAAACGAGCCTGCTCTGGATGCTGGCCTTCGGCGCGTGCGCCGCGGGCCTGGCCTACAAGCAATCCAACCGCTGACCCTAGGAAGCCTCACCTCATGCTCGCCGACAAGGACCGCATCTTCAAGAACCTCTACGGCCTCCATGACTGGGGCCTGGAAGGCGCGCGCCGCCGCGGTGCCTGGGACGGCACCAAGGCGATGATCGACAAGGGCCGGGACTGGATCGTCAATGAAATCAAGGCCTCCGGCCTGCGCGGCCGCGGCGGCGCGGGATTCCCGACCGGGTTGAAATGGTCGTTCATGCCCAAGGAATCCACCGACGGCCGGCCGAGCTATCTCGTGGTCAATGCCGACGAATCCGAGCCCGGAACCTGCAAGGACCGCGAGATCATGCGGCACGATCCGCACCTTTTGGTCGAAGGCTGCCTGCTCGCGAGCGCCGCGATGGGCGCGCATGTCGGTTATATCTATGTTCGCGGTGAATTCATCCGGGAGCGCGAGCACCTGCAGGCCGCGGTCGACCAGGCCTACGAGGCGAAGCTGATCGGCAAGGACAATGTCCATGGCTGGCCGTACGACCTCTACATTCACCACGGCGCCGGCGCCTATATCTGCGGTGAAGAAACGGCGCTGCTGGAAAGCCTCGAAGGCAAGAAGGGCCAGCCGCGGCTGAAGCCGCCGTTCCCCGCCAATGTCGGGCTCTACGGCTGCCCGACCACCGTCAACAACGTCGAGTCGATCGCGGCCGCGCCGGATATCCTGCGGCGCGGTGCGGCGTGGTTCGCGGGCATCGGCCGGCCGAACAATACCGGCACCAAGCTGTTTTGCATCTCCGGCCACGTCGAGCGTCCCTGCAACGTCGAGGAGGCAATGAGTATCCCGTTGCGCGAGTTGCTGGAGCGACACGCCGGCGGAGTGCGCGGCGGCTGGGATAATCTGCTTGCCGTCATCCCCGGCGGCTCGTCGATGCCCATGATTCCGGCGGGCCCAACCGGCTGCGACGATCTGTTGATGGATTTCGACGGTTGCGCCGCGCACAAGTCGGCGCTCGGTACGGCGGCCGTCATCGTCATGGACAAGACCACCGATATCATCCGTGCGATGGCCCGGATCTCCTATTTCTACAAGCATGAGAGCTGCGGCCAATGCACCCCTTGTCGTGAAGGCATGGGCTGGATGTGGCGGGTGCTGACGCGAATGGCCGAAGGCCGCGCTCAGAAGCGCGAGATCGACATGCTGTTCGAAGTTACCAAGCAGATCGAGGGCCACACCATCTGCGCGTTCGGCGACGGCGCGGTCTGGCCGGTGCAAGGGCTGCTGCGGCACTTTCGTCCGGAGATCGAGCGGCGCATCGACGAATATACGCACAAGGCCGATATCGACGACATCGGCGTTCGCGATCCCGCGCACATGGTCGCGGCGGAATAGGGTTGCTGGGCAATGACAAAACTCATCGTCGATGGCAAAGAGATCGATGTCCCCGCCGAATTCACGCTGCTGCAGGCGTGCGAGGCAGCGGGCGCGGAAATTCCGCGCTTCTGCTACCACGAGCGGCTGTCGATCGCCGGCAATTGCCGGATGTGCCTGGTCGAGGTGAAGGGCGGCCCCAAGCCGGTCGCAAGCTGCGCCTGGGGCGTGCGCGATTGCCGTCCGGGCCCCAAGGGCGAGCCGCCGGAAATCTCCACCAAGTCGCCGATGGTGAAGAAGGCGCGCGAAGGCGTGATGGAATTCCTGTTGATCAACCATCCGCTGGATTGCCCGATCTGCGACCAGGGCGGGGAATGCGACCTGCAGGACCAGGCCATGGGCTACGGCGTCGACACCTCGCGCTTCGCCGAGAACAAGCGCGCGGTCGAGGACAAGTATCTGGGCGCGCTGGTCAAGACCTCGATGAACCGCTGCATCCAGTGCACCCGCTGCGTCCGGTTTTCCGCCGAAGTCTGCGGCGCGCCCGAAATGGGCGCCACCGGCCGCGGTGAGGACATGGAGATCACCACTTATCTGGAGTCGGCACTGACTTCGGAACTACAGGGCAATCTGGTCGATATCTGCCCGGTCGGCGCGCTGACCTCGAAACCCTACGCCTTCGCGGCGCGTCCCTGGGAGCTCGGCAAGACCCAGTCGATCGATGTGACGGATGGCGTGGGCTCCGCGATCCGGGTCGACACCCGCGGCCGCGAAGTGATGCGTATCCTGCCGCGCGTCAACGAGGCTGTGAACGAGGAGTGGATTTCCGACAAGACGCGCCACGTCGTCGACGGCTTGCGCACGCAGCGCCTCGACCGCCCCTATATCAGGGAGGACGGCAAGCTCCGCGCAGCCTCATGGCGGGAAGCCTTCGCGGCGATTGCGGCGAGGCTCGCTCGCAGCGACGGCAAACGGATCGGCGCCATCGCGGGCGATCTCGCCGCGGTGGAGGAGATGTTCGCGCTGAAGGATCTCCTGTCCAAGTATGGCTCGGTCAATCTGGCGATACAGGGCGGCGACGCTTTCGATCCCAAAGCGGGCCGCGCCTCCTACATTTTCAATCCGACCATCGCCGGCATCGATCAGGCCGACGCGCTCCTGATCATCGGCTCGAACCCGCGGCACGAAGCCGCTGTGCTCAACGCGCGGATCCGCAAGCGCTGGCGCTCGGGGCAACTCAAGATCGGCGTGGTCGGCCCGAAGGCCGACCTCACCTATGATTACAACTATCTCGGCGCGGGCACGGATTCGCTTGCCGATCTTGCCGCAGGCAAGCATGCCTTCGCCGACGTCCTGAAGAACGCGAAGCACCCGATCGTGCTGGTCGGCGCCGGGGTGGCGGCGCGGCATGATGGATCGTCGGTTCTTGCCGCTGCCGCAAAACTCGCGCTGGATTTCGGAGCCGTCAAGAATGACTGGAACGGATTTGCGGTGCTGCACGAGACTGCCTCGCGCGTCGGCGCGCTCGATATCGGCTTTGCGCCGGGCGCCGGTGGGCTGAGCGCGGCGCAGATGACGACGTTCGGCACGCTCGATGTCCTGTTCCTGCTCGGCGCCGATGAGACCAAGGTTCCGGACGGCACCTTCGTGGTTTACATCGGCACCCATGGCGACGGCGGCGCGCACCGCGCGGACGTGATCCTGCCGGGCGCCGCCTATACCGAAAAGTCCGGCATCTTCGTCAACACGGAAGGCCGGGTGCAGATGGCCAACCGCGCCGGCTTTCCGCCGGGCGAGGCGCGCGAGGACTGGGCGATCGTCCGCGCGCTGTCGGAGCTGCTGGGCAGGAAGCTCGCCTACAATTCGCTGGCCGTGCTGCGCCAGACGCTATTCAAGGCGGTGCCGCATCTGATCCGCATCGACCGGATCGAGGCCGGCAAGGCCGATGACATCAGGGCGCTCGCAGGCAAAGGCGGCAGCATGGAGAAGACGCCGTTCAGGTCTTCGGTCGAGGATTTTTACCTGACCAACCCGATCGCGCGCGCTTCGGCGGTGATGGCGGAATGTTCGCGCCTGGCTTCCGGGCAGATGCTGACGGCGGCGGAGTGATGGCATGAAACTCATAGGCCTCATCGGCGGCATGAGTTGTGAATCGACCGCGCATTATTACCAGCGGATGAACGAGCGCATTCGGGCGCAGCTCGGCGGTCTGCATTCCGCCGACATCCTGATGTGGTCCGTCGATTTCGCACCCGTGGCCCAAATGCAGGAAGAGAACCGCTGGCTGGAGGCGGGCGCCTATCTCGGCAATATCGGCCGGCGGCTGGAGCAGGCGGGCGCCGGGCTTCTGGTTCTCGCGACCAACACCATGCACAAGGTTTCAGATGCGATCGAGGCGTCAACCAGCGTGCCCTTGATCCACATCGCCGACGCTACCGCACGGAAAATCCTGGCGGACGGAAAGCGCAAGCCGGGGATTCTGGCGACGCGCTTCACCATGGAACAGGACTTCTATACCGGCCGGCTGCGCGACAAATACGGCCTGGATGTCATCGTTCCCGATCAAGCCGATCGTACGCTGGTTCATCAAATCATCTATGATGAACTGTGCGTCGGTCGGGTGACCGAAGCATCGCGGCGGGCTTTCGTCGAGGTGGGGCGCCGGCTTGCCGGGCGGGGCGCCGACTGCCTCATCCTTGGCTGCACGGAGGTTGCCATGCTGCTCAACGAGAGCAATGCGCCGCTTCCGATCTTCGATACCGCGCTGATTCATGCGGATGCCGCGGTGGATTTCGCACTTGGCCTGGTGCCAACCGCGCAAGCGGCGGAGTGAGCGTGACCTGATGGATGAATTCTTCGCAAGCGCCTTCTGGACCGGCTTCCTCTGGCCGCTGATCATCATGGTCGCGGAGAGCGTGCTGCTGCTCGTCGTGCTCCTGATCGCGATCGCCTACATCCTGCTGGCGGATCGCAAGATATGGGCGGCCGTGCAGATCCGGCGCGGACCCAACGTGGTCGGCCCCTGGGGCCTGTTCCAGTCCTTCGCCGACCTGCTGAAGTTCGTGCTGAAGGAGCCGATCATCCCCTCCGGCGCCAACAAGGGCGTGTTCCTGCTGGCGCCGCTCGTCAGTTGCGTACTGGCGCTGGCGGCCTGGGCCGTGATCCCGATGGATCTCGGCTGGGTGATCTCCGACATCAATGTCGGCGTCCTCTATATCTTCGCGATCTCGTCGCTGTCGATCTACGGCATCATCATGGCCGGCTGGTCGTCGAACTCGAAGTACCCGTTCCTCGCCGCCCTTCGCTCGGCAGCCCAAATGGTGAGTTACGAAGTCTCGATCGGCTTCGTCATCATCACCGTGCTTCTGTGCGCGGGCTCGCTCAATCTGTCGGCCGTGGTCGAGGCGCAGAACAGCCACGGGCTTGCCAGCCTGATCGGCCTGCCCAGGCTGACCGTCCTGAACTGGTACTTCATACCGCTGTTTCCGATGTTCGTGGTGTTCTACGTCTCGGCGCTCGCCGAAACCAACCGTCCGCCGTTCGATCTGGTGGAGGCCGAATCCGAACTGGTCGCGGGCTTCATGGTGGAATACGGCTCGACGCCGTATCTGTTGTTCATGCTCGGCGAATATGTCGCGATCACCACGATGTGCGCGATGGCCACGATCCTGTTTCTGGGCGGCTGGCTGCCGCCGATCGCGGTTGCGCCGTTCACCTGGATACCCGGCGTGGTCTGGTTCGCGCTCAAGGTATTTTTCACGTTCTTCATGTTTGCGATGGCGAAGGCGATCGTGCCGCGCTACCGCTACGATCAGTTGATGCGGCTCGGCTGGAAGGTGTTCCTGCCGTTGTCGCTGGCGATGGTGGTTGTTGTCGCCGGCGTGCTGCATTTCGCTGACATCGCGCCGAAATGAGGTCGCCATGAGTGTCAATGTCAACGCCACGGCCCGCTCCCTGCTGCTGTCCGAATTCGTATCGGCGTTCTTTCTCGCCATGCGCTATTTCTTCCAGCCGAAGCCGACCCTGAACTATCCGTTCGAGAAGGGGCCGATCTCGCCGCGCTTCCGCGGCGAGCATGCGCTGCGCCGCTATCCCAACGGCGAGGAGCGCTGCATCGCCTGCAAATTGTGCGAGGCGATCTGTCCGGCGCAGGCGATCACCATCGAGGCCGGCCCGCGCCGCAACGACGGCACCCGCCGCACGGTGCGCTACGACATCGACATGGTGAAGTGCATCTATTGCGGACTGTGCCAGGAGGCCTGTCCGGTCGACGCCATCGTCGAGGGCCCGAATTTCGAATTCGCGACCGAGACGCGCGAGGAACTCTACTATGACAAGGCGAAGCTGCTCGCCAATGGCGACCGCTGGGAGCGCGAGATTGCGAAATCGATCGAGCTCGATGCGCCGTACCGGTGAGGGATGAACTTGGCGATTGGGATGCACGCATACACGGCGGCAAGCGGGGGCCTCGCATGATCCTTCCCGCGCTGTTCTTCTATCTGTTCGCAGCCGTCTGCGTGGCTTCCGCGGTCATGGTGATCGTGTCGCGCAATCCCGTGCACTCCGTGCTGTTTTTGATCCTCGCCTTCGTCAACGCGTCGGGGCTGTTCATTTTGATGGGAGCGGAATTCCTGGGGATGGTTCTCATCTTCGTCTATGTCGGCGCGGTCGCGACGATGTTCCTGTTTGTGATCATGATGCTGGATGTCGACTTCACCGAGCTGCGCGAGGGCTTTATCGAGTACCTGCCGGTCGGCCTCGTGATCGGCGGGATTTTCCTGTTCGAACTGCTTCTGACGGTCGCTGTCTGGGTCATCAATCCCGGAACCGCCAAATCGATCACCGCCGCGATCCCGGCCAACGTCAGCAACACCGAAGCGCTCGGCCTCGTGCTCTATACGAGATATATCTATTACTTCCAGATCGCGGGCATGGTGCTGCTGGTCGCGATGATCGGCGCCATTGTGTTGACCTTGCGCCACAAGGCCAAGGTCAAGCGGCAGGACATCAACGTACAGAATGCACGGACGCCGGAAATCGCGATGAGCCTGCGCAAGGTGGCCTCCGGCCAGGGCCTGCAGGACGCCGACGCTGCGGAGTGGGTGCAATGACGATCGGACTTGGACATTATCTGGCGGTCGGCGCGATTGTGTTCACGCTCGGCATTCTCGGCATCTTTCTCAACCGCAAGAACATCATCATCATCCTGATGTCGGTCGAATTGATCCTGCTTGCGGTCAATATCAACCTGGTGGCTTTCTCGACCTTTCTGGGCGACATCGTCGGCCAGGTGTTCGCGTTGCTGGTACTCACGGTGGCCGCGGCGGAAACGGCGATCGGTCTGGCAATATTGGTGGTGTACTTCCGCAATCGCGGTTCGATCGCGGTCGAAGACGTCAATCTGATGAAGGGTTAAGCATGATCCGGAAAAGTGTGAAGCGGTTTTCCCGGACAGACGCCTTCGTTTGTCCAGCGATCATGCGAAAAGAGGCACGCGCATGATCCAGGCAATCGTCTTCTTGCCGCTGATCGGCGCAATTCTCGCCGGCCTGATCTCCATTTTCGGCGCGCATGCGCGTAATCCGAGCGGCGACACGGTCGAGCATCACGATGACGCGCATGGCGTCGACGCACACGCCTCCGAGGCCCACGACGACCACGCCGACGCTCACGGCCACGACGATCACGCGATCGAACCGCCGGCCGCGGGCTCGCGCGCAGCCGAGTTGATCACGACCGGTCTATTGTTCATATCCGCGGGACTGTCCTGGTTCGTGCTGGTCGATGTCGGATTCCTGCATCACGACGCGCGGATTCCGCTGTTCCCCTGGATCAATTCGGGCGACCTGCAGGTGGCGTGGGCGCTGCGGGTCGACACGCTGACAGCGGTCATGCTGGTCGTGGTCACCACCATCTCCTCGCTCGTGCACCTCTATTCGATCGGCTACATGGACGAGGACCCGTACCGGCCGCGTTTCTTCAGCTATCTGTCGTTGTTCACCTTTGCGATGCTGATGCTGGTGACCGCCGATAACCTGGTGCAGCTGTTCTTCGGCTGGGAAGGCGTCGGCCTCATGAGCTACCTGCTGATCGGCTTCTGGTATCACAAGCCGGAGGCGAATGCGGCGGCGATCAAGGCGTTCATCGTCAACCGGGTGGGCGATTTCGGCTTTGCGCTCGGCATTTTCGCGGTGTTCGCACTGATCGGCTCGACCGACTTCGAGACCATTTTCGCGGCAGCACCGGGGCTGACCGGCAAGACCATCGATTTCTTCGGCTGGCACGCCGATGCGCTGACCCTGACCTGCCTGTTGCTGTTTATGGGCGCGATGGGCAAATCCGCGCAGTTCCTGCTGCACACCTGGTTGCCGGACGCCATGGAGGGCCCGACGCCGGTCTCCGCCCTGATCCACGCAGCTACCATGGTCACCGCCGGTGTCTTCATGGTGGCGCGGCTGTCGCCGCTGTTCGAACTCGCGCCTGACGCGCAGGCGTTCGTGATGCTGATCGGCGCCACCACCGCATTCTTCGCCGCGACCGTCGGCCTGGTGCAGAACGACATCAAGCGCATCGTCGCCTATTCGACCTGTTCACAGCTCGGCTACATGTTCGTGGCAATGGGGGCGGGGGCCTACTCCGTCGGCATGTTCCACCTGTTCACGCACGCCTTCTTCAAGGCGCTGCTGTTCCTGGGCTCAGGCTCGGTGATCTATGCGATGCATCACGAGCAGGACATCCGCAACATGGGCGGGCTGAAGGACAAGATCCCCTACACCTACACCGTGATGGTGATCGGCACCCTGGCGCTGACAGGATTCCCGCTGACGGCGGGGTATTTCTCCAAGGACGCCATCATCGAATCCGCCTACGCCTCGCATATTCCGTTTGCGTTCTACGGCTTCCTGATGACGGTGATCGCCGCGGGCATGACCTCGTTCTACTCATGGCGCCTGATCTTCAAGACCTTCCACGGCGAGCCGCATGACATCGAGCATTACGAGGCTGCCCACGAGGCGCCGCTGTGGATGTTGATACCGATCGGCATTCTCGCGGCCGGATCGCTGTTGGCGGGCTTCCCGTTCAAGGAGCTTTTCGCCGGCAACGGCGTCGAGGATTTCTTCCGGGACTCGCTGAAGATGCATCCGCACATCATCGAGGATGCGGAAAGCGTTCCGGCGTGGATCAAGTATCTGCCGACGCTCATGATGGCCGTGGGATGGTACATATCCTACGTCTTCTACATCCGCCGGCCGTACCTGCCGGTCGAACTCGCTCGCCAGCAGCCGCTGCTCTACCAGTTCCTGCTCAACAAATGGTATTTCGACGAGTTGTACGACCTGATCTTCGTGCGTCCGACAAAGTGGCTCGGCCGCTTCCTGTGGAAGTTCGGTGACGGCTACATCATCGACGGCTTCGGCCCCGACGGCGTATCGGCGTGGGTGCTCGACCTCACCCGCTACGCGGTGCGGCTGCAGACCGGCTATCTCTATCACTACGCTTTCGCGATGCTGATCGGGGTCGCCGGGCTGATCACCTGGTTCATGTTCGGCGTGGGAGGCCAGTGATGATCACCTGGCCCATCCTTTCCGTCGTCACCTTCCTGCCGGTCGTCGGCGTGGTGCTGATCTATCTGTCGGCGCGGGGCGGCGACGAGGCCGCCAATCGCAATGCGCGCTGGATCGCGCTGTGGACCACGCTGATCACCCTTGTCGTATCGCTGATGCTGGTCTGGTATTTCGATCCGGAGCAGACCGACTTCCAGTTCGTGGAAAAGTCACAGTGGCTCTCGGCCGGCATCAACTATCACATGGGCGTCGACGGCATCTCGCTGCCGTTCGTGATCCTGACCACCGCGCTGATGCCGCTCTGCATCCTGGCAAGCTGGAAATCGATCACCCAGCGGGTGCGCGAGTACATGATCGCGTTCCTGATCCTGGAAACGCTGATGGTCGGCACCTTCTCGGCGCTCGACCTCGTGCTGTTCTATTTGTTCTTCGAGGGCGGCCTGATCCCGATGTTCCTGATCATCGGGGTTTGGGGCGGACCGCGCCGGGTCTATGCCAGCTTCAAGTTCTTCCTCTATACGCTGCTCGGCTCGGTGTTGATGCTGCTCGCAATCATGGCGCTGTACTGGAACGCCGCCACGACCGATATCCCGACGTTGATGCATAGCGCGGTGCCGCGCAGCTTGCAGACCTGGGCGTGGCTGGCGTTCTTCGCATCGTTCGCGGTGAAGATGCCGATGTGGCCGGTTCACACCTGGCTGCCCGACGCGCATGTCGAGGCGCCGACCGCGGGCTCGGTGATCCTGGCGGCGATCCTGTTGAAGATGGGCGGCTACGGCTTCCTGCGGTTCTCGCTGCCGATGTTCCCGCTGGCCTCGCATTATTTCGCGCCGCTGATCTTCTCGTTGTCGGTCATCGCCATCATCTACACTTCGCTCGTGGCGCTGATGCAGGAGGACATCAAGAAGCTGATCGCCTATTCGTCGGTCGCCCACATGGGGTTCGTCACCATGGGCATTTTCGCCGGTACCACGCAGGGCGTGGCCGGCGGCGTGTTCCAGATGGTGTCGCACGGCATCGTGTCGGGCGCGCTGTTCCTCTGCGTCGGCATCATCTACGACCGCATGCACACCCGCGAGATTGCGTTCTATGGCGGGCTGGTCAACCGCATGCCGCTCTATGCGCTGGTGTTCATGGTCTTTACGCTCGCCAATGTCGGTCTGCCCGGCACCTCCGGCTTCATCGGCGAGTTCCTGACGCTGATCGGCACCTTCCAGGTCTCGATCCCGACCGCGACTTTCGCCACCACGGGCGTGATCCTGTCGGCGGCCTACGCGCTGTGGCTCTATCGCAAGGTGATTTTCGGCGTGCTCAAGCCGTCGCTGGCAAGCATCAAGGATCTGACTTTCCGCGAGGGGCTGATCATGGCGCCGCTGGTCGCGCTTACCATCCTGTTCGGGTTCTACCCGAAGCCGGTGCTCGACATGTCGGCGTCGTCGGTGCAGCTGCTCGTCAACAACTACGCCACCGCAGTGACGGCCGTGAAAGCGGCCGCGCTGGAGAAGTAACATGGCGTTTTCAAGCGAAGTGGACCCGGTTCGCGTGAAAAAAACGCGTCAAACCAAGAGGATGGAGCCGCGGTGGAACCGAGGCTCCAGCAGGACAAGATCATGAGCTTTGAGAGCGCCGGTTATCAATTGCTGCCCGTGCTGCCGGAGCTTGTGCTGGCCGCGGGCGCCATGGCGCTTTTGATGCTGGGGGCCTATCGGGGCCAGCAATCGACCGCTCTCGTCACCGGCCTTGCGGTTTGCCTGCTGGTGGTCACGGGTGCGCTGGAGCTGTTGCTGCCGGCGGGGCGGCTTTCGACCTTCGGCGGCAGTTTCATCGTCGACGATTTTGCCCGCTTCCTGAAAATCCTGGCGCTGATCGGCTCGGTGGCAACCCTCGTGCTCTCGACCGAATATCTGGCCGATCCCTCCCGGCGCATCTTCGAATATTCGATCCTGGTGCTGCTGTCGACGGTCGGCATGATGCTGCTGATTTCGGCCGCCGACCTCATCATGCTCTATCTCGGGCTCGAGCTGATGTCGCTTGCGCTCTACGTGGTCGCGGCGAGCAATCGCGACAACGTCAAATCCACCGAAGCCGGCCTGAAATATTTCGTGCTCGGTGCGCTGTCGTCGGGCATGTTGTTGTACGGCGCCTCCCTGATCTACGGCTTCACCGGCACCGTCGCTTTTGCCGGCATCGCGGCGGCGGTGAAGACGGGGAGCATCGGCATCGTGTTCGGCCTGGTGTTCCTGCTCGCCGGGCTCTGCTTCAAGGTTTCGCTGGTGCCGTTCCACATGTGGACGCCGGACGTCTACGAGGGCTCGCCGACGCCGGTGACGGCCTTCTTCGCCTCGGCGCCGAAGGTCGCGGCGCTCGCGGTATTCACCCGCGTGGTGCTGACCGCATTCCCGGGCATCATGACACAGTGGCAGCAGATCGTGGTGTTCGTCTCCATCGCCTCCATGGCGCTCGGAGCGTTCGCCGCCATCGGCCAGAAGAACATCAAGCGGCTGATGGCCTACTCATCGATCGGTCACATGGGTTTTGCCCTGGTCGGACTTGCTGCCGGCACGCCGGAAGGCGCCCAGGGCGTCCTGATCTACATCACGATCTATGTGACAATGACGCTCGGCAGCTTCGCGGTGATCCTGGCCATGAAGCGCAACGGTCAGCATGTCGAGAACATCAGCGATTTTGCTGGACTTTCGCGCACCAATCCGGTGCTGGCTATCTTCTTCGCGATGCTTTTGTTTTCGCTCGCCGGCATTCCGCCGCTCGCCGGTTTCTTTGCCAAATGGTACGTCTTCGTCGCGGCGGTCAGGGCCGGATTGTTCACCCTTGCCGTCATCGGCGTGCTGACCAGCGTGGTCGGCGCGTTCTACTATCTTTCCGTCATCAAGGTGATGTATTTCGACGACCCGCTGGTCAAGCTCGATCCGGTGCGCCTCGAATTGCGCACGGTGCTGGCGGTCGCGGGCCTGTTCAACATCTTCTATTGCGTCCAACCCGGGGTGCTGGTCAGCATCGCCACCGCCGCGGCGAGGTCGCTTTTCTAGATGCCGTTCACGCTCGGCCCTCGCGCCGCCTCGGCCGGTTACCGGCTCGCTTCCTTCGACCATATCGGTTCGACCAACGCGGAGGCCATGGCATGCGCGCGCGACGGCGAGCGCGGGCCGATCTGGTTCGTCACCTCCGAGCAGACCGCGGGGCGCGGAAGGCGGCATCGCCCGTGGATCGCGCCGCGGGGTAACCTCGCGAGCAGCATTCTCGAGGTGATGGACGTCTCGCCCGCGGCCGCGGCGACACTGGGCTTTGCCGCGGGCCTTGCGCTGGAGTCAGCGCTGCGCCGATTGAGCATCGAGGCATCGCTGCGGTCGGCAGGCTCGGACCACATGAAGTTTTCGTTGAAATGGCCCAATGACGTGCTGGCGGGAAAGCAGAAACTGGCCGGCATCCTGCTGGAAGCGGAGACCGTCGCGGATGATCGCCTCGCGGTCGTGGTCGGCATTGGCACCAACGTGGTTGCAGCACCGGAGGGCACGCCGACGCCCGCGACCTCGCTTCGGGCGCTCGGCATCGAGATCGGCGCGGAGGAACTGTTCGCCGAGCTGTCGGACGCCTGGGCGGAACTCCGCGGCATCTGGGACCTCGGAAGAGGCTTCGGCGAGATCCGCAGGCTTTGGCTGGAGCGCGCCGCAGGTCTTGGACAAGGGGTCGCAATTCAAACCGGTGGTGCCACCATTGAGGGGACATTCGACGGGATCGATGAGACCGGCTGCATGATCGTCCGGACAGCCGCCGGCAAGCGGATACCGGTCTCGGCGGGCGACGTCTATTTCGGCTCGGCACGGTCAGTGGGGGCGGCCTGATGGCGCGGCCGGACGAGCTGACCTTTGCCCCGCTCGGCGGCGTCGGCGAGATCGGCATGAACCTGTCGATCTACGGCCTCGGCAACCGTCACCAGCGATCCTGGCTCGCGGTCGATCTCGGCGTTTCCTTCGGCGACGAGGAACATCTGCCCGGCATCGACCTGATCATGCCCGACATCAGCTTCCTCGAAAAGGAGCGCAAGAACCTGATCGGGCTCGTGCTCACCCACGCCCATGAGGACCATTTCGGCGCCATCATCGACCTGTGGCCGAGGCTGAAATGCCCGGTTTATGCGACCAAGTTCAGCGCCGCCTTGTTCGAGGCCAAATGCGCTTCCGAACGCAATCCGCCGAAAATCCCGGTGACGGTGGTAGCTTCCGGCGGCCGCATCGATCTCGGGCCGTTCAGTGTCGAGTTCATTCCGGTCGCGCATTCGATTCCCGAATCCCACGCGCTCGCGATCCGCACTGCCGCCGGCACGGTGCTGCATACTGGCGACTGGAAGATCGATCCGACGCCGGTGGTCGGCCCGCCGACCGATGAGCGCCGCCTGCGCGAGCTTGGCGACGCCGGCGTGCTGGCGCTGATCGGCGATTCCACCAACGCGGTGCGGGAAGGGCGCTCGCCGTCGGAAGCCGAGGTCGCCAAGGCCATCGCTGAACTCGTGAAGGGCGCCAGGGGCCGGGTCGCCGTCACCACCTTTGCCTCCAATGTCGCGCGACTGCGGGCGGTCGCGGACGCCGCGCGGCTTGCCGGGCGCGAGGTCGTCGTGGTCGGCCGCGCCATGGAGCGCGTGGTGCAGGTCGCGCGCGAGACCGGCCATCTCGACGGTGTGCAGAATTTCCGCGGCGCCGACCTCTACGGCCATTTTCCCCCCGACAAGGTGCTGGCGCTGTGCACGGGAAGCCAGGGCGAACCGCGCGCGGCGCTGGCGCGCATCGCCAACGACGATCATCCCGAGGTGAGCTTGAACAAGGGCGACCGCGTGATCTTTTCCTCGCGCACCATCCCCGGCAACGAAAAGGCGGTCGGCGCCATCATCAACGGGCTGATCGACCAGGGCGTCGAGGTCATCACCGACCGCACCCACCTCGTCCATGTCTCCGGCCATCCGCGCCGCGACGAACTGCGCGACCTGATTTCCTGGGTCCGTCCGCAACTGCTGATTCCCGTGCATGGCGAGGCGCTGCACCTGCATGAGCACGGCGAGCTGGCGCGGGCCGCCGGCGTGCCCAAGGTCGTCATCTGCCGCAACGGCGATCTGGTGAAGCTCGGGCCCGGCGATCCCGGCATCATCGACCAATTGCCGTCGGGACGGCTCTACAAGGACGGCTCGATCCTGGAGGATTCCAAGTCCCGCGCCGTGGTCGAGCGCCGGCGGATGGGATTTGCGGGCTGCGCCTTCGTTGCCATCGCCATGACCGAGACCGGCGAGATGGCTGACGATCCGGAGGTTGATCTGGTCGGCATCCCCGAGAAGAATATGGCGGGCGAGGTCATCGACGAGATCGTGTTCGACGTCGTGGTATCGACCGTGGAAGGCCTGCCGCGGCCGCGGCGGCGCGATCCCGATGCGCTGGCGGAATCGGTGCGGCGGGCGGTGCGCTCCGCGATCAACGAGCAGTGGGGCAAGAAGCCGCTCTGCCTCGTTCATGTGCTAACGGTGTAACGCGGGAGGCAGATCATGCTGGGCCGGCTCAACCATGTCGCGATTGCGGTCAAGGACGCCGAGAAGGCCGCGAAAATCTACGGCGCGGCGTTCGGCGCCGATATTTCCGCGGCCGTGCGGCTGCCCGACCATGGTGTCATCACCGTGTTCGTGACGCTGCCCAACACCAAGATCGAATTCATCCAGCCGCTCGGTGAGGCCTCACCGATCGCGAAATTCCTCGAGCGCAATGCCGACGGCGGCATCCATCACATCTGCTACGACGTGCCCGATATCATCGCCGCGCGCGACACCCTGATCAGGGAGGGCGCCCGCGTGCTCGGCGACGGCACGCCGAAGATCGGCGCGCACGGCAAGCCGGTGCTGTTCCTGCATCCGAAGGATTTTTCCGGCGCGCTCGTTGAAATCGAACAGGCCTGAGGCTGCCGATGATCTACACGATCTCGACGGGGTTTGCGATCTACTTCGTGATCTGGTGGACCGTGCTGTTCGTGACGCTGCCGTTCGGGGTGCGCAGCCTGCACGAGGACGGCGGCGGCGCTCCCGGCACCGACCCGGGCGCGCCCGTGGTGACGGGGATGGGCCGCAAGATGATCTGGACCACGGTGCTCTCGGCGGTCGTTTTCGCGGCTGGCATGTGGGCCTATAATGCCGGCCTGTTGAATGTCGAGCGCCTGTCGCGGCTGATGGGGATGTCGTTCTGATCGGGGGAGGCAAATGACGTTTCAAAGGATGGTTGTCGGGCTCTTGATCCTCGCGATTGCCGGTCTTGGCGGCGCCTTCTACATCGACTGGAAGCTGGCGACCCAGCTGCGCACCGTGAAAGCCTTTGTCGAGGGCGCCGTGTTTGCCGAGGCCGTGGCGGCCTGCGAAAGGGCTGAGAGTTCGACCCCGTTCAAATGGAATGGCGGGAAGAACACCTCGATCATCGGGCTGAATTCGGTCAAGCTCGACAAGTACACGGTCATCGCGAGCTACACCCTGGTCGCCGACGGCGTGTTTTGCGACTATGATCCGGTCAAGAAGAAAGCCGACATCGGCTCGAATTTCCTCGAACGGGAGAGCTTCTAGGCCTCGCTCTGCGCGACCAGCCGATCGATCTCGCCGAGCAACTTCCGCCACGCTTCGTCGATCTCCGGCGACCAATTCGCGCCGAGAATGTCGCGCAAGGTATCGGCGATCACGCCGAAAAAGTCGCGGAACAGGGTTCGCGGCGTGCCGTAGGCGTCGTGCGACTGCACCTCGCATTCGATCAGGCGAAAATGCCCGCTGCGGTCGCCGGCAAAATCCAGGATGGCGTCGATGGTGAACGCCAGCATCGATCCCTTGACGAGTTCGCTGCCCTCGGTCCGGAACATTGCTTCGGCTTCCGGATGTTCGCGGAACAGGCGCCGGTAGACGTGCGGCGTCAGGTCCTCGCAGCGCTCGGCGGCGAGCTCAAAGCTTTGTTCGATCGGACTGGCTGGTGCCATCGTGCGCGCTTGCGTCATGAAGGGGACAACAGGGACAATTGCTTCAACTCGAGCCTGCCGCAAAAGAAAAGGAGCAGGGCGCTAGCCCTGCTCCAAAAATTGTGTCGACCCTTTTTTCCCCGAAAATTTGGATTTGATCTTGATGGACGGGGCGACGCTGCTTGTGCGCGCCAGGGACTCCTCCCGAGACTTGGACCACCAGACTTGAGCCTCTCGGCCGGTCTGAGCGCGCAGTGGTAGACCATCTTTTCGCCCTTGTCACCAATTTCGGCAACGAATGTTCAAAATTCGAGCAATTTTCGAAATGATCGGGAGTTGGCCACCCCAAGGTTGCAGTCACGTGGAACGTCCAGCGCAAAGGGAGGGGAGGGGAAGCATAACAAAGCAGGCAAATGCAAGAGAAGGCCAGTGCTGCCGCACAGGCGAACGTCGCCGGACGGAATAATCTTCTCCTTGCGGTGTAGGGATAAGGCATTAGACCTGCTGGCGAGGTCCGTCCGATCTCGACTTGGGTGGGCCCGCGTGATTAGTTGGTTTGCTGGAAAGGTGGATTGGTCGATGCGCCGGCGGTTGCGGAAATTCCTTCCGATCGTCCTGCTTGCGTTGGCGGTGCAAATCCTCGCGCCGATCGCGGCGTCTTGGGCCGCGGGCATCGCGGCTTCCGATCCGCTGCACGCAGCCATCATTTGTCATGACGCCGCGGCTGCGACGCAAGCCCCCGTCAACAACCAGGACGACCAAACCGGCCAGCCCCCCGCGCATGATGATTGCTGTTCCATCTGCAGCCTGGCCCATACCGTTGCGCCGCTCGATACGCCGCAGACGGCGATCGCCATCCCCTATCGCGACCCCGCACGCGTGGTCTGGCGCGATCGCGATACGGACCTCGCCGGCTCCCGAACCGGCTCCCACGCCCAAGCCCGCGCCCCTCCGCCTTTGACGTGAAACTGGTGGCCACCGGCCGCCGATCTATTCACACGTCAAGCCTGGGGAGATTTTCATGTCTATCCGTCATGCGTGCGCCGGCCTGTCGGGGCTTGCGATCGCGCTTATTCCACTCAGCGGAGCCGTCGCGCACGAAATCGTCGGCAACCGCTTCTTTCCGGCCACGCTCGGCATTGACGATCCCGGCGTCAATGACGAGTTGGCGGTTCCAACCGTCGATAGTTTCAACACCGGCGACAACCCGCCGGTGCGGCAGCGCGATATTTCCGGTGAACTTTCCAAACGGATCACCGAGGATTTCGCGGTGTCGTTCGGCTCGACCTACACCTTTCTCAATCCGATGGATCCAACCGCGGCGGGGGCCAACGGATTCCAGAACCTCGACACCACTTTCAAATATCGCGTCTATCGGAATCCCGAGCACGAGTTCGTGATGTCGGTCGGCCTCAGCGTGGAATGGGGCGGCACGGGTGCTGCGAATGTCGGCGCGGAGTCCTTCAACACCTACGCGCCGAACTTCTATTTCGGCAAAGGGCTCGGCGATCTTCCGGATACGCTGTCCTGGATCAGGCCGGTCGCGATCACCGGTCAGGTTGGCTACGCCATCCCGGCACAAAATTTCACGACTACCCTCGGCGTCGATGCCGACACCGGCAACCAGACCATCGACACCGAATTCCATCCGCGCGTGCTCAACTGGGGCGCCACCATCCAGTACAGCATGCCCTATCTGAAGTCCGCAGTGGTCGATCTTGGCCTGCCGGATTTCATCAATCACCTGATTCCGCTGGTGGAGGCGAACCTGCAGACGCCGGTTGCGAACACGCTGACGTCGGGGACCATCACCACCGGCACCATCAATCCCGGCGTGATCTGGGTCGGTAACACCTTCCAGTTCGGTATCGAGGCGCTGATCCCGGTCAACAAGCAGAGCGGCAGCAATGTCGGGGTGATTGCGCAGCTCCACTACTATCTCGACGACATCGATCCGCGCGGCATCGGCAAACCGCTCTTCGGCAATGCCGTGCAACCCGCAAGCCCCTTTCCAAGGAACTGACCATGCGCCGCCTATCTCTTCTTGCAATGATCCCGCTGGCGTTGACGCTCGTGGCGGGTGAAGCCGATGCCCATGCTTTTCTCGATCACGCCGAGCCGCGGGTCGGCAACAAGGTCGCGACCGCGCCGCACGAGGTGACGCTGTGGTTCACGCAAAAGCTCGAGCCCGCCTTCAGCAGCGTCACCGTGACCAACGCGGCGGGCCAGCGCGTCGATACTGGCCAGCCCCGCGTCAGCGGCAACCGGATGTCGGTCTCGCTTCGCGCCGGGGGTAGCGGAACCTACCACGTGACGTGGCGGGTGCTCTCGGTCGACACGCATACGACCGACGGCAGTTTCACCTTTCAGGTCGGTCAGTAAGGCAGGGATCGGCCGGTGGACTGGTTCGGCGGGGAAGTCAACGCACCCTTGATCGCCATTCGCGCGGTCCACTTTGCTGCCGCCGCGATCACCGCCGGAAGCCTGGTATTCCGTGCGGTCGTGGCGAGGCCCGCCTGGGGTTCGGAACCGGTGGCAGCGAAGCTGTTGCGGTCGCAAATCCTGCGCGTGGCGGGGATCGCGCTCGCGGTCACCATGGTGTCGGGGGTGCTCTGGCTGTTGTCCGAGGCCGTCTCGATGAGCGGATTGCCGCTCGGCGAGGCCATGTCGCCGCGCGTGGTTTGGACGGTATTGACGAGGACGCAATTCGGGCTGGTGTCCGAAATCCGCCTCGCGCTCGCGGTCGTGGTGGCCGCTTGCCTGGTGTTTGACCGGTTTCCATCAGCCGAATGGCTGGCGCTTCCCGCAGCCCTTGGGCTGATCGCCGCCATTGCTTGGACCGGCCATGCCGGCGCAACGCCCGGTGAATTGGGAACGCTGCATCTAGCCGCCGACGTCCTGCATCTTGTCGCTGCGGCTGCCTGGATCGGAGGTCTGCCGCCACTCGTGCTTCTGCTCATGACCGCAAGACGCCATCAAGGCACCGCCTGGGCGGCCGTGGCGCGCGATGCGGCGTCGCGGTTTTCGGCCCTCGGCGCCGCCAGCGTGACCACGCTGGCGGCAACCGGTGTCGTCAACGCCTGGATCCTGGTCGGTTCGTTTTATGCGCTGATCGTTACGGGCTACGGCCAGCTGTTGCTGTTCAAGCTTGCCGTCATCGCCAGCATGCTGGTATTCGCTGCGGTGAACCGCCTCTCGCTGACGCCGCGGCTTGCCTGTCTGTCCGGGAATCCGATTCGGCTCGAGGCGCTGGCGAAGCTCACGCGCAACAGCATCATCGAGATCGTCTTGGGATCGCTGGTCTTCGCCATCGTCGGGATGCTTGGCACGCTGCATCCCGCCATCCACCTCGTGAAGGGTTGAGCGCGCCGCAAGGAAGGACCACGAAAATGCAGATCACGCCACGAAGGTTGAGATCGATCGTGCAGACGATCGCAAGCGTCGCCATGCTTTCCTGTTTTGTCGCAGTCGCTGCGCGCGCCGAGGAGGTCAAGGCCGGCGATCTCGTGATCACGCAGGCCTGGAGCCGCGCCACGCCGGGCGGGGCAAAGACCGGGGGCGGCTATCTGACCATCGAGAACAAGGGTTCGACGCCGGACCGGCTGATCGGCGGCTCGGCGGATGTCGCAAGCAAGGTCGAGGTCCACCAGATGGCGATGACCAACGGCGTGATGAAGATGCGCCCGGTCGAGAATGGCTTGACGATTGCGCCCGGCAAGACCGTCACGCTGGCGCCCGGCGGCTATCACCTGATGATGTTCGATCTCAAGCGCCCGCTCAAGCAGGGTGAGAAGGTTCCGGTTACGCTCGAGTTCGAAAAGGCCGGCAAGGTGCAGGTCTCGCTTGATGTGCAAGGCCTTGGCGCGCAAGCGCCGGCGGGCAATGCCGGCGGCGGCATGCAGATGAAAAAGATGCCCGCCGGCATGAAGATGTGACGCCGATGGTGAAGACCGGTCTTTTGGTCGTCGCAGCGATGCTCGCCGTGTCGTCTGCCGGCGCGCAAACGCCGCTGGCGATCCATATCCATTCGGACACGGCAATGTTTCAGGTTCTGATTTCGCCGGGCACGTTGGGTGTCGATAGTTTCGTGCTGCAGCTGATGTCCGGCGATGGAACCTTGTTGGACGCGAAGGAGGCCACGCTGTTCCTGACCCCGCCCGGAAGCGGCGCGACGCCACTGCAGCGAAACGCGATCCTCGGCGCCGATCGCTATTGGCACGTTGCCGACGTGCCGATCGCTGGTCCCGGCCGCTGGCATATGCGCATCGAAGCCGTGACCGACTTCCGCAAGATCACGCTGGAAGACGATTTTGACGTGCCGGCGAGATAAGGCCGCGCCCGGGGTTTTCCCTTAGTCGAAGCCCGACACGGCGGGTGACCGCCTTATTGGCGCCTTATGTGGGGCCGCAAAACAGAAGGCAATCCTTGGGCTTAGCGGCTCTTCCTGACACCGCCCTTGTGTTTTTCCGGCCGATCCGGTTTCACTGCACTCTTCCCGTGCGGAACCGATTCTTCGAGTGTGCCCATGCGATTATCGCGGTTCTTTCTACCCATCTTGAAGGAGAATCCGAAGGAGGCCGAGATCGTCTCGCATCGGCTGATGCTGCGCGCCGGCATGATGCGGCAGGAGGCGGCGGGCATCTATGCCTGGCTGCCGCTGGGACTGAAGGTCCTGAAGAAGATCGAGCAGATCGTGCGCGAGGAACAGGACCGCGCCGGCGCCCTGGAACTGCTGATGCCGACGTTGCAGCTCGCCGATCTCTGGCGCGAAAGCGGCCGCTACGATGCCTACGGTCCGGAAATGCTGCGCATCACCGACCGCCACAAGCGCGAGCTGTTGTTCGGGCCGACCAACGAGGAAATGATCACCGAGATTTTTCGCGCCTATGTGAAGTCGTACAAGAGCCTGCCGCTCAATCTCTACCACATCCAGTGGAAGTTTCGCGACGAGCAGCGCCCGCGCTTCGGCGTCATGCGCGGCCGCGAATTCCTGATGAAGGACGCCTACTCGTTCGACATCGACGAGGCCGCTGCGCGGCGCGCCTACAACAGGATGTTCGTCGCCTATTTGCGCACCTTCGCGCGGATGGGTTTGAAGGCGATCCCGATGCGCGCCGAGACCGGCCCGATCGGCGGCGATCTGTCCCACGAATTCATCGTGCTGGCGGAGACCGGCGAGTCCGGCGTCTATTGCGACGCCGACGTGCTCAATCTGCCGGTGCCGGGCGAGGAGGTCGACTATGAAGGCGACCTCAGCCCCATCATCAAGCAGTGGACTTCGGTCTACGCCGCGACCGAGGACGTTCACGACGCCGCGCGTTTCGAGCGCGAGGTGCCTGCCGAAAAGAGACTGCACACAAGGGGCATCGAGGTCGGCCAGATCTTCTATTTCGGTACCAAGTATTCGGAGGCGATGAAAGCGCTGGTCGCAGGTCCCGACGGCGCCGAGGTGCCGATCCATGGCGGTTCCTACGGCGTCGGCGTTTCGCGCCTGGTCGGCGCCATCATCGAGGCCTGCCACGACGATGCCGGCATCAAATGGCCGGAAGCGGTCGCCCCGTTCAACGCCGTGATCCTGAATCTGAAGCAGGGATCGGAAGATACCGATGGGGCATGCGAACGGCTCTACCGCGAGCTTTCGGCCAAAGGCGTCGAGGTCCTGTACGACGACACCGACCAGCGCGCGGGCGCCAAATTCGCCGCCGCCGATCTGATCGGCATTCCCTGGCAGATTCTGGTCGGGCCCAAGGGGCTCGCCGAAGGCAGGCTCGAGGTCAAGCGGCGCAGCGACGGGTCACGTCAGAATCTCGGTCCGGCCGACGTCGTGGCGCTTTTGACCGCGTGAAGAATTATCCACTTGGGCGTGCGGGGATGCGATTCGGCGCGGCTACAATTAGCCCGAATCGTGTGAAAATCGGACGATGGATGAAACCATGAGCGAGCCAGTTCGAACCCAACCTTTCGCGCCATTCGAATGGCTGCTGTCGGGACGCTATCTGCGGGCACGTCGCAAGGAAGGCTTCATCTCGGTCATCGCCGGTTTCTCCTTCCTCGGCATCATGCTGGGCGTCGCCACGCTGATCATCGTGATGGCGGTCATGAACGGTTTCCGCAAGGAGCTGCTCGACAAGATTCTCGGTCTCAACGGCCACCTGCTGGTACAACCGCTGGAATCGCCGCTGACCGACTGGAAGGACGTCGCCGACCGCATCAACCAGGTCCGGGGCATCAGGCTGGCTGCGCCCGTCGTCGATGGCCAGGCGCTGGCATCTTCGCCCTACAACGCCTCGGGCGTGCTGGTGCGCGGCATCCGCTCCGAGGACCTCAACAATCTCACCTCGATCGCCAAGAACATCAAGCAGGGCACGCTCGAGGGGTTTGACGACGGGCAGGGCGTCGCTATCGGCCGCAGGCTCGCCGATCTGCTGTCGCTGCATGCCGGCGACACCATCACGCTGGTGGCGCCGCGCGGTGCGGTGACGGTCATGGGCACCACGCCGCGCGTCAAGCCCTACAAGGTCGCAGCCGTGTTCGAGATGGGGATGTCCGATTATGACCTGACGTTCGTGTTCATGCCGCTGAAGGAGGCGCAGGCCTATTTCAACCGCAACAACGACGTGACCTCGATCGAGGTGTTCACCACCAATCCCGACAAGATCGACGCCTTCCGCAAGGCTGTCACCGAAGCGGCCGGCCGGCCGGTGTTTCTGGTCGACTGGCGCCAGCGCAACTCGACCTTCTTCAACGCGCTGCAGGTCGAACGCAACGTGATGTTCCTGATCCTGACCATGATCGTGCTGGTCGCAGCCCTCAACATCGTCTCGGGCCTGATCATGCTGGTGAAGGACAAGGGCAGCGATATCGCGATCCTGCGCACCATGGGCGCTTCGCAGGGCTCGATCATGCGGATCTTCCTGATCACCGGGGCCGCGATCGGGGTGGTCGGCACGATAACCGGGCTTTTCGTCGGTCTCGTGGTCTGCCTGAATATCGAATCGATCCGGCAATTTTTGTCCTGGCTCACCAACACCGAGCTGTTCTCGCCCGAACTCTACTTCCTCTCCAAGTTGCCCGCCGAGATCGATTTCGGCGAAACGGCTGCGGTCGTGATCATGGCGCTGACGCTGTCCTTCCTCGCCACACTCTATCCGTCGTGGCGCGCCGCGCGCCTCGATCCCGTCGATGCGCTCCGGTACGAGTGAGGGCGCGATGGAGCAGGGGGCAGAAGATGTACCGGTCATTTATCTGCACGACATCAAGCGCCAGTACATGCAGGGCGAGACCACGCTGACCATCCTCAACGGCGCCAAGCTCGCGCTGTGGGAGGGGCAGTCGGTGGCGCTGGTGGCGCCGTCGGGCGCCGGCAAATCGACGCTGCTGCATATCGCGGGGCTGCTGGAAAGCCCCGATGACGGCGAGGTGTATGTCGCGGGGGCCGCGACCTCGGCGCTTTCGGATGCCGAGCGGACCCAGATCCGCCGCACCGACATCGGCTTCGTCTATCAATCGCACCGGCTGTTGCCGGAATTCACGGCGCTGGAAAACGTGATGCTGCCGCAGATGATCCGCGGGCTGAAGCGCGCCGAGACCGTCAAGCGCGCCACCGAAATCCTGGCCTATCTGGGGCTCGGGGATCGCATCAAGCACCGGCCGGCCGAACTGTCGGGCGGCGAGCAGCAGCGCGTGGCGATCGCGCGTGCGGTCGCCAATGCGCCGCGGGCGCTGCTGGCTGACGAGCCGACCGGCAACCTCGATCCGCACACGGCCGACCACGTGTTTCAAGCCTTGATGCAGCTCGTCAAGGCCACCCGCGTCGCGATGCTGATCGCGACCCACAATATGGAACTGGCGGGCCGCATGGACCGCCGGGTGTCGCTGGTGGACGGCCAGGTCGTCGAGTTGGATTAGCGCGCGAAAGCGTCGCGACGCGCGTTAGTATCTCCGTCGCGGGCGGCTCGCCCTGGGCGCGATATCGGTGTTGCCCTTGAAGAAGGGGTTGGCGTCGCACCAGGAATCACGGCCCGAGGCGGTTACCTGGCACTGCTGGTAGGTCGAAAAACTGCAGTCGCCGAACCCTAAATCGTAGGCCCCGCCCTTGATGCAGAATGGATAGTCGCCCGCGGTCGCGCTCAGTGTGCCGATCATCAAGACGGCGCAGCCAAACGCCAACGCCCAGATTGCCATTCGCATCGTATCCTCCTCAAGATTGCAAGGGAGACAGCACCGGCCGCGTTTTGCGTCAACTCACGTTCGCGCGTTGACGTGCAGCCCCATACTTAAACACTGCATTGGTGGATCAATTCCGGTTGCCGACGCCAGATGGATGGGCTTCCGTCAAATTCACCGGAGGTCGATCAATATTTCAATTTGATGTGGAAAAATCGTCGTGCTTTTGATCAATCGCAAAGGGATGTAACGCGCCGGCGATATGCAGCTTCGCATGTTCGAAGTGGTGATCACGCGGCGAAAGCCCTTGAAATGGGAATGGCAGGTTTGCGACCGCGATGGGGTCACCATCATGCGGGGGTGGGAGCACACCCGCCGCGCCGCCAAATACAGGGGCGACCGCGCGCTGTTTCTGCTGCTGGCCGCGGCCGCCTACGACCCGCCCAAGGCGCCCTGGGGGCCGCAGGGGAGCCGGTAGCGCCTTGAACCGGGGGTTTCGATGGCTAATATTCCCGCCCATGCGGAAGTCCGACGTCATCTGCCCCAAATGCAATGCCGGTTACCGCCGGATCGAACTCGTTTCGGTCGGCGGCAACAGGGGCAAGTTCCGCTGCCTGCTCTGCAATCAGGTGCTGGAAGAATTTGACGGCTCGACCGAAGTGGCCTTGCGCCTGACGGTCCAGCCCGAAAAGACCTTCGAATAAGGCCGAACCCGCCCTCCGCCCGAAGCGACGACTGATCGTACGGGAGGAAAGGGAATGCTTCGCGCCTTCGCACTCATCACATGGTTGCTGGCGGCCGACGCTGCGCGGGCGCTGGAATGTCCGCCGCTGGGATATGACGGCAATGCCGATTGCGGCTACGAATGCGGCGAGGGCGGAACCTGCTGCGGCAATCCCTGGTATCGCGGTAGCTATATCTTCGGGACCTGGAGGCCTGACCCCGCCTGCTTGGCACCGAAAGCGGGGGGTCAGCGGGCGGGACATGGCCGTCGGCGGCCCGAACCTGCCAGGCGTCATCCGAGCTAATCGAACGCATTAACCAACGGCTCCAATCTTCGAACCCGCAAATCGAACGCCCGCTTGGGTAGTGGGTCAGTTTGATTATGGCGGCTGAACGGACTGGAAAAGGGGCGATTCCGGGCGCATATTCCGAGAATGGAATTGCAACTTTTTCCAGCGGACTTTGAGAGGGCGCGCGAGATCATTGCGGCCCGCGGGCCAGTCATTGGTGTAACCGACGAGTTGGCCGATAGAGTCTCATTGGCGGTTGCCATAGGGATTGCAGAAGGGCGCGCCCAGGGTATCAAAGAGAGCATAAAACGGGTAGCGGCATCCAATGACCGCTAAACGCCCGCGCGACCCCAACCAGCTCGCCAAGTCGATTATCGACATCGCGACGGGCCAGAAGCCGGACCGCGATCCAGACCAAGGCAAGGACCCCGCCGCCGCGCAGGCTCTCGCCCGGCGCGAGTCCCGTTAACCAAGCGGAATATTTGAAGGTCATTTTTCAAACAGACCCACTACCCCCGCTTGACTTCTGGAACAAAAACGGAACAATGTTCCCTATATGTTCTTAATTGCAAGGAGGCGGGTCATGTTGAAAATTTTCGTGGAAGAGGCGGCGGCGCTGGCGTCGATTTCGCTGTTTATCGGGATGATCGCGGTCTGGGCGCAGCTGATCCCGCAGCTCTGAGGACCGTTCGGGGACATCGCCGACGCCTGTTCGGGGACATGGCCGATGCCTTGGGGAAAAGCCTGATAGCGCGTAGCGCTTGCGCCTTCCGCGTGGACTCGTCGGGCTTGAGGCTTCACCATCGCGAGCGAGTCGGCCGCTCGCCGCGGGCCGCGCCCCAACCCCCAGCTGAATGCCCCGGTCCATGACGTCAAAACCTTCGGCAGCCGTGTCCAATGCCGGCTTCGTTCATCTGCACGTCCATTCGGCCTATTCGCTGCTGAAGGGATCGATCAAGATCGCCAAGCTTGGCGAACTGGCGAAGGCGGACCGCCAGCCGGCGCTGGCGCTGACCGACACCGACAACATGTTCGGGGCGCTGGAATTTTCCGACAAGATGGCCTCTTACGGCATCCAGCCGATCATCGGCTGCGAGCTCGCGGTCGATTTCGGCGATCACGACCCCAATGCCCGAAACGCGCTTCACGTGGCGCCGGCGCGGATCGTGTTGCTCGCCGCGCGCGAGCGCGGCTATCGCAGCCTGATGCGGCTGAACTCGCGCGCGTTCCTGGAAACGCCGACCCATCAATCCCCCCACATCAAGTTCGAATGGCTCGAGGGCGACGCCGAGGATCTGATCGCTCTGACCGGCGGTCCCGACGGGCCGATCTCGCTTGCGCTCGCAGCCGACCATGCGGCCCTCGCCGCAACGCGCTGCGACCGGCTCGCGAGCCTGTTCGGCGACCGGCTCTATGTCGAGTTGCAGCGCCATGGCGCGGAGAAGGAGCGCCGCGTCGAAGCAGGCCTGATCGATCTCGCCTACGCCAGGGGTTTTCCGCTGGTTGCGACCAACGAGCCGTATTTCGCAACCTCGGACGATTACGAAGCCCACGACGCGCTGCTCTGCATCGCCGGCGGACGGCTGATCGCCGAGACCGATCGCGAGCAGCTCACCGCCGATCATCGCTTCAAGACCCGCGCCGAAATGGCGGTGCTGTTTGCCGACGTGCCGGAGGCGCTCGCCTCCACCATCGAGATTGCCGAGCGCTGCTCCTTCCGCCCCGTTACCCGCAAGCCGATCCTGCCGCGGTTTACGGTCGGCGCCGGGGTCAACGCGGCGGATGCCGCAAGCGACGAGGCCGCCGAATTGCACCGTCAGGCCGAGGAGGGGCTCGCCAACCGCATCCGCGTCCATGGCCTCGCCCGCGGGACCACCGCGGAGGACTATCGCGCGCGTCTTGCCTTCGAGCTCGACGTCATCACCGGCATGAACTATGCGGGCTACTTCCTGATCGTCGCCGACTTCATCCAATGGGCGAAGGCCGAGGGCATTCCGGTCGGTCCGGGCCGCGGCTCCGGCGCGGGCTCGCTGGTCGCCTACGCGCTGACCATCACCGATCTCGATCCGATCCAGTTTGGCCTCCTGTTCGAGCGCTTCCTCAATCCCGAGCGCGTCTCGATGCCCGACTTCGACATCGACTTCTGCCAGGACGGCCGCGACCGCGTCATCCGCTACGTGCAGGAGCGCTACGGCCGCGACCAGGTGGCGCAGATCATCACCTTCGGCACGCTGCAGGCGCGCGGCGTGCTGCGCGACGTCGGGCGCGTGCTGCAGATGCCCTATGGCCAGGTCGACAAACTCACCAAGCTCGTGCCGCAAAATCCGGCTTCCCCGGTGACGCTCGCGGCCGCGATCGCGGGCGAACCCAAATTGCAGGCGTTTCGCGACGAGGACCCGGTGGTGGCGCGCGCCTTCGACATCGCGCAGCGGCTCGAGGGCCTGACCCGGCACGCCTCCACCCACGCCGCCGGCATCGTGATCGGCGACCGGCCGCTGAGCGAGCTGGTGCCGCTGTATCGCGATCCGAAATCCGACATGCCGGTGACCCAGTTCAACATGAAATGGGTCGAGCCCGCAGGCCTGGTCAAGTTCGACTTCCTCGGGCTGAAGACGCTGACCGTGCTCGATCTCGCGGTGAAGCTCTTGAAGCGGCGCGGCATCGATCTCGATTTGGCGCAGCTGCCGCTCGACGATGCCGAAAGCTACCGGATGCTGGCGAGGGGCGATGTGGTCGGCGTGTTCCAGGTGGAAAGCCAGGGCATGCGGCGCGCGCTGGTCGACATGCGTCCCGACCGCTTCGAGGATATCATCGCGCTGGTGGCGCTGTATCGCCCGGGTCCGATGGCGAACATCCCGACCTACTGCCTGCGCAAGCACGGCGACGAGGAGCCGGAATATCTGCACCCCAAGCTCGAGCCGATCCTCAAAGAGACCTTCGGCGTCATCATCTACCAGGAGCAGGTGATGCAGATCGCGCAGGTGCTGGCCGGCTATTCGCTCGGCGAAGCCGACTTGCTGCGCCGCGCGATGGGCAAGAAGATCCGCAAAGAGATGGAGCAGCAGCGCGAGCGCTTCGTCTCGGGCGCAGTGGAGCGCGGCCTCCAGCGCGCCCAGGCCGACACCATCTTCGAGCTGCTGGCAAAATTCGCCGACTACGGCTTCAACAAGAGCCACGCGGCGGCCTATGCGCTGTTGTCCTACCAGACCGCCTACATGAAGGCGCATTACCCGGTCGAATTCCTGGCGGCGTCGATGACGCTTGACCTCAACAATACCGACAAGCTCTCGGAGTTTCGCGCCGAGGCGCAAAGGCTCGGCATCAAGGTTGAGGCGCCCTCGATCAACCGCTCCGGCGCCACCTTCGAGGTCGCCGACGGCACCATCTATTATGCGCTCGCGGCGCTCAAGGGCGTCGGCCACCAGGCGGTCGAGCTGATCGTCGAGGCGCGCAAGGGCGGCGCGTTCACCTCGCTCGCCGATTTCGCGAGCCGCGTTAATCCGCGCGCCATCAACAAGCGCGTGATTGAGAGCCTGGCCGCCGCCGGCGCCTTCGACACGCTCGACAACAACCGCGCGCGGGTGTTCGCCGGAGCAGAAGCAATCCTGGCGGCCTGCCAGCGCAGCCACGAGGCCGCCTCGATCGGCCAGAACGACATGTTCGGCAACGCCGCCGACGCGCCGACCATCATGCTGCCGCAGGTCGAACCGTGGCTGCCGGCGGAGCGGCTGCGGCGCGAATACGACGCCATCGGCTTCTTCCTGTCCGGCCATCCCCTCGACGATTACGCCACCGTTCTGAAACGGCTGCGGGTACAGTCGTGGGCTGAGTTTTCGCGCGCGGTCAAAACCGGCGCCACCGCCGGCAAGGTTGCCGCGACCGTGGTGTCACGGATGGAGCGGCGCACCAAGACCGGCAACAAGATGGGCATCATGGGCCTGTCCGACCCCACCGGCCATTTCGAGGCCGTGCTGTTTTCCGAAGGGCTAGCGCAATATCGCGACGTGCTGGAACCGGGCGCCGCCGTGCTGTTGCAGCTCGGCGCCGAGTTGCAGGGCGAGGACGTCCGGGCCCGCGTGCTGCACGCCGAGCCGCTCGATGACGCCGCGGCGAAAACCCAAAAGGGTTTGCGGATTTTCGTGCGCGATACCCGGCCGCTCGATTCCATCGCCAAGCGGCTGCAAATGCCCGAGGCGGCCGCGCAGGCAGGCCCTGCGCGCGCCGACGGCGATGTCTCGTTGGTGATGATGCTCGACCTCGAAACCGAGGTGGAGATGAAGCTGCCCGGCCGCTTCAAGGTCTCCCCGCAGATCGCGGGCGCCATCAAGGCGGTGTCGGGCGTGGTCGACGTGCAGACGCTGTAGCCTCGTCACGGAGGGAGATTACGATGTGCGAGATTTGCCGCGAAAATTCCCGTCGTTCGCTGGCGCCGTCACGGCGCACCATGCTTCTGTTCGCGGCCTCGTCGGTCGGCCTTCTCCTGGCCGGTGCCGCCGAGGCCAAAGAGAAGGAAAAGGACAAGGAAAAGAAAAAGAAGCCGCCCAAGCCGCAGAATGTCCTGTCGCCCGATGCCGCGCTCGAGCGGCTGATGAAGGGCAATTCCCGTTATGTCGAGGGCGTCGCGCTGCGCCACGATTTCCGGCATGAGCGGGAGGCGCTGGTCGGCGGCCAGAATCCCTACGCCGCCATCCTGAGCTGCGCCGATTCGCGGATCGCCCCCGAATACGCCTTCGACAGCGCGCGCGGCGATCTCTTCGTCTGCCGCGTCGCCGGCAATTTCGCCAACACCGATACCATCGCGAGCCTGGAATATGCGGTGGCCGTGCTCGGCGTGCCGTTGATTCTGGTGCTGGGCCACGACGGCTGCGGCGCGGTCGATGCGGCCATCAAGTCGCTGAAGGACGACAAGCCGCTGCCGGGGCACATGCCCTCGCTCGTGGAAGGGCTTGCGCCCTCGGTCAAGGCGGTCATGCAGCAGGGCGGCGATACGCTCGCCAAGGCGATCCACCAGAACGTCATCGACAATGTCGGCAAGTTGAACTCGGCAACCCCGATCCTGGGCGCGGCGGTCGAGGCGAAGAAGCTCAGGGTGGTCGGGGGCATTTACCGGCTAAAAGACGGTCGGGTGGACATAGTCGCCTGAGGATCGGCCAAGCCGCGCATCCCGTGCGCCGCGGCGCCTCGTACCGAGACTGCGACTATTTGCCGGAACCTGATGTGTACAGTATGCTCCCCTCATACACACGCAGCAAATCTATGGAATAGCGGGCCGCAAATGCGCACCAATATCGATATTGACGATACGCTGATGGCGGAGGCTCAGAAGGCCTCGGGTCAGCCGACCAAGAAACAGACGGTCGAGCAGGCCCTTCGTTTGATGGTCAGGTTGCGGCGGCAGCAGGAAGTCGGCGACTCGTTCGGCAAGTACCGCTGGCGCGGTAACCTCGCCAGTAGCCGCAAGGGGCGGGGAGCCGGGTGATCGTTGTCGACAGCAGCGTCTGGATCGACTTCCTCGATGGCCGCAGGGCGCCTCATGTGGCGCGCCTGCGTGAAATCCTCGGCACCGATGAAATCGTTGTCGGTGATCTGATGCTTTGTGAGGTCCTTCAGGGTATCGACGGCGAGCGCGCCGCCCGACAAGTCGAGACCCTCTTGCGCCGCTTCGAAATCGTGCCGATGGCAGGCGAGGCGATTGCCGTCGCCGCGGCCCGCAATTTCCGTTCCTTGCGCCGGCGCGGTGTGACCGTTCGCAAGACCATCGATCTGTTGATCGGAACCTGGTGTATCGAGAACCGCAGGCCGCTATTGCACGATGACAGCGATTTTCGGCCGATGGCACGGCATCTTGGGCTGATCGTGGTTCCGGTCGCGGCCTGATCGGCAGCAACTTTGGCCGCCGGCACCCGCCAAAATGGGCCAATTTCCTTGCTTCCTGCCGAAATCCCGCTATATAGCGGCGCATCTCACACGGAAACATGGCTCAAAAGGCCGTCCGGTGGCAGCCGGGCCATAAGGCTCGTCTGCCCACACGTTTCCGGAGGAACCAACCGGAGAACACATACGATGTCGCTACCCGATTTCTCTATGCGTCAGCTGTTGGAAGCTGGCGTGCACTTCGGCCACCAATCGCACCGCTGGAATCCGAAGATGGCGGACTACATTTTCGGTGCCCGCAACAACATCCACATCATCGACCTCGCCCAGACCGTGCCGCTGCTGCATCGCGCCTTGCAGGCGGTCTCCGATACCGTTGCCAAGGGCGGCCGCATCCTGTTCGTCGGCACCAAGCGGCAGGCGCAGGACGGCGTCGCGGAAGCGGCCAAGCGCTCGGCGCAGTATTTCGTCAATTCGCGCTGGCTCGGCGGCACGCTGACCAACTGGAAGACCATCTCCGGTTCGATCAAGCGGCTGCGGCATCTCGACGAGGTGCTCAATTCCGGCGATGCCAACGCCTACACCAAGAAGGAGCGGCTGACGCTGCAGCGCGAGCGCGACAAGCTCGATCGCTCGCTCGGCGGTATCAAGGAAATGGGCGGGCTGCCCGACATGATCTTCGTGATCGACACCAACAAGGAAGATATCGCGATCCAGGAAGCGCAGCGGCTGAATATCCCGGTCGCCGCGATCGTCGACACCAATTCCGATCCCAAGGGCATCACCTATGTGATCCCCGGCAATGACGACGCCGGCCGCGCCATCTCGCTCTACTGCGACCTGGTCGCGCGCGCCGCGATCGACGGCATCTCACGCGCGCAGGGCGACGCCGGAATCGACGTCGGTGCATCGGTTCATCCGGCTCGCGAGGAAATCCCGACCGCGCCGCAGGCCTCCGGCTTCCAGGGCCTCGCCGGACCGCGCGGCGCTCCCGACGACCTCAAGAAGCTCACCGGCGTGTCCGGCACGATCGAGAAGAAGTTCAACGATCTCGGCATCTTCCACTACTGGCAGCTCGCCGAGCTCGATCACGACACAGCCCACCAGATCGGCGAAGAGGTCGGACTTCCGGCTCGCGCCGACGCCTGGGTGGCTCAAGCCAAGGCTCTGACCGCGGAAGCGGAATAACGCAAGCGCTGGCCGGGTCTGCCGGCCACCGGTTTTCTCGATATCCGTCATTCCTGATAGTGGACGCGGCGAGGCGGCAAGGGCCGCGGCCAGCAGTCGCCGCGACAGGCAAAGGATTGCAACGATGGCAACAATCACAGCGGCGATGGTCAAGGATCTGCGCGAGTCAACCGGCGCCGGCATGATGGACTGCAAGCAGGCGCTCACCGAGAACAACGGCGAGATGCAGGCGGCGATCGACTGGCTGCGCAAGAAGGGGCTGTCCAAGGCCGCAAAGAAGGCCGGTCGCGTTGCGGCGGAAGGTCTGATCGGCGCGCTGACGGCAGCCACCAAGGGCGTCGTGGTCGAAGTCAATTCCGAGACCGACTTCGTGGCGCGCAACGAACAGTTCCAGGGCCTGGTCAAGATGATCGCGCAGGTCGCGCTCGAGGTCGGCGCCGACCTCGACAAGATCAAGGCCGCCAAGGTCGGTGCCGTGACGGTCGAGACGGCGATTTCCGACGCGATCGCCACCATCGGCGAGAACATGACGCTGCGCCGCGCGGCTTCGCTCGAGGTAGGCCAAGGCGTGGTGTCGAGCTACGTCCATAACGCCGTGATCGAAGGCGCCGGCAAGATGGGCGTGATCGTGGCGCTGGAATCCGCCGGCAAGACCGAAGAACTCGCCTCTCTCGGCAAGCAGATTGCCATGCATGTTGCCGCGGCCAACCCGCAGGCGCTCGACCCGGCCGGGCTCGACCCCACCGTCGTCAAGCGCGAGAAGGACGTGCTGGCCGACAAGTATCGCCAGCAGGGCAAGCCCGAGAACGTGATCGAGAAGATCGTCGAGTCCGGGTTGAAGACCTTCTACAAGGAAGTCTGCCTGCTGGAGCAGGCCTTTATCCATGACAGCGGCAAATCGGTCGCCCAGGCGGTCAAGGAAGCTGAGGGCAAGATCGGCGCGCCCGTGAAGATCGCGGGATTTGTGCGCTATGCTCTCGGCGAGGGAATCGAGCGGCAGGAATCCGACTTCGCAGCCGAAGTGAAGGCAGCCAGCGGTAAAAAATAACCGGCGGAGCGGTCCTCCCGGTTGTATATGGCGGCAGGGCCCGCGCGGGAAGGAAGGCGATTCGGAAATGGCTGAGCCGGTCTATCGTCGTGTGGTGATCAAACTTTCCGGCGAATATTTTGCTGGCGCGCAGTCGTCCGGGATGGACCAGGCGACGATCGACCGGGTCGCCGGCGACCTGATCGCGGCGCAGCAACTGGGGGTCGAACTTGCCGTCGTCGTCGGCGGCGGCAATCTGGTCCGGGGCGTCGAAGTGTCGTCGCGCGGCGTCTCGCGCCCGGCCGCCGATACCATGGGCATGCTCGCCACCGTGATGAACTGCCTGGCGCTGGAGGCCGCGATCGAGCGCAGGGGGGCGTCGGCGCGAACGCTGTCGGCGTTCGTCATGCCTGAGATCGCGGAGCTGTTCACCCGAAGTGCGGCGCACAAATATCTCGCCGAACGGCGGATCGTCCTCCTGGCCGGCGGAACCGGCAATCCCTATTTTACCACCGATACGACGGCCGTCCTGCGGGCCGCCGAAATCGGCGCCCAGGCGGTGCTGAAAGCCACCAATGTCGATGGCGTCTACAGCGCCGATCCCAAAAAGGACCGTTCCGCCAGGCGATTTGACCGGCTGACCCATTCACAGGCGATTGAAGGCGGCTACAAGGTCATGGACGCGACCGCATTCGCGCTTGCCCGTGAGACGTCGCTGCCTATCATCGTGTTTTCGATCGCCGATCCCGGTTCGATCGGCGCAATCCTGCGCGGGACCGGCCACGGCACGATCGTCGCTGGCTGACGGGCGAAGTGCCCGACCGCAAGGCTTGTGGTCTCGACGCAGCGTTTTCAGGAGAGGAGAGCCATGCCCACGGGTAAGTTCGACATCAACGAATTGAAACGCCGCATGCAGGGCGCGACGCAAGCCCTCAAGCATGAACTGGGTGGTTTGCGCACCGGTCGCGCCGCCGCTTCGATGCTGGAGCCGGTGCAGGTCGATGCCTACGGCACCCATATGCCGCTCAATCAGCTCGCCACTATCAGCGTGCCGGAGCCGCGCCTTTTGTCGGTCCAGGTATGGGACAAATCGATGGTCAAGGCCGTGGAGAAGGCGATCATCAATTCCAACCTGGGTCTCAGCCCGGCGACCGAAGGGCAGGTGCTGCGCCTGCGGATTCCCGAACTCAACCAGGAGCGCCGCAAGGAACTGGTAAAGGTTGCGCACAAATATGCCGAAGCCGCGCGCGTCGCCGTCCGCCACGTTCGCCGCGACGGTCTCGATACGGTCAAGAAACTGGAGAAGAATCACGAGATCTCGGAGGACGATCAGGAGCGCCTCGCCACCGAAGTGCAGAAGGCCACCGACGGCATGATCTCGGAGATCGATCAATTGCTGGCGGCCAAGGAAAAGGAAATCCTCACCGTCTAGGACATGATTGCGGAAGAAGTGCCGGCTTTCTGAAAAGGTGATGCCAGAACAGATGAGATCATGTTCCGCCTCGGATCGTGATCTCTTCACAAGGGACTAAACGATGTCGAATGCCACAGCGCCCGCGAGCGAAGCGCCGGATCGAACCGGCGGCCCGTTGCATGTGGCCATCATCATGGATGGCAACGGGCGCTGGGCGGCGGCGCGCGGCTTGCCGCGCGCGGAAGGGCATCGTCGCGGCGTCGAGGCGCTGCGCCGCGTCGTTCGCGCGGCCAACGAACTCGGCATTCTCTACCTGACGATCTTCTCGTTCAGCTCGGAAAACTGGTCGCGTCCGGCAACCGAAATCGGCGACCTGTTCGGCCTGTTGCGGCGATTCATCCGCAACGACCTCGCGACGTTGCACAGTGACGGCGTCCGCGTGCGCGTGATCGGCGAGCGCGGCGGACTGGAACCGGACATCTGCGCGCTGTTGAACGAGGCGGAAGAATTGACCAGGGCCAATACCAGGCTGCATCTCGTGGTCGCCTTCAACTACGGATCGCGACAGGAGATCGCCGCGGCCGCCCAGCGGCTCGCGCGCGAGGTCGCCGACGGCAAGCGCGATCCATCCTCGATCGACGCCGATACGCTCGGTCAGTACCTCGATGCGCCCGACATTCCCGATCCCGATCTGATCATTCGCACCAGCGGCGAGCAGCGGCTGTCGAATTTCCTGATGTGGCAGGCGGCTTACAGCGAACTCGTGTTCGTGCCGATCCACTGGCCGGATTTCGACAAGGCCGCGCTCGAGGACGCGATCGCAGAATATGCCAGGCGGGAACGCCGGTTCGGCGGTCTGGCCGCGAAAACCGGGTCGTGACCGAGGGCGAAGCAGCGCCCGCTGCCGCCGGGCAGGGAAGGCGCAATCTCGTGGTGCGCATCGTCGTCGCGCTGGTGCTGGCGCCCACGGCGATCGCGACGGCCCATGCCGGCGGATGGCCGTGGACTACGCTGGTGACGCTCGGGGCAATCGGCCTCTATGTCGAATGGCTGATGGTCGTGGGCAGGGCGCGCCAGATGCGCGTGGTCGCCTCCGGTGTCGTTGCGCTCGCGGCGGCTGGGTTTTGCCTTGCCTCGGGGCGAATCGATGCGGTCGCCTTCCCCCTGGTGCTGGGGCTGGCTGCCGTCGTCCTGCTCTCGTCCAAGCCGCGGGGCTGGAGCGCTGCGGGATTTTGCTATGCCGGGGCGCCGCAAGTCGCTTCCGTGCTGGTACGCCTCGATCAGGTTTACGGCTTCGAGGCGTTGCTCCTGATCCTGCTCGTCGTGTGGGCGACCGATATCGGCGGATATTTTGCAGGCCGCGGCATCGGCGGGCCGAAACTCTGGCCGCGCGTGAGCCCGCGCAAGACATGGGCGGGCGCGATTGGCGGTTTTGCCGCGAGCCTGATCGTTGCCGCGGGCTTTGTCGCGCTCGGCCTCGGCAATACCGGGCCGCTCCTCTTGCTGGGGGCTGCGCTTTCGATCGCGTCCCAGCTTGGCGATCTCTTCGAGTCGGCAGTCAAGCGCCGTTTCGGCGTCAAGGATTCCAGCCATCTCATTCCCGGGCATGGCGGGCTGATGGACCGTCTCGACGGGTATGTCGCCGCCGTGGTGATGGCGGCGATTTTCGGCGTTTTGCGATGCGGCGTGGATGGCGTCGGCCGCGGTCTTATGGTTTGGTGAGGGCATGAGCGCAGTACCATTGCGTAACAACCGCGCCGCGGTCTCCGCCGTGCGCACCGTGACCGTGCTGGGCGCCACCGGTTCGATCGGCGACAGCACGATGGACTTGCTGCGGGCCGCGCGCGACCGGTACCGGGTCGAGGCGCTGACCGCCAACAGCAACGTGCCGGCGCTCGCGAAGCTGGCACGGGAATTCGGCGCGCGATATGCGGCGATCGCCGATCCCTCCCGGCTTGCGGAGCTGAAGGAGGCGCTCGCCGGGACGCGCACCGAATGCGGCGCCGGCGAAAGCGCCGTGATCGAGGCGGCCGCCCGGCCGTCGGATTGGGTAATGGCCGCGGTCTCCGGTGCCGCCGGGTTGAAGCCCGCGCTCGCCGCGGTCGATCGCGGCGCAACCGTTGCGCTGGCCAACAAGGAATGCCTGGTCTGCGCAGGCGATTTCTTCATGCAGCGTGCGGCGAAGGCCGGCGCCTGCATCCTGCCCGCGGACTCCGAACATAACGCGCTGTTTCAGGCGCTGGGTTCGGGCAACCGCGAGGAACTGCTGCGCGTCATCATCACCGCGTCAGGCGGGCCGTTCCGCACCTGGGCCGCTGCCGACATCGAGCAGGCGACGCTGGCACAGGCGCTAAAACATCCGAACTGGAGCATGGGACAGAAGATCACCATCGATTCCGCATCGATGATGAACAAGGGTCTCGAGGTGATCGAAGCTTCCTATTTGTTTGCGCTCACGCCGGACGAGATCGACGTGCTGGTGCATCCGCAGTCGATCATTCACGGCATGGTGGAATTCTCCGACCGTTCCGTCGTCGCGCAACTCGGCGCGCCCGACATGCGCACGCCGATCGCGCATTGCCTCGGATGGCCCGATCGCATCAAGGGTCCCGCCGCCAAGCTCGATCTCGCCAGGATCGGACAGCTGACCTTCGAGGCTCCGGATTTCGAGCGGTTTCCGGCGCTGCGGCTTGCTTACGAAGCTTTAAGGACCGGACGTGGCGCGACCACGGTATACAATGCCGCCAACGAAGTGGCGGTGGCCGCGTTCATCGCCGGCAAGATCAGGTTTGGCGCGATCGCGCGGCTCGTCGAAGCGACGCTGAACGACTGGGTGCGATCCGGAAATCTGGCGCCGCTCGCCTCGGCCGACGATGCCATCGGCATTGACCATAACGTCCGAAATAAAGCTGCCACCCTCTTGCCTCAAATTGCCTTAAAGGCATCCTAGAGGGTTAAGGACAGGGCCTCCGGCTCTGCTTGAGAGGAATCGGATGTCCGAGTTTTTTGTCCATAGTTTCAATACGTTGAGCCATGGGCTCATCGGTTACCTCATTCCCTTTTTGTTCGTCCTGACGATCGTGGTTTTCTTCCATGAGCTGGGCCATTTTCTGGTCGCCCGTTGGGCTGGCGTGAAAGTGTTAACGTTCTCGCTCGGCTTCGGGCCGGAACTCGTTGGTTTCAACGATCGCCACGGCACGCGCTGGAAGGTCTCGGCCGTCCCGCTCGGCGGCTATGTCAAGTTCTTCGGCGACGACAGTGAGGCCTCGACGCCGTCCGCCGAAACGCTCGCCAACATGACCGAGGAGGAGCGCGAAGGCAGCTTCCACCACAAAAAGGTCGCGCCGCGGGCGGCGATCGTGGCCGCCGGTCCGATCGCCAATTTCATTCTTGCCATCGTGATCTTTGCCGGCATGGCGCTGTACTACGGCAAGCCGAGTACGATCTGCGCGCGTCGACGTCGTCCAGGCCGGGAGCGTCGCCGCGGCGGCAGGTTTCGAAGTCGGCGACGTCGTGACGTCAATTGACGGACACGCCATCGAAAGCTTCGCCGATATGCAGCAGATTGTGTCGACGAGCCCGGGTTCGAACTGGTGTTCGGTCAAGCGCGGCGGTTCGAACGTATCGATCAGGGCGACGCCTGCGCTAAAAGAGCAAAAGGACATTTTCGGCAATAGCCACAAGATCGGGATGCTCGGCATCCAGTACAAGAGCGGGCCGAACGATCCGAAATCGTCCACGGCCCGTGGGTTTCTGGGAGCGCTCAAGCTCGGCACGGAGCAGTTTGGTTCATCGTCACGACACCTTCAGGTTCTGTCGGCACGCTGTTCATGGGCCATGGTGGCGCCGACGAGGTCGGTGGTCCGCTTCGCATCGCCCAACTCTCGGGACAGGCTGCGAGCCTTGGGCTTTCAGTTCCTGTTGCCTTTGCGCCGCATTGCTTTCGGTGTCGATCGGATTGCTGAACCTGTTCCCGGTGCCGCTGCTCGATGGCGGTCACCTTTTGTTCTATGCGGTTGAGGCCGTTCGTGGACGGCCATTGTCGGAACGGGCGCAGGAGATGGGGTTCCGGATCGGGCTGGGTCTGGTGCTGATGCTGATGGTGTTTGCGACCTACAACGACATCCTGCATCTGGCTGCATCGTGAAACGGCTTTTTTGTGACGTGGCCAATAGGCAACGTCTTGGAATGAAATTGAAATTGCCCCGCATCGGTCGTTTGCCGCCTAGGCGAAATTGGCTACAAGCGGGACAATTAATCGGGAATCTGCCGGATCGTGGGGGTGCGGTCCGGCACTGGAATGACAAGGGCGCGTTGCGCATGAATTTTGGAATGCGAGTCCGGGGGGGCTTGTTCGCCGCCCTGATCATGTTCGCCATGCCGGTCAGCCGTCACGCTGGCCGCGATGCTTGTGGCGTCGCCGGCCGTCGCCCAGACCGTTTCTTCCATCGAAGTGCAAGGTAACCGCCGGGTCGAGGTCGAGACCATCCGTTCCTATTTCAAGCCGGGTCCCGGCGGGCGGCTCGATCAGGCGGCCATCGATGACGGCCTCAAGGCGCTGATCGAGACCGGCCTGTTCCAGGACGTCAGGATCAGCCAGGATCACGGCCACCTGCTGGTTACCGTGATCGAGAACCCGGTGATCGACCGCGTCGCCTTCGAGGGCAACAAGAAGATCAAGGACGAACAGCTTTCGGCGGAAGTCCAGTCCAAGCCGAGGGGTACGTTTTCGCGGCCCATGGTGCAGTCCGACGCCCAGCGCATCGTCGAAATCTATCGCCATTCCGGCCGATACGACGTGCACGTCAATCCCGAAATCATCGAACAGCCGAACAACCGCGTCGACCTCGTCTTCGAGATCAGCGAGGGGGCTAAAACCGGCGTCAGGTCGGTCGAGTTCATCGGCAACCATATTTTTCGTCGTACCGCCTCAAGGACATCATCAAGACGCACGAAGCCAATCTCCTGAGCTTCCTCGGCGGCGGCGATGTCTACGACCCCGACCGGGTCGAAGCCGACCGCGACCTGATTCGCCGTTTCTATCTGAAGTACGGCTTTGCCGATGTGCAGGTGGTGGGCGCGCTGACGGAATACGATCCGGAAAAGAAGGGCTTCCTGGTCACCTTCAAGATCGAGGAAGGCCAGCAATACCGGGTTGCTGCGGTCAATTTCCAGTCCAGCATTCCGACGCTCGACGGCAACGCGCTGCGCAGCTTCTCGCGCGTCAGTGTCGGCTCGCTCTACAACGCCGAAGCGCTGGAGAAATCCGTCGAGGAAATGCAGATCGAGGCCTCGCGGCGCGGTTACGCCTTCGCCATCGTACGTCCGCGCGGCGACCGCAACTTCGAGAACCACACCGTTACCATCAGCTTCGCCATCGACGAGGGCCCGCGCACCTATATCGAGCGCATCAACGTGCGCGGCAACACCCGCACCCGCGACTACGTGATCCGCCGCGAATTCGATATCGCCGAAGGCGACGCCTACAACCGCGCGCTGGTCGATCGCGCCGAGCGCCGGCTGAAGAACCTCGACTACTTCAAGACCGTGAAGATCACCACCGAGCCCGGCTCGTCGAGCGATCGCGTGATTCTCAACGTCGATCTCGAAGAGAAATCCACCGGCGACTTCTCGGTCTCGGGCGGCTATTCGACCACCGACGGCGCGCTTGCCGAGGTCAGCATCTCCGAGCGCAACTTCCTCGGCCGCGGCCTGTTCGCCAAGGCATCGGTGACCTATGGCCAGTACGCCCGCGGCTTATCGCTGTCGTTCGTCGATCCCTATCTGCTGGATTACCGCGTCGCGCTCGGCCTCGACGTGTTCTAGCGCCAGCAACTCGCCAACAGCTATATCTCCTACGGCACCAAGACGATCGGCTTCAGCCCGCGGCTCGGCTTCGCGCTGCGCGAGGATCTCTCGCTGCAGCTTCGCTATTCGATCTATCAGCAGAACATGTCGCTGCCGTATTATCTGGCCAATTGTAACAACAATCCCGGCCAACGCGCTTGCTTGCCTTCAACCCGTCGCCGGCGTTGGTGAACGCCGGACGGTGCGCAGCGCGACGCCTTGGGGGCTGTCGACAGTTCGGGCGTCGGCCTGTGGTGCTACAGCGACGGCGAGGCCTCGCTGCCGGTCCGCAAGGAACTGGCGAGCGGCGCTCGCTGACCTCGTCGATCGGCTATTCGCTGGACTACAATACGCTGGACAACAACAAGAACCCGACCGACGGCCTGCTGATCGATTTCAAGCAGGACTTCGCCGGCGTCGGCGGCGACGTGACCTATCTCAAGAGCGCGATCGACGGGAAGTACTACCAGCCGCTGGTCTCCGACATCGTCGGGTTGATCCACTTGCAGGGCGGCATGCTCAACAAGGTCGGCAACAACGAGCTGCGCATGCTCGATCAGTTCCAGATGGGCCCGAACCTGGTGCGCGGCTTTGCCCCGAACGGCATCGGTCCGCGCGACATCAATCCCTACGGCACGCAGGACGCGCTCGGCGGCACCAAATACTGGGGCGCCTCGGTGGAATTGCAGATGCCGTTCTGGTTCCTGCCGAAGGAAGTGGGTCTGAAGGGCGCCGTCTATGCCGACGCCGGCGGCCTGTAGGACTATCAGGGGCCGACCTCGTGGGCCGCCACCGGCGAAGTCAACGTACCCGGCTGTATTCCGCCGACCACGCTCCGCCGTCGCCGGGCACCTGTCTGGGATTGCAGTACGACAGCGGCAACACTGTTCGCACCTCCGTGGGCGTCGGCCTGATCTGGGCCTCGCCGTTTGGTCCGCTGCGCTTCGACTTTGCGATCCCGATGACCAAGGGCAAGTACGACCGGCGTGCAGCAATTCAAGTTTGGCGGCGGGACGATCTTCTAGGCGTTTTCGAGCGAACGGTACCGGTTCGCGGGAAGAAGGCGCAGCTCAACATGGGGGGGGCCCGGTTCTGATCGACCAGGCCGGGCGCTGATTTGCGATCACCGGCCGGACCGCGACGGGTGGAATGGCGCAGCCGACCTTCTTTGAACAACCGCCTGCGTCGACGCTGGCTTCGACTCGCCGCGCTGACGCAGGCGCATTTGGTCGATGCCGCGCGCGGCGGCCAGATCGTCAGGGGGCTGGCGTCGCTCGACGAAGCCGGCCCGATGCATCTGACGTTCTTCGACAATCTGAAATACGCCGACCAGCTCGCTTCGACCAGGGCCGGGGCCTGTCTGGTGCAGCGCGCTTCGAGGCGTCCGTCCCTGCCCATGTCGCCGTGTTGCGCGCGACGCATCCGTTCCGCGAATTCGTCAAGATCGCGCGCGAGCTCTACCGCGATGCGCTGCGTCCGCAGTCCTGGTTCGGCACAGCGGGAATTGATGCTTCCGCCATCATCGACGCGAGCGCGCATCTGGAAGATGGCGTGATCGTCGAACCGCTGGCGGTGATCGGCCCCCACGTCGAGATCGGCGCCGGGACCATCGTCGGCGCGGGCGCGGTGATCGGCGCCAATGTCCGGATCGGCAGGGACTGCAACGTCGGCGCGCGCACGGCCATTCAGTGCGCGCTGATCGGCAACAACGTCCTGATCCATCCGGGATGCAGCATCGGCCAGGACGGCTACGGCTTCGTCTTCTTCGGGCCGGACGGCCATTTGAAGGTGCCGCAGACCGCCCGGGTCGCTGATCCAGAACGACGTCGAGATCGGCGCCGGCACCACCATCGATCGCGGCAGCCTGCGCGACACCGTGATCGGCGAGGGCACCAAAATCGACAATCAGGTGCAGATCGGTCACAATGTGACCATCGGCAGGCATTGCCTGCTGGCGGCCCAGATCGGGCTCGCGGGCAGCCTGACCATCGAGGACAATGTGGCGCTGGGGGCCAAGGTGGGGATCAACAATCATCTGCGCATCGGCGAGGGGGCCCAGGTCACGGCGATGAGCGCCGTCAAGGACGACATTCCGCCCGGCGGGCGCTGGGGCGGTCACTTTGCCAAGCCGACCAAGCAGTGGTTCCGTGAGATCGTTGCGGTGGAACGTCTGGTGCGCGAGAGCGATCCGAAGGGCGAGGGGCGGGAGTGATGGGGGAGGCATCGGTCAGATTTGAGCTTGTGGATATCAACGAGATCCTCAAGACGCTTCCGCATCGCTATCCGATGCTGCTGATCGACCGCGTCATCAATATCCGGACCGATTATTCCGGGATCGGGATCAAGAACGTCACCTTCAACGAGCCGCCGTTTCTCGGGCACTTTCCGGATCGTCCGGTCTATCCCGGCGTGATGATGATCGAAGCCATGGCGCAGACCGCAGGCGTCATCGGCATCAAGTCGGTCGAGGGCACCGAACGGCCGCGCGCGGTGTATTTCCTGACGATCGACAAGTGCAAGTTTCGCAAACCGGTGATGCCCGGCGACACCATCGAGTATCACATGCGCAGCATCGGCCGGCGCAAGACCATGTGGTGGTTTCACGGCGAGGCCAGGGTGGGCGGCGCAACGGTCGCCGAGGCCGACATCGGCGCGATGCTGACCGACTGAGGGGGAAACGGCCGTTCAAAACGGCCTCGCGACATCACGGTATCGCCGGCGGATATGACCTGAATAATCATCGATCGGCAGCCGGCCGAATTGCCTTACAACCGGGGCACCGTCCGATTTGCGCGTAAGCGACAGCGCCAGCCAGGGAGGCCGCAATGCCTGTTTTCGTTGTGCTGAAACGACCGGGACCGCCGACACGCGAGGTTTTGGTGAACGTCGACGAAATCCTGATGGTCCAGCCCGGGCAGGGTACCGGCTCGGCCATTCTGTTCGGCCGCGAGCACCTCGTCAGCTTCGAGGAAGATTTTGCGACCGTGATAAAACGAATTCAGTCGGGCCCGTACATCCAGACCGCCCACGCATGGGGCGAAATAGCGATCCGGCCGGATCGCGCCGGCTTTTCCTCGCGAGCTTGCGCGGGTCCCGAACGCGCGCCCGCAATCCATGGCAATACAGGGTAACCATACGTCACTGGACAGTGCCGGGAGGCCGCGCTAACCACCGGAAAACCCCAACCACGTCAACGGCGATATTGGCGAATACCTCAACCATGAGCAGGATCGATCCCACCGCGCGGGTTGCGGACGGCGCCGTGATCGGCGAGGGCACTTCGATCGGTCCCTACTGCATCATCGGCCCGCACGTCGCGATCGGCGCCAACTGCAAGCTCGTCGCCCATGTGCACATCTCCGCGCAAACCACGATCGGCGACGACTGCACGATCTATCCGTTCGTCTCGCTCGGCACCCGCCGCAATCGCTGGGCTGGCGCGGCGAACTCACCCGGCTCGAAATCGGCGAGGGCTGCACCATCCGCGAGCAGTCGACCATGAACGCCGGCACCGTGCCGGCGGCGGCGTCACCCGCGTGGGCGCGCGCGGCTATTTCATGAATTGCAGCCATGTCGGCCACGACTGCGTGGTCGGCAACGACGTGATTTTCGCAACCTCGGCGACGCTCGGCGGGCATTGCCAGATCGGCGATTTCGTCTTCATCGGCGGGCTGTCGGCGGTGCACCAGTTCGGCCGGGTCGGGCTCGCAGGTGATGGTCGGCGCGGCCACGATCGTGCGCAGCGACGTGATCCCGTTCGCGCTTGCCCACGGCCAGAACGCAAGGCTCGCCGGTCTCAACCTCGTCGGCATGAAGCGGCGCAAGTTCAGCCGCGAGCGCCTCGCCAGGATCAGATCGTTTTACATGAAGCTGTTTCACGGCTCCGGCCTGTTCACCGAGCGCCTGGAAGCGTTGCGGCCGCAGGCCGCGACCGATGCCGCGATCGCGGAAATTCTCGATTTCATCGATGCCGGAAAACATCGCGAGCTGTGCCAGCCGGCAAAAGGCGGCAAATAGGCTTGATGACGCAGACGCTCGACCACGGCAGATCGGGTGATCGACGCTTCGTCGCCGATCGGCGTGATCGCGGCTGGCGGCGTGATGCCGTTCGCGGTCGCCGATTTGCTGGTCGCGCGCGGCTTCACGTCCGGTGCTGTTCGCGCTGAAAGGCGCCTGCGATCCGGTCGCGGTCGCGCGCTTTCGTCATCACTGGATTGCGCTCGGCCAGCTCGGCAGGGCCACAAAACTGTTTCGCGCGGAGGGCTGCCGCGACCTGGTTTTCATCGGGGCCTTGGTGCGGCCGGCGCTGTCGGAGCTGCGGCTCGATTGGGGAGGGTTGCGCGCCATCGGCCGGGTGGCCGCGGCGTTCCGCGGCGGCGACGATCATCTGTTGTCGGGGATCGGCCGCATTCTCGAAGAGGACGGCTTCCGGATGGTGGGGATCAGGGATGTCGCCCCCGATCTGCTGGCGCCTGAGGGATGTTTTACCCGCGCGGCGCCCGATGAGAATGCCACGGCCGATATCGCCAGGGGGCGCGACGTGTTGCGTGCGCTCGGTCCGTTCGACATCGGTCAGGCCGCGGTCGTGATCGATGGACATGTGATCGCGGTGGAAGACATCGAGGGCACCGACGCCTTGCTGGCTCGCGTGGCGCGGCTGCGCGCGGAGGGTCGGATTCGCGCCGGCACGGCCCGCGGCGTGCTGGTGAAGGCGCCGAAAAGCGGACAGGATCTCCGCTACGACCTTCCGACTATCGGACCGAGGACGATCGAAGGCGCCGCCGCCGCGGGGCTTTCCGGAATCGCGATCGTCGCCGGCAGCACCCTTGTCGCCGAACCGCAGGCCGTGATCGAGACCGCCGATGCCGCCGGCCTCTTCGTGACGGGATTATCGGCGTGATGGCGCCGCGCGCAACGGCAAATGTCGTGCGGAAAATCTTCCTGATCGCGACGGAGGAATTGGGCGACCGCCTTGGCGCGAGCCTGATGAAAGTCTTGCGCCAGCGTCTCGGCGATGCCGTCCGCTTCGAGGGCGTCGGCGGCCAGTCGATGGCGCGCGAGGGGCTGGCCTCGCTGTTTCCGATCGAGCAGCTGTCGATCATAGGACTGGCGGCGGTGGTCAGGCAATTGCCGGGCCTGCTGCGGCTGGTCCGCGAGACCGCTGACGCGGTGACGGACGCCGCGGCCGATATTCTCGTGATCATCGACAGTCCCGACTTCACCCATCGGGTGGCGCGGCGCGTACGGGCGCGGGATCCCGCGATCCCGATCGTCGACTATGTCTCGCCGTCGGTCTGGGCCTGGCGGCCGGGCCGGGCGCGCGCGATGCGCGGCTATGTCGATCATGTATTTGCCCTGCTGCCGTTCGAGCCCGAGGCCTACCGCCGATTGCGCGGTCCGCCCTGCAGCTATGTCGGCCATCCCCTGACCGAGCAGCTTGTCACGCTCCGCCCCAATGCTGACGAGCGGAAGCGGCGCGATGAGCCGCCGCCGGTCCTGCTGGTGCTGCCGGGAAGCCGCCGCAGCGAGATCAGCCATCACATCGCGGTGTTCGGCGAGACGCTGGCCCGCCTGCAGGCGGAGGGCTCCGCGTTCGAGCTGATGCTTCCGACCATGCCGCATTTGCAAGATGCGGTCGCCGAGGGGGTGAAGGGCTGGAAGGTCGCGCCCAGGGTCCTGACCGGCGAGCCGGAGAAGCGGGCGGCGTTCCGGATTGCGCACGCGGCGCTCGTCAAGTCGGGCACTGGCACGCTCGAGCTTGCGCTCGCCGGCGTGCCGATGGTTGCGGCCTACAAGGTCGGCGCCGTCGAGGGTTGGGTTATCAGGAACATGATCCAGGTGAGCTCGGCCATTCTGGCGAACCTCGTCATCGGCGACAATGTCGTGCCGGAATTCATCCAGCGCGACTGCACGGCGGAGAAGCTCTTGCCCGCGCTGCGCGACATACTGGCGGACACCCCGGCCCGCCGCCGTCAGCTCGAGGCGTTCGCAAAGCTCGACGCCAGCATGTCGACCGGGGGCAAGCCGCCGAGCGTGCGCGCGGCCGACATCGTGCTGGCGACGATGCGAACAGGCCGGCGGCCGGCATAGTGAGAAACTTGCCTACTCCCTCGCCCCGCTCTTGTGGGGTCGAGACGAGCGGAGCTCGCTCTTGGAGGGTTGGGGTGAGGGGCTCTATCCGCGAAAACTGATGTCAGCTGAGAGGCCTGTACCCCCTCACCCGGATCGCAAGAGCGATCCGACCTCTCCCCGCAAGCGGGGAGAGGTGAGCTACTTCCGCTTGCCGATATCGACGTAGTCGCGGCGGCCAACACCGGTGTAGAGCTGGCGCGGGCGGCCGATCTTCTGCTGCGGGTCTTCGATCATCTCGCTCCACTGGCTGATCCAGCCGACGGTGCGCGCAACGGCGAACAGCACGGTGAACATCGAGGTCGGAAAACCCATCGCCTTCAGCGTGATGCCCGAATAGAAGTCGACGTTCGGATAGAGCTTGCGGTCGATGAAATATTGATCGTGCAGCGCGATCTTTTCCAGTTCCATCGCGACATTGAGCATGGGGTCGCCGCCGTGGCCGGTCTCCGCCAGAACCGCGTGACACATCTTCTGCATGATCCGGGCGCGCGGATCGTAGTTCTTGTAGACCCTGTGCCCGAAACCCATCAGGCGGACTTCGCTGTTCTTGTCCTTCACCCGCTTGATGAAGTCGGGAATGTTGTCGACGGTGCCGATGCCCGACAGCATCGCCAGCGCCGCCTCGTTGGCGCCGCCATGCGCCGGGCCCCACAGGCAGGCGATGCCGGCGGCGATGCAGGCGAACGGATTGGCGCCGGAGGAGCCGGCGATACGCACCGTCGAGGTCGAGGCGTTCTGCTCGTGGTCGGCGTGCAGGATGAAGATCTTGTCGAGCGCGTCGGCCAGCACCGGATTGATCTTGTATTCCTCGCACGGCACCGCGAAGCACATATGCAGGAAGTTCTCGGCAAAGGAGAGCGAGTTCTTCGGATACATGAAGGGCTGGCCGATCGTGTATTTGTAGGCCATGGCGGCGAGCGTCGGAATCTTGGCGACCATGCGCATCGAAGCGATCATGCGCTGCTGCGGATCGTTGATGTCGGTGGAGTCGTGATAGAACGCCGCCAGCGCGCCGACCGCCGCCACCATGATCGCCATCGGGTGGGCGTCGCGGCGGAAGCCCTGGAAGAAGCGGGCCATCTGCTCGTGCACCATGGTGTGGTGGATCACGCGGTTGTCGAAGTCCTCCTTCTGCGCCTTGGTCGGCAGCTCGCCGTAGAGCAGGAGGTAGCAGGTCTCGAGGAAGTCGCCCTTTTCCGCCAGCTGCTCGATCGGGTAGCCGCGGTATTCCAGAACGCCGGCGTCGCCGTCGATGTAGGTGATCTTGGACTGGCAGGAGGCGGTGGAGGTGAAGCCGGGGTCATAGGTGAACATGCCCGACTGGCCGTAGAGCTTGGCGATGTCGATGACATCGGGGCCAACGGTGCCGCTCATAATCGGGAAATCGTAGGTCTTGTTGCCGACTGTCAGCGTTGCGGTTTTGGAGTTGGATGTTGCGTCCATCGTGAAGTCCCCGATGAGATCGTTGTGAGGCGGGCGGCCGCGGGCGCCATTTGGCTAAATGGCGTGGGAGGCCGGTAGTCCAGAAACACCTTGTGAGATGGGTATCTTATTGCTGTTTGCACCGCAAGATAGGCATGCGGGAGGGGAATGCCACCTTATGAGGGGGCCTGATCGGCCAGCCGGGCCAGACACTCCGGTTTTCCCAACACCGCCAACACCTCGAAGATGCCCGGCGAGGTCGTGCGCCCGGTCAGCGCCGCGCGGAGCGGCTGGGCGACCGCGCCAAGCTTGAGGTTGTTGCTTTCGGCGAAGGCACGCATCGCCGCTTCCGTGGTTTCCGCCGTCCATGGCGAGACCGCCTCCAGCACGGCGCGAAGCCGGCCGACCAGCTCGCGATTTTCCGGGCCTAGCAGCGCCTCGGCCTTCGGCTCGATCTCGAGCGGCCGGTCGGCGAAGATGAAATAGGAGCCATCGATCAGCTCGATGAGCGTCTTGGCGCGCTCCTTCAGGCTCGGCATCGCCTTGAGCAACTGCGCCCGCGTGGTCTCGTTGAGCTTGGTCTTCAGTTCAGCACCGTTCGGGACGTAGTCCAGCACGCGCTCGAACTGCGTCACGAGGGATTGATCGTCGGAGTGGCGGATATAGTAGCCGTTGAGATTTTCCAGCTTGGCGAAATCGAACCGGGCGGCCGAGCGTCCGATGCCCGACAGATCGAAAGCGGCGATCATCTCCTCGGTCGAGAAGATCTCCTGATCGCCGTGGCTCCAGCCGAGCCGGACCAGGTAGTTGCGAAGCGCCGCCGGCAGATATCCCATGGCGCGATAGGCGTCGACGCCGAGCGCGCCATGTCGTTTCGACAGTTTCGAGCCGTCGGGGCCGTGGATCAGCGGGATATGGGACATGTTCGGGACGTCCCACCCCAGCGCATCGTAGATCTGCTTCTGCCGCGCGGCGTTGATCAGGTGGTCGTCGCCGCGAATGATGTGGGTGACGGCCATGTCGTGATCGTCGACCACGACCGCGAGCATGTAGGTCGGATTGCCGTCACTGCGCAACAGCACGAGGTCGTCGAGATTCTCGTTCTGCCAGACCACGCGGCCCTGGACCTGATCCTCGATCACGGTCTCGCCGGTTTGGGGCGCCTTGAGCCGGATCGTCGGTTTCATGCCGACGGGCGCCTCCGACGGGTCGCGGTCGCGCCATAGCCCGTTGTAGAGCCGCGTACGGCCCTCGGCGCGGGCCTTTTCCCGCATGCTCGCGAGTTCTTCCGCCGTGGCATAGCAGCGGTAGGCCTTGCCGCCGGCCAAGAGCGCTTCCGCGACCTCGCGATGGCGTGCGGCGCGGCTGTACTGGTAGATGGCCTCGCCGTCCCAATCGAGCTCGAGCCATTTCAGCCCGTCGAGGATCGCCGTGATCGCCTCACCGGTCGATCGCACGCGATCGGTGTCCTCGATCCGCAGCAGCATCGTGCCGCCGTGCTTGCGCGCATAAAGCCAGTTGAACAGCGCTGTGCGCGCGCTTCCGATATGGAGGAAGCCGGTCGGCGAGGGGGCAAAGCGCGTGACGACGGGAGAGGACATTATGGGGGCGGGTCGCGGACAAAGAGGGCATGCGGAAAGCGCGGTGGTGTATAGCAGGAACGGGGCATAACTAAAGCCTTCCTTGGGGGATGAGGATTTGGCAGAACGTCCGCTGATTCCCGAACTGGAAACCACAATGACAGCAGAAACGGTAACAGCGGAAGCGGGCCGCGATTTCATTCGCGACATTGTCCAGGCCGATCTCGAGATAGGGAAATACCGCCAGATCGTGACCCGGTTCCCGCCGGAGCCGAACGGCTACCTGCATATCGGCCATGCCAAGTCGATCGCGCTCAATTTCGGCATTGCGCAGGAGTTTGCCGGGCACTGCAACCTGCGCTTCGACGACACCAACCCGACCAGGGAAGAGCAGGAATATATCGATTCGATCCAGGCCGACGTGCACTGGCTCGGCTACGACTGGGGCAGGAACCTGTTCTATGCCTCGGATTATTTCGACAAGCTCTACGAATGGGCGGAGGGCCTGATCCGCGCGGCCCTCGCCTATGTCGACGACCAGTCGCAGGAGGAAATCCGCATCAGCCGCGGCACGCTGACCGAGCCGGGCAAGAACAGCCCGTTCCGAAACCGCTCCGTGGAAGAGAACCTCGACCTGTTTCGCCGCATGAAGGCCGGTGAATTCGCCAACGGCGCCCGCGTGCTGCGCGCGAAAATCGACATGGCCTCGGGCAATATCAACCTGCGCGATCCCGTGCTCTATCGCATCCTGCACGCCACCCATCCGCGCACCGGCGACGTCTGGTCGATCTATCCGAGCTACGACTATGCCCACGGCCAGTCGGACGCGATCGAGGGCATTACGCATTCGATCTGCACGCTGGAGTTCGAGGATCACCGGCCGCTCTATGACTGGCTGCTGGACAAGCTGCCGGTGCCGTCCAGACCGCATCAGTACGAATTCGCGCGCCTCAATCTCACCTACACGCTGTTGTCAAAGCGCGTGCTGACCGAACTCGTGCGCGGCGGCCATGTCGCTGGCTGGGACGATCCGCGGATGCCGACCATTGCCGGGTTGAAGCGGCGCGGCGTGCCGCCGGCGGCGATCCGCGAATTCGTCAAGCGCATCGGGGTGGCGAAGGCCAACAGCGTCGTCGACGTCGGCATGTTGGAATTCTGCATCCGCGAGGAACTGAACCGGACCTCGCAGCGGCGCATGGCGGTGCTGCGGCCGCTGAAAGTCGTGATCGAGAATTATCCGGAAGGACAGAGTGAAGAGCTCGAGGCGATCAACCATCCCGACGACCCCTCGGCCGGGACGCGCCGCATCGCGTTCGGCCGCGAGCTCTACATCGAGCGCGATGATTTCATGGAAAATCCGCCGAAGAAGTTTTTCAGGCTCTCGCCCGGCACCGAAGTGCGGCTGCGCTATGCGTATTTCATCAAATGCACCGGTGTCATCAAGAACGCCGCCGGCGAGGTCGTCGAGCTGCGCTGCAGCTACGATCCCGCCACACGCGGCGGCAACGCGCCCGACGGCCGCAAGGTCAAGGCCACCATGCATTGGCTGCCGGCGGCCAAATCCGTTCCGGCCGAAATCCGCATCTACAACCAGCTGTTTGCCAAACCCAATCCGGACGCCGACAACTTCGCCGCCGATCTCAATCCGCAATCGCTCGAAATCTTGCAGGACGCGCGCGTCGAGCCCGCGATCGCGGCAGGCAATTCGAACGAGGTGATGCAGTTCGAGCGGCAGGGCTATTTCGTGCGCGATCCGGACTCGACGCCGGGCCATCCCGTGTTCAACCGCACCATCGGCCTGCGCGACACCTTTGCCAAGGAAGTCGGGGGGAAGGGCTGAGATCGATGCAAGGCGCGGCTGAGGAGACGGCTTCCGGCATTGTCAAGAAATGGTCGGCCGCCTTCAACAGGTTGGATGCCCTGGCGCTTGCGTCCCTCTACTCGAAGAACGCGTTCTTCTTCGGCTCGAAATCGCAACTCTATCGCGGCCGTGACGGGGTCGCGGCGTATTTCCATGCGCTGCCGCGATGGCGTTCGCCGACCGTTGAATTCAGCGATGTGTCGGTCGCGCCGGTCGGCCCGGACGTCATCAATTTCGCAGCGATAGCGTCTTTCGTCCCCGGCGAGGATACGCCGCCGCTGTCGGTCAAGATCAGCTGGGTGATTGTGCGGGAGGACGGCGGCTGGAAAATCGCCAGCCATCACGTCTCGTCCAGGACACCGCTGCTTTAGGGCTTGGCGCTGGGTAGGTGATCCCGCCGGCTTGGGGAGCGCTTGCTTCGTGGCTTCGTTCCGCGGCTACGGCGTGGCCGAGCCTTCGCCTTCGAGGCACTGGGTGAGATAGGCAGTCCTATCCCTCGGCAAAACCCTGGCGGCGTCCGCCTTGTGAGCGCATTCGAGTTGCCTGATCTGCTCGGCGCGCCGCTTCATGGCGGCCTCGCGAAATTCGGGAGCAACGGCATTCGGGTCGACCAGCTTTTGCGCGAAGCTCGTCTGCGGGCCGAATATCTGCAGACAAAGCGAGAAAGCCGCCATCATCGACAATTGCCTGACGAGCCTCATGGGGTGTGCTCCGCGCGCTGAATGCCGGCAAAATAGCCCAAGCAGCGATCGCTGTCTGTGAACTGGCCCACACGGATGACCGAAAAGCCGTCAGGGGCAGACAATCCTGCCCACCCGGACCTGCCTCTGCCATGGCGGGCCGCATGCGGCCCTTGGGAACTTGGCGGCCGCGCAAGCCTAGTCGCAGTAGCCGTAGAGGCCGCAGACATAGGGCAGGCGGACGAAGGAGGGCACGTAGGGCCCGCCATAATACGGGCCGGGGTTGTAGTAGGACCACGCCGAGCCGTAGTAGGCGCCGCCGCGATTCCACACCGGATTGGGCAGGTTGGTGTAGGGGATGATCGGCCCCGGAAATGCAGCGGACCGGTAGGCCGGGAGATACGCAGGCGGAGGCGCTTCGGCAGGCTCGGCGAAGATCGCGCCCAGCCGGCTCTGGGTCGGCAGGTCGGCGGCGTGCGCGGCCGTAGCAGAGGCGAGTGCGAGAACGCACAGCGTGATCCGGCGCGACATGGCGATATCCCCGTTTGATTCGGGAATCGTAGTCGCAGTATGGTTAACAGGAGTTAACGCGGCGAAAGCCGTATTCGGGCGGATCACGGGAAAAACCATGCGCGGGAAACTGGGGGCTTTGGTCTTGCTGGCAGGCTTCGGGTTTGCGGCTTCGGCCCTGGCGCAGAGCCCCGCCGCAACGCCGCTGCCGATGGCGCAGGGTGCAAACGAAAAGTCCGCCGTGGCCCAAGCGCAAGCCGCGCTCGACGCCAAACAGTGGCCGCAAGCCGAAGCCGCGCTGAAGCAGCTGATGGCGTCCGAGCCGCGCTTTGAATATTCCGGCGCCCTCGGAGATGCACAATTCAACCAGGGTCATTACGAGGACGCGGCCGCATCCTATCAACACGCCATCGACACGGCGCAAAACAAGGCCGCGCCGGCCGCGATGGGGCGGCTCTATACGATGATGGGCAACGCCAATTTGAAGCTGAAGCGGAACGACGCGGCTATTGCCGCCTACAACAAGGCGGCGGCGCTCGATCCCAATCCGGCCGTCGCGTACTTCAACATCTGCGCCGTCATGTACAATGTGGGCCAGACGGGAGCGAAGACGGTGGCGGCCTGCGACAAGGCGATCGCCACCGATCCCAAAAAGGCTGATGCCTACTTCATCAAGGGTTCTGTGCTGTTCGGCGACGGAAGGCCGGACAAGAACAACAAGATCATCGTGCCACCGGGCACGGTGGAAGCCCTAAGGCAGTATCTCGTTCTTGCACCTGGCGGCGCGCATGCCGACGACGTCAAGCAGATGCTCGATTTCCTGAAATGAGCGTCATGGCTCCCGGTTGCCGGCGAACGCCGGCACCGGTCAGTAGCGCGCGATGATCGGGCCGTCGAAGGTGTAGTTCACGCCGAGCTTGACGGTCTCGATCCGCAGGTTCTGATTGAACGCTGCGGGGAAGCCGAAGGCGTTGAAGACGGTATAGCCAAGCGTATTGCCGAAATCGAAATGCAGATATTCGACCTTGGCGCTCCAGTTCGGCGCAAACTTGTACTCCACGCCGCCGCCGATCGTGTATCCGGAATCGGTGCTGTGCATTCTGCTGCCCGAGAACGAGCCGGTGACGGTGCTGAAGGTCGATGCGTTATCGATGATGGCGTAGCCGCCCTTGACATAAAACAGGGCGCGATTCCAGGTGATGCCGAGCCGGCCGGTGAAGTCGCCATAGGCGCCGCTGCGCAACCCGACTCGGGTTCCGGAAGCGGTACCGGTCAACAGCGTATTGCCGCCAATGTCCATATAGCCGCCGTCGGCTTCGAGGCCGAACACGTAGTTGCTGGCCTGCCAGTTGTAACCGGCCTGACCGCCGGCGAGGAAGCCGCTGGTGTTGACCGGCGTCACCGTGCCCGGCAGCGCGAATGCCGCGTAGCCATTGACGTCGGTGACGTCGGAATGGGCCCACAACCCGCCCGCGTTGGCGCCGATGTAAAAGCCCGCCCAGTTGATGACCGGATTGATCGGCGCATAGGCGGGCGCCTTGGTGTAGGGCACGCCGAAATCGGCGGCCGACGCCGCGCCGACCCCGAGGATCGCGCCGATCGCCGCTGCGGTCGAAAGCACAAGTTTCGAATTGATCATGATGAGCCCCCCAAAGCCTGCAGCGAAGCCGGCTTCGAAAAGCCAGAACGCTTTACCCCACCTTGTTGGTAGGCCGAATTTCCTAATGGAGGGTTCGGCCACATGGTAAACGGCGGCCGAAAACGCCTGGGGTTTGCGATTGCATTTTCCCTGCATTCCGCATCCGTTCCACTTTTCGCGCGCCCACAGCTTCCGATAGCATCCTCCCCTGCACGGGATCGCAGGGTGCGGCGTAAATGGCGGAGGCTCGCAGGGCCCGGACGGGAGGGGTTGCCGGAACCTGGCCGCCGCGCGAGGCGGCGCGGGCAGGCGGCTACGCGCCGTCCGGCTCCGAGACGTGGTCGTCCTTCGTGGCAAAACTGCGCGAATGGATCGCCGCCGAAGCCGGGGCCGGGCGGCTGTTGCCGTGGGTGCCGGTCGCCTTCGGCGTCGGCATCGCGTTCTATTTTGCCGCCGGCCACGAGCCGGTCGCATGGGTCACCGCGGCCGCGGCGGGCTTGTTTTGCGCCGGGGCGTTTCTGTTGCGGCGGCAAAAACTGTTTCCGGTGGCCGTGATGATCGCCGCGATCGCGGCCGGCTTTGCATGCGCGACGTGGCGGACGGTGTGGATCGGACATGGCGTATTGGCGCGGCCGATGTATGGAGTGTCGCTGTCGGGCTTCGTCGAGACCCGCGACATCCGCGAGCGCACCGACCGCTTCGTGCTGCGGGTTGCGACGATGGAAAGCCCGCGCTCCCTGGTCAGGCTGGAGCGGGTGCGGCTGTCGGTCCGCAAGGGCACCGCGCCCGCTGTCGGCAGCTTCGTCGAATTGAAGGCGCGGCTGCAGCCGCCGCTCGCACCGTTGCGGCCGGGCTCTTACAATTTCGCCCGCGACATGTTCTTCCAGGGCATCGGCGCCTCCGGTTTCGTCACGGGCTCGATCAGGATCGTCGAGCCGCCGGTAAGCGGCGGGCTGTTGCTGCGCTATGACGCCATCATGCAAGATTTGCGCGACGCCATCGACGCGCGCATCCGCACCAGGCTCGATGGCGACAAGCGCGCGATCGCGACCGCGCTGTTGACCGGCCGCCGCGACGCCATCACGACGCCCGTCAACGATGCCATGTTCATCTCCGGCCTCGGCCACGTGTTGTCGATCTCGGGCTATCACATGGCGGTCGTGGCGGGCGTGGTGTTCTTCGCGGTGCGCGCGCTGCTCGCGCTGATCCCGCAGCTTGCGACCGGCTTTCCGATCAAGAAATGGTCGGCGGCGGCAGCGCTTGCCGCGGCGCTGTTCTACCTCTTGCTGTCGGGTGCGGAGGTTGCCACGCAACGCTCGTTTTTCATGACGGCGGTGGTGCTGATCGCGGTCATGGTCGATCGCCGCGCGATCACCTTCCGCACGCTCGCGGTGTCGGCGATGATCGTGCTCGCGATGGCGCCGGAAGCGCTGGTGCATCCGAGTTTCCAGATGTCGTTTGCGGCAACGCTCGGCCTCGTGGCGCTGGTGCAGATCGGCATGCCCCGCCTGTTTGCCTCGCCCGATCATTCGGCGACCGCCAAGATCGCGATGTGGGGCGGGCGCGAGATCATGACGCTGGCGCTGGCCTCGCTGGTGGCGGGGCTCGCGACGACGCCCTATGCCGCCTTTCACTTCCATCGCGTGACGCCCTATGGCGTGCTCGCCAATCTCGCGGCGATGCCGGTGGTATCGGCGCTGGTGATGCCGGCGGGCCTGCTCGGGCTTGCCGCGATGCCGTTCGGCCTCGACGGCGTGTTCTGGTGGCTCATGGGGCTCGGCATCGACTGGATGATCGCGGTGACGCAGTGGGTGGCGGGCCTGCCCGGCGCCATCGGCCGCATGGCGGCCTTCGGCACCGGGCCGCTGATCCTCTCGAGCATCGGCATCGTCCTGCTTGGCCTGTTGCGCACGCCGCTGCGCTGGTCCGGCGCGGCGGTGCTGTCGCGTCGGTGGCCTGGGCGCTGCTGGTGCCGCAGCCGGACATCCTGATTTCCGCCGACGGCCACAATGTCGCCGTCCGCGGCAAAGACGGCCGGCTGCATCTGATGCGCACGCCAAGGACGCCTTCCTGGTCAAGGAGTGGCTCGCCGCCGATGCCGATCCGAGGCTGCCCGCGGATGGCTCGCTTTCCGACGGCGTCTCTTGCGACGAGGCGGGTTGCGTGACGGAGATGGCCGACGGCGGCCTGGTCGCGCTGACGCTGAAGCCCGAGGCGCTTTCCGACGATTGCGAGCGCGCAGCCCTCGTGGTGACGGCGCGGCAGCCGCCGCCGTCCTGTCCGCCGCGGGTCATATCGCGCGAGCTTCTGGAGCGCGCAGGGCACGACCGCGCTGTGGCGAAGGGCGAGCGGATTTGCGCTCGACGCCGTCAGGCCCAAAGGTGTCGACCGGCCGTGGGCGCCGGCGTCGGCGCCGGATGCCGAAGCCAAAACGAGCCTCGCGCGTCCGCCAGCGGCCGCCCCGCGGGCCGTGGATGCAACGCCAGCGGAAGCGGACCTGCAGTGGGAGGATTGAGGTGAGGCAACTCTACCGTTGTCCCTGCGAAAGCACTGCTTTCGCAGGGACAACGTCCGCCTCACTTCTCGCTGGCGGCATCTTCCGGCAATTCGAACGCGCCGAGATGGAATTCATCCTCGTCGGCCGATGCCGCCGTTTGCACCAGCGTGAACGTCGCGTGCGGGAATTGCTGCCACACCGCGAGATCTTCCGCCGCGATCGTCAGCCAGCCGAACCTGAACATGTAGCGGCCCGGTTCGGTTACGTGCCCGACCTGTTGCCATGAAACCTTGTTGACCAATCATCCCGCCCTTCGTTTGGCCCACCATCGCGGTTGCGCGGCGGGACAGAACGCTGGCTGGCGCCGAGCAGGCCGATCGCGCGCGCTTCGAATGCGTCCAGTTGCAAGGCGAACGTCGCCAGCGCCAGCTTCAGATTGCTCCGTTCCTCGGCCCGCGCCGCATCCCGCCGGTCCGTGACGGCCGCCGCCGCCGGACCGGTGCGGGTCACAGGGATCGATGGCGCGGCAACCCCGCCGGGGTCAGCCGACGGGGTCAGCCGCACGTTCAGGTCAGTCAACGGCGATCCGCGACGGGCGGGCTCGTCTCGGCGGCATGCGCAGGCTCGCGCGCGACCTGAGCGATGACCGGCAATTGCAGCACGGTCACGCGCTGGCCGTCCGTGAGCAGCGTCACCAGCACGTTGGTGCCGTCGGGGAATTCGACCGCGTCATGGTGCCGGTGCGGAATGTGCTGGTCGACATAGCCGAACTTGCCCACCCGGAAACTGATCTCGCGCGTCCAAATCCACCTGTTGTCGTATCTGACGTTTTCGGCAAACGCCAGTTCGGTGCCGGGCAGCATGCAGACGGCGACATCGGGATCGCTCTCTGATGCGAAACCGCGTGTCGAAGTTCCGCGGAACGTCGTGGTGATCAGCGTCTCTCCCACCTGGGCGGGGCGCGTGGCGACAGCGTGCAGACTATAGTCACACATCGGATTTGCTCCTCGTTCGAGATAGCCAACCCGCGCCGGTGTTAGAGGCGCAGGCCTCTATCAGAGTGGACAATAACCCCGGATCATTTGCGCCGTTACAGGCAATTGTGCGGCCCCGCGGGCGAGGCCGATCACAAATTCGTTTTCGACGGTGTTTGACTGTTTTGGGTGCGATCGCCTGCGGCAAAAGCGATCATGCCGCTGCAAGCGCGTGCAGGCCTGCGATGGCGCGCCCGCATTTGGTGACGCAAAAAGCACGAGGTCCGGAAATCGCCCTGGAATTTCCGGATTTGATTCCGCGCACAATCCCGGATCACGGCGCGCTTCCGGGATCGGATCCGCTTCCGCGTCCCGATCAATACTTCCGGTACAGCCCGATCAGCTTGCCCTGAATCTTCACCCGGTTCGGCGGCAGGATGCGGACTTCGTAGGAGGCGTTGGCCGGTTCCAGCGCGATCGAGGCGCCGCGGCGGCGGAAACGCTTCAGCGTCGCCTCCTCATCGTCGATCAGCGCCACCACGATATCGCCGGTCTCGGCGCTCTCGTTGCGCTGGATCAGCGCCATGTCGCCGTCGAGGATGCCGGCATCCACCATGGAATCGCCGCGCACTTCGAGCGCGTAATGTTCGCCGGTGCCGAGCATGTCGGGTGGCACGCTGATGGTGTGGCTGCGGGTCTGCAACGCCTCGATCGGCGTGCCGGCGGCGATACGGCCCATCACGGGGACCGCCACCGGGCGTTCGCCGTCATCGGCGGAGCGCTGCCGGCGCGGACCTTGCCGAGCGTGCCTTCGATGACGCTCGGGGTGAAGCCGCGGCGGCCGTTGCCGCTGGCACGGAAAGCTCGGGCAGCTTGATCACCTCGATGGCGCGGGCGCGGTTGGGCAGGCGGCGGATGAAGCCGCGCTCTTCGAGCGCGGTGATGAGGCGGTGGATGCCGGACTTCGAGCGCAGGTCGAGCGCATCCTTCATTTCGTCGAAGGAGGGCGGGACGCCCGACTTCCTTCAGCCGTTCGCTGATGAATCGCAGGAGTTCATATTGTTTGCGCGTGAGCATCTCGAGCGTTCCCCAGTTTGCGTTCGTCAAGCCGCGATGTGTGCCGTTTCGAGATCGATTCAGCGACTTCAGATGCCGGAAGCTCGCTCGCCTGGATCGTCCGGAGCAGGCTCACTCCCGTTACTGGACACAAGACCTCGAAACAAATCATGAACATACACTATATGTTCCATATGTGTTCTGCAACCACTTAATTTCTCGTCAACGCAAGGAGCTTTTGCCTGGCAGCCCCGGTTCCGACGTCAGAGCGGCAGCAGCAGGATCTCGCAAGGCGCGCCCTTGGCGGCCTTGGGCGCAAACGGCGGACGGATCACAAGTGCCCGTGCCGCAGCGAGATTCCCGAGCAGCGAGGAGTCCTGATGGTCGACCGGCGTCGCGATCAGGACGCCGTCGCTGCGCGTCTCAAGGCGCGCGCGCAGATAGTCCTCGCGCTGGTCGTTAGCGGCGACGTCGCGCCCGAGCAGGGCTCGTTCGCGAACGGGGTGGACGTCGCGTTCGGCCCGACAGCGCGCGAATCAGGGGCACCAGGAACAGGAGCGCGCAGACATAGGACGACACGGGATTGCCGGGCAGCCCGATCACCCGCATGGCGCCGAGCCGGCCATGCATCATCGGCTTGCCCGGCCGCATCGCGATCCGCCAGAACGCGATTGCGACGCCCTCGGCCTCCAGCGAGCGCTTGACGAGGTCGTGGTCGCCGACCGAGGCGCCGCCGGTCGTGATCAGGATGTCGGCGCCGGCGTCGCGGGCGCGGCGGATGCCGTCGGTGGTGGCCTCCATCGTATCGGTGGCGATCCCGAGATCGAGGGTCTCGGCGCCTTCTTCCCGCGCCAGCGCCCGCAGCGCATAGCCGTTGGAATAGACGATCTGCCCTGGGCCGGGGGTTTGGCCCGGCATCACCAGCTCGTCGCCGGTGGCCAGCAGCGCCACCTTCGGCCGGCGGCGCACGGCAAGCTCGGGATAGTTCATGCCGGCGGCGAGCGACAGATCGCGGTCGGTGAGGCGGCTTCCCTTTGCCAGCAGCACATCTCCTTCACGAAAGTCGATGCCGGCGGGGCGGACATTCCGCCCTGGGCATGCGGCTTCCGTGATGGTGATGCCGCCATCCTCGGCCACGGTGTCTTCCTGGATCACGACGGCGTCGGCGCCCTTCGGGATCACGCCGCCGGTAAAGATCCGCACCGCTTCGCCGGCGCCGACGATCCTGTCGAACGGCCGGCCGGCGGCGACCTCGCCGATCACCTTGAACCGCGCGGCCACCTGGGCTGCATCGGCCGATCGGACCGCATAGCCGTCCATCGCCGACATCGCCTGCGGCGGCTGGGTGCGCAACGCCGCAACGTCGCGCGCCAGCACGCGGTGATGCGCCGCGTCGAGCGCGACCATCTCTTCCGGCAAGGGTTCGGCGCCCGCCAGCACCGCGGCAAGCGCATCGGCAACCGGCATCAGCGCCACGGCGAGACTCCCAAAGCCAAAACTCCTAAATCCCAAGCGCCGCGAGCGCCTGCGCCACGTCATCCGGCGTCTTCACGTGAACCGCGGTGAGGCCCCGCGCCCTCGCGCCCTCGATGTTGGCGGCGAGATCGTCGAAGAACACGATGCGTCCGGCCGGCACGCCGATCGCGCCAACGACATGATCATAGGCCGCCGCGTCCGGTTTCCGAAGTCCGATCGCATTCGACAGGAACATTTCGCGGAAATGGCCGAGCAGGCCGGCATAGGCCGCCGAGAAATGCTCGACATGGGGGCCGTTGGTATTGGAGAAAGCGTACAGCGGCAGACGCTGCGCGGCGCGCTCGAGCATTGGGGCAATCCCCGGCATTTCGCCGGCGAAAATCGCGTTCCACCCCTCGAGGAACTGATCGTCCGACAGCGCAATCCCCATCGCGGCGCACTGACCGGCAAAATACTCGGCGTCGCTGATCTCGCCCCGCTCATGCCGGTGGTTGAGTTCGCCGGTCGAAAGCCGCCCGACCAGTTTTTCCGGCTCGCAGCCGGCGTGACGCGCCCAGCAGGCGAACGCCCTGGAAAAATCGATATCGAGCACGACGCGGCCGAGATCGAACAACAGCGCGTCGGCCGAACCGGGGGAGAGCAGGCAGCGGGTCATGGCGGCGGTGTACGAAAATCGGGGAAGGCGGGCAACCAGCCAGGACGCGATCTGCGGGCTCTCTGTCGGACCTCCCACCGCGGTCAAAGACGCGCGGCCTTTGGCCACGAATGGTTTGCGGCTCAAGTCTTTGTTACCGGCGATCGGTTGCGAACCCGGCGCCCGCCCCCGACCACTAACCTTTCGGAAGCTCACGTAAGCCCAAAGGAGCTTGTCATGCACAAACGAGTCATGCGCCGAACCCATGTCTGTGCGGTAGCCGCCTTGCTCTCAGTCCCGGCCTTGTATCTGCAGTACGGCCGCAAGGTCCGCATCCTCAATATCGGTACGGCTCGATCTCCAATAGCGGGAACGCGCTGAACACGCCCGGCATGTTCGTGGCGCTCGCCGGATGCAGATAGCTCTTGTCGAGCTCGGCGAAACTGGTGACGCCGAGTAGCCCGAGGCTGCGGATCACCTCGTCTTCCAACAGCTCCAGCATCCGCACGATGCCGGTCTCGCCCTTCGCCGCGAGGGCCCAGCACTGCAGGCGGCCGAGGCCGACGAGGTTGGCGCCCAGCGCGATCGCTTTCACGATATCGGAGCCGCGGCAGAACGAACCGTCGATCATGATTTTGGCGCGGCCCTTCACGGCCTCGACGATCTCGGGCAGCACGTGCATCGAGCCGCGGCCGTGGTCGAGCTGGCGGCCGCCATGGTTGGAGACGTAGATCCAATCGACGCCGTGATCGAGCGCGATCGCCGCGTCCTCGGCGGTGGCGATGCCCTTGATGACAAGCGGTATCCTGAACTTGTCCTTGATCAATTTGACCGTGCGCCAGTCGAGCCCCCGCTGGAAATCGCCGCCGGTGGCGCGCAGCCGGCTGGCGCGGACATAGCGTTTGGCGATGTCGCGCTCCCGGCGGCTGTAGTGGGCGGTATCGACCGTCAGGCAGAACGCGGTGTATCCGGCCTTGATGGCGCGGCCGACGCGGTCCTCGACAAAGGCGTCGTCGCCGCGGACGTAGAGCTGAAACATCCGCAACGCGTCGGGGGCGGCCGCGGCGGTCTTCTCAAGGCCCGGCTCGGACACCGAACTCAGCATGTGCCCTGCGCCGAAGCGGCCGGCGCCGCGCGCGACCGCCGCGCCCGCGCCCGGATCGAACAGCTCGAGCGCGCCGACCGGAGCGATAAAGACCGGCAGGCGCAGTCTGCGGCCGAACACCTCGACGGAAGCGTCGACGCGGTTGACGTTGCGCAGCACGCGCGGCCGGAACGCGATCTCGTCGAGCGCCATGCGGTTGCGCCGCATCGTGGTCTCGGTCTCGGCGGCGCCGACGATATAATCCCAGCAATTCTGGTTGAGGTTGGCGCGGGCTTTGCGCACCAGTTCATGCAGGTTCTGGAATTCCTCGTCGCTGGCGCCAAGTTCGGCGGCGGCTTGCGGGATGCGGGTCGCCTCGTTCATGTGATCCTCCCCGGACAGACTTGACGTTTTTGTGTTCGCCTTTCGCCTATCGCGTCCGGAGCTTCCGCGCCATCCCGAAAATTGCTATGGCTGGTATCGCGGGACGCGAGCAGGAGATCCCGTACAATGCAGAGGGGAGGGACGACCATGCCCAGATCAGGGGTATTCATTGCGGCGCTTGGCATCGGCGCATTGGCGGCGACGGCCGCGAGCGCGCAGAGCATGAGCGTGACCAGCACTGAGATCAAGGAAGGCACCACCATCGCCAACGAGCAGGTGTTCAAGGGTTTTGGCTGCGCGGGCGACAATATCTCGCCGTCCTTGAGCTGGAGCGGCGCGCCGTCGGGCACCAAGAGTTTTGCGGTCTCAATTTATGATCCGGATGCGCCGACCGGTTCGGGCTGGTGGCACTGGGTGGTGTTCAACATTCCCGCCGCCACGACCTCATTGCCGAAGGGCGCCGGCGACGTGAAGAAGAAGCTGATGCCAAAGGGCGCGATCCAGAGCCGGACCGATTTCGGCGCCGACGGCTATGGCGGCCCGTGCCCGCCGAACGGCGACAGGCCGCATCACTACGAGATCACGGTGTTTGCGGTGGACGTCGACAAGCTGCCGGACGCCAAGGACGATATGGCCTCCGCGGCGCTGGTCGGCTTCGACCTGCACTTCCATACGCTGGCAAAGACGATGTTGACCGGTCTCTACGGGCGCTGAGTTCAACTCAACCCTCGTCATTCCGGGATGCGCCACTTGGCGCGGGCCCGGAATGACGGCAAGTGATTTGCCCGACAGGCAACCGCCGGTGCGTTTTTTTGACGCGCCTGTCAAGCCAGTTTCAGAAAAATATTTCTATTTTTCAGAAACGCAAATCACCCTATATGTTCCCCATCCCGTCCCACCAAGGGGCGTTGGCCAACGTCATCAACGCGGGGCGGGATGCGGTGGACGCTGAGGGCACATAGACGAACGTGCCTGAGGCGGACGGCGAAGTCGTGTGGTCCTGGCGCCTCGACGCCGGCGTCAAGCTTCTCGGGATTATTCCTGGGAGGCGATGGAGACAAACCAGCCCGATCTCCAGGGAGAGCACGAAGGAAACCGTTAAAACCATCCGCGTGCGGGAATGCCGGGTTGTTCCGGTGTACTCGTGGTGACTACGCTCGTGTGCTTTGTTTTTTATCGCACGCGAGGCTGCGGGTGCATTGGGCGCCCGGCATTCCCCACGCCCTTGAGGGGGCGAAGGAACAGGCAAACCTCGGGCGGATGCTGTCGCGAGAATGCGGACGCATGTCTCGGCCGTCATGTATGGACGGCCCCTTTTCGGCAAGGGCTTTTTTGGTGTTTCAGCAAGCGGATCGGGGAGCGGTCATGTATACGGCCTCGAGATGCGGTCTGAGACCGCGGGCCCTGATGGAGAACGCTGATCGAATTCCAATCATTGCGGCGCGCTGTGACGCGCGATGACGGTACGGAGTGTTTCGATCCCGGTTTCCTGACCATTTGCCATCACACCTTAATCGCCCTTCCGAACGGATGAGCGCGAGCGCGGCGGCTGTCGCCCCTCAACTAGGCAGCAGCCGACGCGCTCGCGCGGTCGTGGTATTCTTCTCCCTTGACCAGCATGGCCCAGAGGATACGCGCAGTCTTGGCGGCAAATGCCACCATGGCGACCTTGTAGGGCCGACGCGCGAGCAGCTCGCGCAGCCACGGGTCGCTGATGCCGCGCCTTTTCTGTTGCCGCAGATGGGCGCTTGCCCCGCTGATCAGCAGGGCACGGAGCACGCGGTCTCCCTGTTTGGAGATGCGCCCGGGACGATGCTTGCCGCCGGTGCCGTGATCGCGACCGGTCAGTCCGATCCAGGCCGCGAAATCCCGCCCGCTGCGGAACACCTTCGCATCAGGCACTTTGGCCAAAACCGTGCTGGCGATGATCGGGCCGACGCCCGGCACCTCCATCAGCCGACGAGCCTCGCGATCGGCACGGGCGGCCTTGGCGATCTGTCGCTCGATCGCGCGCTCGTCGGCATCGAGCGCCTGCCAGTGCCTGGCCAAAAGCAACAGCGCCCCGCGCAGCATCTCGGGGATCCCCTCGCTCGGTGCTTCGAGCTTGGCCATCAGCTCATGCAGCCCCTCAAAGCCCTGCGCCGCCACGATCCCGAGTTCGCTCAGCGCAGCTCGCAGCGCGTTCGCCGCCATCGTGCGTTGCTTGACCAACAGCGCTCGCGTGCCGTGAACAGCCAGCGTCGCCTGCTGCTCCACACTCTTCACCGGCACAAACCGCATCGTCGGCCGGCCGACCGCCTCGCAGATCGCCTCTGCATCCCGGCCATCGTTCTTGTTGCGCTTCACGTAAGGCTTCACATAGGCCGGCGGCATTAGCCGCACCTGGTGGCCATAGCGGCCAATCACCCGCGCCCAGTGGTGCGCGCTGCCGCAGGCTTCCATGCCTACCGTGCACCGTGGCAGCTGCGCAAAAAACTTCTCCACCGCGCCCCGCCGCAGCTGGCGGCGCAACACCGCTCTTCCCGTTGCATCAACTCCGTGCACTTGGAACACGGTCTTCGCCAAATCCAAACCAATCATGCTAATCTTGTCCATGGACGGCTCCCTTGTCTGGTCGAATCGACATCACCAGTCTGGCACACTGATGCCGTCGGGGGCCGTCCACCCCATCTTTGCGAGCGAAGCGAAGCAATCCACCTTTCTTCCCGCCGTGTGGTGCGATGGATTGCTTCGCTTCGCTCGCAATGACGAGAACGCTACGGATTGGCTCGCGCTGTTCGGCCAATTACAAATTGGACATCAAACGGCGGCGATTCCGGCTTTGCCGGCGCGGCGAAGCGCGTATATCGTTGCCGCATCGGAAACAGGACCGCCCGGCGCAACGCCGGGACAAGAATGTCCGCTGCCGAATGAGGAAATAACCATGTCCGGAACGTTGCTGTTTTCGCCGCTCTCGATCCGGGGCGTCGAGCTGAAGAATCGCATCGTGGTGCCGCCGATGCATCAATATTCCGCGATCAAGGGCTTCCCGACCGACTGGCACCTGATGAATGCGGGAAAGTTCGCCGCCGGCGGCGCGGGCCTCGTCGTCGTCGAATCGACCAAGGTCGAGCGGCGCGGCTGCGGCACGGTCGGCGATCTCGGCATCTGGGACGACGCCTTCGTCGAGCCGCTGAAGCGGCTGGTCAAGTTCATCAAACAGCAGAATGCGACAGCCGGAATCCAGCTCGGTCATTCCGGTCGCAAGGCGCGCGCCAATCGCCCGTGGGAGGGCGACGGCCCCTTGAAGCGCACGCAAGAGATCGACGACTGGGAGGCGTGGACGCCGGTAGCGCCGAGCGCGATCGCCCACAGCGAGAAGTGGCCGGTGCCGAGGGCGCTGGAACGGCGCGAGGTCAAGGATCTCGTGCAGGCCTGGGGCCAGGCCGCGCGCCGCGCCCGCCAGGCGGGTTTCGACGTGCTGGAGCTGCATGGCGCGCATGGCTATCTCGTGCACGAATTCCTGTCGGAACGGTCCAATCAGCGCAGCGACGAATATGGCGGTTCCGAAGCAAACCGGATGCGCTTCATCACCGAAATCGCCGAAGCCGTGCGCGAACACTGGCCCGACGACAAGCCGCTGTTCGTGCGGCTTTCGGTGGCGGACAATGCCGGCTGGGGCGTCGAACAAAGCGCGCGGCTCGCCAAGATCCTAAAGAGCCGCGGCGTCGACGTCATCGACTGCTCGTCGGGGGGAATTCAGCGACCTCGCGCCGATCCTGGGCAAGGAAATCACTTACAATTATCAGGTGCCGCTGTCGGAATATATTCGCCGTCATGCCGATATCATGACCATGGCGGTCGGACTGATCATTCATGGCGACCAGGCGGAGGCGATCCTGCGGGACGGACAGGCCGATTTGATCGCGATTGGACGCGAAATCCTCAACAATCCGAACTGGCCGATGGATGCTGCCTTGAAATTGGGCGTCGAAGGGTCATTCCGTAATGTTCCGCCCCAGTTCGGCTATTGGCTCGGCGCCAGGGCCAAGCGCGGCTTTGGGACAAAACCATCGACCTGGCAAAATGGCCTCAATGAAACCAGAAAGGTATTGTGAGTTTGTCGGCCGGGCCCAGATAAGGAAATGCCGCCCGGCCGGGGAGCGATAATGGACAACGAGAAGGTTCGAAAATCGATGCGCAAAAATGCCCTGTTCTTGATTGGCGCGACGGCCGGTGCCTGCCTGACCCTTCTCGTGACCGCGCCCCAAAACGGGCTTTCGCTGGCTGCCCGGGCGGCCGGTGGCGCCGACACCACCTATTCGAAACTCAATCTGTTCGGCGAAGTGTTCGAGCGGGTTCGCGCCGACTATGTCGAAAAGCCCGACGACGGCAAGCTGATCGAGGGTGCGATCAACGGCATGGTGTCCTCGCTGGACCCGCATTCACGCTACATGAATGAAAAGGCCTGGAAGGACATGCAGGAGACCACCCATGGCGAGTTCGGCGGACTCGGCATCGAGGTCACGATGGAGAACGGCCTCGTCAAGGTGGTTTCGCCGATGGACGACACGCCCGCGCAAAAGGCCGGCATTCTCTCCGGCGACCTGATCACCGAGATCGACGGCGAGGCAGTGCAGGGCCTGACCCTCGAGCAGGCCGTGAACAAGATGAAGGGGCCGGTCGATACCAAGACCAACCTCAAGATCGTGCGCAAGGGGGTCGACCAGCCGATCGACGTGACGATCACGCGCGAGGTCATCCGGGTGCGTCCGGTGACCTTCCACACCGCCGGCGGCGACATCGGCTATATCCGGATCGCCTCGTTCAACGAGCAGACCACCGAAGGCTTGAAGAAGGCGATCGCGGACACCCAGAAAGAAGTTCCGCAGGACAAGCTCGCGGGCTACGTCATCGATCTCCGCAACAATCCCGGCGGATTGCTCGACCAGGCGGTCGGGGTGTCAAGCACCCTGATGCCGCGGGGCGAAATCGTCTCGACGCGCGGCCGCACCCCGGACGAAACCCAGCGCTTTTCCGCGCGCGGCGGGGATCTCACCAAGGGCAAGCCGCTGGTCGTCCTGATCAATGGCGGTTCGGCGTCGGCGTCCGAAATCGTGGCCGGCGCCTTGCACGACCAGAAGCGCGCAACCTTGATCGGCACGCGCTCGTTCGGCAAGGGATCGGTGCAGACGATCATCCCGCTCGGGCCGGGCAATGGTGCGCTGGCGCTCACCACCGCGCGCTATTTCACGCCGTCCGGCCACTCGATTCAGGCCCAGGGCATCAAGCCCGATATCGAGGTGCTGCAGGAGGTGCCGGACGAATTGAAGGACCGCCCTGAGCTGAAGGGCGAGGCCTCGATGCGCGGCCATCTCGCGGCCGAAGGCAAGGAGGTGACAGGCTCGCAATCCTACGTTCCGCCGGACGAGAAGGACGACAAGGCGCTGGCTGCGGCCTACAACCTGTTGCGCGGCGTCACCGTCAATGCGGGCGTGCCGTCACCGCCCAAGGCGGCGGTTCCGAACTAGGAGTTCCGAACCAGGAGTTTCGAACCAGGGGTTTCGAACTAGCCCTTGGCGGCGCGGGGGGTGCGGCGGCGTCTTCGCGAATGTTCCGCTGCGGCCGCCTTTTTTCCTTGGCGCGCGAGCATCTATTAGCAACCGATGCGTTCAGCCGCCGGCGCGATAGTGCCCGGACTTGCCGCCCTTCTTCTCGAGGAGATGAATGGCCTCGATGCGGACGCCACGTTCGACGGCCTTGATCATGTCGTAGATCGTGAGGCAGGCGACCGATACCGCGGTCAGCGCTTCCATCTCGACGCCGGTCGGGCCGGTGATCTTGACGGTGGCGCGCACGACGCAACCGGGCAGCTTCTTGTCGGGTGTAATATCGATCGCGACCTGCGACAGCGCCAGCGGATGGCACAGCGGTATCAGATCCGAGGTGCGCTTGGCCGCCATGATTCCGGCGATGCGCGCGGTGCCCAGCACGTCGCCCTTTTTAGCATTGCCGGAAACAATCAGCTCCAGCGTAGCCTTGCTCATGACGACGCGACCTTCCGCGACCGCGGTGCGTTCGGTGGCCGATTTGGCTGACACGTCGACCATCCGCGCTTCACCCCTGGCGTCGATATGGGTGAGGGCGGGCCTGTCCTGGGAAGATCTTCGCGCCATGCGTCAACGGGTGCCGGTCGCGCGCGGTGCTTCGCCCCGCGTCAACAGCGCGCGGGTTGCGGCCGCGACGTCGGCCTGCCGCATCAGGCTTTCGCCGACCAGGAAGGCCGACATGCCCACCCGCGCGAGCCTCGCCAGATCGGCTGGCGCAAAAATGCCGCTCTCGCCGACCATCAGGCGATCCTTCGGGATCAGTGGCGCCAAGGCCTCGCTGGTCGCCAGCGTGGTCTCGAAGGTTCGCAGGTTGCGGTTGTTGACCCCGAGCATCGGCGAGCGAAGTTTCAGGGCGCGATCGAGCTCGGCGCGGTCGTGGATTTCGATCAGCACGTCCATGCCATGCGCGATGGCCGCAGCCTCGATATCCCGCGCCGCGCCATCGTCGAGCGCGGCCATGATGATCAGGATGCAGTCGGCGCCATGGGCGCGGGCCTCGACCACCTGATAGGTGTCGTACATGAAATCCTTGCGCAGCACGGGCAGGTTGGTCGCGGCGCGCGCCGCCACCATGAAGTCGAGATGGCCCTGGAAGGACGGCGTGTCGGTGAGCACCGAAAGACAGGCCGCGCCGCCGGCTTCATAGGCCTTCGCAAGCGCCGGCGGATCGAAATCGGCGCGGATCAGCCCCTTGGAAGGCGACGCCTTCTTCACCTCGGCAATCAGGGCATATTCGCCGGAATCGAGCTTTTCGCGGATCGCCCTGACAAAGCCGCGCGGCGCGGGCGCCGCCTTCGCCAGCGCTTCGAGGCTCGCGAGCGGATGGGCGCGCTTGGCGGCGGCGATCTCGTCTCGTTTATAGGCCTCGATCTTGGTCAGGATATCGGACATCGCAAGTTTCCTCAGGGTCAGCCGTTGGAGACCGCGATCAGTCGCTTCAGCCGCGCCAGTGCCGCGCCGCTGTCGAGCGATTTCGTGCCGAGCGCAACGCCTTCCTTCAAGGTCTCGACGCGGCCGGCCACGATCAGCGCGGCCGCGGCGTTGAGCAATGCGACGTCTCGAAAGGGGCTCGGCATTCCGTCCAGCACGCTCTGCAGCGCAATCGCGTTGGCATCGGCATCGCCGCCCTTCAGCGCGTCTCCGCCGACGCGTTTGAGACCGGCTTCCTCCGGCGTTACCTCGAAGGTCCGGATATTGCCGTTCTCGAGCGCCGCGACGAAGGTCGGTCCGGTGAGGGTGATTTCGTCGAGGCCGTCGGAGCCGTGCACCACCCAGACCGATTCCGCGCCGAGGTTCTTCAGCACCTGCGCCAGCGGCCGCACCCATTGCCGCGAAAACACGCCGACCATCTGCCGCTTCACGCCGGCCGGGTTCGATAGCGGGCCCAAAAGATTGAAGATTGTGCGCGTCGCGAGTTCGACCCGGGTCGGGCCGACGTTCTTCATGGCCGGATGGTGCGACGGCGCGAACATGAAGCCGATCCCGGCCTCCTCGACGCAGCGTCCGACATGGTCGGGCTTGATGTCGATTTTCACGCCCAGCGAAGCCAGGACGTCGGCGGCGCCCGAGCGCGAGGACAGCGCGCGGTTGCCGTGCTTGGCGACGGGAACTCCGGCGCCGGCAACGATGAAGGAGGCGCAGGTCGAGACGTTGACCGAGCCAGAGCCGTCGCCGCCGGTGCCGACCACGTCCACCGCATCGGCGGGAGCCTCGACCCGGAGCATCTTGGCGCGCATGGCGGAAACCGCGCCGGTGATCTCGTCGACGGTTTCGCCGCGCACGCGCAGCGCCATCAACAGCCCGCCCATTTGCGAGGGCGTCGCCTCGCCGGACATCATGCTGTCGAAGGCGAACGCCGCCTCGTTGCGCGACAGCGTGGCGCCGGTCGCGACCTTCCCGATGATTGATTTGAGGTCGTCCATCGCGTGCTTTCGGAACTAGTTGTTCGCGCCTGTCACCTGCTCGAGGGCGACCTGATTGATCGACGTGCCGATGTTGGATTCGAGCCTGGTGACGTATTGCGCGAGCTGTTCGTCGGTCAGGCTCCGCTGCAGACTTTCCTTCAGCTTCTTGATGTCATCAGAGGCAAAATCGACCGGCGGATCGGTGATGTCGGTGACGCGGAAGACGATCCACTCGTTGGCGCCGGCGCCCGCGGTCTGCCCGACGCCGTCCTTGGCGGTGCGAAACGCGGCCGCGATTGTTGCGGCGGGCACGCCCGGCAGCGAAGCATCGCGTCGGAAACCATTGGCGGTATCGACTTTCAGTCCGGCGGCTGCCGCCTCGTCGGCAAGCTTGCCGCCCTGATCGAGCTTCTGGACCATCTCGGTCGCCTTGGCCTTCAACCGGTTAATGATCTGGTCATCGCGCCAGCGCACCTCGACCTGGTCCTTGACCTCATCCAGGCTGCGCTCGCGAGATGGGGTGATGGCGAGCACGTCATACCAGACGTAACCGCCGTTGAACGAGATCGGATCATTGTCGACGCCGACATCGCTGTTGAAGGCTTGCGAAACCACGTCGAGCCCACGCGGGATGTTGGTCGCAAGCTGGCCGTTGGGCAGGCGGCCGGAGCGATCGACGGCGTCGATCGTGGTGGCGGCAAGCCCGAGTTTCTGGGCGGCTTCGACGACGCTGGCGCCGCCGCCGCGCTCGTCTTCCATCTTGTCGCGCAGCTCGGCGACCTTGGTGCGCGCGCGTTCGGCTGCGATTTCCTTCTTCAGATCCGCGGCGAAGCTCGCATACGCCGGTTCCTTCCCGGGCTCGATCTTGCCGATCTTGACCAGCGCCACGCCGAACTTGCCCTGGACCGGCTGGCTGACCTCGCCGGCGGCCAGCGAAAAGGCCGAAATCCGCGACCGCGGGGTCGAGGATCGCGGATTTCGGGACCATGCCGAGATCGACGTCGGCGGGTTTGAGCCCGCGCTCCTTGGCGAGATCCTCGAACGACAGGCCGGAGCCGATGCGATTGCGCGCGGCGAGCGCTTCCTCCGTGTTCGGGAAGACGATTTGCGACACCTCGCGCTTTTCCGGAGTGGCAAGCTTGTCGTGGCGCTGCTCGAACAGCTTCTTGGCGTCCTCGTCGGAAACCTCGGTCCATTTGCCGATGTCCTCGGGCGTAACCGGGACAAAGACGATCTTGCGATATTCGGGGGCGCGAAACTGAACCTTGTGATCATCGAAATAGCCGGCCAGCGCCTCCGGCGATGGCGTTTCGATCGTTCCCGCCTGCGCCGCTTCGAGTTTGACGTATTCGATTGCCCGTTGTTCGTTCTGGTAGCGGCTCAGCGCCTCGATCATCGTCTTCGGTGGCTCGGTGCCGGCCGAAATCGAACCCGCGATCTGACGCCGCAGCGATACCTTGCGCTGGTCCGCGACATATCGCTGCTCGGTAAAGCCGAACTGGCGGATCATGGCCTGGAAACGTTGCGGGTCGAAATTGCCGTTGACGCCCTTGAAATTGGGATCGCTCGTGATCAGGCGCCGCGTCTCGTCGTCGGATTCTCCAAGGCCGAGCCGGCGCGTTTCCTCGTCGAGCGTTGCTTCCGCGATGGTTTGCTGCAGCACCTGGCGATCGAGGCCGAAGGCGCGGGCCTGCTCCATCGTCAACGGGCGGCCGAATTGACGGCCGATCTGCTGCAGCCTGTCGGTATAGAGCTGGCGGAATTCATTGATCGAGATCTCGGTGTGGCCGATCGTGGCCAGCGTCGACTGCCCGAACCCCCTGAAGATGTCGGCGATGCCCCAGAATCCAAAACTGACAATCAAAACGCCCATCACCACGGCCATAACGGTCTTGCCGAGCCAGTTTGATGAGGCTTTCCGCATTCCTCGAAGCATGGGTCCAACTTGTTTGCAGGAGGGAACCGGGTCGCCCAAGGGAAATTCGCTGGTCGAATTCCGCAAAAGGGCGTCACCGGCTTGATAAGGCATCATAAAGTGAGGGCGGCGGCGTCGCAACCTTCGCGGGGAGGGCGAATTGAAGCGTTTGCCGGCCGGAAGCCCTGCGGTGGCGCTATCTGGAACTGACCCGCGCGCTCTGCTAGCGCATGTTTGATCCACGCCTTCCCCGGAGGGAAATCCCGATATGACCCAAGCCATCCGGCCGCTGATTGCCGGCAACTGGAAGATGAACGGCCTGAAATCCTCCTCGGGCGAATTTGACGCCATGCTGGCAGGTGCCGCTGAAGTGGCCGATCGGGCTGACCTGCTGGTTTGCCCGCCGGCGACCTTGATCGCGGATTTCGCGCAAAGAGCACTTGCGTCGAAAACGCTCACGGTTGGCGCCCAGGATTGCCACCCCAAAGCCTCCGGCGCCCATACCGGCGATATCTCGGCCGAGATGCTGGCCGATGCCGGCGCCCGCGCCATCATCGTCGGCCATTCCGAGCGGCGCGCCGATCATGGCGAGACCGACGTGGAGGTCCGACAAAAGGCGGAAGCTGCCTGGCGGGCAGGGCTCGCCGCCATCGTCTGCGTCGGCGAAACCCAGCACCAGCGCGACCAGGGCCAGACCCTCGATATCTGCCGTGGCCAGCTCAACATCTCGCTGCCCGACGCAGCGAGCGCCGAGAACACGATCGTAGCCTATGAGCCGGTTTGGGCGATCGGCACCGGGTTGACCCCGACGGCCGGAGATGTCGAGCAAATTCATCGATTTATCCGGGAATTCCTGATCGGGCGATTTAACGGCGAGGGGGAAAGAATGCGGCTCCTCTACGGCGGCTCGGTCAAGCCCTCCAATGCGCGGGAATTGATGGCGGTCGCAAACGTCAACGGCGCGTTGGTGGGCGGCGCGAGCCTGAAAGCGTCCGATTTCCTTGCGATCGCCCGTGGGTGTCCTTAACTATCGGCAAGCGGTACCGCGGGGGTGACAATGCCCCGTCCGATCGTGTAACACCGCGCCACTTCAAACCCCGCAAACCCTTCAAGCAGCCGATCCCGGGCGCTTTGGTTTGCGACGGAAGGTAGAAATGCAGACTGTCGCCATCGTCATTCACCTCATGATCGTCGCGGTGCTGATCGCGACCGTGCTGCTGCAGAAATCGGAAGGCGGCGGGCTGGGCATGGGCGGGGGCGCCGGCTTCATGTCGAGCCGCGGCACTGCCAATCTCCTGACGCGCACCACTGCCGTGCTCGCGGTTGGCTTCTTCATCACCAGCCTGTTTCTGTCGTGGTACGCGGGCTATTATCGCAGGCCAGCTTCGATCATCGGCGGCTCGCCGATCTCGCAGCCCCAACCGGCGGGCGGAGCGACGCCGATCGCGCCGCCGACCTCGGGTGGCGTTCTGGATTCGCTCAAGAAGGTCGAAGAGCAGCAACAGAAGAATCAGCCGGCGCCGTCGGGGCCGCAGGCGCCGCGCTCGCAATAAAGCAGAGGGGCCATGCAGGACGGCAGCTGGCATCCGGCATCAGGAATATTCATCAAGATATTGATATAATTATCATTTTTGTGCCACCTACAGTCCCGAAAAATTTCGCCATGGCGCGGCAAATCGCTTTGGCGAATCGACGTCGTGGGCTTAAAGGTTAAGTCCCATGGCGCGGTATATCTTCATCACCGGCGGCGTGGTCTCCTCGCTCGGAAAGGGTCTGGCTTCGGCGGCGCTCGGCGCCCTGCTGCAGGCTCGTGGCTACAAGGTCCGGCTTCGCAAGCTCGATCCCTATCTCAATCTCGACCCCGGAACGATGTCGCCGTACCAGCACGGCGAAGTATTCGTGACCGATGACGGCGCCGAGACCGACCTCGACCTAGGCCACTACGAGCGCTTCACCGGCCGGCCCGCCACCAAGGCCGACAACATCACGACGGGACGCATCTATCAGGACATCCTGACCAGGGAGCGGCGTGGCGACTATCTCGGCGCCACCATCCAGGTGATCCCGCACGTCACCAATGCGATCAAGGATTTCATCCTCGACAGCAATGACGAGTTCGACTTCGTGCTGTGCGAGATCGGCGGCACCGTCGGCGACATCGAGGGCCTGCCGTTCTTCGAGGCGATCCGCCAGATCAAGAACGACCTGCCGCGCGATCACGCCATCTATATTCACCTGACCCTGTTGCCGTTCATCCCGAGCGCCGGCGAGCTGAAGACAAAACCGACCCAGCATTCGGTGAAGGAATTGCGCTCGATCGGCATCCAGCCGGACATCCTGCTGTGCCGCACCGACCGGCCGATCCCGAAAGAGGAGCGGCGCAAGCTCGGGCTGTTCTGCAACGTGCGCGAAAGCGCCGTGATCGAGGCCCGCGACGTCGACAATATCTACGCTGTCCCTGAGGCCTATCACGCCGCCGGCCTCGACGACGAGGTGCTGGCGGCGTTCGGGATCGCGCCGAAAATCCCGCCGGCGCTGCAGAGCTGGCACGTCATCAACGAGCGCATCCGCAATCCCGAAGGCGACGTTACGATTGCCATCGTCGGCAAATACACCGGCATGAAGGATGCCTACAAATCGTTGATCGAGGCGCTTTCGCATGGCGGCATCGCCAACAAGGTGAAGGTCAATCTCGACTGGATCGAGAGCGAGGTGTTCGAGAACGAGGACCCGGCGCCGTTCCTCGAGCACGTCAACGGCATTCTGGTGCCCGGCGGCTTCGGCCAGCGCGGCGCCGAAGGCAAGATCCGGGCGGCGCAATTCGCTAGGGAGCGCGACGTGCCGTATTTCGGCATCTGCTTCGGCATGCAGATGGCCGTCATCGAGGCCGCGCGCAATCTGGTCGGCATCGAGCAGGCCAATTCCACCGAGTTTGGTCCGACACCGGAACCGCTGGTCGGCCTGATGACGGAATGGCTGCGCGGCAATGAGCTGGAGAAGCGATCGAAATCCGGCGACCTCGGCGGCACCATGCGGCTTGGCGCCTACCCCGCGGTGCTCAAGCGCGGCAGCCGCGTGTCGGAGGTGTACGGCGGCGCCACCGAGATTTCGGAGCGCCACCGCCACCGCTATGAGGTCAACACCGCCTACAAGGACCGCCTCGAGCAGCACGGGCTGAAATTTTCAGGCCTGTCGCCCGACGGCGTGCTGCCCGAGATCGTCGAATACGCAGATCATCCCTGGTTCATCGGGGTGCAATTCCATCCCGAACTGAAATCGCGCCCTTTCGAGCCGCACCCCCTGTTCGCGTCCTTTGTGCAGGCGGCGATGGTGCAATCGCGGCTGGTATGATGCCCTGCGTCCTCAGCCTTTGACGAACGCGCGGATTGTTGCCACAAATCGCTCCCGGTATCGCAAGAACAATAACTCTAAAGGGAGTGAAGCCGATGATCTACGAAATGCGCGTCTACCGCTGTATTCCGGGCCGGCTGCCGGCGCTGTTGAAGCGGTTCGAGACGATAACCCTCAAAATCTGGGAGAAGCACGGCATCCGTCCGGCCGGGTTTTTCACCACGCTGATCGGCGGCTCCAACCAGGAACTGACCTATTTCGTGGCCTGGGAGTCGCTCGCCGATCGCGAAAAGAAATGGACCGCGTTTCAGAGCGATCCGGCGTGGATCGAAGCCCGCGCCAAGACCGAGGCGGACGGCCAGATCGTCGACAACATCGTCAGCCAATTGCTGGTGCCGACGGCCTTCTCGTCGGTCAAGTGACCCGCGGTTCGAGGGCGCAACCCTGATATTCGGGCCCGCGAGAGGGTTGATCCCTCGCGCGCCGCCCGGCATGGTCGCGGCGGACAAAGGACAATGCCTTGAACGCCAACGTCTCCGCTGCGCCGGTCGTCGCCGCCGGATCGGTCAAATTCGGTAATGATCTGCCGATTTCGATCATCGCAGGTCCGTGCCAACTCGAGAGTCGCGCCCACGCGCTCGAGGTGGCTGCAGCGCTGAAGGAGATCGCGGGCCGGCTGAAGATTGGCCTTGTCTACAAGACCTCGTTCGACAAGGCCAACCGCACCAGCGCGTCGGCGGCGCGCGGCATCGGCCTGGCCCAGGCGCTGCCGGTGTTTGCGGAGATACGTTCCTCGCTCGGCATGCCCGTGCTCACCGACGTCCACGAGGCCGCGCAATGCGCCGAGGTCGCGCAGGCCGTCGACGTGCTGCAGATTCCGGCGTTCCTGTGCCGGCAGACCGACCTCTTGCTGGCGGCGGCCGCGACCGGCAAGGTCGTCAACGTCAAGAAGGGCCAGTTCCTGGCGCCGTGGGACATGGCCAATGTCGTTGCCAAGATCACCGGTGCCGGCAACCCGAACGTGCTGGTCACCGAGCGCGGCGCTTCGTTCGGCTACAATACGCTGGTATCGGATATGCGCGCGCTGCCGATCCTTTCGCGCACCACCGGCGCGCCCGTGATCTTCGACGCCACCCATTCGGTGCAGCAACCCGGCGGCAAGGGTACCTCGTCGGGCGGCGAGCGCGAATTCGTTCCCGTGCTGGCGCGCGCCGCGGTCGCCGTCGGCGTCGCCGGTGTGTTCATCGAAACCCATCCAGATCCCGACCATGCGCCGTCGGACGGTCCCAATATGGTGCCATTGCGCGAGTTCGAAGGCCTGGTCCGGACGCTGATGGCCTTCGATGCGCTGGCCAAAAAACTCGAAAAGAACGTAACGCGCTGATGCCGCGGGCAGGATCGCGGCCACGGGAGCGGTTGCCGCCGGCCCTGAACATCATCACGCTGGCAACCTTTGCCGCGAACCTGTCGGCTCGCGCGCTCGATCCGGTATTGCCGCGCATCGCCGACGATTTCGGCGTCAGCATCGCGACCGCCGCGAGCTTCGCCTCGGGGTTCGCCTTTACCTTCGCGATCGTACAGCCGGGCATCGGTGCTGCCGCCGACCTGTTCGGCAAAGCGCGGCTGATGATCGGCTGCCTGGTCTTGCTGGGGCTCGCCAACATCCTCGGCGCGATGACGACGTCGTTTCCGCTGTTGTTTGCGAGCCGTATTCTCGCCGGGATCGGCTCGGGAGGTGTGTTTCCGGTCGCCCTCGGCCTGACCAGTGATCTCGTCGGTCCGGCGAAACGGCAGATCGCCATCGGCCGAACACTCGCCGGGTCGATGACGGGAAATTTGCTGGGGGCGTCCGCTTCCGGAGTGATCGGCGATTTCCTGGGTTGGCGCGGCGTGCTCGCCGTGCTCGGCGCTCTCGTCGTGGTGGCTGCGATTGCGGTTACCGCAGGCTTCAAAGGGGCGGAGTTGAAGCATCCGCCGAAAACCAACCTGTCCGCGCTGAGGCAAGGCTATCGCACCATCTTCGCCAATCCGAACGCGCTTTGTTACGGCGCGGTCTTCATCGAGGGATGCTGCGTGCCCGGACTATTTCCATATATCGCGGCATTTCTGTTCGATCTCGGCGAAACCAGACTTTCGATTGCGGGGGTCGTCATCGCCGGCTTCGCCGTCGGCGGCTTGTTCTACACCTTGTCGGTGTCGCGCTTGCTGCCGCGGCTTGGCGTCAACGGCATGATGATCACGGGTGCTGCGCTGGCCGGCCTGCAACTCGCCTTCATGGCATCGGGGCCGGGCTGGAAGATCGAGGCGGTCAGCATGTTGTTCATGGGCTGGGGCTTTTACATGATCCACGGATGTCTGCAGGTGTTCGCCAGCGAACTCTCGGTGGAAGCCCGCGCCACCGCGCTTTCGCTGCACTCGTTCTTCTTTTTCATGGGGCAGACGGTTGGCCCGATCGCCTACGGTCTTGGCCTGCAGAATGCCGGCAAGGTGATGACGATGCTGACGAGCGCCTCCGTGATTGGGGGCCTCGGCTTTGCATGTGCGGCGCTGCTGCGCCAACGAAGGCCGGCGGATGCCGCCGCGCGCCCTGACGTCCAGCCTTAGCCCCGCCCGCGATAGGGCGCGACGCCCTGATCCGGATCCATATGCCTTTCGGCAGCTGGCCGGTTTGCCAGAACACGTCGATCGGAATGCCGCCGCGCGGATACCAGTAGCCGCGGCGCGGCGGATGCGGGCGCGCGGCCAGATGTTCAGCGCTAGCGCCTCACTGCGCCGGCGCACGTGTCGCCCCAAAGTGAGAGAGTGCCGCGATGAACAGGAGGAGAGTTGTGACCGCGGAAACGAGACAGTAAATACAGAAGGCGTGTATGAAGGCGATCTGCAAATACATGAAATAGATCGAGAAGCACACGCCCATGGCGGAATAGGCAAGCGCTGCCAGGCGGAGCCCGCGCGAGAACGGATCGAATGCCAGCAGCGCCGCCAAGCCGAACATGTACAGGTAGTAGACGACGCCAAAATAACCGACTGGCAGATCGTAAATACGCGCATACGGGCTATTGGCGACCTCATTGCATCCATTGATGGGCGGCGGACACCACAGCATCTGGCCGCTATAGAGCTGGTGGGCGTCATAGAACGCAACGGCTATCCCAACGAGTGCGAGCGCGAGCAAGACGTGGGGCATGCAAGATTGTTTTTTCATGTTCCGTACTCCCGTCCGGCCTCGAATCGGCCATCCCGGTTGCAGCCCGGACTTCGATCACGCGGCCGTTTTGCGACCGGTTTGCTCCCTTGGACGGGGCGCGATCGGAAAAGGTTACAGCGTTCGGGAAGCCGATCAGCGATCGGATTGGGTGCTGTCCGGGAGAACGGGGGGCGGGCAGCAGGCCGGCGAGCTCGGTGCGCAGGACAGCTCGGTACGGTAAAAGTCGCAGCGCGCTCCGATAGCCTTCTTCAGTTGCGCCCTCGCGCGGTGCAATCTCACTTTGGCGTTGCCCCGGCTAATTCCGAGGGTCTGAGCCACTTCTTCGTCCGTGAAGCCGCCAAGCTCGCCAAGAATGAGCGCTTCCCGGCTGCCCTTGGGAAGCTGTCCTATCTCGCCACGGATGCAATCACGCATCTGTTTGCGGACAAGCTTCTGCTCCGGGGATGATTGAATGTCGGAAACTGCGATACTCGCACTGCCTTGGCTTGTTGCGTCGTCCAGCACTTCGGGGAGCTGAACTGTCAACTTCGCCTCGTGCGCTGCTCGGCTGCGGAGCCAGTCGGAAGCGACATTGGCCGCGATCCGGTAAAGCCACGTTGAAACCTGGGCGTCGCCGCGAAACTGCGGCAAGGCTCTTGTCGCTTTCGCAAACACAATCTGAGTTAGATCCTCGGCTTCTTGTTGGCCTGCAAGGCGTCCAAGCAGCCGATGCACGCAATCGTGGTTGGTGTCATAAAGCGCCCGAAACGGGTCGGGTACAGGTGTCGTTTCAGTATGCATCGCGCTGCGCCGCGGTCGGGGGAACGCGCCCAACCCTCATTTAGCGATCGATAAGATGCGGCGCATTGCGGTATATCAAATAACCGATCGCCGGCTGGATCACCCCCGCCCGCGATAGGGCGCGACGCCCTGGTCGGGAATCCACATGCCCTTCGGCAATTTGCCGGTCTGCCAGAACACGTCGATCGGAATGCCGCCGCGCGGATACCAGTAGCCGCCGATGCGCAAGTATTTCGGCTTGATCTCGGAGGCGATCCGCTTGCCGATCATGACCGTGCAGTCCTCGTGGAACGCGCCATGATCGCGGAAGCTCGCGACAAAGAGTTTCAGCGACTTCGATTCCAGGAGCCATTGCCCCGGAACGTAATCGATGACGAGATGGGCGAAATCCGGCTGGCCCGTGACGGGGCAGAGCGAGGTGAATTCCGGCGCCGTGAACCGCACCAGAAAATCCGTATCCCGTTGCGGGTTGGGTACGCGGTCGAGGCTCGCCTCGTCGGGAGATTTGGGCCATTCCACGGCGCGGCCGAGCTGGAGGGCGGGCGATGCTTTACGAGGCTTCCTGGACATTGCGGTCTCCACTGCCGCGTTATTAGACAATTGTGACATCGGCGTCACGGGCGGCGCGACCTTTTCCGCCTCCCAGCGTTGCTGTAGAAGCAGCGCCAACCGATCCATCCCGCATTTCCGCAAGAGGCTCTCATGACCGCCATCGTCGACATCATCGGCCGCGAAATTCTCGATAGCCGGGGCAATCCCACCGTCGAGGTCGATGTGGTGCTGGAGGACGGCTCGAGCGGCCGCGCGGCGGTACCGTCGGGTGCCTCCACCGGCGCCCATGAGGCGGTGGAGCTGCGCGACGGCGACAAATCCCGCTACCTCGGCAAGGGCGTGCAGAAGGCGGTAGCCGCGGTCAACGGCGAAATTTTCGACGCCGTCGGCGGCATGGACGCCGAGCAGCAGGTGCAAATCGACCAGACCATGATCGGGCTCGACGGCACGCCCAACAAAAGCCGCCTCGGCGCCAACGCCATTTTGGGCGTGTCGCTCGCGGTCGCCAAGGCCGCCGCGGAATCCTCCGATCTGCCGCTCTATCGCTATGTCGGCGGCACCTCGGCGCGGACACTGCCGGTGCCGATGATGAACATCATCAACGGCGGCGTCCACGCCGACAACCCGATCGATTTCCAGGAATTCATGATCATGCCGCTCGGCGCCACGACTTTTGCCGAGGCGCTGCGCTGCGGATCGGAAATCTTCCATACGCTGCGCGCGGAACTGAAAAAGGCCGGCCACAACACCAATGTCGGCGACGAGGGCGGTTTCGCGCCGAACCTGCCGTCGGCGGATGCCGCGCTCGAGTTCGTCATGGCCGCGATCGGCAAGGCCGGCTACAAGGCGGGCTCCGACGTCATGCTGGCGCTCGATCCTGCTGCGACCGAGTTCTTCAAGGACGGCAAGTATATCTATGCAGGTGAAGGCAAAAGCCTCACCTCGTCGGAACAGGCCAAATACCTCGCCGATCTGGCATCGCGCTATCCGATCGTCTCGATCGAGGACGGCATGGCGGAAGACGACATGGACGGCTGGAAGGAATTGACCGACCTGATCGGCAGCAAATGCCAGGTGGTCGGCGACGATCTGTTCGTCACCAATGTCACGCGGCTTGCCGACGGCATCAAGAACGGTCGTGCCAATTCCATCCTGGTCAAGGTCAACCAGATCGGGACGCTGACGGAGACGCTGAGCGCGATCGAGATGGCCTACAAGGCCGGCTACACCGCCGTCATGTCGCACCGTTCCGGCGAGACCGAGGATTCCACCATCGCCGACCTTGCGGTCGCCACCAATTGCGGCCAGATCAAAACCGGATCGCTGGCGCGCTCCGACCGCATCGCCAAGTACAACCAGTTGCTGCGTATCGAGCAGGAACTGGGAACGCAGGCGAAATATGCGGGCAGGGCCGCGCTGAAGGCGCTCAGGTGAGATTGAGCATGACAAGAAAACAACAGGGAGGTTTTAAGATGAGCGCCGACACCAAGACCGGGCTGCAGCTTCGCTCGCTGATCAAGAAGAGTGGCGAGCTCGAGATATCGCTGGCCAGTGTGCCCGTGCCTGAACCTGGGCCCGATGAAGTTGTGGTCCGTGTCGAGGCCTCGCCGATCAATCCTTCCGATCTCGGTCTGCTTGTCGGCGCCGCCGACATGGCGACGGCCAAAGCGTCGGGCACGAAGGAAGCTCCGGTAGTCACCGCGAAGGTGCCGGAAGCTGCAATGAGGGCCATGGCCGGACGACTCGATGAATCCATGCCGGTCGGCAACGAGGGCGCGGGTGTTGTGATCAAGACCGGATCGTCGGACGCCGCCAAGGCTCTGATGGGCAGGACGGTCGCCATGATCGGCGGCGCGATGTATGCGCAATACCGCTGCCTGAGGGCGGCTGAATGCATGCCGCTGCCATCGGGCACCACGCCCGCCGAGGGCGCTTCCTGGTTTGTCAATCCGCTGACATCGCTCGGGATGACCGAGACAATGCGCCGCGAAGGCCATAAGGCGCTGGTGCATACGGCTGCCGCCTCCAACCTCGGACAGATGCTCAACAAGATCTGCCTGAAGGACGGCATCGGCCTCGTCAATATCGTGCGCAACAAGGAGCAGGCCGAGATCTTGCGGAAGCTTGGCGCAAAACACGTTGTCGATTCCAACGCGCCGACGTTCATGGACGATCTCACCAACGCGTTGGTGGAAACCGGCGCGACGCTGGCCTTCGATGCCATCGGCGGCGGCAAGCTCGCGGGGCAAATTCTCGCCTGCATGGAGGCCGCGATCAACAAGACGGCCAAGGCCTATAGCCGCTACGGATCGAACACGCACAAGCAGGTCTACATCTACGGCGGCCTCGACACGCGTCCGACCGAGCTCAACCGAACGTTCGGAATGGCCTGGGGGATCGGCGGCTGGCTGTTGTTTCCGTTTCTGATGAAGATTGGACCGGCCGACGGACAGAGGCTGCGCCAGCGGGTGGTCGATGAGCTGAAGACGACATTTGCCAGTCACTACACGCAGGTGGTCTCGTTGCAGGAGGCACTGCAGCTAAATCACATCGCCGTCTACGGCAAGCGCGCGACCGGGGAAAAATATCTGATCAATCCGAACAAGGGCTGAAAATGCCAAGTCCGGTGTTATGCGTTTGGATGCTCCGCGGAAATCAATTCTGGGCGCGCCGGGTTTCGGGGGTTGTGAAATCGTTTTTTGAAGAGGGGGAGTTCAATGTCGACCGATCTGAAATATCTCGCCTTTACAGCCGTTCTCACGGCATCGCTGTGGATTCCCTATGTGGTTTCGCAGGTGATGACGAACGGACCGTTGCAGCCGCAGAACTACACCGATCCCGCCCCGCGTCCGTTGCCGCCCTGGGGCAAGCGCGCCGATCGCGCCTACCTCAACGCGGTCGAAAACTTCGCACCGTTCGCCGCGCTGGTGATCGTCGTCCATCTCGCCGGCAAGGCCAATGAGACGACGGCATTCTGGGCCATGACCTTCTTCTGGCTGCGGCTGGCGCATGCGGTCGTCTACCTGCTCGGCATTCCCTATCTGCGGACGGTGATCTTCACCCTCGGCTATGTGGCAGTCGTCGGGATTTTCTGGCAGCTCATCAAGTAGTAATTCTGCCAAACAGGCCGTCCCCATGGGGCGGCCTGTCTTGTCTTCAGGAGACCGGCCTTGGTCGGGTCGCTGAAATTATAATTCCATGCACTTGCATCTTTCTCCGACATCGTTAGGGTAAGGCGGAAGCCGATCCGGCGCTCGCCCCACCCCGTCAAGAGGATATCCCATGGCCACTCCGTACAACATCGTCGTGCTCGTCGGCAGCCTTCGCAAAGAGAGCTTTTCGCTCAAGATCGCCAACGCGCTTGCCAAGCTGGCGCCGGCCACGCTGAAGCTCGACGTCACCACGCTGCACGGCATTTCGTTCTTCAACCAGGACCTCGAGGCGAACCCGCCGGCGGATTGGCTGGCGTTCCGCGAAAAGCTGCAGAAGTCGAACGGCACGTTATTCGTTACGCCCGAATACAACCGCTCCATTCCCGGCGTGCTGAAGAACGCCATCGACGTCGGATCGCGTCCCTATGGCAAGAGTTCGTTCAATGGCAGGCCGACCGGGATCGTCGCCAATTCGCCGGGTCCGCTTGGCGCGGTGAGCGCTGCCAAGCATCTGCAGAACATCCTGCCGGGCATTGCCGGGCCGATCATGCATCAGCCGGAAATCTACCTGAATCTGATCGGCGACGCCTTCAACGACAAGGGCGAACTCATCAAGGAGCCCGTCCAGAAGGTGCTGCAGCAATATATCGATGCCTACGCGGCGCATGTCGAAAAGCACAACAAATAGACCGGACTGCGGGCAGGGAAAGCGCTTTTAGGCTTCCATTAACCCAGCCGTCGCATGGTCGGAGCATGGTTTCCCGCTCCCGACTCAAATCGCTGCTGACCGGTCTTGCGCTCTACGCGATCGCAGCGGCGATGGTCGGCTATTTCGGCGTCAACGCCTATACCGGCAAGTATGGCCTGAACGCGCGGCAGGAGCTCGACCAGGAGATCATCGCGCTGACATCGGAACTGGAGCGGCTGAAGCAGGAACGCGCGGAGGGCGAAAAGCGGGTTTCGCTGTTGCGCTCCGACCGGGTCGACCCGGACTTGCTCGACGAGCGCGCGCGCTATCAGCTCGATTACGCCAATCCCCATGATCTCGTTCGGATCAACCATCCGAAAAACTGACCCGGCGAGCGCGCGCCGCGCGGAAGGCGGAGCCGTCATACCGGGATTACGGCTGCCCGCCGCTTGAATGCCGCAAATTACAAAACATGACCAAAATCAATTTCGAAAATGTCGTACCGCGTTGCACTGCGGTATGGCGAAATTTTCGAAAGCCCACGCAATCCTTTTATGGCGGTTTGAGTTGGGATAGAGAGGGCTGTTCGCCCTCTGAATCCGGAATTGCCATGGCCGCACTGAAGAAAAGCGTCACGAAAGAAGCCGACGGGGAAAAGCGGCAAGGCAACGGAAGCGGCGCCGACAATCCGCCGGAATTTTCCCGGGAGCAGGAACTGAGCGCGCTGCGCGACATGCTGCTGATCCGGCGCTTCGAGGAAAAGGCCGGCCAGCTCTACGGTATGGGAGCGATCGGCGGCTTCTGCCACCTCTATATCGGCCAGGAAGCGATCGTCGTCGGCATGCAGATGGCCCTGAAAAAGGGCGATGAGGTCATAACCGGTTACCGCGATCACGGGCACATGCTCTCCACCGGAATGGACCCCAGGGGGGTGATGGCCGAACTGACCGGACGCCGTGGCGGCTATTCCAGGGGCAAGGGCGGCTCCATGCACATGTTCAGCAAGGAGAAGAATTTCTTTGGCGGCCACGGCATCGTCGGCGCGCAAGTGTCGCTCGGCACGGGGCTCGCGTTTGCCAATCGCTATCGCGGTAACGATTTCGTCAGCCTGACGTATTTCGGCGACGGCGCGGCGAACCAGGGCCAGGTCTATGAAAGCTTCAACATGGCCGAGCTGTGGAAGCTGCCGGTGGTCTACATCATCGAGAACAACCGTTACGCCATGGGGACCTCGGTGACACGCTCCTCGGCGCAAACCGATTTTTCCAAGCGCGGCGTCTCCTTCAACATCCCCGGCGAACAGGTCGACGGCATGGACGTCCGCGCGGTGAAGGCGGCCGGCGACAAGGCGACCGCATGGTGCCGCGCCGGCAGCGGTCCCTACATCCTGGAAATGCAGACCTACCGCTATCGCGGCCATTCGATGTCGGACCCGGCGAAATACCGCACCCGCGAGGAAGTCGAGAAAGTCCGCCACGACCAGGACCCGATCGAGCAGGTCCGCAACCGTTTGCTGGCGGCGAAGATGAGCGAAGCCGAATTGAAGGCGATCGACGCCGAGGTGCGCGACATCGTCAACGCCGCCGCCGACTTCGCGCAGCACGATCCCGAACCGGATCCGGCCGAACTCTATACCGATGTCTATCGCTAAGGCGCCGGGCGCGCTCGCAGCCTGAAGAGTGAATGTTTTCGGAGCTAACATGCCAATCCAAGTGCTGATGCCCGCGCTGTCGCCGACCATGGAGAAGGGCAACCTTTCGAAATGGCTGAAGAAGGAGGGCGAGCCGATCAAGTCGGGCGATGTGATCGCCGAGATCGAGACCGACAAGGCGACCATGGAGGTCGAAGCCACCGATGAGGGCACGCTCGGCAAGATCCTGATCCCCGAAGGCACTACGGACGTTGCGGTCAACACCCCGATTGCGACCATTTTGGCCGATGGCGAGAATGCGTCGGATCTCGGCAAGGCACCTGCGCCCGCGAAACAGGAAAGAGCCGCTCCGCCCGCAGCCGAGGCGAAATCGGAATCAGCGTCCAAGAACGAATCCGCTGCCCCCGCTCCGAAGGTTGCCGCCGCGCCCGATCCCGAGGTGCCTGAAGGCACCGAGATGGCGACGATGACCATCCGCGAAGCCTTGCGCGACGCCATGGCGGAGGAGATGCGGCGCGACCCCGACGTCTTCGTCATGGGCGAGGAGGTCGCGGAATATCAGGGCGCCTACAAGGTCACGCAGGGGCTGTTGCAGGAGTTCGGCGCCAAACGCGTGATCGATACCCCGATCACCGAACACGGCTTTGCCGGCGTCGGCGTCGGCGCCGCGATGGCGGGCCTGAAGCCGATCGTCGAGTTCATGACCTTCAACTTCGCCATGCAGGCGATGGACCAGATCATCAATTCGGCGGCGAAGACGCTGTACATGTCCGGTGGCCAGATGGGCGCATCGATCGTGTTCCGCGGGCCGAACGGCGCCGCGGCCCGCGTCGCCGCCCAGCACAGCCAGGATTATTCCGCCTGGTATTCGCAGATTCCGGGACTGAAGGTGATCGCGCCGTTCTCGGCCGCCGATTACAAGGGCCTGTTGAAAGCGGCGATCCGCGATCCCAATCCCGTGATCTTCCTCGAAAACGAGATGCTGTACGGCCATTCCGGCGAGGTGCCGAAGCTCGACGATTACGTGATCCCGATTGGAAAAGCGCGCATCGCCCGAGTTGGCAGTCACGTCACCATCGTGTCCTGGTCGAACGGCATGACCTATTCGCTGAAAGCCGCCGACGAACTCGCCAAGGAAGGCATCGAGGCCGAGGTGATCGATCTGCGGACGCTCAAACCCATGGATACCGACACCATCGTCGCTTCCGTCAAGAAAACAGGCCGCGCGGTAACGGTGGAAGAGGGCTGGCAGCAGAACGGCGTCGGCGCCGAGATCGCCGCGCGCATCATGCAGCACGCCTTCGACTATCTGGACGCGCCGGTTGCGCGGGTGTCGGGCAAGGACGTGCCGATGCCCTATGCGGCGAACCTCGAGAAGCTCGCATTGCCTTCGGTGGCCGAGGTGGTCGAGGCCGCCAAAGCCGTTTGCTACAGGTAGGCCATGGCCGGTCCCAAGGAGCAACCCTTGCCCCCTGATGTCATCGGCCGCGACGATGCCGTCGAGGTGCTGCGCGCCTTCGTGCTCGACGGCGGGCTTTCCATCGCGTTCACCCGCGCCTTCGAGGAGCCGGACATGTGGGGCCTGCTGCTGGTCGACATCGCGCGCCATGCCTCGCGCGCCTTCGCCCGCGAGAGCGGCTACAGCGAGGAAGAGGCTTTGGCGCGCATCGTCGACATGTTCGAAGCCGAAATCGCGCGGCCGACCGACATGGGCTCGACCACGCCGCGGTCGCAACAAGGTCACTGACAATGCCAACCAACATCCTGATGCCCGCGCTGTCGCCGACGATGGAAAAGGGCAACCTTGCCAAGTGGCTCAAGAAAGAGGGCGACAAGGTCAAGACCGGCGACGTCATCGCCGAGATCGAGACCGACAAGGCGACCATGGAGGTCGAGGCGGTCGATGACGGCACGCTCGCGAAGATCGTGGTGCCCGAGGGCACGCAGGATGTGCCGGTCAACGACGTGATCGCGGTGCTGGCCGGCGAGGGCGAGGATGTGAAGGCGGCCGGCGCGGGCGCTGCAAGCGCCCCGCCGAAGGCCGCGCCAACGCCGCAAGCGCCCGCCGCCGCTGCGCCGGCACCAACCCCGGCGAAGGCGCCGCCCCCTCCGCCTGCCGCTGCCGCGCCGCAGGCTGCGGCATCGGCACCGCAGACCAATGGTCACGCCCGCATCTTTTCGTCGCCGCTGGCGCGGCGGCTGGCAAAGGAGGCCGGCATCGAGCTTGCGCGCGTCGCTGGCTCCGGTCCGCACGGCCGCATCATCGCGCGCGACGTCGAAGGGGCAAAATCCGGCAAGGGACTGAAGGCGCCGGCGGCCGCGCCTTCTGCGGCGCCCGCGATTGCCCCCTCGATGTCGGACCAGCAGATCCGCGCGCTCTACGAGGACGGCAGCTACGAGGTGATCCCGCACGACGGCATGCGCCGCATCATCGCGCAGCGTCTCACCGCCTCGGTGCAGACCATTCCTCATTTCTATCTGACGATGGATTGCAACATTGATCTTCTCGTGAAAGCCCGCGAGCAGATCAATGCCGCTGCCCCCAGGGACAAGGACAGCAAGCCGGCCTACAAGCTCTCGGTCAACGACTTCGTCATCAAGGCGCTGGCGCTGGCGCTGCAGCGGATTCCCGACGCCAATGTCAGCTGGACCGACGGTGGCATGCTGAAACACCGGCATTCCGACGTCGGCGTCGCGGTCGCCATGCGCGGCGGCCTGATCACGCCGATCATCCGCAAGGCCGAGACCAAGCCGGTCTCGGTGATCTCGGCCGAGATGAAGGATTTTGCCGCCCGCGCGCGTGCCCGCAAGCTCAAGCCGGAGGAATATCAGGGCGGCACCACGGCGGTCTCCAACCTCGGTATGTACGGTGTCAATCACTTCACCGCCGTCATCAATCCCCCGCACGCCACCATCCTCGCGGTCGGCGCGGGCGAGCAGCGCGCAATCGTCAGGAGCGGCAAGGTCGAGGTCGCGGAAATGATGAGCGTGACCTTGTCCTGCGATCACCGCGCGGTCGACGGTGCCTTGGGCGCCGAACTGCTCGGCGCCTTCAGGACGCTGATCGAAAACCCGGTCATGATGGTGGTGTGAGCCCTTATCCTCCCTCCCACGCCGAAGGAAGCTGGAAAAAGTCCGGAAACAAGCGAGTCCCCATGGCCGACACATCCTTCGACGTCATCATCATCGGGTCCGGACCCGGCGGATACGTCACGGCGATCCGCGCGGCGCAGCTTGGGTTCAAGACTGCGATCGTCGAAAAGTCCTATCTCGGTGGCGTCTGCCTGAACTGGGGGTGCATCCCGACCAAGGCGCTTTTGCGCTCGGCGGAAATCTTTCACTACATGCAGCACGCGAAAGACTACGGGCTCTCCGCCGAGAAGGTTGGCTACGATGCCAAGGCCGTGGTGCAGCGCTCGCGCGCGCGTGGCGAAACGGCTGAACGACGGCGTCGGCTTCCTGATGAGGAAGAACAAGGTCTCGGTGATCTGGGGCGAGGCTTCGATCGATGCGCCCGGCAAGGTCAACGTGAAGAAGTCGCCGGTCGAGGCGCCGAAGGGCGCGCTGGGCGCGGGCGCCTATCAGGCCAAACATATCATCCTCGCCACCGGCGCGCGGCCGCGGGTGCTGCCGGGGCTCGAGCCCGACAAGAAGCTGGTCTGGACTTATTTCGAGGCGATGGTGCCGGAGCGGATGCCGAAGTCGCTTCTGGTGGTCGGCTCCGGCGCGATCGGGATCGAATTCGCGTCGTTCTTCCGGACCATGGGCTCCGAGGTGACCGTGGTCGAGGTGCTGCCGCAAATTCTCCCGGTCGAAGACGCCGAAATCGCGGGCCTTGCACGAAAGCGGTTCGAAAAAGACGGCATCAGGATTCTCACCAATACCAAGGTGACAAAACTCGAAAAGAAGAGCGACAGCGTCATCGCCACCATCGACGATGGCAAGAAACCGCAGACGGCCGAGTTCGAGCGGGTGATTTCGGCTGTCGGCGTGGTCGGCAATATCGAAAATCTCGGGCTGGAGAAACTGGGCGTCAAGACCGATCGCGGCATTGTCGTGATCGACGGCGCGTGCAGGACCAACGTGCCCGGCATCTACGCCATCGGCGACGTCGCCGGCCCGCCGATGCTCGCGCACAAGGCCGAGCATGAAGGCGTGATCTGCGTCGAAGCCATCAAGGGCCTGCATCCGCATCCCCTGGACAAGAACCTCATTCCGGGCTGCACCTATTGCAATCCGCAAGTCGCGTCCGTCGGCCTCACCGAGGCAAGAGCGAAAGAAGGCGGCCGCGAAATCCGCGTCGGCCGCTTCCCCTTCGTCGGCAACGGCAAGGCGATCGCGCTCGGCGAGGATCAGGGTCTGGTCAAGGTGATCTTCGACAAGAAAACCGGGCAATTGCTCGGCGCGCATATGGTGGGTGCCGAGGTGACCGAGCTGATCCAGGGCTACGTCATTGCAATGAACCTGGAAACCACGGAAGAAGAGCTGATGCACACGGTGTTCCCGCATCCGACGCTATCCGAAATGATGAAGGAAGCGGTGCTGGACGCCTATGGCCGCGTGCTGAATATATGAGAACAGGGCGTCTCCCACTGGCGCCCAAACAACAACAGAGAGATCGTTTCCCTTGAAAGACAATGACAATCTGACGATCGAACGCCCGACGTTCGTGACCCATCTCGAATGCGCGATGGAAGGCGATCACTATCCCGCCGACCAGATCCACAACCTGTCGAAAGCGGGCAAGCCGCTGCTGGTGCGCTACGACCTCGCCGGCGTGAAGAGGGCTTTGACAAAGGACGCGCTCAGACAGCGGCCGGCCGATCTCTGGCGCTACCGCGAGATGCTGCCGGTGCGGAAGGTGACCGACATCGTCAGCCTCGGCGAGGTCACGACGCCGCTGATCCGGCTGCCAAAGCTTGCGAAAAAACTCGGCGGCGGTGAGATCATCGTCAAGGACGAGGGGAGACTGCCGACGGGTTCGTTCAAGGCGCGCGGGCTTGTGATGGCGGTGTCGATGGGCAAGGCGCTCGGCATCAGGCATATGGCTATGCCGACCAACGGCAATGCCGGCGCGGCGCTCGCGGCCTATGCGACGAACTGCGGGATCAAGACCACGATCTTCTGCCCCGCCGACACACCGGAGGTGAATGTCAGCGAGATCGAATTGCAGGGCGCGACCGTCTACCGCGTCAACGGCCTGATCGACGATTGCGGCAAGATCGTCGGGGAGGGCAAGGCGAAGGCGGGATGGTTCGATACCTCGACGCTGAAAGAGCCGTACCGGATCGAGGGCAAGAAGACGATGGGGCTGGAGCTCGCCGAACAGCTCGGCTGGGACGTCCCCGACGTGATCTTCTATCCGACCGGCGGCGGCACCGGCTTGATCGGCATGTGGAAGGCGTTTGCCGAACTCGAGGCGATCGGCTTCATCGGCTCGAAGCGGCCGCGGATGGTGGCGGTGCAGGCGGCGGGCTGCGCGCCGATGGTGCGTGCGTTCGAGAATGGCAGCGAACATGCGCCGCGCTGGGAAGATGCCCACACCATCGCATCCGGCATCAGGGTGCCGCAGGCGGTCGGGGATTTTCTCATTCTGCGCGCGGTACGCGAGAGCAAGGGATTTGCGATTGCGGTGAGCGACGAGAAGATTACGACGGCGCTCAACGAGGTGGCGCGCGAAGAAGGCCTGCTGCTTTGCCCCGAAGGTGCGGCAACTTATGCCGCCTACAAGCAGAGTCTGGCCGACGGCCGGGTGACGAAAAGCGATCGCGTGATGCTGTTCAATTGCGCGACCGGGCTCAAATACCCGTTGCCGCAGGTGACTCGCACGCTCGATCGCCATGCGCCGATCGATTATGCCAGGCTTTGAGGTGACGGCCCGAAGTGGGCCGCGTCAGGGGAGGATGGAATGCGAAAAACAGTTCTCGCCGCGTTGACGGCGCTGTTGGCCTTTGGCGGCGCCGCGAATGCGGAAAATTTCCCGTCGCATCCGATCACCCTCGTGGTGCCGTTCGCGGCCGGCGGTCCGACCGATGCGATGGCGCGGATTCTGGCCGACCGGATGAAAACCTCGCTCGGCCAGAACATCCTGATCGAGAACGTGACGGGGGCCGCCGGCTCGCTCGGCGTCGGGCGCGTGGTGCGCGCCGCGCCCGACGGCTACACCGTCTCGATCGGCCATCTCGGCACCCACGTCGCCAATGGCGCGATCTACAAGCTCGGCTACGACCTCGTCACGGACCTCGAGCCGGTGGTGCTGCTGCCGAGCAATCCGATGGTCATCGTCAGCAAGAATACGGTTCCGGCCAAGTCGCTGAAGGAGCTGATCGCGTGGCTGAAGGCGCTGCCCAGGCCGGCCACGGCCGGGACCGCCGGCGCCGGTTCGGGAAGCCATATCGCCGGGCTCTATTTTGAAAACGTCACCGGCATCAAGCTGCAATATGTGCCCTATCGCGGCACCGCGCCGGCGATGACCGACCTCGTCGCCGGACAGATCGACATCATCGTCGATCAGCTCTCCAATTCGATCAGCCAGGTGCGCGCCGGAACCATCCGCGCCTACGCCGTCACCGACGAAAAGCGCGTCGAGGCGGCTGCGGACATTCCGACCACCGACGAAGCGGGCCTGCCCGGATTTCACATGACGCTATGGTCGGGCCTGTGGGTGCCGAAAGACACGCCGAAAGACGTCATCGCCAAACTCAACGCCGCGGCGGTCGATGCGCTGAACGATCCCGCGGTCCGCAAGAAGTTCGAAAATCTGGGATTGCAGATGCCGCCGGCCGATCAGCTGTCGCCGGAGGCGCTCGGCGCCTGGCAGAAGGCGGAAATCGCAAAATGGTGGCCGATGATCAAGGCCGCCAACGTCATGGTCGAGTAGTTCGCCAAAGTGCTGCCCAGCTTGCGGCGCAGGATCCGCCGATGACGTTCGACGAAGATTTCGGCAGTCAGGACTATTTTCGCGATCCCGCGGCCGCGATCGAAAGGCTTCGTGCCGCAGGCCCGGTTGTGGAGGTGCGCTTCCCGATCGTCGGCAAGGTCTGGACTCCGACGACCCAGGCGCTTGCCGACCAGGTGCTGAAGGATACCGAAACCTTCACCATGCGCCGGGACGACGGCGCGGTCGCAGGGTATCGTTGGTGGATGCCGGGCGTCGTGCGCTCGATGGCCAACCACATGCTGTCGATGGACGAGCCCGATCACAAGCGATTGCGCGACATCGTCGACGAGGCCTTTCGGCGCCGCGCCGTGCTCGCCATGGAGCCGCGTATTCAGGCGCTCGCCGAGGAACTCGCCGACGAGCTGTTTGCCGAAGGGGCGCAGGCCGACCTCGTCGAGCGCTACGCCCGCAAGCTGCCGCTGTCGGTGATTTGCGAGCTTCTCGGGCTGCCATTTGCCGATCGGCCGAAATTCGTTGCCTGGGCCGGCGCCTTTACCCGCTTCACCGGCGCACTCGGGTTCTTCCGCGCGATGCCCAATCTGTTTGCGATGAAGGCCTACATTGCGCAGCACCTCGAAACCGTACGCCGGCAGGGCGGCGAGGGGTTGATCGCCGAGATCGTTCGCGTCGAGAGGGACGGCGGCCAGATCAGCCCCGACGAAATCGTGGCCATGGTGTTCCTGTTGCTGTTCGCCGGGCCACGAGACCACCACGCACCTGATCAGCGGATCGACATTTGAGTTGTTGAAGAACCCCGCTCTGCGCGACTGGCTCGAAGCAGACTGGAGCCGCGTCGATCTGGCGGTCGAGGAATTCCTGCGGTTCCTGACGCCGGTGCAGTTCACCAAGCCGCGCTTATGTCCGCAAGGACATCGAACTCGGCGGCGTCAGATTGCGGAAGGGCGAGAAGGTCATGGTCATGCTGGCAGCCGCCAACATGGACCCGCAGGCAAACCCTCATCCGGAACGACTCGATCTGCAACGAAAGCCGAACCGGCACATCGCCTTCGGGACCGGAATCCATTTCTGCCTCGGCCATCAGCTTGCGCGTATCGAGGGCAAATGCGCGCTGAAATCGCTGTTCCAGCGTTGGCCGGATTTGACGCTCGCGGTTGCGGGGTCTGGAATCAGGTTCCGGGAACGGGCGGGCATTCGGGCGATCGATCATCTGCCGGTAGTCGCTGGCATCGAAAAACAGCGCTTGGTTGCATGAGGAAGGAGAAACTGTTTCCCAAATGGTTGCGTTAACGCCACGATTGTTGCTCGGCCGCAACACTCGGTGAAGATTTAACCGTCATCGCAGCAAGCTCTTGCGCGCGCCGCTTTTTAGCCACACCCCTCCATGAAATCATTCCTTCGTAGGCCAAAGGCCACGGCGCTCGCGAAGGCGAAGGGAAATCCTGCATTTTCCGGGTCCAACAAGAGTTGGCTGGGGAAACAGGTTCGCGATGGACGCCAAGACCAGCATCAAGGGGAGACTGCCGAGCCGTCACGTGACGGAGGGCCCGGAGCGGGCGCCGCACCGGTCGTATCTCTATGCGATGGGGCTGACCACCCAGCAGATCCACCAGCCATTCGTCGGCGTGGCGTCGTGCTGGAACGAAGCCGCGCCCTGCAACATCGCGCTGATGCGGCAGGCCCAGGCGGTCAAGAAGGGCGTCGCCTCCGCCGGCGGAACGCCGCGCGAATTCTGCACCATCACCGTGACCGACGGCATCGCCATGGGCCATCAGGGCATGCTCTCGTCGCTGCCGTCGCGCGAATGCATCGCCGATTCGGTCGAACTCACCATACGCGGCCATGCCTATGACGCGCTGGTCGGCATCGCCGGCTGCGACAAGTCGTTGCCGGGGATGATGATGGCGATGGTGCGGCTCAACGTGCCCGCGATCTTCATCTATGGCGGCTCGATCCTTCCCGGCAATTTCCGCGGCCAGCAGGTCACGGTGCAGGACATGTTCGAGGCGGTCGGCAAGCATTCCGTCGGCGAAATGTCGGACGCCGATCTCGACGAAATCGAGCGGGTGGCTTGCCCGTCGGCCGGCGCGTGCGGCGCACAATTCACCGCCAACACCATGGCGACGGTATCGGAGGCCATCGGACTCGCGCTGCCCTATTCGGCAGGGGCGCCTGCGCCTTACGAGATCCGCGACGCCTTCTGCATGACCGCCGGCGAGAAGGTGATGGAGCTGATTTCGGCCAACATCCGTCCGCGCGACATCGTCACCCGGCGCGCCCTGGAAAACGCCGCCGCGGTCGTCGCCGCGTCCGGCGGATCGACCAATGCTGCACTGCATTTACCGGCGATCGCCCACGAATGCGGGATCAAGTTCAGCCTGTTCGACGTGGCAGAAATCTTCAAAAAGACACCGTATGTCGCCGATTTGAAGCCCGCCGGCCGTTATGTTGCCAAAGACATGTTCGAAGCTGGCGGCATACCGCTTCTGATGAAGACGCTGCTCGATCACGGCCATTTGCATGGCGACTGCCTGACGGTCACCGGCCGGACGATCGCCGAGAACCTCAAAAGCGTGAAATGGAACCCGCACCAGGATGTGGTGCGGCCTGCCGACAAGCCGATCACCGTCACCGGCGGTGTGGTCGGCCTGAAGGGTAATCTCGCGCCCGATGGGGCGATCGTGAAGGTCGCTGGCATGTCGAACTTGAAATTCTCCGGTCCGGCCCGCTGCTTTGATCGCGAAGAAGACGCCTTCGATGCCGTACAGAAGCGGACCTACAAGGAGGGCGAGGTCATCGTCATCCGCTACGAAGGGCCGCGTGGCGGCCCCGGCATGCGGGAGATGCTCTCGACCACGGCGGCGCTGACCGGGCAGGGCACGGGCGGCAAGATCGCGCTGATCACCGACGGGCGCTTCTCGGGAGCCACCCGCGGCTTCTGTATCGGTCATGTCGGGCCGGAAGCGGCCGTGGGCGGACCGATCGCGCTGTTGCGGGATGGCGATATCATCGAAATCGACGCCGTCGTCGGCACACTTAACGTAAAGTTGACCGACGCGGAACTCGCCGAACGCAAGACCAAATGGAAGCCACGCGAGACCAATCATACATCGGGAGTTCTGTGGAAGTACGCCCAGCAGGTGGGGCCGGCCGTGGATGGCGCGGTGACTCACCCGGGCGGGGCCCACGAGAAACAGTGTTATGCGGATATCTAGGCGTACCATCTTTGCGTTGATGTTAGGGGCCATGCCACTGGCCACGCAGGGATTTGCCTTTGACGGAGCGCCGGCTAACCAGGATGCGGCGATCCCCGTCGTTTCAGCTCAGCCGGGGGCCGCGGCGGCGCTGAAGAAGGCGATGCCGCCGTCTCCAGCCGACACTTCGCTCACGTCACTGCAATATGCCGCCGAGGGTGGCCATCCCTTGGCGCAATGGAAGCTCGGCCGGATGTATGCCGATGGCAATGGCGTCATCCAGGACGACCTGCGCGCCTTCGAATATTTCAGCCGGATCGCCAATGCGCACGCCGAGGATAGCCCGTCGGCGCCGCAGTCGGCGATCGTCGCCAATGCCTTTGTCGCGCTGGGGCGTTACTACCTGACCGGTATCCCGAATTCCAAGATCAAGTCCGATCCGGACCGGGCGAGGGAAATGTTCTCCTACGCCGCGTCGTATTTTGGCAATGCGGACGCGCAGTACGATCTGGCCCGGCTTTATCTCAAGAGCGCGGGCTCGTCGCGCGATGATTACCGCTATGCGGCGCGGTGGCTCGCACTGGCCGCCCAGAAGGGCCAGCACCAGGCGCAGGCGTTGCTCGGCCAGATGCTGTTCAACGGCGACCAGCTGCCGCGTCAGGCCGCGCGCGGGTTGATGTGGCTGACGCTGGCGCGCGACAGCGCCACGCCGGACGAAACCTGGATCAAGGACAGCTACAGCAAGGCGATCGCGAAAGCGTCCGAGGACGACCGCGCGATGGCGCTGCAAATGCTCGAGCACTGGGTGCAGGGCCGCAGGGACTGAGCGGGACCCCTTGGGGCGAGTGCCGCCGCCAAGCTCATTCCGTCAGACGCTTGAACATCGGATAACTCGACTGCGTGCCGAATTTCCCGAGCGGTGCTCCATCGTCGGTGTAGCCGCCCGAGCGGTAGAAGCGATGCGCCGTTTCGGTGCTGACAAGCGAGCAGCGCCCATTGCCGCGCTGTTTGGCCCTTGTTTCCAGCGCTGCCAGCATGGAGCGGCTGACGCCCCGAAATCTCCAATCCGGCGCAACGTAATTCAACGTGATCTCGCCGGCATCGGTGACCGGTCCGACGCCAAGGATGACCCCGCCTTCGACGGCGACGAGGAGCGAGTTTCCCGGCTGCCCGATCCATGACGCAACAATTTCCGGGGTCTTGTTGCCCAGCCACCGCGCCAGGATTGCCGGATCGTTGCGGTGATCGGCCGCGCACAATTGCAGGATGGATTTTCTGAGGACATCGCAGGCCGCATCGGCATCTTCAGGCGTGGCGTCGCGAATTTCCATGTCGATCCGCCGGCGTCTGAAAAGCGATCAAGCCGCTTCGAGATCGAGGTCCGCCCACACCGGGACATGATCCGAGGGCTTTTCCCAGGCGCGCACATAGCTGTCGATCCCGACATCGATCAGCCGGTCGCTCGCCTGCGGTGACAGCAGGAGGTGGTCGATGCGCAGGCCCTGGTTTTTCTGCCAGGCGCCGGCCTGATAATCCCAGAAGGTGTATTGGCCGGGTGCGTCGGTGACGGCGCGCAACGCGTCCGTGAGCCCCAAGCCGAGCAGGGACTGGAAGCTTTCGCGGGTCTCGGGGCGGAACAGGGCGTCATCGACCCAGGCGGCGGGATTGTGCACGTCCTCAGGCCTCGGGATCACGTTGAAGTCGCCCGCAAGCACCAGCGGTTCCTCTGCCTTAAGCCGTTGCCGCGAATACTCAAGAAGCCGCGACATCCATTTGAGCTTATAGGGATATTTGTCGGTCCCCACCGGGTTGCCATTGGGCAGATAAAGGCAGGCGATCCGCAGCACGCCGTGCTTCAGCGCAACGACGCCTTCGAGGAACCGTGCGTGGGCGTCTTCATCGTCGCCGGCAAGACCCGACTTGGTCTCGTCGAACGGCAGCTTTGATAGCAGCGCCACGCCATTGAAGGTTTTCTGCCCGTGAGTGACGACGTTGTAGCCAAGCGCCTCGAGTTCCAGCCGCGGGAACGCTTCGTCGACGCATTTGATTTCCTGCAGACAGACGATGTCGGGCGCGCAATCCTTCAGCCAGGCCATGAGCGGATCGAGCCGCTGCCTGATCGAATTGACGTTCCACGTCGCAATGCGCATCGGAAGCTTTCCGGCCCAATCAGCCTGCGTTAGATCGAAAAGCTGGTGCCGCAGCCGCATGACGCTGTCGCGTTGGGATTGACCACGCGAAACGAGGCGCCGATCAGGTCGTCGACGAAATCGACCTCCGACCCCGCCAGGAACGGCACCGAGGCGGGATCGACCAGCACCACCGCACTGTCGCGCGCGATCACCAGGTCGTCGTCGGCCTTGGCGTGCTCGATGTCAAATTTGTACTGAAAGCCGGAGCAACCGCCGCCCTCGACGCTGATCCGCAGCATGGCGCCGTCGCCCTCGGTCTTGAGGATTTCCCCGATGCGGCGAGCGGCCCGCTCGCTGATGACGACACTTTCTGCTGTCATGACCCTGGCTCCGATCGCCGGTAGCATCTTCAAATTGTTGGTATCCGGCGCTGGGACATAGTTAAGTGCGCCGCGCGCCGGAATCAAACCCTTAATCCGGGACCAATGGGCCGTGTCGGTCGGAATGGCTGCCCCTCGCTCCGTTTATGCCTGCGATCCCGCGCGCAGCCGCGGGCGGCTGTTTGACGAGCCGCCGAGCCGGACCCGCAGTCCGTTCCGGCGCGACTGCGATCGGGTGATTCATTCGACCGCCTTTCGACGCCTGAAGCACAAGACGCAGGTCTTCGTGTTCCACGAAGGCGATCATTACCGCACCCGGCTGACCCATTCGCTGGAGGTGGCGCAGATCGCCCGCGCGCTGGCGCGCCAGCTCGGCCTCGATGAGGATCTCACGGAGACGCTGGCGCTTGCCCATGACCTCGGCCACCCGCCATTCGGCCATGCCGGCGAGCGGGCGCTGGATGCCTGCCTGCAGGCTCACGGCGGCTTCGATCACAACGCCCAGACCCTGCGCATGGTCACTTCGCTCGAGCATCGCTATCCCGAATTCGACGGGCTCAATTTGAGCTGGGAATCGCTGGAGGGCATCGTCAAGCACAACGGTCCCCTGATCGGGCGCGATGGCCGGGCCGTCGGCCGCTACCTGGACCGCGGCGTTCCCATCGGCATTTCCGAGTACAATGCGATCTACGATCTGGAACTATGGAGCTTTGCCTCGCTGGAGGCCCAGGTCGCGGCGATCGCCGACGACATTGCCTATGACGCGCATGATATCGACGATGGCCTGAGGGCCGGACTGTTCAGCGTCGACGATCTCAAGACCATGCCGCTGACGGCCGCGATGATCGCCGAGATCGACAAGGAATATCCTGTTCTCGATGACAGCAGGCGCGGCGCGGAACTGGTGCGCGAGCTGATCTCCTATCTGATCGGCGCGGTGTTTTCCGAGGCGTGCCGGCGTCTGGAAGCCGCAAAGCCCAAATCGGTCGATGACGTCCGCAACCGCGGCGAGGGACTGATCGCCTTTCCCACTGAGGCCGCGCAGCCCGAGGCCGACATCAAGGCATTCCTGAAGCTGCGGATGTACCGGCATCCACGGGTGATGCGGGTGATGGGCGAGGCCGAGCAAATCCTGTTCGACCTGTTCGCGCGCTACCAGACGAGCCCCGGCGAGTTGCCGGCCGAATGGCTGCCTTCCGAGGGGCGGGACAGCGAAACCGAACGGGCAAGGCGGATCGGCAACTTCATCGCCGGCATGACCGACCGTTTCGCGATTACCGAGCATCAAAGGCTTTTTGAACTCGACCCCGGATTTGCGTTAGGCGGCGGCCTTGCCGCGTGCGCGGCCCAATCCGCAAGCTCGATAGTTCGCCCATGGTCGACAAGCCCTCACCGCCGCATCTGTTTGCCGATGTGCTGGCGCGCGTGCATGCGGTTTGCACAGCGCTCGCGGCCGAAGGCGGTTGGCCCGCCAATGTCGACCTGTCGCGCGTCGTGGTCGAGCCGCCGCGCGAGCCGACACACGGCGATATGGCGACCAATGCCGCGATGGTTTTGGCCAAGGATGCCAGAACAAAGCCGCGCGATCTTGCCGATCGGATCGCCGCCAGATTGCGCGCGGACGATCTGATCGCCTCCGTCGAGGTCGCCGGTCCCGGCTTCATTAATCTCACGCTCAAGCCAACCGCCTGGTTGGACGCGCTGCGCACCGTGCTGCGCCAGGGCGGCGCGTACGGGCGAAGCGCGCTCGGCGCGGCCGAGAAGGTCAATGTCGAATATGTCTCCGCCAATCCGACCGGGCCGATGCATGTCGGGCATTGCCGTGGCGCGGTATTTGGCGATGCGCTGAGCAGTCTGCTTGCTTTTGCGGGCTATGCCGTGACCCGCGAGTACTACATCAACGACGCCGGCGCGCAGGTCGATGTGCTCGCGCGCTCGGCGTTCCTGCGATACCGCGAGGCGCTCGACGAGGATATCGGCGCCATACCGGAGGGACTTTATCCCGGCGATTATCTGAAACCGGTCGGGCAGGCGCTCGCCGCCGAATACGGTGGCGCGTTGAATCAAATGCCCGAGGCGAAGTGGCTGCCGATCGTGCGCGACAAGGCGATTGCGATGATGATGGACGAGATCAAGGGCGATCTCGCCGCGCTCAATATCCGGCACGACGTGTTTTTCTCCGAGCGCTCCCTGATCGAGGGCGGCGGCGATCAGGTCGCCGCCACCATCGACTTCCTGCGCGCCAAGGGTGATGTCTACGAGGGCCGGTTGCCGCCGCCCAAGGGCGCGCCGGTCGAGGACTATGAGGATCGCGAGCAGACGCTGTTTCGTGCCACCGCCTATGGCGACGATGTCGATCGTCCGCTGAAGAAATCGGACGGCAGCTACACCTATTTCGCCTCCGATATCGCCTATCACAAAAACAAGTTCGACCGCGGCTTTCACAACCTGGTCGACGTCTGGGGTGCGGACCACGGCGGTTATGTCAAGCGCGTGCAGGCAGCCATCAAGGCGGCGACGTCAGGCAACGCCGCGCTCGACGTGAAGATCGTGCAGCTCGTGCGGCTGTTGCGCAACGGCGAGCCGGTCAAGATGTCGAAACGCTCCGGCGATTTCGTCACCTTGCGCGAAGTGGTCGACGAGGTCGGCAAGGACGCCGTCCGCTTCATGATGCTCTACCGCAAGAATGACGCGGTGCTGGATTTCGACCTCGCCAAGGTGATCGAGCAGTCCAAGGACAACCCGGTGTTCTACGTCCAGTACGGCCATGCCCGGGGTCACTCGGTGTTCCGCAACGCGCGGGCGGTGATCCCGGAACTTCCGGAGCAGGATGACGCCAGGGCGGCCTATCTGGCGGAGGCCTCCCTGGAGCGGCTCACGGATCCTTCGGAGCTCGATCTATTGCGGCGGCTGGCGCTCTATCCCCGGATGATCGAGGCGGCGGCGGCCGCACACGAGCCGCACCGAATCGCTTTTTATCTCTATGATCTCGCCAGCGAATTTCATGCGCTCTGGAACAAGGGTCACGATTTGCCCTATTTACGCTTCATTATCAATAATGATGCAGTGATCACAAAAGCGCGGCTGGCGCTGGTTCAGGGCGTCGTCTCGGTTTTGGCGTCAGGCTTGGCGGTTCTCGGCGTTCACGCTCCGGCCGAGATGCGGTAGACTGGACGAAGGCCACTCACGGCAGGGATTTGTGAGGGCATCCGGCGGGGGCCGGTTTCGTACAAAGGGTGGGTTGGCAGCTTTCCCGAAGGGGACGCATCATCACGATGGCTGATCGATATCAGAACAGGCCTTTTCCCGGCGATGACGGCCACGATGGCGGCGGCGATCCGCACGCCTCGGGGAGAGGCGAGAGCGATCCACTGGCCGAACTCGCGCGACTGATCGGGCAGACCGATCCATTCGGCACCATGGGCCGGACCAATCAGCAGGTCCCGCCGCGATCGACGCCGCGTCCGCAATATCAACCTCCCGCCGAGCCGTATGATGAAGCGCCTCCCGCTGGCCCGCCGCCATGGATGCAGCGCGCCAACCGGCAGGAAATCCGTCAGGCCGAACCGGAGGCTCCCCCGGATTACCCGAGCGCGGTGCACCCGCTGCAGCGTTATGCGGCAGCGCGGGCCGCCGCGCCCGAACCGGACTACGATCAGGCGTCGTATGATGACGCCGGACACGAGCCCGATCCATCGCGTTATGACGATGCGCTGTACGGACAGATCGACACCGGCGCCCAGCAACCTCAATACGATGCCGCCTATGGTGATGACGCCTACGGCTATCAGGACGAATATTCGGATAGCACCGACGAGCAGCCGCAGAAGCGCCGCGGCGGCATGGTCACGGTCGCAGTCATTCTTGCGCTCGCAGTCGTGGGGACCGGCGCTGCCTTCGCCTACCGCACCTATGTGGTAGCGCCGCGCAGCGGCGAGCCGCCGATCATCCGGGCGGACGCGGGTCCGACCAAGATCGTGCCGGCGCCCGCCGATAGCGGCGCCAAGGTGCCGGATCGCATGGCGACCGGCGACGGCACCGAGAAGATCGTTCCGCGCGAGGAAGCTCCCGTCGACGTCAACGCCAAGACCACAGGTCCCCGCGTCGTGTTTCCGCCGCTGAACCAGAACGGCAATCCGCCGCAGGTCGCGGCAGTTACGCCTGCCACTCCGCCGCCGCCGGCGGCTGTCGGGAACGGCACAATGCCCAACGACAACCCGCGAAAGATCAAGACGCTGACCGTGCACGGCGACCAAGCCGATGCCGCTGCCGTACCGGTGACTTCGGCGCCTCCCCCAGTGGCTGCGCCGCCGAAACCGGCGCCACGGGCAGCGGTTGCGCCGAGGACACCGCCGTCAGCCGCCAATGCGAGCGCCAACGCGCCGTTGTCGCTGGCGCCGGGTGCTCAACCGGCGCCTGCAGTCGAGCCGCGAGCCCGGGTCGCCGCGACCGCTCCCACACAGATCGAGCCCAGCGCGCCGGCAAGCGGCGGCGGCTACATGGTCCAGGTCTCCTCGCAGCGGAACGAAGCGGACGCCCAGGCGTCTTACCGGGCGCTACAGGGCAAGTTCCCGGCGGTATTGGGATCGCACTCGCCGGTGATCAAGCGCGCCGATCTCGGCGACAAGGGCGTCTACTACCGCGCCATGGTCGGTCCGTTCGGCACACCCGAGGAAGCCTCGCAGTTCTGCGGCAATCTGAAGACCGCCGGCGGGCAGTGCGTCGTCCAAAGGAATTAGCGGCGGTTTGTCCGCCCTCTGGTTGACCCCCGGGCCGGGCGCGGGCTAATCGGCGCGCATGAACAGGCGGGCTTTCATCACAGGCGTATCCGGACTGGAGCTGAACGCCGCCGAGCGCGAGTTCATCCGCGCTCAGCGCCCGTGGGGCTTCATCCTGTTCAAGCGCAATGTCGAGAACCCGGCACAGGTCATTTAGTCTCATTAGAGAATTGCGCCGCGAGATTGCCGATCCGGAAGCGCCGGTCCTGATCGATCAGGAAGGTGGCCGCGTGCAGCGCCTGGGTCCACCGCACTGGCCGGCCTATCCAGCCGGCGCCGTGTTCGGCAAACTCTACGATATCGACCGCGAACTCGGCCTTTCCGCCGCCCGGCTCAGCGCACGCCTGATCGCGGCCGATCTCGGCGAACTCGGGATCACCGTGGATTGCCTGCCCCTGGCGGATGTCCCGGTGGCGGGTGCCGACGCCGTCATTGGCAATCGGGCATATGGAACCGAGCCGGGCAAGGTTTCGGCGATCGCCCGCGCCGTCGTGAAGGGTCTGGAGCAGGGTGGTATTTTACCGGTCCTGAAGCACATTCCCGGGCATGGCAGGGCGACCGCGGACACCCATTTCAGGCTTCCCGAGGTCGCCACGTCGAAATCAGAGCTGGAACGGACTGATTTCGCGGCGTTTCAACCACTTGCGGACCTGCCAATGGCGATGACCGCACATGTTGTGTTTAGTGCCATCGACCCCGTCCATCCGGCGACGACTTCTGCGACAATCATCCATCAGGTGATTCGCGGCGTGATCGGGTTCCAAGGTTTGTTGATGAGTGATGACGTCTCCATGAACGCGTTGGCTGGATCGATCGCCGAGCGGACCCGAGCCATCTTTGCCGCCGGCTGCGATATGGTCCTGCATTGCAACGGCAAGCTCGACGAAATGCGGGACGTTGCGCGTGAGACGCCGGAACTGGCAGGCGAGGCGCTCGAGCGCGCCAATCGGGCGCTGGCGTCGCGCAAGGCGCCGCAGGCATTGGATCGGCCGAAGGCGCGGGCGGAACTGGATGCTTTGGTTGAACGGGCGGGAACGGCAGGCGCATGACCGCTGAAATCTTGTCATTCGAGACGCGGACGGCCCGCCGAGCTGTCGGATGACGAGCCGGCGCTCGTCGTCGACGTCGAGGGTTATGAGGGGCCGCTCGACCTGTTGCTTGCGCTGGCGCGGCACCAGAAGGTCGATCTCGCCAAGATTTCCATTCTGGCGCTGGCCAACCAGTACCTGAAATTCATCGAGGCCGCGCGAAAAATCCGGCTTGAGCTCGCCGCCGACTATCTGGTGATGGCGGCCTGGCTCGCCTTTCTGAAATCGCGGCTCTTGCTGCCGGAACCCGTAACCGCGGACGGGCCGAGCGCGGAGGAGATGGCAACCGCCTTGGCCAACCGGCTGCGCCGGCTCGAGGCCATCCGCGAAGCGTCGAACCGGCTGATGAACCGTCCGCAATTGCTGCGCGATATCTTTCCGCGCGGCGATCCCGAGGCCATCGCCGAAATCCGGCATCCCAGATTCACCGCAACCCTGTTTGACCTGCTCACCGCCTATGCCGCGCAGCGGCAGCAACGCGTGCTGGCGACCGTGCATCTGGCGAAACGCACGGTGTGGTCGCTGACGGAGGCGAGAGCCTCGCTGGAGCGGCTCGTCGGCATGGCCCAGGACTGGAGCCGCCTCGACGAATACCTGCTCAGCTACGTCGTCGATCCCTCGCAAAAGGCGACCGTTCTTGCCTCGAGCTTCGCTGCCGCGCTGGAGCTCGTCAGGGAAGGCGCAATGGAATTGCACCAGAAAGAGGCGTTCGCGCCGCTGTATTTCCGAAAGCGTCCGCCGCAACCCTCCGACGCGATGACCGCGCCGGATTTGTCGGCCGAGTAAGTGGAAGAAGGAGACCGAGCCATGGCAAGCCTGGCGGAGAAACGCAAAGCGGATGCCGAGGAGCGTTCGGTCGATCCGCAAGCGCGGCCCGAGGAGTTGCGGCTCCTGGAAGCACTGCTGTTCGCCTCTACCGAGCCGCTCGATCAGGCCACTCTCGCCAAGCGGATGCCCGACGGCGTCGACATCAAGGCGGCGCTTGCGCAACTGCAGGCCGACTACGCCTCGCGCGGCGTCAATCTCGTGCGCATCGCCAATAAATGGACGTTCCGCACCGCCGGCGATCTGTCCTGGCTGATGACGCGCGAGAGCACCGAGACGCGGCGGCTGTCGCGCGCGGCGATCGAGATGCTGGCGATCATCGCCTATCACCAGCCCGTGACGCGCGCCGAGATCGAGGACATCCGCGGGGTGATCACCTCGAAGGGAACGCTCGACGTGCTGCTCGAAACCGGCTGGATTCGCCCGCGCGGCCGCCGCAAGACGCCGGGCCGTCCGCTGACCTTCGGAACCACGGAGGCCTTCCTGTCGCAATTCAACCTGGAGACGCTCGGCGATCTGCCGGGACTTGATGAGCTGAGAGGGACGGGCTTGTTGGATTCGCGGCTGCCGACCGGCTTCAGCGTTCCGACGCCGTCCGATGACCCGGCCCTGCGCGAGGACGAGGATCCGCTGGAGGTTGGCGACCTGGAACTGGCGCTGGCGCCGGCGGCAGAGCCGGAAAAAGAAGACGGGAGCTAACTCGGAGCGGCTGCGCCGCCCGCGGTTAACAATAGCGGCAAAGTGCTGCGCTAACGCGCATTTGACGCGGCCTAAGTCCTTGTTTTTGACACCTCCCGAGCCTACTTTCCGGTAAAGATTAGGCGGAGCCGCTGGGCTCCCGCGTGTTTGGAGGGTTGCAGGATGGGTTCGCTTAGCATTTGGCACTGGATCGTCGTGATCGCAGTCGTCCTGCTGTTGTTCGGGCGGGGCAAGATTTCGGACCTGATGGGCGATGTCGCGCAGGGCATCAAGGCCTTCAAGAAGGGCATGCAGGACGACGAGAAGCCTGCGGAGAAGCCTGAGCCCGTAAAGACGATCGATCATAACGCAACGCCGAACACGGCGGCGCGTTCGGACGTCGGCAGCAAGGCTGTCTGAACACCCCGTTTGCGGCACAGGACCGGTTGAGGGAGACGCGGGGCGGCCCAAACCTTGTTTGGCGGGCATTGGGGTGGACCAGCTTCGCGTGAGCGGAATTTTTCATGTTCGATTTCTCGTGGACTGAACTCGCCCTCATCGCGGTGGTCGCGCTGATCGCCATCGGCCCGAAGGAGCTGCCGGGCGTGCTGCGCATGGTCGGCCAGTGGATGGGCAAGGCGCGCAAGATGGCCGCCGAATTCCAGGGCCAGTTCCAGGAAGCCATGCGCGAGGCCGAGATGGCCGACCTCAAGAAGAGCTTTGACGAGGTGAAGGAGGCCGCAAGCAGCTTCACGTCGGGCAATCTCATGACGTCGATCGAGAAGAATTTTGGCGCGGCGCTGCCGACCGATGACGTCGACAAGCCGGCCGTGGCGGCAACCGAAACGCCCGCCATCGAGGCGCAGGCGACGCCGAGTGTCGAAGCGCCCGAGACGTCGAATATCGACGCTCCCGGGACGTCGAATATCGACGCTCCCGGGACGTCGAATATCGACGCTCCGATCACCCCGACACCTGCCGAGGCGCCGATCCCGGAAACCTTCACCGAGGCCAACGCGCGGGCGCTCGCCGCGGAGCCGCTGGCGATCGTCCGGGAAGCGCAGGCACAAGCGGTGGCGCAGAACACCGCGCCCGGTGCGCCGGACGTTCTGAAGGACGCCAAAGCGTCATGAGCGATGCGGATATCGAGGCCAGCAAAGCGCCGCTGATGGATCATTTGATCGAGCTGCGCTCGCGCCTCATCAAGGCGCTGCTCGGCTTCGGAATTGCCTTCATCTTCTGCTTCTTCTTCGCCAAGCAGATCTACAACGTGCTGGTGTGGCCGTTCGTCTGGGTCGCGGGCGCCGCAAACTCGAAATTCATCTACACGGCGCTGCTGGAATACTTCATCACCCAGCTGAAGCTCGCGCTGTTCGGCGCCGGCTTCATCTCGTTTCCGATCGTCGCCACCCAGATCTACAAATTTGTCGCGCCCGGCCTCTACAAGCACGAGCGCGGCGCGTTCCTGCCCTATCTGATCGCCACGCCGATTTTTTTCGTGCTGGGATCGATGCTGGTCTATTTCGTGGTGATGCCGATGCTGGTGCGGTTTTCGCTCGGCATGCAGCAGTTGGGCGGCCCCGAGACCGCGCAAATCCAGCTCTTGCCCAAGGTCGGCGAATATCTGTCGCTGATGATGTCGCTGATCTTCGCGTTCGGGGTGGCGTTCCAGCTGCCTGTGATCCTGACGCTGTTGGGGCGGATCGGGCTCATCACCTCGAAGCAGCTGCGCGACAAGCGCCGCTATTTCATCGTGGTCGCCTTCATCATCGCCGCCGTCCTGACGCCGCCCGACGTGCTCAGCCAGTCCTCGCTCGCGCTGCCGCTTTTGGCGCTGTACGAAGGCTCGATCATCTCCGTGCGCATCGTGGAAAAGAAGGTCGCCGCGGCAAAGGCTGCCGCCGCGACGCCGCCATCCGCCGCCCCGCCGCCTGCCGCGAACCCCGCCGAGTAGGGACGAGAAGGGCGTAGAGCGGCGCTTCAAACCGGCTGTCATACTCCGCGAAAGCGGAGTATCCAGTACCCTGCGGCCCCGCGGCCTATCACGAACTGCCCTGGAATACTGGATGCCCGCCTTCGCGGGCATGACGACTGAAGATTTGCGACGCTACGGGACTTACATCACCATGCACGACATCAAGTGGATCCGCGAAAATCCGCAAGCCTTCGACGCCGGATTGAAGCGGCGCGGGCTTGCGCCCTTGTCCGCGTCGCTGCTCTCGATCGACGAACGGCGACGCGCGACGATCCTGAAGTCGGAGCAGGCACAGGCGCGCCGCAACGCGGCCTCGAAGGAAATCGGCGAGGCCAAGAAGGCAAAGGACGACGCGCGCGCCGCGGCGCTGATGGCCGAGGTCGCCGGGCTCAAGACCACAATGCCGGAGCTCGAAGCGGCCGCCAAGGCTGCGGACGAGGAACTCGCCGACGCGCTTGCCCCGATTCCGAATCTGCCGCTCGATGAAGTCCCTGACGGCGCCGACGAGCACGGCAACGTGCAGCGCCACGTCTTCGGTGACAAACGCAATTACGGTTTTGCGCCAAAACCGCACGACGTTCTCGGCGGCGCGCTCGGCTTTATGGATTTCGAGGCGGCGGCGAAGCTTTCCGGCGCGCGCTTTGTGGTGCTGAAGAAAGGACTGGCGCGGCTGGAGCGCGCGATCGGCCAATTCATGCTCGATCTCCATACCAACGAGCACGGCTATGCCGAGATCAACCCGCCGCTTCTGGTGCGGAACGAGGTGATGTTCGGTACCGGCCAGCTGCCGAAGTTCGAAGATGATCAGTTCTGGGCCATCAAGGGTGAATTGCTGACCGCCGCCGATGGCAGATTGAGGAGCGAACGGCTCGGTCTCATCCCCACCGCCGAAGTGTCCCTGACCAACCTCGTCCGCGAATCCATCGTCGACGACAAGCAATTGCCGATGCGGTTCACCGCGCTGACGCCGTGCTTCCGCGCCGAGGCAGGGGCGGCCGGTCGCGACACCCGCGGCATGATCCGCCAGCATCAATTCAACAAGGTCGAACTGGTCTCGATCACGACGCCGGAAGAAAGCAAGGACGAGCATGAGCGCATGCTCGCCTGCGCCGAAGAAGTGCTGCGGCAGCTCGACCTGCATTACCGCGTGATGACGCTCTGCGCGGGCGACATGGGCTTTTCGGCGCAAAAAACCTACGACATCGAGGTCTGGATGCCCGGCCAGGGCGAGGGCGGCGCTTTCCGGGAAATCTCGAGCTGCTCGGTGTGCGGCGATTTCCAGGCTCGCCGCATGGATGCGCGCTATCGCGGCGCAGACGGCAAGCCCCGCTTCGTGCACACGCTGAACGGCTCCGGCACGGCGGTGGGCCGCGCGCTGATCGCGGTCATGGAAACCTACCAGCAGCAGGGCGGCTCGATTGCAGTGCCGGACGTGCTGCAGCCCTATATGGGCGGAGTGAAGACCATCGATAGGGACGGATAGGACGATGGCGACGGCGGACGGCATCGATCGCACGCGAAGAAAAAGCCCTGGGACGGCCGGGGCTTTTCAGGTGTGCGTCTTCGGGAGAATCAATGCTGTGCGACCAGTGGTCCAGCCCAGTCGAAGCGATAGTTCGCCCTGAGCAGCACTTCGTTGGTTTCGAGACTCTTGTGGCCGCTGACGTCCTGGTTCAGGCAGGACATGCCCACCTGGCTAATTCCGCAAAGGCCGGCCACCCGCCCAAGGCCGTAATCGGCGCCCTGGTAGCGGGTGTATCTGTATTCGCCGCCAATTTCCCAGTTCTTGCCGAGCGCGTAGGCGAGACCCGCGCCGATCGTGCCGCCCGTCAGCACATGGAAGTCCAATTCGGTCGAACCCGGATAAAGTCCGGGAAAGCCGTTGGCAAGGATGCGCATCGTCGGAATGAAATGTCCGGTCATCGTTACATCGGAGAACGCGACGCCGCCGGTCCCGTAGACCAGAAGCCGATCAAAGGCGCGACCGGCAGTCAGCCTGGCGGACGATTCCCACCGCGCGTGGTCGTCGAAATTATAGCCGGGCGCGAAGGTGGTGCCGACGACGCGATTGACGACGTTACCGCCGAGATTGGTCCAGTCGAAATCTCCTTCGGTGCCGAAAACCCATTGCTGCGCCGTTTCCCACCGGCAGCCGCCTTGAACGCCAGCCGCTCCGGAATTGGAATTGGTGTTGTCGAGGTTGGTGCGATCCGCCACCACCGTCAACTGCCCGAAGCCCGGTAGATTTCCGGTCGTCGCCGGTACTCTCGCCAATTCGTCCAGGAACCGGCCTCCCTTCCAACCGGCGTTGGCGCCGACGTAACAGCCGCTCCAGCTGAAGGGTATCACGGCCAAGATGGGCGCTTTGACGGGCAGGTCAGCTGCAGTCACGGCGTTCACGCAGCCGAATGCGCCGACTGCAACTACTGGAAGAATAATTCTCAAATTAAACATCGGAGCCCTCGCATTGAAAAAATCTTCTGCGGAACCACAGCTATTTCTTAGAGCCGAACCGCTCGCGCTCCGCCAGCGACCCAAGCTGCGCGGGTTCATTTAGCGGCTGGCTGTTGCAGAAATGGTACGAATTCTTGGGCCAGTACACTCCATGCGCCTCCTTTCCAGACCAACGCTCCGATAGTCCTGCATCGCGGCATCTGCCGTGGGGGCCGGTAAAAAACGATGTCACGGGCTACGGCGGACATGCGATCAGAGGCAGCTGTAAGTTCGAGAGCTCGCTGCCCGGGGACGATGATGTCCCGGAGCTGACGCGCCCGACCGATGGGGCGCAATTTGTTCGATGTAGACTGCCTTCGGTGTTGCGAAGGCGGAGCGTCCCGGTATCTACTTGGTGTGCCCGCGGCGACTTTCAGAACACGATCACACCGATGGCTCTGCATCGCGACATCTTCTGGGTGGGCCGGCAATGGGCCATCACCGGCTTTGGGCTGCAGGCGTGCAACCAGAGGCAGAAGGGCAAATTCGACGTCGAAGCCTCCCGGCTATGGGAGGATGGCGTGCTCGAAGGCATCCGTGCCCAGCCGTGGCTCAACGTCGAAGACTTTGAAAAAGCCGTCGACGTTGCCCGCGAGCGTTTTCCACCGCCGCCGCAGAAGGCCCCGCCGCCAAAACAATCCGGCCTGGGCCCAACGGAAAAGGCCCTGAAAGAAACCGCCTCGAAAGACGCGGCGTTGAAGAAAAGTCCTGTGGAGACGCCGAAACCCGCGGCCCAGACATTCGATATGAGGATCGAAAGCTGGCCCGCGAAATTCGTTCGTCCCTGGCGCATTCGCATTCGACGCTAACAGGATGGGCAGATTCGGAACTAGCCGGCATTTAAATCGCAGTGGTGCAGGCTGCGATCGAGTCTGTTCACCTCGTGGATGAAATTTTCATGACTGAGCAATTTTGAACACGGCGCGAGGCGCCGCGCAGGTCATCCTTCCGCTTCCCATGACGCTGGCCGGCTGTCACAGCGGGTGATTCCGGTCGGCCTGCAAATCAGCGTGATTTGTCATGCCCGAATTCGAGCCGGTGTCGTCGGCTATTGTCTCCGCCATCGAGCGGCCAGGTTGCCCGAACTGCGGGCAGAGCAGGATGCTTCTATCGAAGCTCGAAAAAGGACCGTCCGGCGTCGGCTGCACTACGTTCGAATGCCAGAAGTGCGGTCACCTCCTCACCACGCGCGGATTGGGCGATCCGATGACGCCGGAGGTGCTGGGCTGGCTTGCCAGCGAACTAAGGCCGCCAAAGTAGGGTCGAAACCCCCCGGTTTGCGGTTTCGGACCCGCTTTCGTCCGCCGACGTCCCCGAAAGTGTCGTCGGTTTGGCCCGATTTGTGTCGCCTAGCGGACACAAGAGGGATACATTGGCTGGACACCGTGTCCTGCGGGCGCTTGGCCGCAGGTGAGGTGTTGGACTCCAATGACGGCGCAACACCATGTCCAACACGCCGCAGCCGCAGGTGAGCAGCAGCTTTGATCCCAAGGATTTCCTGGGCCGGATGGGGCTCGGAAGGACGGTGGAGCGCTACGCCAAAAATCAGAAGATCTTCAGCCAGGGCGACGTCGCCGACAGCGTCTTTTTCATCCAGAAAGGCAAGGTGAAGGTCACCGTGTTGTCCGAGCAGGGCAAGGAAGCCGTGGTCGGCATCTTCGCGGAGGGACAGTTTTTCGGCGAAGCATGCTTGATGGGAGCGGAGCTGCGCATCGCATCCAGCCAGGCCATGGAAGAATGCTTGATTACCTCGATAACAAAGACCGAAATGCTGGCGGCGCTTGCCAGGGAGCCTAAGTTTTCCGCGTTTTTCATCGCCTACCTGCTGTCGCGCAACAGCCGGATCGAAGACGACTTGATCGATCAGCTCTTCAATTCCAGCGAAAGGCGCCTGGCGCGCCTGCTCCTGCTGCTGGCAAATTTCGGTGAAGACGGCGGCGCGCAGCCGATTCCGATTGCGCTGAACCAGGAGACCCTGGCCGAGATGATCGGCACCACGCGATCGCGGGTAAGTCATTTCATGAACAAATTCCGGAAAAGCGGCTTCATCGACTACAACGGCAAAATAGAGGTTCATCGTTCGCTGCTGGATGCCGTGCTGCGCGAAAAGCCCGAGATCGGTGAGGATGAATAGCCCGCGAGCCACGCCCTTGGCTTCAATTGCCCTGTTGCGTACCTTGCTGCGGGAAGGAATATCCGGGGAGGCGATAGGTGCGTGGACCCTGGCGCAAATAATATTCGCCGGGAGCAGCACCTCCGAGAACGGCCGCGGGATATCTTCGCCTTGCTGCCACGCAGCCGCCATGCGTCCGGATCATTCCGTGTCCGCAACTCTTCCGCCGCTCCGGCTCCGATGGTTCGCTCGCGTGGTCGGGCTCGGCTTTTTCATCGGGGACTGAGGCGCTGTGCGCCGTGACGTCGGAAACGCAGCTTCCATTGACGTTCCTGTACGGCTCCGTGCACTGGCACAGATAGTTCACCCAGTCCGCGTGCGGATCCCGGCACACGCATTTGGATTCGAAGCAGTCGATGGCCACGGCTGACGACTTCGGACAGGAACCGTTGCGGCGCTTCACGCCGGCGTCACAGAAACTGGGATCGGGCAGGCAGTGCAGTCCGGTCGCGGCGGTGCCGGGGTTGGCTTCGTCGGGCAGATAACCGGTGCGGCAGGTGAATGCGAAGCCGGCATCGTTACTGGCGACGCATTGCCCATCCTTCAGATAGGTGTGCTCGGGACATCGCTTCGGGATGCACTTGCCGCCGACGAGTTCGAGCGCGTAGTTCTCGCCGGACATCGTGACCCGTCCATTGCAGAAGCATGTCCCGGCAACCGTCAATTCGCCGCCCTGGCAATTCGAGGCATCGGTCCTGACGCAAGTCCCGCTCCCGGCGAGGCTGCTGTTGGCGGGCATCAGATGGAAGCCCGCAGGACAGGCGCACTGCCCGTCAGACAAGGTGCCGCCATCGCAAACGACATTGTCGCTCGCCTTGCGTGGGGGTACGATATTGGCAAGGCAATTTGTCCCCGAAGCGTCCGGATGGGTGTTCGCCGGACATACGCAGCGCCCGGAAGCATCGGCGGTGCCACCGGTGCATTGAACCGGAAGGGCCAGCGTGGGCGCCGGCGCCGTCGATTTCGCGACGCAGCCGCCGTCTCTGTATTCCTGCCAGGGAAAGCACTTGCCCTCATCCTGAAGGCAAACGCCATCCTTGAGCACCTCACCGGCAGGGCAGGCGGAGAGGTTGCGTTCTTCCGCGTGCCCGGGGAGCGGAATCAAAACAAGCAAGAGAATCGATATTGCCGCAGCGGCTGAAAAGCGGGTCATGATCAACCCCTTCGCCTCTTGTCGAAATGAAAATCAAAATAGTCGGAACCCTTGCGGCTTCGCAATACGCGCGATCCTCGCCATTTAGTCAATCACCTCGCCGAGGCAGGGAAAAGCGCCGGCGCGGAGGCATTTCGAACGGATTGGCGCGGGTTTGCCTCGACGGCGCGGGAGGGATAAAGACGGCGCATCGAACCCACCCGGAATCGATCGAAAAGGGCGCTTTCACGGATGCGAATTCTATGCACCAACGACGACGGCATCCATGCGCCGGGGCTCAAAATCGTCGAGGAGATCGCCCGCGCACTGTCCGATGACGTCTGGGTGGTCGCGCCGGAGCTCGATCAGTCCGGGGTCTCGCATTCGCTGTCGCTGAACGATCCGTTGCGCCTGCGCGAAGTCGGCCCGCGCCATTTCGCGGTCCGTGGCACGCCGACCGATTGCGTCATCATGGGCGCGCGCCACATCCTCGGCGAGACCATGCCGGATCTGGTGCTGTCCGGCGTCAACAAGGGCCGCAACGTCGCCGAGGACGTCGTGTATTCCGGCACCATCGCTGGCGCCCTGGAAGGCACGATTCTGGGCATTCCGTCGTTTGCGCTGTCGCAGGAGTTCAACCTGGAAACCCGCCATGCGCCGCTATGGGAAACCTCGCTGAAATTCGGCCCCGAGATACTTCGCAAGGTGATCGACGCAGGCGTCCCCAGGAACACCGTGATCAACGTGAATTTTCCCGCCTGCGCGCCCGACGACGTCAAGGGCGTTCGCGTGACGCGGCAGGGCACGCGCAATCTCGGCTTCCTGAAAGTGGACCAGCGCCGCGACGGTCGCGGCAACCCCTATTTCTGGATCGGCTTCGAGCGGCTCGCGCAGGCCGATGTGCCGGCCGAGGGCACCGATCTCTGGGCGCTCGCGGCACGCTACGTCTCGGTGACGCCGCTTCGACTCGATCGCACCGACGACGAATTCTCGCAGGCGCTGACGGCGACGCTGAAATGACGCGAGGCGTCATGCCTGCGAATACCGGACGCGATGCGAGGTGGTCCTAAACCGTCGCGCTGCGCAGCGCCATGTGGATCGTTTTTGCCAGGGTTTCGATCTGGAACGGCTTCTGCAGCGCCGGGCGATCGCGATATTCCGGGGGGAGGCCCGACGAGCCGTAACCGGTCGCGAAGATGAACGGGCGGTTGCGCGCCGTGATCAGGTCGGCGACCGGCGAAATCACCTTGCCATTGACGTTGACGTCGAGAATGGCGAGGTCGAACTCGGCGCATTGCGCCAGCCTGATCGCCTCATTGATTTCGCCCGCCTCGGCGGCGACGCTGAAGCCCAGCTCCTCCAGCATATCGGCGACCATCATTCTGATCATCACCTCGTCCTCGACGAGGAACACAGAACCGCCCGGCGGCCGCGTCGCAGTCATGCTAAGGTCCTTGCCCAACCCATGCGGGTAGGTTCGCAAATAACGCCAACGGGCGCAATGTCAACGTACGCCGACACGCAACCTTCGCGGCCGCCCTTCGATGCCCTGATTCGGGTTGGTGAGCAGGGTTGGCCCCGCCACCTAACGCCAGGGTGGCCGCCGGGTTCCAGGGAGGGAACATCGGTTTCTTGAGATTTTTCTTTAAGTTGGCAAGCTTGCCTCGAATCACACCGTTCGACAGCGCGCTTCCAAGCGAGATCGACATGCCCGCCGTGCAGAATCCGCCGGAAAAGATGAAGTTTCAGCTCACTTTGCGCCGGCGCGGGATCAGCGATCAGGCGGTGCTGCGGGCGATGGAAGCGATTCCCCGCGAGAATTTCGTCGAGCCGGCCGATCGCGACGACGCCTATCGTGACAGCGCGCTCGGCATCGCCTGCGGGCAGACCATCAGCCAACCCTTCGTGGTGGCCTACATGACCGAGCAGCTGCAGCTGCAAAAGCATCACCGCGTGCTCGAAATCGGCACCGGCTCGGGATACCAGGCCGCGATCCTGTCGCGGCTTTGCGGGCAGGTATTGACGGTCGAGCGCTACCGCACGCTGGCCGACAGCGCGCGGGCGCGACTTGCGAAGCTCGGATGCGGCAATGTCGAGGTGATGTTCGGTGACGGCTTTGACGTCCCGGCCAGCGCCGGCCAGTTCGACCGCATCATCGTGACCGCGGCGATGGAACTGATCCCCGAAGCGCTCCTGCAGCGGCTTGAGCTCGGCGGTATCCTGATCGCGCCGGTCGGACCACACCATGGCACCCAGACTCTGGTGCGGGTCACCAGAACCGAGGCCGGCTTCGAGCGCAAGGAGCTCGTCGACGTACGCTTCGTGCCGGCACTGCCGGGCATTGCCCGCGAGCTGTAAAAGTCCGGATCGGCTGTCCTGCCAACGTCTTAATCCCAGGGTTAAGCGGTTGTTTACTTGGGAGGTGTTAACTCAAATCAGTATTTTGTTGCGTACGAGTGAGTAACCATGCCCCGTATCGCCGAGTTATTTCGCTCGCGCCGCGCGCCGCAAGTCGCGGCGCTGGCGCTGATATCGTTCGGTTTTGCCGGCTGCAGCGCCGACATGTCGAGCCGGCTTTCCCAAAATTCCTTCTCCAATCCCTTTGCGTCGCAACCCGAAGCCACAGGCTCCGTGCCGACGCCTGCGGTCGAGCGCCGCGAGCTGCCGCAATATTCCCGGCCGCCATACCAGTCGCAGGCCGTTCCCCCCGGGTCGCCGCTCCGCGGACCTATTCGTCCGCCACCGGCAGCGTGTCCGGAGGCGGCCGCGGGCTCGCCTCCTATGAGCCGCCGGCGCATCCGATCGAGACCACCGGAACGGTACCCCCGCGTTCGGTCGCGGCCATCCATGGCACTGGCCCGGCCAGTATCACGATCATCGTCGGCACCAGCGACACGCTCGAGGTGCTGGCGCACCGTTACAATGTGACCCCGGCCGCGATCCTGCAGGCCAACGGCTACAGGGGACCGCGTGCGCTCTCGCCGGGCCAGCAACTGATCATTCCGCGCCAGGCCGTTGCCGCTGCCGCACCAGCCTTGGTTGCGCCGGCAAGCAAGCCCGTGGTCGCCGCTGCCCCGTCGGTTCATTTCGTCAACCGCGGCGATACGCTGCGGAGCATCGCGCATCATAACCATATCCCGGTGGCCGAGCTTGCAAGGGCCAACGGCCTCGATCCGCAGGCGAAGCTCAAGCTTGGCATGAAGTTGAACGTGCCGGCCAGGTCCGCGGCCGCCGTGCCTCCGGCGCAGCCGGTCGCGGTTGCCGCCGCGCAGCCCGCCGCTCTCCCGCAGCAGAGCGCACGGCTTGCCCAGGCAACGACCAACGTCGAGGAAACGTCTGAGCAGACCCCGGTCAAAGCCGCCGAAGCGACGGGGGCGCTGCCGACCTTCCGCTGGCCGGTACGCGGCAAGGTGATCGCCAGCTACGGCGCCAAGACCAACGGCAAGGTCAATGACGGCATCAATCTCGCGGTGCCCGAGGGCACGCCGGTAAAGGCCGCGGAAGATGGCGTCGTGGCCTATTCCGGAAACGAGCTCAAAGGTTACGGCAATCTGGTTCTCATTCGCCACGCCAACGGCTACGTCACCGCATATGCCCATGCGAGTGAGCTGTTGGTGAAGCGCGGCGACACCATCAAGCGCGGCCAGATCATTGCCAAATCTGGCCAGTCGGGCGAGGTGGCGTCGCCGCAGCTCCACTTCGAGATCCGCAAGGGATCGACGCCGGTCGACCCGCTTCAATTCCTCAACGGGGCGTAAGCCAAGCGTAGTCCCGTCATCGCCCGGCTTGACCGGCCGCTCAGCGATGACGTTGCGCCGCGCGAGGTTTGTCGATGCGCGTCGCTCTCGCTACTTTCCGCTCAACCTCACCCCGAGCCGCCCCGCCAGTTCCTGGGTGAACTGCCAGGCGACGCGGCCTGAGCGCGAGCCGCGCGTGGTCGACCATTCCAGCGCCTCGCGTTCGAGTTCGTCTTCGGCGAGCTTGATGCCGAAATGGCCGCAATAGCCCTTCACCATCGCGAGGTACTCATCCTGGCTGCAGCGGTGAAAGCCGAGCCACAATCCGAAGCGGTCCGACAGCGATACCTTCTCCTCGACCGCATCGCCCGGATTGATCGCGGTCGAGCGCTCGTTCTCGATCATCTCGCGCGCCAGCAGATGCCGGCGGTTGGAGGTGGCATACAGGATCACATTGTCGGGCCGGCCTTCGATGCCGCCCTCCAGCACTGCCTTGAGCGACTTGTAGGAGGCGTCGTTGCCGTCGAATGACAGGTCGTCGCAAAACACGATGAAGCGGAACTCCGAGCCCCGCAACAGGTCCATCAGCGGCGGCAGGCTCTCGATATCCTCGCGATGAATCTCGATCAGCTTCAGGCGATCGGCCGGCTTGCGCTGGACATTGATACTGGCATGCGCGGCCTTCACCAGCGAGGATTTGCCCATGCCGCGCGCGCCCCACAACAGCGCGTTGTTGGCGGGAAGTCCATCGGCAAAGCGCTCGGTATTCTCGATCAGGATGTCGCGCATCCGGTCGATACCTCTGAGCAGCCCGAGGTCGACGCGGCTGACGCGCGGCACCGGCGAGAGCCGGCCGTCGGGATGCCAGACGAAGGCGTCGGCGCGCTCCAACGAGAGGCCGGAATCGCGGGACGGCGAGGAGGCCGACAGGTGTGTCGCGATCGTCTCGAGCGAGCGCGCGATCCTTTCCGTTACGTCATGTTCGAAAGGCCGCGCCGGACGTCTTGTGGCGGCGATCCTCGTTTTCCCCGCCGCGCGAGGTCTTGTTTTCCGGGGGTTTTTCGACATCTGAGCGGTTCCTGACCACGCAGCCATATCGGGCCTTTTGGCAGGCCGCAAGCCATTCGGATGACGGCCAAATGAGGGGTCGGGCGGCGTTGCAATTGGGACCGCGGCCGCTATAGTCCGCGCGAATTTGCCCGAACCGGGCCTGAGCCCCCCGTCTCACGAGGATTGTCCGAATGCTGATTACACCTGCGTTTGCCCAGGCTGCCGGTGGAGGCGACGCCAACAGCATCATGTTCCAGTTGCTGCCTTTCGCGCTGATCTTCGTGATCATGTACTTCCTGATTCTGCGGCCGCAGCAGAAGAAGGTGAAGGACCACGCCGAACTCGTGAAGAACATCCGCCGCGGCGACACCGTGGTGACGACGGGTGGCCTCGTCGGCAAGGTGACGAAAGTGGTCGACGACGACCAGATCGAATTCGAAATCTCCGACGGCGTCAGGGTGCGGCAGATGCGGCAGATGATTTCCGGCGTGCGCGCCAAGGGCGAGCCGGCGAAGGAAGTCGTCGCCAAGGACGAGACGTCCGCGAGCTAGCCCGGCGGGCGCCGCATTCTCGAAGGTTTGACGGGTCAACTCGATGCTTTATTTCACACGGTGGAAGGCGCTGGCGATCATCCTGACAGCGCTGGTGGTGTGCCTTTGCGCCGTCCCGAATTTCTTTCCCGAGGCCCGGGTGAAGACGTGGCCGACATGGGCGCAGCGCCGGCTGGTGCTGGGCCTCGACCTGCAGGGCGGTTCCTATTTGCTGCTCGAGGTCGATTCCAATTACGTCAAGAAGGAAAAGCTCGACCAGATCCGCGATGACGTGCGCCGCGCGTTGCGCGAAGCCAGGATCGGTTATACCGGCCTGGCTTCCCGTCCCGACGCCGTCGAGGTGCGCGTCAAGGAGAACGAGCTGCAGACCGCGCTTGGCAAACTGCGCGAGCTGTCGCAGCCGCTCGGCGGCTTGGTCGGCTCCAGCGGCCAGCGCAGCCTCGAGGTCGCCGACGCCGGCGGCGGGCTGATCCGGCTCACGGTGCCGCAGGCGGCCATCACCGAACGCATCCGCCAGACCATCGAGCAATCGATCCAGATCGTCGAGCGCCGCGTCAACCAGCTCGGCACCGTCGAACCGCTGATCCAGCGACAAGGCACCGATCGTATCCTGGTGCAGGTGCCCGGACTTCAGGATCCGAGCCGGCTCAAGCAACTTCTGGGCAAGACCGCCAAAATGGAATTCCGGATGGTCGACACCACCGTGCCGGCGGATACGCCAGCGGGCAGCGTGCCGCCCGATTCCGAAGTCTTGATGAGTTCGACCTCGCCCAAGGTACCCTCTGTCATCAGGAAGCAGGTCCTGGTCTCCGGCGGCGACCTGACCGACGCGCAGCCCGGCTTCGACCCGCGCACCAGCGAGCCGATTGTCACCTTCCGCTTCAACAGCGCGGGTTCGCGCAAATTCGCGCAGGCGACCTCGGAAAATGTCGGACAACCTTTCGCGATCGTTCTCGACAACGAGGTGATTTCCGCGCCCGTCATCCGCGAACCCATCACCGGTGGCTCCGGGCAGATTTCCGGCAATTTCACGGTGCAGCAGGCCAACGATCTCGCGATCCTGTTGCGCGCGGGCGCACTGCCGGCGCCGTTGACGGTGATCGAGGAACGCACCGTCGGCCCCGGCCTCGGACAGGACTCGATCGAGAAAGGCGAACTTGCGGCCTATGTCGGCTCGATCATGGTCATCGTGTTCATGCTCGTGACCTACCGGCTGTTCGGGGTGTTCGCCAACATCGCGGTCGCCATCAACGTCGCGATGATCTTCGGCATGCTGTCGCTGTTGAATGCCACGCTGACCTTGCCGGGCATCGCCGGCATCGTGCTGACGGTCGGCATCGCGGTCGATTCCAACGTGCTGATCTATGAGCGCATCCGCGAGGAAATACGCGGCGGACGCAACGCGATTTCGGCGATCGACGCCGGCTTCAAGCGGGCGCTGTCGACCATCCTTAACTCCAACATCACCACCTTCATCGCCGCCGCCGTATTGTTCTACATCGGCACCGGGCCGGTGCGCGGCTTCGCCGTGACGCTCGGGATCGGCATCATCACCACGGTTTTCACCGCGTTTACGCTGACCCGCCTGATCGTCGCGACCTGGGTACGGTGGACGCGGCCGCAAAGCGTGCCGATCTAGGCATGATCCCGAAAAGTGGACACCGGTTTTTCGGAGCAGATCATGCCCTCACATGAAAACAGAGCGACGAACATGAACCAGCGTAGCCGGATCATGTTCGCGCGAGGGATCCGGAGCCAGCTGTGACACATTTGGTTCTGATCGTTCTGGGGATTCTCATCACGGTACTGACGGTGGTGAGCTGGTTCGGCTGGCTGCCGTCGCTGCGGATCGTGCCCGACGATACGCATTTCGACTTCACCCGCTTTCGCCGGATCAGCTTTCCGATCTCGGCGGCGCTCTCGATCGTGGCAATCACGCTGTTCTTTACGCACGGGCTGAATTTCGGCATCGACTTCAAGGGCGGCACGCTGATGGAAGTCCGCGCCAAGTCGGGTGCGGTCGACATCGGCTCGATGCGCACGACGCTCTCGGGTCTTGGGCTCGGCGACATCCAGCTGCAGCAGTTCGGCGGACCGGATGAAGTGCTGATCCGGGTGGCCGAACAGCCCGGCGGCGACGCGGCGCAACAGGTGGCCGTGCAGAAGGTGCGCGGAGCGCTCGGCGATGCCGTCGACTACCGCCGCGTCGAAGTCGTCGGCCCGCGCGTTTCCGGCGAACTGCTGGCCTACGGCATGCTCGGCCTGATGCTCGCCATCGTCGGCATCCTGATCTATCTCTGGTTCCGGTTCGAGTGGCAGTTCGCGCTCGGCGCCATGATCGCCAACGTCCACGACATCGTTCTGACCATCGGCTTCATGTCGATCTCGCAGGTCGATTTCGACCTCACCAGCATCGCGGCGCTCTTGACGATCCTGGGCTATTCGCTCAACGATACCGTCGTGATCTACGACCGGATCAGGGAAATGCTGCGGCGCTACAAGAAAATGCCGATGCCGCAACTGCTCAACAAGTCGATCAATTCGACGCTGTCGCGCTCGATCGTCACCCACCTCACCGTGTCGCTCGCGCTGTTGGCGCTGCTCCTGTTCGGCGGCCCGGCGATCCACAGCTTTACCGCGGTGATGATGTTCGGCGTGGTGCTGGTCGGCACCTACACGTCGATCTTCATCGCGGCGCCGATCCTGATCTATCTCGGCGTCGGCACCCATCGGGCCGACGTGCCGGAAAAGCCAGCGAAGAAGTAGCCGTGGCGAGCCGCCCGGACGCGCCGCATCTTCCGAGGTCTGCCCCGATCGATGCCTACGGCAAGGGCGGCTTTGCCTTTGCCGGGATGTCGCACCGAGGCTCGCTGCTGTGCCTGCCGGAGGCGATCTGGGCCTGGCCGGTCACCGCACCAGAGGAAATCGACCGGACCTCGCTGGAGAGAGTGTTCGCCGCGGCTAACGGCATCGATACGCTGATCGTCGGCACGGGGACCGGCGTGTGGCTGCCGCCGTCGGCGCTGCGCGAGCAATTGCGGGCGGCCAGCGTGGTGCTGGACGCGATGCAGACCGGTCCCGCGATCCGCACCTACAACATCATGATCGGCGAGCGCAGGCGCGTCGCCGCGGCGCTGATCGCGGTGCCATGAGTAGGGCGGACGGAGACAGGCAGGCGGCCCAATTCTGCGCCGAACTGGTGCGGAGCCACGATTTTCCCCGCTATGCATCCACCCTGTTCGTGCCCGCCGGCCAGCGCCGGGAGCTGCTTGCGATCTACGCCTTCAACGTCGAGATCTCCCGCGTCCGCGATCAGGTGAGCCAGCCCTTGCCCGGCGAAATCCGCCTGCAGTGGTGGACCGACATGCTCGCGGGCGAGGGCCATGGCGGTGTCGAGGGTAATCCGGTCGCGGCCGAACTCGGGCTTGCGATCCGCAACTGCCGTCTGCCGGTCGAACGGCTGTCGCGGCTCGTCGACGAGCACCAGTTCGATCTTTACAACGACCCGATGCCGACGATGGCGGCGCTGGAAGGCTACATCAACGATACTTCTGCGGCGCTGTTCACGCTCGGCGCCGCGGTTGCGGGATGGCAATCCCCTGACATCGAGCACCTCGCGCGACACGCAGGATTGGCGCAAGGCATGACGCAGGTGATCGCGGCATTGCCGATGGATGCCGCGCGGCGTCAATTATTCGTACCGTTGCAACTGCTTCAGAATCACGGCAGCGGCATGGAGGAGGTATTCGCGGGCAGGGAAACGGCAAGTCTGCGTGCGGCGCTCGATCAATTGATCGGCGAGGCGAAGCGGCATCTGGAGACCGCGCTCGCGCTTCTGCAAGACGCGCCGCCGGAGGTGAGACCGCTCTTCCTGCCGCTTTCGTTGCTGGCCCGCGACCTCAAGCGGATGTCACGCGCGGATACCGACTTGTTCGCGCCGCGGATGATGTCGCGGTTCCAGATCCTGTGGACGCTGTGGCGGGCGTCACGGCTGCGACAATTCGGAGGATGAACGGATCACCCGCCTTGACGGGTGATGACATCCGCGGAGGTGGGCGGCAGATCCGCCGCTTCAAAATTGAACCGGTCCCGCAAATTCTTCCTCCGCTCCAGAATCTCCTTCAGGAAGGTGCGGTCGGCCTCGCTCTTCATCATCGGTTCGATGAGGTCGAGCTGGTTCATCGCCACAAGTTGCAGGATTTCGGTGCGGGGTTTTCCGCTCGCATCGCGCGGCAAGGCGTGCACCACCTGGATGTGCTCGGGTGGTTTCGGGCCCTTTGCCGTCGCAAGTTCGGTGCGCAGTTGTGGCTCCAGCGCAGCATCGTCGGCTTCAACAAAAGCATAGAGCCCGACACCCGTGCGGCGGTCGGCGAAGGCGACGATGGCGGTATCGCGGACGTCAGGATTCTTGCGGATCAGATCGATCAGCACCGGCGCGTCGTTGACCAGCCGCCGTCCGCCGCCTTCGCGGTCGGTGAAATTGAACAGTCCGCGGGTGATGGCGCGATAGACCTTCTTGCCGGTCTTCAGCCAGAGACTCGCGACCACGGATTTGCGTGCGAGGATCTGGCGCTCTTTGGCCGTCAGTGCCTCCGGCGCGTAGCTCCGCTTGTGCTTCAATAGATGCCTGAGATCCTCGTAAGCGGCGATGCGAAACAGCCGGCCGCGCCCCTTGAAACAATGCGCCAGCTGGAAGTCGGTGAGATAGGCGCGGCCGTCGCGGCCGACCAGCCAGTTCTGTTCCTTGGCGAGATCGTTGTGGCAAATACCGGCGCGGTGCAGCTTGCGCAGCGCAAGTTTCGCGGACCGGAAATAGACGGCATCGCCATGCGGTTTGGCCAGATGCAGCGCCACCCCGTCGATGAAGCCGCGCACCAGTGCTTGCCGGCCGGCCCACAACAGCTTCGGTGCGACCGCAAGGTCATTGGCCCGCGCCAGCGCCCGGCGTTCGCGCCCGAAAAGATGGCGCGCCAGAAGGTAGGACCACCACGGTACCAGGTCGAGCCGGCGCAACACCGCATCGACGTCACGCGTGCCATCGCGGAAGCGGCCGCGCCCGACGGTCGAAAAGATGTCGCGCTTCAACAGCACGCCTTCGGACCATCGCGCCGACAGAACCGCGGCGTCGTCTTTGGGCAAGCTCATCAGACGCTCACGCTGCCGCTGCGATCTGGAGATGATCGGCAATCCAGCGATCGAGATCGGCAAGCGCCCGCGCGCTGATCGCCTGTTTCCGCGCTACCGTCTTTTCGTTGCCGCGCAGTCGCGTGCCATCGAGCTTCTTTGTCGGCGCGCTGGCGAGCGGCGGAAACAGCCCGAAATTGATGTTCATCGGCTGGAACGAGCGGTTGCCCGGCTCGATGGTTTCGATGTGGCCGCCGGTGATGTGGCCGAGCAACGAGCCCAGCGCGGTCGTCGCCGGCGGTGCCGCGAGCGACGCCGAGCGGGTGTCGGCCGCGGCATATAAGCCGGCAATCAGCCCGATGCCGGCGGATTCCACATAGCCTTCGCAGCCGGTCATTTGGCCTGCGAAGCGCAGTCGCGGTTCGGCGCGCAGCCGGAGCTGGGAATCCAGCAGTCTTGGCGAATTGAGGAAGGTGTTGCGATGCAGGCCGCCGAGGCGCGCGAATTCGGCGCCTTCGAGTCCGGGAATGGTGCGGAAGATGCGCTGCTGCTCGCCATATTTCAGCTTGGTCTGGAAGCCGACCATGTTGTAGAGCGTGCCGAGCTTGTTGTCCTGGCGCAGTTGCACGATGGCATGGGCCTTCACGGCCGGATCGTGCGGGTTGGTAAGCCCGACCGGCTTCATCGGGCCGTGACGCAGCGTCTCCGGCCCGCGCTCGGCCATCACCTCGATCGGCAGGCAGCCGTCGAAGTAGGGGGTATTGGTCTCCCATTCCTTGAAGTCGGTCTTCTCGCCCGAGATCAGCGCATCGACAAAGGCGTCGTATTGCGACTTGGTCATGGGGCAGTTGATGTAATCGGCGCCGGTGCCGCCGGGGCCGCTTTTGTCGTAGCGCGACTGGAACCATGCCGTCGACATATCGATGGAATCGCGATGCACGATCGGCGCGATGGCGTCGAAGAATGCCAGCGCATCTTCGCCCGAGAGGCTTCGGATGGCGTTCGCGAGCGGCGCGGAGGTGAGGGGGCCGGTCGCGACGATGACATTGCTCCAGTCGGCGGGCGGCAGGCCGGCGATTTCGGCGCGGCGGACTTCGATCAGGGGATGCTCGTTGAGCGCCCGCGTGACGGCCAAGGAAAATCCGTCGCGATCCACGGCGAGCGCGCCGCCGGCGGGCACCTGGTTGGCGTCGGCGGCGCGCATGATGAGCGATCCCAGCCGGCGCATTTCCGCATGCAGCAGGCCGACCGCGTTATTGGCGGCGTCATCGGAGCGGAAGGAATTGGAGCAGACGAGCTCGGCGAGGCTATCGGTGCGGTGCGCCTCGGTCATTCTGTGAGGGCGCATCTCGTGCAGCACGACCGGGATGCCCGACCGGGCGACCTGCCAGGCGGCTTCTGAGCCGGCAAGACCGGCGCCAACAATATGCACGGGCTCGCTTGAAAGCTTGGTGCCTGCCATAGGCACAGAGGTAGCGCGTGGCGCCAGATACGACAACGCCCGCGGCAAGGCGGGCGTTATCCGTCTCAACGGTCGGCCGAAAAAAGATCAGCCATTATGGTGGCCAGCGGCGACGCGCGGAATGTCCGAGCGATCAAGGCCGATGTCGGCCAGTTCACGATCGCTCAGCTGGGACAATTCGCTGACATTGCGCTGATAATCCCGGAACGCCTGGATCATGCGGAAGAACGAGAGCAGCATGGGGTAGTCTCCTTGTATCCACGATTCAGCTCTTGGAAGCAGCCTCATCGTTAAAATGAATATAGAGCAATGGAATCTGCTCCGGAAGTTCCAATGGTGCGTTGCAGCTAATCCAAATATGCATGGCGATGGTAGTAGACGAGTAGCCGCTCCGCAGGGCTGGTTGGAAGGGGCCTCACCGCAACACGAGTTTGGCAAAATATCCCGTAGCATCAAGGTATTGTCGCAATCGCGACATATCCATTTCGCCAACGTAGATGACTACGGCCAGTTCGAGGATCAAGCCGACAATCCGTTCGGTCTTGTAATATTGTTACTATTTCGGACGATTTTATCGTCTTCAACATGCGTGGTTCGCATGCTTGTCGAATATATAGAATGAACTAAAAATCATTTCTTATAGGCGAGGGCCTAAGTCCTTGTGGATGGCACGGCCGGCCAGATCCGATGGGCGGATTAGAGAATTTCAGGGAGCGTGTGCGAGTTGGCTCGCGAAAGAGGCGATGGTCCGGGCATAGACCTCGCTCTTGTTCCATTGCTGGATCACGGCGAAATTGGCACTGCCCGGCTCCCAATCCTTGCCGCGCTGCCAGCCGTAGCTCGCGAGGTAATTCGCGGTCGATGCCAGCACGTCGGGCGCGCTATGGAGCAGATCGCGGCGGCCGTTGGCATCGAAATCGACGGCGAATTTGAGATAGGATGACGGCATGAACTGGGTCTGCCCGATCTCGCCGGCCCAGGCGCCGCGCATCTCCGCCGGGGAAAGATCGCCGCGCTCGATGATGCGCAGCGCGTCCATCAATTCGTCGCGGAAGGTATCGGCGCGCCGGCAATCATAGGCCAGCGTCGCCAGCGAACGGATGGTCGGAAATTTTCCGTTGTTGGCGCCGAAATCGGTCTCCAGCCCCCAGATCGCTACCAGTACTTCGCCCGGCACGCCGTAGGTTTGTTCGATGCGCGAGAGCACCGAGCCATATTGCTTCATCATGTTCGAGCCGCGGGTGAGACGGGGAGGCACCATGCGGCCGGAAAACTCCTCAAAACTCTGACTGAAGACCTTTTGCGAGCGATCCCGCGACAGCACGCCCTGGTCCAGTGTCACGCCGTTGAGGCCGGAAGCGATGGCGGATTGCGAGATCCCCTTGGCGGCGGCCTCGGTTTTGAAATCGTCGAGCCACGCTGGAAAGTTGCCGGTGCCGCAGGAAGCCGCAAGCGCGGGCGACCCGCAGATCAGGAGGGCCGCGCCCAAGGCGGCGGTTCTGAGGAACAAAGGAAGGGGCATCGGGACAGAGAACTCCGAATCATTCTCGAATTAAAAGCGTTTCCCCGACGACGGGAAATGTCCTAGCGAACCGCGGCTAAAACATGGCTCATCGGGAGCCGAGGTTTTGCCCGGACGCCATGGTGAAAGAAACAGCAAAAAACCGCCGGTCGAGACTCGACCGGCGGCCCGTCCGAGTGAACCGGCTTCGGCCTATCCGCCGTCCTTGCGGCGCCACGGGAACAGATTGGCCGGGAAATCCACCGCCGAGCGCCGTTCGCGGTGCGGGCGGCGAGGAATTGGCCGCGGATTGGGATCGGGCGCGACCACCTTGCGGTAGAGATGCCAGGTGGCATGGCCGAGCAGCGGGATGACGACCGCAAGGCCGAGGAACAGCGGCAGCGATCCCAGCACCAGCAGGGCCGCGACGATCAATCCCCAGACCGCCATCGGCACCGGGTTCTTCGCGACCGCCCGCAGCGAGGTCACCATGGCGTCGCCGGCGCCGGCGTGACGGTCGAGCATCAGCGGGAAGGAGACCACGCTGATGCACAGCGCCACCAGCGCAAACAGGAAGCCGACGCCGCAACCGACGATGATCAGCCACCATCCCTGAGGGGTCGTCAGCACGCGCGTTGCGAAGTCGGAAATTCCGGACACGCCGGCATAACCGAACGCCGATACGTAGATCGCCTGCGCGGTTGCGACCCACGTGACGAACAGCGCGAGCAGCAGCGCGCCGAGTGCAAGCATGCCGCCGAAGGATGGCGAACGCAGCACCTCCAGCGCATCCCAGGCGGTGGCTTCTTCGCCGGCCTCGCGGCGGCGGCTGAGTTCATAAAGACCGAGCGCCGCGAAGGGGCCGACCAGGGCAAAGCCTGCGGCCAGCGGAAACAACAGCGGCAGCACCGAATAACCGAGCACGGCACGCGCCAGCACCAGTCCCAGCACCGGATAGATCACGCAGAGGAGGATGGCGTGGCTCGGCACCGCCTTGAAATCCTCCCAGCCAAGCCGCAGCGCGTCGTGCAGATCGGACAACGCGATTTTTCGGATGACAGGCGCCGCCTGATCCTGCGCGGGGTGAGCCATCGGACTGACATTGCCGGGATAGGGTGTGGCCATGGTCGTTATCTCCCTTGCCGCAGCGGCCGGATTTCGCGCCAATTCGAACGCGCGGGCGGTCGCCTCGCAGAAACGAACGCGATCAGGCCAGACGCGAGAACAGGAAACCCAAACAGGCCATGTCGCGAACTGAAGTTTCAGCGTACTCCTAATTCGCGCGGCCGTCGCTCACGCTTCGGTGACTGCTGCATTGGCAAGCTTCGCGGCGAGGTTTAGACTTCCGACATCCGGTTTTCGGTGCGGCCGGTAGCGAAAATAAAGTGCCGCCGAATCCCTTCAAACAATCTTCATAATCACTGGGAGCAGACGATGAGCATTTTCGGCAAAATCATGAGCGCGATCTTTGGCTCCAAAGCTGCTGCCGCACCTGCGGGAGGCGCAGCCGCGAGCGGCGCGGCACCCTCCGCAACACCGTCGTCGACGCCGGCCGCGCCGGCACAGTCGGTCGATGTCGCCGCCATCCTCGACAAGGCGGTCGCCGCCAAGAAGGAAAAGCTGCAATGGCGCACCTCCATCGTCGATCTGATGAAGGCGCTCGATATCGACTCCAGCCTCACCGCGCGCAAGGAGCTGGCGAAGGAACTCGGCTACACCGGCGATACCAATGACTCCGCGACCATGAACATCTGGCTGCACAAGCAGGTGATGGCGAAGTTCGCCGCGAACGGCGGCAAGCTTCCCGCCGACATCAAATGGTGACCGCCGCGCGACGTCAAACCACGGCTCGCTTCGCCTCGGGCCCTGGTTTGTGGCAACGCAACAAGACTTGTTGGCTTGAAAGAGGCGGGAGCGCTCTTCATCCCACCAGGTCCGCGAACTCCGGATGTTTTTGCAGGTAGTCGACGACAAAACCGCAGCCGGCGATCACCTTCAGTCCGTCGGCGCGGATCATGCGCAGCGCGCCTTCCACGAGCTGGGAAGCAATGCCGCGGCCGCGCAGCGCATACGGCGTCTCGGTGTGGGTAATGATGACGGCCGACGGAGTGAGGCGATAATTCGCGAACGCCACCGCGCCGCCGACGTCGAGCTCGAAGCGCGAGAGGGCCTTGTTGTCGCGCACGCTGCTTGTCGCCATGACTTTTGGGTTTCCCAAGGGTAGGCATTGAGGTCTTCACCATTACTTCCATGAACCCGGCAATGCAAACCGGCGACCAACCCGGAATATGGGCTGCATGGGTTGGACGATGCGCATCTTGATCTGCCTGACCGCTTTCGTTACTGGCGCGAGCCATTTTTCTAACGCATCCGCGCGCCGCGGTGGCGCAGGACGACCGGACATGGCAGGCCTGCATCGGGGTGACCGCTACGCCGGACGAGCGGGTGTCGGCTTGCACGGCGGTGATCGACGCCGGGGCGGAGACCGGCCGCAAGCTCGCCGCCGCCTATTGCAACCGCGGCCACGGCCTGACCGAAAAACGCCACCTCGAGGCCGCGCTGGCCGATCTGGACGAGGCGATCAAACTCGATCCCGCGTACGCCTGCAGCTACACCAACCGTGGCCGCGTCTACGCCTTCAAGCACGACTTCGATCGCGCCATCGCCGACTATGATCAGGCGATCCGCATCGATCCCTCGTTTGCGCTCGCCTACAACAATCGCGGCGACGCTTGGCTCGGCAAGGGCGATGCGGCGCGCGCCATGGCCGATTTCAGCCGCGCGATCCAGATCGACCCCAGGCTCGCCATCGCCTTTATCAACCGCGGCAACGCCTATCGCGATTCCGAACAGCTCGAGCTGGCGGCGGCCGATTATGGCGAGGTGACGAAACTCGCGCCGACCGACGCCCGCGGCTGGCGCAATCGCGGCATGATCCGGCTCTTTCAGGGCGACAACAGAGGTGGGCTCGCCGACTACGACAAGGCGCTGCTCTACGACCCCGCCGACGTGTTTTCCTGGAACAACCGCGGCCAGGCGAAGCTCAGGCTCGGCGACAAGCCGGGCGCGATCGCCGATTTCACGAAGGCGCTGGAGCTTCGCCCGGACTTGCGCACCGCCCGCGAGAGCCTCGCCAAGCTCGGTGTCGCGCCCTAGCGAGGCACGCTCGATCTAGGCTTTCAGCAGGTCGGCATATTCCGGATGTTTCTCGATATAGGCCTTCACGAACGGGCATTGCGCGATCACCTTCAACCCTTCCGCGCGCACCTGATCGAGCGCGCCCTTGATTAGTCGCGAGCCGACGCCCTTGCCGCCGAGTTCCGCCGGCACTTCGGTATGGACGAAGGTGATGACGCCATCGGCAATCCTGTAATAGGTCGCGGCAATGTGGCCGTCGACGGTGAGTTCGTAGCGATGCTGGGCGCGGTTATTGACGACGTCGTTCATCGATGTCCTGTCGGGGCGAATCGCCGAGATCCGGGATCCTCTCCGGAATTGAACTTAGGGCAGGCTGGATATGCGCTCAAGTTGCCGGTCGGCGCGCTGACGCTGCGGCGGGCTCAATACTTCAGGGAGTCCGTGAGCATGCCGCGGATCGACCAGGCCTCACCGTCGCTGGCGCCGGAGATGTCATCGATCTTCCACTGTCCGCCATCCCTGACGAAGTTGTAGCGGATCGTGTTGTCAATGGCCTTGGCGGGCGGCGCGCGGTGGCCCGCGATGGTGACGGCGATGACCGCCTTGTCGGTTTCCTGCTCTTCGACGGCGGTCGTGAAGGACTTCACGTCCGGCTCCTGCGAATTGGTGACGGGATCGAAATCGACGGGCCCGACGTCGCCTTTCGGCGTATGGGCGTCGGCCTTGGCCCACAGCGCGACAAGCGCCTTCGACAGATATTTGGCCTTGGCCGCCTTGTTCTCGACGACGAAGCCGCCGCCGGTGTCGCCCTTGCCCTTGGCGGCGCGCGCATAGATCGCGTTGACGATGGCGAGCGGGTCGGTCGCGGCAGGCGGCGCGGCGAGGGCGGGTCGGATGAGGGCAGCGGCGAGCACGGCCGTTGTACCGGCGATGAACAGCGTGCGGCGAGAGATCATGGCATTCCTCAAATCAGTGATGCTGCATTTATAGTCCAGTCGTCGGCTGGCGCGGAGCGATTCATTTTTCGAATGGCCGCGAACCCGATCTCGATCTTCTGCCGACCAATGCGATTGACATTTCGTGTGCGCGAGTTAGCGCCCGTTGCGGGATATCAGCGGGCCTCTCCGCTCCCCTTGCGGGGCGCGCCCGGATGGCGATAAACAGGGCGAGAACCCGGTTGGGCGATCCAAACTGGCCGTTCGATTTGTCCCGGAGGAAGCCATCCATGAAGCTCGTGCTGACCCTGCTCGGCGTCGTCCTGCTCGTCATTGCCGCCGTCTATTTCCTGGTTCCCGCCGATCAATTGCCCGCGTTCTTTCCCGGGCACGAAGCCGGCGTGGCGCGGATGCATTACAAGCACGGCATCGCTTCGGGCGTGGCCGGCATCGTGCTGCTTGCGGCCGGCGTGTGGATGGGGCGGCGGTGAGCGAGAAGGCCACCACCGCGGCACCGCGCGAGCGGCCTCGCGGATGTCGCGCCGGGTGATGAATCTCGCGCATCTCTTGACCCAGGACGCGCGCCGGCACGGCGACCGCGCAGGTCTCATCTGGGGCGACCGCTCCTGGACGCTGGCGCGAGATCGACGCCCGCGTCTCGGCGCTTGCGGCGGCGCTGGCCGCGCGCGGCATCGTCAAGGGCGACCGCATCCTGGTCCATTCCAAGAACTGCGACGAGATGTTCTTCTCGATGTTCGCGGCCTTCCGGCTGGGCGCGGTCTGGGTGCCGACCAATTTCCGCCTGATGCCGGACGAGGTCGCGTATCTCGCCACCGCCTCCGGCGCCAAGGGCTTTCTCTGCCACGGCGATTTTCCCGATCATGCGGCCGCGGTGAAGGCGGCGAGCCCGGCGCTCGAATTCACCTGGCGGATCGGCGAGGGCGACGCTCGGCGAGAAATCGGTGAGCGATGCGATCGCGGCGCATGCCGGCGCCAAGGTCGAGAATGCCGCGGTCGACTACGACGATCCCTGCTGGTTCTTCTTCACCTCGGGCACCACAGGCCGCTCCAAGGCCGCGGTGCTGACCCATGGCCAGATGGCCTTTGTGGTCACCAACCATCTCGCCGACCTCATGCCCGGCACCACCGAGCATGACGCTTCACTCGTGGTCGCGCCGCTGTCGCATGGCGCCGGCGTGCATCAGCTGGTGCAGAGCGGCGCGCGGCGTACCGACGATCCTGCTGCCCACCGAGCGCTTCGACATCGACGAGGCGTTTCGCCTGATCGAGCGCCATCGCGTCACCAATATCTTCACGGTGCCGACCATCCTGAAGATGATGGTCGAGCATCCCGCGATCGACCGCTACGACCATTCCTCGCTGCGTTACGTCATCTATGCCGGCGCGCCGATGTATCGCGAGGACCAGAAGCTGGCGCTGAAAAAGCTCGGCCACGTGCTGGTGCAATATTTCGGGCTCGGCGAGGTCACCGGCAACATCACCGTGCTGCCGCCCGATCTGCACGATCCCGAGGACGGGCCCAGGCGCGAAGATCGGCACCTGCGGCTTCGAGCGCACGGGCATGCAGGTGCAGATCCAGGGCGATGACGGGCGCGAGCTGAAGCCGCTCGAGACCGGCGAGATCTGCGTCATCGGCCCCGGCGTGTTCGCCGGCTATTACGACAACCCCGAGGCCAACGCCAAAGCGTTTCGCGACGGCTGGTTTCGCACCGGCGATCTCGGCCACATGGACGAGGAGGGCTTTGTCTACATCACCGGCCGTGCCTCCGACATGTACATCTCCGGCGGCTCCAACATCTATCCGCGCGAGGTCGAGGAAAAGATCCTCACCCATCCCGCGATCGGCGAGGTCGCGGTGCTCGGCGTGCCCGATCCCGTCTGGGGCGAGGTCGGCGATTGCCGTCTGCGTCCGCGCGAGGGCGCCGCTCCCGTGACCGAAGCCGAGATGGCCGGCTTCCTCGCGCCAAAAGTGCCGCGCTACAAGATGCCGAAGCGGTTCTTCTTCTGGGAGGCGTTGCCGAAGTCCGGCTACGGCAAGATCCCAAAACGGCTGATCCGCGACGAGCTGCAGGCGCGCGGGCTGCTCGATATCAACAACAAAGCGTTTTCAAGCGAAGTGGGTCCCGGTTCGCGTGAAGAAAACGCGTCAAAAAATAAGACGCAGAGCAGCTGATGCGCAGCATCGCCCAACCCGGCCGGCCCGCGCCCGAACGCATCCAGTGGGCGGAAGCGCGCGGCCGCGCTTTCTCCTTCACGCTGCAGGCGGGCGTGCCGCTGCTGGAAGCCGCGCGCCGCGGTTTTGCGGCCGAAGGCTTTGCCGGCGGCGTGCTCAACTTCAGGGAGGGCGCGCTCGGCCCCTTCGCCTATGTGATGCCGGCGCTGTCGAAGACCGGCGAGAACGCGGCCTTCTACAGCGATACGTTTCGGCCCGAAGGCCATCACCCGGCTCGCGATGGGCACCATGACGCTCGGCCAGTCGCGACGGTGCGGCCTTCTTCCATTGCCACGCGCTGTGGACCGAGGCCGGCGGCCGCGCCGGCGGCGGCCATATCCTGCCCTGAGGAGACTATCGTCGCCGAGCCGTTCGAGGTCGACGCCTTCGGCCTCGATGGCGCGGTGTTTGCGGCCGAGCCCGACCCCGAGACCAATTTCAAATTGTTCGGGCCGATCCCGGCCAAGGCCACTGCCGGAAACGCACCCGGCCGCGCCTACGCGCTGCGGCTGCGGCCGAACCAGGATTTTGCGGGCGCGCTCGAGGCGTTCTGCGGCGAACGCGGCATCATGCACGCCAGACTGCATGGCGGGGTCGGCAGCATCATCGGCGCGCGCTTTGCCGATGGCCGCAGCGTCGAGCCCTTTGCCACCGAGATGGCGGTGCGCTCGGGCACGATCGCGTCCGGCGCCGATGGAAAGCCGGAAGCCACGCTGGACGTCGCGCTCGTCGACTACACCGGCGGCCTCGCGTATGGGCCGGCTGGTGCGCGGCGACAATCCCGTGCTGATGACGATGGAGCTCGTGCTGGAAGTGGTGGGGTAGGGCGCCTCCCGTCGTACCCCGCGAAAGCGGGGTACCCAGTACGCCGCGGCCTCTCGATTCCATTACTGCTTTTTCGGAGTACTGGATCACCCGCTTTCGCGGGTGATGACATCTGAGGGGCATGGCGCGCTAGGTCCTGTGGACTTCTAGGGATTCCCTTTTATCAGCAAATCAGATTCAAGGCTGCTTTTGGGGAGGCGGCCTTGGGTGTGATGGATCGTTTGGTTTTGAGCGACGTTGCTTGGGAGCGGATGGCGCCCCTGATTATAGGTCGGCCTGACCAGAAAGGCTCCACCGGGCGCGACAACCGGATGTTTGTGGAGGGCGTGCTTTGGATCGTGCGTACCGGCTCTCCTTGGCGCGATCTTCCGGAGGCGTTTGGCGATTGGAACAGCGTGTTCCGGCGCTTCAGCCGGTGGAGCACCAAGGGCGTCTGGTATCGGATATTCGAGGCGATGTCCGATGATCCGGACTTTGAATATCTGATCATCAATTCCACCATCGTCCGAGCTCATCAGCATGCTGCCGGGGCTAAAAAAGGGGGTCTGAAGATCAGGCGATCGGCCGCTCGCGCGGCGGCCTGAGCACCAAGATACATATGGCCGTCCGAGGCTTGGGTTGTCCGGTGCGCTTCACGCTGACGGCAGGTCAGAAGGGCGATGCACCACAAGCCGCAGCGTTGATCGAGGGGTTTCCTGCCGAGGTCGTCATGGCCGACACAGCCTATGACGCCGATCATCTGCGCAAAGCCATCGCCGCCAAGGGCGCGCTCGCTGTCATTCCCAACAACCCGTCACGGGCGCTCAAATATCCCCTCGACAAACATCTCTATGCCCAGCGCCATCTCGTGGAGTGCTGCTTCTCAAAGCTCAAACAGTTCAGGCGCGTCGCAACGCGCTTCGAGAAAACAGCGCGGAACTATCAGGCTGTCGTTACCCTTGCCGCCATCATCCTATGGATGCGATAACTGTCCACAGGACCTAAGGCGTCATTTCCGATTCAATTGTCAAACAGCAACGAAGGCACACGTCCGCATTCTCGCGGCGCGATGCGTCCGAGGGGTTGGTCCTTTTCTCTCCGAAAAGGGAGGGCGCAGGAAACGCCGGGTGCCCGCCGCACCCGCAGCCTCGCGTGCGAAAGTGAAACAAGCACACGAGCGAATTCACCACAGGTTCACCGAACAGTCCGGCGTTTCCTGCGCAATGGTTTTAACGGCTTCCTTCGTGCTCTTCCTGGAGACCGGGCTTGTTTGCCTCCATCGCCGGCGGAATTGCTTCCACCGGCTTGACGCCAGCGTCGGGGCGCCAGAACCACACGACTTCTCCGTCCGCATTGGCGCCATTCGTCGATTGCGCCGCCGCGTCCATCGCATCCAGCCCCGCGTCCGTGACGATCGCGACACGCCCCTCGGTGGGGTGGACGGGGGACATATAGGATGATTTTTGTTTCCGTAAAACAGAAATATTTTTGCGTGCGGGGCTTGACACCGCCTTCGGATAAGCAGCAACTGATTTGCCCGTCGGGCAGGAACAAAATTAGCAGACTATGCGCAGCAACGACGCGCGGCTCGACAACGTATCGTTCGGTTGGATATTCTGATCGTAATTTGCCATCGTAATAGGATTTCGTTGTGAAGCAGGGGCTGATGCAAAGTGCGTTGGGTATACAGGTCAGACCGGCGAGCGTAAGCGACGCGGCGGCCATTCAAGAAATTTATGCGCCAATCGTCGCCGAAACCGCCATCTCCTTTGAAGACGAACCGCCGGGCGTTCAGGAAATGGCGGCGCGAATTGCCTCGACCCTCCAAAGCTATCCCTATCTGGCGGCAACGCGCGATGGTCGCGTGGTGGGCTACGCCTATGCGACGCAGCATCGCTCGCGCGCGGCGTATCGGCGCTCGGTCGACGTCACCGTCTATGTCGCGGGCAACGCCCGGAAAAGCGGCGTCGGCCGCGCGCTGTATGCGGCCCTGCTGCCGCAACTTTCGAAGCGCGGCTTTCACGCCGCCTTCGCCGGCATCGCCCTGCCAAACGCCGGAAGCGTGCGATTGCATGAGGCCATGGGATTTGAGCCCGTCGGAATCTACCGGGAGGTTGGGCACAAATTCGGCCGGTGGCACGATGTCGGTTGGTGGCAGCGCCTGCTGGATGGCGGTGAACAATAGCGCAGGGTATGCGGTCCTACGCCGTCCACACGGCCGCCTCGGTCCAGCCGAGTTCGCGAAATTCTCCGCTCCGCAAGCCGGCCTCATCCTTCGCGAAGAACTCGTCGAGTTGCGGAGGCGCGACGGCGGTTCCGGCCAGCATGCAGTGGGCCTGTCCCCGGTGATGGATCTGATGCTGGAACAGATGCATCAGCAGACGATCGCGCCGCTCGGTCTGCACCCGCGTATCGCGATTGATTTGCACCGGCTCGCCCAGGGTGTCCGCGGTCAGACTCTCGCACACCCTGATGAGACGGCGGTCGACGGCGGCCTGCTCAGGCCGAAGCTCGGCGACCGTCGGGCAGGGCACTGCGTTTTCCCACGCCTTCGGCCCGAGCCAGCCGCCTTCCAGCGCGTCGACATAGAAGCGATCGATGACGAGGATGTGGTTGAGGGTCTTTTGCAGGCTCGGGAAGAATCCGGTGCGCTCTCTTTCGAACTCAGCCTGCGACAGGTTTTGGCAGGCCGACAACAGGCGATGGTTCGCCCAGGCGTTGTTGTAGGCAAACGCCCGATAGGTTTGAACGATGCTGGCGGACATCGGGGTCTCCGAAATTTGGGGGCTTTAGTTTCGCTGTTGTAACCCGCGTAGGGCGGATTAGCGCAGCGTAATCCGCCATCTTTCGGGGGTGGCGGATTACGCCGGAGCTTGCCATCGGGCTGCGCTAGCGCGGACCCGTTGGGCTACTCCGCCCTACGGGACACGGGCTTCCATAACGATATTGTTCCTGTTATGTTCTGGACGCGGGCGGCGAGGTTTCTCCCTCGTCTACGCCGCGTGGAGCGGGCCATGAGCCGAAAACGAAGTCGAACGATCAACATGCCCGCGCCCTACCTGCGGCGGATCTGGCTTGAGCCGTCGCGTATCGCCGACCGGGCGGCCTATCCGTTCTGCCTGCCGTTCCTGCACGACGACTTTCAGCTGAGTTTCGATCGGCCCATCACCATCATCGTCGGCGAGAACGGCACCGGGAAATCCACGCTGCTGGAAGGCGTCGCCGTGCTCGCCGGCTACGACGAAGCCGGCGGCGGCAAGGGCTACCGGACGGTCGATCATTCCAATGCACTGGAGGTCATGGGCGGCCAGTTGTCCAGCGCGCTGCGCGCAAGCTGGCTACCGAAGATCACCAACGGCTGGTTCTTCCGGGCCGAGAGTTTTTTCTCCGTCGCGCGATATCTCGACGCCGCCGGCAGCCCGACCGCGGATTTCCTGTCGCACTCGCACGGCGAGGGCTTTATGCGCTTCTTCGAGGAGCGCTGCCAGCGCCAGGGCATCTTCATCTTCGACGAGCCGGAATCGGCGCTGTCGCCGTCGCGCCAGATGGAATTCCTGAAACTGCTGCGGCGGATGGAGCAGTCGACGATCTGCCAGGTCGTGATGGCCACGCATTCGCCGATGCTGATGGCCTATCCCAACGCGCGGCTGCTGCGGCTGTCGAAGTATGGGCTGGAGCCGGTGACGGTCGAGGAGACCGATCACTACAAGCTGATGCGGGAGTTCTGCAACGATCCAAACGGGTTCGTGGAGGCGGTGATCGACGAATGGAAACCGCATCGCCGGGACGACGACCGATTCTGACGGCGCAGTGCGACTACGCGGGGCAGGTTACTGACGTCCGCAATAGGGTCGTCATGCCCGGGGTCATCCCAGTTATCCACGTCTTTGCTGTTTCGACCAAGCAAGACGTGGATGGCCGGGACAAGGCCCGGCTGTGACGGACATTGAACCCCGCGGCCTCGCCGCCTCACCAACCATGTAAGATTGGACAGCGCGTGGCGCCGTCTCATCGAAACGCACGCTGATCGTTCGCTAAACCGCGATGAAACAGGAGACGTTTCGCATGAATGATTGGATGTCGTTGTTGCTCTCGTGGTTGCCGTTCCTGGTGCTGATTGGCACTTGGTTCTGGCTTTCGCGCAAGGTCGGCATGCAGGCACGCGGAAAGTCCGGAACGACCATGATCGATCTTTATGAGCAGCAGGTCGCGGAGTTTCGCCGCACGAACGTCATGCTGGAACGCATTGCCGTGTCGCTGGAGAAGCTCTAACCTTTTGTTGACGACTATCTCAACCACATTCTCTTTGGATAGAGTCAGTCAAGTTCAATAAAATCGGTGACTGACTGCTTCCAACCAATTCAAACGCTTAGCTCCGAAACACCGCTGTTAGCGCGAGACTGAACTTTGTTCTGGTAATTTTGTTCTCAATTGACCGTTCAAATCGAAGCACTCAGCGTCAGGTCATATGCAACGCGAAGGTGCTTTATGGCTGACCAACTGACAATCAATCTATGGGGACTACAGGCGCAAGCTACGGGGTTAGTCGCAGTCTGCGCACTGACCGCACTCCTCGTTTGCTGGATGCTGTTCCGACTCGTGCGGGGGCGTGGTTCGCACTAGCCATTGCCAAGTTGTACCGCATCCAAACACGCCGTCGCTCTGTACACACCGCAGAGCGCCAGCCCCGCCTCGAAAACGATGCCCATCGGTTGCGATGATGATTGGTTTCGCGAAGGGCTCAACCCATCCTACGGACTGAGATCGCCTTGAGTGCAAAAATGCGGCCGTGGTTTGCTGCTTCAGCGATTTCGCCTTTGCGCAGTGCCAGCCGGACGGCGTCGAGCTTCTTTGCATCTTCCAAGGACAGATACGGCGACCAACCGGTGTCATCCTCGATGAGTTCGACCTCGACTTCGGCCGCGTAGCCGCCTTCGTGAATAAGTTCAATAGATTTCCGGGGCATCGAGGTTTTCCTAATACGGAGATTGGATATCGTTCACCCGAGTCCATGTCGCGAGCTAATTATTGGTGGCGAAGTCCTGTTGGTATTTCTTACGAACCTTCCGGAGATCACGCCGTGGCGCCCAATGAATGCGTCCGAAGCCATCTGCAACACCATTGCGAATAATCTTCCTTCGATAGATCTATTTGCGAATAATCTTCCTTCAAAAACGAATTGTCGTAAGGAAAGAAGAAATTCGCTTGATCTCCAACTTCGAGACGTGTTGAAGCGGGCGTTGCCAACCAGTGATTATAATCTGGGTAAACCATTGCGCCGCCGTATTGCCGATCAAAGACACGCCGCTTCACCCAGTTTTTTCGAACGAAAACGAGCCCAATCCTATTCGGAAGTGGCCCTATATTTAACGCCACGACCGAAATGAACGGGCCGTCCGGTGCGTGGCCCGCTTGGACGATTTTCTTTATGCCGATATCGACCTTGAATTTGGGCTTTTTGATCGCATCTCGGTAAATGGTCCAACCAAGCGTTAGCGAAGAGACAGTAATAGCCAAAATGCTCGTGATCGTCGGGACGTAATTCTGTAACCCGACGGGCTCCGTCATCCTTCACTCCGCCGCCTCGCTCGCCCCGCCGCGCTTCGGCTTGCCCACCTTCGCCAGCACCGGCGCCAGAAACTTCCCCGTATAGCTCCGCGGCGCTTTCACGATGTCTTCCGGCGGGCCCCAGGCGACGATTTCGCCGCCGCCGTCGCCGCCTTCGGGGCCGAGGTCGATCACCCAGTCGGCGGTCTTGATCACTTCGAGATTGTGCTCGATCACGACCACCGTGTTGCCCTGCGCGACCAGCTCGTGCAGTACTTCCAGAAGCTTCTTCACGTCGTGGAAATGCAGGCCCGTGGTCGGCTCGTCCAGGATGTAGAGCGTGCGCCCCGTCGCGCGCTTCGACAATTCCTTGGCGAGCTTGACGCGCTGGGCTTCGCCGCCGGAGAGCGTCGTGGCCTGCTGGCCGACATGGATGTAGTCGAGGCCGACGCGATGCAGCGTCTTGAAGGTCTCGCGGACGCGCGGCACCGCCTTGAAGAATTCGGCGGCTTCTTCCACCGTCATATCCAGGACGTCGGCGATGCTCTTGCCCTTGAACAGCACTTCGAGCGTCTCGCGGTTGTAGCGTTTTCCTTTGCAGACGTCGCAGGTGACGTAGACGTCGGGCAGAAAGTGCATCTCGATCTTGATGACGCCGTCGCCCTGGCAGGCCTCGCAGCGGCCGCCCTTGACGTTGAATGAGAAGCGCCCGGGCTCGTAGCCGCGCGCCTTGGCCTCGGGAAGGCCCGCGAACCATTCGCGGATCGGCGTGAACGCGCCGGTGTAGGTCGCGGGATTCGAGCGCGGGGTACGGCCGATCGGCGACTGGTCGATGTCGATGATCTTGTCGATATGCTCCAGGCCCTCGATGCGGTCGTGGGGGGCGGCGCCTTCGCTGGCGTTGTTGAGTTTTCGGGCGATCGCCTTGTAGAGCGTGTCGATCAGCAGCGTCGACTTGCCGCCGCCGGAGACACCCGTGACGCAGGTGAACAGCCCGAGCGGAATCTCCGCCGTCACGTTCTTCAGATTATTGCCGCGCGCGTTCACGACCTTGATGGTGCGGCGATGGTTCGGCGGCCGCCGCTCGGGGATCGCCACCGACAATTCGCCGGTGAGATATTTGCCGGTCAGCGAACTCGCATTGTGCATGATGTCCGCGGGCGTGCCCTGCGCCACGATATGGCCGCCATGCATGCCGGCGCCGGGGCCGATGTCGAGCACATGATCGGCCTGGCGGATGGCGTCCTCGTCGTGCTCGACCACGATCACGGTATTGCCGAGGTCGCGCAGCCGCTTCAGCGTCTCCAATAGCCGCGCATTGTCGCGCTGGTGCAGGCCGATCGAGGGCTCGTCCAGCACGTAGAGCACGCCGGTCAGCCCCGAGCCGATCTGCGAGGCCAGCCGAATGCGCTGGCTCTCGCCACCCGACAGCGTGCCAGAAGCGCGCGCCAGCGTCAGGTAGTTGAGGCCGACGTCGAGCAGGAACGACAGCCGTTCGCGGATTTCCTTCAGGACGCGCGCGGCGATCTCGTTCTGTTGCGCGTTGAGCGATTTCGGCACGGTCTCGAACCACTCGCCGGCGCGCCTCACCGACAGTTCCGAAATCTCGCCGATATGCTTGCCGGCGATCTTGACGCACAGCGCCTCCGGCTTGAGGCGAAAGCCGTTGCAGGCCGCGCAGGGGACGTCGGAGAAATATTTCGCCAGCTCCTCGCGCGCCCATTCGCTCTCGGTCTCGCGATAGCGGCGGTTGATGTTGGTGATGACGCCCTCGAACGGTTTCTTGGTGTCGTAGGAGCGCACGCCGTCCTCATAGGAGAATTTGATCTCGTCTTCGCCGGACCCGTGCAGGATCGCGGCTTGCGTTTTCTTCGGCAGGTCCTTCCACTTGGTGTCGAGCGTGAACTTGTAGAATTTCGCCAGCGCCGTCAGCGTCTGGATGTAATAGGGCGAGGACGATTTCGCCCATGGGGCAATCGCGCCGCGCCGCAAGGTCAGTTCCTTGTCGGGGATGACCAGCTCCTCGTCGACATGCTGCTCGACCCCGAGCCCGCCGCAGGCGGGACAGGCGCCATAGGGGTTGTTGAACGAAAACAGCCGCGGCTCGATCTCCGGGATCGTGAAGCCGGACACGGGGCAAGCGAATTTTTCCGAGAACAGGATACGTTCCGGCCCGCTCTTGTCGTGGATTTTTGCCACCTTCTTGACTGTCGGGGCCTCATCCTTCGAGACGGCGCTTTGCGCCTCCTCAGGATGAGGGGAAACGCCTCGCTTTGCCGCCTTCGATCGTCTTGCTCCGTCCTCATCCTGAGGAGCGCCCGCGGGGCGCGTCTCGAAGGATGATGGCTGGGAGGCGGGCGCATCCGCATATTCGATCACCGCGAGCCCTTCGGCGAGTTTTAGCGCGGTCTCAAAACTTTCCGCCAGCCGCTGACCGATGTCGGGCCGCACCACGATGCGGTCCACGACCACGTCGATGTCGTGCGGGAATTTCTTGTCGAGCGCCGGAGCTTCGGCCAGCTCATGGAACGTGCCGTCGATCTTGACGCGCTGAAATCCCTTCTTGAGGTATTCGGCGAGTTCCTTGCGGTACTCGCCCTTGCGGCCGCGCACGACCGGGGCCAGCAGATAGAGCCGCGTGCCTTCCGGCAACGCCAGCACGCGGTCGACCATCTGCGACACGGTCTGGCTCTCGATCGGCAGGCCCGTCGCGGGCGAGTAGGGCACGCCGACGCGCGCCCACAACAGCCGCATGTAGTCGTAGATCTCGGTGACGGTGCCGACGGTCGAGCGCGGGTTCTTCGAGGTCGTCTTCTGCTCGATCGAGATCGCCGGCGACAGGCCGTCGATCTGGTCCACGTCGGGCTTCTGCATCATCTCCAGGAACTGGCGCGCATAGGCGGACAGCGACTCGACGTAGCGGCGCTGGCCCTCGGCATAGATGGTGTCGAAGGCGAGCGAGGATTTGCCTGAGCCGGACAGGCCGGTGAAGACCACGAGCCGGTCGCGTGGAATCTCCACGTCGATGTTTTTGAGATTGTGCTCGCGCGCGCCGCGAATGGTGATCGCGCGCGTGCCCGTGCCCGTGGTCTGCTGGCGCTTCGCCCTGATCACTTCATCCATACAGGCATTCCAGGCGCGTCGGAGCGCGCGTTCAAGGGCCCGCATCTTCCGGAAAACCGGGATCGGACGCCACTGGCTGAGCTCGGAACATAGGAAGAACGCGCCGACATTTCCAGTGTTGCCTGCACGCCATCAACGGTTTGTTGTGCGAGCCCCGACAAAATCGTCTGCGCTGGCGGCAGAAGGCAGCAGTGGCGGCGCCGGGCGCACCAACAAAAAGGTCGGCGCGAGGCCGCGCCTTTATCAAATCGATTTGGCGATGAAGATCAGTACTTCGCGAAAATGCTGGCGTTGACGGCGACAGCGTGTTGCGGCCGCGCGCACCGGCTGCGCAGTAAAAAGGCCGGCACAAGGCCGGCCTTTTTCAAATCGAGATAGATCGCGCTGCGATCAGTATTTCGCGACCACTGGGCCGCCCCAGCGATAGTTGATGCGGGCGGTGACGAGATCGGCGTCCTGCCGGATGCTGTCGGTGCGCGAGAGCGTGCCGGTCCCGACGGCGAGGAGCGTTGCCGTGCTCGTTCCCATGAACAGATGGTCGTACTCGACCGCGACCGACCAGCTCGGCGCGAAGCTGACTTCGAGGCCGGTGCCGACCGTGCCGCCCCAGCGGGTTTGCGTACCCTGATCGAAGGCGACCCCCGTTCCCGTGACGAGGCCCGTGAACTTGTCGCCAACGACGGCGGCGCCGCCCTTGACGTACCAGAGAACGCTGCTGAAGGCGTAACCGGCCTGGCCCGTGAACAATCCGAGGCCGGTGATCTGGCTCTGGTTGGTGGCGCCGGGCAGGAAGAGGCTCACATTGGAGCCCTTCAGATTGCTCCAGTCGCCCTGGGCTTCCAGGCCGAACACCCACGAGCCGCTCTGCAGGCGATAGCCGAGCTGCGCGCCGGCCAGAGCGCCGGTGCCGTCGTGGCAGCCTTCAGGCGCCGCAGGAATGGTAGGGACGCCGAGCGTGTTGGTATTGTCCCAGCACTTGTGGGTCCAGCCGCCGCCGCCGTTGAGACCGAGGTAGAGACCGCTCCAGTCATAGACCGCGGCCACCATTGCGGGAGCTGCTTTGTACTGGGGGATAGCCATGTCGGCCGCCAATGCGGGAGCTGTCGCGCCCAACGCGGCCAGACCCAAAGCACCCAGCAAAATCTTTTTCATCGAATTCTCTCCGGCTCTTCTCTCGCTTCATTGACGGCGAAGCGTTCGGGAATCCCGGCATGCGCCGACGCGGCAGCCCAGATTCCCGATGCCAATCATAGCGGATTTACGGGGCAGCGCCGTCTCCCAAATGCAACACTCGCCAACGAAGTGAGATTGCCGGAAGTTAATGATTCATTAGGGATTTCGGGAACCGCGAGGGACACCGAACGGAAGGCCTGGCTGGTCCCGGAAAAGGACCGGCTTTCCGCAAGGCGCAACCCTGCGAGCAACTGTGAAATTTGTGGAACAAAACTGGAACATTGCCCGGGCGAATGCTATATGTGGATAACCGGGGATCGCCCAGCGCCGGGACCGGCGAGCGTATAGGGTCGGCCTCGAAGCGGTGAGTAAATTCGGGAGTGGAGAGCGGCGATGGCAGGAAGCGTCAACAAGGTAATTTTGGTCGGAAACCTCGGCAAGGACCCGGAGATCCGGCGCACGCAGGATGGGCGGCCGATCGCCAATCTGAGCGTGGCGACCTCCGAAAGCTGGCGCGACAAGGCGACCGGCGAACGCAAGGAAAAGACCGAGTGGCACCGCGTGGTGATCTTCAACGAGGGCCTCTGCAAGATCGCCGAGCAGTATCTGAAGAAGGGCAGCAAGGTTTACCTCGAGGGTCAGCTGCAGACCCGCAAATGGACCGACCAGGGCGGCGTCGAGAAGTACTCCACCGAAGTCGTGCTGCAGGGCTTCAACTCGGCGCTGACCATGCTCGATGGCCGCAGCAGTGGGGCAGGAGGCAGCTTTGGCGGCGACGACCAAAGCGGCGGCGATTTCGGCTCCGCCGGACCGTCGACATCGGCCCCGCGCCGCGCGGTGGCCGCGGGCGCCCGCAACAGCGACATGGACGACGATATCCCGTTCTGAAGCGGCCATCGTCGAATTCGAGAAACCGGCCGATCTGAATTTCGCAGGCGAGGGGACGAGCGCGCGCTTCGCGACGTGCTCGCTTGCGTGGCGCTTGCGCTGAATGAAGATGCCGATCGCAACGAAGCGACCGATGTTTATCCTCTAAACTTCACCATAACAATCTGACAACGATATCGAATTCCAAGTAATGAAGCTTAGACTCTTACTTGACTTTTGAGCGATGTTAATGCTATTAACATAAGTCCGACGGGATTTCCGCGCGCATCGATCCGAAAGAGGGAAAACTCCCGCCATGAGTCTCGCGCCGCTGCTCGATGCCGCACCCGCGATTCCCGTGCATGCGTTCGCGGCTATGGGGGCCTTCGTGCTCGGCCTCGTGCAGTTCGCGGCGCCCAAGGGGACCTTGCCCCACCGCACCATCGGCTGGATCTGGGTGAGCCTGATGGCGGCGGTGGCGGTCAGTTCGTTCTTCATCCATCAGCTGCGCATCGTCGGCCCCTGGAGCCCGATCCACCTGCTGTCGATCTTCACGCTTGTCATGCTGCCGCTCGCGGTCTGGCGGGCCCACACCCATCGTGTCGCCGACCATCGCCGCATCATGACCTACACGTTCCTGGGCGCTCTGGTGGTCGCAGGCCTGTTCACGCTGCTGCCCGGCCGGATCATGCACGCGGTCGTGTTCGGCCCTTAGCTCGCGTTCCGAAAGGGCCATCCGAGGGCAGGCATTTTGGTGCTCCGAAGGACCTTGCGCGAGGGCCCTTCCGGGGCAGGTTTTGCGGGTCGCCGAAACATCGCCCGCGTACCGCCTAAGCCTCTGGAAAAACGAAGGGAAAATCCGCTGACCCGCAGCGTTTAAGGGTGGTTTTAGCACCCCTGACGCGCTATATGATTCGTCAGCAAGAACTGACCGGATTCCCCCTTGGCCGACCCTGAAAATACGCCCCCCGGAGAGCCGCCGGCTCCGTCCGATATTCGCCCCGTTTCCATCCTCGACGAGATGAAACGCTCCTACCTCGATTACGCCATGAGCGTGATCGTGGCGCGCGCGCTGCCGGATGCGCGCGACGGGCTGAAGCCCGTGCATCGCCGCATCCTCTACGCCATGCACGAGAACGGTTTCGAGTGGAACAAGTCGCACAACAAGTCGGCGCGCACCGTGGGCGACGTCATCGGCAAGTATCATCCGCACGGCGACCAGTCGGTCTACGACGCGCTGGTGCGCATGGCGCAGGATTTTTCCATGCGCGTGCCCCTGATCGACGGCCAGGGCAATTTCGGCTCCGTGGACGGCGATATGCCGGCCGCGATGCGTTACACCGAATCCCGCCTGACCAAGATCGCGCAGACGCTGCTTGACGATATCGACAAGGATACCGTCGATTTCCAGCCGAACTACGACGACAAGGATCGCGAACCGACGGTCCTGCCGGCCAAATTCCCGAACCTGCTGGTCAACGGCGCCGGCGGCATCGCGGTCGGCATGGCGACCAACATCCCGCCGCACAATCTGGGCGAAGTGATCGACGCCTGCGTGGCGCTGATCGACAATCCCGCGCTCACCATCGACGAACTCATCAACATCGTGCCCGGGCCGGATTTCCCGACCGGCGGCATCATTCTGGGCCGCCAGGGCATCCGCGCGGCCTATCATCTCGGCCGCGGCTCGATCGTGATGCGCGGCAAGGTGAAGATCGACACCATCCGCAAGGACCGCGAAGCCATCATCATCACCGAAATTCCCTACCAGGTGAACAAGGCCGCCATGGTCGCGCGCATCGCCGAACTGCGCCGCGAGAAGCAGATCGAGGGCATCGCCGATCTGCGCGACGAATCCGACCGCGACGGCATGCGCGTCGTGGTCGAGCTGAAGCGCGATGCGATGGCGGATGTGGTGCTGAACCAGCTCTACAAATTCACGCCGCTGCAGACCAATTTCGGCGCCAACATGGTGGCGCTCGACGGCGGCCGGCCGCAGTTGATGAATTTGAAGGATCTGCTGACGCTGTTCGTCGCCTTCCGCGAGCAGGTGGTGACCCGCCGCACCAAGTTCCTGCTCAACAAGGCGCGCGACCGCGCCCATATCCTGGTCGGTCTTGCGATTGCGGTTGCCAATATCGACGAGATCATTCGCGTGATCCGCACCTCGCCCGATCCGAACACCGCCCGCGAAACCCTGATGTCGCGCGACTGGCAGGCCAGGGACGTCTCCGCGATGATCACGCTGATCGACGATCCCCGTCACCGCCTCAATGCCGACGGCACCGCGCGGCTGTCGCTGGAGCAGGCCAAGGCCATCCTCGACCTGCGGCTGCAGCGGCTCACCGCGCTCGGGCGCGAGGAGATCGGCGAAGAGCTCGACAGACTGGCGGTGGAGATCGCGGATTACCTCGACATCCTGCGCTCGCGCGCGCGCGTCCAGGCCATCATCAAGACCGAATTGGCGGAGGTGAAGAACGAATTCGCAACGCCGCGCAAGACCGTCATCATCGACCAGGAAAACGAGGTCGAGGACGAGGACCTGATCCAGCGCGAGGACATGGTGGTCACGGTCTCGCATGCCGGCTACGTCAAGCGCGTGCCGCTGTCGACCTATCGCGCCCAGCGCCGCGGCGGCAAGGGCAGGGCGGGGATGCAGACCCGCGACGAGGATTTTGTCTCAAGGCTGTTCGTGGCCTCCACCCATACGCCGGTGTTGTTCTTCTCCTCGCGCGGCCAGGTCTACAAGGAAAAGGTCTGGCGGCTGCCGATGGCCGCGCCCAACGCCCGCGGCAAGGCCCTGATCAACATCCTGCCGCTCGAGCAGGGCGAGCGCATCACCACCATCATGCCGCTGCCGGAGGATGAATCCTCCTGGGGCAATCTCGACGTGATGTTCGCGACCACCGGCGGCAATGTCCGCCGCAACAAGCTGTCCGACTTCGTCGACGTCCGCCGCTCCGGCATCATCGCCATGAAGCTCGACGACGACGAGGCGATCGTCGACGTGCAGATCTGCACCGAGCGCGACGACGTGCTTCTGACCGCGGCCGGCGGCCAGTGCATCCGCTTCCCCGTCACCGACGTGCGGGTGTTTACGGGGCGCACCTCGATGGGCGTGCGCGGCATCGCGCTCGCGGCAGGCGACAAGGTGATTTCGCTCGCGATCCTGCGCCATGTCGATGCCGACGCCGAGGAGCGCGCCGCTTACTTGCGCCGGGCCAACGCGGTGCGGCGCGGCGGCGCCGAGGAGGAGGCGGGAACCGACGGCGAGGACGCCTCCGGCGCCATCGAGCTCGGCGAGCCGCGCTATGTCGAGATGTCGGCCAACGAGCAGTTCGTGCTCACCATCAGCGAAAACGGCTATGGCAAGCGCTCGTCGTCGTATGAGTACCGTACCACCGGCCGCGGTGGCAAAGGCATCGTGGCGATGTCGGTCAACGGCCGCAACGGCAAGCTGGTGGCCTCATTCCCGGTCGAGGACAGTGACCAGATCATGCTCGTGACCGACAAGGGCCAGTTGATCCGCTGCCCGGTCGAGGGCATCCGCATCGCCGGCCGCTCGACCCAGGGCGTCATCGTGTTCGATACCGCCGAGGACGAGCACGTAGTCTCGGTCGAACACATCGGCGAGGACGCCGAGAACGGCAACGGCGGGTAAAGCTGCGGCGGTCGCGCCCGATGATGATATCTGGCTGACCGGCGTAAAGGCTGCCTTGATCGCCAGCGGCAATGAAAATGGAGGCCAGCGCGCCCGCTTGGCCTCCAGTCAAATCAAGCCAATTCCGCGGACTACGCGTGATCGCGTCATTGCACGCCTGTTTTGGAGGGGGCAGAGCCGATAAGTGCGCGTTTTGCGGCGCCGAGGATTTCATCGCGCAACTTTGTATCTGTCGTGGCGCGTGCCAACACAAGGGCGCCGATCCTTGTCGCCAGCGAGACGATCCCGGGATCGCGCGGACGACGCGCGCCTGGAGGCTGCTCTCTCGCCAGCACGTCGAAGAGTTGATCGATCGATTGCGAAAACGCTGCGCGAACCTCAGGTGATTCGCGCGCCACATCGCCGCTCAGCGCGGCAATTGCACAACCTTTGGCGCGATCCGCAGCGTGGGCGGCACTGAGATAAAATTCCACTCTGCGACGGTTCGGGACAGCCTTCGCCATCGCCGCGCTCTCGCCGATCCCTCGCTCGACTACCTCGGCGCAAAGCGCCTCCTTGGAGGCAAAGTGGGTATAGAACGCGCCATGCGTGAGGCCGGCTGCCGCGCCGATGTCCGCGATGCTGACGCCTTCGAAGCCGCGCTCGCGGAACAGCCGACTAGCCGCCTCCAAAAGGCCCGCCCGATGACGGGCGCTGGTTTCTTTTGACACCTTCATTGTCGATCTCGTTTCAACTTTCCGTGCAGGGCGACTGATGCTTGACTCCAATGATGATATATAACATGAATATAATCGTGATGTATAACATGAATAGAATCATGATAATCATCATGAATAGGCCGTCTTGAGACCGTGCCGCCAGGCACATCCAGACAAAACTCGAATGCAAACAGGAGGATATACCGTGATGTCACGTCGTTCGCTGATCCAAACCGCGGCCGCGGCCGCCGCTGTCGCCGCGACGACCGCGCCGGCACTTGCGGACAACTACACCCAGGAGACGGCACCGAATCTGTTCGTTGAGGCGAATGGCATTCGCTTCGCCTATCGCCGGTTCGGCGCGAGCACCGGCATTCCGCTGATGTTTTTCAGTCATTTCCGCGCCACCATGGATTTATGGGACCCGGCCGTCGTCGATCCGCTCGCCAAGGAGCGTCCGGTGATCTTGTTCAGTAATGCCGGTGCCGGCCTCTCGGGCGGAGAGTCACCGAAAACCTTCGAAGGTATGGCGGCTAATGTAGAGGCCTTCCTCGATGCGTTGAAACTGACGACGGTCGATCTGCTCGGGCTCTCGATCGGCGGCTGCATCGCCCAGCAAATTGCACTCGACCGTCCGGGTCTCGTGCGACGCTTGATCGTGATTGGCACCGGGCCGCGAGGCGGCGAGGATATGGTTCCCAGGCCCGAAGTGCGCGCGATCCTTCAGAAGGGAGGCGGTCCGAGTGTGATCTTCCCCGCGCTGTTCTTCACCCAATCTGAGGCCGGCCAAGCCGCCGCGCGAGGCTATCTGGAGCGCATCGCACTGCGCAAGGCCGAACGCGAACCGCAGATCAAGCCAGAGACCGGGCAGGCGCAAGCGGCGGCATTGTTTGCCTGGGGCGCTGTGCCCGAAAGCAACCGCTATGATTATCTGACTGCCATCAAGCAGCCGACGCTGGTGATTAACGGCAGCAACGACCTCCTGATCAAGACCATCAATTCCTACATTCTTGCGCAGCATCTGCCGAATGCGAAGCTGATCATCTACCCCGATGCGGGACACGGATCGTTGTATCAGTATCACGACGATTTTGTCGGCGAGGTTTCTCGATTTCTCCAGACGTAAATGGTCTGGTGCGTGCACGAGACGGTATAGGCTCTCGCTCTCACCCGCTGGCGCGAGAGGCGGCTCGCCGTTTCAATCGGCAGCGACCAACCCACTCCCAATAGGACGTTGAGCCCCGCCTGCGCGGGGCTCATTCTTTGCTTTCGGGATGCGTCATTCTAAAGGAGACTTCTTGCCTTCGAATTCGGAGGCTCGCCGCTTGTGCGGTGGTCACCTTCCATCGTATCCCGGCCCGCTCATGCGACGCCCCTCGGCTGATTATTACCTGCGGTAATCGACAAGAACCGTTTGAAAAGATCATGTTTCGGCTACGCGGGAGATAACGATCCGTAGGCGGGCGGCGGCGTCATGACCGGTTAGGAGCCCACGGATTGACACTCCGGCCAGCCTGGACGAGGCGAAGCCCTGGTGACCGCGGCGGCAAGCGTATCGCTCGGGTCATTTTGGGGCCGCAATGAAAATGGAGGCCAGCGCGCCCGCCTGGCCTCCAGTCAAATCAAACCAAAAATCGTTGTTCGGCCCGCCTCTACGGCGTGCGGTCGGCGGTAACCAGCCGGGCTTGCCGGATCATGGTCCTGGAGCCGGCGACGCGCAGGCAGGAAGCCTCGAAATTCGGCCAGGCATGCTGTGAGCAGTCACGGCCGATCGGGTGGACGTCCAGCCGGTCGCCCTTGGCGAGCGCCTGCGGAACGCTGGCTTCGACCTGGGGGGCGAAACCGGGAAGAAGGGTAAGCGCGGCCGCGACAAACGCAGCCACAGCGATGGCGGAAAGTGCCTTGATCATGACGGTCCCCTGTCATGGGCCTTTGCGGCCCGTCGTTTTCCTTGGTTAATTTCTACAAATCGCCCGTTTCCGGATGTCTTCGCGGGAAGCGAAAATGGTTTCGTCCGGCCGGAGTTTTGTTTCATCGCCGCCTTCGGGGATGAAACACGCCCCACCTGCAGAGCAGACGCGCCGAGCCCCGAACCGGTTCAGTGGCCGGGCTAAAATAAACCGTGCGGCAATGCCCGATTGGTATGGAACCGGCCCGGCTTGCCGGGGCGGCCGGGGCGGGGTAGACGGGGCCCATGCCCCGCATTGCGCTCTATCCCGGCTCCTTCGACCCCGTCACCAATGGCCATCTGGACGTGGTCCGGCATGCCGTCGGCCTCTGCGACCGCCTGATTGCCGCGATCGGGGTTCATCCGTCGCGGAAGCCGCTATTTACGGTGGAAGAGCGCCAGCAGATGGTTCGGGAGGTGTTCGGACCTGTGGCCGAGAAGGCCGGTTGCGCCTTCGACTGCGTCACCTTCGACGACCTCACCGTCACAGCGGCGAAACGGGCCGGCGCTACCATCCTGATCCGGGGTTTGCGCGATGGCACCGACCTCGACTACGAGATGCAGATCGCCGGCATGAACGAGACCATGGCGCCGGAGGTGCGGACGGTGTTCCTGCCGGCCTCTCCCATGGTTCGCCCGATCACCGCCACACTGGTGCGTCAGATCGCGGGCATGGGCGGCGACGTCTCGAACTTCGTGCCCAAAGCAGTGGCCGCGCGGCTGAAGAAGAAATTCGCCGGCTGACGACGGCCTTTCACCACCTGATCGGGAGTTTTCATGATCCGAGCCCTCGCCCTCTTCGCCGCGCTGATCTGCGCCGCGCCCGCGATCGCGCAACCGCTTCCCGCCAAACTCGACAAGCAGAACGCCATCGTCATCGACACCACCAAGGGTCGCATCGTCATCCAGCTCAGGGCCGATGTCGCCCCCAAACACGCCGAGCTGATGAAGCAACTCACCCGTGAGGGTTTTTACAACAACGTGCCGTTCCATCGCGTCATGGAAGGTTTTATGGCGCAGACCGGCGACGGGAAGAATTTCGACGGCACCGGCCACTCCGACCATCCCAACCCGCCCGACGAGTTCTCCAACGTTTCGTTCCAGCGCGAAATCGTCGGCATGGCCTCGACCGGCCAGCCGAATTCCTCGAATTCGCAATTCTTCATCGTCTATGGCGACGCATCCTTCCTCGACGGCAAGTACAGCGTGGTCGGCCAGGTGGTGTCCGGCATGGACGTGGCCGACAAACTGAAGAAGGCGCCGCCGGGATCGCAGAGCGGCACCGTTGCCAATCCCGACAAGATGGTGAAGGTCCAGGTCGCATCCGACATGAAGTGAGCGCGGGTGACCCGGCCTCGCCATCAGCTCGCCTGGTTCGCCGCGGCGCTGCTCGCATGGTCCTTTTCGCCTGCGCTCGGCCAGCCGGAGCAGGTCAACACCATCAAGGAGGCGTTCGCACGGTTTCGCGCCTGCTGGAGGCCGCCGCCGCTGTCCGTTGCCAATCCCATCGACATCACCGTGATTGTCAGCTTTAACCGCGCAGGCGAGATCCTCGGCCACCCCCGGATCACCTATAAATCGGAGCAGGCGACCGATAACGATCGGCTGCAGTACCGCATCGCCGTGATGCAGGCGTTGCAACGCTGCACGCCGATGCCATTTACCGAAAGTATGGCCGGCGCCGTTGCCGGCCGGCCGTTCGCGGTCCAGTTTCACAACCGGAAACCGACACCCAAACCTGCGGAGAAGAGAGCATGGCTGCCACCGAGAATACTTTGATTCTGGAGACCACGCAGGGGCCGGTCACCATCGAGATGCGGCCCGACCTCGCCCCCAACCACGTGGCGCGGATCAAGGAACTGGTGCGCGAGGGATTTTACGACGGCATCGTGTTCCACCGCGTGATCGACGGCTTCATGGCGCAGACCGGCTGTCCCCACGGCACCGGCACCGGTGGCTCCGGCAAGAAGCTCAAGGCCGAGTTCAACAAGGAACCGCATATCCGCGGCACCACCTCGATGGCGCGCGCGGCGAGCCCGGATTCCGGCGACAGCCAGTTCTTCATCTGCTTCGACGATGCGCCCTTCCTCAACAACCAGTACACGGTCTGGGGCAAGGTCACCGAGGGCATGGACAACGTCGACAAGATCAAGCGCGGCGAGCCGGTGCGGGACCCGGACAAGATCGTGAAAGCGCACATGGCGCTGGATGCCTAGCTCAAATCGTCATACGCGGGCTTGACCCGCGTATCCATCGCTCTTGGGAAGAGTCTTTCGTAGGAAGATGGATTGCCGGGACAAGCCCGGCAATGACAGATTGCGGCCATGCGCACCGACCTCTTCGACTTCGAACTTCCAACCGATCGCATCGCGCTGCGTCCGGCGAGCCCGCGCAATTCCGCGCGGATGCTTGTGGTGCAGGTGGGCGGCGTCTTGCGGGACGATACCGTTGCCGCGCTTCCGCGATGGCTCGAGCCCGGCGATCAACTGGTGGTGAACGACACCAGGGTGATCTCGGCCCAGCTCAAAGGCCGGCGCATCGGCCGGGAGACCGAGCCGAAAATCGAGGCGACGCTGATCAAGCGGCTCGACGGCTCACGCTGGCAGGCGTTGGTCAAGCCGGCGAAGAAGCTTTCATCGGGAGACGTGGTTCGTTTCGGCAATGAGGGCAAGGTCTGCCTGCTCGGCCATCTCGATGCGCAGGTCGAGCACAAGGGCTGTAACGGCGAGGTGACGCTGTCGTTTTCATTTCACGGGCCGACGCTGGACCAGGCGATCTCCGATCTCGGCAGCCCGCCGCTGCCGCCTTACATCGCCGGCAAGCGCGCCCCCGACGACCGCGACGCCAGCGACTACCAGACCATGTTCGCGGCGAACGACGGCGCAGTCGCGGCGCCGACGGCGGGGTTGCATTTCACGCCGGAGCTTGAAGCGACACTGCGTGGACGCTGTGTCGGGATCAACCGGGTGACGCTGCATGTCGGGGCAGGGACCTTCCTGCCGGTCAAGGCGGAGGACACGGCCGGGCACAGGATGCACGCCGAATGGGGAACCATCTCCGCCGAGACGGCGTCTGCCCTGAATGCGGCGAAGGCGGCCGGTGGCCGCATCGTCGCGGTCGGCAGCACCTCGCTGCGGCTATTGGAAAGTGCGGCGGCCGGCGACGGCACGATCGAGCCGTTCTCGGGCGAGACCGCGATTTTCATTACGCCGGGCTATCGTTTTCGCGCGGTCGACATTCTCCTGACCAATTTCCATCTGCCGCGTTCGACACTGTTCATGCTGGTTTCCGCCTTCTCGGGGCTGGACACCATGAAGCGCGCCTACGCCCATGCGATCACGAACGGCTACCGCTTCTATTCCTATGGCGATGCCTGCCTGCTGTTTCGCGGCCGTGATTAGAGCGCGAACTCGTTAGTCTGGAGGGCGCAGCCAAATTCGGATATGCTTTCGCGTCCTGATTACGTCTGCTCTTGAGGGCAGAACGGACATGCCGCTCAAGCTGGGCCACTTCCGTTTTTGACCCAGGCCGTGTGGAAACGTTTTTTGTATCCCAATAACTGCAAGTAGCCGGGCGTGATGGACCTCGACGCGATCGGCTGAGCCTATTTTTGCTGTATCGGGTCTGGAGTCAATCCGGGCGCAGCCTCGGGCCATGCTGAGCGACCCTAAGGGTCTCACAGCGAGCACCATGACACGCTCCTCAAGCCCGCATCGCGGCCAGGAGTGGTTTAATACCGATGATGTTCATTATTCGTGTGAGGTTGTAGGCGAGCACGTGCAACGCCATCTCGGTCGCCACCTTCGGCAGCGTCTTCATTAAAAAGTGCGTCGCCCCCATCCGCATCTTCAGCGTGCCAAACGGATGCTCGACCGTCTCGCGGCGGGTACGCATTGCATCCGGATTTCTGTCCAGGCGCGCCTGCACGGCATCGACAACGTGCTCGTGCTCCCACCGCTTGATACGACGTTGCGGTCCCTTCGTGCACTGGGCTTTCAGCGCGCAGGTGCGGCACGCGTTGGTCCAGTAGTGGTGCAGGACCACTCCATTTTCCTCGTTCGTGAAGTGGTTGGTCAGCTTCTCACCGGCAGGACAAATGTAGATGTCCTCCTCAGCCACGTAGCGGAAATCCTGCTTGCCGAAGCGGCCTTCCGACTTCGCCTCCGATGTCTGGGGTTTCGGCAGGGTGACCGTGATGCCAGCCTCATCGCATGTGAGGATCTCCTCACCCTTGAAGTAGCCGCGGTCGGCAAAGGCTTCGAGTTTTTCTGCCTCCAATGCCACCTTCGCTTGGCCGGCTATGTTCGCGAGATGCGACTTGTCGGTGCCGACGTTGGTCACCTCATGCGCCACGATCAGATCGTTCGTCGTATCGACGGCCACTTGGACATTGTAGCCGACCATCCCGGAACCGCGCCCGCTGGTCGCCATCGAGCGGGAATCAGGATCGGTGAAGGAGACCTGCTGATCGGGCGCGGCGAGCATCACCTTCTCAATCGCTTTGAGGCGCTTCACCTCCTCTTCGAGCTTGATCAGCTTCTCCTTGAGCCGCGTAGTCCTGGCCGCAAGCTCCTCCGAGGGCGCCTCACCGGTGGCTGTCTGGCGATCGGCGGTGTCGAGCTGGCTCAGATAGCGCGCAACGCTCTCCTCGATTTGCGCCAGGCGCCGCTCCATCTTTCCTTTCGTGAAGTTGTTGTCGCGCGAATTAACCGCCTTGAACTTGCTGCCGTCAATCGCAACGCTCGCTTTCGCCAAAAGACCCATCTTGCGGCACAAGGCAACGAATTGCGCGCAGACCTTCTTGATGGCAGAGCCGTTGTCTTTGCGGAAATCGGCGATGGTTTTGTGATCTGGAGCGAGCCGTCCCGTCAGCCACATCACTTCCAGATTGCGGCCAGCCTCACGCTCCAGCCGCCGGCTCGATTGGACCCGGTTCAGGTAGCCATAGATATAGAGCTTCAGCATCGGCGACGGATGATATGCCGGCCGGCCGGTCGCTGCCGGGGTGGCGCTATCGAACCCCAGTTCACGCAGTTGCAGCGCATCGACGAACACGTCCACCGCCCGAACAGGATTGCTCCCGTCCACCCAATCATCAAGGCATTCCGGTAACAGCGTAGTCTGCTGGCGATCTACCCCTTGAACAAAACCCTTCATTGTTCCCCCCGCGATTCAGCAAGGGAATCATAGCATCAGTGGGGTTTTCACACAGGCTGGACCCGCAGCGGACTTCGCGAAAGCCCCGCAGGCGACATTGCGTTCTATGGAAGTGTGCAGGAAGCCTTTGAGATGAAGCGATTCGCAGTCCTTCACGATCACTAGGGGCGAATGGTTCTAAGTGTCACCGCGCAGTATCCCTGGGCTCGCCGGTCACAAGCTCGACGCTCCTCAACGAAACAAAACCTGACTACTCATACGAGTAGTGACTTACTAGCGCCGCGCGGATTATCTGCGCGCAGTGAGTGGCGCCGGAACGTCTGACCGTTTGATCGCTGACGTCTTTACAACTTACAACGTTTTTGTACCAGCCAAAGGCAATTGGGGGGAACTAGAGATGCCGACAGAAATTCCCGTTACGATCATCGACAGGGACGCTGTTCACCCGCGAATGACGTCGAAGATGTTTGCTGATGATTTTTATGCGGTCGCCCTGTTTAGTGGGATAGGCTTATTGATCACCGTAGTCGCGGTGCTCTGCGACGTGCAGGGCGAATGGTTCTAGTAGCCACGCGCAGCATTGCGGACCCACCGGTCGCAATCTCGATGCTCCTCAACGAAACATATTACACGAGCTACTTATAAAGTGACCTGAGTTTTTCACCGGAGCATTAAAGAATGCCTGCGACCATTCGTCCAGCAGGTGCATTTTCTGGAACGTCCAACATTTCCGGGAGTCGCGACGCGCAAATTGGAGAGACGCCCTATTAATCGCGTGGACCGTCATCATGCTGATGGTCCCCGCAGCCGCACCGTCTAGGCCGGAAGCAACCACGATGGATCCGTTTCAGCTCTTAGCGACGTTCTGAACGTCACAGGGAAGCGGCATCAAAGGCAGCAACGATGAGCACGCCAGCAAAGGTTAGTTCGCAAATTATGCGTCGTGAAAATGATCTGGAAGCGCGGCCCAACGCCTCGCGCGCTAACTCGGGTACTCGACGTCATTTAAGGTCGCTCTTGCCGGAAGAAAAGATGACCTACCGCAGATGGATGTACGGCGCGTGGATATTCTATAGCGCTGTTGTGGTCGTTCTCGGCGGGTTGATATTCGCCGGCAGTTCCTCGACCACAATTCCGGCTCTTGAAAAGGGCGCGGCTCACGCGCGGCTTGCCGCGGGAAGCAAATAGCCGATGCTATGGATAGATTGCCTTGGCTTTTGCGCAGCTACTGCAGTCCTGGCAAGCTTTTGTATGACGACGATATTCGCGCTTCGGATATTCGCCATCGCGAGCAACATCTTGTTCATTCTCTATGGAGTGCTGGGACATATCTATCCAGTCTTCTTTCTTCATGTCGTCTTGCTGCCAATCAATCTGGTCAAGCTACATCGACTTCAAACCAGATCGCAATTTGGCGGGACACCGTGAGTCATTGCAATTGATCAATTTCCTCGGACCGTGATGGCGGTCAGATCGAATGCGATGAGGGCCTCGGGAAATCCGATCAGGCCGAGACGGGTTCGGTATTGCGGCTCGTCCTTTATCAGGTTTCTCCAAAAATCTATCTCGGCGATTGAGCTTGCCGAACATGTTCTATCGTTGGTGGCAAGAGGCGAGCGTAATATGAGCCGCCTCAAAGTGTCAGCCTTCAAAAGGCTCGGGTTCGAGGCTAGAAAACCACTCCACAGATGACAAGGCCACCAAGTCGTGGAACTACTCAATCGGGTAGTGCGGGGTTTTTGGGGCGCTCTTATCATTCCGTCAGTCTTTGGGAGTTTTTAAAGTCGGCCATTATTGAGGCGGCCTCGTTGAGGCCGGAAAAAAACGTTTTAGCACGGCAAGGGAAGCGGACATCCCGGCCAGCATCAGGCGCTTCCTTCGCAATTCGCCGGCTCCGAGATGGAAAGCTCCAAGGAGTCAAAATATCTGAAAGGCAAACCCCGAAGATGATATTATCTCGTATCTATTTGGCCGTTTCCATAGGATCGGACCCCTACGCAATAATCCCAGCGGTCATTAGTCACACTCCGGCAGAACTGTGAGCAAGCCTTGATAAAGACCGAAGCCATCCGACACGCCATAGAGCTGATGTATGACGCGGCCTTGGTAGGTGATGGTTGGCTTCCCGTGCTGGACGCGTTGTCGCGGGCCGGTGGATCTCGCGGCGTGGTACTCATGCACAACCGGAATCGCAAACTGGTTGCCGCAATCGCAAACCGGGATATTCGAGAGCCTGTGGATGCTTATCTTTCAGGTAAGGCGCCGCCGAATTCACGCCAAACCAAACTTAGCTATAGCCACGATGTCCAGGACGGCTTCCGCATTGATCAGGACGATTACCACCAAGAGGACATCAACCACGATCCGTTCTATCAAGACTACCTTCGGCCAATCGGCTTGTTCTGGCACGCCAATGCCCGGCTCAGAATGGACGGTTCCGATGAAGTCGCCGTCAGTTTCAAGCGCGAACTGCGGCGTGGGGCGTACGAGAACCCCGACAAGGCTGTACTCGACCATATTCTTCCACACATGCGTGCCGCCGCGCGTTTTGCCGGATGCGTGTTCGAGGCAGAAACGCGCGGCTGGGTCAAGGCTCTACAGCGACGAGACAGGCCGGTTATCGAGTTCAACGAGCTCGGGTATGTGAAACGGCAACATGGGCCGCTTGACGAGATCAACGGGCCTTTGCGGGTCCGGCAATCGAAGCTGGTGGCGATCAGGGATGAAGATCAGGCCAGGCTCGAAAAAGCGGTAAAGATTGCCGTCAATCCACCGTATCAGCAGGCTTCGGTATTGCTGCATGATCTAGCTCTCAATCCCTACATCCTTCAAATCATCCCGAGTCTTGGTCGAGCAAGAGACGTATTCATTTCAACGATCGCGCTTGGTATCTTGATAGGACGGCCAAAGCGTATCGTCCTTTCGGTCGATCAAAGTGTGGCGATCGACTTGTTCAAGCTCACACCTCATGAAGCCCGCGTCACCGCGCTAATTTGCGCCGCGCATTCTACGTCGGAGATGGCGCGGGCCTTGAGGGTAACGACCGATACCATTCGCTTTCATCTAAAATCGATTTTCGAAAAGACTAATGTCCGAAGCAGATCGGAACTCGTTTCGTTATTTGCCATGCTTAATTCATAGGCCGACGAGTTCGGCGCCGCCCGAAGCAACTCGCATGCGCGTTGCCTCTCTCTGGCGCTGATAACCCGAGACCGATCCGTTTGTGTCGCTCATTGCCGTTTGGTGGCGCCAAGGGAGGCGAGTGAACATAATCCATGAGAATAAGCGCAAGCCGAGTTCACTTGTTGATGTCAGTGGACGACCCGGCCACCGTGCTCACGCGCGCCAACGAGGTAAATGAACGAGGACGCGACTTCCGCAATTGGCACTTTTTCGGACTTCCCGCAATGTCCGACCAGAGTCCGCAATGCGCAGCAAAGCGGACGTTTGTCTGCGTTGTGGATTTATGAGTCTCACGCCCGAAGAGGGAAACGGCTCAGGCCATCACGCGCTCCGGTAACAGTTCCGCGATCTGGATCGCGTTCAGGGCGGCGCCTTTGAGCAGCTGGTCGGCTGCCACGAACATCGCGATCGAATGACCCGTGGGATCGCTGAGATCGGCGCGGATGCGGCCGACCAGGACGTCGTCCTGACCGGAGGCGTCGATTGGCATCGGGAAATAGTTCTTCGCCCTGTGGTCCACGATCCTGACGCCCGGCGCGTTCGACAGGATCGACCGCACCTCATCTTCGGTGATCGGATTGTCGCATTCGAAGGTGATCGCCTCGCAATGGGCGCGCAGCACCGGCACGCGCACACAGGTTACGCCGACCGCAATGCGCTCGTCTTCGAAGATCTTTCGGGTCTCCCGGATGACCTTGGTCTCTTCGTCGTTGTAGCCGGTCTCAAGATCAACAGCGGTGTTATGGCTGAACAGGTTGAACGCGTAAGGATGTGACAGAACCTTCGGCGGGTAAGTTTCGCCGGCGAGACAGGCACGCGTCGATTCCACCAGTTCTTCCATCGCGGCCGCGCCGCCGCCGCTGGCCGCCTGATAGGTCGACAGGATCAGCCGCCTGATGCGGTTTTTCTGGTGTATCGGCCACAACGGTACCAACGCCGTGATCGCCGCGCAGTTCGGATTGGCGATGATGCCCCTGTGCTCGCGGATGCGGTTGGCGTTGATCTCGGGGATCACCAGCGGCACGTCCGGATCCATGCGGAAGGCGGACGAATTGTCGATGACCACGGCGCCGGCTTTGACCGCGATCGGGGCGAATTTTCTGGAAATGCCGCCGCCCGCCGAGAACAAGGCGATATCGACGCCTGCGAAAGAGGTTTCGCGAAGCTCCTCGATCACGACGCTCTCGCCGCGAAACTCGATGGTCCTGCCCGCCGAACGGGCGCTCGCCAGCGCCTTCAGTCTGCCGACGCGAAACCCGCGCCTGTTCATGGTGGCGATGAATTCGGCGCCGACAGCGCCGGTCACGCCGACAATGGCAACAACGGGATCGTTCTTCATCGCTCTCTCCATCAGGCAATAAAAAAGCCCCGGACCTTCTCAAAGGCGGGGCTTCGGGTTCAGATGATGCGATCGACTCTTACGCGCGCACGCCTCCCGAGGCCCCGGAGGGCTTTCCGGTTTTCGCGGTGCGTTTGGTGGTCGTCGTCATGGCGTGCGCTTATGCGGGAGATTTCCTTTGGCGTCAACGGGTCCCGGACCGGAAATCGGCATCGACGAGGTTGAATTCGGTATCGTTGTTACGCGATAAGCTGACTCATGGGCCTTCCCAATCACTTCGATCTCGTCGCGACCGACGGGGCAGCGCGTACCGGCAAGCTGGCGACCCCGCACGGCGTGGTGCGGACGCCGGCCTTCATGCCGGTCGGCAGCGCCGGCGCAATGAAGGGCTTGCATTGGCGCGAGGTGCGCGACGCCGGCACCGATATCGTGCTCGGCAATACCTATCACCTGATGTTGCGCCCCGGCGCCGAGCGCATCGCAGCGCTGGGCGGCCTGCAGCGCTTTACCGGCTGGAACGGGCCCATGCTGACCGACTCCGGCGGCTTCCAGGTGATGTCGCTTTCGGAACTGCGCAAGGTGAGCGAAAGCGCGGTCACCTTCCGCTCGCACGTCGACGGCGCGAGGATCGAGCTCTCGCCGGAACGCGCCATCGAAGTGCAGCGGCTGCTCGGCGCCGACATCGTCATGCAGCTCGACGAATGCGTGCGGCTGCCGGCGGAGCGCGGCGAAATCGAGCGCGCGATGCAGCTGTCACTGCGCTGGGCGGAGCGCGGCAGGCGTGCGTTCGAGCACGCCCAGGCGGGCTACATGCTGTTCGGCATCGCGCAAGGCGGCGACGTGCCGGAGCTTCGGCGGGCCAGCGCGCGCGGCCTCGTCGAGATCGGCTTTCATGGCTACGCGATCGGCGGACTTGCGGTCGGCGAGCCGCAGGCGGTGATGCTCGCCATGATCGAGGAGGTCGCCCCGATTTTGCCGGCCAACCGGCCGCGCTATCTGATGGGGGTAGGCACGCCGCAAGATTTGCTGGAGGCGGTCGCGCGCGGCATGGACATGTTCGATTGCGTGCTGCCGACGCGCAACGGCCGTCACGGCATGGCGTTCACCCGCTTCGGCCAGCTCAATCTGCGCAACGCCCGCCACGCCGACGACCCGCGGCCGCCGGACGAGGAAAGCACCTGGCCGTCGACCCGCAACATTTCGCGCGCCTATCTGCATCACCTCGTCCGGTCGGGCGAGACGCTGGGCGCGATGCTGCTGTCGGAAATCAACATCGCTTATTATCAGCAATTGATGGCCGATATCAGGGACGCGATCGCCCGGGGAACATTTGCGGCGTTCCGCGAACGCACGCGCGCGGAGTGGGCGCGGGGCGACATCGCGCCCCTCTGACAGATCGCCGATGAAACGCGTTCGGAACTCAGTTGCAGGCAAATCGCCGGAGCGCGTGCTTGGTCACGAAACCGTAACCGCAGGTATCGCAGGTCCAGAGATAGCTGATCACGTTATCCGAAAGAAAGGCGGAAGCTTCCGCCGCCACCATCGAATCCGCGCAAACCGGGCAGGTCGGCAAATCACATCCACGCGGGTCGGGGCTACGCGTATCGGTCGACGGCACTTCAGCTACTGCTGACATCGTGACCTCCTTGCGATTTGAACCTGCGTTCACCATACACCACCTTGCTTGACGATGTAGCAACACAAATGCGTTGGTTTTACGTTATTTGCCGTCGCAAATGTTTTGCGTTGCAGCGAATTTGCGATTTCTGGATTCGCACTTGCACGCGGGCACGTGCACGCCCTAATGAAAGAACCGCCGTTATTTCACGCACATCGCAACGGTAAGGAGTTCTGTCATGGACGCGCCATCACCCACGAGTGCAGTGCACCGTCCCGGCCGGGGCAAGGTCTTCGACAGCATCGTCGATGCGATCGGCGACACTCCGATCGTCCGCTTGGGCAAATTGCCGCAGGCGCATGGTGCGAACGCGACCATTCTCGCCAAGCTCGAATATTTCAATCCGGCGGCGAGCGTGAAGGACCGCATTGGCGCGGCGATGGTCATTGCGATGGAGAAGGCGGGCCTGATCAACAAGGATACCGTGCTGGTCGAGCCGACTTCGGGCAATACCGGGATTGCGCTCGCGTTCGTCGCCGCCTCGCGCGGCTATCGGCTGAAGCTCGTGATGCCGGAATCGATGTCGATCGAGCGGCGCAAGATGCTGGCGTTCCTCGGCGCCGAAATCGTGCTCACGCCGGCCGCCCAGGGCATGAAGGGCGCGATCGCCACGGCCGAGGAACTGATCCGCACGACGCCGAATTCGGTGATGCCGCAGCAGTTCAAGAACCTCGCCAATCCCGAGATTCACCGCCGCACCACGGCGCTCGAAATCTGGAACGATACCCGCGGCAACATCGATTACTTCGTCGCCGGCGTCGGCACCGGCGGCACCATTACCGGCGTCGGCCAGATCCTCAAGCCGCGCAAGCCTGCGCTGCGGGTGGTTGCGGTGGAACCGGAGGAGAGCCCGGTGCTTTCGGGCGGGCAGCACTCGCCGCACAAGATCCAGGGCATCGGCGCGGGCTTCGTTCCCGACATCTTCGATCGTTCCGTGATCGACGAGATCATCACGATCAATAGCGCCGCCGCGATCGAAATCTCCCGCGCGCTGGCGCGCCACGAAGGCATTCCCGGCGGCATTTCCTCGGGCGCGGCCATTGCCGCCGCCCTTCAGATCGGCAAGCGGCCCGAGGCCGCCGGCAAGACCATCCTTGCGATCGTGCCGTCGTTTTCCGAACGCTATCTGTCCACAGCGCTGTTTGAGGGGATCTAGACATGGCGGATCAGCCGCGACGACCGAGGACCCTGAGCGATGCCCGCACCGAAGCCGAGGCCGCATTCAGGAAAACGACGGCCAAGGTGGCCGAGGCGCCGCCGAAGCAGGTAGCGCTTCCCGGCGTGAAGGAACTGGTTTCGCTGCGGATCGATCAGGATGTCCTGGAACACTTCCGGGAAGACGGCCCGGGCTGGCAGGACCGCATCAACGCGGCGCTGCGGAAGGCGGCGGGGAAATAGAAGGGGGACAGTACGTCGCGCGGCGCTCGAGGGCGCGGCGGATCGGGGAAACAAAAAGCCCGGCTGTGAAAGCCGGGCTTTTCCGTTGGTCGATCGGACGAGACTTGAAATCAGCGCCCGAACATCATGCCATGCATCACCCCGCCGATGAAGGCGCCGGGATTGCCGCCACCGCCGCCGCCACCACCACCGTTGCTCCGGTGGTGAACGGTGCCGCCGCCCTCGCTGTGGTGCCGCACCGGATGATCGTCGGAGTCGTCGCTGGAGGTGTTCGCGGACGCGACGATCTCGCTCAACAGCGCCTTGTGCTGCAGCTTGTTGAGGTAACCGCTCTTCGGATAGCCGCGCGCGGCCTGCCAGCGCGTGATCACCTCACGCGTCGCTTCATCGAACTTGCCGGTCACCTTGGTATCGAAACCAAGGCCGTTCAGCCGGCGCTGCACGTCGCGGCGCTGGCCCCGGTCGAGACCGATCTGGTCTTCGGTGGTCTGGTTGGCTTCCTCATTGAAAGTCGCGGGGTCGACACCCGTGGTCAGGTTGCGGGTCGTGGTCGACGGACCGTTCTCCAGTGAGGCGATGCGGGCGAGCGCCAGCGACTTGAACTGGCCGTTGGGATAGGTGGTGAGATAGGCGTTGAGCTCTTCCGGCTTGTTCGATTCCTTGACCGAACGCCAGAACTCGAGCTCCACGTCCGTACCGGTCGAGGCAGTCGAGGTCGACGCCACGGCCGCGGGCGCGCCCGCTGCCGGCGCGGCGGCATTGGCCGCCGGGGGCGCAGCCGGGTTCAGGTAGACCGTTCCGATCAGGTTGGTGTGTCCCCAGGGCAGTTGACCCTTGTTGGTTTCCTCGTTGACCTGGGCGCGGACCTCGGTCATCGCCTGCTGGATTTCCAGCCCGGGCTGGGTGATGTGGGCGATCAGGGCGCGGGTGAACGGGCTGTTGGTGCCTTCCTGCCCATCGAGTGCGGTCTGTCCGGGACCGGTCGCAAACGCGATCAGCGTGCCTTCGCCGGACTTCATCTCGGCAAGGCCGGACTGTACCGAGACGCTGCGGGTCGCCGAATTCGATTTGATCTTGGCGGCAAAGGGATTGTCACGGCAGGCGTCGAGAAGCACCAGCTTGACCTTGGCGTCGCTCATGGTCTGGTCGAGCGTCAGATCGACGTTGATCGCCGCGCCGAGCTTGACGTCCATTTCGGATTTGATGTCGGCATCGATCGGCAGCAGATAGTTGGTGCCGCTGATGGCGATGCCATGACCGGCGTAGAAGAACACCGCGATGTCGGCGCCTTGCGCCTTCTTGCCGAAGTCGAGCAGCTTTTCGGTCATCTGGTCGCGGGTGAGATTGGTGCCCTCGACAACCTCGAAGCCGACATTGCGCAAGGTGGCCGCCATCGCCTTGGCGTCGATCGGTGGGTTGGGAAGCTGCGCCACATTCCGGTAGGCGCCGTTGCCGACGACGAAGGCGACGCGCTTGTCGGCCTGAGCGGCTTGCGCCGTGAACAGAATGCAGATCAGGGAAAAAATGACGGTGAGGTAGCGCATCGGAAATCCCCTGGTGGAATCGAGCAATCGAAACTGAAACGTTTCGTGCAGACTACACGAAAAAACCACGCTTCGCGCCACAAAAAACGACGGCATTGCCCAGATTTCGGTGGCCGCGACGGGTGATGGCAAAAGCTTAGGGGAGGGTCGCGCCAGCCTGCGTGATTTAGATCACAATTGCCGGGTGTTACCGGAAAAAATGCAGCGTTGTCAGATCGCCGCGCGCGCGGGGACTGGAGCTGCGGCGGCTCGCAGGTTCAACAGATTGCCGGAGAGGATCAGCGCCGCGCCGAGCACCGTGAACAGGTCCAGCCGTTCGGCGTAGATCAGCCAGGCGGCGACGGCGGTCAGCGGCACCCGCAGGAAATCCATCGGCAGCACCACCGTCGCATCGGCATAGAGCATCGCTCGCGCCATGCAGTAATGCGAAAAGGTACCGCAGAACGCGATCACGGCCAGTGCGGCCCAGACCACGGCCGAAGGCCATCGCCAGACATACAGCGAGGGGAAGAAACCGGCCGCGGACTGGATCACCAGCATCCAGAAGATGATGGCAATGGTCTTTTCGGTGCGGGTCAGCGACTTCATCATGGCAACCGAGATGCCGAACCCGACGGCGGCGCCAAGCGCGATCAGCTGGCCCGGATTGACCTCGCCGGTCACGGGCCGGACAATCACGACGACGCCGATCAGGCCGAGCACGATCGCCAGGATCTTCGCGCCGGTCATGCGCTCGCCGAGAAAGCTGGCGGCAAGGATCGCGGTCCAGATCGGCATGGTGAATTCGATCGACACCACCTGGGCGATCGGAATCAGCGTCAACGCGAAGAACCAGCCGAGCTGCGCGCTATAGTGAATGAGGTTGCGCCCGATATGCTGCAGCGGCCGGGCCGTCCGCATCGCCGCGAAGCCGCCGTTGTGTCGCACCAGCGGATACAGCATGAGGAAGCCGAGGGTCGAGCGCACCTCCATGACCTGGAACACATTCAGCTCGCGCACGGCCGCGCGGCCGGCGACCGCCACGATCACCATCAAGGCGAGCCAGCCCGCCATCCACAGCGCGGCCATCGGTTTGGAAGGCGTTCGGTCCATCGGGTGGCAAGTTACCGGGGATTGGTGCGGAGACGGTGGGGGCAAACGGCACCGCCGGTATCGACGAGCGCGCCGCAATTTGCAACGGACAAATATGCCGACGTGGCGATGCGCCCGGGATGCGAAGGGTGCTAAGAGTTTCGCGTCATTCCCGCCTGGTCCGAAGGACCGGACCGGGAATCTCGAGATTTTCGGGTTCGCATCTTCGATGCACCCCGCAATGACGTCGGAAGAAACCCTGGAGGAACCCGCCGATGCGCATCTTGCAACCCGCCGAATGGTCGAAGCCGCGCGGCTTCTCGCATGGTGTCGAGATCAACGCTCCCGGCCGATGGATCGTGCTTGCCGGCCAGACCGGCGGCGACGAGAAGGGCGATTACCCGGCCGACGTGGCGGCGCAGGTCGCCAACGCGCTGCAGCGGATCATCAAGCTGTTGAATGAGGCCGGCGCCGGGCCCCAGCACATCGTTCGCCTGACCTGGTATTTGACCAGCCGCGGCGAATACGAGGCCGCGGGCGCCGGGATCGGCGCGGCCTGGCGGGAGACGCTGGGCAAGAACTTTCCGCCCTCGACGCTGCTCTATATCGCGGGCCTGGTCGACGAACGGGCCAAGGTCGAAATCGAAGTCACCGCTTTCGTGCCGGGCACCTAGGAGTTACGGCAATGAGTCAACGATCGACCTCGGCCGATTTTGTCACGGCCTTCGCCACCGGCTGGCCGGAGAACCAGCCTCATCTCATGGTGCTTTCATTGACCACCCATAAGGGCGTGCAGGATTTCGCCTTCACGAAGGAGCAGGCGCTGCTGGTCGCCAAAACCATGAAGGAAACCGCTGACCGGCTCGCGCGGCCGAAACCGGCTTAGGGCCCGCGCAGCCCTTCGCTTCGAAAACGCGCTAACGGCGCACGAGCGAAATCGCGGCCAGGCGGAAGGAGCCCTGGGAGCGGATCGTGACGGATTGACGGTTGCCGCGCGTGGCTACCGAAAGATTGGCGCTGAACCCCGCCGCGTTCGCGACCACCTGGAAATTGCCGTTGCCGCCGCGTCCCTCGAGCGTGCCGGTGATGTTGCGGCTGGCTTCGCTCCACGTCCCCGTCAGCACGCCGCGCTCGGAGATGACGTCGCCGCGCAGGTCGAACTTGTAGCTGTCGCTGGCACAGATGAGGCTCAGATTGAGGCCGTTGCCGCCGGCGCCGACGGCGGCGGTTTCGCGGCAGCGCAGGCGCTCGGAGGAGCCGTCGTCGAGGGTGACGGTGCCGCCGCCGACCCAAACGCCGGCCATGCCGGCGAACGGCGCGGTTTGCGCATGGCTTGCGGAACCGCAAACCGTCGCCACGGCGAGCGCGGCAACGGCGAGGATTAGCCGTCTGGCGACGGCGAAGGGTTTCGTTGTTCGATCAGGCTTACTGCCGGGAAGCTTCCCAGCGGCCGCTGCAGGGGATGCCCGCCGATGCGCCGTTCCATCTGCCCGATCCGGAATTGCCGCTGAGCTGGCCATTGGCATATGCACCACCGATTGAGACCCGGACGAGACCCTCCCGCCCAATCCTGCCGCTTACGTCCGCGCCGGACGCCGAAACCTTACCGTCGGTGATGGTAAGCGTCGAGCGGGTCTGCGGCTCGCAGCTGCCACTCTTGGTCACAACCGTGACATTCCAAAGACCGTCATACGGCGTCTGGGCGAGGGCGGGAGCAGCTGCAAGGGCGGCGAGGGTGCAGGCAACAAATGTCGTAGCGATGCGTTGATTGCGCATGAATCAAATCCCCGATGTGTGTGATGCCCGGCGCTTATTCGGGTCAAATGTGTTCAAAATTTGCTGCGCCGCGACAACACGGATTGTTCCAGCGCTATCAAAGATTTGATGAGCGGAAAGTTCCGCGCTGGGAACAGAAATTCGGGTCCGCCACGGCCTTCTGGCCGCCGCCGCTACGGTATCATTTTACTTTGGCAGCGCTGGCGCCCTGGTCGCAAATTGCTCGTCCTGCGGCTTGGCTGGCAGGCTGTCATGGGCCTTGGCGTAATCGATGACCTCGCCGAGCAGTTTTTGGCCGAGCGGCGCCAGCACCCGCTCCCAGAGTTCGCGCGCGGTTTCACCCTTCTTCACAAAGCACCATTCCTGCAGGGCGATGGCCCCCGCATCCATGCGCTCGGCCAGATGGTAGACGGTGCCGCCGGCGATCGGATCGCCCTCCTTGATGGTCCATTCCACCGCGGCGATGCCGCGATGCCGCGGCAATAAGGAGGGGTGATAGCCGATGCCGCCGAGTCTGGCTTTGGCGAGCGCCTCCCTGCTGATGCGGGCGTGGCTGTGCGCGGTGACGATCAGGTCGGTACCATCGGCGATCTCCGAGCCGACCACGCGCTTCGGATCGGCCTGCACCACGACCTCGATGCCTTTGGCCCTCGCGAGTGCTGCCAGGCGATCCTCGGCATCGGCGACGACAACCCTGACGATGTCGACGCCGTGCTGGCGCAGCATGTCAAACGTCGTCGTGCCGAAATGACGGGAGCCAACGAGGGTGATCCGCATGGCGATGGTTCCGTAACTGACCGGGTTTTCTCGCCGTCGATAACACGTCGCAGCCGACTGTCACGCCAGGGCGCGCCGGAGGGTGCGGGTTATCAACAGGGTGGGGCGGGGCGGTCGAGGCCGCGTTCTACCCAAGCCGCCGGCGAACCTCGTCACGCATCTTTTGGCGGAACTCCTGCCGGCGCGCGGGACGTTCACGTTCGGGGATGTTGTGGCGGTCGAAGACGTTGAAATTCTCCAGGATCGGGTGGCGGTCGCTCGCCATTGCCAGGATCCGCAGCAGCTCGGCCGCCGGCCCGCTCGGACCGCTGACCTCCCATCTGCGGATGGTGTTGGGGCCGTCGCTTGCGCCAAGCCCGCAGAGCTTTGCCATTTCGGCGGCGGACAGGGTCTTGCCGATGGCTTCCCCGAGGTCGACGCGCAGTTGTTTCAGTTCGCTTCCCGTCACTTAAGTCTGTTCCCTTCGAAAGAGGGTTCGTCGCGGTTGGTTTTCGACACAAGGCAACCTATCCTGCCGATTGGAGTTGCACCCGAGAGCCGATCCAATGACTAACCCCTGCATCGCAAGCTTTGCAAAAATGAGACGCGCGCTGGCATTGATAGGCGCTGCCGCCCTCGCGGTGACCGCAGCGGCCCTTGCCGGGCCCGCGCACGCGCAGGAAAGATCGCCGATCATTCCGCCCGAACAGGGCCCTCGGCCGCCGATCGGTCGCGCCTGGATTCCCTATCGCTGCAGCGATGGCCCCGTTTACAATTTCTATCATGGCGCCTGGTACGGCGGAGAGCCGCCGGCGGTGTTTCTCGGCTACGCCTATCGGCCCTATTATCGCTACACCGCCTATCGCGTGATTCCGCGGACCTATGCTTGCGACTGACGCGACAGGTCGCAAGGCCATCTCCAGTCGTTTTTTTGCCGCGTTGAATCCCATCGACGGCAAGTTCTGGTTCCAGTTCCCGTAGGTGCACTATGTTTGACGATGGCAATCTGCAGATGTATCGTCACTCATGGCGTCTCCGATCCTCAATTTCCAAAGCATCTCGGGAGGCACGGTCACGGCTGACTACGAAAACCTGCCGACCGATACGCAGGTCGTGTTCGTGGACAAGACCAGCGGAATCACTGTTCCGCTCCCGATCACGCCGGCCTCCGGCAGCGGCACGCTGAACATCCAGCTTCAGCCGGGGTTTCCCCCCGGCGCCTACGTCCTTCAGGCGCAGGACCTGTCCGGAGGCTTTCTCGCGCAGAGCGTCCAATTCTTCGTCGCTGACCAAACCCCGGAACGTCCGACAAATCTTCGGATCTCCTCGTAGTCCAGATCCCCAAACGCCGCTTCGTTCGGGGCGCCGGATTTCCAGCATCCGCGCGCCAAATTCGCCGTTCGCAGACCCGTTGAAGACGGTTTTTTAAGCCATTGATGCTGTTATCAAAAGGCCACACCGCCGCGTGGCCGAGTAGCCGGGCGCCGCGCTTTCCACCTACCCCAGAGTGCGTGTGCTCGGCTACTTCGGGTAGGACGGGCACGACCCCTCGGGCCACCATCCAACGCAATCCTGCCTGTGAAAACCCCATCCTGTGGATTGGTGCGCAGCAAGCCCTTGTCAACGCGCGTCATTCGAGCGGCTTGAGGTTGTGGATATGCTGCGGATGGAATCCCGGCGCGCTGATCGAACGGCGTACCCGCCGGCGGATTGCGCTTCGAAAATCCATCCTTACAGACTTAACCGCGCGAGACGGACGCCCTGAATCGGGTTATAAATATCTGCTGCAGCCGCCGGGGGCTTTACCGCTCAGAACTACGCTGAGGGCAGTCCGCTGGTGACATCGGACTATCCGGCGGCTGCAGTTCCTCTAAGACCGTCGAAGACCAAATTTCCGGTTGTGAATCCTTAGCGCCTCAAAATCTCGCCTTGGGCACTCGGTGGAACCTCAGGCTTCTGTCAGCCGTTGCCTTTGGCCAAAAGGAGAGCGGTATGAAAACCTCTTTGATCGTGGCTCTTTTCGCCATCGTGGCCGGCGTCGGCCCCGCCAACGCCTGGGACGGATGCGGGCCCGGCTGCCATAGTACGCCGAGCGGCGCTTGTGTCGTCGACGGCTGGGGTACCGCGGCTGCGACCTGGAACGAGTGCCCCGACGGGGCGCATCCCCGTCCGCCCTGCGGCTATGGGTACGTATGGCTCTCCAGCATGCGGGCTTGCTTTGCGGCGAAGTGAGATAGGTCCGGTCAACGAGGGCCTCACGCGATCGCTCCAGGATCAGGCCGACGCGCGCGCCGGCGCGACGGCTGGCACTCAGGGCGATCGCGCGCGAAAGCAGGGGGGCTTTTCGCTACTGTTTTGTCGCGGTCCAGCGACCCACACAGCCGTCGGAATTTCTGAACGAACCGCCTCCGGTATTCCCTGATAGCCTTCCGGTCGCGGTCGAAACCACGCCACGGCCGCCAACGCCGACCGCATGGTAGGCGCCGCTGGCGCTCACACTTCCCGTAACGCCGCTGGCGCTGATCCTGCCGGCCGAAATGTTGATGACGCCCGAATGGCTGCCCGGGCAATTGGTTCCGACGACGATATAGGACCAGGTTCCATCGAAATTGCCGAGCGCTGCGCCGTCCCTATGAGACGATCGGCCTTTATCCTGATCCTCTCGGCCATGCCGCTTCGCGTCATCACGATCTGGCGAAGGCTCTGAGTTCGAACCGGATATCGTTTTCTCGTTGACGCCGACGTTTCCGCCGGTGCTACCCGGTTGTGCCAGCGCGACACCAGCGCCAGCGTCGACGGCTACCACTGCGATCAGGGCGAACTTCGGCCAAATGAGTAATCGCATGGGAACACTCGACCCCTTGGACACAGGCGGGCAACTCGGGGCGATCATTGACGCGCTTGCGAGTGAGAGTGGAATTAGGCCAAGCGCCCCAGGATGCAATAGGTAAATCGCGTTCGCGACAGCGGTTCCTCTTTCCCAGCTGCTTGGGCCGTGTGCTGGTGTCGATTGGCCGCGACATTGAGCTCCCACCCCGGCGTGTGCCAGCTTAACTCCCTGCCCACGTTTCGAGAGGCCGATCAGGGCCACGCCGGCAATTGCCCCGCCGATCAATTTCATCTGCGCATGCCCTGAAGAACCCACCGCAGGTTCCCTAAGCTCACTTTGTACATTTCATTGGAACGAAATCGCCGTTCCGGCGTCCGTTATTTGAGGGCAGGGCAACCGCGAAGGGGATGCGCAGTGCGCGGCAGTCAAATCAGGTCCCAATCCGAAAATCCCGTCATCGGCGGCATTTATCTCGGCGTCACCGTCTCTGGCGTGTCCGCGTTGGTGGCGATGGGCGTCGTCGTTCTCGCGTTTATTTGACGGCGTCCGGCCTGGACCCAGCAGCATCCCGGCACCTCCAGGGTGATCCGCCTTCGTTTCCTTTTTGTTCGGACGAAATCGAAACCGAATAGTCACGGTTGGCGATTTTATTCAAAGCACGAATGGCAAATGGCGTGCGCCCGGTGCGAACATCGCAAGCTGACATTGGAGCAGAGCGGAGCCAAAGGGAAGCAGGTCTTGAGCCAAATCAATTTGACCGGCCCGAAAATGGTTTGAGATTGGTGGTGCCCTCCCTTCGCGCAAAGGAGTCTTCGATGGCCGAAATCTCCAAACTCTCCGTCGGCAAGGTACTTGAGAAGATTCGCAGCAGCGACGAGCCAAAAAAGACGCAGGCTATGCAGCGCGAAGAGAAAATGGCAACGGTTGACGAGGAGATACAGCGCTTGAGAGCGGCTAGGGCCCGCCTTAAGCGCCCGGTAAATCGCAATAAGTAAGAGCTGCATTCTGTGCGGAAATTTGATGGACGCCTTCTCTGTCTGTTAACGGCGCTGGCCCTCGCAGCTGGCGTGCTGAACGCGGCTGCCTTGCCGCTGACTCCATTCCGCTATGAAGCCCAGGCGCAACGGCACTGTCCCGATGACACCGTGGTCTGGCTCGATTTCCGCAAGAGGATCTACTACCTCAATCACCAGAAGCGATACGCGCAGGGCAGTAGCGGAAGTTTCGTGTGCCGTGAGGAAGCCCGTCGCAGCGGCTTTCGCCGCTCGCTGTTGGGACTTCGGTAGGTCGAAACGAAAAGCCCGCAAGGTGTGGGGCGGACGCTTATCTGGGGGACGCGCGTGCGCGCCGCGGTTCGCGATCGGGTGAAGCGTAACTTGGACGGCGTGTCACGGCCGTCAAGGCTTACCAGCTGCCGATGCGACAATCCTGCTTTGATGTAAGTCAACTAGCACTACTTTGGCACTTTAGGCTTGGAGATATGTGCAAGGAACCTGTTACAGTGAGGACATTGTCGGGGTGGAGGTCGTGCGAAGAGGTCGAGGATCGCTTGCCTGATGGCCGGCATGCTTGGTTGTGGTGGCGGTCCTGAGATTCTTTTTTTTCCGCCCCGCTGCTTTGAGGCGGCGGGATTGGAGGAAGGCGTAGGCGATCATCGTCATCAGCGCGTGTCGATGTAATCCCGTCCAGGATCTACCTTCGAAGTGGTCGAGCCCAAGCTCCTCCTTGAGCTGCTGGTGGGCCTGTTCACAGACCCACCTGGCCTTGATCGTGGCAGCGAGCGTCTTGATGGTGGCATCGGCCGGCAGGTTCGACACATAGTATTTTTGCTCCCCGGTCGACCGCCGCTCGCCGACGAGCCAGACCTCGTCACCAGGCATGCACTGCATACGGTTATTGAGCATCCGGTGCTTATGGCCATCCGCAACGCAGACACGGCGGGCCGTGAAGAGACATGTCAGCCGACCTTTGGTGCCCCGCCGCCAACTGACCCTTTGCCATTTGCCTTTGGCCAATAACGCTTCAGCAGAGACCGGTGGCTGATCAGGGATGTGGTATTTGCGGGGCTTTCCGGTCTTGGCGATTGGGAAGATCAGGGCAATGTCGGCGGGATAGACGTTCTGGCGCCGCGACAGACCCACCGCCCACAGCAGACCGCGCTCGCTCAGAGCCTGACGGAAAGGCCCGCTGGAGCCGTACCCTGAATCGGCAAGCACACAGCCGAAACGCACACCGGAGGCGATGACGCGGTCGATCTCCGCCAAGGCGATCTCTGGCTTGGTCCGCGCTGCGCGGTGCTCGACTGGAACGCCCGCACGCTTCAAACGCACCGGATTACTCGTCCAACTCTCGGGAACGAAGAGACGTAATGCCACCATGACCGGCACTTCACCCCGTGCAAGCGTCAGCGACACCAATGTTTGGCAATTGGCCGTCTTGCCGAGAGATGAGGCATATTGTGGAGCGACACCAACCGAACGATCGCCCTTTTTCGGCATCGCCGTGTCGTCGATGACCAGCACCGCATCCTTGCCGCCGACCAGGCGAGCGGCCTGAACCAGCAATTCCGCCTCCAATGGCGCTGCATCCCAAACGCCATCAGCAATGAAATGGTGCAACTGGTCATACTCGCCCGGTGCCAGCCGCGCCGCCATCGGCTGGACGCTCTTGCGATCACCCGGTCCAATCAATCCCGAGATATAAAGCGGACACATCCGCCGCCGTGCCTTGTGGCCTAAGCGATCCAGGAATGGCTTGAGCCAGCGTCCAAGCTCGTCTTCCCACTTCGATTTCGTGCCCACCATGGTCGGCCCTCCAAAAGCCGACCATCTATGAATCATTGAAAATCTGAATTCGGGAATCCAGTTTCGCCGATCAATCGCCAAATTCTGCCAAAGTAGTGCTAGCCTCTGTACGCGAAGGCTATCGCTAGCTGGAACGAAACAGCCGGGCTGGATCGTCGGAGCAGTGGAGTGATTTTCATGAAATCGATTTTACTGGCCATTGGCATGGTCGCTGCTGTCGCGGCTACGGAGGCTTCTGCGCAATCCATCGATCTCACCGGGGCATACAGGTGTACCCAGATGTGCCGGATGGGCCTCGTCGGAAATCCGGCCTATATCACCCAAAACGGGCCCGATCTCAATCTCCTGAATGAAGCCGGCGAGCCTTCGCGCGCCTGGCCGGATTGGTTTGCGCCAGCGACCCGGATCTGGGTCGACAGCTGGAACGAGGGCGCGGTCTATTCACAGGATGGCATGCTGATCCAGTTCGACAACGGGACGATCTGGGAACGCGACCTGGGACCGCCGCCACCGGCGCCGAGGATGCTTCGCCGTCGGTAAGATATGAGCGAAGGCTAACCGTCTAGTTGCGTGCTTGTCCGCGTCGAATTCGCATCCTTTGCTATTTCTTCGGCAAGCAACGTCAACAGCATTTTGTGCCGGTCCTCGTCGCGCGATGGATCAAGCTCACTCTCGGATATCAGCCGGTGATAAAGCGCGATATTTGCATTGTGAACGAAACTCTGCATGTCGACCTCCCAAGGCCGCGCGTGGGATAGACAGGTTGGACCTAACAAGTCGTGACGTCGAGGATTCATGCTGATTATTGAAGACAACTTTACGATGATTGCGCTGCGCGGCTCGCGCATCATGATCGCGGAAAGGTCTCCTTGCCTGTTCAATATTGCTCACCCACACTGGTTTTCAGTCTGGTGAAAGGGCAGCGTCGCTGCCCGATCGTCTCAATTTAGGGTCGAAGCCTGACATGAGGGGTGATTGGCCTCCTAACGCCGACGCAGATTATCCATCAGGATATGCACGCTGATTAGAAAGACCCAAACGGGCAATAGGGCGAAACTCCAACCGATGTAATAGCTGCCGATCAGAAGCACCAAGGCCAACAGGTATCCGACATAGGCAATCCACCGCGGCGCAATGCCGGTATAGATTACAACGGTTGACGACGAGAACATGAATACGGCGGCCATCTTGATGGCGTATACGTTCGCAATGATATAGGCGGTGGCGCGGGCGAAGCGGAAGGTGGCGGAGTTAGCCAGCTCATTCGGTTCGGCCGCGGACGCGACCAATGTTATCGCACCGATTACTGCCGCCGCGGCAAACAGCATGGCCAGGAACAACAAGGCGCTGCCGAAAAACACGGTAGCAAAAAACCGGTCCTCCTGCCGACCAAGCCGATCACGCAGTACGCCAATGAACCAGAGGAAGGCAACGCCAGCCAGCGGAATCAGGTTCAACGCAAGCTCGATCGTCCGGGTGTTGGCAGCAAGCCAGGTTCCGGTCTCCAGCGGGTCGGCCGGAATGGAACGCCGAAGCAGCCAGAAGATTGCGAACATCAGAACGGAAAAGACGATGCCCGCGATGGCGGCTGCCCTGGGGGTCTTGAGGCGTGCGTAGGTCAAAGTGCCATTTTCCGGCATCGCCAAGTCCTTGTTGCTTCGGCAATCAGCGGTCGGTCAAGATATGCTTTTCCCGGAATGTCCACCGAGCCCCTGGGCGTCGGCAATGCGGGCGAGTGCCAAATCTTCCGGATAGATGAAATTTCTCTCGATCTCGCGGTCGAGCAGGTTCAGTTCCCGCAGAAGGGTCGCATGACGGTGCGTTGGTAGCGTCTGAACCAGGTTTTCGATCATCGCACGCAACCGTCTTACAATCTGGAGATTGTTCGAACCGCAGGAGCGGATCTCGCTGAAAGTGAGGTGGACAAAATCTTCCCAGTTGGGTGTCCTGAAAATGATGCGCAACTGTCCGGATTTATCCAACAACTCGTCGGTCCGCAGATTACGCATGCCGACCATGCGGAGCATGCGGTGGAGCTGATCGATCGCAAGGACGGCTGTCGTTGGATCGTTAATTGCCGGCGACAGCGCTCGAAGGGCGATATCGACGACGATGCGAAACGCGAATGTCGGATCCTGTTCCAGGGTTCGTTCCGATCCAAACGCGACCGACCCTCGCAATTTTTCCTCGTCGATCAGACGCGCGACGCCGTAGAGGTTGAACAATGGTTCGTCCACCGCGACAAAATCGCCCACCTGGGGAATGAACTCGATGACACCGTCCAATCTCTCGGCCTCAGTCGTCAGCAGCCCGAGATTGACCGCCAGAACAATACTCGACGTTCCCTGATGTCGAATGATTCCGCCTGCCGGCCCGAGGTTTGGACCCTCGGCCTGCCGGGCGCTCGCGCCGAGACCTGGATCGGGATAGACGCTTTCGACGACCGCGAGCCCGGCCTCACCGACGTGAGCCAAAATGCTGATCGGGCGCAGCAGCCGCGATGCATAGTCGATCAGATAGAAAAAAGCGGCGAAGGAAGATATGCCAAGCAGGGTAGCCAGAAGCATGACCAGCTGGTTGACATCCTCCCGCATTTTGTTCTGCGCGCTAAGGGCGAACATCAATGTAAATATGAATAGGCCGACGGTATACCTTACGACGTCGTTTCGCAGCAGCGTCGTTGCGATGATGCGGGCGGTCAATTGTGCGCTGGCGACCTGAATGGCAACCAGCAGAGAACCAAATGTGAAGACCACAAATGAGAGTGTTACAGTGACAAAGGCCTCGAGCAATACCTTCGCGCCGGCAGTGGTGAATCCCAGGAGACTCCAACCGAGCCAGGCGTCAAGGCCATGCACCAATCGAGTGGCAATCAGCGCCAGCGGAATCGCAATGAACGGGACGACCCAAAGTGACGATTTGAGATAGCTCCTGAAGCCGTATAGTCGGTTCCAATACATTGGCGCTTCTCATCCGGAGCTATCGCGTCGCGTTTTCCACCCGTCGTGCCAAATTCGCCGCTGATAGTTCCCGTCGCCACGGCCAGCAACTCTCAATTTCCAGCACCAGTGTCCAGCTCAGGAAGGTGCGAACCAAGACCAGCCCTGCCAGGAGACCCAGGCTCGTAAACGTAAGTTCGATCGCTATCGTCTTTACGATATCGGCGGCCACCAGCACTTCAAGGCCGAGCAGCAGGGAACGGCCAATTCGGATTTTATAGTCATCATAGTGTTGCGCGCGCCAGTTTACGCAGAGGGCGGTTGACCAGACGATTCCCGCGACGATAATGAAGACGCCAAAAATTTCGATGCAAACGCCAACAACGTGAATCCAGCTGCTTGCGGTAGTTTCGAATTCAACGCTCATCTGCCAATCCCACGGGAGGCACGGGTATTTTCAAGCGGCCAGCTCTGGCTCTGGAATGAATTTTTATCTTCAGACCAAAAAGTCTGAGGGCGTTGATATGAATCAAACGGGGCGCTGACAGGACGGATAATTGAGGCTTGGAGAGTTGTTGGCTCGCAACACCACATGTCGGATTCGCCGGAACGACAAAGAGAGGCAGACGGGTTTTGGTGGTTTCCGCCGGCCCGATGGCTGACCGAGTATCGATCTTCCTGGCTGTTCGGTGATATCGTCGCTGGAATAACCTTGGCGGCCTATGCGATTCCGGTTTCGCTGGCTTATGCTGGCCTTGCAGGCTTGCCGCCGCAGGTCGGCATTTACGGTTATTTGCTGGGCGGTCTTGGCTATGCCCTGCTTGGATCGTCGCGTCAGCTTGCCATTGGACCAACTTCCGCCATTTCACTCATGATTGCCGGAACAGTGGGGGCAATGGCGGAGGGGGATGCACAGCGCTACGCCCAGATTGCGAGCCTCGCTGCCTTAACGGTAGCGGCGCTCAGCCTGTTCGCGTGGCTTTTGCGTCTTAGCGTGCTCGTAAAGCTGATCAGCGACAGCATCCTTGTCGGTTTTAAGGCTGGCGCTAGTTTGACCATCGCGATCACCCAGTTGCCAAGTCTCTTCGGCGTGAGGGGCGGGGGAGACAATTTTTTCGAGCGGGCGTTCCTGCTTGTCGGGCAACTCGGTCAGGTGCAGCACCTTGTTGTGCTGGTCGGGATCATTGCGATCGGACTTATTGTATTCGGCGAACGCTTGCTGCCCGGAAAACCTGTGGCACTTGGGGTTGTGACTCTGGCGATCATCGCCGCCAGCGTCCTGAGGCTCCCCGCGCTTGGCGTGCCAACCACAGGAGAAATCCCGGCTGGTTTACCCACCTTGGCAGGTCCAGCGCTGCGGGTGCGCGACGTTGAGGGTATCATTCCGTTGGCCGCAGGCTGCCTGCTGCTGGCCTATATCGAGGGGGTGTCTGCCGCCCGCACCCTCGCTGCAAAGCACGGACATGCGCTCGATCCCCGGCAAGAACTTCTTGGCATCGGCGCAGCCAATCTCGCAGCGGCGTTGGGACACGGCTACCCGGTAGCGGGTGGACTGTCGCAATCAGTCGTGAATGACAAGGCTGGCGCCCGCACGCCGCTGGCGCTCGTCTTTGCATCCGTTACGCTGGCGATTTGCCTGCTCTTTCTGACCGTTTTGCTTGAAAATCTTCCGAAGGCTGTGTTGGCTGGGGTGGTGCTGACCGCGGTGTACGGCTTGCTGGATTTTCCCGCACTGCTTCGCATGTGGCGAGTGAGCCGGTTGGATTTCCTTGCCGCGACGACCGCTCTCGTAGGCGTGTTGTTCCTTGGAATCCTTCACGGTATCCTGCTCGCTGCGCTTGTCTCGATACTGTTACTGCTCGCCCGGGTGTCGCGCCCGCACGTCGCGTTTCTTGGTCGAGTGCCCGGTGCCGACAGCTACTCCGATATGGACCGCCATCCCGAGAACGAGCCACTTTCCGGTGTGATCGCTTTTCGTCCCGAAGCATCGCTGATTTACGTCAATACCGATGCTGTTATGGAATCGGTCTTGAGCCGTCTTCGTGAAGCTGGTTCTTTCACCATCCGCTTGATCATTTGCGATCTTTCCGCCGCGCCGTATCTCGACCTGGCCGGCTCACGCATGCTGCACGAATTGCATGCCGAGCTTGCCGGCCGTGGCATTGCCCTACGCATCGTCGGAGCTCACGGGTCGCTGCGCGATTTGTTGCGAGCTGACGGCGTCGAAGACAAGGTCGGAGGCTTGGACCGTACCGTGACACTCGATACCGTGCTACGCAGTGACATTGCGTAGGATGAGAAAAGTCTTCGATGCGCGGAACCCTTTGATCAAAATCAACCAACGCGGATTGGCAGGCCCCATCATTTGATCTCATAGGAGGGGATCATGAAATATCCGGTGCGGATTTTCGTTGCAATGATCGCCTTGTTTGCGACAGTGGCGCTCACAACGCCTTCTCAGGCGGAGACCGGCTACGTTCGTGTCGTGTTCACCAAAGTCTCATTTGTGGCAGGTGTTGGTGCCGGCCGGGGAATCCTGACGTTCCACGGTCGCGACTATCCATTCAGGGTATCGGGCTTGAGCCTTGGGGCTACAATCGGGGCATCGACCACCAAGTTGGTCGGGCGCGCTCTGAATATTCGCGGTCCTCACGACATCGTCGGTACCTACGGCTCCATGGGAGCCGGCGCCGCGCTGGCGGGCGGCGTAGGCGGCGTGATGTTGCAACAACAAGGAAGTGGGGTGACGCTTGAATTGCACGGCGCCAAGGTCGGCCTGGAAGTATCCGCGAATTTGGCCGGTGTTACGATTACGATGGATTGATGATGCGGTCGGTCAGACCCGTCGCTCGCTCCGGAGCAGTCGACGGCGGCTAATACCGCTCGGCCACGAACTTCATCCTGCGCAGGATGGCTTGATCGTCGTATCGGTTCTTGTTGGACCGCGCCGGCAATTTGACCCGTTGCGGTGACAGCCGCTTGTAGGGGATGGTCTTCAGGAGATGCGCGATGCAGTTCAGCCGCGCGCGCTTCTTGTCTTCGGAGCGAACGACATACCACGGCGCATCCTTCGAGTTGGTGGCCTGCAGCATCAGATCGCGCGCCCTCGAATAGTCGTACCAGCGCCGATAGGACTCGAGATCCATCGGGCTCAATTTCCACTGCCGCAGCGGATCGTCAATTCGGGCGGCGAACCGCTTTTGCTGCTCCTCCATGCCGGCTTCCAGCCAGAACTTGATCAGGATGATGCCGCCGTCGACGATATATTTTTCGACTTCCGGACAAAGCTCAAGGAAACGCTTGTGTTCGTCCTTGGTGCAGAAGCCCATGACGTATTCGACGCCGGCGCGGTTGTACCAGCTTCGGTCGAAGATGACGATTTCTCCCGCGGCGGGAAAATGCTGCACGTAGCGCTGGAAAAATATTTGGGTTTTTTCCCGATCGGAAGGAGCGGGGAGGGCCACCACCCGGAATACACGAGGGCTCACCTTTTCTGTGAGAGCCCTGATGGTTCCGCCCTTGCCGGCGGCATCGCGCCCTTCGAACACGATGACGACCCGTAGTCCCTTGGTGGCTACCCACTTCTGGAGATGGCAGAGTTCGACCTGGAGCTTGCGCAACTCCTTTTCATACGTCTTGCGCTTCATCCTTGGATCTCGGTCTTCGTCCATGACCATCGCCCTTTGCCCCGTTGAAGCCGCTATCCATCAATCAGGGTCGCTTCACCAGCTCAGCGTGATGCCGATGTCGCCGGGAATGCCGCCCGGGAAATCGATGATCTGATAGGAGATCTTGTAGCCGCGCGGCTGCAGATAGGTCTGCCAAAGCTCATAGATCTCCTTGGGAATTCCGTTGAGCGTCTTTTCCCAGCCTGCTTCCATCTGGTTGATCGCGCGGCCGCGGTCCGAGCAAAGCACGTTCGGGAACCGGTAGACCTGAACCTCATGCAGACCGTTTCTCACCGCGCGCTGGATGACTGCGGAAGCACGTTTGACCTTTTCATCCTCGGAAAGTCCCGAAGGCTTGGTGAGTTCCTCGATCAATGCCAGCTTTTCAGCCTCCGCCGCGGCCAAACGGCGCGCATCCTCCTCGGCCTTTTCGGCTTCCTTGAGCGCGGATTGTTTCCGGATTTCTATTGCTGATGGCAGCAGATCGTCGATGTTCGGCATGTTTGAAACTCCTGAGCGGTCTTCTATCGGCGCCGATGCTTGCGTATCGGAATACCCCGAATTTCAGCGCAGAAAAATAACTCACGCGTAGAGTAGTTTGCTTGAGATAGATCAACCAAGCGTCGCGCTGCAGCGCCTAACTGGAGGAGAGCCAGAGAAACATACGAAAAAGATGGAGCTGAAAAATGTCGAAGGACGATCAGCGGGTATCGGGCACGCCCCTCAATCTTTTCGGCCCGGCCCTGGAATACATGACCGATGCGGCCCAGCGCAGCCTCTTGTTCTGGGACGTGATGCGCCAGCGCAGCAGCCAGTATCGCGACCACCTCGCCGAGAAGGTCCCGCACGTTCTTGATTATGCGGCCGAGCTCGTCATTGACGGCCGCACGCTGAAACGGCCGGTCAATTACCTGCTGGTGCGCATTGTTCCGCCGCAAGGCGTGGAGATCGATCCGTCGCGTCGACCGTTCGTCGTCGTTGATCCTCGGGCCGGCCACGGTCCTGGCATCGGCGGCTTCAAGGCCGACAGCGAAATCGGCGTGGCCATGAAAGCGGGGCATCCCTGTTACTTCATCGGCTTCACGCCCGACCCGATGCCGGGCCAAACCATCGAAGATATCGCCCGCGCCGAAGCGGCGTTCCTGGAGAAGGTGATTTCGCTTCATCCCAACGCGGACGGAAAGCCGTGCGTCATCGGCAACTGCCAGGCCGGCTGGGCCGTGATGATTTTGGCTGCGATCAGGCCTGAGCTGTTCGGTCCGATCATCCTTGCCGGATCGCCGCTGTCCTATTGGGCGGGCGTTCGCGGACAAAATCCGATGCGCTATTCCGGCGGGCTGCTCGGCGGCAGCTGGCTGACGGCGCTGACCGGCGACATGGGCGCCGGCAAATTCGACGGCGGCTGGCTGGTGCACAATTTCGAGAACCAGAATCCGGCGAACACGCTGTGGAGCAAACAGTATAACGTCTACTCCAAGGTCGATACCGAAGGGCCCCGATACCTGGAGTTCGAGCGCTGGTGGGGCGGGCATGTCAACCTCAACGCCGAGGAGATGCAGTTCATCGTCGACGAACTATTCGTCGGCAACAATCTCGCAGCTGGGCGCATCGAGATGTCGGACGGCACCGCCGTCGACCTTCGCAACATTCGTTCACCGATCGTGGTGTTCTGCTCAAAGGGCGATAACATCACGCCGCCGCAGCAGGCGCTGGACTGGATTCTCGATCTCTATGACGATGTCGACGAGATCAGATCGTTCGGCCAGACCATCGTCTACACCGTGCATGAAACGGTCGGCCATCTCGGAATCTTCGTTTCAGGCGGGGTGGCCAAGAAGGAGCACAATGAGTTCTCCAGCAATATCGACCTGATCGACATCCTGCCTCCCGGCCTTTACGAGGCAACGTTCGAGCGCAAGACCGGCGATACCGCCAACTCCGATCTCGCGGAGGGGGAGTGGATCATGCGTTGCGAACAGCGGACGCTGGATGATATCCGCGCCATGGGCGGCAATTCCCCGGAGGACGAACGCCGGTTTGCGACCGTCGCGCGCGTATCCGAAATCAACCTGTCGCTCTACCGCGCCTTTATGCAGCCGATCGTCAAGGCGATGGTCACGCCGCAAGCGGCGGAATGGCTGAAGGGCATGCATCCGGCCCGGATGTCCTACGAGGCATTCACCGACGCCAATCCGTTCATGCCGGCGTTGGCCGATGCCGCCGCCAAGGTCCGCGAGGACCGCAAGCCGGCGGCTTCCGACAATCCATTCGTCGCCGCGCAGGAGAAAGTATCCGAGCAGATCGTGAAGTCGCTGGATGGTTGGCGGCAGACGATGGAACAATTCTCCGAAAAGATGTTCCTTGCGGTTTACGGATCGCCGGCGCTTCAGGCTGCCGTCGGAGTTGATCCCAAAGCGGCGCGGCCGCGACGGCCGGGAAAATCCCTGCTGCACCGGGAGCTCGTGGAGAAGCGTATTGCCGAACTGAAATCGAACATCAAGAAGGGTGGCCTCCAGGAGTGCGCCATTCGCGGTCTGGTCTATGTCGGCATGGCCAGGGGATTCGTCGATGAGCGTGGCGTTGCGGCATTGCGTCGTATCCGGCTGACCGAAGAAGGCTCACGAATGACGCTCGCGGAGTTCAAGGCAATGGCGCGCGAGCAGTTTTTCCTGCTGTTGCTGGATCCGGAGGCCGCGCTCGCGGCGATCCCGGAATTGCTGCCCGCGGACGCCGGCGAACGCAGGAAGGGCCTTGCCGCAATCCGCAACGTCCTGAGCGCCGCCGGCGAGATCTCCGGCGAGGCCGCGGAGCGGCTGAAAAGGGTCACGGCGCTGTTCGAGGCCAATGACGCCGGGTTTCCCGCAATCGGACGCGCCAAGGCATCGTAGTCCGCAGGTAGCCCAACCAACTGGGAGCAAAGCCATGAGCGTAGTTCCGATCGAAGGCCAGCCCCAGGGCAAGTATGAGCGTCTGGTAGCAGCGGCCAAATTGGTGCCGTCAGCGGTGACCATCGTGGCCCATCCCTGCGACGAGGCGTCGTTGCGGGGCATCTGCGAAGCCGCCGCGGCCGGCATTATCAAGCCGGTGCTCGTCGGGCCGGCGGGCAAGATCAGGGCAGTCGCGGCACAGTTCAATTTCGACATCTCGCGCTTCGAGATTGTCGATGCCGTTCACAGCGAGGCGGCGGCCGCAACGGCCGTCCAGTTGATTCACGAAGCCAAGGGCGAGATGTTGATGAAGGGGAGCCTTCATACCGACGAGCTGATGCGCAGTGTCACCGCAAAAGCGACGGGATTGCGCACCGACCGGCGAATCAGCCACGTCTTCGCCATCGATGTGCCCGGCTACGCCCAGACGTTGTTCATCACGGATGCGGCGATCAATATTTTCCCGGACCTCGATTGCAAGCGCGACATCGTGCAGAACGCGGTCGATCTCTTCGCGGGAATTGGCCTCGGCGTGCCGAGGGTCGCGATCCTGTCGGCGGTGGAGACGGTGACCTCGAAGATTCCCTCGACCATCGAGGCCGCCGCGTTATGCAAGATGGCGGACCGCGGCCAGATCACGGGCGCCTTGCTGGATGGGCCGCTGGCGTTCGACAACGCCGTGGATCCGGAAGCCGCCAGAATCAAGGGCATCAAATCGCCGGTCGCCGGCCAGGCGCAGATACTTGTGGTGCCTGACCTCGAGGCCGGCAACATGCTGGCGAAAAATCTCACCTTCATGATGAAGGCGGACTCGGCGGGCATCGTGCTGGGTGCGCGCGTTCCGATCGTTCTCACCTCGCGCGCGGATTCGCTGCGCGGCCGCATGGCGTCGTGCGCGATCGCGGTGCTCTATGCAGACGCCAGGCGCCGCGCTTCGACCGTTGCGGCGGCGTGACCGCCATGGACAGCATCCTCGTCGCCAACGCGGGCTCGTCGAGTGTGAAGTTCCAGATCTTTGGGACCGAACAGGACGGTACGCTCAAGCGCCAGACCAAGGGCCTGATGGACGGAGTTGGAAGCCGGCCGCGGCTGCGCGTCACCTCGGCCGATGGCACGGTGCTGGTCGACCGCACCTATGAAAACAAGACCGTCCCCGATGTCGCGGTGGGACTTGCGACCGCGGGCGCCTGGTTGCGCGACGAACTGAAGATCGATCCGATTGCAATCGGGCACCGTGTGGTGCACGGGGGCCCGGACTATGACAAGCCGGTCCGGGTCGACCAAAACGTGCTGGCACGGCTGGAAAAATACACTTCGCTGGCGCCGCTTCATCAACCCTACAATCTGGCGCCGATCCGCTCGATCCTGAGCCGGTTCCCGGATTTGCCCCAGATCGCGTGCTTCGACACCGCCTTTCATCGCGGCCATGGCGCGCTGGCGGATCATTTTGCGATTCCGCTTGCGCTGCATGACGAAGGCGTTCGACGCTATGGATTTCACGGACTGTCCTACGAATACGTTGCGAGCGTGCTTCCCCAGGTTGCACCTGAAATCGCGGCAAAGAAGGTGATCGTCGCGCATCTCGGCAGCGGCGCCTCGATGTGCGCGCTCGACGGCGGGCGGAGCGTCGAAAGCACCTTGGGATTTACGGCACTCGACGGGCTGCCGATGGGGACGCGGCCCGGCCAGCTCGACCCCGGTGTCGTGCTTTATCTGATTTTGCAAAAGGGCATGTCGGTTACCGACGTTGAGAACTTCCTGTACCGCGAATGCGGTCTCAAGGGGCTCTCGGGTATCAGCAACGACATGCGCGAACTTCAGGAAAATGATGATCCCCGCGCGGTCTTTGCGGTCGACTACTTCGTCTACCGGGTCGGCTTGAACGCAGGAATGCTTGCCGCCGCGCTGCAGGGCGTCGATGGCTTCGTCTTTACCGCGGGCATCGGCGAAAACTCGCCCAAGATCCGCGCGGCCGTTGCCAGCAAGCTTGCCTGGCTCGGGGTCTCGCTCGACCAGCGCGCCAACGCGGACGGCAAGCGCGCTGATTTCGCAACCCAACAGCCGCGTGCCTGTTTACATCGTGCCGACCGACGAAGAGCTGATGATTGCCCGGCACACATTGTCGGTGCTGGCGCAGCAGCCAAAAAGTTCTCCAAAATACGCGAGGGTGTCATGACGATAGCCATACCCGTTTATCCCGAGATCAAGGTCGCCCTCAAAGGCCGCAAGGGGTTGATCGTGGGCATCGCCAATGACCAATCGATCGCCTGGGGTTGCGCCAAGGCATTCCGCTGCCCTCGGCGCCGATCTCGCCGTCACCTATTTGAACGACAAGTCGAAGAAATTTGTCGAACCGCTGGCGCGCGCACTCGATGCACCCATCTTCATGCCGCTCGACGTCGGCATTGCCGGACAAACGGAGGCCGTGTTCGAGCGAATTGAAAAGGAATGGGGGCAACTCGACTTCCTCGTCCATTCGATCGCGTTCTCGCCCAGGGAAGCCCTGCACGGACGAGTAATCGACGTGAAGCGCGACGGCTTCCTGGCGACCATGGACGTCTCATGCTGGTCGTTCCTCCGCATGGCGCATCTGGCGGAACCGCTGATGAAGAAGGGCGGCACGATTTTCACCATGACCTATTACGGCAGCCAGATGGTGGTGCAGAACTACAACATCATGGGCGTCGCCAAGGCGGCCCTGGAATGCGCGGTTCGCTACGTCGCTGCCGAGGTGGGGCCGAAAGGCATTCGGGTCCACGCCATTTCGCCCGGTCCGCTGGCGACGCGCGCCGCCTCCGGGATACCCGAGTTCGACGAACTGCTGTCGAAGGCGCAGGGCAAGGCGCCCACGCGGAGCCTGGTCAGCATCGACGACGTCGGCAAGGCCGTTGCGTTCCTTGCGCTCGACGGCGCCAAGCTGATGACGGGAGACACGATCTACATCGATGGCGGCTATCACATCATCGATTGAGCGGACCGGCAAAGAAGAAGATCAGAGAGAGCGCGTATGACAGCCTCACCCAATCCAATCGCGACACCTCACCTGCCGTTTTTCATCACCGCGCCGGGCCAGACCGACGTGCTGTTCAATATCACGTTGGTAATTGTCATTGGAAGCATCGTGGCCACCGGCGTCATCTTCCTGACGATCCATTCGCTGCCGGAAAGAATGGCGCACAGGTCGAAGAAGGTTCAGTTCGACATTGTCGCCGTGCTTGGCTTGCTCGGCCTGTTGTCGCATGAGCATGCCTTCTGGGTTGCAGCTCTGCTGCTTGCCTTCATCGACTTTCCCGACTTCCTGACCCCGTTCAGGCGCATAGCGACTTCGGTGGAAACCATTGCCGGGCAGGAGGCGGACGGCAGGCTCGTTGATCATTCGGATTCCAGCCCGCCAAAGATCGCACTCGCCGAAGAGGCCGTATCCGCTGACCAGCCCCGTCAGGATCAGAAGGGGGCTGCCCATGCTTGAACTGATGCTCTGTTCAATGCTGACCCTGCTTCCGGACTATTTGTTCCGGCGCTATGCGCAGGGCAGGCGCATCGGCCATGAAATCACGATCTTCTCGGTCTGGTACGAGCTTCGCTACGGCATTACGACTTGCCTGATCCTGACGGTGCTGCTCATCACGGTGGTGCTTTACAATCATCCGTCGTCCACCAACGTGACCTCCCTGTTTCGGACCATTTCGATATATGCCGAGGTCGGCGGCCGGGTGTCGGAGGTTTACGTCGGCTACAACGAGAAGGTGAAAAAGGGCGCCCCCCTGTTCAAGTTGGACAGCACGAGGCAGGAAGCCGACCTTGAGACCGCTCGCGCCCGTATCGCCGAAGTAGATGCTGCGATGATAACGGCCAGGGCCGACGTCTTGACCAGCGAGGGCAAACTTCAGGAAGCCAAGGGAGCCCTGGCGCAAGCGGAAGACGAACTGCGGACCAAGTCCCAATTACAGCAGCGTAACGCCGACATCGTTGCCGCGCGCGAGATCGAGAAACTTCAGACGCTGGTGGCGACGCGGCAGGGAGCGGTTGATGCCGCGGATGCCGGCAAGCAGTCGGCGGAACTGCGTCTTTCGTCGGTCTTGCCCGCACAGAAGGCCAGCGCGCAGGCCGTGCTTGCCGAAGCCAAGGTCGAACTGGGAAAAATGACCGTTTATGCGGGTGTCGACGGACGGGTCGACCAGTTCGTTCTGCGGGTCGGCAACATCGTGCAACCGGCGCCGGTGACCAGGGCGGCGGGCATCCTGATCCCGGATGCCGCGGGCGAGAACCGGTTGTTCGCGGGATTCAACCAGATCGAGGCCCAGGTGCTCAAGGTCGGCATGGCTGCCGAGGCCACCTGTATCTCCAAGCCGATGACCATCATTCCTCTTGTGGTCACGAAGGTACAGGATGTCATCGCTGCCGGTCAGATCCTGGAGACCAACCAGCTGACCGAGCTGCAAAAGATTGGCCCGCCCGGCACTGTGCTGGCGTTCCTCGAACCGCTCTACCCCGGAGTATTGGATGACGTCCCGCCGGGCAGCAGCTGCATCGCCAATGTCTATTCCGACCACCATGACCTGATTGCGTCGAAGGATACCGGCTCGCTGGAGAGGATCTATCTGCACATCGTCGATACGGTAGCGCTCGTGCATGCGCTGGTTCTTCGTATGCAGGCGATCGTGCTGCCGTTGAAGGCGCTGGTGTTCGGCGGTCACTGAGCAGGCAAGGAAGCCGGTCCTGGTTGCGAGCTTGTCTGTTGGACTTCAAAAATCGGGAGAGATGAGAATGTTTAACCCCCGCCGATTGCTGGCAATAGTGGTCATCCTGCTTGGCATGGACGTCCTGCCGGCGCTCGAGGCTCATGCGATCGAACTGACGGGAGCCTGGGCGTCGCAAGCCGACCTGTGCAAGCTGGTCTTCACGAAGAGAGGCAACGGGATCGTGTTCGCCGAGCTTTCGGACCTCTACGGCTCGGGCTTCATCATTGAAGGAAGCCGGATCAGAGGAAAGGCCGCCCGATGTGTGATCACCTCGCGAAAACAGGACGGTGACAATCTGGAACTCGACGCGTCCTGCGCGACCAGTATCATGAACCAGAAGGTTAGTTTCGGCCTGAAGATCATCGACGACAACAACATTGAGCGGTTGTTCACGGAGGTACCGGGAATGACGCTCAAATATACGCGGTGCACGTTCTAGACCGCAGCATGATCGACCCCTGGGGCAGTGTAGCAAAACGGAGGATCTGATGATGTATCGAGCAACGGCTAAGCCCCCACGAGGTGGCTTCCTTGGATTGACCGCAAAGCTTGCATTGGTCGCGGGCTTCGTCCTGTCGGTCACTGGGCCCGCGCGGGCCGAGGATGACGCCGCTCATATCCTCAAGGCGATGTCTGACTATGTGGCAAGCCAGAAGTCCATCTCGGCGACCTTTGACAGCGCCATCGAGGTCATCACTCCGGACCTGGAGAAGATTCAGTTCAACAGCTCCGGGCAGTTGCAATTGATGCGGCCGAACAAGCTACGGGTCCGTCGAACCGGCGGCTATGCCGATGTCGAACTGGTGTACGATGGAAAAACCGTGACCCTTTCGGGCAACAACGCGAACGCCTATGTCCAGCAGGACATGCCGGGTTCGGTCGACCAGATGATCGACGAGGTCCAGGCCAGGCTTGGAGCCTCCATGCCGGGTACCGATCTGCTCCTGAGCAATTCCTACGACGTACTGATGGCTGATGTCATCGACGCCAAGCACATCGGCCAGGGCGTCGTCGACGGCGTCGAATGCGAGCATCTTGCCTTTCGCGACGCCGAGACGGATTGGCAGATCTGGGTAGAGACTGGACCTCGGCCCATACCCCGCAAATATGTGATCACGTCGAAGGCGGTGGCCGGAGCCCCGCAATACACGCTGCTGATCAAGGACTGGAAGACGGATGTCGCTGCGAGCGCTGATGCATTCGTTTTCAAACCGTCGGCCGACGCGAAAAAAGTGGCAATCGAATCGATGCACGATTTCGATGAAGTTCCCCCTGGCGTGCCGGTAGGAGGCAAGAAATGACTATCTCATCACGAAAAGTAGCGATCTTGGCTCTTGCAACCGCCGTTGCGGTAGGCGGCTTGTTCCTTGGCGAGAAGAACTGGTTCGCAAACGGTCCCGTCTCGACTGCCGAAGCGCGCGTCGGGCGCCCGCTCACCCCCATGAGTTACGCCGGTGTCGCCCGCAGGACTACTCGCCGTGCCGTCGCGGTCGGGGCAGCCGGCGCGGCTGCGTACGGCGCTTACGCTGCTCCAGGCTGCGTGCAGGTAGCGGATGCGTACGGCCGGATCGTGACCCGGTGTAACTGACGATCGGTTGACGGGTTACCCATCCGTTCAAAAAGGGGCAGGGAAGGGGAATTGGAAGGCCATCGACGCGGGGTGCGCGCCGATGGTTGTGCTAATGGCCATTTCCCGATGAGGTAGCAGCCCTTCGCCCACCGGCTGGAGAATCTGATCCTCGACCGCCGCATCATGCTTGCCACGAAGCCCGCGGCCGTCACCTGACCCGGATTGATTTTGAGATGAGTGAAACATCAGAGTAGGGAAGGGTATCCGCCATGTCGGATTTGGCCGAGTATTCAGAAGCTGAGTCGCTTCGGGACGGACGTCCGGTCGAAATCCGCGCGCTTCGACCGGAGGATCGGGGGGATTTCCTGGCGGCTGTCCGCGGCATCGGCACGGATTCCCTGTACCGCCGTTTCTTCGCGGTCAAACGCGAGTTTAGCGAGAAGGAGATATCGTTTTTCGTCAACGTGGATTTTGTCAATCACGTGGCCTTGATTGCAGTGGTGCAGGACGACGGCAAACCGGTGATCGCGGGCGGTGGGCGTTACATCGTTGTGAAACCCGGGCAGGCCGAGGTGGCCTTCGCCGTCGTCGATGAATTTCAGGGACAAGGAATCGGCACGATATTGGTGCGTCATCTCGTCGCGATTGCGCGGCGGGCCGGCCTGAAGGAACTGGTCGCCGACGTGCTGCCCGACAACAGCCCGATGTTGAATGTCTTCAGGAAGAGTGGCCTGCCGATGAATTCTCGGCGCGAGTCGGGAAGCTTGCACGTCATGCTTGGGCTGCTCTAGTTGATGCCGTGCAATCAGTTGCACAAAGCAGCTGCTGCTTGACGTAAATCAATAATACTTGATCCATTGCTGCTAAGAGTAACTCATCCGGCGCAACCCCTGACGCCGGAATTGATGCTCGAGACCCCTCATAGGGCATCTAAGGTAAGAGGCCGCCGCTTCCCCGTGGTGGCCTCTCCTTTGAGAAGAGTGCCGGAAAATTTCGGTCACCGAAGCTGGCGTGCGGGATTCAGCGATAGTGCTGCCCGATCACTTCCGCAACGCAGGCGGGGCGCTGCCCGCCCTCGATTTCAATGCTGACCTTGTACGTGACGCGCAGGGCGTCCGGCGGCACGTCATCGGCCGCCATGACGGTGACTCGTCCGCGCAGGCGGGAACCGGCGGGGACCGGGGTAAGGTAGCGGATGCGGTTGGCGCCGTAGTTCAGCGTGTTTCTCAATCCCTTCACCCCGATGATCGACCGGATGAACATCGGGATCAAGGAGAGCGAGAGCAGCCCATGCGCGATCGTGGTGCCGCCGGGCGCCTCCCGTGCGGCGCGCCTTACGTCGACGTGAATCCATTGTTCGTCGCCGGTTGCCTCGGCGAATTTATTGATGCGATCCTGGGTGATTTCGATCCAGTCGCTGACGCCGACCTCGGTGCCAACCATGGCCTTGAGTTCGTCAAGGTTGTCGAAAACACGCATCTTTGCGCACTCCAAGGTTCAGTTCGTCGGCGAGTCGGAAGGTCAGCTCAAATTGCCATTTCCGGCACCTTGCGCCGAGACCACAAGCTCTGCATCGGTATTGGCGACGACGTCTGCGACGCTGACGCCAGGCGCGGTTTCGACCAGGGTCGCGCGGCCGTTTGGAAACGCGATCACGGCCATGTCGGTTACGACGAGATCGACAATTCTGGCCGATGTCAGGGGCAGGTTGCACTTCTTGACGATCTTCGACTTTCCCTTGGCGGCGTGCTGCATGGCGACGATCACGCGCTTGGCGCCGGTCACCAGATCCATCGCTCCGCCCATCCCCGGGACCATCTTGCCCGGGATCGTCCAGTTGGCGAGGTGGCCATCGCCATCGACCTGAAGCCCACCCAGCACCGTCATATCGACATGGCCGCCGCGGATCAGGCCGAACGACATCACGCTGTCGAAGCAGCAGGCGCCGGGAAGCGCGCTGATCGGGCGCCCGCCGGCGTCGGTCAGCAGTGGATGCTCCATCCCCTGTTCCGGAATGGCACCCGTGCCGATCAATCCGTTCTCGGACTGGAAGAAAACCTTGATGTCGGCCGGAACGTAGTTGGAGACCAGCGTCGGAATGCCAATGCCGAGGTTGACCAGCATGCCTGACCGCAGTTCGAGGGCGACACGCTTGGCGATTACAGTCGGTGCGTCCATGGTCTCACCCATTGCCAATGAGATAGTCGACAAGCGGTCCGGGGGTCACGACGTGATCCGGCGCGATGACGCCGACCGGCACGATGTTCTCCGCGGTGACGATGACGGTCTCGGCCGCCATCGCCATGACAGGATTAAAGTTGCGGGCCGTGAGCGCATAGGAAAGGTTGCCGAGATAATCGGCCAGAAACGTGTGGATCAGTGCGAAGTCGGCGTGCAGCGCGGTCTCGAGCAGGTAGGTTTTGCCAGCCACTTCAATCTGCTGCTTGCCCTGTTCGACGGTCGTGCCGACGCCGGTTTGCGTCAGAACGCCGCCCAGGCCGCAACCGCCCGCGCGGATTCGCTCGGCGAGCGTTCCCTGCGGCACCAGATCGATGGCCATCTTCTGCGCCATCATCTGCTGCTGCGCTTTGGGATTGAGGCCGATATGGCTCGCGATCATCCGCGTGACGAGCCCCGCGTCGACCAGCTTGCCAATTCCCTTTCCCGGGATGGCGGCGTCGTTGGCGATCACGAAAAGATTAGACTTGCGCTGTCGCACCAGTTCGTCGAGCAGACGTTCAGGGGTTCCGACGCCCATGAATCCGCCGATCATGATGCTTGCGCCGTCGGGGATGTTGGCGACTGCTTCTTCTACGGAAACGACCTTCATGATCAAAAATCTCCGCTCAATTGGAAGCCGGGATAATACGAGCACCAAGGTGGAGCTGACGCGTTGATTTGCATCAAGCAATGCGACCGACCGCAGGTTGCTGAACTTGCGTTGAACGCGACTATGCGTGGTTCGGATCGGGCGGATCGCGACAGACGCCAATGCTTTCGAGCGTTTCCGTCCAGAGTTCGCGCACCTGTGCGTGACGGCGTTCCACGGCCGCGTTGACGTCATTTCGAACCGGAAGAAGCTGGGAATCCTTGAGAAAAAGAATCTGCGCCTGCATCAAGCGGGCGCTCTCGAACTCAATTCTTCGCAACGCAACCACGAACGGGTCGTGTGGTGCGGCTTCGAGCGGGAGCAAGGCCGCCGGCCGTATCGCCGCGTGCAGTGCATGTCCCAATGCCGCCATGTCGATCATCATGGCCTCAGTCCAGTCGGCTATCCCGGCCGCCGGTTTCGGCAGCCATGCGGCTTCCCAGCACAATGCCATCAGCGGCATCGACGGGTCGGGCGTCCAGGAGGTCGCGCGTACCAGCAGCGAGACGATCTCCGCCTCGCGATAGAGCTGCGCATGCAATTCGGTCTGCCAGCCGGCCTTCAGGCGCACTGGCACCGAGACCGCAAGCTGCCGAACCAGCGCGCCGTGCGCCGAGATCAGGAACGCCGCAACCCGCGTTTGCTGGCTCGCGGGCACGCGACCTTCGGAATCGAGGGGGCCGAAGAATACGGTCATGTCGGGGCCAGCCGGATCGGTAGTGCACGCAGATGATCATAGCCGGAGGGAAAAGGTTCGATCTCGCCGCCCGCTTCGTCCGGCGCGATCCAGACCGATCCGCCGCCTTTCCATTGCCTTGCCATGACGTCAGCGGCAAACCTGGCGAGCAAATCGGCGGTCAGGGCCGCTTTTTCGAGCGTGAAGGCATGGTAGGCGCGGGGAATGATGATCAGCGCGCTGTCGGGAATATGGCTGCGCAGGCTGTCGTGAAGCGTGCGCGGTGTCAGGAAATCGAACTCTCCGTTCAGGATCATGGTTGGAACGCGGATCGCGGAGAGGCGAGGCGTCAGCGGCGCGAAATCAAGGAAGGATTCCATCAGGTTCTGCAGCGCATAGACGTCGTTGACCAGCCAGCCCTGACGCTTGACCGTCTCAAGCTTGTTCAGCAGCGGCTCAAGCCATGCATCCGAGAAATTCATCGGAAGCAGCATGTCCTGCAGGTAGCTGGTGCCACCGAGGATCAGCCCGGTACGCATCGCATTGCCCAAGAGAAGCAGCTGCGGCGAGAGTTCGGCGAAGGTGCTCATCGCCACGAGCCCCGCCAGCGTTTCTCCGTGTTCGATCGCATAGCGCAGCGCGATCAGGCCGCCAAAGCTGATGCCGGCAAGGAAAATAGGTCCGTCGCCGAGCCGGTCGATCAGCAGGCGTAGCACAGCGACGTGATCGTCCTGGCTGATGAACAGGCTTGGTTTGTCGGATTCACCCTGTCCGAGCAGATCGAAGGTGACGACGCGAATGTGCTTCGAAACAAGCGCATCGCGATAGGCGCCCCACAGCTCTGAATATTGCGTCAGCCCGTTGACGAGCACATAGGCCGGACCGGTTTCCGGACCGTTCAATTCGTAACGAATGGTATGGGAACCATACGCCAGAAAGGCCATGTCGCCAGCTCTCGATCAACGCTCGCCTTCGTTAAATCTCAGATTGCGGTCGCTACCTTGATGCAAGTCAACATGGTGGCCGCCACGCGCTTGATACTCGAGCCTGCAACCAATCAGAAATGCTGAGGGAGGACTACCGTGAAACGGTTTCTGATCAGCCTGCTGGTACTCGTCGTCAGTGCATCCGTCTCATTCGCGCAGCCGTTCACGCGGCGCTCTTCGCAAGAGCAGCATGACGCACTGAAACAATATTACGAAATCAGCGACTTCCGCTTGGGCGGCCGCTACGACCTTGCCGATCCATCGAAATGGAGAAACGGCGGCGAGGGCGGCAAGACGCTGGAGTCGCTTGGCGCCGGCAAATTGCGTACAGCTTACATTGCCATCGGCACGCCTCGGCGCAATGCCGCCGGCGAAATCACCAACGCCGTGATCATCAATTCGTACTACTCCGGTGATTCCACGGATATGTACGAACAATGGGTCAAGGGTGCTGCGCTATCCGGGGGCGTTCCCATCATCGGCCCCGGCCGCCCGATCGACACCAACCGATATTATGTCGTGATGGTCGATCCGCTCGGCACCTGGGGCGCGAGCAAGCCTTCCGACGGGCTCGGCATCAAATTCCCGCAATACAGCTACTACGACATGGTGCAGGCGAATTACCGCATGCTGCGCGATCACCTCAAGATCGCGCATGCCGCGCTCGCCGCCGGCGTGTCGATGGGTGGCACACAGACCTATGTCTGGGGTGTGATGCATCCCGAATTCGTCAGCGCGTTGATGCCGATCGGCGGCACCACGCAATCCGATGCCGAGGATCCGGTCGGCAACTGGACCTTCCAGTTGATGACGGCGGCGATCGAGGCCGATCCGGTGTGGCAGGCAACCAAGGGAGATTACTACAAGCTGCCGAAGGAAAAGCATCCGCTCGCCGGGCGTCGCCTTCGGCTGGTCGGTGCTCGGCTTGACCGGCTATGACTTCGCGTTCCGCACCACCCAGAGCTTTGCCGCGGTTCAGCCCGAAGTGTTTTACTGGGATCCGCCGAATGAGAAGGCCGGCAGCAGCGTGACCAATCGCGCCAAGCTGTACGACGCGGTCGACCTCGTATGGCGCAACCGCGTCGGCGAAAACTACAACATCAACCCTGATCTCGGCCGCATTCGAGGCGCGCACGATGGTGATGCATATCACCAACGACCAGTGGCTGAATTTCAAGCTCGCCGAACGCGCGGTCGATCGCATTCCCGGCGCGGACCTGATCGCGGAAGAGAGCCCGGTCGCGCATTACGGCGTGTTCTCGATCATCAATCACCGGAAGCACGATCCGAAATTCGTCGTCGTTCATGGAGGACGTGGCGCGGCTGGACAGCGACTCAGCAGTTCGTTGCGAAGAACTATCGCGTCCCCGGCGTCGCCGCGGAGATCGATCCGACGAAGTCGTTCTGGAAGGATTTCGTCACCTATCCCTTCCCGGTGAAATACGCCACCGTCAAGGACGGCAGCGGCATGACCTGGCAGATCGGCTACATGGACGAATACGACGGCACCGATCCAGAATCCGCAGGTGCTGGTGATCATCCACGGCAAGGGCGCATTCGCCGGCCACTATGGCAACATCATGCAAGTTCGCGCTGCAGCGCGGACTGCGTGTCATTGCGCCTGATCTGCCGCACTACGGCATGTCCGGCCCCGGCAATCTCGACAAGAGTCCGGCGCGGACCATGCAGGACATGCGCGACGTCGTGCATGAGCTCGTCGTGAACCAGCTCGGCGTCAAGCAGGCGTTTTATCTCGGCCATTCGCTCGGCGGCCAGGTCGTCCTGGGCTACGCGCTGAGCTGGCCGGACGCGGTGCAGGGTCTGGTGCTGGAAGCTCCCGCCGGGCTGGAGGAATATCCGCGCGAGTTCGCGATCGCGCCGGGCAAGACAGCTGAGGCTGTTCGACGCGTCGCTTGCGCGCAGATTTCGACAAATGGAAGCAGGCCTGGGACCAGACCGGTATCCTGGCGGCGCGAAATCGGCGCGATCCGAGGAGGACATCCGCGACTTCTACTATTTCAAGAAGCGCGATCCGGTGACCGGGTGCGCTGTCGAAAGCCAAGAGCGGCTACTTCATGAACGACAGCGAGTACGCCCGCTTCCACACCGAGCAGCGTGTCGGCCTGACCAGGGGCAACCCGAAGGAACTCGAGCAATGGGCCAACGTCTTCATCTTCGACATCTACGGGATGGTGTCCGAGCTGCAGAAGGACGATCCGAATAATCTCTATGAGCGACTTACGCAGATCAAGGCGCCGATCTTCCTGGCGTTCGGCGCCAAGGAGCCGTTCATTCCCGGCACCGCGTTCAACGGCCTGAAGGATCTCGGCCGCGATATCATCGTGCCGTTCATGGCGCGCATGACGACTGCCGGAAACCGTCCGACCGTGAAGAGTCTATCCGGACACCGGGCATTTCATCCACACCGACAATCCGGTCGAGTTTCCCGACGACGTCGTCGACTTCGTCACGACGGGCACGGATCGTCGCCAGTTCACCGGTCGCGATCGACCGGCTGGTGAATGGCAGCGCGAATCGAGATGACGGTCGGTGTAGCGCCCACGCCTCCGGGCGCGTCGCCAACCGCCGGCTTGAACAAGTAGGCGGAACGATCATGCCACGGGTGCGTGCGGGCGAGGTTCAGCTTGGCTGGCGGGAGTGGGGAAGAGGCGACGTCACCGTCGTCTTCATCCACGGCAATCTCGCCAGCAAGGACTGGATCGAGCTCGCCGCCCCGCTGTTTCCCAGCGGCATCTCAGGGTGATCGGGATCGACTGGCGCGGCTGCGGCGAGAGCGATCGCCCGCCGCCGACGGCCAACTATGCCAACTATTCGATGCAGCAGCATGCGCACGACATGCTGGCGGCGCTCGATGCGCTAAAGATATCCGTTCTGTCACCTGGCGACCCATTCCACCGGGGGCATCATCGCCGCCCGCATGCTGCTGATGCAGCCGCAGCGTTTCGGACGGGTATTCGCACTCGATCCGGTGACGCCGCTCGGCATGTCGTTCAATGCCGAGCAGATCGGTCTATTCCGCTCGATGATGGCCAGCCGCGAAGTCACCCGAGCGGTCATGGCGACGTGCGGCGTCCTCGCTGTTTGCGCCCGAGAGTCTGGCGCCAAACACCGTTCCGCGGTTTCGCGAAGGTCTCGGAAATCTGCCCGGCCTGTTCGAACGAATACTCGGACAGACATTCGGCGTTTCGGAGGGGATTTGGATCGGCACGCCCTTCAATCTCAATCTGGAGCACGAGAGCCGTGAACTTGAGCGCCGCATGCCGGAAATCAGGCATGCCCACCTGGTTGCTGTGGGGAGAGAAGGATGGCTGGATACCGCCGTCGGACCTCATGACGATGGCGGCGGCAATGCCCGACTGCCGGCTCGTTATCGTGCCCGGGATCGGCCATTCGATGAATCTCGAATTGCCGGCGCTTTATGCCGGATATTTCGGCGGATGGTTTGGCGGTCTGCCATCAATCGTGATGGCGTCAAGCAAGAATTGTTCGACGCGGAGGGATACATGAAACGGTCAACCACGCGATCAATCATTGGAGCGCTCCTGTTGACGGTGCTGCAGGTTGCCGCGTCGCACGCGCAGGCGCCGGCAACTCCGCCAGCCTCCGATCAGTCGCAGCAATTGCTGACGGCCGGAGAGCTCGATCAGCTGGTTGCTCCGATCGCGCTCTATCCGGATACCCTCCTTGCCGAGGTTCTGATGGCGTCGACCTATCCGCTGGAAGTCGTCCAGGCGGATCGTTGGGCGACGGAGAACAAGGCGCTCAAGGGAGATCAACTGAAGGCTGCGGTCGACAAGCAGAGCTGGGACGACAGCGTGAAGTCGCTGGCCGCGACACCGTCGGTGCTCGCCATGATGAGCGCCAAGCTCGACTGGACGCAAAAGCTCGGCGATGCCGTGCTTGCCCAGCAGCCCGATGTCATGGATGCGATTCAGCGCCTGCGCGCGAAGGCCCAGGCGAATAACAAATTGGCATCGACCAAGGAGCAGAAGGTCTCGGTAACACAGCAGAACAACAAGCAGGTTATCGTCATCGAACCGACAGCACCTGACACGGTCTACGTTCCTTACTACGATCCTGCTGTCGTCTACGGTGACTGGCCATATCCCGCCTATCCGCCATACTATTTCCCGCCGCCACTTGGTTACGTACCGGGAGCGATCCTCGCAACCGGGATTGCGTTCGGCGCCGGCTACGCTCTCGGGCGCTGGGCATCCGGCGGCAACTACTGGGGCGGCGGCGTCAACTGGGGCGGTGGCAACATCAACATCAATCGCCCGGTCAACATCAACAATATCGGAAGCGGTAACAACAACTGGCAGCACAATCCCGTTCACCGTCAGGGCGTGAAGTACGCCAATACGAACGTGCAGCAGAAGTTCGGCAACAACAATATCCGCTCGGGCAGCCAGGACCGCATGGATTTCCGCGGCCGCGGGGGAGAGCAGGTGATCAGGCCCGGCGGCGGTGGCAATGGGCCGGCCAACCGTCCCAGCACGGCTGACCGCACGCCCGGCAATCGGCAGAACGCCGGTAATCGGCCATCATCCGGCGGCAATCGGCCAAACGCAGGTAACCGGCCGTCGGCCGGCACGAAGCCTGCTGCAAAAGGCCCCGCGGCCGGTGGCCCCAGGCGCGACAGCGCCATGGGCAACATCCAATCCGGCAGGGTGGCCAACGCGCAGGCGGCGCGCGGAAGAGAAAGTCTTGGAAGCAGAAGCCCGGCACCGCGCATTAGTACCGGCGGCGGCGCTGGAGCAGCGCGCATTAGCGCTGGCGGTGGAGCAAGAACGGGCGGGGGAGGATTTGCGGGAGGAGGCGGTCGCGGTGGCGGCGGGCGCCGCTCCGACATCAACTCCAAGCACGATATCACGTTACTCGGTCGTCTCGACAATGGACTTGGCTTCTATCGCTACGCCTACAACGGCAGCGACAAAGCCTATGTCGGCGTCATGGCGCAGGAAGTGCAGAAAATCATGCCGGATGCGGTCGTGCGAGGTCGGGACGGATATCTGCGCGTCTTCTACGACAAGCTCGGGCTGAAATTCGAGACTTATGATCACTGGGTTGCTTCCGGTGCGCGGATTCCGTCCGCCGCTGGAATGCGTCACGCACAAATTGAATATTGGTGAAATCGTCATGACCCAGACCGTCTCGATGTTTGTCAGGTTGAGCTGCTGGACCGCCGCGACCATCTTTTTCGCATCGCTGTCCGTCGCCAGTGCACAGCAATCGTACAAATCGCCCGAGGACGCGGTGGCAGCGCTCGTCAGCGCGACGAGGGACAATTGGCCCAAGGGCGTGGTCGCGGTGCTCGGCGCGGATGGTAGCGACATCGTCTCTTCGGGCGACAAGGTTGCCGACGAAGAGATGCGTCAGAAATTCCTTGCGGCCTATGACGCCAAACATCAGATCGCGAAGGAAGGCGACAACAAGGCCGTGATGGTCATCGGGAACGAGGACTTTCCGGTTCCGCTCCCGCTCACGCGCAAAGGCGCCGCCTGGCAATTCGACGCGGCCGCAGGACGTCTCGAGATCCTGTACCGGCGCATTGGCCGGAACGAACTCGCCGCGATTCAGTCCTGCCTCGCCTATGTCGACGCGCAAAACGAGTATGCCGACAAGAATCGCACCAGCGCCGGCGCCGTCTATGCGCAGCGCATTGTCAGCCGCTCCGGCAAGAAAGACGGGCTGTACTGGCCAGCGGCACCGGGCGAAGACCCAAGCCCGCTTGGCGAACTTGTCGCTGAGGCAACGACGGAGGGTTATTCCATCGGCGGCGACCGTGTCCCGTTCCATGGCTACTACTTCAAGATATTAACGCGCCAGGGTCCGATGGCGGCGGGCGGCGAGGTCGATTACGTCGTGCGCGGCAAAATGATCGGTGGCTTCGCTCTTGTGGCTTATCCGGCCGAGTACGGCAACTCCGGCGTGATGACGTTCCTGGTCAACTATGCCGGGACCGTCTTTCAGAAGGACCTTGGCGAGCGGACCGCGAAACTCGCCGAGCGCATGACATCGTTTAACCCGGATCAAACCTGGAAAAAGGTAAACGTCACCGCTCCCGAGCGATGACGATAGTCACGTGTCGAGCGCATAGCCCCAAACGTTTCAGAAGGAGATGCAGATGAAAGATCGAACCCAATTCTCTCGAACCCTCATCAGCGCGGCAATGCTCGGTCTGATGGCGGCGGTGAGCCTTCCAACAGCATCGCAGGCGGAAACCGGTGCGGTTCGCGTCGTGTTCACCAAGGGGGGATTTATTGTGGGTGTCGGCGGGGGCCGCGGTGTCCTGACCTTCCGCGGCCGCCATTATCCGTTCACGGTATCGGGCATGAGCGTGGGCTTTACGATCGGGGCATCGACCACTCAGTTCGTCGGGCACGCATTGCACTTGCATGCGCCGGGCGACCTCGCCGGCAGCTACAGCGTCCTCGGCGCCGGTGGCGCGTTTGCTGCAGGTGCCGGCGGTGTCCAGCTGCAAAACCAAAAGGGAGTGATCCTCCAATTGGCGGGCGGCAAGGTCGGCCTTGAAGTATCGGCCAGCGTGGGCGGCATTACGATCAACATGCAGTGACGCAACCACGTATCCGTCGATGGCACTCGAACGGACGCATCCGGGCGTGCCTTCGCGCAAACTGGAGCAATCGAAATGAGTATGTTGACAGGCAAGACCGCGGTCGTAACCGGATCCACCAGCGGCATCGGATTGGCCTGCGCGCGCACCTTTGCGGGCGCCGGCGCGAATATCGTTCTCAACGGGTTTGGCGCGCCGGCCGATATCGAGAAGGAGCGCGCCGCGGTCGAGCGCGATTTCAAGGTCAAGGCGGTCTATTCGCCCGCCGACATGAGCAAGCCCGCCGAAATTACCGAGATGATCGGGCTCGGCGAAAGGACCTTTGGCTCGGTGGATATTCTCGTCAACAACGCCGGCATCCAGTTCGTCTCGCCGATCGAGGAATTCCCGATCGAGAAATGGGACGCCATCATCGCGATCAACCTGTCGTCGGCCTTTCATGCCATCCGCGCCGCCGTGCCCGGCATGAAGAAGCGCGGCTGGGGCCGCATCATCAACACGGCATCTGCGCATTCGCTGGTGGCATCGCCCTTCAAGTCAGCCTACGTCTCGGCCAAGCACGGCATCGCCGGCCTCACCAAGACGGTGGCGCTCGAGCTTGCGACCTTCAAGGTCACCTGCAACTGCATCTCGCCGGGCTACGTCTGGACGCCGCTGGTCGAGAAGCAAATCCCCGACACCATGAAGGCGCGCAACCTGACCAAGGAGCAGGTCATCCACGACGTGCTCCTGGAAGCGCAGCCGACCAAGGAGTTCGTCACCTCGGAACAGGTTGCGGCGCTGGCGCTCTATCTCTGCGGCGACGACGCCGCGCAGATCACCGGCGCCAATATCCCGATCGATGGTGGCTGGACCGCGGCGTAGGTTTTGACTGGAGGCTGGCGATGCTGACACGCCTCTGTCGGCTGGCAAGCTTGCTGCTGATTGTCGCGGCGCACTCTGCGATGTGCTCGGCCGAACCGGTTGCGTCGCCGAATACGCCGGGCTCGGCGTTGCAAGAGGAAGTTTGGGCCTTACCGCTGCCGCTTCCGTCGATTGCCTATATCATCAGGCCGGCAGGAAAAGGGCCGTTCCCGCTGGTGATCATGAACCATGGGGTTGCCATGGATCCCAGGGAACGCAGCTTCTTTCCGCTGGTCGAGTTCAGGGATGCGGCCTTCTGGTTCGCCCGCCGCGGCTATTTCGTCGTCGCACCCGCCGGACCCGGCTACGGCGGGGGCGGCATGGATGTCCCGGAACGCGGACTCTACGGCGCGTTCTTTTCCAAGATCGGCAAGTGCACCAACCCCAACTTCCGGGATGCCGGGCTCGCGATCGCGAAGTACGACAATCTGGCTATTCGATATCTGACCGAACAAAAAGTCATTCTGCCCGACAGGACTATCGTCGTCGGACAATCGGCCGGGGGCTGGGGGTCAATTGCGCTCGCGAGCCAAAATCCGCCCGGTGTCAGGGCGGTCATTGCCTTTGCCGCGGGCCGCGGCGGACGAGTGGACGGCCAGCCGAACAAGAACTGCGCGCCCGACAGGCTTGTCGCGGCCACGGCCGATTTCGGGCGAACAGCGCGTGTGCCAATGCTCTGGATTTACACGCGCAACGACACGTATTTCGGACCCGACCTGGCGACACGCATGCACGATGCCTTCGTCGCGGTCGGCGGCGATGCCGAATACCATTTGCTGGACAGCTTCGGCAACGATGGCCACTTCCTGATCGACGCTCGCGAGGGCGTCGAAATCTGGTCCCCGTTGGTCAGCAAGTTCCTGGATGAACACCAATGACGGCAGACTCGATGCAGGGGAGAGCGAAAATGAACGCTGTTTCGCGGGCATCCCTGGGCGCGCTGCTCTTGTTCCTTTCGACCGCGGTCCCTCAATTCTGCCTCGCGGCGCCGCTGACCTCGCCGACGGAGGCCTTGCCGCTTTCCGAACCGGAAGTGGCACCGCGCGGACGGACCGCGCCGCGGGACATCCATTATTCCCAATGGCGCAAGCTGTGCTTCAAGGCGCCGGGCAAGGAAATGCTCTGCAGGACGTCCATCGCCGGCACCTGGGAGACCGGACAGATGGCGATTCGTCTCGACCTGATCGAGCGGGAAGGGAGCGCGCGCCTCCAGATATTGCTGCCAGTCGGCCTCTATCTGCCGGCCGGGGTGAAATTGCGACTTGGCACCAACTCGCACGAGATTCATCTTCCTTACTCCTGGTGTTTCTCGAACCTTTGTGTTGCCGCGGCTCCCGTCAAAGGAAATGTCATCAGGGCGCTCGCAGGAGCGGGGGTCATTACAGTCGAGGTCCTGGACACGAACCTCGTCACGCTCACGGCGATGATTCCGACCGATCAATTCGCCTCTGCACACAGTGGCGCACCTGCCGAGACCTTTGAGCAGATCATTGAGGAGTAGCCGCGACAACGAGGCGAATCACCGGCATGGCCTTGGGGTGGATCGGCTCCGTTACTCGCGATTGGGCCTGACGCGCTAAGAAGGCAAATCACCACTGCGCATGCAAATTGCATAGTAGCGCAAGAGACGTGCGTAGCCGTTTGGGCGCATATTCTGTTCATGGTTTTCGGGCGCGTGATCGTCCAACTCGTCGGCAGCGGCCTCCAAGGTCATCGCCGCTGCACTGGGATTAAAGGATGGACAGCCGACAGTGGGCTCCGCGCCGACCGGACTGCTCACCAAAGCAAACGCAAAAACGATTGCCGCGAACTTCATAAATGTCCTCCACCCTAGTAAGCCGAGCTAGCCGTTGCATGCTGCGGTCTACGCCCGACCTGAACACGCTTGCAGTACGGCCGCCAACGGTCATTTACATCCCGACGCATCATTGGGGGTTGCGAACGACTGGAGCGGACACAATCCGGTAACACTCCCGGCATCGGCGGCAGGTTGCCGACGCTGTGGTTCATGACCCGGAAGAGGCCGATGATGGCCTGCAGGTTCGTCGTGATCGAGTAGAGATTGCACATTGACCTGGACCGCGAAAAAACCCCGCCGCGCCTCGACGGGGTCAAGTTCGGGAGAGCGGCACCAGATCACCATCGCGCCGCCAAAACCGATCATGCCACGATTCGGATATCGTTTGCCCGCCCTTCGCCCCGGGGCCACGGCCCCCGCTTAGTGGGTATTGGGATGACGAGGGCCGTGCAGGTCGCCTCTGGGGGGACGACGACCCATCAAGATAACGGCGCAATTGGTCGGCGTTCCCGGCTGAGATGAACACAATACCGAGCGCGGCCCGCGATCAGCCTGCCGCGGCCCGCCACGCTGGCGCGCTGTGCGCAGGCGCCGATCGGCCGGGGACAATGCAGCGGCTAACTCCCGCGCCCACCAGCGCAGGTTCATGCCGGCGGGTAATCTTTCTTTACCTCTCCGCGTTACTCAGTCCGCGAGGGCGGCCTGGAACTCACACCGCCTGGGGCAGGCCTCAAACCCGTCGACTCAACCCGGCGGGTTTTTCTTTTGCTCTTGTCAGGCCCGGCGATCTGCTGGCTCTCCCTCTCCGGCCGCTCATATCGAGGTGCGACCGATTCCGTCGGCCGGGAAAAACGAGCGGCCCACCGCCGTTCGCACCGTCTTTGAACGTCCAAGGGGATGATACCCATAACAACTCCGGGCTTTTGGTGATTTGACGCCTCAATCGCCAAACAGCTTCCCCAAGCCGTGCGAATGGCGATGGGCATAACTGTGTTCCGAATAAGGATAGAGCTGATTTTCCGCCGGTGTTGGAATCGCGTCACACCATCGCGGTCGTGCAGGAGCTCCGGAGGTGCCGGCGGCTCGCGCCAACGAGTCCGCTGCCTGAGACACGTGGCACGCCCGACATTGGGCGCGGAGAGCCGCAATCCGAACCCGCACCAGCGGGCTTCCTAAACTCGGGAAGAGGCCATTGCCTTGCTCATGGCTTCGATATCGGCCCAGCGAGGCGTGAGGTCGCCTGTGGTTTCAATCGTCGCGGTGGGCCGAAACGCGAGGTTGCGTAACTCACTGCGGCTGCGACGCTCTCGAAATCCATCCGTTGGCGCTTGAACTCGATCGGTTGATAACGCCGGACCGTCCTCATCTCCGTCGGAAACCACTCCAGGACGGCAGGCTGATCGAATACTCGCATGTTGTGCTCCTATGGTTGCCGCTTGTGCGGTCGGAGCCACACAGCACAACCCGCGGATTTCTACGACGCACCGTCAAGTGCCACGGTGGCAATCGGTTTGCAGACACGGCGCAGACACACGGCTTTTCGCCGGGTCCCTGAAATACAAGAAGTGCTTGATTTTGTTTGGTGAGCGCGGGGGGACTCGAACCCCCGACCCCATGATTAAAAGTCACGTGCTCTACCGCCTGAGCTACGCGCTCACTGCCGCGCTGTGTAGGGGGCGACCGGGTGTGGGTCAATAGCGCGGGAAAGTCCGGAAGAGGTGGTCGGCCAAGGACCAATTTGCAAGGTGCCACCGGCTTTTAGTGCGGAATCTTCATTTCGCCGGGCAGCTTGCGAAACCCCGCTGTCAACGGCCTCCCCCCGCCATCAACCGGCTTCCCGATGAATTTCCGACGCCACCGGTTGCGATGCTGCCGACCACCGTCGGCAGCGTCTCCGGGCGCAGGCCGATCAGCTCGGCGGTGCGAATGCCCGTCGTGCGCCAGAACGCGAACGAGTTGACGCGCGAGTTTTCCAGGATCGCGATCGCGACCGCCGACAGGAAGGGCAGGCTTTCCAGCACCAGCACGGCCGCGAACACGTAGATTTCGCGGACCTGCTTGAAGTTGTTGGTCACGATCAAGACCGCCGCGCCGACCAGGAGCAGCACGCCGATCACCGCTTCCCAGAATGCCTGGAACTCGACCGACACCAGCGAGAAGCCGCCCTTGGAGGTGCGCGCAAAGGCGAGATGTTCGGTGATCAGGCCGTTGGCGACCGCGCGCGACACCGTCCACTGCACGGACATCGCGGTCACCATGGCGCCCAGCGTCTGGCCCCATTTCACCGGCACGCGCAGCCGGTACAGCACCACGAAATGCACCAGCGAGACCGTGAAGGCGGCGATGATCGGCAGCGTCAGGATCTTGTCGGGAATGGCGATGCCGGCAAAGGCGACGACCGGCACCCAGATCAGATTGAGGATCGCGACCAGCACGCCGATGCTTTCGGCGCCGAGCCAGTTCAGCCAGCCCAGCGCGAATTCGCGCCGCTGGTCCGGCGTCAGCCGGCTCGCCCTGGGCAGGAAGCGCCGCCAGTGCTTCTTGACGATCTGGAATCCGCCAAAGGCCCAGCGGTGGCGCTGCTTCTTGAAGGCCTCGAAGGTGTCCGGCAGCAGGCCATGGCCGTAGCGGTGGTTGGTGTAGTGCGTGAGCCAGCCCTGTTCGATGATCGTGAGCCCGAGATCGGTGTCCTCGCAGATGGTATCGCCGGACCAGCCGCCGGCCATGTCCATCGCCGTGCGCCGGATCAGGCACATGGTGCCGTGCACGATGATCGCGTTTTCCTCGTTGCGCTGGACCATGCCGATGTCGAAGAACCCGGCATATTCGCCGTTCATCATGTAGTGCATCAGCGAGCGGTCGCCGTCGCGATGGTCCTGCGGCGACTGCACGAGGCCGACCCTGGGATCGGCGAACAGGGGCACCAGGTCTTTCAGCCAGTCCGGCTCGACGGCATAGTCGGCATCGATGATGCCGACGATCTCGGCGTCGACCGCGGTGCGCTCCATCGCGATGCGCAAGGCGCCGGCCTTGAAGCCCTCGACCTTCTCGGCGTTGATGAACTTGAAGCGTTCGCCGAGCGCGCGGCAGTGATCCTGGATCGGTTGCCAGAACGCCGGATCAGGCGTGTTGTTGATGATGACCACGCATTCGAAATTCGGATAATCCAGCCTCGAGACCGCATCCAGCGTTGCTTTGAGCATGTCGGGCGGCTCGAAATAGGCCGGCACGTGGATCGAGACCTTTGGAAAGGTCACGCTCTCGCCGATCGTCGCCGGCGCCACCGGCGCTCCCTTGACGATCAGCCGGTGCGGTTTCTCGCCGAAAGCCACGGCCGCGATCTCCTCGATCCGCGCCATCGCGATCAGGACCAGCGGCACCAGCAGGATCATGCCCAGCGTCAGCGCAAAGGCCGAGCCGAACACGAAGTAATGGCCGGCCCAATAGGCGAACACGGTCGCGACCCAGGCGCCGACGCCATTGGCCGTTGTCGACAATAGCAGCGCCTGCATCACGCTGGGCCGGGCCAGCCGCAGGATCGGCAGCGACATCAGGATGCCGACGAGAACGGCGATGGCGGCGAGCTTCCAGTAGTCGGGATTCACGATCGGTCCGGTCCAGGAAAATTTTGGCTCGCGCGCGGCGTTCAGGATGCCCCAGTAGGGGCCGACGCCGCCCTCGAAATATTTCCAGGGCTGATCGATCGCCTCGACGATGTTGTATTCCATGCCGATGGCGTCGGCGCGGGCGACGAAGTTGCGCAGCACCTTGGCCTGTTCGAACGGGCCAGGCTCGGCATTGCGCAGATTGTAACCGGCGCTCGGCCAGCCGAATTCGGCAATCACGACCCGCTTGCCCGGGAACTGGTTCGCGCAGGAGCTGGTACATCGCAACCGCCTGGTCCACCGCCTGATCGGAGGTGAAGTTCTCCCAATAGGGCAGGACGTGCGCGGCGATGAAATCGACGGAGTAGCCGAGCTGCGGATTGTCGCGCCAGATATTCCAGATTTCGCCTGTCGTTACAGGGACATTGACGGATTTCTTGACCCGCTTGATCAATCTCGATCAGGTCGTCGACCTTCTGTTCGCCGCGATAGATCGTTTCGTTGCCGACCACGACCCCGATGACGTTGCTGTTGTGCCGCGCCAGAGCTGATGGCCGACGTCGATCTCGCGCTCGTTGCGCTCGGAGTTCTTGTCGATCCAGGCGCCGACCGTGACCTTGATCCCGAATTCGGCGGCGATCGGCGGCACCAGTTCGACGCCGCCGGTCGAGGAGTAAAGCCGGATCGCCCGCGTCAGCGGCGCCAGCTTCTTCATGTCGGCGCGGATTTTCTCGACGCTCGGGATGTTATCGACGTCGGGATGGCCGGTGCCCTCGAACGGCGCGTAGGAGACGCTCGGCAAGACGCCCGTGAAGTCGGGAGCCTGCTGGCGGTCCCGCAACGCGCCCCACATCGCAGCATGAACCGCGGCCACAAGCAGGAGAACGGACGACGACGGCGCGCATCGCGACTAAACCATCAGGGGCCAAATTGAGGAGGAAGGCGGATCCGTCCCCGAGATCCGACCAAATCACCGGCAAATCAATACATAGTTCTGCCACGCGATTTGACAACTCTTATGACGCCATGGCGTTTTGAGGGCCGCAACAAATCCCAACCGCGAAAATTGCGGATCGTTCCGGCGGCAGGAGCGCTTATTTGGCCGGTGTCGCGGCAGGCGCAGGGGTTGGGTGTTGGCGGGGCGTCGTGGCGCTGCCGGCCGTCGTCGGCGCGGGGTCGAGGCGGCCGCGGCTGTTTGCGGCTGTGCGGCCGGATTGATCCAGCAAACGTGCACACGGCTATTGAGCGTCTCGGCCACCTTGGGATCGATCTGGGCGGAAAAGCGGGTCAGGCAACGAAAGGCCGCCTGGACATGGCCGCCGGGGCAGCCAAAACGGTCGTAAAGGTCGAGATGGCGCAAGCGCGGTGTCGATGTCGTCGCGCCACATCAGGCTGACCACGCGGCGGCCGAACCAGACGCATTCGGGGTTGCCGGCCGGGCCGTTGATGGCCTGGGCGGCCTCCACGAATTCGTCGGTCTTGCGCTGGTTTTCCTTCGCCGTATCGGCCGGCGCGGCGCCGTTGGCCGCCGGTTTGGCCTGATCCTGCGCCTTGATATCGCCGCTCTGGGCCGCGGCGCTTCCGATACCGATCAACAGTGCAAGCCCGGATATGGCGAGGTAGCGCAAAACCGCGTTCTGAAGCTGAAGCACACCTCGACCCATGGATTCCCCGATTTTGCTCCCGAGCCGCGGCCCGCCTGGACGCGGCTCGGTTGATGCCGTTCAATTAGGTCCCCAATGCGGCGGAAACCTCCGCCGAATCCCATGACGGACATTTCGGATTTTGTCCAGCAAAGTCACAACTTTGTCGCGTTGTGGTAAAGCGGGCGCGCAAAGCCCGCGCCCTGGATGCCCCCTGTCCGTACTTGGCAGATGGCACTCGACCGGCTAAGCGACGGTCCTCGCCGCTGAAGGATGGAACCGATTTCTCTTCGTACGCCGCTGGCGCTTCTCCTGATATCCCTTGGTGCGATTGCCGCGGTGTGGTGGTGGCTGGCCACGCCGATCACGCTGGCGCGCGCGCCGATCGATCCCAACGACAAGCTGCAATGCGTATCCTATGCGCCGTTCAGCGGCGCGCAGACGCCGCTGAACCTGGCCACGCATGTCACGGCCGAGCAGATCGCCCGGGACCTGGCGCAGCTCGCCAGGATCACCGATTGCGTGCGCACCTATTCGATCGAGAACGGCCTTGACCAGGTCCCGGAGCAAGCCGCCAAGGTCGGGCTGAAAGTGATCCAGGGGATTTGGCTCGGCAGCAACCAGCTGAAGAACCTGAATCAAATTTCGACGGCGGTGCGGCTGACCAAGGAATTTCCCGGCGTCATTACCTCGCTTGTCGTCGGCAATGAGGTGCTCTTGCGCGGCGAGATGACGACCAACGACCTCGTCGCCATCATCCGCTCGGTCAAGGCGCAGGTCGCCGTTCCCGTCACCTATGCCGATGTCTGGGAATACTGGCTGCACAACCGCGAAGTCTCGGACGCCGTGGATTTCGTCACGATCCACATCCTGCCCTATTGGGAGGATTTCCCGATCCGCGCCAAATTTGCCGCCGCCCATGTCGACGCCATCCGGCGGCGGATGGCGGTGGCCTTTCCGGGCAAGGAAATCCTGATCGGGGAAACCGGCTGGCCGAGCGAGGGGCGGATGCGCGACGCCGCGCTGCCCTCGCGCACCAACCAGGCCCGCGTCGTCTCCGAAATCCTCGATCTGGCGAAGCGGGACGGTTTTCGGGTCAACCTGATCGAGGCCTATGACCAGCCGTGGAAACGCGAGCTCGAGGGCACCGTCGGCGGCTACTGGGGGCTGTTCAATTCTCTGCTGCGCGCCCCGAAATATCCGCCCGGCCAACCCATCAGCAACTTTCCCTATTGGAAGCTGCAGATGGGATGCGGCATGGCCTTGAGCGTGTTCGTATTCGCGGCCGGCTGGCTCGCGCTGCGCCGCCGGCCCTGGACGCCACGGCTGTCGGCCTGGATTGCGGTCGGAATATCGGCGACGTCAGCCGGCATCCTGTTCGGGGTCGCGGCCGACAAGATGTTTTATGAGAGCTACGGGGTCGGCGGCTGGTTCGGCTGGGGCGCGCTATTGGCGGCCGCGATCGCCTCGCCGATGCTGTGCGCCAATGCGCTGATGTCCGGGCGGTCGCTGCCGACATTTCTGGAGCTGTTCGGTCCGCGCGAAGACAGGACCGGATCGGTTGTGACGATCGCCCTCGGCGCGGCGCTGGTGGTCACGACGCTGATCGGTGCGGAGACTGCGCTCGGCTTCGTGTTCGACCCGCGCTACCGCGACTTCCCGTTTGCCGCGATGACCATGGCGGTGGTGCCGTTTTCGCTCCTGGTGGCGCTCAACCGCCCGCAGCAGGGAAGGCGGCCGATCGCGGAGGCGACATTTGCCGGGCTGCTCGCGGCGTCCGCACTCTACGCGATCTTCAACGAAGGTTCCGATAACTGGCAATCGCTGTGGACCTGCGCGGTCTATTTCCTGTTCGCTATCACGCTGTGGCAGGCGCGGGCCGCGCAAAGCCCAAAATGAGCAGGCCGATCGCGATCCCCGACGGAGCGATATTGTAGAGCACGATGCCAAAGCCGGCGACGATCAGCCCCAGCGTCAAAAGGAAGATCGAGGGCCTGATGACATGCAGCGCCGCGATCACCAGCGCGACGGCGCCGAACACCTCATTGCGAAACAGCGTGGTCGCCAGCACCCGGGTCTTGCACAGCATCGTCGGCAAGCCGGCGTCGCAGGCCAGTGCCACGGCCGAGAACTCGATCGCGAAATAGCGCAAGTAAAGCGCGTAGCCGACGGTCAGGAAGCCAACCAGCAGCAGAAACTGCACCTGGTAGGGGGTCAGTCGGAACGGGGTTTTCTTCATCCGGCGAATATGGTCGGGATTTAGGGGCAGGACAACCCGAAGCTTTCGGGGTCACCGAAAGCGAGTGAAGATACCTCCCTAATGCATTGAAATCATGAACCTTGTCGGGCGATCCTAGCGGCGGCTGAAGAACGACGACAGGGTCGAGGGGGGATCGGGTTTCTTGGCCGACTCTTCGTGCCGCTGCGCGCCCCTCCGGTGCACCAACGGCTTGGCTGCGCCAGGCTTGACGGCGGCGGCTTTGGCGTCGATCGCCTCCGGCACCTCGCCCTCCTTCATCGCGAGACGCTGACCGTCGAACACCGCCGTCGAGCAGGGCCGATTGTTCTCGATCAGGCCGGCGCAGATTTTGGCGGCCGCCGCGGCGTCACTGAGGGGCCCTGCGACCAGCCGCAGCTGCATGCCGAGGCCGCCCTTGCCTTCCCTGATCACGATGATCGGGCGCAACGTCGTCAGCGCCGCATTCGATTTCGATTTCAGAAGGCCACGCCACAGCGCGCGCAAGCCCGGAATTGAATTCGCCCCGCCGACATCGACGCCGAATTCGGTCCGCTGCACCGCGACGTCATTGGGCGTCGCCTGCGCCGCCTCGGGCTCGGTGTCGCCGGCAACCGGCGCCGAGGCGACGACTTCGGGCATCGGCGCCGAGGTAATGACCTGCGGCGGCCTGTCGGGTTCGACCAGCTTGGTTGCCGCCGGATCGGGCGGGGCCATCATCGACTTCGCGGCCACCAGCGGGGCCGAGGCCGCCGCCGCCGGTGCGGTCGGGTTCGTCGGCGAAGGAGAAGGCTTTGATGCCGTGGATGCGGCCGTGGTGGCTATCGCCGCGGTTTGCTGCGGCGCGATGGCCTCCAGCGCCGACTTGTCGGGGGTCGAGACCTTATCGGGGGTCTTTGCCGCAACCGTCGTCGTCACCGGGGAAACGGCCGGCGCGGGTGCCGCAGGCGTCGCATTTTGAGCCGTGGGCTGCGGCTCCGTCGCGGCGGGGGCGGCTTGCGGGGTCAGGCTTGCCTTTTGCTTGGCGATCGCGCCGGTCACCGAATCCAGCCCCTGTTCAAGTACGGTGACGCGGGAATACAGCCGGTCGCGGTCGCCGTTGAGCGTTTCGACCTCTGATGCGAGCCGTCGCGTCTCGTTCTGGCTTTCCTTTGTCGCAAGCTGGATCTGCTGGGTCCGACGGGCGAGGTCCGCGGCCGCCGTCTGTTCGCGGCGCTGCATCATCGACGACTGGCTGGCGAACACGGCAAGCGTGACGACGCCGATGGTGCCGACGCCCCACGACCCCAGCCGCCACAGCGCGCGGCGATCGAAAACGTCCTCTTCGGCCAGAAGGCCGGTCAGCACGCCGCCGGTATTCTCCGTCTCCAGGGCGGCGGCGAACTCGTCGGAATTCTTTGCCATGCGACCTTTCAGGCCCCCTCGAGCCCAGCCGAATCACGCGGCAAACATTAACAGGAATTGCGCCGGCATCCTGAATCCGGCAGCTGTTCCCCACTTGCGAATCGGTTTCCCTGCGCGGCGAAAACGCTTTATGACGGCGACGCACGGCGTCCCGCCACGTGTCCAGGAAATGGCATGACCGCTCGATCCAGCCTCACGGTAGTGCTCGCAGCCGGCGAGGGCACGCGCATGCGCTCTAGCCTGCCGAAGGTGCTGCATCCGGTGGCCGGCGAGAGCCTGCTGTCGCATGTGCTCGGCGCGGCCCCCAAAGGCAACGATGCCGCGCTGGCCGTGGTGATCGGGCCGAACCACGAGGCGGTCGCAGCCGAGACGAGACGCCTGCGGCCGGATGCTTCAACCTTCGTTCAGCGCGAGCGCCTCGGCACCGCCCATGCCGTGCTCGCGGCGCGCGATGCGATTGCCCGCGGCGCCGACGATCTCCTGGTCGTGTTCGGCGATACGCCGCTGATTTCGGCCGAAACCTTCGAGCGCCTGCGTGCGCCGCTGAAGAACGGCGCAACGCTTGCCGTGCTCGGCTTCCGGGCCGCCGATCCCACCGGCTACGGCCGGCTTCTGGTCGAGGGCGGCCGGCTGGTGGCGATCCGCGAGCATGCCGACGCCAGCGAGGCGGAACGCGCGATCAAGCTCAGCAATGCCGGCGTGATGGCGTTCGATGGCGCCCGCGCGCTGGAAATCATCGAAAAAATCGGTAATGCCAACGCCAAGGGCGAGTATTATCTGGTCGACGCGGTCGCGATCGTCCGGGCGATGGGATTGGAGGCGATCGTGATCGAAACCAGCGAGGATGAAGTGCGCGGCATCAACACCAAGGCGCAGCTCGCCGAGGCCGAAGCTGTCATGCAGGCGCGCCTGCGCAAGGCCGCGATGGAGGCCGGCGTCACCATGATCGCGCCCGAAACGGTCTACCTCGCCGCCGATACCAGGTTCGGCAGCGACGTGACCATCGAGCCGTTCGTTGTGATCGGCCCGGGCGTGTCGATCGCGGACGGCGCGGTGATCCATTCATTCTCGCACATCGTGCAGGCGAAGATCGGCAGGAACGCTTCCGTCGGCCCCTATGCGCGGTTGCGCCCGGGCACCTCGCTCGGCGAGGGCGGGCGCATCGGCAATTTCGTCGAGACCAAGGCCGCGATCCTGGACGCGGGCGTCAAGGTCAATCATCTCTCCTACATCGGCGACGCCCATATCGGCGCCAATTCCAACATCGGCGCCGGCACCATCACCTGCAACTATGACGGCTTTGCCAAGCACAGGACCGAGATCGGCGAGGGCGCCTTCGTCGGCACCAATTCCTCGCTGGTGGCGCCGGTGAAGATCGGCAATGGCGCCTATGTCGGTTCGGGCTCGGTGATCACCAAGGACGTGCCCGACGATGCGCTCGCGGTCGAGCGCAGCCCGCAGACCAACCGCGAGGGCGGGGCAAAGCGCATCCGCGAGATGAAAACCAAGGCCAAACCGGCAAAGGACGGCTGACGGCCGGCGCCGTTAAGCTTTCGGCTTAACGCTGTTTCAATCGGCAATAATTATTGAGTATCTGAGCACTTGCGATTCTCGCTAAGAGAAACGCGGCGCTTTTTCTTCAATTTTGGGATATTGACCCGCATGTGCGGCATTGTCGGCATTTTGGGGCGCGGTCCGGTGGCGGACCAGATCGTGGACTCGCTGAGGCGGCTCGAATATCGCGGTTATGATTCCGCCGGCGTCGCTACGCTGGAAGGCGACCATCTCGAGCGCCGCCGCGCCGAGGGCAAGCTGAAAAATCTCGAGACGCGGCTGCAGGCCGAGCCGCTCGCCGGCCATACCGGCATCGGACACACCCGCTGGGCTACCCACGGCAAGCCGACCGAAAGCAACGCGCATCCGCATGCGACCGACAACGTTGCGGTGGTCCACAACGGCATCATCGAGAATTTTCGCGAATTGCGCGCGATGCTGGAAAAGCAGGGCGCGAAATTCCAGAGCGATACCGACACCGAAACCGTGGTGCACCTCGTCAATTCCTATCTGCTCAAGGGAATGTCGCCGCAGGATGCGGTGAAGGCGTCACTGCCGCAGCTCAGGGGCGCGTTCGCGCTGGCCTTCGTGTTCAAGGGCCATGGCGACCTGATGATCGGCGCGCGCAAGGGTTCGCCGCTGGCGATCGGCCATGGCGACGGCGAGATGTATCTGGGGTCGGACGCGATCGCGCTCGCCCCCTTTACCGACACCATCAGCTATCTCGAGGACGGCGACTGGGTGGTTTTGACCCGCGAAGTCGGCGTGATCTACGACGAGCACGGCGCGGTGGTGAACCGCGAGATCTTGAAGTCAGGCGCCTCGTCGTTTCTGGTCGACAAGGCGAATTATCGCCACTTCATGGCCAAGGAAATCCACGAGCAGCCCGAGGTGGTCGGCCACACCCTGGCGCGTTATGTCGACATGGCGAGCGAGCGCGTATCGCTGCCGATCAAGCTGCCTTTCGACTTCAAGGACATCCAGCGCATCTCGATCACGGCCTGCGGCACCGCAAGCTATGCCGGCTATATCGCCAAATACTGGTTCGAACGGCTCGCCCGCGTGCCGGTCGAACTCGATGTCGCCTCGGAATTCCGCTACCGCGAGGCGCCCTTGCGGAAGGGGGATCTGGCGATCTTCATTTCGCAATCCGGCGAGACCGCCGACACGCTTGCCGCGCTGCGCTACGCGAAAGCGCAAGGTTTGCACACGCTCTCGGTGGTCAACGTGCCGACCTCGACGATCGCGCGCGAAAGCGAAACCATGCTGCAGACGCTGGCCGGGCCGGAGATCGGCGTCGCCTCGACCAAGGCCTTCACCTGCCAGCTGATGGTGTTGGCCGCGCTTGCGGTCGCCGCCGGCAAGGCCCGCGGCGAACTGTCCGATGCCGACGAGGCCAAGCTGGTGCATGGCCTGGTCGAAATACCGCGGCTGATGGCGGCAGCACTCGCCACCGAGCCGCAGATCGAAAAACTCGCCCGCGAGATCGCCAAATCGAAGGACGTGCTCTACCTCGGCCGCGGCACCAGCTACCCGCTGGCGCTGGAAGGCGCGCTGAAGCTGAAGGAAATCTCCTACATCCACGCCGAGGGCTATGCCGCCGGCGAGCTCAAGCACGGGCCGATCGCGCTGATCGACGAGAACATGCCGGTCGTGGTGATCGCGCCGCACGACCGCGTGTTCGAGAAGACCGTCTCCAACATGCAGGAAGTGGCGGCCCGCGGCGGCAACATCATCCTGATGACGGATGCCAAGGGGGCGGCGGAGGCCACCATCGAGTCTTTGGTGACGATCGTGCTGCCCGACATGGGCGCGACCTTCGCCCCGATGGTCTATGCCATTCCGGTGCAGCTTTTGGCCTATCATACCGCCGTGGTCATGGGCACCGACGTCGACCAGCCGCGCAACCTCGCGAAATCGGTGACGGTCGAATAGCCGGGGGGTCAAAGGCTCCATCGCCGCTTCAGGTCTTCAAAAATCTGCTAAAAGACCTAGCTGCCATATGACGGCGGATGCCCGCCGGACCGAGCTGGAACCCTGATGGACCGCAACGACCCGCCGCCGCCCGGACCCGAAGCCCCGCCGCATGTCCACTCCGGCATGATGGCGCGGTTGCGGAACTATTTTCTCACCGGCCTGGTGGTCGCCGGCCCGGTCGCCATCACCTTCTACCTGACCTGGTGGTTCGTGACCTGGGTCGACGGCCTGGTACGGCCGTTCGTGCCCATTGCCTACCGGCCCGAAACCTATTTGCCGTTCGGCTTGCCGGGCTCGGGGCTGATCGTCGCCGTGATCGCGCTGACGCTGCTCGGCTTCCTCACCGCCAACCTGATCGGGCGCACGCTGGTCGATCTCGGCGAGAAGCTGCTGGGTCGCATTCCGGCGGTGCGCGCGATCTATCGCGGTTTGAAACAGGTGTTCGAGACGCTGTTCTCGGGCCAGGGGTCGAGCTTCCGCCGGGTCGGGCTGGTCGAATTCCCCTCGCCCGGCATGTGGTCGATCGTGCTGATCTCGCAATCGCCGAGCGAGGAGATATCGAGCACGCTTCCCAGCAAGGAGGAGCACATCTCGGTGTTTTTGCCCTGCGCGCCGAACCCGACCACGGGTTTCTTCTTCTATGTGCCGAAGAGCAAGATCATCGAAGTCGAGATGAGCGCCGAGGACGCCGCGACCCTGATCATGTCGTGCGGGGTAGTGCAGCCCGGCTCTTCCGACCCGAAGAAGATCGCAGCCCTCGCCGGAATGGCCAACGCCGCACGCGTGGCGAATGCCGCCTCGCTGCAGCCGGAAGCGGCCAAGGTGGAGTGAATTTATACAGTCCTCATCCTGAGGAGCGGCGCTTGCGCCGCGTCTCGAAGGATGGGCCACACGGGGGCCTCATGGTTCGAGACGCCGCTTCGCGGCTCCTCACCATGAGGGGTTTCCATCACCCCGCCCCGATCAGCGGGATCGCCTCGTCGCGCTCGAACAGATAAAGCAGGCAGCGCAGTGCCTCGCCGCGCTCGCCTTTCAGCTTCGGATCGTCCTTCATGATGCGCAGCGCCTCGTCGCGGGCCTGGGTGATGAGCTGACCGTGGACCTCGGAACGGGCGATGCGATAGCCGGGCAGGCCGCTTTGCCTGACGCCGAGCACGTCGCCTTCGCCGCGCAGCTTGAGATCTTCCTCCGCGATGCGAAAACCGTCGGTGGTTTCGCGGATCACCTTCAGCCGCGCCTTCGACATCTCGTTCAGCGGCTCCTTGTAAAGCAACAGGCAGGTCGAGGCCTCCGCGCCGCGCCCGATCCGGCCACGCAACTGATGCAGCTGGGCGAGCCCAAAGCGCTCGGCGTTCTCGATCACCATGATGGTGGCGGCGGGAACGTCGACGCCGACCTCGACCACGGTAGTCGCCACCAACAACCCGATTTCGCCCGCGGCGAACTGCGCCATCACGCGATCCTTGTCCGCGCCCTTCATCTGCCCGTGAACGAGGCCGACGCGATCGCCAAAGCGCTTTTGCAGGCTCTCGAAGCGCTGGGCGGCGTTGGTGAGGTGGTCGATGCCCTCGGCTTCGGATTCCTCGACCAAAGGACAAATCCAGTAGACCAGCTTGCCGGCATCGAGCGCGCGGCCGACCGCGTCGATCACCTCGTCGATGCGGCTTGCGGGTACCGCGCGGGTATCGATCGGCTGCCGTCCCGCCGGCTTCTCGCGCAATTCCGAGACGTCCATGTCGCCGAAATAGGTCAGCACCAGCGTGCGCGGGATCGGGGTTGCGCTCAGCACCAGCACGTCGACGTCACAGCCCTTGGCGGTCAGCGCCAGGCGCTCGCGCACGCCGAAGCGATGCTGCTCGTCGACCACGGCGAGCGCCAGCGACTTGAAGACGACGTCATCCTGGATCAGCGCGTGGGTACCGACCAGCAGATCGATCTCGCCGTCCGCAAGCCGCGCCAGCAGTTCGCGCCGCTCCTTGCCCTTCTCTCGGCCGGTGAGGATCGCGACCCGCAGGCCAGCCCGCTCGGCGAGCGGCGCGATGGTCTTGATGTGCTGGCGCGCCAGGATTTCGGTCGGCGCCATCAGGGCGGCCTGCTTGCCGGCCTCGGCGACGGCGGCGGCCGCCAACAGCGCCACCACGGTCTTGCCGGATCCGACGTCGCCCTGCAGCAGCCGCAACATCCGGACCGGCTGGCGCAAATCGTCGGTGATGGCGGCGACCGCCCGCCGCTGCGACGCCGTCAGCGCGTAGGGCAGGGCGTCGATGATCTTCTTGCGCAAATGGCCATCGCCGGCGTGGCGCTCGCCCGCGGGACGGCGCAGCTGCGCCCGCACCAGCGCGAGCGCCAGTTGCCCGGCCAAAAGTTCGTCGAACGCAAGCCGCGACCAGAACGGGCCGTCGGGCAGGATGTCCGTGAGCTCGACCGGCACATGGACGCGGTTGAGCGCTTCGGTGATCGGTGGAAACTTGCAGCGGCGAATGACCTCCGGGCTGATCCACTCCGGCAATCTGGGCAGCTTTTGCAGCGCCTGCGCGACCGCGCGCCGCAACGAGCCCAGCGCCAGGCCTTCGGTGAGGGGATAGACGGGATCGATCCCGCTGAGCTTTGCAAATCCGGCTTCGTCGACGACGCGGTCGGGATGGGTGATCTGCAGCATGCCGTCGTACATCTGCACGGTGCCGGAGACGTAGCGTTTTGCGCCGACCGGCAGCAGCTTCTCCACATAACCCGGCGGGCTGCGGAAATAGGTCAGCACCACGTCGCCGGTTTCATCGCTGACATAGACCAGATGCGGCGCCCGCGGGTTTCGCGGCGGCGTCGGCCGATGGCGGTCGACGGTGACTTCCAGCGTCACCACCGTTCCCGGCACCGCGTCGCGGATTTTCGGCCGCGCGCGGCGGTCGATCACGCTCGATGGCAGATGCAGCAGCAGATCGACAATGCGCGGCGTCTCGTCACGGCCGAGCAGATAGCGGAACAACTTGTCCTGCTTCGGCCCGACGCCGGCGAGGCTCGTGATCGGCGCAAACAGCGGATTGAGCAGTGGAGGGCGCATCCCAGGGATTTAAGCCCGTTTCAGTCCTGACGCCAATCGCCCGGCAACGGTAGTCACCAAGGGCACAATTTTGAGCGGCCATAGTGTCCTCCGACGCCGTCAGGTGATTTGCCCGACGGGCTGCCGCCGGCGAGCTCTGTCAAGCCCTTTACGGAAAAATATTTCGGCTTTACAGAAACAAAAATCACCCTATATTCCTCCCATCCCGTCCCACCAAGGGGCGTTGCGCAACGTCAACAACGCGGGGCGGGATGCGGTGGACGCCGAGAGTGCTTCTGACGAGGGCATTTGAGGCGGACGGCGAAGTCGTGTGGGCCTGGCACCCCGACGCTGGTGTCAAGTTCGCGTTAAGGCGCGCGGGCGACGGTGGCAAACAAGCCCGGTGCACCGGGGCGAGCACGAAGTAAGCCGTAAAACCATTGCGCGGGGAATGCCGGGTGAAACCGGTGTGACCGTGGTGACTACGCTCGTGTACTTTGTTTTTTATCGTACGCGAGGCTGCGGGCGCATCGCGCGCCCGGCATTCCCTGCGCCCTCACTTCCGAGGGAGCCGGACCAAAACACAAACCTCGCGCAAAAACCATGCGGCGAGATCACGGAGTATGTCTTGCCGTCATTGCGAGCGCAGCGAAGCAATCCACCCTTCCGCTTGCTGCGCTATGGATTGCTTCGCTGCGCTCGCAACGACGGATTCGTGCGATAATGCCGATAATTCACAGGGATAACAGGGCTGACATTCACCGCTCCCATCGCTATATCAAATGCGCCCGGCACCGCGTCCGGGCTTTTGGCGTTTGGATCGGATGAGAACATGACGGGATCGACACGGTCGAGCGGGGGGCTCGACGACCGCCGCAAGCGGCTATTGTTTCGCTGCTGGCACCGCGGCACCCGCGAGATGGATCTCATTCTCGGCCGCTTCGCCGACGCCGAGATCGCTGGCCTCGGGGATGACGAATTGGCTCAGCTCGAACGCCTGATCGAGGTGCCCGATCCCGACCTCTATGCCGCGCTGGCCGGCGACGGGCAACTTCCGCTGGAACATGCGAGCGGCCTGTTCGAGCGCATCAAGTCGTTTCGAGCGACGGGCCTGGACGCATGAAGCCATCCCTACGTTCGCCCGCCGAGTTGCTTGCCCCCGGCCGGCCGCTGACTTTCGCCAACGTCGCCGAGGGCGCGGAAGGCCTGGTCGTGTCCGATCTCGCCCGCGCGATCGCAGCGCGGCCAGGAGCACCGGCGGTCAGCCTCGCCGTGGTCTGCCGCGACGGCGCGCGCATGCAGCAACTGGCCGGCGCGCTGCAATTCTTCGCACCCGATTTGCCGGTGTTGCAATTCCCCGCCTGGGACTGCCAGCCCTACGACCGGGTGTCGCCGCATGGCGGCATCCTGGCGCAGCGGCTGACGACACTCGCGAGGCTCTCGCGGCTTGCGGGCAGCGACAAGCCGCTGATCGTGCTGACCACGGTCAACGCCATCGTGCAGCGGGTGCCCGCGCGCGCGAGCATCGCGGCACAGGCCCTGTCGATCGCGCCCGGCCATGTCGTGCCGATGGACTCCATCGTCGCCTGGCTGGAGCACCACGGCTACAACCGCTCCTCGACCGTGCGCGAACCCGGCGAATATGCCGTGCGCGGCGGCATCCTCGACCTGTTTCCGGCCGGGCTCGATCAGCCGGTCCGGCTCGATTTCTTCGGCGACAGCCTGGAATCGATCCGCTCGTTCGACGCCGAAACCCAGCGCACGCTCCTCGACATGCGCTCGCTCGACCTGGTGCCGATCTCGGAATTTCAGCTGGTCACCGAAACCATCCGCCGCTTCCGGACGGGCTATGTCGCCGAGTTCGGCGCGCCGGAGCGCGACGATGCCTTGTATGAGGCGGTCAGCGAGGGCCGCCGCTATCCCGGCATGGAGCATTGGCTGCCGCTGTTCCAGGAGCGGATGGATACGCTGTTCGATTATCTGGAGGGTGCCGCCGTTGCGATCGAGCCGCAAAGCGAAGACGCCGCGCGCGAGCGCTTCAAGCAGATCGCCGATTATTACGACGCGCGGCGCGAGGCGCTTGCGCATCCCGGCGGCGGCGCGATCTACAAACCCTTGCCGCCGGACCGGCTCTATCTGACCGAGGCCGAGTGGAGCAAACGGCTGGAGGAGACCGCGCTGGCGCGGTTCACACCGTTCGCGGTCCCCGAGGGCAGCGCCAATGTGGTCGATGCCGGCGCGCGGGCCGGCCGCAATTTTGCGCCGGAGCGGACGGACGCCTCCGTCAACGTGTTCGAGGCCGTGGTGGCGCATGTGCGGGCGCTGCAGGCGAGCCGCAAGAAAGTGGTGATCGCGCTGTGGAGCGAAGGCTCGCGCGACCGCATGGGCAGCATGCTGCACGACCACAAGCTCGATCACCTCACGAGCGTCAACACCTGGCGCACCGTGCAGGCTACCCCGCGGAACGAGGCGATGCTTGCGGTGCTCGGCCTCGACACCGGTTTCGAGACCGACCAGGTCGCCGTCATCACCGAGCAGGACATCCTCGGCGACCGCCTGGTGCGGCCGCGCCGGGCAAGCCGCAAGCTGGACAATTTCATTTCGGAGGTGACGAGCCTCAATAGCGGCGACCTCGTGGTTCATGTCGAGCACGGCATCGGCCGCTTTGTCGGATTGCAGACGCTGGAAGTCGCCGGCGCGCCGCATGACTGTCTCGAACTCCATTACGCGGCCGACACCAAGCTCTTCCTGCCGGTCGAAAACATCGAGCTGCTATCGCGCTTCGGCTCCGACCAGGCCAATGTCGAGCTGGATCGGCTGGGCGGCACCGGCTGGCAGGCGCGGAAAGCGCGGCTGAAGAACCGCATCCGCGAGATCGCCGGCGAATTGATCAAGATCGCCGCCGAGCGCTACCTGCACGAAGCGCCGAAATTGCCGGTGCCGGCCGGTCTCTACGACGAGTTCTGCGCGCGCTTTCCGTATGACGAGACCGAGGATCAGCTCACCGCGATCGGCGCGACGCTGAAAGATCTCGAAAGCGGCAGGCCGATGGACCGGCTGATCTGCGGCGACGTCGGTTTCGGCAAGACCGAGGTGGCGCTGCGCGCCGCGTTCGCGACCGCGCTCGACGGCAAGCAGGTCGCCATCGTGGTGCCGACGACGCTGCTGGCGCGCCAGCATGTCAAGACGTTTGCGGAGCGGTTCAAGGGCTTTCCGGTCAATATCGCGCAGGCGTCGCGTCTCGTGCCTGCGAAGGAACTCACGCAGGTGAAGAAGGGCCTCACCGACGGCTCCATCGACATCGTGATCGGCACCCACGCGCTGCTCGGCAAGTCCATCAAGTTCAGGGATTTGGGCCTGTTGATCGTCGACGAGGAGCAGCATTTCGGCGTCGGCCACAAGGAGCGGCTGAAACAGCTGCGCGCCGAGGTGCATGTGCTGACGCTGTCGGCGACGCCGATCCCTCGCACGCTGCAGCTTGCGCTCACGGGTGTCCGCGAGCTCTCGATCATCGCGTCGCCCCCGGTCGACCGGCTCGCGATCCGCACCTTCGTGGCGCCGCACGATCCCCTGATGATCCGCGAGGCCTTGCTGCGCGAACGCTATCGCGGCGGTCAGGCGTTTTACGTGGTGCCGCGGATCGAGGACCTCGCGGGGGTGAAGAATTTCCTCGAAAAGAACGTGCCGGAGATGAAAGTCGCGGTCGCCCACGGCCAGATGCCGCCGACGGTCATCGAGGACATCATGTCGGCGTTCTACGACGGCAAGTACGACATCCTGCTCTCGACCACCATCATCGAGTCCGGCCTCGATATCCCGACCGCCAATACGCTGATCGTGCACCGCGCCGACATGTTCGGGCTGGCGCAGCTCTACCAGCTGCGCGGCCGGGTCGGACGTTCGAAGCTGCGAGCCTATGCGTTGTTCACGCTGCCCGAGCAGCAGAAGATCACCGCGCAGGCCGAGCGGCGGCTGAAGGTGCTGCAATCGCTGGAGACGCTCGGCGCCGGGTTTCAGCTCGCCTCGCACGATCTCGATATCCGGGGTGCCGGCAATCTGCTGGGCGAGGAGCAGTCCGGCCACATCAAGGAAGTCGGCTTCGAGCTTTACCAGTCGATGCTGGAGGAGGCGATCCTCAACCTCAAGGCCGGCGTGGCCGAGCCCGCGGCCGACCGCTGGTCGCCGCAGATCACCGTCGGCATGCCCGTGCTTGATCCCGGAGGACTACGTCGCCGACCTCTCGGTGCGGCTGTCGCTGTATCGCAGGCTCGCCGATCTTGCGACCGACGAGGAGATCGACAATTTCGCCGCTGAACTCCGCGACCGCTTCGGCGTGCTGCCGGACGAGGTGCGCTATCTGTTCAAGGTCGCCGCGATCAAGAACTATAGCCGAAGGGCCAACGTCGAGAAGGTCGACGCCGGGCCGAAGGGCGCGGTCATCACCTTCCGCGACAACAAGTTCGCCGAGCCGGAGCGGCTGGTCTATTTCATCCGCCAGCACGGCCAGGCGGCGCGGGTGCGCCCCGACATGAAGGTTGTCTTCTTCCAGGACTGGGAGACGCCGGAGCGACGGCTCGCCGGCACCACCGAAATCCTGCTTCAGCTCGCCAACCTCGCCGAGGACCGCAAGGCGGCGTGAGGCGCGCTCATATCCCGATGTTCCCGAAGTGAGGGTCGAATGGATAGCAAGGAATTCGTAGAACTAATTCGAATTGTCGTACGTGATGGGGCTGCTTCTGATGCCCTTAGTGTTTTGGAGACCCCGCCTGGCAGACGCCCGCCGGCGGAACTTCGCGAGCGCTCAGATTGGTATAATGAATTGGATGACAACCAGAAGAAAATGGTTTCGTCGGTCATCTTGGATGCCGTGGATCGTGCCGTCTTTGGATTTTTGTGCGTCATCGACGGTGTTCGCGCTATTGATGATAGCGAGAAGAAAGGGGCTCTTGAACTACGCTATGTAAATGATGGCTCTGTCTTGCTCAATCCGCCAGACGGGGAAATGCTGCATGAGCTGTGGTAGTCTCCAAGTTGTTGGTGTTCATCTCGCGTGCGCTGGAAACTCACGACGCCGCACGGTGCGACTCCTCATTCAATCGCGCCAGCAGCGATTTCGCAGTGTCCGACGGCAACAGCGTCGCAAAGGTGACGGCCGGGTCCGAGCGGCCTTCGCGCTTGCCGTGGCTGGTGTGACGCATCACGCTGGAAAGCCGCCGCGCGATCATGTGGGCGGTGCGCAGATCGGTCTCGGGAAACACGACGGCGACCGAGCCGTCGTCTTCGGCGGCGCCGAAATCCATTTGCCGCATCAGGCGGGACAGAATCCGCGCGCCGTCGAGCTGCGCGCGCGCGTGACTGGCGTCGAAGGCAAAGCGGGCGATCGACAAGGCGCCGCCGTTCGACAGCGTCTGATAGACCGCGGTGGCGAAATCGCGCTGGAACGCCGCCGGCGTCAGCAGTCCGGTCCGGGGATCGAGCAGGCCGCCGGCATCGATCGAGCGCAGCGTGCGGCTGAGATAGGCCTCGAAGGCACGCTGGCGGATCAGGGGCAGGGCATTGGCGGCAATGCGCGCCGGCTCGCCGGCGATGATTTCGAGATTGGGCAGGTCGTAGCTCGGCGCCAGCGCGCCCGAAGTCAGCACGACCGGCAGGTTGCGGAAACGCGCATCTTCCGCGAGCACGGTCAGGAAGGCATCCTCCACCCGCGCCGTAAAACCTTCGCCGAGAACGATACCGTCGATGTCACGGGTGCCGAGATGCCTGGCCGCGGCTTCGATCGAGAGCGCGCCGACCACCGCCATCCGCTCGCCGAGCGATACCGAAAGCGCGGGATAGCTGCCGCCGCGGCCGATCAGGAGCACGGTAGCGTCGGGGGCGGGATCGGCCTCGGGGAGGATTTTCCGCGTCGCCGGATCGTCGTCGAGCCGGCGCATCACGGTCGCATGCAATGTCCTGACCCGAAGGGCCGCGCGCAGCCGCGTCATCAGGCGCTCGAAATTGCCGTCGGTTTGCGAGAAGGGAATCGCATTTTCAGGCAGGCGCTTCCTGGGGTCGACCGCGATCAGCGGCAGATAGGGTTTCCGCGCGGCGATCTGCCTGGCGAGCGCGTTCAGCCCGGGTTCGGGGGCTTCCGACAGCGCGACCAGAACCGCGGCCGGCGCCAGTTGCTCGACGGCGCGCGCGGCGTCGGCCCAGACGACATTGATGACCGGAAAGATTTTCGCATCATCCAGCGCCGCCGCGAACGGTGGCCGTGCCACGTTCGAAACCACGATGATCGGGCCTTGCTGGGACATCTCAAACTCGGATCGGCGCGAGCGGCGGAGCGCGATCGTAGTTTGGCGGCCTTAATGCCGCGTCAACGGCAATCTCTAAGTTAAGCTAGGACGGGCCGGTCCGATCGCGAAAGGCTTCCACCATCAGCGGGTTAAGGCCGAGTTCGGCGAACGCCTCGCGGGCGCGGGCATTGTCTTGCGCCCGTCCGGCCAGCCGGTGGCCGCTCAGGCGGTCGGGTAACGCGGTGAGCAGCGCGCCCTGGCCGAGGCGTCTTGCCCATTCCTGCAGATCGTTGGCCAGAAACCGGTAGCCGCCGACCGCCATGATGCCCGAGGGCGGCGCGGTGATGCAGATCGCACCGGTCGTGCGGTCGATCCGCGCCGCATAGTCGGTATCGACGAAATCGCGCGGTGGCTGGGCGATCAGGGAGTCGCTCGGCGGCGGAGGCGGCGCGTAAGCCGCGGGCGTGATCATCGGTCCGCGCAGGGCCAGCGTTCCCCGCGGCGTCAGGAAGATTTCGCCTGCGATCGACGAGCCCGGGATTTCGCGCCGGGCGCCGTGGGGTCCGGGCAGGACCAGCGCGGGCGCGCCGTCGGATTTGCGCCGGGCGGCGAACAGGCCGGCCTCTCCGAACAGGTAGACATCCGTCAGCATCGCCTGTCCGACTTGCCACGGGGCGCTCGAGGCGACCTGTTCCGGCGCGCGCCAAAGCCCGATCACGTTGCGCAAGCCCGGCAAACGCGCGGCCATGTCGAGTTCGCCCAGTCGCAGCGCGAGTTGCGCCGGCGCGATCAGCGTATCGCAGCGATCTTCATCGATCTGCTGCTCGAGCACCTCGCCATCGAAGGGATGATGCAGCGCCAGCGTCCCGCCCGACAGCAGCCAGACCGCCAGTGATGAGGCCAGCCCCGCGAACGACGACGGCGCGAAAGCCGACATGATCGTCGAGCCTTGCGGCAGGTCGGCCTCGAGTGACAGCGCGAGGCCGCCGGCGATCAGATGCAAATGCGTTCGCGGCACCGGGCGGAAGCCGTCCGCGGTGACGTCGAACGAGATGATCGATGCCTTGCGGCCGTCCTGCACGACGGCGCGCGCAGTGGTCGAGCCGCCGGCCAGCGCCTCGTCGAGCGAAGCCATGCCTTCCGGCAGATCGCTGCCGAAGCCGCAGACATGGCGGATCGAAAACGCTTCGGCCGCGGCGTTCATCGCAAGCTCGGCATGGCCGACACCGTCGATCTTGCTCCATGTCACGATCGCACGCGCGCCGGTTCGATTGAGCGCCACCGTCAATTCCGCCTGCCGCCACAGCAACGGAAACAGCGCGACCACGAGGCCGGCGCGATGCGCGGCCAGCACCGTCAGCACGAATTCGGTCGTATTGGGCAATTGAATCGCGATCACCGAATTGTTCGGCAATCCCGCTTCGATGAAATGCGCCGCAAGCGCGGTGATCGCGCGATCGGCCTCGGCGTAGCTGAGGCGGCCGGGCGTCCCGCCGGTGACGCGCGTCTTGTTGCGCGGATCGATCAGCGCCGGTGCATCCGGCTTTCGCGCCAGGGTCCTGCGAAACAGGACGTCGAGCGTCGGCGATACGTTGTTCTGGATCACGTCGGTCACTTCGGTTGTTCGCCCGGTCTCTGCCACCAGGTCTCCGGTAAATATCCCACCAGGGCGGTGGCCTGTGGCCGTTCTATCCGATTCCACCGCGCGATCCATTGCTCTTGAACGCTAAAGATCGGGATGGCGTAGAAGCCCGACATCAGCGCCCGGTCGAGCGCCCGGACCGCCGAGACGAAAGCGGGACGCTCGCGCGCCTCCAGCATCGCTGCGATCATGGCGTCGATGGCGGGATCCTTGGCGCCCATGTAGTTGCGCGTGCCCTGAACGTCCGCAGCCCGGCTGCCCCAGTAGAAATACTGCTCGTTGCCCGGCGACAGCGACTGATCCCAGCGGTTCCAGATCATGTCGAAATCATATGCGAGCCGGCGTTGCTCGAACTGCACGGCATCGACCGAGCGGACGGTCGCCTCGATGCCGGCGCGCCTGAGGTCGCCGACATAGGCCAGCGCGACGCGCTCCTGATCCCGCGTCGTCACCAGGATTTCGAAGCTGAACGGCGCTTTGGTCGATCGCTGCCGCAGCACCGAGCCTTCGAGATCGTAGCCGGCTTGCGACAACAGATTGAGCGCGCTGCGAAGCGTCGCGCGGTCGCGACCCGAGCCGTCGCTGACGGGCAGATGGTAGCTGCCGTCGAGAATGTCGGACGGAATTTCCGGTGCGAACGGCTTCAAGAGCACGCGCTCGCGGTCGTCGGCGGGTCGTCCATACGCCGACAATTCGGAGCCGGCGAAAAAGCCTGCCGAGCGACCATAGAGCCCGAAAAAGTAATTGCGATTGATCCATTCGAAATCGAGCAGCAGCATCAGGGCCTGCCGCACGCGGACATCCGAAAACAGCGGTCGCCGCGTATTGAACACCAGATATTCCGACGGCTGCGGCAGCCCGGTCTTGATGGTGTCGCGCACCACCTCACCGTCGCGAGCGGCCGGGAAATCATACTCCTGATGCCAGCGCAGCGGTTCGGTCTCGACCCGAAAATCGTAGAGGCCGCGCTTGAACGCCTCGAAATAGCTGTTGGCGTCGCGGTAGTAGTCGAGCCTGATTTCGTCGAAATTCCACAAGCCGCGGTTAACAGGCAGATCGCGGCCCCAATAATCGGGATTACGCGTTAAAGTCACGCTGGTTCCAGGCTGCACGGCACTCACACGATAGGGGCCCGACCCCACCAGCGGCGTCATCGTCGTATCCTCGAAACTGGACGCGTCGATGGCATGCTTGGGCAGGATCGGCATCAGGCCGAGGATCAGCGGCAGTTCGCGGTCGTTGGCGCCAGTGAGATCGAACCTCACGGTGAGCGGGTCGATCGCGTCGACCTTTGCGACTTTGGAATAATACTGACGATGGTTGGGGCGCCCATGATCGCGCAGCAGGGCCCACGAGAACAGCACATCCGCCGCCGTGACTGGCTTGCCGTCCGAGAAACGGGCACGGGGATCGAGGCGGAAGGTGACATAACTCCTCGCGTCGTCGGTTTCCACGCTTCGGGCCAGCAGGCCGTAGAGCGTAAAGGGCTCATCGTTGCCGCGCGCCAGCAGGCTCTCGATCACGAGGCCACGCATCGGCTGTGCGGCGACAATTTGCTGGACCGCGACACCCCTGACGATCAGGGGGTTGAGGCTGTCGAAGGTACCGAGCAGACCCTCCACCAGCCGGCCGCCCTTCGGCGCCTCGGGATTGGCGTAGGGCATGTGGGTGAAATCGGCAGGCAGGGCCGGCGCGCCGTGCATGGCGATGGCATAGCTTTCCGTCGCAGACGCTTCGGAGCCGCCCATCGCCGGGGCGATGCCGCAGGCAAGCGCGCCGCAAAGGAAAACCCTGATGTAACCGCCTCGCGAAACCTGCAACACAGCACGCTGATTTGATTCGGGATTGCGCACCGGCGGACTTTATCATGGCCGCGGCGCTGGACTGCGACCCGCGCCCAAGACGCTTGTCGGCATTGATCTTTTCGCCCGCCACTGTAAGAAGGCGTGCAATTGACCTAGACGGCATGGCCTGTCACTTAACCGCCTCATTTGGCAAGGAGACAGCCACCCAAGGGGCCAGGCGTCGGCGCCTGCAGCGGTTTTCGAGCGCACCCGTTCAGAAAGGGCTTTCTGCAATGAATTTCCGTATCTTGGCCGCGTCGATCCGGCCGCGGGGGCGGGTGTTGGCCTTGCTGGCGGCAACCGCGCTTGGCGCCGCATGGCTGGCTCCGGGCGTCCACGCCCAGGCGCCCGGCGCGCCAAAGGCCAAGGCAGCGCCGAAGGCGGCTCCGAAAGCCGCCCCTGCAGCACCCGCCGCACCAGCGCCGCAGGTCCAGCAGGCGCCGCAAGCCGCGGGCGCTCCGGCGCCCGGCGCGCCCCAGGACCAGGTTCAGTTGATCTATGCACCCTGGACCAAATTCTGCCTGAAGGGGCAGGACGCCAATGCCAAGCAGGTCTGCTTCACCGGCAAGGACGGCCGCATCGAATCCGGCCAACCGGTCGTCGCCGCCGTGATCATCGAGCCAGAAGGCGAAGCGAAGAAGATCTTGCGCGTCACGCTGCCGCTCGGCATGCAGCTCATTCACGGAACCCGCGTCATCGTCGACAACAACCCGCCGATGCAGAGCCCCTACGTGATCTGCTTCGCCAACGGCTGCATGTCGGATTACGAGGTGACGCCGGAACTGCTCGCCAACATGAAGAAGGGGCAGAACCTCGTCGTGCAGGCGATCAATTCCAACGGCGCCCCGCTCACGCTGCCGCTGCCGCTGCAGGAGACCGGCGGCAGTTTCGCCAAGGCCTATGACGGCCCGCCGACCGATCCGAAGCAATTCGAGGAAACCCAGAAGAAGCTGCAGGAAGAATTGCAGAAGCGAGCGGAGGAAGCGCGCAAGAAGCTCGAGGCGACCCAGCCCGCCGCCGCCACCCCGGCCACGAAGTAGGCGCAAGTCCGCCGACAATTCAAAAGGCGCCCGGACAGGGCGCCTTTTTTGTTTGAGCGAAGCATTGTGCTCGTGGCTTGGACGGCGCTGCGTAATCCGAAATGACGCGCCGCTAGTTCAGGGATGGATTGCGCGGGCGGTAGCTGCCCGATTTGTCCTTGACGAAGATCTCGGCGACCTGCGAATGCCGGATCGGCTCGCCGGAATCGTCGGGCAACAGGTTCTGCTCGGAAACGTAAGCGACGTATTCCGATTCCGAATTCTCGGCGAGCAGATGATAGAACGGCTGATCCTTGTGCGGGCGGACGTCCTCGGGGATCGACAACCACCATTCCTCGGTGTTGTTGAATACCGGATCGATATCGAAGATCACGCCCCGGAACGAAAAGATCCGGTGCCGGACGACCTGGCCGATCTGAAATTTGGCGGTCCGCGCATTTATCATACCCCGTCGAATAGACCATGATTGTGGCCGATGCTAGAGGCAAACGCGCGAATTAACCTTTGCTCAAGCGCGGTCCGCCCACGTGTCGGCGCTTCTAGCCCGCACGTCGGGACCGCCACGACGGCGAAAGCCCCTCGCGCATGGCAAGCCGCCGCAGCGGCCCGATCGAGCCGATCAGGTGCAGGCCCGCCGCGCGCAAGGATTGCACGGGAAGGAGATCGCTGAGCAGGGAACGGTTGGCGACATCGATGACGAAACTGCGGCTCAGGATGTCGGGGCGCCGCGCCGCATCGTAACGCTTCAACACCGAGTCCGAACCGCAATCCTCGCCCGACGCGACCGCCTGGCCGACGATCTCGGCGAGATCGGCGGCGTCGCGCAATCCCATGTTGAGGCCTTGCGCGCCGATCGGCGGCACCACATGCGCGGCCTCGCCGACCAGCGCGATGCGCGATCGGGCAAACTGCGCGGGCTGTTCGATCGAAAGCGGAAACAGGTGCCGGCCCGGCTCGATGCGGAGGCGACCAAGAATGGAATGCGATTGCCGTTCAGCGGCCTCCGACAGCTCCTCATCGGAGAGCGCGGCCAGCCGTTCGGCTTCCTTTGGCAAGCAGACCCAGACCACGCTGCTGCGATTGCCGGGCAACGGCACGAATACGCAGGGACCCTGCGGGGTATGAAACTCGGTCGAGATATTTTGATGCGGCCGCGAATGGCTGACGTTGAAAGTAATCGCCGCCTGATTTAGTTCGCGCCGCCTGACGTTGATGCCGGCAGCCTCACGGCACAGCGAGTGCCGCCCGTCGGCACCGGCGACGAGCCGCGTGGACAGCGATTTGCCATGGCCGGTACGGATGGCAACCTCGGTCTCACCAGGGTTGATCGCCTCGGCCTCATCGTCGAAACGCCTCAGCCCTGGAATTTCAGCCGCGCGTTGCTCCAGCGCCGCGACCAGAAGGCGGTTTTCGATATTGTAGCCGAATTCCTCCAGTCCGATTTCATCGGCGGAAAAACGCACCTCGGGCGCACGTATCAGCCGGCCGGTGTCGTCGACCAGGCGCATCGCCCGCAGCGGGGTCGCGTCGTCCATGCAGCGTGGCCAGACATCGAGCGCCTGCAGGAAATCAATAGAGGTCCCGAGCAGCGCCGTGGTGCGGTTGTCGGCATAGGCCGCGCGGCGCGCAACCAGCGCCGTGGTCGCGCTGGTCTGCGCCAGCGCGATCGCGGCGCCGAGGCCCGCCGGGCCGCCACCGATCACGACGACGTCGCAGGTTTCCGAATTGTTCATACCGGGACAATTGACGCTCCCGGCGACATTTTCAAGTCCGCATCACTGTCACATTCACGGGCTGTTTTGCGCGACCGAACGCCGCTACTGTGGATGTGCAAACCGACGCAATTCCTGATAGCAGTTGCGGCAATGGATCAGATAAACCAGCAGGATTCGTCCGAGGTTTCGGCGGGAATGCGGACCGCCGCGTTTGCCGTGCATGTCTTCACGGCTCTCGGAGCCGGCATAGCGCTGATCGCGCTGCTTGAGGCCGTTCGCGAGCACTGGGCGGCGATGTTCTGGTGGCTCGGTGCCGCGCTCGCGATTGACGGCCTCGACGGCCCGCTGGCGCGGCGGCTCGATGTCGCGCGCCTGCAGCCGAACTGGTCGGGCGACGTGCTCGACCTCGTCGTCGATTTTGTCACCTATGTTTTCGTGCCGGCCTATGCCATCGCCGCCAGCGGCCTGTTGCTGCCGACGACGGCGGCGCTGCTGGGCGTCGGCATCGCCACCTCGGGCGCGCTGTATTTCGCCGATCGCCGCATGAAAAGCGCCGACAATCATTTCCGCGGGTTTCCGGGCCTGTGGAACCTCGCGGCGTTCTACCTGTTCCTGCTGCATCCGCCGCTGACGGTCTCAAGCCTTGCGACCCTCGTTATGATCGTGGCGACCTTTCTTCCATTCCACGTTCTCCATCCGATGCGTGTCGTGCGCCTGCGCTGGCTGACGCTGTCGTTGATCGCGGTTTGGGGCGTGCTTGCGGCCGCCGCGCTCGCGAATGATTTCGTCGTCGCAACGTGGATCAAGATCGTCCTTTGCGCGATCGCCGCCTATGTCGTGGCGAGTGATGCGGCGATCCGGCTCCTGAGATCGACCAAGGCATGATTGCGCTGTTGACGAGCCCCGAAGCCTGGGCCGCCCTGCTGACCCTGACGGCGCTGGAAATCGTCCTCGGCATCGACAATGTGATTTTTCTGTCGGTCGTCGTCTCGCGCATTCCGCCCGCGCAGGCACGGCGCGCGCGGCAAATCGGGCTGGCGCTGGCGCTCTTGTTCCGCATCCTGCTGCTCGCGTTGCTGGTCTGGCTGATCGGGCTGACCGAAGCCGTGCTCACCTTGAGCGGCATGGCGTTTTCGTGGCGCGATATCATCCTGATCGGCGGCGGGCTGTTCCTGATCGCGAAAGCGACCCGCGAAATTCACACCGAAGTCGAAGCGCGCGACGGGGAAGACGTCGCAGCCACCGCGAGAAGCGCCTTCTTGTTGGTGATCCTCGAGATCATCGTCATCGACATGGTGTTCTCGCTGGATTCCATCATCACCGCGATCGGCATGGCGCAGGATCTCGCGATCATGATCACAGCCGTCATCATCGCCTGTCTGATCATGTACCTGTCGTCAGGGCCGGTGGCGAAATTCGTGACGGAACATCCGACCACCAAAATGCTGGCGCTGGCGTTTCTGGTGCTGATCGGCGTGGCGTTGGTCGCGGACGGATTCCAGTTCCACATTCCGCGCGGCTACATCTACTTTGCCATCGCGTTCTCGGCGGCGGTCGAGTTCTTCAACGTGCTGGCCAAGCGCAACCGCAGGGAAGGCCGTTAACTTGTTGGCGAGGGCCCGCCGGGGATCATCGAGTTGACAACGCCGTCTTGATGGCTTTCGTTTGCGCGACAAGGCAATGCCCAGGGAGAGCCGATATGGCCAAGGCCGTGCGCGTGCACAAGACAGGGGGCCCGGAGGCCCTTGTGTATGAAGCCGTGGATGTGCCGGCGCCGGGAACGGGCGAGGTTCGTATCCGCCAGCATGCCGTCGGCCTGAACTTCATCGACGTCTATTATCGCACCGGGCTCTACAAGGCGCCGGGACTGCCGTTCGTCGCCGGCAACGAAGCCGCCGGCGAGGTTCTGGTGGTCGGGCCCGGCGTGACCAATTTTCATCCCGGCGATCGTGTCGCCTATTATTTCAATCTCGGCGGTTATGCCAGCGAGCGGAACATTCCCGCGGACAAGCTCGTCAAACTACCCGACCACATCACCTACGAACAAGGCGCCGTCCTGATGCTGAAGGGGCTGACGGTCTGGTATCTCCTGCACAAGACCTTCAAGGTCGAGCCGCATCATCGGGTCCTGATCCACGCCGCCGCCGGCGGCATCGGCCTGTTGGCATGCCAGTGGGCAAGGGCGCTCGGCGCCCACGTCATCGGCACCGTCGGCTCCAAAGCCAAGGCCGATCTTGCGCTCGCCAATGGTTGCGACCACGTAATCCTCTATGACGACGAGGATTTCGTCGCGCGGGTAAAGCAGATCAGCCGCAACGAGCTCTGCGACGTCGTCTATGACGGCGTCGGCAAAACGACCTTTCCGGGCTCGCTGTCCTGCCTCAAACCGCGCGGCATGTTCGTCAGCTTTGGCAACGCCTCGGGTCCCGTGCCGCCGTTCGCGATCGCCGAACTCAACAACCACGGCTCGCTGTTTGCGACGCGCCCGAAACTCAACGATTACATCGGCAAGCGCTCGGAACTGCTCGAGGGCGCCGACACCCTGTTCGCCGCCGTGATCAACGGCAAGCTGCACGTGCCGATCAACCACGCCTATGCGCTGAAGGATGCGGCCAAGGCCCACACCGACCTCGAAAGCCGCGCCACGACGGGAGCATCGATCCTGAAGCCGTAGTTCCCACCGTCACTCCGGGGCGATGCGGAGCATCGAACCCGGAATCTCGAGATTCCCCGATGCGCAATTGCGCATCTGAGGTCTGGTGCTGGCGCACCATCCCGGAATGACCGACTTCGGCCTTACGCCACGCGCCTTGCCGCACACATCTGCGTGAGGATCGAGTCCAGTGCATCGATCATGAGGTCGATGTCGCCCCTGGTGACGTTGAGTGAGGGCATGAGACGCAGCGCATCCGGCCGCGGCGCGTTGAGCAGCACGCCGTCCTGGAATGCCTGCGCGACGATGGCGGCGGCGATGGGGCGTTTCAGATCAAGCGCCAGCAACAGGCCGCGGCCGCGGACCTCGCCGAGGCCGTGCCGCGCTGACACTCGCTGCAATTCGCTTTCCAGATAGAGCCCGGTCTCTGTCACCGATTTCAGGAAATCCGCTTCGCCGACCTTCTGCAAAACAGCGAGCCCGGCGGCGCACATCAGCGGATTGCCGTTGAACGTGCCACCCTGGTCGCCATGCTCGAAACAGGAAGCGGCATGGGTCGCCAGCAGCGCTGCGAGCGGAACGCCGCCGCCGATGCCTTTTCCCAGCGTCATGATGTCGGGCTCGATGCCGGCGTGCTCGTAGTGGAACAGCTTTCCGGTGCGACCCAGGCCGGTCTGGATCTCGTCCACGATGAGCAACAGGCCATGCGTCCTGGTGAGATCGCGCAGCTCGCGCAAGAACTGATCCGTCGCGGGCCAGACGCCGGCTTCGCCCTGGATCGGCTCCAGCATGACTGCGATCGTCTTGCCTGTGATCAGGCGCTCAACCGAGGCGAGATCATTCAATTGCGCCTTCGGGAAGCCGGAGACCTTCGGCTCGAACAGCGGCTCAAAGGCCTTCTTGCCCGAGGCCGACATGGTCGCCAGCGTCCGGCCGTGAAAGCCGCCGTCGAAGGTGATGATCTCATGGGCGCCGTTACGATGCAGCGCGCCGTATTTGCGCGCGAGCTTGATGGCGCCCTCGTTGGCTTCCGCGCCGGAGTTGGTGAAGAACACCTGGTCGAAACAGCTGCGGTCGACCAGCGCCTTCGCCATGCAAGGCTTTGTGCGTTGTAATAGGCCGGGCTCGGCGTCAGCAGCAGTTTTGCCTGCGCCGCCAGCGCTGCGGCGATCTCGGGCGGCGAGTGGCCGAGGCAATTGACCGCCCAGCCCTGGATGAAATCGAGATAGCGCTTGCCGGTGTCGTCCCACAGGAACGAGCCTTCGCCACGGACGAACACGGCCTGAGGGCGCGAGGTAATATCCATCAATGCGTCGAACGGATGCGTGGCGATATTCATGTCGAAACTCCCTGCGGTTGAAGGAAAAGGGCTGCCAAACGCAAGAAGGCCGCACTTTTGAGGGTGCGGCCTTCTCGAAAACGTTGCTGATCTGGTTATTCAGCGTTGTCGTCGGACACGGCGCGACCCTTCATCGTCGTTGCTACGACGACGGTTGGCGGCGCGGAGTTGGGTCCGGTTCAAATTCATGGGGCAGGGCCATACAGCCGAATGGCCGGCGGTGTCAAGGCTGAACGATCATCTCCGCGTGTCATCGCCGAAAGCAGCGATGGCTGGAGAGCTCAGAACCCCGCCACGCTGCCGTGGAGATCATATTCGTCAGACCGTTCGATCCTGGCGGTGACGATCTCGCCGACGCGCAGCGGACGCCGGCTCGAAACATGGACCGCGCCGTCAATCTCGGGCGCGTCCGCTTTCGAGCGGCCCTTTGCGACGGTCGGACCGACCTCGTCGATGATGACCTGCTGCCGCGTGCCGACCTGACGCTTCAGCCTGCGGGCGGAAATCGTCTGCTGCCGCGCCATCAGCGCGTCCCAGCGGTGCTGCTTGATCTCGTCCGGCACAGAATGACCAATCGCATTCGATGCCGCGCCCGCGACCGGTTCGTGCTTGAAGCATCCGACGCGATCGATCTCGGCCTCTTCGAGCCAGTCGAGCAAGGTGCCAAAATCGGCATCGGTTTCGCCGGGAAAGCCGACGATGAAAGTCGAGCGTATGGTCAGCTCGGGGCATTCCTCGCGCCACTTCCTGATCCGCGCCAGCGTCTTCTCCTGCGCCGCCGGCCGCTTCATGGCTTTGAGGATTTCCGGGCTTGCATGCTGGAAGGGAATATCGAGGTAGGGCAATACCTTGCCCGCCGTCATTAAACCAATGACTTCATCGACATGCGGGTAGGGATAGACGTATTGCAGCCGCACCCAGACGCCGAACTCGCCGAGCGCCTGCGCCAGATCGAAGAATTTTGCGCGGACCTCGCGATCCTTCCACGGGCTAGCCGCATATTTCAGATCGACGCCATAGGCCGAGGTGTCCTGCGAGATCACGAGCAATTCCTTGACCCCGGCGCTCACGAGTTTCTCAGCCTCGCGCAGCACGTCATTGGCCGGCCGCGACACCAGATCGCCGCGCAGCTTCGGGATGATGCAGAAGCTGCAGCGGTTGTTGCAGCCTTCGGAAATCTTCAGGTAAGCGTAATGCCGCGGCGTCAGCTTGATGCCCTGCGGCGGCACCAGGTCGAGGTGCGGCTTGTGCACCGGCGGCAGCGCGCGATGCACGGCATCGAGCACGCTTTCATATTGCTGCGGGCCCGTGATCGACAGCACGCCCGGATACGCCGCCTCGATCTGTTCGGGCTCGGCGCCCATGCAGCCGGTGACAATCACCTTGCCGTTCTCGGCCATCGCTTCGCCGATGGCACCAAGCGACTCCTTCTTGGCGCTGTCGAGGAAACCGCAGGTGTTGACGATGACGAGGTCGGCGCCGTCATGCTTGCGCGCGAGCTCATAACCCTCCGCGCGCAACCGCGTGATGATGCGCTCGGAATCCACCAGCGCCTTGGGGCATCCCAGCGAAACAAAGCTGACTTTGGGCGCGGCGGCCTGGTTCATGTCTGATCTGCCCGATTGAATGGCAGGAGCTAGTCCCAATTGCCCATAATTACAAGGCTTTGAGCCTGCTTGGGGCGTGCTATGAGATGCTTTGCCGGAATGCGAGTGATCGATGGGCTCCGAATCGTCTCCAAAGATCGTCATTGTCGACGAAAGCCCGATCCGCGCTGCGATCCTCGAGGAGGGGCTGCGGGAAGCGGGTTTTACCGGCGTCGTGCATATCAGCGAAATGCAGAGTTTGCTGTCGCGGATTTATGCGCTCGATCCCGACGTCATCCTGATTGATCTGGAAAATCCCAGCCGCGACGTCCTCGAACAGATGTTCCAGGTCAGCCGCGCCGTGCGCCGGCCGATCGCGATGTTCGTCGACCAGAGCGACGCTGCGTCGATCCAGGCCTCCGTCGATGCCGGCGTCTCCGCCTATATCGTGGACGGGCTGAAGAAGGAACGCATCAAGCCGATCCTCGACCTCTGTATCTCGCGCTTCAACGCGTTCGCCAAACTGCAGGATGAACTCGAGCGCACAAAATCCGCACTCGAAGACCGCAAGGTGATCGATCGCGCCAAGGGAATCCTGATGAAGCTGAAGGGCCTCACCGAAGAGGAGGCCTATGTGCTGCTGCGCTCAACCGCGATGCGGGAAAAGAAAAAGATCAGCGAGATCGCCCAGTCGATCCTGACCGCGTCGGAGCTTCTGAAATGAGCGGGCCGCTGCAGATAGGCTTCATTCCGCTGGTCGATGCCGCAGCCCTGATCGTCGCCGTCGACAAGGGGTTTTGCGCAGGCGAAGGGCTCGACGTCACCCTGGTGCGGGAAGTGTCGTGGTCGAACGTGCGCGACAAGCTCAATATCGGCCTGTTCGACGCCGCGCACCTGCTGGCGCCGGTCGCGATCGCCTCCAGCCTGGGCCTGGGCCACGTCAAGGTGCCGATATCGGCCCCCTTCAATCTCGGCCTCAACGGCAATGCGATCACGGTATCGCGCGCGCTGCACGCGGCGATCATGGCGGAGATCGAGGGCGACCGTTTCGATCCGATGACAACCGCGCTGGCGCTGTCGCGCGTGGTCGCGGCCCGGCGCAAGCGAGGCGCGGAGCCTCTCATCTTCGGCATGACCTTCCCATTCTCGACCCATAATTACCAATTGCGTTTCTGGATGGCGGCGGGTGGCGTCGATCCCGACGAGGACGTTCGCCTCGTAGTGCTGCCGCCGCCCTACATGGTCGACAGCCTCGCCAGCGGCCATGTCGATGCCTTCTGCGTCGGTGCGCCCTGGAACTCGATCGCGGTCGATCGCGGCGTCGGGCATATCCTGCATTTCGTTTCCGATATTCTGGCGCGGGCGGCCGAAAAAGTGCTCGCGGTCCGGCAGAGCTGGTCGGAGAAAAATCCGGACGTTGTTGCAGCCCTGGTCCGCGCGGCATTTCGCGCGGTGGAGTTCATCGAGCGGCCGGAAAATCGCGCCGAGACCGCGCGCATTCTGGCGCGGCCCGAACGCATCGGCGTCGACGCCGATCTGATCACGCGAACGCTGGACGGCCGGCTGAAGATTTCGCCCGACGGAACGTTGCGCGAGAGTAGCCGCTATCTTCTGGTGGGGCGGGAAGGTGCGCCGCGGCCCGATCCCGTGCAGGCCGCCTGGCTCTATGCGCAGATGGCCCGATGGGGACAAACCTCTGTCAGCCGCGAGGGGCTTGCGACAGCAAAGGCGGTATTTCGGCCCGATCTGTTCGACGCAGCCCTCGGCAAGCCCGCACGCTCCACCACCAGCCCTTTGGATGTGTTCGGCGCCTTCGTGGGGCCCGCGTTTAGCCCTGACGATATCGCGGGTTATCTGGCTTCATTCGCGGTTTCCCGACGCGCTCCATAGCCCGCCGACCAGCTCTGGCTAAATCTTAGGCGATCTGATTCGCAGCTTATGAATTGAGCGATTTGCCGCCTTAAAAGGCATGAACTTCAATCCATTTGATGCATTGCAATATAGATATTGCATTGTTTTTACGTCGCTTTCCCGGAGTTGCTGCACTGGCACATGTTTTGAATAGCGGAGGGTGAGCCAGCCGCCGTCGATGCCCGCTGGCCCATCCAGGATGGATTTCCGCCAGCAACGAGGCTGATCGGATCGCTCGCCGAGATTGGGCGATCGCGCGTTCGCTTTTCCCTCGTTCTGACCACGCCCACGCGTGGCATCTGGAGCCTCAAAATGGATTACGCAAAACCCGCTGACGTCGTTGCCGCGATGGTCGATGCCGGCACAAGGAAGCTGGCGCTTGGACCGCGCGATCTGCTGATCCGCGGCGCGCTCTCTGGCGCGCTGCTCGGCGCCGCCACCACGCTCGCTTTCACCGGAGCAGTGACCACCGGCCAGCCGCTGGTCGGGGCGCTGATCTTTCCCGTCAGCCTCGTCATGATCGTGCTGCTGGGCCTCGAGCTCGTCACCGGCAGCTTTGCGCTGGTGCCGCTGGCGCGCTTCGAAGGCAAGGCGACCTGGGGCGCCGTCTTCGCCAACTGGTCATGGGTATTCCTCGCCAACCTGCTCGGCAGCATCGCCTTTGGCGTCCTGATTGCGATTTCGCTCACCAACATGGGCAAGGCCGATGTCGCCGGCGTCGCGGCACGCATCGTCGCCGTGGCCGAGGCCAAGACCGTTGCCAACGCCGCGCTCGGCACCGCCGGAATGGTCAGCGTGTTCGTCAAGGGCATCTTGTGCAACTGGCTGGTCTGTCTGGGCGTCGTGATGGCGATGACGTCGACCTCCACGATCGGAAAGATCGCCGCGACCTGGCTGCCGATCTTCACCTTCTTTGCGCTCGGCTTCGAGCACACCGTCGTCAATATGTTCATCATCCCGACCGGCATGCTGCTCGGCGCGAAAATCAGCGTCTACGACTGGTGGGTTTGGAACCAGATCCCGGTGACGTTAGGCAATCTCGTCGGCGGCTTCGTCTTCACCGGGCTTGCGCTCTACACCACCTTCAAGCCGGCGCAACCGCCCGCGGCGAAATCATCGGTCGCGATGCAGACGGCCGCCGAATAGCGGTTGTTGTCACCATGAAACTCGAAACACCAACGCCGACCGACTTCAGCGACGAGCAGAAGCGTTACCTGGAGGGCTTCATGTCCGGCCTCCAGGTCGGTCGGGTCGGCCGCAACATCGGGGCGGCCGGCGCAGGTGCGGCGGGCGAAAAGCTCAACGCCGAGCCGACCGGCCCTGACGCTGCGCACATCAAGGCGCAGGATCGCTTCACTTCGTCCGGCAAGAAACTCGCCGACCAGGAGAAATTCAAGCGCGAAGGGCATCCGTTCGATGCCTATGAGCGCCTGAAGGAGCAGGCGCGCAACAACACGCCGCCGACGCCGGCGGACAATTTCCGTTGGCGCTACTACGGCCTGTTCTATGTCGCGCCGGCGCAGGATTCGTATATGTGCCGCCTGCGCATGCCGAACGGCATCCTCAAGCACTGGCAATTCTCGGCGCTCGCCGACCTCGCCGAGGCCTATGGCGGCGGCTACGCCCATGTCACGACCCGGGCCAATATCCAGATCAGGGAGATCGAGCCCAAAAACAGCGTGGCGCTGATCGAGGGCATCCAGGACATCGGACTGTGCTCGCGCGGCGCGGGGGCCGACAACATCCGCAATGTCACGGGCACGCCGACGGCGGGCATCGACCCGCAGGAACTGCTCGATACCCGCCCCTATGCACGCGAGTGGCACTACCACATCCTCAACGACCGTTCGCTCACCGGGCTGCCGCGCAAGTTCAATGTCGGCTTCGACGGGGCCGGCAAGATCGCCGTGCTCGAAGACACCAACGACATCGCCTTTTCCGCCGTCGAGGTGAAAGACGGTTTCGGCGTCGAGCCGGGCGTCTGGTTTCGCCTCGGGGTCGGCGGCATCACCGGGCACAGGGATTTCGCCAAGGCGACCGGCGTCATCGTCAAGCCTGACGATGCGACGAGGGTGGCTGACGCGATCGTGCGCGTGTTCATCGACACCGGCGACCGCACCAACCGCCTGAAGGCGCGTCTCAAATATGTGCTCGACAGCATGGGCGTCGAAAAGTTCATGGCTGAAGTCGAGGAGCGGCTCGGCAGCAAGCTGGTGCGCGCGCCGGCCGAAGCCATCGCGCCGCGCCCGAATTTCGACCGCACGGCGCATATCGGCGTTCACCGGCAGAAGCAGGAAGGCCTGAACTGGATCGGGGTCGTGCTGCCGGTCGGCAAGCTCACTGGCGCACAGATGCGCGGGCTCGCCAAGGTCGCGCAGGATCTCGGCGATGGCGAGATCAGGCTCACCGTCTGGCAAAACCTGCTGCTTTCTGGCGTGCGTGACGACGATGTGGCGCTGGCGGCCGCAGCCATCGAGAAGCTCGGGCTTGCGATCACGGCGTCGCAGATCCGCGCCGGGCTGATCGCCTGCACCGGCAACAAGGGTTGCAAATTCGCGGCTTCCGATACCAAGCGTCATGCCGCCGAGATCGGCGATTGGTGCGAGTCCCGCGTCGAGGTCGACACCCCGCTCAATATCCATCTCACGGGCTGTCATCATTCCTGCGCCCAGCACTACATCAGCGACATCGGTCTGCTCGCGGCGAAGGTGCCTGGCGCGACCGAGGACGAGACGGTGGAGGGCTATCACCTCTATGCCGGGGGCGGCTTCGGACCTGATGCCGATCTGGGCCAGGAGGTTTTTCGCGACGTCAAGGTCGAGGACACGCCAAAGACGGTAGAGCTTCTGCTCAAGGCCTATCTCCGGAATCGCGCCTCGCCCGAGGAACCCTTCCTCGCTTTCGCGCGCCGTCACGACGGCGAAGCGCTGCGCAAACTCGCCAAGGTGGAAGCATCCACATGAATCAGATGACCGCCCCGCCGCGCCTCGAGATCATTCCCCCCAGCGCGCCGTTCTCCGAAAACCAGCGGCTCTGGCTGAACGGCTTTCTCGTCGGGATGCTCGGGCTCGACGGCACCACCCCGCTATCTCCCGAACAATCCAGCGCGATGCTGGCGCCCGCGGGCGATGTCGACGACGGCGAGGCGCCCTGGCACGACCAGACGTTGCCGATCGCCGAGCGCATGAAACTCGCGCAAGGCCGGCCACTGCGCCGGCGGATGATGGCGGCGATGGCACAGCAGGATTGCGGCCAGTGCGGCTACAACTGCAACGACTATTCGGAAGCGATCGCGAGCAAGACCGAGGCGCGCCTCAATCTCTGCGTTCCCGGCGGCAAGGAAACCGCGCGCATGCTCAAGGCGCTGCACGAGGAACTCGAGAGGGTACAGACCGTCGCGCCGAGTCCGGCGCTGGCGCCGGCCGCGCCGGTGGCGGTTACCGCCGAACCCGGGCGTTCGCGCGACAATCCCGTGCCGGCGACCTTCGTGTCGCGCCGCCTGCTCAACAAGCCCGGCTCGGAGAAGGAAACCTGGCACATCGATTTCGATCTTGCCGGCTGCGGGCTCGATTATGTCGTCGGCAATTCCTTCGGCATCTTTGCCCGCAACGAACTCGGCCTCGTCGATCAGATCATCGCCATGCTCGGCGCGTCGCATACGACCGACATCAACGGCAAGACGCTGCGGGACGTCCTGATTTCGGATGTTTCGCTATCGCCCGCGCCGGATACGCTGTTCGAGTTGATCTCCTTCGTCACCGGTGGCGCGCAGCGCGAAAAGGCGCGCGCGCTGGCGCAAGGGGAAGATCCCGACGGCGACGCCGCGACCCTCGACGTGATGGCGGCGCTGCAAAAGTTCTCCGGCGTCCGGCCGCACCCCGAAGCCTTCGTCGAGGCGCTTGAAGTACTGCAGCCGCGGCTCTATTCGATCTCGTCGTCGCACAATGCGACACCCGGAAAACTGTCGCTGACGGTCGACTGCGTGCGCTACGTCGTGGGTAAGCGCAAGCGGCTCGGATTGGCCTCGACCTATCTCGCCGAGCGCATCACACCCGGCGACGCGGTCAAGGTCTACGTGCAGAAGGCGCACGGCTTCGCGCTGCCGCAGGATTCGAAGACGCCGATCATCATGATCGGGCCGGGCACCGGCATCGCGCCGTTTCGCGCCTTCCTGCTCGACCGCAAGGCGACCGGCGCGCAGGGCAAGAACTGGCTGTTCTTCGGCCATCAGCGCAGCGACTACGATTTCTTCTACGGCGACGAATTGAATGCCATGAAGACGTCGGGTCTGCTGACGCGACTGTCGCTGGCGTGGTCGCGCGACGGCGCGAAAAAATTCTACGTACAGGACCGCATGCGCGAGGTCGGCCGCGAATTGTGGACCTGGCTTGCCGAGGGCGCCAACGTCTATGTCTGCGGCGACGCCAAGCGGATGGCGAAAGATGTCGAGCGCGCGCTGGTCGATATCGTTGCGCAATTCGGCGCGCGCTCCACCGACGAGGCCGTCGCCTTCGTGGGGGAACTCAAGAAGAAGGGGCGATTCCAGCAGGACGTCTATTGAGACGCAGGGAACCGGTTCCAATCCAACTCAACTTTGAACGAATAAAATTCTCGCGCTGATTTCGCGCACAGAATTTTCCGCTGCGAGCGCCGGCCGCGCCGGCGCTCGCATCACTATTTCGTGGACCATCTTGAGTTCCATCGCAAACGGGATTTCCCTCACCCCCGATGGGGCGTTGGAGATCGACCATGCGCGAACTATCGGCGGAAGCCCGCCTGCATCTCTACGCACGCTCTTTATCGAGGCGAACCGGAAACGGATTCCGTGCCGCCGTGCTGTATGGCGCCTTCGCGCTGATCGCAGCGGTGGTGTTCGGCACGCTGTCGATCCACCCGTTCTGAAGGACGCTAGTTCACCCTGAACGGCGCGACCGCAATCCCGGCTTCCTTCAGCGCCTGGCGCACGCCGCGCCCGATATCGACGGCGCCGGGGGTATCGCCGTGAATGCATACGGTATCGGTTCGCATCTTGATCACCTTGCCGGTGACCGACACGACCGCGCCGTCCTGCACCATCCGCACCACGCGCTGCGCGATCTGCTTCGCATCATGCAGCACCGAACCGGGCTTCTTGCGCGACACCAGCGTGCCGTCATCCTCGTAGGCGCGGTCGGCGAATATTTCGTGCACCATCGGCAGATTGGCGGCCTCTCCAGCCTTCACAAGCGGTGAATTCGCAAGCACGACAAAGACGAGGTTGGGGTCGACCGCTTTGATCGCCGACGCAATGGCCTTTGCCGTCGCTTCGTCCTCGCAGGCGACGTTCGATAGCGCGCCATGCGCCTTGACGTGGGTGACCTTGTGGCCGGCCGCGGTCGCGATCGCCTGCAAGGCGCCGATCTGGTAGGCGACGAGGTTCTCGATCTCGGAAGCCTTCATGCCCGGGAACGGTCGGCGGCCGAAACCGTGCAGGTCGCGGTAGCCGGGATGGGCGCCGACGTTGACGCCGCGCGCCTTCGCCATCTCGCAGGTCTGGCGCATGATGTCGGCGTCGCCGGCATGGTAACCGCAGGCGACATTGACCGAGGTGGCGAGCTCGATCATGGCGGCATCGTTGCCCATCTGCCACGGGCCAAAGCTCTCGCCGAGATCGCAATTGAGGTCGATGGTGGTCATGTGGGGTCCCCTTGCGCGAGTGGATCTCTGTTCAGTCCGGCGTCAACGCGTCCGCCGCGGATGGCGTTTGCCAGGTCCGGGAGTCGACGGCGCTGACGGCGCTGCCGGCGACATTGGCATCGTGCAGTGCTTCGATGTTGAGGTCAAAATGTTCGATTCCGTGCAGCCGGTCGGGCAGGGTGCGCAGCAACTCGGTGAATTTGCGGGCTTCGGCCTGCGCTTCGGCCATGGTGATCGCCCTGAAGCGGAAGACTTTTCCGGCCGGGATTTGCGCGAACCGGCCGAGGTCGGCCGTAATTACGGTCGCAATCTTCGGATAGCCGCCGGTGGTGCCGCGATCCGGCATCAGCACGATCGGGGCGCCGTTGCCGGGTACTTGAATGCTGCCATCCACGGTGCCGTCGGAGACGATGTTGTGACCGTGCAGGTGCCTGGTTTCAGGGCCTTCGAGCCGATAGCCCATGCGATCGCTGGTCGCCGATATCCTCCACGCGCCGTCCAGAAATAGCTTTTTTTCGGCCTCGGCGAATTCGTCGTCCTGCGGACCCATCACCACGCGGATCGGATCCTCCGTCGGTGGAGGAAGGTCAATCCGGCGCTCGGGCGCGCCGCTGGCGGCCTCGGTCTGGAATTCGTCGCCGGCCTGCAAGGGACGGGGATAGGGGCTGCCGAGGCCGGCGCGCGCGTTCACCGCGAGGCTGCCGAACACCGGCTCGCCTGCGATCCCGCCTTCGATCGCGAGGTAGCTGAACGCGCCGCCGCGGGCAAAGCCGAGGTTGAGGGTTTCCCCGTCGGCGAGCGTGATCGACGTTTGCAATGCGATCGCGCGCCCCGAAATGTCAGCGTTGCGCGGCGCTCCCGCCAATCCGAGGCGAACCGCGCCGTCGCGCGCCGTGAAGGCGGCGCCGAACGGGCCGATTTCGATCGCCGCCGCGAGTGGCGGATTTCCGACCAGCGTATTCGCCGCTGCCAGCGCAAGCCGGTCCATGGCGCCGGACGGCGTCAGGCCGTAGCGCTGGGCGCCATGACGGCCGCCATCCTGCACCGAACTCGCGGGCCCAATGGTTGAAACGACCAGCCTGCTCATATGGCGATCAACTCGGCGATGATTTCGCCACGCTCCGCGGCGCGATCCTGCTCCGCAAACGTCCTGGCATCGACGGTGGAAAACGTCACGCGGTCGCCGGGCTCCAAAAGGAAGGTCGGGTCACGGTGCAACTGGTAGGTCCTGACCGCGGTGCGTCCCAACAGGTGCCAGCCACTCGGACCGGCCAGACACTGGACGCCGGCCTGCACACCGCCGATGGAGATGGTGCCGGCCGGCGTCAACACACGCGGATTTTTCCGCCGTGGAATGTGCAGGAACGGCTCAAGCCCACTGAGATAGGACCAGCCCGGCGTGAAACCGATCATGGCCACCCGATAGTCGCCGGCGACATGGCGCGCCACGATGTCGTCGGGCGTGGTCTTCAGCGTGTTGGCGACCTCTTCGAGATCGATGCCATGCTCGCCGCCATAGGTCACGGGAATGCGCCACCGCCGCGCCTTTGCGGCCAGCGAAGCCGGCCGCCCGGCGAGAGTAACCAGCCTTTCACCCAGCGTCTCGAAATCGACCACCGTGGGGTCGTAATGCACCAGCAGCGAGCGGTAGGTCGGCACGGTTTCGGTCACGCCGGCGACGGGTTCGCTGGCAAGCCGCCGGTCGAGCGCCAGCACCCGCTGGCTGGCGGCATCGTCGATGTTTCGGCTGAATTCGACCGTGATGGCGCTGTCGCCACTGGGCAGAATACGGGGCGGGGAGAGCGTCGCGGCCATGGCCTCACAAACTCGGTCTTTGAGGCGTTTTTGGCTCAATATACGCGGCTTGTCACGCTACTTACCGTGTGGCGCTCTTGACGCGTTGCGCGCGCCCCGCAAGATGCGCGCGTCCATTCATCCCGTTTTTTCGGAGTTCCGTGTTCGATGTCCCTTTCCCCAGAAGCGATCAAGACCCTTTCCGACGTGTCGACCGCCACCATCACCACGGTTCTCCTCAAAAAAGGCCTGCGGAACGTTTGGATGCGAGGTGCGCGGCCGCTGCGGGCCGGGCAGAAGCGGCTGGTCGGGTCGGCCTTTACGCTGCGTTTCGTGCCCGCACGGGAGGATCTGGCGACGCCGGAATCCTGGTCCTCGCCGATTTCCACCCGCACCGCGATCGAGGCGATGCCGGAAGGCTGTATTGCCGTGGTCGATGCCATGGGCATCACCGACGCCGGCATCTTCGGCGATATCCTGTGCGCGCGCATGGTGAAGCGGGGCGTCACGGCGCTGGTGACCGACGGCGTCGTGCGCGATCTCGAAGGCGTGCTTGGAACGGGCTTGCCGGTGTGGTGCGACGGCTATGCCGCGCCGCCCTCGGTCGCAGGGTTGACCTTCGTCGGCTGGGGCGAACCGATCGGCTGCGGCGGCGTTGCCATCTTCCCTGACGATGTCATCGTCGCCGACCAGGACGGCGCGGTAGTGATCCCGCGGGCCTTTCTCGACCTCATCCTGGCGGAAGGCGCCGAGCAGGAGCGCATGGAGGCCTGGATCGTCGAGCAGGTGAATTCGGGCGCGGTCTTGCCCGGCCTCTATCCCATGAATGCCGAGACCAAGGCGCGCTATGCGGCCACCAAGAAATAACCGACGTCAGCGGAAACAACGTCCGTCATTGCAGGAGGATGATTATGGAGCTTTATCTCGCCGGCTCACGGCCGACCCGTCTCGCGCCCAAGGAGTTTTTCACCGGCACGGTGCTGCAGGATCCGATCATCGTGGCGCCGGCGCCGGCGCGGGTCGCCTCGAACCGGGTCTCCTTCGAGCCCGGTGCGCGGACGGCCTGGCATACCCATCCGCTGGGCCAGACGCTCTACGTCATTTCAGGTGTCGGTCGGGTGCAATCGAAGGGCGGACCGATCCGGGAAATCAAGCCCGGCGATGTGGTCTGGATTCCGCCGGGTGAAAAGCATTGGCACGGCGCTTCGCCCACCAATGCCATGACCCACGTTGCGATGCAGGAAGCCCTCGACGGCAGCTTCGTGAACTGGATGGAGCATGTGACCGACGCGGAATATTCGGCGGCGGTCGGTTAGGTCCGCTGCGGCCGGTCAGATCCGCTGCGCGGTCCAGGTGCCGGAGCAGAGCACGCCGCGCCAGGTGCCGGAACCCGAGGTGGCGCTGAGGTGGCCAAATCCGGTTGCGCGCTTGATGCCGCTGACCAGGGTCACCGCGATGTTGCCGGCTTCGGCGACACGGCCGGAGGCCTTCACCATCGCATTGGTCGACGCCACCTGGCCGTTGTTGATCCCGATCGAGACCGTTGCGCCGCTGCCGCAGGCGCTGCTGGTCGAGCTGATCTGGACATTCCATTCACCGTCGAATGTCGCGGCCGCAGCGGGCGTAGCGGTCGGCAGGCCCACGAGCAACAGGATACGGAAGGCGACAACCGATTTGCGAAACTGTCCCATGACGTCCCCCTCTTTGTTGGACGCCAGCATGGTCACACAGGAGTTTGCCGGAGAATGTGATGGGAGTCACACGGGCTGCGCGCGGGTCCGTGAACCCGGTTCGGTTGGCGCTCGACGCGATGCGCCGCACGCGGCGCGGTTGAAATTCCGCGCCGCGCCTATTTCCGCCGCGGCTTGCGTGGGCGGCTCGCTACCATGCCCGCATGGTCAGGCCTAAAACCGCTCGGAAATACCGTGGTGCCGTCATAAATCGCCCCTGCCAGCTCCGCGTCGCGCAGCCGCGCGCCAGTCAAATCCGCGCCGTGGAAACGCGTCGGGCGCGCCGGCAGCATGCTCGTCGCGCGGGCACCGGAAAGATCGGCGCCAACGAAACGCGCGCCCGTGAAGTCGGCGCCGCCGATATTGGTATTGCGAAGCCGGGCGCCCGAAAGATCGGCGTCAATGAAATTGGTCGGGCCGCCGAGATTGTCGAGCCCGCAGTTGGCGTCGGAGAGATCGGCATAGCGGAGATTGGCCCGGTGGAAGGTTGCTCCGCGCAAATCGCAGTGCACCATCACGGCACCTTCGAGGTTGGCTTGATGGAACATGGCCCAGTAAAAATCGGCCCCCGAAAGGTCTACGCCCGCAAGTTCGGCGAACATGAGATCGCGCCCTTCCTGCGCCGTGCCTGCAAGTGAACGATCCCCGGGCGGCAAACAAATCACCGCGCACAGCGGACTCCATTCAAGGGGAGCCTCATCGGGAAGGCGGTCGTCGGATTTGTCAGGCGGGACCATGCGACGTTGTCGCGGTATCGCCGCCCGAAGTTCAACCAGGACGATAAGGCCGCGCGGACGCGGCTTCGCACCTGCAACCGCTAGTTCACCCGGCTCCAGGTCTGGCCGCCGCAGAACATGCCGCCAAAGGCGCAGCCCTGAACGCGCAAGGTGTCCGTGCCCTTCAGCGCGATCGTCGAATTATAGGTGCTTCCGGTATTCGGATCGAGGATTCGACCGCTCCATTTGGAATCCTTGCCCGCCCGCATATTGATCAACACCTGTTCGCCGTTCGCGTTGGTTTTGGCATCCACCGAGTAACCGCAAAGATTGGCGCCGCATTGCTCGATGCGCACCTTGCCCTCCTTCTCTTCGGTCAGCCAAACGCCGAGCGGCGAATTGCCCTGTTGAACCGCCGGTGCCGGGGGCTTTGGCGCCGGGGCCGTCGTCGCGACGACCTCGGGCTGCACGGGCGGGGCCGGGGGAACGACGGGAGCGGCGGCGTCCTGCTGCACTTGCGGTGCGTTTGCGGCGGGCTGGTTCGGCGTTGCATTATCCACGGGCGTAATGGCCGCCGTCGCGGCCGGCGGCAGCGGCGCGGCATTGGCCGCCGCGGGGGCGGGGGTCTGTTCGGTCGGCGCGGGCTCTGCGGCCGGCGCCTGCGGATCGACCTTTGCCTGCTGCGGCGCCTGCTTGCGCGCGTTGTCCTGATCGCTATGCGAGTGCCTCGACCGCCGTCCACTGTTGTCATAGACGCCGGGGATCGAAACGGTGCCACGATCCGGGTCGATGCGGATGGTGTGGCCGCCATACTGGAAGGTGTACTGCGCCTGCGCAGCGGTGCTCGCCAGCAAGAAGGCGGCGATCGCAACAAGCTTTTTCATGATGACCTCCTGGGCAGGGGGAAGCGCAAATTGCGATCCTACGCTTCGGCAGATTTTGGCAACGTGACCTAGATCACTTTCAAGCCATGAGTCGTGCACTGGCCGGCTTTGGTTCAAGCTACGCCAGTCTAGTTTAGGACGGCCAACGCGGTCAATTTTCCCGGGGGAAGTCAAATTCTCCGGCCAAGAAAGCGTCATTCAGGCGAGGTGGAATTGACCGTGCAACCCTACCCAATCGATGGCCCGTTGCATAACGTGGAGATAGCCCTCGGTCCCACCTGAAACAGGATCGCAAACATTGACCATCTCCATGTACAAGTCATCTGTCGACGTCTTCAGCCAATTTCTGGGCAATCTGTCCAACCTTCTCGACCGCGCGGCGGATCACGCGCAAGCGCGCAAAATCGATCCCTCGATCCTGCTCCGCGCGCGGCTCTCCCCCAACATGTACGATCTGACGCGCCAGGTCGGCGAGGCGATCCGGCACGCGGTCGTCTCATGCGGTCTGCTGGCCGGCGTTGCGCCGCCGATCTTTCCCGACACGGAGCCCGATATGTCAGAACTGAAAGCGAGAATCGCAACCGCGATCGAGTTCATGCGCGTCTTGCAGCCCACAGACATCGACGGAACCGAGCAAAAAGAAGTCGTCTTCACGTTCAAGAACGGCTCGCAGCGGACATTTGCCGGCCTGTCGTTGCTGCTCATGTTCAGCGCACCGCAGTTCTTTTTCCATGTCACGACGGCTTACGACATCATGCGCCATTGCGGCGTTGATCTCGCAAAAAAGGATTTTCTGGGAACACCAGGCCAATTCCTGGAGCATCGCGCGGGCTAGATCTCGCCCGCATCTCTGCGAACCAGGTTCGCAGCCGCGCCGCGTCCGGCCATTTCGCTCCGCAGTGCCTCGAAGCGACGCCGCGCCTCGCCCTCGCGCTCGTCCACAAGCTTGATCGCGGCGTCCGCGGTCATCGGTCCGCTGACGATGGGTGCTGAGTTTTCGCCGATGGTCTCATCGACGTAATATTCGCCGTCTTCGGCGTGGCGGACCCGCCATTTGAAACGGATGGCCGCCATCGGGCCGGGGCCGAGTTTCTGATAGCCGTCGGCATCCATCGGCCTCGCAGCGCCCGCCCGTTCCTCAATCGCGGCCTTTTCCGGCGCAGGAGGGGGTTCCGGATGATCGAGAATGCTGGCAATCGCCGCCAGCGCGTGATCGGTCGGGTCGCTCTTGGTCAAGAATCCAGTCTCCGGAAATGTCGCAAATCAACGGGAAGGAAAACGGTGCAATCGGCGCCGGGTTCCATTTCTCGCGCTCGAATGAGGCCAGGTTTTGTCGGGTTTATGCGCAAACTGGGGGTGTTTTGTGCTTCCAGGGGCGTTCCTGCTCGAGTTGCGCCGCCAGCCGAAACAGCGTCGCCTCGTCGCCGAAGCGCGCGGAAAACATCATGCCGAGCGGCAATCCGGCCGCGCTCCATTGCAATGGCACCGACATCGAGGGCTGGCCGGACATGTTGAACATGGCGGTCGCAGGAATGTAGCGGCGCAGCGTCGGCGCGATATGCGACAGATCCTGCGCCATCGAGTTGAGTTCGCCGATCCGCAGCGGCGGTGTGCAGAGCGTCGGGCACAGGAACACGTCGTAGCTTGCGAAGAACTCCGCCAGCGCCCGCGAAATCTGAAACGCGCCGAGTTGGGCTGCCACGTAGTCGGTCGCGGTCGTCTTCTGCCCGTTATGGGCACTCGCCAGCGTCAACACCTCGAAATCGTTCTCCGTCATGGCGCGGCCGAAGCGCTGCTCCGTAAGTCGCACCGTCAGTGACGTGTTGGCGCCGACAATGGCCGCCATGACGGCGGCCGGATCGGCGGCCAGCGGCGGCGCGCGTTCCTCGACGTGGTGGCCGAGTTTTGCCAGCAGGCTGGCCGCCTCCCGGGTCGCCGCGGCGACTTCGGGATCGATCGCCTCGCCATAGGGCGACTTGTCGGTAAAGGCGATGCGCAGGCGGCCGGGGTCGCGCCCGACTTCTTCCAGGAACGGCCGCTGCGGGGGCGGTGCGACATAGGGGCTCGATGGCTCGGGGCCGGAGATCGCGTCCAGCATCGCCGCGCTGTCGCGCACGCTGATGCTCACGACATGGCCGCAGGAAAACCCGGCCCAGCCCTCGCCGCGATCAGGACCAAGCGGCGTACGCGCGCGCGTCGGTTTCAGTCCGAACACGCCGCATGCGGAAGCCGGAATCCGGATCGAACCGCCGCCGTCGCTGGCGTGCGCGACCGGGAGAATGCGCGCGGCGACCGCCGCGGCCGCGCCGCCGGACGAGCCGCCCGAGGAATGCGCGAGGTTCCAGGGGTTTCGGGTCGGACCGAACAGTCGCGGTTCGGTGGTCGGCATCAAGCCGAATTCCGGTGACGCGCTTTTGCCGAAGATGGCGAGGCCGGCATCGAGAAAACGTTGCGCAAGCGTGCCGGTGTGGTCGGCGACGGCGTCCTTGAAGAGGCTCGCGCCCCAGGTGGTCCGCGTGCCCTCGAGAATTTCGAGATCTTTCAGGAGAAACGGCACGCCGGTAAAGGGACCGGCGGGAAGGCCGTTGCCGATTTGCCGTTCGGCGTAGTCGTAATGCTTGACGACCACGGCATTGATCTGCGGATCGACCTTGGCGGTGCGGACGATGGCTTCGTCCAGCAATTCGCCGGCGCTGACCTGCTTTTTGCGGACGAGTTCGGCAAGGCCCATCCCGTCATAGCTGCCGTATTCCCTGAACGACATGTCGATACCCGCGATGATGAAGCAACGAAGCCGGCGAAATCGGTGGAAACTGGCAGCGCCCGTTTTGGCCTAACCGAGTACATCCTGATTGATGACGTTCTGACGGATCGGTTCGCCGTCGAGCGCGCTCAAGATATTGCGCGCGGTTTGCACGCTCATGCGATCAACCGCCTCCCTTGTGACGCCGGCAACATGCGGGGCCATGATGACATTGGGAAGCGAAAACAGCGAATGTCCCGGCGGCGGCGGCTCCTGCTCGAACACATCGAGGCCGGCGCCGGCGATCTTTCCCGACACCAGCGCATCATACAGCTGCGCCTCGTCGACGATGCCGCCGCGCGCGGTATTGATCAGATAGGCCGTGGGCTTCATGCGCCGCAATCGCGCCGCGTTGAACATCCCAATGGTCTCGTTGGTCTTCGGGCAATGGATACTGACGAAATCGGCGCGCGGCAGCGCCGCGTCGAGGTCATTGACAGGCTCGCATCCCGCGGCCTTGATCTCGGCGGCCGGCTTGTAGGGATCGTAGACCAGGACGTTCATTTCCATCGCGAGGCAGCGCTTGGCGGTGCGCGTGCCGATGCGGCCGAAGCCGATGATCAGCACCGCCTTGCCGAACAGGTCGTAAGGCAGCATGCCGAGCCGATGGCCCCATTTGCCGTCCTTGACGATGGAATGCATTTCCACCGCACGCTTGGCCAGGGTCAGCATCATGAACAGCGCCTGCTCGGCAACCGACGGCGAGTTGGCGGTGCCCGCCACCATCAGAGGGACCCTGCGGCGGGAAAGCGCCGGGACATCGACGGCGTCGTAGCCGACGCCGATTCGCGTCACTACCTTCATGTCTTTGGAGGCCTCGAGTTCAGGCTCGCCGAAACGCGTACCACCGAGCGCCACGCCGTGAACCGGCGCCTGCTCCTTGAGCATGGCCTCGAAATCCCTGGCCGAAATCATGTTGGGAAACTCGACGAGCTCGATGTCGTCCCGCTGCTTCAACAGAGCCCGACCCGGCTGCGACATCGATTCAGTGACGAAAATTTTCTTCTTGTTGGTCGCCATTCCCTTGTTCCTGCCCCGGGCTCTTCTTGTTGCGCGGCCGTCAAATGACGACGCCGGTGGCCTCGTTTAACAGGTGCATGTTGTTGAAGTCCACCGCCAATCGCAGCGGCTCGCCGTCGCGGGCGCCGGCATTGGGGTTGACCCGCCCGCAGATCTGGGCGCCCTCCATCGTGAAATAGATCAGCGTCTCCATGCCCATCGGCTCGGTGACATCGAGCACCGTGTCGAAAGCTTCAAACCCGGGCTCCGGATGCGCGTTCGCTTCGGTGATGTGCTCGGGCCGAAGGCCCAGCAGCACCTTGTCGTTGCGCGAGACGTTCTGGTACCGCGCCGCCCGGCTTGGCGGCAGCGGGAAGGCGAGGCGGTCGGTCAGGCGAATGTTGAGCCTGCCGCCGGCCTCCTCGAGTTCGGCACGGAATGAAATTCATCGCCGGCGAGCCGATGAAGCCCGCGACAAAGCGGGTGGCCGGATGGTGATAGAGTTCGTTCGGCGTGCCGATCTGCTCGATGCGGCCATTGTTCATCACCACGACGCGGTCGGCCAGCGTCATCGCCTCGACCTGGTCGTGGGTGACATAGACGGTGGTGGTGCGGACCTTCTGGTGCACTTTCTTGATCTCGATCCGCATCTGGACCCGGAGCTTGGCATCGAGGTTGGACAGCGGTTCGTCGAACAGGAAGACTTTCGGGTTGCGCACGATGGCGCGGCCCATCGCGACGCGTTGGCGCTGGCCGCCGGAAAGCTGCTTCGGCTTGCGGTCGATCAGGTCGGTGATATCGAGCAGGCGGGCGGCTTCGGTGACCCGGCTCTTGATCTCGGCCTTTGGATAGTGTTTCAGCCGCAGCCCGAACGACATGTTCTCGGCAACCGTCATATGCGGGTAGAGCGCGTAGTTCTGGAACACCATCGCGATGTCGCGGTCCTTCGGCGGCACGTCGTTGACGACGTCGCCGCCGATCATGATGTCGCCGTCGGTGATGTCCTCGAGCCCCGCGATCATCCGCAGCGTGGTCGATTTTCCGCAGCCCGACGGGCCCACCAGCACGATGAACTCGTGATCGGCGATGTCGAGGTCGATGCCGCGCACCGCTTCGACTTCGTCGTACCGCTTGATCACCTTGCGCAACGTCACGTCAGCCATCGATATCAACCCTTTGTTGCGCCGGCGGTCAGCCCGGCGATGTAATAGTCCATCAGGAACGCGTAGATGATCAGCGGCGGCGCGGCGCCGAGTAGCGCCCCGGTCATGATCTGTCCCCAGTTGAAGACGTCGCCCTTGATCAGGGTGGTGATGATGCCGACGGGAAGCACCTGCTGATCGGTCGAGGTGGTGAACACCAGCGGATAGAGAAACTGCGCCCATGACACCGTGAAGGCGAAGATGGTGGCGGCGATCAGGCCGGGCAGCGCCACCGGAATGAAGATCCGGGTCAGGGTCTGGAACCATGACGCGCCGTCGATGATGGCGGCCTCGTCGAGTTCCTTCGGGATCGATGCGAAATAGCCGATCATGATCCAGGTGCAGAACGGCACCGTCAGCGTCGGGTAGATGAACAGCAGCACGTACCAGCGGTTGATCAGCTGGATCCCGGTCCAGTCGCCGATCACCGCGAACATCTTGAACAGCGGAATGAACAGCAGGCTGTCAGGGATCAAATAGGTCAGAAATACCCCGGTTGCGAGCACGGCCGATCCCCAGAACCGCATCCGCGCCAGCGCGAACGCCGCCGGCACGCTGATCAGCATGGTGATGCTCACGACGAAGACCGAAACCATCGCGGAGTTCAGGAAGAACCGCAGGTACTGGTTCGAGCCCAGCAGCTCAGCGTAGTTGGAAAACGTCGGATGAAATACCCACCACGGATTGGTCGCCGCCGAAATCTCCGCGCTGCTCTTGAGCGAGGTGATCAGCATGTAGAGCGGCGGCACCAGCGAGAAGATCGCAAACAGCGTCAGGAAGAAGTACGACCAGCGCAGCGCCCAGGTGCGGTCGCGGCTCATGCTGCCGTAGTTGACCTTGCGCCTGGGTCCGGCCTTGTCGATCGCCATCGTGCTCATCAGGCTTCGTTCCCGCGTTTGTTGACGTCGCGCAGGATGAAGATCGCCGCCACCGCGAGGATCGGCACCATGAACAGCGAGACGCTGGCGCCGAGCGGAATATCGCTGCCCTCGATGCCGACCCGGAACGCCCAGGTCGCGAAGATATGGGTATGGTCAAGCGGGCCGCCGGCGGTCAGGATCCGCACGATATCGAAATTGGCGAAGGTGACGATCAGCGAGAACAGCGTGGTGATCGCGATGATGTTGCGCATCATCGGCAGCGTCACGAACCAGATGCGCTGCCACCAGTTGGCGCCGTCGATGGCGGCGGCTTCATAGAGCTGCTCCGGCACCGATTTCAGCGACGCCAGGTACATGATCATGAAGAACGGCGCGCCGTACCAGATGTTGACGAGAATGACCGAAAAACGCGCCCAGGCGGCGTCGCCGGTCCAGGGGATCGGTCCGATGCCGAAAAACGCCAGGGTATAGTTGAAGGCGCTGTAGGAGGGGTCGAACAGCCACAGCCATGCCAGCGTGCTCATGGCGGGAGGTATCACCCACGGCACCAGCAACATGCCGCGCCATTTGCGCTGGCCCTTGGCCGGAATGTTGTGGACGAAATGCGCGACGATGAAGCCGATCAGCGCCTTGAACAGGACGGCGGTGATCGCGAAGATGCAGGATTGCTCGACCACCAGCCAGAAGGTTTCGCGCTTGAACAGGAACTCGAAATTGCCGAAGCCGATAAAATGCTGCATCGACTTGTTCAGCGTTGCCAGATGCACGGAATAGACCGCCGGATAGATCACGAGAATGCCGATCAGAAGGATCAGCGGCAGCGTCATCAGAAATGCCGTGGTCGATTTCCGCCTCAGTGCGGCCCGCAAACTGGGACGCTTTCGCGCGCCTTCCATCTGCCCGACGCTGTTCGGCTGAAATGCGACATCGACCATGTTGCACCTTCCTCGCGAGTTTGATCCGGTATCGTGCAGCCGGCGTCACGCCGGCTTCCGATCGTGTGGACGAGATTATCGGATGCACGCCGCAGCGGACCGTCATCAAACACGGGCCGCTGCGGCGAAATTCAAGAGCCTCAGCTACGCATGAAGCCTTCGCACTCGCCTTCCGCCCAGGCCAGCGTCTTCTCCATCGCTTCGCCCTGGTAGTATCGCAGGCACATCTTGGTGAGCGTGGCCTGGGTATAAATCTGCTGGGCGATCTTCGGCGGCGCCGGGGAGGCGGCGATCGAAAGCTGCTGGTGATTGTACGGATTCGGGTAGTGGAACAGCGTCCCCTTCGGCGGCTCTGCCTCCGCCCAGGTCTTCAGCGTGGTCAGATTGGCAAAGGCCGGCAGGTCATATCCGCCGCTCGCCTCGACCAGTTTCGCGATCGATGCCGGCTGCGACAGGTGGACCAGCAGGCTCTTGGCCGCCTCCTTGTTCTTGGAGAAGTTCCATGTGGTCCAGAAGAAAGGCAGGAACGGGGCGAAACGGCCCTTGGGCCCGGACGGGAAGCCGTGGGTCCAGCATTGCTCGGCGACCTGCGGCGCATCGCGCTTGGCGACCGCCCAGGCGCTCGGCGGGTTCATGATCATCGCGCCCTTGCCGGAGACCAGCCACTTGTTGTTGGAGGCGTCGTCCCAGGCCGCCACATCCGGCGGCAGGAAGGCGATCAGCTTCTTGTAGTAGTCGAGCGCCTGCCGCACCTCGTCGGTCTTGACCGTCAGGTTGCCCTTGGCATCGACCAGCTTGGCGCCGAACGACTCGAAGATCGCGCCAGCGGTATCGACGGAGTCGCTGGTCTCGCCGAGACCGATTCCGAAGGGGAAGCCGCCCTTGTGGCAGGCTTCCGCCGCCTTGAGGAACGTATCCAGCGTCCAGTTGTCCGCCTTGGGCGGGCTGCCTGCCGGATACATCGCCTGCACGTCGATGTTGGCGTACTTCTTCATCAGGTCGATGCGGGAGCAGGGACCCTTGATCTGGCTGCCGATGCAGGCGGGAACGCCGAGCCACTTGCCGTCGAGCTGGCCGAGATACTGTACCGTGCCGTTCACGGCGCCGTTCTGCTTGATCAGCGGCTCCATGATGTCGTTGACGGGCTCGACCAGGTCCGAGTTGGCGTGGGCATTCCAGGTCGGCATCGCCAGGATGTCGTGGCCCGACTTCGCCTGCCCTTCGGCGGCGATGGTCAGAAGGTTCTTGTTGCCCTGGCTCGTGATGTAGTCGATCTCAACTTCGACCTTCTCCTTGGCAGCCCACTCATTGACGAGATCGGTCGAGGCCTTGTTGGCGCCGGGCACCCAGTGATCCCAGAAGCCGATGCGTGAGCTTGCCCGCCGCGTAAGCGCCGCGGACATAGGGCGCGGTGATCAGCGCCGTGGATGTTAGCGCGGTGGCGGCTACGAATTGTCGTCGAGTGAGCTTTTTTCGTGACATGGCGTTCCCTCCCTGGTGGGCCAATCGGGTTGAGTTGGAAATCCCGCGGTTTGTTGTTTTTCTTCGCCGCCGGGCAGACTTGCAAGGCGGTGCGGGGATGTCGTTGTCGTGATCAGAGCAGAATTGCCGGCGTCTGTCGAGAAATCAGGTGCTTGGCATTCTAAAACTAACGTTGTGTCCGCTGTCGTGCGGTCCGCCTGCTGCTTATCGAAGCGGCAACGACCCCTTGTTGGCTCACTGCCCGATATTGCGCTGCACATACGGCGTATCGGGTATCGTTCGAAGCCTTCCGACAGCGCCGCGGGTTCCCGGTTCGCAGGATTAACTCGCTTGCGTGCTGGCCTTTTCCTGATCCGCGAGGCATTGCGCCGCGGTAGACGTACCGGTTGCGATGACGATAATGTCCCGATTGGCAGCTTGCCATCGTCAAAAGCCCCCCGCCCGCAAACCAGGATCGACCAAGGAGATCAAGAAATGACCAGCCCGACATCGACGGCGCGTGCGCGGTTGCGAGTGCGCTTCGCGCTTGGCGCCGTTGTCGTCCTTCTTCTCGCCGCGCCGTCAATGATGGATGCGCAGGGGTTGGTCCAAGGCGTCCAGCAAGGAGCCAAGGAGGGCAACAAGGCGGCCGGACCCGTCGGCGGCGTGCTGGGAGGCGCGATCGGCGGCGTCGTCGGCGTGGTGACGGGCGTCACCGGCGTGCTCACGGGCAAGAACAACACCCAGCCGGCGCCGACCGACAGCAAACAAAACGGGACGGCCAAGACGGCGAAGGCCGCAAAGGAGGCGAAGGTCGCCGCCAAACAACCGGCGATGCTCACCCAGGAGCAGCCGCCGCAGATGACCGCGGAGCAGATCGTCGCCAACAGCGACGCCAATATCGAGCGGATCAAGAAGGAACTGAACCTCTCGCCCGACCAGGAAAAGAACTGGTCGGGTTTCAGCAGCTCCATGCACTATCTCGGCCACAATGGCGCCGAGCGTCTCAACCTGCGAATTGCCCGCGCCAAGCGTGATCCGCCCGACGACATCATCGAACAGATGCGCAACGAGGCCCAGTTCCTCATCGATCGCGCCGCCGACCAGCGCAACGTAGCCGACGCGGCCGAACCGCTCTATGGCAGTCTCGACGACAAGCAGAAGCAGATTTTCATTCAGGAGATGGTGCGCCTCAGCCACGAGCGTGGACTGGATTGAGGCGCAAGCCTGTCCTCCGGACGGCCGATCGTAGGCGCGTTCGCCACTTGATGCTGCCGGCGAATAGCCGGGTACACGTGCCCTGGGGTAGGTGAAAGGCGCGGCACCCGGCTATCCTGCCGCAGCGGCGCGGCGCTTGAATTCGTCACGCAAAATTGAAGAAAAGCGGACGGTTCCGCGCCCGAGACATGGCTGAGTCGTGGCCTTGTCGGGAATCAGTCGCTGCAAAGCGTGGCGCGCTACGCCTTGGGGAAATTCAGCTCCACGCCGACGCCATCGGGATCGTAGAGGAAAAACTGCGTATCGCCGGTGCGCGGCACGATGCTTTCACGGAATTTGACGCCCTTGGCGTGCAGGCGCCTGCGCACGCCCTCGACGTCGGTTGCGGCGAAGGCGATATGATCGAGACGGCCGGTGTCCTCGTATTTCTTCGCGGTGCCGCGCACCACGATGCCTTCGCGCGGCTTGCGCGTGCCCATCAGATGCACGGTGGCCTGTCCGCCGGAATACAGCCAGTAGCCGGGAAAATCCAGCGGCGGGCGCTCGCCGTTTTCGAGTCCGAGCACGTCGCAGTAGAATTCCCTGGTCCGTTCCAGGTCCTGGGGTTCGATCGTGTAGTGCTGCAGTCCGCCGAGCGGCATGGTTCTTCTCCTTGGCAAAGCCGGGTTAGACAAAGGTGAGGTCGGCCTCGACACCCATCATCCAGGCGCCGACGGTTTCAAAATGCCTGTACTGACCCTGTAGTTGCTGCGTCACCGTGTGGATGTCGCGAAAGCGGCGCTCCAGCGGATGGCTCTCGAAGATCGCGGTCGCGCCCGCGGCATTGTAGGCGAAGTCGACCGCCTCCCGCGCCTTGTGGATCGCATTGGTCGCCGCCATCCGCACGGTGATGCGCTGCTCTACCGTAATCAGGGCGCCGGCGCACAGGTGCTTCCAGATCTCGGCCATCGACTGCAGCACGAAGCCGCGCGCGGCGCGCAGATCGACTTCGGACTGGGCAAGGCCGGATTGCACCACGGCATTCTCGCGCAGCGGATTCTTGGCGCCGCGCGGCACCTTGTGGCGCGCCACATCGACAAAACTGTCGAGCGCGCCGCGCGCGATGCCGCAGGCGACGCCGGCGAAGCCGACCTGGTAGCAGGTGCCGGCGCCCATGCGGTAGAGCGGTCCGCGCTCGCGGCATTCCTGGTCGAACTGGCGCGTGATCGAGTGGTCCGACCTGACGAAGAAATCATTCAGCGCGAACTGGTCGCTGGCGGTGCCGCGCAGGCCGACCGTGTTCCAGATGTCGGTCCATTCGACGTCCTCGCTGCGCACCAGCATGGTGCGCTCCTGCTGAACTCCGTCGGCGCCGAGTTTCGGCGAGCCGTCGGCGGCAAAGATCGGACAATGGGCGCCGAGCCAGGTCGCATGCCGCCCGCCGGAGGCAAACGCCCATACGCCCGTGACCCTGTAGCCGCCCTCGCACTCGATCGCCCGGACCGCGGGACCGGGGCCCCAGGCGAGCACCGCGCGCGGGTCGTTGCCGAAAATCTCGTGCGCCACCGGCAGGTCGAGGTAGGCCGCCGACATCGCACAGCCGCCAGCCTGACTCAGGCACCACGCGGTCGAGCCGTCGACGCGCGCTATCGTCTCGGTCACATGGAAGAAGGTGACGGGATCGGTCTCGATTCCGTTCGACGAGCGCGGCAGCAACAGGCGGAAGAGACCGGCTTCATGCAGCCTGTCGAGCAGTTCGGGTGGCAACCGGCGAGTGCTCTCGATCTCGCTTGAAGCCGCCGCCACGGCAGGGCTGACCGCCTCGGCGCGGGCGATCACGTTCCGATCGCCCGCGAGTTCGGCAGAAGTCGCAATCAACATATCCAATTCTATGCCCGTCGAGCTGCGGTCGCGTTCGTCGATAACTCAAGCCCGGCGGCCAGTTCCTTGTCGATCTGCTCGATCGACTTGCCCCGGGTCTCGATCCCGAGGAAATAATACACTGCGCCTGCCATCAGGAACCAGCAGCCGAGGTAGAGGAAGGCTGTTGGAATCTGGGGCAGCGGCACGTCAGGCTTGAGGTAGTTGTTTGAGCCGACGATCAGGGCAAGCCCGAGCGGACCGATGATTTTGCCGATGCCGCCGAAGCCATATGCCGAGCCCATGCCGGAAGTTCGCAGGTGCGAGGGCCAGATTTCCGCCGCGTAGGGACCGACAATCGCAAAACCGCCGTCGGCGAAGAAGAAGGCCACCGCCAGGATCAGCCAGAAGGCCGAAACGCCCATGATCATGGCGTCGTAGTAGTAGCCTGCCACGATGATCAGGATACCGGCGCCGAAGCCAAGCAGGCCGCCGGCATTGCGCCGGCCCATGGTTTCCGAGAAGAACGAGAAGGAAAGGCGGCCGACGAAGCCGAACACGGTGAGCAGGATCATCATTTTGGCGGCTTCCTGCGGCGTCACCTTCAAGAGCAGGACAAACAGCGACGGCGCCCACAGCGTAACGCCATAGACGCCGGTCTGCGCGCCGGCATTACCGAGCCAGGAGACGATCAGGCTGCGCGGATACTTGAAAAGGTCGAGCCAGTTGCTCTTGATGATCGGGCCGGCGTCGGCGGCGGTCGGCAAGGGCAGCGTGGACGGTTCGACCTGCAGCGCCCAAGCCAGTGACTTGCGGGCCTCTTCATAGCGGCCCTGGCGGCAAAGCCAGCGCGGCGACTCCGGCACCCAGAGCCGGACCAGGAGCACCATCAGGGCGGGTAGCACGCCGATCGCAAACAGTAGCCGCCATTGCCCGGCGCCCATTTGAGCACCAATGACAGCGCCAAGCCCGACCCCCAGCGGGATCACGCAGGTGACGATACCGCCGACCCAGCCGCGCTTGGAGGAAGGCATGAACTCCTGCACCAGCGGCAGGTCCACGCAATACAGCCCGCCCACGCCGAGACCGACGAAGAAGCGCATGACCGTAAGATAAATCCAGCCATTGTCCGGCGTGAAATACAAAAGGCCGGTCGCGATCGAGAAATTCAATACGGTGCCAATGAAAACCATGCGGCGTCCAATGCGATCGGCAAGCCAGCCCCAGACATAGGCGCCGATGATGGCTCCGATACCCGAGCTCAACAGCACGATGGCCGACTGGCCGAAGGTGAGCTTCCACGGCCCGATCAGGAAGGCGAGCACAAAGGCGATCAGGAAATAGTCGAAGAATTCTAGCGCATCGCCGATGATGGCCGCGGTGAGGATCTTGATCTGGTTGCCGGTCAGACTCGTCCGTCGATCGAGTATCTCGAACATGGCGTTTGTTCCCCTGGCGCATGTTCGGATTTTTTTTGAGCGGGTGTCGCGCCTGCACGCCGCCGTGGCGCGGATGCTACGCCGCCCGCGCGACGAACGGAAGAGCACGATTAACGGCGGCGCAGGTGCGCCGAAAGGCGGTCCACTGCAAATTGCGGACGTCGATGGGTTCGCGCCAGGACGCGCGGGCCTGCCGCTCAGCTCGAGGCGGCCGGAGCCTTGCGAGCAGCCGCCCACTTTCGGCCGGTATGCCAGGCCCATGCGGTCGAAACGATGGTCTCGATATCGGAGTGCGACATGTCGCAACCCAACCGCATCTGGGCCCGACCGGGCGCGGCCCACAGTGCTGCGGGATCGCCAGGGCGTCTTGGGGCCAACATGACCGGCACGGCTTTACCCGTAATGCGCTCCACCGCCGCGACGACGTCCCGGACCGAATAGCCTTTGCCCGTGCCGAGGTTGAGCGTGTCCGAACCGCCACCTGCCAGTAACTCCCGCAACGCCCGAACGTGGGCATCGGCAAGATCGGTGACATGAATGTAGTCCCGGATGGCCGTCCCGTCGGGGGTCGGATAGTCGGTGCCGAGAATATCGAGATGGGGCAGTTCGCCGGCCGCCGCCATCAGGGCGCGGGGAATAAGGTGCGGTTCCGGATCGTGATCCTCGCCGGTTTCACCGGCGGGGTCGGCGCCCGCAGCGTTGAAATAGCGCAAAATGATCGCGCGCGTGCCGTAAGCCGTCTCGTAGTCGCGCAGCATGCCTTCGACGATCATCTTGGTCCGTCCGTAGGGGCTGATCGGGGCATACGGCATGTCTTCGGTGACCGGCATCGCGGGCGGCACGCCGTAGACCGTGCAGCTGCTGGAAAACACCACGCACCCGATTCCCGCCGCTCGCGCGGCTTCAAGCAGTACCTGCGATCCCCTGACGTTGTTATCGTAATAGCCGGCCGGGTCCTTCATGGATTCGCCGACATAAGCGATCGCCGCGCAATGCAGAATTGCCGCAGGACGGTGAATGCGCAGCACCGCGTCAAGCCGTTCGCGATCCCTGATGTCCCCAGGCTCCAACGGGCCCCATTTGACGGCCTCGCGGTGGCCGCGGTTGAGGTTGTCATAGGTGACGGGGACGAGTCCCGCGGCGGCGAGCGCCTTGCAGCTGTGGCTGCCGACATAGCCGGCGCCGCCGGTGACAAGCACGGACGTCATCTGTGAACTCCGGGAACTCCTGGCAATACGTCAGCATTCGTCATGCGGATACGCGAAGAACCTGGTCGAAATAGGCGATGCATCGCTGCAAGCCCTGTTCGAGCCCGACTGCAGGCGTCCAGTCGATCAACTGTTTGGCTAACGAAATATCCGGGCAACGCTGCACCGGATCGTCCGCCGGCAAGGGCTCGGCGACGATCGGCGAGCACGATCCCGTCAGCTCGATGATCTTGGTGGCAAGCGTGCGGATCGAGATCTCCGCCGGATTGCCGAGATTGACCGGGCCGGTTACCTCGTCAGACGTATTCATCAGGCGGACGATGCCCTCGATCAGATCGTCGACGTAGCAAAACGCCCGGGTCTGGCTGCCGTCGCCATAGATCGTGATCGGTTCATCCCGCAGCGCCTGAACGATGAAATTGGAGACCACCCGGCCGTCGTTGATATGCATGCGCGGCCCATAGGTGTTGAAGATGCGGGCAACGCGAATGCGCAGGTTGTGCTGGCGCCGATAGTCAAAGAACAGGGTTTCGGCGCAGCGCTTGCCCTCATCGTAACATGCGCGCGGTCCGATCGGATTGACATGGCCGCGGTAATCCTCGGTCTGCGGGTGGACCGTCGGGTCACCGTAGACTTCGCTGGTCGACGCCTGAAAAATCCTGGCGCCGATGCGCTTGGCAAGGCCGAGCATGTTGATCGCCCCGTGCACGCTGGTCTTGGTGGTCTGCACCGGGTCGTGCTGGTAGTGAACCGGGGAGGCGGGACAGGCGAGGTTGTAAATCTCGTCGACTTCCACATACAGCGGGAACGTCACGTCGTGACGCATCAATTCGAACCGCTTGTGATCGATAAGCGGGAAGATGTTGTCGCGCGAGCCGGTGAAGAAGTTGTCGACGCACAACACGTCGTGGCCCTCGGCGAGCAGGCGTTCGCACAAATGAGAGCCGAGGAAGCCGGCCCCTCCAGTAACCAGTATTCGCTTTTTCTTGATCAACGCGGGCCCCTCAATCATCGTATTCCGGCATTCGATCGGCGCCGCAAAATCGCCGGTGCCTTTGCAGGATTCCATCAGCCAGGTTTCGTCGGGCTTTTCTTTTCGAAATAAAGGCGATTTTCCTTCAGACCGAAAGCCCGCCGCGCCCACACCAGCCGCGCCGCATCGGAGCGGCCCGCCGCGGTGATCGCAAGCCCGCCGTCCCGGAACTCGGCCCGACCGCCCTCGATGAGGGCGTCGATCCGGCTCCGGATGAAACTCCTGAAATGCACGTCGTAGAGCGACTGAACTTCAATCGCCTGCGGCGCGCTCCTGGCGATTGCCACGAGCATCTGGACCGAGAGCGAGCGATAGCAGGTGCCGTAGGCGTAGAGCAAGATGATCGTGAAAAACCCGTAGGGCGCCGCGTTTTGCCAGTAGTCGAGCTCCGGCAGCAGGATGGCGCCAAGCACGGTGCCCGCGGCATGAATGACGATCGCAAGAAAGATGATCGTGCCGATCGCGTTCCGCTGCGGACGGACGCGGATGACGATGGGGACGACGATTGCCAGCACAACAAAGCTGATCAAGCCAACCAGGAGCGACATCAGCTACCCGTCGATCGGTTTGTTGAAATAGAACATCGCGGCCTCCAGCAGCGCCACGGGCAGGCGGGCCTGGCGGGCCAGTGAGAGCGTGGACCGACGGAGTATCGCCGCGCGGGTGCCGAGCAGGAGGTTCAGGCGGTCGTGGAACAGGTCTTCGACGCCAAAGCCATCTCCGTAATCGGCGAGCCACGGCTCGATCTCGACGGGGCCCGATTTTGTCGAAAGGCTGACAAGCAAGGTCGTGCTGACGCCGGCCGCTACCAGCAGCAACACGATGAGCGCGCTGAGGATGCAGAAGACAATGATCAGGGCGCCCGCGATCACATCGGATATGGCCCTGGCGTCGAAGCGCCAGAATTCATCACCCGACAATACCAGCCCCAACCACAAGGCAATCGCCAGCAGGCCGCACAGCCGAAGCCGCCTGCGCAGATCACGGACCAGAATTGACCGCTGCGAAAAGGCCAGCAGGAGCGCGGGGATCGCCGCACTTGCCGCAAAACTGGCGGCAACGATCTGTGAGGGAATGATCGCCAGGGCCAACGTCGTTCTCTTCCTTCCTGCGCTTGCCGCGACTCCATCCCGGCGCGGGCGGTGGCGGCGATCCAGCTCAAACTACGGGGCTGACGGGTCGACGCCGATCGGTCTCAGCCGTTTCACGAGGGGAGCATGGGTGCCCTTCGAAGTGACATTCGGGGCAAGCAGGAGAGGGGCCGCAAATCCCGCCGCCGACCCGAGCAAGCCGATCGCGCCCGGCAGCCATTCGCCATCCCAGGCCAGTCCGGCGCAAACGAGCGGGAACACCAGCGGGTACAGACGAAAGTGAGAGCCGTTGAGCCATCGAAAATAGATGATGACGAGGGCCACGATCGCTGCCGCTGCGATCACAAGCGGCGAGGCCAGCGGCGCAGGATGACGCAGGAAGACCACAACCGACCAGGCAGCGGCGGCCAAATGCGCTGCAACCCTGTAGGCCCGCCATTTCCGATCGGGATCGGCAAAGTTCAGTGCCGCAAGACCAAAATTCGCGATCAGCGCCGATGCCGGCAGTCCGGCGGCCGAAAGTAACAGACCAAGCGCCGCATTGATCCACTTGCCTTTGCGGAACCAGAACTCCGAGATCGTCATCAGGCCTGCCAGCGCCACCGCCGCGAGCGCAGGCAGCGAAGCCGCGGCCATCATCGCGGCGACGATGACCGCGCAACCGGCAATCTGAATTCCGAGCCGCTCGAAACGGCTGACCCTGGCCTGCCGGTCGAGGTGATCGCCGATCCCCAGCGCCAGGCGCGCGAAGCGCTCGCCCAGCACCTCGTTTCGCGCGTCGGTCCCCGACGCGACCTTGCCGCGCAAGTCACCGCGAATATAGAGGGCCACTTCATCGAGCGGGAATTCGAACGTCTTGCGTTCGTCGCCGTCGACCCACGTCACTACCCAGTTATCGCCGGTCTTGTCGACGACGAGGCTTTGGGCGATGCGGCGATGTCGCTCCGGCGCGACATGGGCGCGCAGCATCCATAGATGTTTCAAGAGAAGAAACCGGAGCGCGTGATGCTTGTTCATCGTAACCAAAAGCCGCTTACGAGGCTCGTTTCAACAGTTTCTCCGGGAGAACGGCCGGATCCAGATGTTCACCGGTGCGTTCCCAGAGAATCTGGGCGGCAATCTCCCGCAACTCCTGGGTGCTGAGTTTCTTCAGCACCGGCGGTCGAACGTTGAAATAGTGGAAGCGCTCGATCATCGCCTTGATGTAGCGCGCCGAGATGGTGATTTCCGGGTAGCTGCCATACATGCAGCCGCTGCACGACCGCGTATATGAATACGCGTCTTCGTGAATCCGGCCGTCGCGATACCAGTTCGGAAACTCCGGGTCGAACACCGGGTATCTTCCACTGGTCTCATAGTCGCAGCAGACCTTGAGGTTTCCGTTGGGCGCGATGGCGAAATAAAGGTTCGGCGAGTCGCACACATTGCCGTTGCGCCGCCGCCACTGCAGCGGCTCCTTGGCGACAAAGCGGTAGACGTCGTCGAGGTACTCGTCGGAATCGTAGAGATTGAGGCCCGAGCGCCGCAGCGACTTCAAATGCTCGGTCGCCTTCTTGACCTCGGCGTAGCGTTCCTTCGGGAAGGTCACCACCGACTCGTCGTCGAAGGTCTGGAAGCCGCGCGGCTTGTCGGCGGTCGAGACGTGGACCGGCACGACGGAGACGCCCCAGCCGATCGCGGTCGCGAAGCGGATCACGTCCTGGATATCGTGGAGATTTCGCGGCATCAGCACGTTGTTGAAGAAGGCCGTGCCATTTTCCGGGAAAATTTCGTTGATGACCGATACCGACGCGATCGCGCGTTCCCAGCTCTTGCTGAAGCCGCCGTTGATGGTGTCCTGCAGCTCGGGGCGGAGGCTGTCGAGCGAAATGGAGATATCGTGTGCGCCGTTGCGGACGCACTGTTCGAGCGCCGCGCGTGTCGCCAGGCCGTTGGTTTGCATCCGGACATGGATGCCCCGCTCGGTGAACGCCTTGACGATTTCCGGAAGGTCCTTGCGGACGAAGGGCTCGCCGCCGATCAGAAGGATCACGCATACGCCGATCGCGGCCAGATTGTCGGCCATGCGGCCGATCTGCTCGATGTTCATTTCCTGGGCGTTGGCGTCGGCATAGATGATGTTGCACTGCTCGCAGGCGAGGTTGCATCGCGCGGTGATGTAGAACTGCACATAGGCCGGACTGGTCTTGGTCACCAGGCTCCGCGCCAGCGCTATTTTTTGATCGAGGCTAAAGTAGTCCATAGCTGCTTTCCTTCCGGAGATCGGTTTCCGGAACGGGACCGACTGACGCATAAAACGCCGCGGATCACGCTTTCGGGCAGCTTTTAGCAGCCCCAGGGTCGTTTTGAAAGCACGGCGGAACCGCCACAATCCCAGGATAGATGCAGGCTTTCGCCGCTTTCGGAATGATGACGAATCCAACGGCGGAGACCCGCGCAGAATCGTCGTGTGATGACGTCGTTCGAGCCCCCCGACGTCCTAGTTCGAAGCCACGCGGGGCCGCTCTGAAAAGGCTCGCGCCTGATCAAATTCGTCGGTCCGGTCCTGCCGCTGGGCCGGTGGAAACCCCAGCCGCTCGGCCACCACATAGACCGGGCGCCGTTTGATTTCGCTGAACATGCGCGCCACGTATTCGCCGATGATGCCCAGCGACAGCAATTGAATGCCGCTGAAGAACTGCAGGGCCAGGAATAACGAGGTATAGCCGGGCATGTCCTGCGGCGCATAGCCGAAAATGTGGATCTCGAACAGGCGCTGAAGCAGCAGCAATATCGCGCCCAATATCGCGGCGGCCGAGGTCACGAGGCCGACCAGCGAAATGAAGCGCAGCGGCACCTCGGAAAAATTGAAGATGCCGCTCGCGGCGAGGCGGACGAGGCGGCTGAAGGAATATTTCGGTTCGCCTGCATGCCGCGCGGCGCGCGCATAGGGGAAACCGTATTGCCGGAACCCGGCCCAGGCGCGCAAGCCGCGCAAGAAACGCCCGTTTTCCGGCAAGCCGCGCAGGACCTCGGCGACCTGACGATCCATGACGCAGAAATCGCCGCTATCGACCGGCACTTCAATATCGGCCATGCGCTGCCAGACCCGATAGAAGGTCCGGTAGCAGGCGCGTTTGAAGAAGTTTTCCTTGCGATTGCGCCGCACGCCGTAGACGACCTCGAAGCCCTCGCACCATTTCTCCAGCATCGCGAGCAGCACCTCCGGCGGGTCCTGGAGGTCGGCGTCCATGATCGCGACCGCATCGCCGAAGGCATGGTCGATCCCGGCCGATACGGCCGCCTGATGACCGAAGTTTCTCGAAAAGCGGATCAGCCGGACCCGCGGATCGCGTTTGCGGATGTCGCGAAGGATGGCGGAAGTGTCGTCGCGACTGCCATCGTCGACGTAGATGAACTCAAAGCCAAAGTTCGGCGATGCGCCAAGGCACCGGACCAGTTCGGCGTGCGTGGCGGCAATCACCTCGCTCTCGTTGAAGCAGGGGACGATGACCGATACGGTTTTGACCAAAATCCTGTCCTCCGATCCGCGCGGCCCAAATGCGGCGGATAGAACGATCAAACACCCCCTGGGACCGGGCCGACCTATAACAGGCCGCAGGAGTTCTCGCCATACTGGCGCCGGGATGAAGCCGGCGCGAAAAATACCGGTCTGTGTATTGGTCCCGCATCGAGCCGAGGGCCGGATTTGAGGCGACCAACCCCTCGCCGGGCAGGAATCACCCGAGCGGGCCGGGACGGTCCAATTTGCTTAAGGTTTTTCCATTAGCTTGCGGTCCGAAGGGTCAGCGAGGAGCCCATGGAAGAGCGGCGAAAGTACCCCCGGACCGAGATCAACGAACCCGCCTATGTATCGGCGGGCGGCTCGGTCATGAGCTGCACGGTACGAAATATCTCGCCCGAGGGCGCCGCCATCGAGGTCGAAAATCCCGCCTTCGTACCTTCGCATTTCCGCCTGGTGATGGCGGCCGACCGCTCCGTCCGCGAGTGCAGAATTGCCTGGATCCAGCGCAACCGGATTGGGGTGACCTTCGCGGCCACGACGCAAGACATTCATGACCCGGCACCGGCGAAGAAGGCCAGCGCTTCAGCACTGGTCTGATCTTGGTCGGGTGCCCGTCATTGCCACATGCGGCGGCCTCATCGCGGCGAGTGGCCCGAGCAGACGCTGCTCAGACCCAGCTCGCGCTCAAATCGACGCCGAAGCTTACAAGGCACAGCGTTCCGATCAATCCCAGGCAGGAGAACAGCGCGATTACCTTGAGCGATTGATCATCGGCCCACGTGTGAGGAGCCGAATGCAGCGAAGTCATCGAAATGATTGTCATAGCCCGTCCCCGTTTTGTTGGCCCAAATGACGCGTTGGGCCTTACGGGTTTTAGGCTCGAAATATTGACAGGCGCTTGCGCGGGATCGTTAAGCAATTGCCAACATGCGCGTCAAAGCCACGTTCGCGCACGTCGTCGAAAGCTCCCCTCAGCCTCTTGATATACCAAGGATTTTAGCAACCGTCGCGGCCGTCATGGCAGTGCGGTCGGAGGCGCGCTGAGCTTCGAGCCGGTCTCTTGCCCGTTCCTCGATCAACACGTCAATCAGCGCGAGCCGTCTTTTCTCGTCGACCGCTTCGGCCAGCAATTTCCGATAGCGGTGATAATCATATCCCGCATCCTGCTTACGCATCTCACGCCCCCGCGCGACCCGTCCGGACCAAGTGTTTCCTAATCGGCGAAGGCACGCAAGCGCCGCGCGTAAAATGAGTGCAAGCGAGTTGTTTGGGTAACACCGGCGGCGAGCGAACCGTAGGGCGGGGCGGTCTCACCTCGAGTTTTGCCCGCGCTCTTGAACCATCAGAACGCGGCTGGCCGCTCGAGTTGATCCTGTGCAGGGACCAACCGAATTGTCCGCGTGTCGGGCTGTTGGCATCCCCAATCCAAACGGCAACCGCATTTAGAGTCCGCGCGGATTTTTCATACTTGCGACACAAATTTCACAGTATCGTTCAAGATGCGGGAGTAGGCCGACACAACCTTCGCTTCCAGAAGAATAAGGCAAAGAAAATCCTGCCACGGATGCTGGGTTGCGCAGCGGTTCGCTTCGCATGGGACGAAATTCAGTAGCACAACAATCTTTCAGCAGGAGGACACGTCATGTTCGGAGGGAAAATCGCTTCCAATCCAAGACTACAGGATTCGGCGCGGCCGCGGTTTGGGAGCACGCTCTGCCCGGCGCTGCTGCTTGGCGTCGCCCTGGCATTGACCGCGCCGGTTGACCGGTCGCTCGCGGCATCCACGCTGGTGACGGCGCCGGACGGCACGTTCCAGGGCAAGCTCGATACGACCGGCAGCGTGCGACAGTTTCTCGGCATCCGCTACGCACAGCCGGTGACCGCCAATCTGCGCTGGAAGCCGCCGCAGCCGCTAACGCCCTCGCTCGCCACGCAGGACGCGACGCAGTTCGGCAATCATTGTCCGCAAGTATTCACGCCGTTCGGCAACGCCACGCTGACGGAGGATTGTCTGTTCCTGAACGTATTCGCCCCGAACGGGCGCGGCGATCACGATTTTGACCGCAACGATATGGGCCAACTCGGCGGTGACGACGGACGCCCGGTGATGGTGTGGATTCACGGCGGCGCGCTCGCCGTCGGCGAAAGCAACGAGTTCGACGCGACCAAGCTGGTGCAGCGCGGCGTGGTCGTTGTCACCATCAACTACCGGCTGGGGGCGCTCGGGTACCTGGCCCATCCCGCGCTGACCGGCGAGTCTCCCGATCACGCATCGGGCAACTACGGGTTCCAGGACCAGCAGGCCGCCTTGAAATGGGTGCGGCGGAATATTCGCGCGTTCGGTGGCAACCCGGAGAATGTGACGGTGTTCGGCGAATCGGCGGGCGGACTAAGCACGTTCGTCAACCTTGTCTCGCCAACGGCGCGCGGATTATTCGATCGCGCGATCGTCGAGAGCGGCGCCTACATGCTGACGGAGCCGACGCTGGCACAGGCCGAAGCGGCCGGAACGAATTTCGCCAACGCAGTCCTCTGCAACCAGTCCAACCCTGCCGACGTGCTCACCTGTCTGCGCGCGCTCCCGGTCTCGACGATTCTCGGCGTCACCAGCTTCAGCCCGGCGCCCAATGTCGACGGCAAGGTCCTGACGCAGTCGATCGGGTCCGCGCTCGGCAACGGACAGTTCAATCGCGTACCGCTGATGAACGGCTCCAACCATGACGAATGGAACCTGTTCGTCGCGCTCGACTTCGACCTCACGGGCCATCCGGTGACGGCCGCGACCTATCCGGCGGCGATTGCGGCGACGATCGCCGTCCCGCCCACGAGCCCGGCGGTGGCGCTCGTCCAGGCGCAATATCCGGGCGCAAGCTTCCCGACCTTCGACCAGGCGGTCGGCGCGCTCGGAACGGACGCCATCTTCGCCTGCACTGCCCGGTTCGCCGACGAGCTGGCGTCGGATTTCGTCCCGATTTTCGCCTACGAGTTCAATGACGAGAATGCGCCGCAGAATTTTCTGCCACCTGTGACCTTCCCATACGGCGCGGCGCACGCCTCGGAAATCCAGTACATCTTCCCGATCGCCAACCCGTCGGGACTGGGATTGAATCTCCCGCAAACGCCGCTCAACGCCAGTCAGCTGCAGCTGTCGGACAAGATGGTCGGCTACTGGACGAACTTCGCCAAGCAGGGCGACCCCAACGGGGATGGCGCGCCGCACTGGGACCGCTTCCAGCGGCAGCGTCAGGTGATGCAGTCGTTCGTTCCGCCGACGCCGGCCTCGGAGCTGAGCTTCGCAGCGGCCCACCACTGCGCGTTCTGGGACCAGCTGGCGAACCGCACCGTGGTCGCCGGGCGGTGATCACGAGCGCGCCGCAGACGATCGGTTGAGACCGACTGCTCGCGCCAGCTTACCCCACCGCGCACGCGCGATGGGGTTTTCATGCGCGACATGTCGGCGCGCTAGGTCCTGTGGACTTCAGGGATTCCCTTTTATCAGCAAATCAGATTCAAGGCTGCTTTTGGGGAGGCGGCCTTGGGTGTGATGGATCGTTTGGTTTTGAGCGACGTTGCTTGGGAGCGGATGGCGCCCCTGATTATAGGTCGGCCTGACCAGAAAGGCTCCACCGGGCGCGACAACCGGATGTTTGTGGAGGGCGTGCTTTGGATCGTGCGTACCGGCTCTCCTTGGCGCGATCTTCCGGAGGCGTTTGGCGATTGGAACAGCGTGTTCCGGCGCTTCAGCCGGTGGAGCACCAAGGGCGTCTGGTATCGGATATTCGAGGCGATGTCCGATGATCCGGACTTTGAATATCTGATCATCGATTCCACCATCGTCCGAGCTCATCAGCATGCTGCCGGGGCTAAAAAAGGGGGTCTGAAGATCAGGCGATCGGCCGCTCGCGCGGCGGCCTGAGCACCAAGATACATATGGCCGTCCGAGGCTTGGGTTGTCCGGTGCGCTTCACGCTGACGGCAGGTCAGAAGGGCGATGCACCACAAGCCGCAGCGTTGATCGAGGGGTTTCCTGCCGAGGTCGTCATGGCCGACACAGCCTATGACGCCGATCATCTGCGCAAAGCCATCGCCGCCAAGGGCGCGCTCGCTGTCATTCCCAACAACCCGTCACGGGCGCTCAAATATCCCCTCGACAAACATCTCTATGCCCAGCGCCATCTCGTGGAGTGCTGCTTCTCAAAGCTCAAACAGTTCAGGCGCGTCGCAACGCGCTTCGAGAAAACAGCGCGGAACTATCAGGCTGTCGTTACCCTTGCCGCCATCATCCTATGGATGCGATAACTGTCCACAGGACCTAGACCATCTTGAAGCGGGCAAACAGCCAGATTTTCATCTGGTCCATCACCAGCGCGAGCACGAGTGCAGCGGCAAAGATGCCGGCGATAATCGAAGCGGCGAGCGGGGCCATCAGGATGCCGCCAAGCGCCAGCGTGCCGATGATCGAGAGGTCGACAATACTCGAGGCGATCACAAGCCAGCCCGGCCGCGAAGACCAGATACGCCGGCGCTCGCGCACGACATAGAAAACGGCCTGGCCGTTCAGCGCCAGGGTGACGAGCGTCATGGTGCGCAGCGTATTGATGTCGAGGTGCATCACCCGGAAGCCATAGGTCAGGATTCCCGCGCAGAATGCGAGATCAAACAGTCCGAGCACAATGCCGACGATGGTGAGACTGTCGATCCGCCAGGTATTCGGCAGCCGGGAAGGGCGGACATTATCGGTGGTTGCCGACATTGCGAGAAAATCGCCGGTGATCATCGATATGACCACCAACGTCGGCGTCAGGATCGCGTGCCCGGTCAGGATCAGGCCAAAGCCGAGGAACAGCACCTGCCGCGCCTTGTGGACGATGGAGCGCAGCGCGTAGGTCAGGATGCGCTGGAACGTGATCCGGCCCTCGCGCACCGAGGCGACGATGCCGGCAAGGCCGGGCTCGGTGAGCACGATGCCGGCGGCCGACTTGGCGACGTCGGTTGCCGTCGACACCGCGATGCCGATTTGGGCCTGACGCAGCGCCGGAGCGTCGTTGGCGCCGTCGCCGCACATGCCGACGGTGTGGCCGGCATTCTGGAACGCTTTGACCAGGCGAAACTTGTCCTCGGGAAGGACGCCGGCGTAGACGGCAAAATCGTCCGGTCCGACCCGGTCGGGAATCCGGCCCGGCGGACAAACCGCACCGGCGAGGCCGACCGCGTCGGCGACGAAGGCTGCGGTCGCCGCAGCATCGCCCGTCACCATGACCGCGTGAACCCCGAGCGCGCGCAACTGGTCGATCAGCGGCCTGGAATCGCTGCGCGGCGGATCGCTCAACGCCACCAATCCTGCGATACGCAGCGGCGCACCACCGGTTCCGATCGCGACACCGAGAACCCGGTGGCCGTGGCGTTCCAGTTCGATCGCGGCCAACTCCGCTTCCGGTGCGGGTTGCGAAAGCGCATGAACCACCGCGAAGGCGCCTTTGACGATGCGAAGCGCGCGACCATCACGATCGAGCGCATGCGCTTCCGACCTCTTGGCGGCGGGATCGAACGGCACATATTCGACGACCTCAGGCAATCCGCTCGGGGCTGTCTGTGCCGCGGCGGCGGCCCGCATCGCCGCGTCGACGGGATCCTGGCCTCCCACCGCGCTGGCGAGGGCTGCAAGCGCCAGCACGCGCGCCTCGTCGAAGCCCTCCATGGCGTGGATGGCGGCGACCGCGAGTTCGTTGCGCGTCAAGGTGCCGGTTTTGTCGATGCAAAGGACGTCGAGGCTGGCGGCTTCGTCGACCGCGGAAAGGCGCGTCGGAAGCACGCCCGCTTTGGTCAGGGCGCGCGCGCCGATCGCGGTTGCAAGGGTGAAGGTCGCCGGCAGCGCCACCGGCACCGAGGCGAGAACGGAGATCAGCACCAGTGGAATGGCTTCCGACAGCGGCATGCCGATCTCGTAGGCGTAGACCATCAAGAGCGCCGTGACGGCGCCGTTGAAGCCGGCGAGATTAAGCACCACCCCGAACACCGCCTTCTGCTGGGTGCTGACGACGTAAGCCGTGCGAACAAGCTCCGCGGTACGGCCGAACTTGGTGCGGCCTCCCGTGGCGAGCACTTCGGCGACGGCCTCGCCGCGCCGGACCAGCGCGCCGGCATAGGTTTCCGTGCCGGGGCCCGCTTCGACCGGCAGCAACTCGCCGGTGAGCATGGACTGATCGAGCAGGACGGAGCCTTCGCGAATTCGGACATCGGCGGCGACCACGGTGCCCAGGGAAAGCTTGACGATATCGCCCGGCACCAGTCCCGCCACGGCGCAGAATCGTCCAGATGCCGTCGCGCAGCACGGATGCGTTCATCGCCAGCCGGGATTTCAGCGCCGCGATGGTCGCCTGCGCGCGGCTCTCGTGAAAGAATCCGATTGCGGTGTTGAAAAGGAGCAGGGCGCCGATGACCAGAGCCTCGAAATATTCGCCGAGCACGATCTGAAGGACGACGGCGACCTCGAGCAGCACCGGCACCGGTGCCGCGAATTTGGAAAGCACCAGCCGCAGCGGGTGAACGGTGACGTCGGGGGTCGCGTTGGGACCGGTTTCGGCGAGCCTGCGGCGCGCCTCCTCACCGGTAAGGCCCTTGAGCGGAATGTCCATTGTCCTTGCTGCGGCGCTCCGGATGGCTGGACAGTGCAATCCTGGCGGAAGGGGTGTCCGCCGAGTTGATGTCCAGCATGAACTAAAGCCGTCCGATATTCCACCTGATTTCAGGAGGTTATCCCCACCTCTTCGTCCAGCGCGGTCTTGCCAAATCCGGCAACATCCCACATAAAATGTGGGGTGAAATGTGGGATGAAAGGGGTTTGCGAATTGGGCGGAGGCATAGGGATTCGAACACGCAAGAAACATCCCGAGAACGCCTTGACCGTAGTCGGTATCAAGGCGCTGAAGAAGCCTGGCCGCTACGCCGACGGCAATGGTCTCTATCTCAAGGTGGATGCATCCGGCGCGAAGCGCTGGGAGCTCCGCATCATCGTGCGAGGCAAGCGCTGTGACATCGGTCTCGGCGGTCTCAAGGCGGTGAAGCTGGCGGAGGCCCGCGAGCAAGCCCGGAAATACCGCGCCATGGCCCGCAACGACGGCGACCCGCTGGCCGAAAAGCGCCGGGCCCGGAAGGTGGTGCCGACGTTTTGCCAGGCCGCCGAAACCGTCCATAAGGAACATGCCAAGGCCTGGAAAAATGCAAAACATGGCGACCAGTGGATTAATACGCTGAAGGCTTACGCCTATCCGGCCTTCGGCGATCGGCGCGTCGATCAGGTCGACACCCCCGAGATCCTAAAAGCGCTGTCGCCGATCTGGCTGACCAAGCAAGAGACCGCCCGGCGGGTTCGGCAGCGTATCGGCACTGTGCTGGACTGGGCCAAGGCCGCCGGCTTCCGCGCCGGCAGCAATCCGGTTTCTGAGATCAGCAAGGCGCTGCCGCGGCAGTCAGAGCGGAAGGGGCACCACGCAGCCATCCCGTATGCCGAGGTGCCGGCATTCGTACGGGGTCTCCGCGTAGGCGACGCGGCGACCATTCCGGATCTTGCCTTCGAGTTTCTGATCCTGACGGCGGCGCGCACCGGGGAGGTTCTGGAATCCAAATGGGATGAGATCGACGTCGAGCACGCGGCTTGGACGATACCAGCCGGCCGGATGAAGGCGGGCAGGGAACACCGCGTCCCGCTGCCACCGCGCTGCATCGAACTCCTCAGCCAGGCCAAACTGCTGGCCGCCGGCAGCGAGTTCGTCTTCCCCGGCCGCTCCAGCGAGAAGCCGATGTCGAACATGGTGCTGCTGATGACCATGCGCCGGCTGGGCTCGACCTATACAGTGCATGGCTTCCGGTCGGCGTTCCGGGACTGGGCATCCGAGCGTACCAATTTTGCCCGCGAGATCTGTGAAGCCGCACTTGCCCACATCGTCAGGGACAAGACGGAGGCCGCCTACCGGCGCGGCGATCTGTTTGAAAAAAGGCGCCAACTGATGGCAAGTTGGGCGGCGTATTCTACCGCCAGCACTGCCGCGGTCGTTCCTCTGCGCGCGTAATGGGTTGCGCATCATAGGGGGTCTGTTTGAAGGCACCTCAAGGGCCCGATCGGATCAAATTCCTCGTAGATCGAAAATTCGGCGTTCGAAGAAGATCCGGTGGTGCGGTAACTTTTGTTTCCGCCGATCAGCTTGCGTTAAAAACGCCGGGGCTGGCTGAGAAGATTTCAGCCTACAAGCTTCATTTGTTTGGCCTCCAATCCGAAGAATTGCAGGCTCTCGTCGATATAGAGACGCAAAATTTCAACGAGGAAGAGCGCACCGAGGCTGAGCGCCAAGATCAGAAATGGTTCTTCAATCAACCCCATGCAACTGCCGATTTTGCGCACTGGAGTAAGGCCGCTCATTGGACCCTGGACGAGGCGGTCGCGCTATCGTTCGGCAAGGCGCCCGAAGTCGTCAACTGGGAAAAAGTCCAGCCTTATTTGAATGTCTCGGCGTTCGCCGTCCAATATGGTCGGGTCCGGGACCTGGCGTTGCGGGCAGTGCGGTGGGAGCAGCTTTTTGATCCGGTGCTGCCAGGATTTTTTGTCGCCTGGGCTAAGCGCATCGATCTCCCGTTCCCGCCAGACCTGGAGGCGGCCCTTCTCGCACGCGGCGTTCAGGTCGCCGACTGGAAGAGCCTTTATGATGACCTGGAACGCCAGCTTAAGGCGAGCCGAAAGTCAGAGAAAGACCTTACAGAAGCGATGGGCTCGGCACTTAAAGTCATTGATGAATTAAAGTTCCGTTACGACAAGGTCATGGTGGCAAATGAGGAAATGGCGGAAGCTCTTCGCGAGACGATAGAAGCGCGCGACGCCGCTGAAGCGCTCGCGGCCGAACTTGAATCCAAACTCAAGGCCAATTTGCCGACGGAAAAGCCCATCTCACCCCGAGAGCGCGAGAGCTTGCTCAAACTCATCATCGGTATGGCGATTGCCGGCTATACATACGACCCGCGGATCTCGCGCAACACGGCAACGGCCGAAATCGCGTCCGATTTGGATAGGCTCGGGATCGGTCTGGATGTGGATACAGTTCGCAAGTGGCTTAAGGAAGCAGCCGGGACCTTGCCGGGTAACAAAACCGAATAGCCCGAATTCGGTTTGCGTGAAACCGAGTTCGGCCTCATGCCGAACCGGACGATGTAGGACCACCTCATCTTTCTTGAGATGGAGGTATTACATGTCGAACAATTCTCACTTCCCAGACACCGGTTTTGTTAGATTGGAATCGATCCTTGCGCCCAAGGGACCGATCCCGGTCAGCAAGTCGACCTGGTGGACCGGGGTCAAATCAGGCCGGTTTCCGAAGTCGGTCAAGCTCGGACCGCGCATCACGGCCTGGCGCGTCGAGGACATCCGCAAGCTGATCGCCGGCGGCGCAGCCTAGCTGTGGCACGCCGGACTATCCTGCATCGACTGATCAAGACCCACCGTTCCTACACGGTGGACGAACTGGCGCGGCTGCTGGCCACCCACAAGAACACGATCCGGAACTGGATCAAGAACGGGTTGCCTGCCGTCGACGACCGGCGCCCGACCCTGATCAAGGGTAGCGAACTGACCGCGTTCCTCAAGGCGCGCCGAGGTTCCGCGAAAAAACCGTGTGGCCCGGGATTGCTGTTCTGCCTGAAATGCCGGTCGCCCAGGGAGCCGGGCGCTCTTATGGCCGATTACCTGCCGCTGACGCCGACAAGCGGCAACCTCTGCGGTCTTTGCCCCGAATGTTTCACACCGATGTTTCGCCGGGTTGCGCTGTCAAGGCTTGATCAGGTTCGGGGAAATCTGGAGATCGCGTTTCGGGAGGGACAGCCGCGACTAAGAGAGAGCCCTGGTCGCTCCCTAAATTGTGACTCCAGCACGAAGGGCAAAATCAGTGAAAACGCATAACCCGAACAATGAACGGATCAAGCGATCCTACTTCGACTACCTCAAGGAGGCGAGCGGCCATAGCGAGGCGACCATTGACGTTGTGGCCAAGGCGTTGCACCGATTTGAGGTCCACACCAAGTTTCGGGATTTCCGGGGCTTTCATATTGAGCAGGCGAAGAGTTTCAAGCGCGAGCTTGCTGGGCAACTGACAGTCCGCACCAAACGGCCGCTGTCGAAGGCGACCATCGATGCGACGCTGACAGCGCTCAAGAAGTTCTTTCTCTGGCTCGCCGGCCAGCCGGGATATCGGTCCCGTTTGTCATATTCGGACGCCGGTTACTTCTCGATATCGGAAAAGGACGCGCGCATTGCCAAGACGCAGCGCGAGCGGCCGGTGCCGACCATCGAGCAGATCCGGCACGTTCTTACAAAAATGACTGCCACAACCGAGATCGAACGGCGCAACCGCGCCATGATCGCGTTCGTGCTGCTGACGGGGGTACGCGACGGTGCTCTCATTGGCATCAAGCTCAAACATGTAGACCTGGCAGACAACAGCGTGTTCCTCGATGCACGCGATATAGCAACCAAGTTCTCTAAAACGTTCAAAGTGTGGTTCTTTCCCGCTGATCGCGAAGCCCTCAATATAGTTGCGGAATGGGTCGGATTCCTGAAGGCGGAGCGGCTCTGGGGGCTTGATGATCCCTTATTTCCTGCGACTCGAGTGGAAATAGGCGCCGATCAACAGTTTCGCGCAGCCGGACTTGACCGGTCGCATTGGCGCACAGCCAGTCCTGTTCGCGAAATCTTCAAGGCGGCCTTCAATGCTGCCGGACTGCCATATTTCAATCCGCATAGTTTTCGAAAGACACTGGCTCAATTTGGCGAACGCATCTGCCGTACGCCCGAAGAATTCAAGGCGTGGAGCCAAAATCTTGGCCACGAACAGGTCCTCACCACCTTTTCAAGCTACGGCAGCGTGTCGGCAAATCGACAGGGCGATATCATCAGAAAATTGGGCGCCTTGCGCGCTAATGGAGACTGAACTTATGCTTGAGTCCGCTTTGCCCTCAACAGCGGACATTCACCGACCCGACGGTGATGTCCGTTTTGTGCCAGACGGACGAAACCGCTCGCGCGGTAGGGCGCCGTGGTTGGCGGCACGGCAAATAGGATAGCGCCAAAGGGCGTCCTGTCTTGAGATGAGGGGTTCGCAACCTTCACTCAAAACAGGAGCATCCCCCATGACCGATAGGGCCATAAGCCCGCTGCGGCAGCGCATGATCGAAGACATGACGATCCGCAAGTTCGCGCCGAAGACCCAACATGACTACGTGCAGAGGGTCAAGCACTTCGCTGCTTTCCTCCGCCGCTCGCCCGATACCGCGAGCTTCGAAGACGTGCGCCGCTATCAGCTCCATCTGGCGACGAGCGGTGCCGGCGTTCCGACCCTCAACCAAAGCGTCTCGACACTGCGGTTCTTTTTCAAGATCACGCTCGGGCGCGCCGACATCGTGAACCACACCCAGTTTATCCACGTGCCCCGCAAGCTGCCGGTGGTCCTGAGCCCGGAAGAGGTCGCCCGCTTTCTCGATGCGGCACCGGAGCTCAAATACAAGGCGGCATTGAGTGTAGCCTATGGAGCCGGATTGCGCGTGTCCGAGGTGGTCGCGCTGAAGGTATCCGACATCGACAGCAAGCGCATGGTGATCCGGATAGAACAGGGCAAGGGCCACAAAGACCGCTACGTTATGCTTTCGCCGCATCTGCTCGAGCTGTTGCGCGCCTGGTACAACGCGGCACGTCCACAGGGGTGGCTGTTTCCCGGAATGAACCCGGTCAACCCGATGTCAGCCCGCCAGCTCAGGCGCGCCTGCGATACCGCGGCCCAGATGGCCGAGATCGGCAAGCAGGTGTCCCCGCACACCCTGCGACACAGCTTTGCGACGCATCTTCTGGAGCAAAACACCGATATCAGGGTGATCCAGGTCTTGTTGGGACATGCCAAGCTCGACACCACCGCGCTCTATACGCGTGTCGCCACCAAGACCATCCGGGAGATCGTGAGCCCGTTCGATCGCATTACAGCCAAGCTCAGGGAGGGCGCCGAACCGCCCGCCTGAGGCGCGGCGCGTGTCGCGTCCATCGCTGGAGGTCGCGGATATCTTCCGCCGCCACGGCCCGGCATGGCGCCGGGCCAATGCCGGCCATGTCAGCCTCGGCCAACTCAAGGTGATGTCGGCGATCGAGAACTGCCGCACGGCGGCCCTCGGTGGGCATGTCGCGCGCTGCGAGCAGTGCGCGCACAGCCAGATCTCGTACAATAGTTGCCGCAACCGGCACTGCCCGAAGTGCCAGGGCGCGGCAGCAAAGGACTGGCTGGCGGCGCGCGAGACCGACCTGCTGCCGGTGCCGTACTATCATGTCGTGTTCACGCTGCCGGCGCTTGTTGCCGACATCGCCTACCCGAACAAGGCCGTCGTCTACGATATCCTGTTTAAGGCATCTGCCGAGACCCTGATCACGATCGCGGCCGACCCAAAACACCTCGGCGCCCGCGTCGGCATCACCTCGGTTCTCCATACCTGGGGCTCCGCCATGACCCATCATCCGCACGTGCACATGATCGTGCCGGGCGGCGGCATCTCGCTCGATGGCAAGCGCTGGGTGGCGTGCCGGCCTGGCTTCTTCCTGCCAGTGCGTGTGCTCTCGCGCCTGTTTCGCCGACTGTTCCTGGAGAAGCTGATCGCGGTCCACAAAGCCGGCCACCTGAAGTTCTTCGGCGGTCATGTCGCTCTCGCCGACACGAAGGCGTTCGCGGCATATCTGGCACCGCTACGCCGAGTCGAATGGGTGGTCTATGCCAAGCGCCCGTTCGGCGGGCCACACGCCGTTTTGGCCTATCTGTCGCGCTATACCCACCGTGTCGCCATCGCCAACAGCAGATTGATTGCCTCCGACCGCAACGGCGTCACCTTCCGATGGAAGGACTATCGCACCGAAGGTCGTGATCGCCAGAAGGTCATGACACTCGTTACCGCCGAGTTCATCCGCAGATTTCTGACCCACGTCCTGCCGCACGGCTTCCACCGCATCCGCCACTACGGCCTGCTCGCCAGCGGCACGCGCGCCGGTAACATCGCCCGAGCGCGCCGATTGCTCGACCCATCAACGGCACAGCCCGAGGCCGCGGATACGAGGCGCGCCGAGACTGAGGAACCCAAGCCGCTATCGCAGCCGTGCCCGTGCTGCGGCGGTCGCATGATTATCATCGAGAGGTTCCAGCGCGGATGCTCACCGCGCACCCGTCCCGCCGCAGCCCCTGCCACAATCAGAATCGACACATCATGATCAGATCACGTTCGATGCAACATCCCAGTGCTGCACTTCCGCTGCGCCGGCTATCGGTCGGAAATGACCATGCTCGCCGTCGCGCTGCTCACGATAGTCGCCGTCTCATTCCATCACCGCCGCGCAACTCCGATTCTGCTCCTTGCAACTGGCCGACCCGCTTCGTAGCGCCCGCGATCGCCTGCCGAGAAAGCTCCCAACCCACCTCGGCAAAAGACCGGCAGCAGCTAAATCCCCATAGCGCCTGACGCACCACTCATCACATCTTCCGCGGTTTCCTCCCCTGGAGGTTTGCGTACGCCGGCCCCCGTGACCACCGCGCCACCTTCATGGGCCGCCATCCGCAAACCTTCACAAAAGCGGCCGTGAGCAGACTGCGATAAGCTAGCGCCGCGGCGTCCTTCCGCGGATGCGGTCGAAGCCCTGCTTGATCGCGGCGAAGCGCCTGTCGATCGTGGCTTCGTGCTCGGTGTCGGTGAAGATGTAGGGCCAGTCATTTTCGATTGCCTCGCGAACCAGTTCGCCGACATAGAGCGGATCGATGCCAAATTTGTTGATCCGCTCCTGGAGTGCCTTGATAATATCGGCGATCGGTCCTTCCGTCGGCGGACTGCCGATCTTCTCGACGATCCGCTGCGGCACGTTGCGACGAAAATTAAAGATCTGAGTGCGGACAACGCCCGGACACAGGACGGATACCCCGATTTTCCGCGGCGCGAGCGCCTCACGCAGTCCTTCGGACAGAGCCACCACTCCATATTTGGTCACATCATACTGCGGACTTCCTCCAGCGATCAGCCCGAAGACGGACGCCGTGGAAACAACTTGCCCTCCTTCGCCGTGCGCCTCGATCAGCGGACCGAAAATCTCGATGCCCCAAATCACCGACATCAGATTGACGTCGAGAACCCAATTCCAACCCGCATCTGTCCAATGACCATAACCCCGGCCGCCGGCGACCCCCGCATTGTTGACCAGAATATGGACTTTTCCGTAGCGCGACACGGTGGCATCCGCTGCGGCTTGGAGGTCTGCTTTAAGCGATACATCCGCTCTCACGCCGTCAACGTCGGCGTTGGTAAGTTTCAATTTCGCTACAGCCGTTGCTAACGCCTCTTCCTCGATGTCGCATAACATGACATTCACCCCGGCGTGCGACAGCGCCGTGGCGATCCCTAATCCGATGCCTGATGCTGCTCCGGTGACGAAGGCTGTCCGTCCGGTAAGGTCTTGCATGTGCGTGTTTCCGTTGCTTTTGCAATTGGCCTTGGCAGATACCTATCTGGGTTCGCTGAGTTTATCGAGCTTCGGCTCAAGGCGTCCACTCGCCTTAACCATGGCCGGATCATCTGGATGCGGCGGGCCGCGTGCCACGCCCGGTTTGGGTCATTCGCGACCGAATTGGGCTGTTAGCGCAACGTCCGCTTTCCCCCCGTTAGCGACCAGCTAGCGGACATCGCGGGAAGTCCGTTTCGTGCCAGAAGGCGACATGATCCGGTTTCAAAACACGCTATAATTTTGCACATGCAAGCGGACCCTTCTCACGAAATCAAGCCGCTGCGATCACCTCGAACAACCTAATTTGGTCATCGATGCCCTTAAACGTGCGGCTGCCCTGATCCTGGAATTTTATATTCGACCCGGCCACCAAATCCCTCACCATGCTCGAGACGAGGACCTGGTTGGGTGCCGCCGTCGCGACCACCCGGGCGGCCACATGGACGGCGATACCGTTCACGTCGTTTACGGTTGCTTCGACCTCACCGATGTGAAGTCCGGCCCGGACGTTGATCCCGATCGCGGGAATGCTTGCAACGATCGCGGACGCGCAACGCACGGCCCTGGCCGGACCGTCGAAGGTCGCGAGGAAGCCGTCGCCCAGTGTCTTGATCTCGCGGCCGCTGAATCGCCCAATCTCCGCTCTAATAATTTGATCATGTTGGGCCAGAAGTTCATGCCAGGCGTGATCGCCAAGCTCACGCGCGCGTTTGGTCGACCCAACGATGTCGGTAAACAAAACGGTTGCTAGCACGCGATCAGTGGGCTCGACCGGTCGTGACCCGGTCAGGAATTCCTCGGTCTCATCGTACAGGCGCTTGGTGTCTCCGACCCACGCGTGATCGTCGCCCGGCAGCTCGATGTACCTCGCGTTGGGCAAATGCTTCACGAGGTTACGACTGACCTCAACGCTGCAAGCGCGATCGCCAACCCGATGCAACAGCAGGCACGGGGTTCGCACGGAAGAGAGGATCGGTCCGACGTCGAGCTCCCTGTTCATCCTCCACAACGCTTTTACGGCCGACGGGCTGGCGCTGGCCCGCTCATGGCGCCCCCAGAGTTCGCGAAAGCCCGGATTTCCCGCGACACTGGGGGCGAAGATGGCACTGATTACGCCAGTCCCCCAATTCTTGTCGACCCATTCGGCGGCGCCTGGAGGTAGTTCGGGAGGAGCAAAGCCGGGGCACTTGCACATCGCACCGTACAGCACGATACTACGCGTGCGGTTTGGGTAGGTAGCAGCGAACATGAGGGCCATGGCGCTACCCTCCGAGAAGCCAACGATTGACGCCTTCTCGGAACCTACTGCAGCCATAACCGCTCGGACATCGTCGATCCGTTCCTCAAGAGAAGGGATGCCGCAATTTCGATCGGATAATCCGGTGCCGCGTTTGTCGAAGATTATCAGCCGCGCGAAGGATGCTATTCGCCGATAGAGGTTGGCCAGCGGCATCTCCCAACCGGTATCGAGATTGGAATTAAATCCGGGCACGAAAACCACATCGAAGGGCCCTTCACCCACGACCTGGTAGGCTATGCTAAGCTCCCCGCTTTTGGCGTAGCACGTTTTAGGGACTATCATGGACAACCCTCAGCGCGTCGGCAGTGTCGCTTACACCGGCTGCGGTACGCAAGGCCAAAGGTTTCATATCTATCCGCTGGCTGGTCAGAGAATCTTCCGTGCCGTGCGCCCACTTCTGGGCGTCTTCCGCTCATAGGATCGGTCCGGCCGTACGCTTGTCCGCCAGCGATACATCGACCACGGTTGCAAAACGCCCCATGTCCGAAGTGGGTCGATACTGTTGAAAAAGTCTTTGGGGGGTGGCGAACAAAAATTTCCAGAGCCGCTGATGCGTTTCGCGCGCAGCGATGTGAGGGACCGCGTCGCATCTCAGAAAAACGACCACGGACATTCGGATCGGCGCTACGGCGCATCCCAACGGCGGAGTTGTCCAAAAATCAGCATTTGCGAGATTTTTGGCGTCGTTCGATTTTCGACTTTTTCAACAGTATCGGTCAAAAGGCGAAATACTCACTTCGAACCTATGTTTTCCGCTTTACCCCCGATAACGGACTCAACTCGGACATGGCTGGAGGTCCGGTTGGTGCCACGACCGGAAGTCGGAATTGTTTGATCCACCTATGCGGCAGCCCTCCGATTGGGTAGTTTGGTGCTATAATTTAGCACTACTTTGGCACTTTAGGCTTGGAGATATGTGCAAGGAACCTGTTACAGTGAGGACATTGTCGGGGTGGAGGTCGTGCGAAGAGGTCGAGGATCGCTTGCCTGATGGCCGGCATGCTTGGTTGTGGTGGCGGTCCTGAGAATTCTTTTTTTTCCGCCCCGCTGCTTTGAGGCGGCGGGATTGGAGGAAGGCGTAGGCGATCATCGTCATCAGCGCGTGTCGATGTAATCCCGTCCAGGATCTACCTTCGAAGTGGTCGAGCCCAAGCTCCTCCTTGAGCTGCTGGTGGGCCTGTTCACAGACCCACCTGGCCTTGATCGTGGCAGCGAGCGTCTTGATGGTGGCATCGGCCGGCAGGTTCGACACATAGTATTTTTGCTCCCCGGTCGACCGCCGCTCGCCGACGAGCCAGACCTCGTCACCAGGCATGCACTGCATACGGTTATTGAGCATCCGGTGCTTATGGCCATCCGCAACGCAGACACGGCGGGCCGTGAAGAGACATGTCAGCCGACCTTTGGTGCCCCGCCGCCAACTGACCCTTTGCCATTTGCCTTTGGCCAATAACGCTTCAGCAGAGACCGGTGGCTGATCAGGGATGTGGTATTTGCGGGGCTTTCCGGTCTTGGCGATTGGGAAGATCAGGGCAATGTCGGCGGGATAGACGTTCTGGCGCCGCGACAGACCCACCGCCCACAGCAGACCGCGCTCGCTCAGAGCCTGACGGAAAGGCCCGCTGGAGCCGTACCCTAAATCGGCAAGCACACAGCCGAAACGCACACCGGAGGCGATGACGCGGTCGATCTCCGCCAAGGCGATCTCTGGCTTGGTCCGCGCTGCGCGGTGCTCGACTGGAACGCCCGCACGCTTCAAACGCACCGGATTACTCGTCCAACTCTCGGGAACGAAGAGACGTAATGCCACCATGACCGGCACTTCACCCCGTGCAAGCGTCAGCGACACCAATGTTTGGCAATTGGCCGTCTTGCCGAGAGATGAGGCATATTGTGGAGCGACACCAACCGAACGATCGCCCTTTTTCGGCATCGCCGTGTCGTCGATGACCAGCACCGCATCCTTGCCGCCGACCAGGCGAGCGGCCTGAACCAGCAATTCCGCCTCCAATGGCGCTGCATCCCAAACGCCATCAGCAATGAAATGGTGCAACTGGTCATACTCGCCCGGTGCCAGCCGCGCCGCCATCGGCTGGACGCTCTTGCGATCACCCGGTCCAATCAATCCCGAGATATAAAGCGGACACATCCGCCGCCGTGCCTTGTGGCCTAAGCGATCCAGGAATGGCTTGAGCCAGCGTCCAAGCTCGTCTTCCCACTTCGATTTCGTGCCCACCATGGTCGGCCCTCCAAAAGCCGACCATCTATGAATCATTGAAAATCTGAATTCGGGAATCCAGTTTCGCCGATCAATCGCCAAATTCTGCCAAAGTAGTGCTAGTTTGTTGTGCTTTGATGCGCAGGGATGGCAGCGGTGCTGGCGGCGGATGTCGCCGGGTTGACAAGGGCACAGAAACGGTTGTGCCTCACGCCAACGCGCTGTGGTTTCCTTGAGTGGGCTCGGGTAGTCTTATCGGCATTTCCTTCTGGGCCATTCTCAGAAACGTCAGCAATTCCTCATCCGTTATTTTGACGATGCTTGGCCCAGTAACTTTGTATTGTCGAGCAATGACATCGTTGATCTGCGCGCTAATCGATTTAGCGATCTTATCGGATTCGAACGCCTTATAAAGCGGTGCCAACCCATCGACTAGAATTGCTTTGACGTCGTGCCTTGCGAGCACGTCGAGCACCTGCATGTTCGCCTTCTTCATTTCCGCTGTGTGAACGTAGGCAGCAATCAAGTTCCGCCAAGACTCTTCGTTGAGGTTCCGTCGTACAACTTCCGACAGTCCCTGGAAAAAGGATTTCAACCAGGTGGCCTTGCATTTCACAATCTGCAATCGAAATGCATGTTCGGCAGAACTTTGGGCGCAAACCGTAAGGAGCGTCGGTAGAATATTTTGGCGAGAAAGTGGGTCGTCTGCCGTACCTCGGCTTGCGTGCATACACTGACGATTTATTTGTTCGAAAAAGTCCATGCCTGACGGCAGGTTCAAATTGAATTGGGCCTTCAGGCCGAGAATATCCTCGGCTGAAATCGTCCCACCATTGCTGACAGCTTGACCGTGAATAATTTTAAAAATCAAATCAGCGACGGCGCGACCTGTGCCGATGCAATGATGGCTGCCGCGTAATTGCTCCAACTCTTGCATGGCAACTTTCCTTGTCTTGGCGGAAGTTGCAGACACGATGGGCCAAAGGGATTAATGAAATGGAAGCCTTTTCCAGCCGTCGTTGCTTTTGGTAGTGCCGTACCTTTGTGTCAACTCCAGAGTTATATTATTTCAGGTTGAGATCATTAACCAATGCACGAATCAGGGGATGCGTGTAGTTTTTCGTAGTGAAAAAGCATTCCAGCCACAAATGCAGCAGGTTTTGTTTTGACCAAGTAGATGCTTGCTTGAAAATCGCGCGGCTAAGTCCGAAGCACCGGGCAAGCTTCGTGCGGATCGCGGATCACTGGAACGTATTGGCTAGGGCGTGTGACGGCGAACTTCATCAATGGAAAAGCTGGTGCAATCCAGACAAAAGTTCCGGGTTGATCCGCTACAAATGATATATGAAGCCAGTACCTTGCAGTAGGTTGGGGTGGTGGGGACCACCTCGGACATGGAACGCCTTGCGCCGGAAAGACGCGGCAGCTTGCGGCAGATCAATTCCTCAGTTGAAAGTTGGACCAGTGATAGATGATGCCTAATGTCGTCATCCGCTGTCCTCGGACGGGTTCAAACGTTCAAGTTTGGATGCCCGAAACGACGCCCGCCGATAAGCCAGATTCGTATGAGGGTGTGGAATGCCTCGCCTGTCGACGGCTTCATTTTGTCAACAAAGTCACCGGAAAGCTGCTGGGCGAGCGGTAACGCCTTGGCGCTGTGTCATTCGCCAAAGTGTGTCATGACACACTGACCCAGTCGAATTCGACAGGATGGTCAATGCAGGTGTACAAAATCCTGCAATCGACTGGCGACGAGCCATTGATACGCGTTTCGTCAACAAAGGTTACGGAACAGAGTTGCGCTCGCGCTGACTGTCGCGCAGAGGTTGGCGCCAGGTCAATATTGACGCCATCTTGATTAACGCCATCTTCACTCTTGGAGAGCATAGCTTTCAGGCGGTCGAACGCTGGATTCGGAGTTCGGTAATCCGATCCAGCGTTTGTTGCCAAGGGCATCTGGTCCGGATCCCTTACATGATAGTCGTGAGCAAGGGCGCGTGAGGGCACTTCCATGGGTATGTCAATTGGGTCCAGCCGCGGATTTTCGGCGCCCGTATCTCGTCCGGTTGCCCAGCCTGCGCCGCCGCCGCCGCCTCAGGCGGCGAGCGCAAACAGCGATGTCGCAGCGCTCTTGCAGATTGGTGTGGGCGCCCAGGTCAACAAGACGGTCTGACCTCGCGGCCATTGTTGCATGATCCGCGCGCTCCGGCGCGCCTGGCACCTCCGAGGCGGTATCTCTATACAGCCTGTGCTCTGGCCGACCGCGGGCAGGGCCTGTCTGCGATCTCCGTCGGCCAATCTGCAATCCGGTGGTACGCTCAAGGTCGAATCACTCGAATAATTCCAGCCGCCTCTTGGCTGCGTTCTTGGGTGAACGCAGCCATTCGAGTCGTTGACCATGCACAACCTGGCGCCTTCAGTACTTCAATCTCGTGCCAGACAGCTTCCGCGCTTGCTGCTCTTCCCGGCAAGCCTTCGCCGCCAATCTCACCAGCGCAGATTGCTTCGCTATTTTGTACCGGTGATCGACGCTTCCTGCGAAATCGATATATTGGAATCAGGTGATGTCCACTTGCCGCTGTTCGATCAGGATCTCGAAGAATTCAGACGCCGTGCGCACCGCAGTCATAGGTCTGCACGATCGCTTCAATGCAGCGGATGGACTGATCGTCGCGTCGCCGGAATATAACGGACATGTTTCCGCGTATCTGAAGAACACGGTCGACTGGGTTTCGCGGCTTTCCAGGATCGACCCTCGCTACGCGGCGAGCAATCCCTTTCAGGGTCGGCCAGTGTTTCTGGCCAGCGCGTCAACCGGCTGGACGGGCGGAATTCTGGGCCTCCAGAACGCCAGGTCGGTATTTTCATATCTGGGCTGTATGGTGGTAGCAGATCAGATCTGTGTCTCTGACGCCGAACAGTGGGTGGTCGAGGACGACTATCAATTCGACGGCGGCTTTGCCGATCATATCCGTAATGTCCTGACCCGGTTTGTCGCGCTGGTCGGCAGTCTCCAGTCCGCGCGCGCTTCGGCCTAGCTGGCAGCTCGTCGCCCCTTCACAAGGCTGCTTACATTCCATGGCACATCTCCTGCTCCTTGAAGTCCCGGGTGGAAACGATTTCTCGGTGCTGGAGGACGCCGTCGGCGCTGGGCACAGTGTCACCTTCTTCACCGGCGACCTCGATCACTATCGCCGCCAGGGGGAGGAAACACAGTCCAGGCTTGCTCTCGCGCGGGAAGTCGTCGAGGTGAAACCTTTCGACTATCCCGGATTCGAGCGTGTGGCGCTTTCGACCTCCGGTCACCATGCCTTCGATGCGATCCTGTGCCTGGTCGATATCCGAATGATCGAGGCCAGCCTTCTCGCAGAGAAACTTGGGCTGCGCTTCCTGAACGCGACAACAACTCGCATGATGAGGGACAAGTTCAGCGTCCGCAACGCGCTGGCGAAAAAGGGCGTGAAACAACCCAAATTCGCGCTTGCAGCAAGCCGCGACGAGATTCGCGAAGCGGTGGACAAGATCGGATTTCCTGCCCTGGTGAAGCCTTCCGATGGATACGGCTCACAGAACGTCAGCGTCATCCATTCGCAGGCAGACCTCACCGGTCTCCTCGAAGCGCTGGGCGGCCTCGCAACGCAGCCCACGGATTACGGTTTGGGAGTCCGCTCCAACAACAGGTATTCCGTCGAGCAATACGTTCGGGGGCACATGATCGGTTGCGATGTGTTTTCCAACGAGCAGGAGCGCGTACTGCTTGGCATCAACGACAAGCGGATGTTTCCGCCACCGTCCTTCGCCATGCGAGGCAGCTGCTTTCCCTCGGAGAATTACCATACCAGCACCATTCGGGACTACGCTTTCCAGATTCTTGATGCTGTCAATTTCGACTTTGGCGCCGCGCATATCGAAATGATTGTCGCCGAAGACGGCCCCTATCTGGTCGAGGTTAATCCCCGGCTCGTCAGCGCTCAAATTCCCTATCAGATGAGCTATGCGCTGGAGCGTTCGATTAATCTGGACCTGATCAATTTGCATTTGGGATTACCGCTTGCCGGTTTGCGCGACATCAAGCCTTCGAGGTACGCGGCCATTCGCTGGATCGTTGCCGATTGCCCCGGTGAAATCGCGTCCATCGAGCTACCCAAGCGCGCTGACGATGCGGTTTGCCGTGTTGTTTTGTTCAAGAATGCAGGCGACACGGTGCGACCGCCGCTCAATAATGCGGATCGCATTGCTTACGTTATCGCGATCGGGGATAGCCAGGTCGCCGCGGAACAGATTGCGGATCGCTATGTCCGAGAATCCAAGATCATAACAAAATAGCGTTCGTCTTAGCGGCTGATTGGCTTGGTATCGGCAGTGAATGATACCCCGGCCGGCCGGTCGCTGCCAAGGTGACGCCATCGAAACCCAGCTCGCGCTGTTCCAGCGCATTCGACCGCGCCAACGGGATTGCCCCCGTCCACCAAATCGTCAAGGCATTCCGGCAACCGCATCGTCGGTTTATGATCGGTCCCTTGAACGAACCCCTTCATCATCCCAACCCGACTTAGACGTGTATCATAGCAACAGATGAGTTTCAGTCAGCCTGGGTGACGACCACGGAATGGCGGGTCCGGTCGGTAAGAAGGCTGGCCCGCATTCCGCCGGTCGGTCCTCCAATTGGGATGCTGGCTCGTACCGTTGCTAGTTAATGCGAGTCATTTGTAAAAGGGATGGTGCCTTGGCGCCGCGATGTACAATTTCGCCGCAAAGGTTGTCTCCGTCATACCTTTTGTCGCGAGGATAGCGCACATGGGCGGCACGAGCTCCAAAACATTTGGCGCCCCCGCGATATCGGCATCCTGGCTTGGGGTCAGATGCAGGACGACCGGTCGGCACAGCGGATCGCGCAACGCATGGATGTTTGTCGTGCGGCCTCCGCCCGAGCGGCGGATCGTCTGATTTTGCTCACCCCCTTTTCCGCCGTAAGCACACGGGTGAGCTTTGACCGAAGTCGAGTCGAGCGACAGCGCGACGTCATGTATACCTGGCTTGCCCAATGCTTCAAGGATCGCGCACCATCCCCCGCGCTTGGCCCAGCGATTGAAGCGATTGTAGACAGTCGTGTAAGGGCCGTATTCACGCGGGCAGGAGTTACAGCTTGCTCAAGTTGGAGCTGGCTTCATTTCACCACGTCCATGAACGCGCCCTAAAATTAAGTCTTTGTTAACGTTCTTTGCTCAACTTCTATAAATATATCCGCAATTTGGTTGCTCAGAGAGCGGACGCGTCAGCAGGCAGTGCGAGCAATGCAACTTACCTCCTTTGGTCGGAGGCAAGTGTTTATGAAGCGAACAGTAAAGGCTAGCAAAATGGGTATGCCAGTTAGTGCGAGTCGTGGCTTCGGTGCGCCGGTTTTTGCGCCCGTCGCATTGGCACCACCGCCGGGCAGCGCGCTTGTGCCTGCGTCATGCTGAACGCAGACGGATCGCCCGGTACGAAAGTCAACACAAGCGCCTAATGCATGCCAGAACCAGGTGCGAGTTCCGGCCTGGCTCCGGCCGGCTTTCTGATTGTGGGAAAATCCAACATGACCAAGCACGGTATGAGACACTGGGGGCCGATTGCGGGCCTAGCGATGTCGGGCTCCTATGTCGCGACCGCCGGATACGACAACCAGTTGATCCTGTGGGAGGCAGCCAGCAAACGTCCGATCGCACGAAGTCTACACGATCATTTGGTCAATCAATGTGCTTTCAACCCGGCAGGAACGCTGATCGCAACCGCCAGCAGCGATTATTCTGCGCGAATCTGGGACGTACCCTCGCTGCGCCTGCGTGCTGCCCTGATTGGCCATGAAGACGATGTCGATATGGCGGTGTTTTCACCCGATGGTCTGCGGATTGCCACCTGCGCTTTGGATCGCACGATTCGGATATGGAATTTATCCGGGGTCTGTCTGAACATTCTGCGAGGGCATACCGGAAATATTCTGTCCGTCGCCTGGACCAATGATGGTGCCAGGCTGGTTTCATCCGGTGTCGATGGCACCATTCGCATCTGGAGCGCTGTCTCTGGTGCCGAGATTGCGCGGACCGATATGAATGTCCGCACCGACACGATCGCGATCATCAGCGATGGCCGTATCCTCGCCGGTGACGATCTGGGCAGGATCGCCCTGATCGCAAATGGTGATGCGATATTCACCGAGGCGCATCGGGCGGGTATCAAGAACATCGCCTTCGATGAACCCTCGGGCACGCTTGTCACGATCAGTTATGACCGTACGCTCGCGGTCTGGTCAGTTGGGGCGGACGACGAAGTTCGTGAAATCGCTCGTGCCTGGTTGCCTGCCCAGGTCTGGGCACGCGCATCGGTGTTGCTGCGCCACGGGTTGGTTGCATTGGGAACGTTCGGGTCCAGCTACGCGGTGTTCGATTGGACCACAAACCATTGGGATCTTGAGGGTGTAGAGCCTGACATTAGCCTGAACGCGATCGCAATCATCGATGGCACCCGGTATGCCATCGGCGATGCGGGGATCTTATTTAGGGACGAACAACCAGCCGCAATCCTCGGGAGCCTCTGCAATTTCCTGCTCCCCGCTGGCGGGCGACTGTTAACCGGCGGTCAGATGGGCCGCATTTACGACGCAATTACGGAGGAGGTGCTGTATCAGCATCATTCGCCTCTGAATTGTGCTGCTTATTTCTGGCGTGAAGGCGGACCGCATGTGGTCGTCGGGACCTATACCGGGGAAGCCCTGATCTTTGCGCTGGATAACAATGACACCCCGCGCCTGTTGACGGTCCTGAAGATCTTCGAAAATGCCATCAAGGGACTGGTCGCAACGGCGGATAGGATTTTTTCGGTTTGCGCATCAACCGATATTGCCTGGCACGACACGGCGGATTTCCGACTGATCCGTCTGGTGCCGAAAGCGCATGAGAAAATTGCCAATGGATGCAGTCTCGCGGGACCCAACGGATTCGCAAGTATAGGGCGAGACCGAAAACTACGCATCTGGACCGGGAACCAGGAGGAAGTTTACCAGACCCCGCATCCGAACTCAGTGAAATGCATCTGTGCCAGCGACGATCGGGCAACGCTGATGACGGGTGCATATACTGGTACATTGGCGAGTTTTGATGTGGTGTCGAGACAATGGACATCATTCATCAGGCCGACCGCCTCGGGGATTTCTAGCCTGGCCTATGACGGCGAGAACCGGCGGTTCTTGGCGAGTTCCTATGATGGCCAAATCTATGCTTCGGCATGAGTTTGGGCTACCCAGGATGTCGTTGTTTCCTGGCAGTCTCCGCCGGGACACACATCAGTGGTGATTGTTGGGGCATTTCCTGCCGCTGATTGAAGGCCGGTGCCAGCTTGATACTCTAGAGTCAGAAGATGTTGATCTGCCTTTGCTCGATCAGGACTTGGAACAAGACCCGGCCGTGATCGAGCATGTCGTAACGGTTCGCCGAATATATAGCTGATACGCTCGACACATTCTGTCGCCTTATAGACGCGTTGAAAACTAGGGATTTTGGCAATGGATCATCAGCCTCAGCAGTTTAGATCAAGTTATCATTGGCCGACGTTTGATCAAATTCTATGCGGAACGATGACTGATCGAGAGAGACTGGGTCTGCCGGATCGTTACGTGGACCAGCGTTTCAGTGCGACGTTCTCTGCCGCTATCGATCAAGTCAGATGCCTCAGCGCCTCGGCTCTGGCGATGTTGTGCGAAGATCCGACGAAAGAACTGCCCAACCGTCTGGCGGCTGGACAGATGCTGGCATTGCTGGGTGATCCAAGGATCGTCACTCGTAATCCCACAATGATCGACGTGCCCGGTGGGCGGGTGCAAATTGGCCTAGATCCCAAGGAGCTCGACCGGGTAATGCTCGCGCTTGCTGGATTGGGGCTAGACCGAGGATGGATCGTCAAAGAATGTCCGCGTCATGCAGTGGACTTAATTCCGTACGCGATCGGAAAATATCCCGTCACCAATCAGGAATATCGAGACTTTCTGTTGGATACCGGCTATCGGCACCTACCGGATAGTTGGCATTTCCGGCGGTTCCCCCAGGAGCGATCCAATCACCCAGTCTATACGGTCAACCCCGAAGATGCCAACGCCTACGCTGCCTGGCTGACCCGGATCACGGGACGTCGGTTCCGTTTGCCCACAGAAACTGAATGGGAGTTTGCCGCTGCTGGCCATGATGGGCTCGAATTTCCTTGGGGGCATGCCTTCGAGCCTGATCGCGCCAATACCGCCGAGGCAGGTCTATTTCAATCCAGCCCCATCGGGGTCTTCGTCGATGGCAACTCACCCTTCGGTGTGACCGACATGGCGGGTAACGTGGAGGAATATGTCTCCGGGCTTTACGCACCTTATCCTGGCGGCGCCTGGGTCGGCGATCATCTGGTCGAGATCCACGGTGCCTACCGTGTTGCGCGCGGTGGTGGATTCGCGAGGTTCCGGGACTTGGCGCGTACACGGCGGCGCCACGGTAGCAATCCGCGATCAGTGACCTATACGATGGGATTTCGACTGGCCGAGGATTTGGGTTGATGGCGCATCTTCTGCTATTTGACTCAGGAAATGCAGCCCAAGTTTTTCGGCCAGCAAGCTGGCCTCCACCAGGCCGATGTTGATCAGGCAGAGGATGGCGTCGACGGCCAGGCGAAAGGGTTTACGTGCTCGTGCAGCGCCTGTTCCCTCGCCTCATCGACCGGTCGCTCTCGCAATAGTCGCGACAGATATTTAGACGTAACCAAACGCCGGGCTGAACCGGCAACAAGGCAGAAATTATGGCAACTGCTTCGCGAAGAACCCTCCTCTCCTTTATCTTGCTGATGACTGCAGGTTTCCAGGTGCTTCCAGTCCAGGCGGCCGACCCCGTTGATGCCGAGAATACGGTTCAACGAATGGATTTTGATCGCGCTTCTGCTGACGGCGTATCGGTCTTCGGCAGAGCGAAACTCACCCGTTGAAACGGAAAGTCGGCTTTCTAACAATGCTGAAGCTAGCGCCTACATGTCTGAGTTTGGCACGTTTGAGACATGCCAGCGCGGTCGGACGATGTCCGTTCATAGGGGAAGACCGGAAGTCACCGGCAGAGGGTCAAAACGTCGCTTTTGACCCACAAGCGACATTCCCGCGCCTTGCCGGTTGCGGGCTTTCCCGTCGATAGCCCAAATCGTCCATTAAAACCGTCAGCAATGCCGACCCATATCGAAAGCAGAAAAGCTGAAGATGACGGGAGATGGCAATTGTGGTGGGTATCACGTGTTTGATATCCTGTGTTGTCTCGCATGCCGTCTCTTGCAGCCAACGTCGGATCGTTTTTCGTATCGGAGGACCGTCATGACCAATGCTTCAGACACCCTGAGAAATCCTCAAGCCGGCTCTGACACGGCACCGCTACACGCCAAGTGGGGCTGGATCGTTGCGCTCGGCGTCGTCTATCTGCTCGCCGGGCTTGTCGCGCTTGGCAGCGTGGTGATGGCCACCGTCGCGAGCGTCCTTGTGGTTGGCGTGATGATGATCATCGCCGGCGTCGCCGAAGTGTTCAGCGCCTTCCAGGTCAAGAGCTGGGGCAAATTCCTGCTCTGGGTCCTGCTCGGGGTGCTGTATATCGTTGCCGGCTTTGTCACGTTCGAGAATCCGCTGCTCGCCGCCGCGCTGCTCACCCTCATTCTCGGCGCATCGCTGTTGGCCTCGGGCATCATGCGGATCGTCTTGGCCTTCGGCATGAAACGGGAATCACCCTGGATCTGGGTGCTGCTGTCCGGCGTGATCACGCTGCTGCTCGGCCTGCTCATTTTGGCGCACTGGCCAGTCTCGAGCCTTTATATCCTCGGCGTGTTCCTTGGCATCGATCTCGTCATGGCCGGCGCCGCTTGGATCGGGTTAGGTTTCGGCTTGCGCCGCGCCGGTTGAGGTGAATGAGGCGGCGTGTCTGTTGATGGGCACGAACCGGACCAGCCGGGCCGGTCCGGCAATGTCCGTTGGTGGGTGTAGACCGGACTTCACGATTCCGACCGCCGACTTCCGATTTTGACCCTGGCTGTGTAAAAACTCGAAAAATCGAGAGACGGTGAGAATAATTTTTCGAAATCGATTGCAACAGGACAAGCCCGCGAAGCTTCGACTGTCAGAAACGACACTTGGTGGAATGATCATTCTACGCCATCACAGCGCCATTGCGTTTTTACACAGGTGCGCCGGGAGACCGGCAAGGAGTAGGTGGTGCAAGTCCACTACGATGAAGGAATAGCGAACCACATCGGCCCCAAGCCGTGCGCAGGCATCCGCGAGGATGTCGGCGAAGCGTCGGTAGGGGAACGTACAGGCCAGCCATTGAGCCGCGATAGAAAACTGATTCCGGGTGCCGACGCTGTCTGTGTAGCGGAAGGCAATATGTCCAAGAGCGCTAACGCAAGTGCTTGGGCAACCCGGCGTGGTCGAAGAACCTGGCACGTACGCACGCTCCATGTACGGGAACCGGGAGATCTCCGGGTCGGCCGAAGGCTCCTCTGGGCTAACGGTCCGCGGCGGGAAGGCGAGGAGCCGTAGTCGCCGATGCACGATCCGGAGAAGTCACACTCTGCCGTAGTAGCTGTGAAGCCGTCGAACAAAGCCGGGTCACCGGCAGCGGAGGCGGTGGAGCCAAGGGCAGGGACCAAGGGGAACGCGGATCAGCAAAGCACGCACCGGACTCAGATCCGGGAGCGCGTGACCCAGGCGCTGAACCGCGTACGACAAGCCGCAAGGCAAAGGAAGAAGGAGCGGTTCACCGCGCTTCTCCACCATGTCAACGTCGACACACTTTGGACGGCGTTCTACGCGCTCAAACGCAAAGCCGCCGCAGGCATCGACGGGGTGACATGGCAGGACTACGAGGCGGACCTCGGGCGGAAGCTTGAGGACCTCCACGGGACGGTCCACCGGGGAGCGTATCGGCCGCAACCATCTCGCCGGACGTACATACCGAAGGCGGATGGTCGGCAGAGGCCGCTGGCGATCGCAGCTCTGGAAGACAAGATCGTCCAGGGCGCATGCGCGATGGTGCTCAACGCCATCTACGAAGGGGATTTCCTCGGGTTCTCATACGGGTTCCGACCTGGACGAGGGCCACATGATGCGTTGGACGCTCTGTCGGTAGCAATCACCAGCCGGAAGGTGAATCACATACTTGACGCCGACGTCCGGGACTTCTTCGGCAGCGTCAACCACGACTGGTTGATCCGCTTCCTGGAACACCGCATCGGCGACAAGCGCATCATCCGCCTGATCCGTAAATGGCTCAAGGCGGGCATCCTCGAAGACGGAGTCGTAACCGTAGCGGACAGTGGAACAGGCCAAGGTTCGGTGATCTCACCGCTCCTCGGCAACATCTACTTGCACTATGTATTCGATCTGTGGGCGGAACGCTGGCGACGGCAAGAGGCCCGAGGCGACATGATCGTCGTGCGCTATGCCGATGATTTGGTGGCCGGCTTCGAGCATGAGGGCGACGCACGTCGCTTTCTCGATGCGATGCGTGAGCGGTTCGAGGCATTCTCGCTGTCGGTCCATCCGGACAAGACCCGCTTGATTGAGTTCGGCCGCCATGCGGCAGCCGACCGCAAGAAACGCGGCGTCGGCAGACCGGAGACCTTCGCTTTCTTGGGCTTCACCTTCATATGCGGCAAATCTCGACGGCGAGCCTTCCAACTTCAACGGAAGACCCGGCGCGACCGCACGCGGGCAAAGCTCCAGGAAATCAAGGTGGAGCTGCGGCAACAAATGCACCAGACTATCCCAGAACAGGGACACTGGTTGAGGCAAGTCGTTACAGGCCACTTCGCCTATTATGCGATACCCACAAATAGCCGGGCGCTCTTGGCGTTCCGCCACTATGTCGCCGACCTCTGGCGTCGAACGCTTCGGCGGCGCAGCCAGAAGGACGGCTTCACATGGGATCGAATGACGAAACTGGCCAACGACTGGCTTCCCGCGCCGCGTATCCGTCATCCCTGGCCCGATCAGCGCTTCGCCGTCAAACACCCGAGGTAAGAACCGGATGCTCGAATTGGGCCCGTCCGGGTCTGTGCGGGTTGCGCCTTGCAAGCGCGTTGAAGTCTGCCGTCTGAGATGGCGGCCGCGGCAAAGCCTAGCGAGCAGCCGCGAACCAAGTCTTGCGTGGCGTCCGGTAACGGCCGCTGCGAAGCGTAGACAGGGAGGTTGTAGGCCGGAATGAAGTGAACGGGAAAATAGCCCCGAAATCGATCGTGATCGGAGTAGCTGACCCTATCCCGTAAAGGGGAAGGCGGAATCAAAGGCCGCGACTTCGCGAGCGGCCTGAGGTGCTCCCGGGGTTCGTACCGCCAGCATGCAACCAAAGGAAGCAACGTGAACAAGGGAGATCCATCCGGTTCAAACGCAAGTTTGTAGGGCCCGACAAGCCGCCAAGGTTAGAAAGGCCTGACGACCGAATGGAAGTCATACTGACTGATAGTACTCGGAGGACGGGAAAGCCGGCCACATGGGGAAGCGGTCAGCGGTAGTTGAATTGTTCTTGGGCGACATGGGCTCCATTCAACGGGAGTTACGGCCTTCTATTCAAAGAGAAGATCAGCTGACCATGGAAACGAAACTTGAACAGATAGCAGTGAAAGCTCGAAGGGAGCCAAATCTCCGCTTCACCTCGCTGGCCCATCACATCACGCGCGACCGGGTACTTAAGAATTCTATCAAAGATTCCGAAGCGATCCGCCGCCGGGGTGGATGGTCAGACGGTGGAGGCGGCGAAGCAGAGCTTCGAGGGTTGGATAGAGCCGATGCTCCAATCCATTCACCGCCAGGGATATCGCGCGCCCAACATTCGGCGGGTCTATATCCCCAAGCCTGGCAAGACGGAGAAGCGCCCCCTCGGGGTTCCAACTGTCGCCGACCGGGCGCTCCAACGCACCACGGCTGAGGTGCTGTCCGCCATCTACGAGCGGGACTTCTTGCCCTGCTCGTTCGGTGGCAGGCCAGAGCTCAGCGCCCATCACGCCTTGGCGACCCTCAATGAGGTCATCGCCGGCGGCATGACGGGGTGGGTGCTGGAGGCGGATTTGAAGAACTTCTTCGGGAGTCTCAATCATGATTGGGTACTCCGGTTTGTCGAACATCGAGTAGGCGATCCGCGTCTGATCAGTTTGATCCGGCGTTGGTTGAAAGCGGGCGTCTTGGAAGATGGAGCGGTTCATCCGAGCGAGCAGGGAACCCCGCAAGGTGGATCAATTAGTGTGCTGTTGAGCAACGTGTACCTTCATTATGTTCTCGACCTATGGTTCGAACGCGTGGTGAAGGGCCGGTTGCGGGGCGAAGCCCGACTGGTACGCTATATCGATGACTTTGTGATCTGTTTCCAATATCGATCGGATGCCATCCGCGTACAGGATGCCTTGCGTCTCCGGTTGGGGAAGTTTGGCCTCACTCTAGAGCCGACCAAGACCAAATTGGTCGAGTTTGGTCGGTTCGCGCAAAGACACGCGGGCAAACGCGGCAGGAATCGCCCGGAAACCATCTACTTCCTGGGTCTGACGCTCTATTGTACGCGAAACCGAAAAGGTAACTTCAAGGTTGGGATGCGCACCGAGAAATCTCGGCTAAGGCGCAGCCTTACGTCTCTGCAAGAGCTAATGCAGCGAATACGACATCAAACGATCAGTGACCAGGCCGGTGAAATCAACATCGTCCTGCGCGGCCACTATGCTTACTACGGCGTCGCCGGAAATCTCCGGAGCCTCGTAAAAGTCTATCGGGTCGTCGAACGTTACTGGCGCAAGATGTTGTGCAGCCGCAGCTGGGCGGGCCGTGGCCTCACTTGGGACGCCTTCCACCAAATCAAAGAGCGGACTCCGTTGCTGAAACCAAAACTGCGTCTCCCATACGGGAAGCTGCAGATGCTAGCAGTGCTGTGAACCAACTGCCGAAGAGCGTGGTGCGGTAAATCCGCACGCCACGTTCTGTGGGAATCGGGGGCGGGCGACTGCCCCCGATGACCCGGTGGGTGCCCAGTAATGGGCATCCCTACCGCGATCCAAGACCCAAGTCGGACATCGGCAGTCGAGACCTAGCGGTTTCTTAAACACGCGCATCGAACTAGAAAAAATTCCCGGTTTCAACGGGAAATTTCAGTGTCGCCAGCCCCCGCTGCTTTGCGTTCGGGAAAAATTCCCGAATGTTTCGGGACATTTCACGCTAGCGCGCCTCTCACTCAGAACTAGTATAGCGGGTCCGAACTGGCGCGGGGATAAAGGCTGGAACGCAATGGGGGCCGAACAGTGAGTGTTCGCGTATTGGTTCTCGCCTCGCTATCGGCAGTCTTGGTAGCCGAAAGCGGACTCGCCTATGCCCAGGAACACAAGGGGAGCTACACCACCGAGCTGCCGCCAGTAGAAGTTGTGGCACCAGAAACCCGGTCCCAACCCGGGCGTCCCAGAACTGCGGCTCGCCCAACGATGACACGCCGGACGCCGGTAACAAGGCTTCTGGTCTATCCAACAAGCCCGGTTGCCACTCCAAGTACGGCTCTCGCCGTCGACAAGGTCCCCTCCAGCATAAACTTCGTGAATACCCCGGAAACCCAACGCACGAATTCCCTGAACGTCATGGAGGCCCTCCAGCAGAACGTGGCGGGGGTCAACATCAGCGATGTCACCGGAAATCCATTTCAGGCCAATGTCGAGTTTCGCGGTTTTGTCGGCTCGCCCGTATCGGGCACGCCGCAGGGATTGGCGGTTTATCAGAACGGGGTTCGCATCAACGAAGCATTCGGCGACACCGTCAACTGGGACCTGATACCGACGGCTGCGATCAAGTCGATGGCCGTGGTGACGAACAATCCGGCTTTTGGCCTCAACGCGCTCGGAGGCGCCGTCACGGTCCAGATGAAGGATGGTTTCGGCTATCACGGCGCCGAGTGGGATACCATGGGTGGCTCCTTCGGCCGCGTCCAGAGTTCGCTGCAGTGGGGCAAGCAGATCGGGGATTGGGCGCTCTATGGCGCGCTGGAGGGACTGCACGACGATGGATTCCGAAATTTTTCGCCTTCGAACGTTCGACGTTTCTACGGCGATATCGGCTATCGAAACGACGATAATGAATTCCATCTCAACATGGGCCTCGCCGACAACAATTTCGGCGCAGCGGCGACGGTGCCGGTTGAACTGCTGCAGCAATATTGGGGCGCGACTTACACGACGCCGCAGACCTCGACCAACCCGGTCGGCTACCTAAATCTGACGGGAAAGGTCGAGGCGACACCGACCTGGACTATCGAGGGTGTCGCCCACTATCGGGCGTTCAGCCAGCCGACCCAGGACGGCAATCCCACGGGAGCACAGCCCTGCACAGCCGACGCAACCTTGCTCTGCTTCGGCGACGGTATCACGCCAGCGAACGGCCTCAACGGCCAGCAGCTCGCCAATCCGTTCCCGGCGAATGCAACTCTGGGAGAAAACGATCGAATACTCACCAATTCGAATACCGGCGGCTTCTCGCTGCAGGCGACGAACACTGATCAACTGTTCGGTCACGAAAATCGTTTTGTGGTCGGCACAAGCCTCGATGCGAGCGTTACGCACTTCGGAGCGAGTGCGGAACTTGGCACGATCGGCACGAATTTCGTCGTCAGCGGCAGCAGCATCTTTCTCGGCCAGTCTGGCAGTCCCATCTCGATCGGACCGGTGTCGCTGCGCGCCACCAATCAATATACTGGCCTTTATCTGCTCGATACGTTCGATGTCACGAAGGCCTTCTCGATCACCGCGGGCGGCCGCTACAATGATGGTTCAGCCTCGACAACAAGTAACTGTTAGAGCGGCGTGAATATGCAGACCGACGGCTGCTCTTCACGGCTCGACACCGTGGTCACGATTACCCTTTCCAAGGTCGAAAACGGCACGCGCCTCCGCCTCGTCCATTCCGGCTTCGTCCTGCCGAAGAACAATACTGCCTTCAAGAACATGAGCGAAGGCTGGAAGCAGGTAGTCCAGAACGTTGGCGCTATCGTCGACGGGAAGGACTGACGCGACAGAAATCGCCCTGGTCAATGTAGCGCTTTATTGAGCGAGAGACATGAGCAAGCCTTACACCGGCGGGTGCGCCTGCGGCCCGATCCGCTATGAAATCTCGGCCGAGCCGATTGCGATGAACGACTGCCAGTGCCGCGACTGCCAGAGTACGGGCGTTGGCACCGGGCATGGATCCTATCTGACCTTCCGGAGCTCGAGGGCGAAGCGACGGATTGGGACATGGTCGGCGACAGCGGGAACGTGAAGACGCGCGGCTTCTACCCCGCCTGCCGGTCGCCTGTCTATCTGACCTTCTCGGCCATGCTGGACCTCTTCACCATTCACGCCGCGAGCCTCGACGATTCGGGCCGATACGAGTCGCAGACGTACACGGTGCGCGGTCATGCCTGGGACCGGCTCGATCCGGCCGGGCCGAAATTCGAAAAGATGCCGCAGATGTGAAGCTAGGATGTCGAGCAAACCATTCCCGATGGCGCTTTCTCACAGCAAAATTCAATTGCGAGCCTGGGTTGCCGGTTCCATACCGGGCGGAGCCTTCGCCCAGGAATAGTTGTGGCTTGCCAGTTCATAGCCGCGACCAAACAGCGCAACCATATATTTCTGGTCAAACGGCTCAGTGCTGGTCTCGCTGAAGTCGGCCGGAATGCTTGCAAGGTTAAAGTCGATACCATCGCGTTTGGTGAGAGTGTAAATGCGATAGAGGTCGCCAATCCCCTGATTCTTGATCAGCGTGGAAATCGAGCGTTCTGTAATCGACAGAACATTCTCGCTGACGGACTGCCATTCGGGATCTATTTTGCCGTTTCTGATTACGAACAGCCGCCGCTTCGTTGTGAGTTTTCCGGAGATGCGGGACACTGCCGAAAATGCGGACGGCGTGACAAAGACTTGTCGGGTAACGCCGCCATCGACATGTAGTTCGTCATAATTCTGGCCGCCGACCCGGACCTGGATCCGGACCGGAGGGAAGACTCCGGGAAGCGTGGCCGATGCCAGTAGTATCTTGCGAAACAGCGGTAACGCGTCGCGATTGTTGCTCATCGCTATCCGGCCCATATCCCATAAAACGGGCCTTTGCGTATCGAGATTGGTGGTCCCGATCAGCAATATCCGGCCCTTGACGCGCTCGCTGGCGATTTCCTGCAAGAAGCCATCGTCGATGTATTTCGCGATCAATTGCGCTAGCGGCGCGTCGTCGGTCAACGCGGAGCCCTCGATCAGGCCGCTTACGTTGTAGGTGAAAACGTCCTTTCGTCCGTATTTCGTGAAAATCTCCCGGAGCTGGTTGTCATGTTCACGCCCGAGGAACGCGAAGGGAGCAATGAGTGCGCCGGAACTCACCCCTGTGACCAGGTCGAACACCGGCCGGGTGCCCGCGTCGCTCCAGCCGACCAGCAGTCCCGCGCCAAAGGCTCCATCTTCGGCGCCGCCGGAGATGGCGAGGAGATTTGAAACCGGCGACGATCGCGATCCGGTCCTCGGCAAATGCGCTATGACCATTGCCTCTATGTCCCGAGCCGGGGCGTCTCCCCAAAAGCGGATGTTATGAAAGCCTTCGAGACCGATCTGCTCGGCGTTGGCCTCTGGAAGCACATTGCGCGGGGAGATCGTCGCGCATCCCGCCATCAGAATAGATGTGAGACCGATCAAACCAAAAAGAAACGTCCGCCAGAGCATAGCCTCGGCGCGGACGTCACGTCGTCTCCGCTCTGAGACGAAAATGGCGCGTTGAAGGGACTTCATCTTCAGTCAAACGATCTCAAGGGAACGTAAGGACACGGCTAGAATCGTGGGCGTGAGGACGTTTGAGTTTTTCTCAATAATTCCATCGAGGAGTATCCGTGGTCCCATCGAGCTTGCACTTCAGTTATGAGCCGGCGGCGGATGCGTGTTGACTTTGTGGCGATATCGTGACCGAGCCGTTCAGCGGCTTAATAATTCGTGAATGCCAATTGATCGGTTCGGTTTGCGCGAAATGCTGGCGCGCCGGAGAAAACCGTCGAGTGGCCGTCCTGCAAAACCTTAAATAGCACCATTGCTGCTGCGCAGGGCAGGTGCATAGTTCATGCGAAGAGGCCGGAATGGAATCCAGTATTGGCTATCGGGCCGCGCCCGAGCGTCCTGACGGGGGTTGGCTATTCGGCGCTGGCGGAGGCTAACCCGCGGCGTATCAGCGATCTTGACGCGCGCTGCGAATCGCCGACTCAGCTATCGTCCGGCGATGCTTTCGATCGTCCATCAATTCTACGCAATGGCCTGCGACTGTGCCGTTCATTTCTGCTGTGAGACGGCCGGAGAGTTTGAACGATTTGCCGCCGCAGCCGAGGGCGAAGTTAGGCGAATTGAGGCGCGCTATTCGCGCTACCGCGGTGATAGCGAACTGGCGCGGATCAACGAGGCCGCGGCGACCGGCGCCAGTATCGAGGTCGACGCCGAGACGGCGGGTTTGATCAATTACGCAAGAGCCTGCTTTGCGAAGAGTGATGGCGCTTTCGACATCACCTCGGGATTGCTTCGCTCAGTGTGGAATTTTTCGGCTTCGCGTTTGCCAGATCAGGAAGTCGATCGATGCGGTGTTACCGTTCATAGGCCTCGACAAGGTTGCGCTCTCGAACGGCCAACTTCACTTTGGCAAGACGGGCATGGAACTCGATCTCGGAGGCATCGGCAAGGAATACGCGGCCGATCGGGCGGCGGAAGTTTGCGCCAACCTTGGTGCGCGGCACGGCTTCGTCGATCTCGGCGGCGATATTCGCGCGATTGGTTCGCAACCCGATGGCCTGCCTTGGCGAATTGGCGTCCGGCACCCGCGCGATGCCGACAAGGTCGTTGCCGAGATCGCACTATCCGCCGGCGCGATAGCCACCAGCGGAGACTATGAGCGCTTCATGGAAGTCGACGGCCGGCGCTACTGCCATATCCTCGATCCCCGAACCGGATGGCCCGCGCAAGGGCTTTCTTCCGTCACCGTCATTTCCGATCGCTGCTTGGTGGCCGGCAGCCTGTCGACCGTGGCGATGCTTAAGGGGAAAGAAGGCGCCGCCTGGCTCCGAGAGCTTGGCGTCCGCCACATCGTGATCGACGAGGAAGGGAAATATGGCGGCACCGAGCCGCCGCGCATCACGCGCTGTAATTGATCAACGTACCCGGCGGTGCCGTGGGTCGGCACGTTCGCGGGATCGATCTGGTTGAGCGCCTGCAGGCTTGCCGTCAGCGTATCGACCGGCTGCGACGTCGATGATCCGGAGTTATCGGCACGGAGCGAAGCCATCAAGCCGGACATGGTCGAGACAAAATCCTGTCTGGATACGCTCCCGGTGCCGTTCGGATCGAGCGCCGCAAAGATCGCAGCCGCGCCCTGTTGCTGAAATGCGGCGGGTGGATTTTTTGTCTGGAACGCTTGTTCGAATTGGGATTGAGTGATGTTGCCCGAGCCGCTGGTGTCAATCGAATTGAACAGGTTCGACATTTTTTGCTGCGGTGGCGCGCCGGTACTTGCGCCGGAGACCGCATGAAGTCCCGAAGGGGCAGAAACCGCAGAAATATTCATACCCTTAATCCTGTCGCATCCGAGTCCGCAGCAATCGGCACAAAAGCCTAGCAGGCAGGTGTAACCACTTTCTTAACCACAACAGCTCCAACCAATCCATTTAGCTTCCATCTTCTTGCTATCGTGGCTGTCCTCAGTGCGGGCATTAAGTTTTCATCTGGCGTTGTGGCCCGGGCTGATTCTGGGAGTATCGCGCGCAGACTTTCGCGCAATTTATGGCATTTTCGCCTTGGGCCAGGGCAAGTGCGGCTTGGACCTGGGGCTAAATGTGTGTGCGGGCTGACCCATTGCACGTGCTGGGTTCCTTTTTAGCGCAGCGGTCCAGCGGCCGGACGGCTTCGGGTCAGCCGCAAGCCCTCCCGAAATAATCGGCGAAATGCTTTCGCGGGTTAGCGGCGGGAGCGGACCCGGCCGCGCCTTGCGATGATCAAGTCGGGACGACCAAGATGTCCGTCTGCGCTGGCGTTTTCACGGTAAGATGCTCCTATCCCCGCTCGGGCTCCTGCATGGTCTTTGCACCCGTCGCAGCGTCGTTGAGCTGCCAGTCGTAGGTGTCCGCGTGAATAGTCGAAAAAGGCGCAAGCATTTGGGTCGTGGCTGGATTTGCGTGTCGTCGAAGATGAGCTAGAACACCTTGCCAGTTGCCTCCAAAATCCTCCTGGTACCATTTGTATATCGATGAGACCGTAAGGCCGTCGGCGTCAGCATGGACCGCGCGGGGGTGATTTACGTAGAGGCGCGCGCTGCGATCGAGCATCGCTTGCAAGCTCGCCCCGGCGAACGGAGTTGGCACTAGCGTAGGGCACCCAATCGAGGCGCAGTTAACCGCGTAATGGATTCGGTTGTCTTTAAATAGCGGTCGCAGGATCCGATGCTCTATGTCATCGAGCGCAACCGGCTCTCCTTCAATTTGAATCAACTTTGCCTGCCACGGCCCCGTTCCGCCGGTGATAAAGCTCGGAATAAGCGAACCGCCGAGGGAAATCTCGCGAATTGACTTTACCGGATAGTGCTCGAGAACGGTCTTAACTGTGAGCGCATTGTAAAGATTGATCCAATAGGCAAATTGCTCGGTCGGCTTCAACGACTGCACCTGAGTATTGGACAGCGTTTCCAGATACGCATCCAACGCCTTCTTATCGGTAGCGGATACTTCGCTGTAGCGCAGCCGGTAGATGCCGTCCGGCTCATCGACGAGATAGCGGTGCAGGAATAATCCCCACGCTTGATGATCGATGACGACCCGAGAGGCGGGGTCGTTCGCACCCCATTTTTGCCAAAGCTGTGCGGCCGGAGCCGAGATACCGGATCGCGTTGCGATTGTGTTGGCGGTCAATGCCAAAGCCCCGCCGAGTAGCGAGCGGCGCAAGATGGGAGCCATTAGAAACACCTTTCTGCACGGTGTGGGAGGTGGATGACGTGTCCTGTTGGCCGAGCCGCCAGTGACAGGCGCCACTGGATGCCGGCTACACTTATCCGCCAGGCAAGATATGAAAACGCCGCTCGATCAAATCCGCATCGTCAAACTGACGTCGCCCGACCAGCGCAGTGGCATGCCGTCCCCACTCCCGCATGGCGCCAGCACTTTCAATGCCTAAAGGCCAGGTGACCAACCGCTCGCCGCGGTCGGTGCCGGGTACGATGCCGGTCGGTCCGAAGGCGCTTCGTGTACCCTCGGCAGTTGGAATTGTTCGTAGTTCACTGTCATTCGCCATCGCATAAGTCGTCCCCTCGTTACTGGTGTTCGGGCGGACATCGATGAGATAGTGGCTTCTGGTTGTCATGCGAACGACAACGCGCTGCGGCGCTTCGATAACAGGTAATGTACGCGGCACGAACGCCCATTCGACGTTCGGATCCGGCGGAGGTATGGGGCTCACTGCCGGGGTCGGAAAAAACATGTGATAGCAGCCGCAGAGGTGAATGGAGTCATAAACGAGTGGGCGGCCGGCCTGGTCCAAAGTAACGCGAAAGATTATTCCGTCGAGCTTCCCCGAAAGCGGGTCCAATGAGCTGTTCTGTGGGCGCTCTGTAAACCAGATCATGTAAACCAGCTGCAGGAGCGTATGCCCGCCGTAGCGTGTGAATGCGAGGCGGCGATACACAGTGGGACGCGAAACGTCTACCTCGGGTGTCTCGCCGGACCCCCATCGCAGTGGCCCGAAACGATCGTAATCACCGGTGGTATCGATCTCGAAGACAGGCGCAAATGTCGCAAACAGTGTCTCTCTTGCGCGGTCGGCGATCTCGGGAATACCGAGCGCATCCGCCTTCGCGTTTGAAAGTATCGAGGCGATGCGCTGAGCTGGCATCGCGTTGTCCGGAGGTCGATATCGAACGATGTTCTTTTGCTCGAGGGTGCCTGCCGCCGTCTGCTTGAACGTGTCGGCGGATTCCTTTTGCCACTTCTTGGCAAATTCGAAGAATGCCATGCTGACGACGGGGTATACTCTGAACATCGCATTCAAAACGGCGGGCCGGCTGATCGAACGCACGGTGGACGAAGGCGACGAGGTGAAGAAGGGACAGTTGATCGCGCGGCTGGACCGCGACCAACTGGTAGCGCAGCGGGCGGCGCAGGTGGCGGCGATCCAATCGGCCGAATCGCAACTGGCGCAGGCGGAGACGGCCGTGCAGTGGCAGAAGGCATCGCTGGCGGCGGACATCGAAACGCGCAACGCCGATCTGTCTTCCAACGAAGCGCGGCTGGCGGAACTGCGGAATGGCTCGCGCCCGCAGGAGAAGCTGGATGCCAAGTCGGCGGTGGATGCGGCGCAATCGGAAGTGGAGCGGTCGCGAAACGATTGGGAGCGCGCGCAGAAGCTATATAAGAGACGACGACATCTCGACCGCGCAGTATGACCAGTACCGCAACCGTTGGGAAAGCGCCACGGCGGCCTTGAACTCCGCCAAAGAGCGGGAGGCGCTGGTGCTGGCCGGGCCGCGCATCGAGCAGGTGAACGCGGCGAAGGGGCAGGTGGAGCGGGCGCAGGGCGCGGTGAAAACGGCCGAGGCGAACACGCTGGAGATGAAGCGGCGCGAGCAGGAAATCAGCCAGCGGCGCGCCGATATCGAACGCGCCAGGGCGACTCTGGCACTGATCGATTCGCAGCTTGCCGATACGATGGCGGTGTCTCCGGTGGACGGCGTGGTGCTGGTGAAATCGGCGGATGTGGGCGAGATCCTGGCGCCGGGCACTACCGTGGTCACGGTGGGCGATATCGAGCATCCCTGGCTGCGGGGCTACATCAATGAGACGGATCTGGGCAAAGTGAAACTGGGCTCGCCGGTGCGGGTGACGACCGATTCGTATCCGGGCAAAATCTACAACGGGCGCGTGACGTTCATCGCCTCGGAGGCGGAGTTCACGCCCAAGCAGATTCAGACCGAGCAGGAGCGGGTCAAACTGGTTTACCGGATCAAGATTGAGCTGGACAATTCCAGCCGCGAGTTGAAGTCGAACATGCCGGCGGATGGGGAGATCGTTCTTCAATGACCGGGGGCCAGGGGCCGGGGGTCGGGGGCCGGGGAGCGGTTGACCCTATTATTGAGACTCGGGATTTGACTAAGCGTTTTGGGACGCTTACGGCGGTGGACCATCTGAACCTGGCGGTGGGGAAGGGCGAGATCTTCGGGCTGGTGGGTCCGGATGGGGCGGGGAAGACCACTACGCTGCGGATGCTGTGCGGCCTGATGAACCCGAGCGAAGGCAGCGCGCGCGTGGCGGGGCACGACGTGGTGCTGCAGTCGCAGGCGGTCAAAGACCAGATCGGCTACATGGCGCAGCGATTCGGTCTGTATGTGGATTTGACGGTGCAGGAAAACATGGATTTCTATGCCGACCTGTTCGATATCACAGGTGCCGAACGCCAGCGCCTGACCGTGGAACTGCTGCGCATGACCCGCATGGAGCCCTTTCGCGACCGGCAGGCGGGCCGCCTCTCCGGCGGTATGAAGCAGAAACTGGCGCTGATGTGCACGCTGCTGCACCGGCCGCAGATTCTGTTTCTGGACGAGCCGACCAACGGCGTGGACCCGGTGTCGCGCCGCGATTTCTGGGCCATTCTGTATCAACTGTTGAAGGATGGAATCACCATCTTTATGACCACGGCGTACCTGGATGAAGCCGAGCGATGCAATCGCGTGGGCCTGATGCACAAGGGCAAGCTGATCCGGTGCGCGCCGCCGGACGCGATGAAGCGGGACACCGGAACGCCGACCCTGGAGGCAGCGTTTGTGAAGACCATTCATGAAGTGGAGCAGGCGGCATGAACAGCAACGGATGGGCCGTAGAGATCGACGACATGGTGAAGGCGTTCGGTTCCTTCGTGGCGGTGGATCACGTGAGCTTGCAGGTGCCCAAGGGCGAGATCTTCGGCTTTCTGGGGCCCAACGGCGCAGGCAAATCGACGACCATCCGGATGCTCTGCGGGCTGTTGACGCCCACCAGCGGGCGCGGCAGCGTGAATGGATTCGACGTGGCGAAACAACCCGAGGAGATCCGCCGCAGCATCGGTTACATGTCGCAGAAGTTTTCGCTGTACGACGATCTCACGGTGGAGGAGAACATCGATTTCTTCACGGGCATCTACGGCGTGCCGAGGGCGAGGCGGGCCGAACGGAAAGAGTACGTAGTGCGGATGGCGGGCCTGACGGAGCGACGCACGGCCTTGACGCGCACGCTCTCCGGCGGCTGGAAGCAGCGCCTGGCGCTGGGCTGCGCGATTCTGCACGATCCGCCGGTGCTGTTTCTGGACGAGCCCACGTCGGGCGTGGATCCGATCGCGCGCGGCGCGTTCTGGGGGCTGATCCACGATCTGGCGCAGACCGGCCACACCATTTTCGTCAGCACGCATTACATGGATGAGGCGGAGTATTGCCACCGGCTGGCGCTGATGTACAAGGGCAAGGTGATCGCGCTCGGCACGCCGGCCGAACTCAAGAAGGGGCTCACGGCGTACACGCTGCTGCAACTGGATTCAGGAGATCCGCTGGAGAGCATGAGGGCGCTGGAAGGGCTTCCCGGCGTGCACGATGTGGCCGTTTTCGGCGGCGGCCTGCACGTGACGGTAGACGAACTGGAAGCGGGACGGTCGCGCATCCGGCAGGCGCTGGACGGGCGCGGCATCCGGGTACAGCGGTTGGAGCAGATCGCGCCTTCCATGGAGGACGTGTTCGTGGCGATGATCGAAGCCGAAGACAGGAAGGCCGCATGAGTTATCGCAGGCTGAAGGCGGTCTTCATCAAGGAACTGCACCACATTACGCGCGACGGCCGCAGTTTGGGAATGGCGCTGGCGGTTCCGCTGATGATGCTGCTGCTGTACGGTTACGCGCTGAGCCTGGACGTGGACAAGGTGCCGACGCTGGTCTACGACCAGGACGGCACGGAGGCCAGCCGCGACCTGGTGAGGCAGTTTCAGGGCTCGCGATTCTTCGATATTCGCGGCATGGTGAGCGGCTACGGGCCGATCCAGCGAGGGATCGACTCCAACCAGATTCTGATGGGCGTGGTGATTCCGCGCGATTACTCGAAGCACATCGCGGAGGGCCGCGAGTCGCCAGTGCAGATTCTGCTGGACGGCAGCGATTCCAATACCGCCAGCATCGTGCTGGGCTACGCGGAGACGGTGACGCGCAACCTATACGCTGCAACTGCGCACGGATATGCAGAACCGCCGCGGGGGCGAGCACGGCGGGGCTCCGGTGGACGCGCGGTTGCGCGTCTGGTACAACAGCTCGCTGGAATCGAAGAACTACGTGGTGCCGGGCCTGATCGCGGTGATCCTGCAGATTATCGCCGCGCTGCTGACTTCTTTGACGATCGCCCGCGAATGGGAAATGGGGACCATGGAACAACTGCTTTCCACTCCGCTGCGCCCGGCGGAGATGGTGCTGGGCAAGATGCTGGCCTATTTCGTGGTGGGGGTGGCGGACGCTTTCATGGCGGTGCTGGTCGGGCTGCTGGTGTTCGGTGTGCCGTTGCGCGGCAGCATTCTGCTGATGGCGGTGTCGCTGTGCGTGTTCCTGGTAGGCGTGCTGCTCTGGGGGGTGTTCGTTTCGGCGGCGGCCAAGACGCAGTTGCAGGCGTACCAGATGGGCATTCTGAGTTCGTTCCTGCCGGCCTTTCTGCTTTCCGGATTCGTGTACGAGATTCAGACCATGCCCAAGGTCATTCAGGTGATCACGCACATCATTCCGGCGCGTTACGTGGTGACGCTGATGAAGGGCATTTTCCTGAAGGGCGTGGGATTCGCGGTGCTTTGGCAGGAATTGGGGTTCCTGCTGCTGTACGCGGCCATTCTATTTGTGCTGGCGACGCGGAAGGTGAATCAGAAGCTGGCGTGAACTATGTGGGAACGAATTCTAGTGATCTTGCGGAAAGAGCTGATTCAGGCGTTACGGGACCCGCGCATGCGCGTGCTGCTGTTTCTGCCGCCTATGATTCAGTTGGTGGTCTTCGGCTTCGCGGTGAACCTGGACGTGGACCACGCGCGCATCGCCTGGATGGATATGGACCGCACGCCGATGAGCCGCGACTTGCGCGAGCGGTTTGAAGGTTCGGGGCGCTTCGACGTGGTGGCCATGCCGCGCAACGAAGACGAGGTGCACCAGGTGCTGGACCACGGAAACGCGCGAGGCGGTGATCCGCGTGCTGCCGGACTTCGAGCGCGATATTCATCGCGGCAAAGCCACGCAGGTCCAGATTCTGATCGACGGGACAAACTCCAATACGGCGTCCATCGTGGGAAGCTATGCGGGCGAGATCATCGCGGAGTTTTCGAACGACGTGATGGCCGGGCAGCAGAACGTGCGCATCCTGACGCGCAGTCCGAACTCGGCGGCGAACGTAACTGCTCCCTCGGTGCCGGCGCGCACGCGCGTGTGGTTCAATCCGGACCTGCACAGCCGCAACTATTTCGTGCCCGGCGTGGTGGCCAACATCATCATGATGGTCACCCTGATGCTGACGGCGCTGGCGATTGTGAGGGAAAAGGAGATCGGCACCATGGAGCAGTTGATGGTGACGCCGATCCGCCCCATCGAACTGATGTTGGGGAAGACATTGCCGTTCGCCGTGGTGGGACTGCTGGACGTGGTGCTGATCACGGCGGCGGCGCTGCTGGTCTTTCACATTCCGATGCGCGGCAGTCCGCTGCTGCTGTTGTTCTGTTCGGTGCTGTTCCTGATGACGTCTTTGGGCGCCGGGCTGTTCCTCTCGACTGTTTCACAGACGCAACAGCAGGCCATGATGGCGAACTTCTTCTTTTCGACTCCGGCTTTCATGCTGAGCGGCTTCGCGTTTCCGATTCGCAATATGCCGGTGGCGGTGCAGTATCTGACGTACCTGAACCCGCTGCGCTACTTCATCGAAATTGTGCGGGGGATTTTTCTGAAGGGCGTGGGGGCGTCGGTCTTGTGGCCGCAGATGGCGGCGCTTTTCGTATATGGGGTAACGGTGCTGGGCTTGAGCGCGCTGCGTTTCCACAAGACGCTGGATTAGCTGCTAGTCCTGCGTAGTCGTCAAGGTCTGCCGGCGCCGGTCGACGTGCAGGTGCGTGATATCCGGGCGGGCGTAGTGGCCGGCGACATCGAAGTTATGCCGTTCCTCGAGAATCCGGCGGTAATCCAGAGTCGCCACATCCAGGCGCTCTTCCGCCGGCGCCGGAGGCAGAATCCACTCTCCATCGGGGCCTGCCAGGCAGGATCCGCCGTCCGCCAGAACGTCGGGACTGGCCGCCGCCACGACCTCCCGCCAGGCCGATCCCGAACCGATATCCTGCCGCCGCATCAGTCCCGAAACCGAAGCCACGTACGAGCGGGATTCCAGGGCGAGAAACCGGGTGATCTCGCGCGTGTTGCGCGTGCTGCCCGGCCAGACGGCGACGTGCACGTCTTCGCCTTGCGCGTACAGGGCGGCGCGCGACAGCGGCATCCAGTTCTCCCAACAGTTCAAGCCTCCCACGCGGAATGCCCCCAGGGCGTGCGTGCACAGACCGTGGCCGTCGCCGGGCGACCAGACCAGGCGCTCTTCGTAGGTCGGTACCAGTTTGCGGTGAACGGAAGCGATCTTTCCGGCGGGGTCCACAAATACCAGCGAGCAGTACAGGCTGTGGCCGCCGCGATCGAGCGCGCGTTCGATGGTCCCCAGATAGACGGCGATGCGATTGCGGGATGCCGCGGCGCAGACCGGGTCCAGGTCCCCCGCTTCCGGCTGAATCGCCTGGGCGGCGTATTCGGCGAAAATTTGTTTTTGCAGGGCGGAATTGAAACGAGCTCCGCCGGTGAGTTCCACCCAGAACGGGTACCCGGGCACGAGGGCTTCGCCGAAGGCCACCAGATCGCAGCCCTTGGCCGCGGCCTGCTCGATGTAAGCGGCAACCTTGTCCAGTGTGCGCTCGCGATTGAGCCAGACGGGCGCGATCTGCGCCAGTCCTAACGTCAGGCTTTCCGGATTGTTTTTCATCGGTGACTTTGAGTCTAGCGGTTGCGGGGCCGTTAAAGGGACGGCCGGGGATGTTCGATCCGTACCTGGTATATAAACTCGAAGCCATTATCGAACCAGGTTGCGGAACAGGCTTTCGACCAGTGCGGCGAGGTGAGGGCGGCGCAGGAATCGCCGGTTCGTCCGGTGATCCGGAGGCGAGCGGGCAGCCGGCGAAACAGCGTACTCGGCGGCAACCCGGATGCATTCTTCTCCCGGGCGGCGGCTGGAATAGACGTCTACCCGGTGTACCTTCGACTGGCTGAAGGCGGTTCGCAGAACATCGAGCAAGACCCGATCGAGGTCGCCGGCGGAAAGGGGAGGCCGAGAGTTTTCGTCCACGTGCACACCGACATCCGATGCCCGCTGCCGCAAACAGGGGTCGCGGGCGACAACCTGGGAAATGGCCTCGGCGAGCGCCGGCCCTTTGGCGGCGGGAGGCCGCGCCGGACTCCGCAGCGCCGGTTCCGCGACGCCGCTGGGTGGACGTCTGGGGCGGAACTTGTGCGCCACCACCAGGCCGGCGAGACTGTTCACCACCAGCGCCGCGATTCCGGCGCCGCTTTCCACCCGAAGCGAGAAAACCGGCGGCATCAGGAAGGCCAACAGCCCCGAGGCGACGGCTGTAAGTGTAATACCGACCAGCCTGCCGGAGGCGGCGGTGGCCCACGCCACGGCTCCGACTGCCAGCAGGCAGCCCAAAATCTCAATCATCGATGTCCCTATCACTCCTGCGTGTTGGCGATGTTACCACTGTTACGGAAAGATTGAAATACCGACGAGGGTCAGGGAACAAGAAATTCCCACGATCACTTCGTAACCGCTTTGGCCGGTCGGCCGTGGCGAGTCGTTCCGGTAGCCGGCGCGGGTTTTTCCTGCTGGAGATCGAGGTCGAGTTTGGCAACCTTAAGCTGGGTCTTCAAGACGTTGGCGAGGATTTCCTGAGCGGCCGCATCGAGCGGTTTTGGAGACTTGTATCGAATGTGGACGAGCAGGCCATCGGGTGCGAATCCCATTTCAAAACTCACCAGTTCGCCCGCGTCCGCGGGCCAAGTCTCCTTCAGGGGCCGCTCCAGACGCGCAACCACGTCCGCTCGAATGGATTCCAGGTCCTGGGGAGGAGGCGGGACAGTGGGCATGGCTCTCAACTGTTGGCGTAGCAGCGCCAACTCTTCCTCGCTGGCAACCTTGCGAACCACCAGGCTCACTTCTTTCCCGGTGCTCCGAAGCAGGAGTTTCTCGGCGGCGGCAATCCGGTTTTGGGGAACCGGCGCCGACGCGAAGAGCCGAATGACAATCTCCACCGGTGTGATGTCCACCTGCTGCGTCACGAAGGTACCCGGCGGGCCGAGCAGCTTTAACGCCTCCCGCACCGCCGCCCGGCTGCGTGCCTCGTCGCGCACCTGCATGAGAGATCTGCTGAGCGGCACAAAGAGGATGGCCAGGATCGCGACCAGCATCACGATCCGCCACCGAAGCTTACCCACATGGCCAAGGGCTCCGGAGAACTTAGTCCTTTGAAGTAGGGCATACAGGCGATCCTGCGACGCGCCTTCGAGCACGAGGGAATCGATCCTGGTCCGCACGTCCGGTGCGTCCATGCGGACCACGTAGAAGACCAGGAACGCGCTGGCAACGATGGCCGCCAGGTTGGTGAGGAAGAGCAGTCCGGCGCCGGAGATGATTGGCCACGAGAAGCCGCTGCCGATTCCGAAGCCGACGGTACAGAGCGGAGGCATCAGGGCCACGGCAATGGCGACGCCTGGCAAGGCGGTGACGCCTCCGCCTTCTCCCCGGCGGCAGACCACCACCGAGCCGGCGAGCCCGGAAAAGAGCGCGACTCCCAGGTCCAGCAGATTGGGCTGGGTGCGGGCGAGGATTTCGGAAGTTGCGGTTTGAAACGGCAAGAGCCAGACCAGGGCGGCGGAGAACAGGACAGAGGCCACCACGCCGACCAGGATGCTCAATAAGGACTTGATTCCCAGGTAGAGGTCCGCCGCTGCCAGGGCGAGTCCGGCCGCCAGTATGGGGCCCATGAGCGGCGAGATCAGCATGGCGCCAATGACCACGGCGGGGCTGTTGAGGACCAGGCCGAGGGTAGCGATCCCGGCGGAGAAGGTCAGTTCCAGCCCGTAGTTCAGGCTCACGATCTCCGAGGAGTTAAAAACCTCGAGGTAAACGCCGGGTTTGGAGCCGGGAGCGATCCGGAGCAACTGCTCAATGCGCCCTCGCAGGGAGGTCATATTTCTTTCCATCTCACCGGATTCTAGCTTAGGGAAAGGCCGGTTTCAGACTCCCTGCTCGGATTTACGGATGCGATGGCTGCTATAGGTGTCCTCTTTCACCTCTATGGACAGGTTGATGACCGCAGCCAGGCGCCCGTCGAACTTGCTAAGAGTCTTGAACGGGCTTGACACGCGATAGTAGGCCGCCCGCAATTTGTAGTCGACGTCCGGGTTCAGCTCGAAAAACCTGTAGCTACCGTCCTTTTGGGTGATGTAAGAGCGTACCCAGAGCGTTCGGGTGTTCTCGATTTGAACTACGGCGCCCGCGAGCGGATTCCCGTATTGGTCGCGAACAATTCCACGCACCGAACGGGTGTTCTGCGCGGCTAAAGCGAATGCGGCCACGCAAAGCAGCGCCAGGCGCACTGCCCGGCGCGGCAGATGATGAATCCGGATATTCGATTCCATGGTCAGGCCCTAATACCATCATCACCCACAAGGCTCGCACGGAACCATCACCCGAACCCACCAGTTCTTTCTCCGTGGGCCAGTAGCTGGCTGGCGGCCGCCGAGTCATTGGGAGAGAAGCTGCATGTGAACACAAGCTTCCTTTGCGCGGAGGCTGTTTTCGCACAAACAGCGGGACTGAAGTCCCGCGCGGGTTAAAACCCGCCCCACAACACAGCTAACGGGTGATCCAGTTATGTCCTGACAAGCGGGCAGGCTGGATGAGGCAGTTTCGAGCCGGTTGAGCCGGAAACGGGGCGCGGCTGCAACGCGGAAGCTGGTGGAACGGGTGGCCGGCATGGGTGACGTCGAGGGACATGAGGCGCTGTGCCTTGGGCGGCATTCTGCATTCCGTGTCGAAAGACGGTAGACAGCCGCGAGGCTGATCCGGCTCTGCAAGACTCTTTGAAGAAGGATTTCACTTCCCCCACGCGGCCCGCAGACGCTGCCAGGTAATCTCGAGGTCTTCCGGCAGGACGCGGGTTTCGCCCACCACCGTCATGAAATTGGTGTCGCCGGTCCACCTGCGGTAACACGTGCAAATGCAAATGCCCGGCGATGCCCGCCCCGGCGCTTTTTCCGATGTTCATTCCCAGATTCAGTCCCTCGGGACGATAAACCGCGCGCAGGTGCCGCTCGCAGTCGCGCGCCAGGCGGAACATCTCCAGAAGCGCTTCTTCGTTGAGTTCTTCCAGCGTCGCCACATGCTCATTGGGGACTACCATGACGTGCCCGCTGGTGTACGGGAAGCGATTCAGAATCACGAAATTCGCGGCGCCGCGGTGGACGATGAAGGTTTCATGGTCGTCGGTACCGCGCGCGGCGGCGCAGAAAACGCACTCACACGGTTGACCGGATGCCGTAATGTACTGATAGCGCCAGGGAGTCCAGAGATAATCCACGATTACGGGTTGGGAACCTGCTCAGGTGCGGGCGTGGGAGGCACACCGCCGCCGGCGGGCGTGGGGGCGGGGGCGGCCGAGTTGTTCACAACGTCCTTCAATTCCTTGCTGGGCTTGAAGTAAGGAATCTTCTTGGCGGGAACTTCAACCCGCGCGCCGGTCTTGGGGTTGCGGCCGATCCGCGGTTGCCGCTGGCGCGTTCGAAAGCTGCCGAAACCGCGGATTTCGATCTTATCGCCGGTGCGCAGGGATCTCACGATGCTGTCGAAAATGGCCTCCACGATGACTTCGGACTCCTTCCGGGTCATCTCCACCACTCGGGAGACTTCTTCAATCAGATCGGCCTTCGTCATCGCATTCTCCTAGCGTGTCAATAGCTTACGAAACCGCAGTATCTCGTGAATACAAAGAAATTGCAAGTTATTCCAGGTTCCGATCCTTGAGGCTCATGACTTCTTCGATCGTACTGGTGGCAGCGGCTGCCTGGCGCTGATAATCCTCCAGGCGGGTTTTCTCCTCGTCATTCGGCCACGGCGCGGAGACTCAGACCGATCTTCTTCTCCGCCTCGCTCATCTTGATGATCTTGAAGTCAAGTTCCTGCCCGATGGCCAGCGGCGGCTCGTCGGAGCCCCTTCGGCCCGTAAATCCAGGCACTTCCGAGAAATGGCACGAGCCCTTCGACACCTTCGGCCAGTTCCACGAATGCGCCGAAACTGGCCAACCGGCAGACGCGCCCGTGAACCATATCGCCCACCTGGTGGTTCTGGAAATAACTCTCCCACGCGTCCGGCTGCAACTGCTTGATTCCTAAGCGACAGGCGGTGCGCCGACGAATCGATATGCAGAATCACCGCCTGCACGATCTGACCCTTCTTCAGAATCTCCGACGGGTGCTTCACGCGCTTGGTCCAGGAAAGATCGGAGACGTGCACCAGCCCGTCGATGCCCTCCTCGATTTCGATGAACGCGCCGAAGTCGGTCATGTTGCGCACGCGCCCTTCCACCACCGAGCCGACACTGTAACGGCTGTCGATGGTGGTCCAAGGGTTCGGCTCCAGTTGCTTGAGTCCCAGGGAAATGCGGCGGTCCTTGGGATGCACCTCGAGCACCACGGCCTCCACCTGGTCGCCCGGCTTGACCACCTTCGAAGGATGCTTCATGCGCCGCGACCAGGTCATCTCACTGATATGGATCAGGCCTTCGACGCCCGGCTCCAATTCCACGAAGGCGCCGTAATCGGTCACGTTCACTACCCGCCCGATCACGCGCCCGTTCACCGGATACCGCTCGATCACCGTCTCCCACGGGTCCGGTTCGAGCTGCTTGATGCCCAGCGAAACCCGCTCTTTGTTGCGGTCGAACTTCAGTACCTTGACGGTGATTTCATCGCCCACGTGCAGGACTTCCGAGGGGTGGGTCACTGCGGCCGTAAGACATGTCGGTGACGTGCAGCAGGCCGTCGATGCCGCCCAGGTCGACAAAAGCCCCGTATTCGGTCAGGTTCTTCACCATGCCGGTCACCAGCGGCGCCTTCGGAGAGGTGCTCCAGCGTGGCGCTCTTGCGGATGTTGATCTCTTCTTCCACCGCCATCTTGCGCGATACCACTACATTGCCGCGGCGGCGGTTGAGCTTGATGATCTTGACGGGAATGTCCTGGCCGATCAGCGCATCCAGGTTGTGTACCGGACGCGGGTCCGCCTGCGACCCCGGCATGAACGCTTTGATCCCCACGTCAACCGCGAGGCCGCCCTTTACGCGCCCCAGGACGCGGCCGGAAATCACCAGTTGTTCCTGGAAGGCCTTGTCCAGGTTGTCCCAAATACGAAGCCGGGCGGCGCGCGTGTGCGAGAGCAGCACGTATCCTTCCGGCTGCTCGCCGCCGGTGTCGATCATGACGTCAACTACATCGCCCGGCTTGACCGTGATTTCACCATTGTGGGTCTGAAACTGTTCAATCGGAACGATGCCTTCGGATTTGTAGCCGAAATCGATGATTACGTCCTTGGCGGTGATTTTGAGGACGGTTCCGGGCAGCACTTCGTCGGCCGCAGGTGGGGCGAAGTGACTATAGTCTTCAAGAAGGTGCTCGTAATTGTCGAGCTCCGGGTCTACTTGCCCTTTGTTTTGGTCTACGGCCATTACGCCTCCACCGCTTGCTGATTCACCGTGAACTGCAGAGCATTCGAGGTCTGCGGCAGGCTCCATTCTAGTGACAACGTGTTCGTTCCGTAATCCCCGAGTTCCAGGTTTGATGAGACCATGTGGCGATTACTAGCAAACCACTGACAGATCAGTATGTTAGCAAATATACGCCGACTCAGCGGAGCTTGTCAACGTCCCGCCGCTGGTGGTGAATTTTGCCACCGTGCGAATTGCCTCTTGGAACTTTTGCCGAAAGGGTCTACAATCGGGCTGTCTTAATAAGAGATCCAGGGGATCCGCGCGGGAGTATCCAGGTTTTGATACCGGCCTTTTAGGAGGTACATAATGTTTGACAGCCTCGCGGATCAGATCAGACACGACGAACAGGGACAGACCAGCAACAAGGAACGCGCCATCCGTTATAGTGTGATCGCGATAGTGTCTCTGCTACTTTTTGCTGCTTTGTATATGGCCGTACGAATGGGGGCCTGAGCAGCGCCCTGATGGGAGAACGGTCTGCCGGTCACTGCACCGGTGCAATCCGCCGCATGACGGATTTGACCTTTTGCGCATAATCGCCGGCTGGGTTGTACGTCGCCAGCACCTGATCCAGACCTTTGCGTTTGTACTGGACGGCGTGACTCAGATAATATCCGACCGTATGAATCCCTGCCGTGGGGCTCGGAAAGTGCGCCCGTCCGGAATCCCAGCCGAAAATGTTATTGTTTTGCGAGGCTTTCCCCCCCGTAGACTCCACAAACGAAATGCTGGGCAGAAGGCGCCAATCCAACTTGTAAATATCGGCAGCTTCCAGAAACGCGTGCGTATATTCTTTGGCGGGGCAGTCCGCAGCCTCAAAAAACCTGCGAAGTGCTTGAAAACGGGGATCTTTCCGATAGTCGGACGTCGGCGATTTCGGTGCTTGGCGGGGGGCTATCGCAATGGGCGACACCACTCCCGCAAACAATACCAAACCACTAGACAACAGTTTTCTCATCCTTGGAACTCCTTGATTTTGAAGTGAAAGCGCTGCGGCGCGCAGCGAAGGATTGGGAAGGGGAGCACGACACTCCCGGCTGGCGATTAAGGAACCGACATAAGTCAAGATTATACCACTATCAGGTGTGCCGGTTTCCAGGGGGAAAGTCCCCCCCTCGGTGCGAAGCGTCACCGCTGGATGGTGTGTCCGATTTCGGACGGCCCGTCCGGTTCTGAACGGCTGCCGTGTTGCTCCGGCCCGCCCATCCCTCTGGGATCTTGGCTTTGAGAGCAATTGCCGGATTGGCAGCATACCTGCCATGTCCCCGAACCATGGATCTGCGTTTCGCTCTTCGGTCTCTCCGGAAAGACCCGGGTTTTGCGGTGCTGGCGGTGCTGGTGATGGCGTTGGGGATCGGCGCCAACACTGCCGTATTCAGCGTCGTGAACGCGGTGCTGCTCAAGCCACTGGCGTTTCAGGATCCTGACCGCATCGTCACGCTGTCCTCGCTTTGGAAGACCAGCGGCAGGCGCGGTACGGTCTCGGCGCCCGACTTTCACGACTGGCACGATCAAAGCAGCTCCTTTTCCGCCATGGCGTATTACGACGACGATACCAGCGCGGTCACGGTCCGCTCCGTGGCGGAGTACACGCCTGTCGCCGCGGTCACCTGGACTGAACCCCAAAAGTGAGACACTCCGAATAGACGCACTTTGCATTGAATGGAGTGCGAAGAAATGGCGAAGAAGGCAAAGTGGCGTCGTCACACCGTGGAATTCAAGCGGCAGGCCGTTGAACGGATGAAAACCTGCCAAAACATTAACGCACTGGCTCGTGAGCTGAACATCGAGCGCAAGCTGCTCTACACCTGGAAGTATCAGTTCGAGGGACGGCCGGAGCCGCGGCATGCGAATCTGGGAATTGCCCCAGAAGACCGCAAAGAGCAAAAACACCGCGAGGAAATCGCCAGGCTGAAGGTGGCGCTGGCCGACAAAACCCTGGAAAACAGTTTTTTTCGAAGTGCCTTGCTCAAGATCAAGGCGGATCGCCATCTGACCATCGACAGCGGCGAAACAGCATCTACGACACCATCCAGTCGTGGGCGCAAGAGCAAGGCAAACCAGCAGACGCCCAGCCCACGCTGAGCGTCGAACGGATGTGTCACTTGGCTGGTGTCAGTCGGGCCAGCTATTACCGACATTGGGAGGCGGCAGCGCCAGACGAAGCGGAAATGGCGGCGCGGGCATCCATCCAGGAGGTGGTCCTGAGGCACCGCCGCCGTTACGGCTACCGGCGCGTCACGGAGGATTTGCATCGCCAGGGGATGGTCATCAACCATAAACGAGTCTCGCGGATCATGCGCGAAGACAACCTGCTGGCTATTCGCTACCGCAAGTACATTCTGACGACGGATTCGAAACATGACTGCCAGGTGTATCTGAACCTTGCGGCGCGCATGACGGTGACCGCCATCAACCAGCTATGGGTGGCGGACATCACATATATTCGTCTGCGGACCGAGTTCGTTTTTTTGGCGGTGGTGATCGACCGGTACTCGCGCAAGGCCATTGGTTGGGCCTTGGATCGAAGCTTGACGGCCAGGGTGGCGGTGAGGGCGCTACAACAGGCCATCGGCCAGCGTCAGCCACCACCGGGAGTGGTGCATCACTCCGATCAGGGAACTCAGTATGCGAGCGCCGAATACGCTGAAGTGCTGAAAGCCAGCCAAATGGTCCCGAGCATGAGCCGTCCGGCCAATCCCTACGACAACGCGGCTTGTGAGAGTTTTATGAAGACCTTGAAACAGGAGGAAATCTACTGCAATCAGTATGCGGATTTCGACCAGCTTTCCGAACATCTGGAAGAGTTTCTGGGAGCGTACTACAATCGCCTGCGGCTGCATTCGGCATTGGGATACCGTACGCCGGAGGAATTTGAACGCGAGGCAGCGGCGGCGCCTGCACTGCCTGGCGAATTGCACGATGCGGCTGTCATAAAGTTCTTCTCGCCCCCCATCATTGCGGTGGGACATGACGGGGGTAAACCAATCGAAAGGAAGTGGCGCGAAGGCGAAAGTTGCCCATAACCGGGAAACGCTCCGCACGACCGGACCGGTAAGTCCGGGTGATTTCTTAATCGCTCAGGAGGGTTTGCAACGATCCCTTCCCCGCCACCATCTTCTAGCAGCTTCACATCATACTGAGCGCTCAGTATGCGTTTTCAAGGCATGGCGGAATCTATCGGTCCGATGTGGTTCAGAACGAAAACCAAATCCCGGGGCGGAGCCGACCGCCTCCCGCTGGTCGGCCCCGGGCCCAGGCAAAAGAACGCGTCGGGAGGACCACGCCCTTCTCATCGTCCGCGATGAGTTCCGCACCGGCTATTCCTTGATCGGGTTGCTCGCCAGCATTGCCCGTCTCCGCTTCCCCGGCAATGCCAGAATAACTCTGGACGGCAGGTGGAGAATCGGATTATCATCGAACTGCAACTGCGTCTTTTCCCTCGTGTCTCACCGAAGGGGTTCACCCCACACCCCGGAGTTCTTCGATGTGTTTGCGGTGCGGCCGGTGATCGGCCGCGAGTTCTCCGCCGAAGAGCGCAAGACAGGCGCCGGCGTCCTCATCGGCTACGACTGGTGGCAGAGCCATTTTGGTGGGCGTCCCCAGGTGTTGGGCCAGCCGGTCCGCATGTTCGAAAAGGATCTGACCATCATTGGAGTCATGCCCGCCGGGTTCAGCTTCCCCGGCAAAACGGCAATCTGGCTGGCGGCGAACTCCATTTTTCCGGAGACGGCTTCGCGGTCCGCGCATAACTATCTGGTAGTGGGGCGGCTCAAGCCGGGCGTGGAAATGCCGCGGGCCCAGGCCGAAATGACCGGGATTGGAGCGCGCCTGGAACGGCAGTATCCCGACAGCAATCAGAACAAGAGCGTGGCCGTGACCGGGATGCGCGATTCCATGGTGGGCAACGTGAGACTGATGCTCTACGTGCTGCTGGGGGCGGTGGGACTGGTGCTGCTGATTGCCTGCGCCAACGTGGCAAACCTGCTGCTCGCCAGGGCCACGGCACGCACGCGCGAAATCGCGATCCGCGCCGCGGTGGGCGCCGGCCGGGGCCGCATCGTCCGCCAGTTGATTGTGGAAAGCCTGCTGCTGGCGGGCTTGTCTGGTGTGGCCGGCGTGCTGCTGGCGCTGTGGGGGGCCCGCGCACTGGTCGCGCTGGCGCCAGCGAACGTGCCGCGGCTGGCGGAGACGGCTATCGATGGCGGAGTCCTGGCCTTCACCTTCGGTGTTACCGTGCTCGCCAGCCTTTTGTTCGGTCTGGCTCCCGCGCTGCAGGCTTCCCGCGTGGACCTCAATGACGCGCTGAAGCAGGGCGCCGCCCGCGCCGTCGCGGGCCGGGGCGGTCAGCGCATTCGTGGCGCACTGGTGGTGGCGGAGATTGCCTTCTCGGTAGTGCTGCTGGCCGGCGCCGGGCTCCTGATTAAGAGTTTCCAGACGCTGCAGAGCATGCCCCTGGGGTTTCACCCCGAGCGCGTTCTGGTCATGGAGGCGGAAGTCCCGTCGCTGGATCTGAATGGGCGGCGTCGCGCAGCCGAATTCTATCGGGATCTGATTGCCGAGGCGGCAGCCGCGCCGGCTGTCGAGGCGGCGGCCGGCGCCCGTACGCCGCCCGGCCGGGTCATGTCCAACGGCGGCTACTGGATCGACAACCTGCCGGAGCAGCGGACGATGGCCGCTCCACAGGCCGTGTTTTCGGTGGTGTCGCCGGGCGTCTTCAACACCCTGAAGATTCCGCTCCGGAGCGGCCGCGATTTCAACGCCGGCGATACCTACGAGGCGCCCTCCGCGATCGTCATCAACGAAAGCCTGGCCCGCCGGTCCTTTGCCGGCAGGGACCCGGTGGGCCACACTATGTACTGCGGCTTTGATACCCGCTCCATGAAACCGATGACCATCGTTGGCGTAGTCGCCGATATACGCCAGTTCGGTCCGGCGAGCTCGCCCTGGCCGGAGATCTACATGCCCTACCAGCAGCACCCCCGCTCCGATCTCCAGGTGCTGGCGCGGACCGTGGGCGATCCGCTGGCGCTCTCGGAAACGCTGCGCCGCATGGTGCGCGAGCGCAATCCCAATGTGCCCGTGAAGTTCTCCACCCTGGAAGAGAATCTCGCCGAGAATGTGGCCGCGCCGCGCTTCCGGACGCTGCTGCTGGGAATCTTCGCCGGCCTGGCGGTGCTGCTGGCGATGGCCGGAATCTATGGCGTGATTGCCTACGTGGTGGGGCAGAGAAGCAATGAAATCGGCCTGCGGATGGCGCTCGGCGCGAGCCAGGGCAGCGTGTTACGGCTGGTGCTGCGCCAGGGCCTGATTTATGTAGCGCTCGGCCTGGCGGTGGGATTAGCTGGAGCTGTCGCCGCGACGCGCCTGCTCACCAGCATGCTCTTCGAAGTCAAGCCGACCGATCCGGCGACCTATGCCGCAGTGGCGATCCTGCTGGTAGTAGTAGCCCTGTCCGCCAGCTACTTGCCGGCTCGCCGGGCCTCAAACCTGGACCCCTCCCGCGCCCTCCGCCAGGATTAAAAAAGGGGACAGACGCATTTCTTCGTGCTGAAAAATAAGGGGGTTACGATTGTAAATAATGCGTCTGTCCCCTTTTTTCGAGCCTTTGCCACATGGCGATGAAGCCTTCGAGCGGAATCTGCTCGGCGCGCAGGCCGGCTTCCGGCCAGGTGTCGACCGATTCCTTGCCGTAGATCGGGGATAAATTGTTGCGCAGCGTTTTCCGTTTATGACTGAAGCAATGGCCGACGAACCGAATCAGCTCCTCGGGCGGGTCGACCATCCCGGGCCGGGGCTCGAGCATCACCACTGCCGAATCGACTTTCGGCGGCGGCCGGAAGGAGCCCGGCTTGACACCGAAGAGGTAGCGCACATTGGCGAACAGCGCAGTCTGCACGGTGAGGAAGCCGTATTCGCGAGTGCCCGGCCTGGCCACCAGCCGTTCGGCCACTTCCTGTTGAATCAGAAACACGGCCCGCGGCGCGCCCAGCCGCCCGGCCTTCTCGAGGATGGGCGAAGTGATGTAGTAGGGCAGATTGCCGGCGACGGGCGCCGGTCCCCACTGCGCCAGGTTCGTCTGGAGCACATCCGCATGCACCAATTCGAGCCGCGAATTGCCCGCGAACTTCTCGCGCAGGTACTCCACCAGGACCGGGTCCACCTCTATGGCGACCACCCGGCCGGCCCGCTCCAGCAATTTTTCGGTAAGGGCGCCGCGGCCGGGACCGATCTCGATGACCAGCTCTTGCCTCGCGGGGCACACGGCCGCGGCGATGCGCTCCAAAATCGAGCCGTTGATCAGAAAATGCTGCCCGAGTTTCTGGCGGGACAGGGCGTCAGCCCTTCACCTGGATCGCTTCCCCATGACTCCAGAGCGCCTTGCCCCAGGTCGGTTTGCCGAAGGAAGTGGCCGGAGTCCAGGTCGAAAACAGAATGAAGTTGCGCAATTCTTCGGAATCCTGTCCTTGAATCACTTCGTAATCGGCCACTTTGCCCCGCTCATCGATGATGAGTTGCACCACGACATCGCCGCCATACCGCACCGGGTTGGAGCGGCTCAGGCTGGGGTCGGTAAAAATGGGAGCGGAGACATCTCCGGAGAAACTCCGCGGCGTCGCCGTGAGGTCGGGAATCCACATCCCGAACAGCAGGATCGCGGAAATGATGCCGCCGGCAACCGGGAGCGCCACCGGACGCATCATATTCTGGCAGTGGACCTGGAACACGGACACCCAGGTGTGGATGCGGGTTCCGATGCTGACACGGGCGATCCGGCGGATTCTCTCGCGGTCCGCGATGGCGCGCAGGTCTGCTCGTAAACTGGCGGGCATGGCCGGCCGAGCCATTTCCCGTAGAGAGGCGCGCATTTCCACCATAGACTCATAGTGAGCGCTGCATTCACGGCAGGACTCGATGTGCGCCAACGCATTCTGCCGCTCACCGCCGGATGTGCCGGAGTCGACGAGCGACGAAATCAGTTCTTGCACCTTTCCACAGCTCATAATTTACTCGGCCGTTTTCGGCACCAGCTTCAAGGCAGGTCGCGGCTTTTATGCTCCCCACCAGTTCGTCCCGCAGGGCTTCCCGGCCACGCAGGATTCGGGACTTGACAGTCCCCAACGAAACTCCCAGGACTTCTGCGATCTCCTCGTAACTTAAATCCGTGATATCGCGAAGCACAACAGCCTCGCGGAAGATCGGGTTAATCCTTTCGAGAGCGGCTTCGATCATTTGATGCTGCTCCCGGTCTGCCGCCTCTTCGTAGGGAGAGCGGCTTCGGTCTGGAATGCTCTCCTTCCAGTTGCGCGATTCTTCAGGGTCGGTATCCAGCTCGACTTCCCGGCGCCGGTGCCGGAAGAACCAGCGGCGCGCGTTATGAGCCTCGTTGACCGTGATGCGGTAGATCCACGTTTTCAGCGTGCTTTGTCCGCGGAAGCTCCCGATGTTTCGAAACACCTTGAGAAAAACTTCCTGGACGACATCGCCGGCCTCCGACTGATCGTTCAGCAGGCGGAATGCCAGGGCAAACACCGGCTGTTGAAAACGGGTGAGCAGTTCCTCGTAGGCGTGTTCCATACCTTCACGAAGGGATTCCACCAGGCGCAGATCGTCGCTCTCGACGCTCGCCTCTGCTGTCCGATCCGAGCTCAGGTCCAAGATTGAAGTGGCCACCGGCAGCCTCACATTCAGCCTGACTTCAAACTACCAGGAAACTTTAGCGCTTGCAAAGGTATAGACACCCGTTTTCCGTGAAAAGTTCCCGTAGCCCGTAAGCTATTGATAAACTGGACGTTCATGCCTCTTATTTCAGCCGGTATTCTAAACCAGTTCGTGGAAGAGATTCTGCTTGCCGCCGGCGTCCCGGCGCACAAGGCTTCCATTACCGCCTCCTCGCTGGTGGCCTCGAATCTGCGCGGTGTGGATTCCCACGGCATTCAACTCCTGCCGTTCTATATCGACCAGACGCTGGCCGGCGAAATGGACCCGCGGGCCGATGGACACATCATTTCCGAAATGGGGTCGTGCCTCCTGTTCGACGGCGAAAACGGCCTTGGCCAGTGGGTGGCCGATGTCTGCTGCCGTCATGCGGTCCGCATCGCCGCGGCCCAGGGCATGGCGATGGTTGTCTCGCGCGAATCCAACCACTTCGGCGCGGCCGCCTGGTGGGCGCAAAAGATGCGAGCCGCCGGGCAGATCGGCATCGTCACCTGCAATGCTTCGCCCATCGTTCCGCCCTGGCAGGGCCGGGAGGGCCGCATGGGGACCAACCCCATCTGCATGTCCGTCCCAGGACCCTGGCTGCTGGATATGGCCACCACTACGGTCGCGGCCGGCCGCATCTTCAAGGCGTTTATCAATGGCCAGCCCGAAGTCCCGCAAGGCTGGGCCTTCGATTCCGACGGTGTCCCCACCACCGATACGCAAAAAGCCTACAAGGGCATGCTCATGCCACTGGGAGGCTATAAAGGCAGCGGCCTCGCCATGATGGTCGAGATTCTGTGCTCCGTTTTGAGCGGTGGAGCCATGGCCAATGAGATCGGCGGAATCCGCGTGCGCGGCAAAAAGGTCCGCAACAGCCAGATGTTCCTCGCCATCGACGTGTCGCGCTTTATGCCCGTCGAGGAATTCACGGCGCGCGTCGAGCAACTGGTGGCGCTCATGAAATCGACTGCCCCGGCGCCGGGCTACGACGAAGTCATGGTGGCCGGCGATCCCGAATGGCGCACCGAGGCCGAGCGCCGGCAGAACGGCATTCCCATCGCCGAGGGGAACTGGGACAGCCTGTGCAAGGCGGCCGCGCGGGTGAAGGTGCAGACTCCCGCCCGGCTACAATAGAAGTAGGTGCTGGTTTCCATCGCTTCCAAAACAGAACGCCCTGCGTGGCTGCGTGCGCCCGCTCCGGTGGGGCAGAACTATCGCGAACTGAAAGACCTTATCGAGCGGCTGCGGCTGCACACGGTCTGCGAGAGCGCCGCGTGTCCGAATGTGGGTGAATGCTGGAACCAGCGCACCGCCACCTTCATGATCCTGGGGAATGTCTGCACCCGGCGATGCGGCTTCTGCGCCGTGCAGAAGGGCGCTCCGCTGCCGGTGGATTACGATGAGCCCAATCGCGTGGCCGAAGCCGTACAGGCCATGGGCCTGGAGTTCGCCGTGATCACCAGCGTCAATCGCGACGACCGCGCCGATGGCGGCGCGGAGCTGTTCGCGCAGGTGATCCGCGCCATTCGCGAGCGCGTTCCGGGCTGCGGCGTGGAAGTGCTGATCCCCGATTTCCAAGGCAGCCACGGGGCCGTCGAAACGGTCATGGAAGCTGCGCCGGACGTGCTGAATCACAATACTGAAACGGTGCCGCGCCTCTATCGCCAGGTGCGCTTGGGCGCCCGCTATGAGCGCTCCCTGGATGTGCTGGCGCACGCCCGCCATGTCTCGCCGCACACCCCCACTAAGAGTGGATTGATGCTGGGATTGGGCGAGACCGCCGGCGAAGTCCTGGAGGTGATGCGCGACCTGCGCGCGCACCAGGTGGAGATTCTGACGCTGGGACAATATCTGCGCCCTTCCCCCAAACACCTCCCGATTGTCCGCTACGTGACCCCCGCCGAGTTCGCAGACCTGAAGCAGGCGGGATACGAAATGGGTTTCGGCCACGTCGAATCCGGCCCGCTGGTCCGCAGTTCCTACCACGCCAAAAAGGGGACAGACGCATTTAAAAAAGGGGACAGACGCATTTAAAAAAACGGACAGACGCGCTTAAGAAAGAGGGGCGGACGCATTTTATAAGCGCAAACAAAGAACATACGTGCCTAAAAAAGGGGACAGACGCATTTTTTAAATGCGTCTGTCCCCTTTTTATGCGCCTTTTTATGCGCCTACTTCTGCATCGCCTTCATGATGAATGCCTGCACTTCCGGCTTGATGGCATACTCCTGCCGGCGGGGCTCGGGCCAGTTGTCTTTATCCGACCACATCTTGTTCAGGCCTTTCTGAATCTCCGGATCGCCTCCCGTGAAGCCCGCCACCAGTTCCTTCCAGCGCGCGGCCAGGGCCTGACCTTTCGGACCCGCAGGGTCTTCCTGCAGCGAAGCCTCGATATCCGCGAACAGCTCCGACCATTGCCTGCTCACCTTCTCCTGCAATTCCGGCGACCACAGCTTCTTGCGCTCTTCAACCTTGGCCTGCGCCTCCGGCGTGTAATATTTCTTCGACCATTCCGTATCGTTCTGCATCTCAATCTCCTTGATGATCTTCTTGAACAGATTCCAGTCCGGCTCCTGCTTCGGTTTCAGCGACTGCTCGGCCGTTTCAATCGCATGGATCGCGCTGTCCAGTTGCCGCCGTTTCTCGGCCAGCACCCGCCGCTGCCGTCGCAGCGACTCCGGCAGCCCGGATTCCTTCTTCAGCAGGTCCCGGATCTGTTTCAAAGGCAGCCCCAGAAACTTCAACACCACAATCTGTTCCAGGCGCGCGAGGTCGCGGTTGCCGTACAGGCGATATCCGCTGTGGCTGCGCCGGCTGGGCTTGAGCAGCCCCAGCCGGTCATAATGATGCAGCGTACGAACGGTCACGCCCGCCAGTTCGGCGAACTCGTTCACCTGGTACAACGTGTCGGTGTCCTGTTTCAACTGCCGCCTCTTGAAAACATCATCAGGCCTGACGTTACGTCAGGGTCAAGCAATATTATGCTCTTGTGACGGCGCGGGATTTGATCTACGATATAGAACAAATGTCTCCTCCCGAACCTCCAGAGTTCGCGGAATGGCTGTTGCGGCGCCTGGTGGGCGGGCGCGATGCCGATGCTGTGGCCGGCGACCTGCGCGAAACGTTCGAAGCGCGCGGGGGCGGCCGGCTCTGGTATTGGTGGCAGGCGCTCAGTTGTATGGCGATGAGGCTTTCGCTCTACCGCCGCGCCCTCCCCGGCATTGGCACGGACTTCAGCCGCGCTGTGCGGCGCATTCGCCGCAATCCCGGATACGCACTCACGGCAATGTTCTGCCTGGCGCTCGCGCTGGGTGTCAACACCACGCTCTTCGGTTTTCTGGATAGCCTCTACTTCCGCCGGCTACCGGTGCCCGAGGCCGGCCGGATCGTGCAAATCGACCGCAAATCCGGGGACTTCTGTACCTGGCGCGGATTTCTCGGATTTCGCGATAGTTTGCGTACCGTTCGGGCGGCTGCCAAGGAACGGTCCGTTGATCCTATGGAAGTCGACCACACGACTTTTATGGTGCAGGTGGAAGGCGTTTCGGCGAACTACCCGCAAGTGCTCCAACTGAGCACAACCATCGGCACGTGGTTTCGGGCGGACGCAAACTCCGCGGGCGATCCCGAAGCGGTCATCAGCTACCGTCTCTGGCAGACCCGCTTTGGAGGTGACGCCAGCGTCGTCGGTAAGCGGCTCCGCATCCTGACGAGTTATTTCCGCGTCGCGGGCGTAGCGCCGCGCGAATTCACGGGGACGTTTTCTCCCCTGAGGATGGATGTCTGGGTTCCGCTGCCAGCCTCTGCCAAGTCCCGGGTAGACCTGATCGCCCGCCTGGCGCCGGGCGCCACTCTGACGAACGCGGCCGCGGAACTCGGCGTGATAGGCGCGCGAGTGCGCGCTTTCTCTCCCGGCGATGAGCTTCTTCATGGCGCGGTGCGGGTCCAACCCGCGTCCGGCTTCCTGTCGCAGGGTGGCGGCCCGCTTCTCATGCCCATTGTGAAGTTGTGGAGCGCGGTCGCCATGGCGGTATTGTTGATCGCCTGTGTCAATGTGGCCAACCTGCTGCTCTCGCGCGCCGCCGTGCGCCGGCGTGAGATGGCGCTGCGGAGGTCGTTGGGAGCGAGCCGCTCACGTCTATTTCGCGAGACGCTGACGGAGGGTCTGGTGCTTACTACCGGCGGTCTGCTGCTGGGAATTTTGTTCGGCTACTGGACAGGGTCCGCCCTGGAGTGGGCTCTACCCAGCGTCCCCTTTGCCGTGTACCAGGGCCTCGTGTTCGGAATCGATTGGCGGGTGGCGCTGCTACTCGCTCTCGCGGGAATCCTGTGCGCGGTTCTCTTCAGCTTGCCGCCCGCCCTCGCCTGCAGCCGTCAGAACCTGAATCTCGCGATCAAGGGCCACGACAGCCGGAATTCCCGCCAACGGGAAATTTATTCGGTGGCCCAGGTGGCGCTCTCGCTCGCGCTCCTGATCGCCACAGGCCTGCTGGTACGCGCCTTGCAACGCGTGCAAAGCGTCGACCCGGGCTTCGCCATTGACCACCGGCTATACGTAAACTTCTCGGCGCCCGACCGTGGGGCCGACAAACAAATCTCCGCCTCCGTCTTTGCCAATCTGGTCCAGCAAACTCGCGACTTGCCCGGCGTGAAAGACGCGACGCTTGCCTGGGGAGTGTTTCCCATGGTCGGTGTTAGCTGCGCCGGCGCGTCGCGGGAAACGGCAAGAAAAGCGCTGACAAACACTGTCGATCCCAACTATTTTGACGTGATGGGGATTCCGATCGTGAGAGGCAGCGGGTTTTCGCCCGCGGAATCGCCTGGCGGCATGCTGAACGTCATCGTCAATCAAACGATGGCACGAACACTTTGGCCGGAGAAGGATGTCATCGGCAGAACCGTGTGGCTGGAGGGTTGCGATGGCGGCGTTCCGAAACCGGCAACGGTGATTGGCGTCGCCCGCGACGCGAAGTACGAAGACCTCAGCGAAGAACCACAGCCTTTCTATTATGTCTCTCGCCGGCAAGATCCCGGCGGCAACGGCTTTTTCTCCCTCATCGTTCGCACTGCGGGCAATCCGGGCCAATGGACCAAACCCGTGCTCGATTTTGTGCAGCGGCGCGGTGGACAACTGATTATCTACGATAGCCGGACTCTGGAAGATGCCGTGGCCCGTTCGCTCTGGGAAATAAAGTGGCAAGCGTCTCTGCTGGCCGCGTTAGGATTGCTGGCCATCGTGCTGGCGGCCGTCGGCGTGTATGGCGTAGTGGCATGCTCGGTGGCGCAGCGCACGCGCGAAATCGGCGTCCGCATGGCTCTGGGCGCGGTGCCTTCAGACGTGCAATGGATGGTTCTGGCGCACGGACTGCGCATTTCAACCATCGGGATCGCGGCAGGATTGCTGCTCAGCGCTGCCACGGTCCGCTTGCTTCGTGGATTTCTGTACGGACTGAGTCCATTCGACCCGATCGCATTCGCCGCCGCCGGCACGGCGTGGATCGTCATCTCCATGCTCGCCAGTTGGTATCCGGCCCGCCGGGCCACCCACGTCGATCCGATGACTGCGCTGAACTTCGAGTGACCCCCCGCAAATTTTTGCAACAATCCGTGGGGTCGCCATCGTATTGGCTGGTATGGGTTCCGTTTTCCACGACCTCCGGCATGCCATCCGCACCCTTGCGGGCGATAAAGGATTCACCCTCACAGTGATCCTGACCATTGCGGTATGTATCGCAGCGAACACCGCCACTTTCGCCCTGGTGAATTCCGTCCTGCTGCGGCCTCTGCCGGTGCCGGACGCGGGCTCCATCATGGTCACCGCGAATCGCTATCCCAAAGCCGGCGCGGATTTCGGCTACAACAGCGCCACCGGCGATTATTTCGACCGCCTGCGCGACGTTCCCGCCTTTTCCGACCAGGCCCTCTTTCACGTTCGCGGCCAGACCATCGACATCCAGGGCACGCCGCAGCGCGTCACCGGCCTGGTGACCACACCCTCGCTGTTCCGCCTCTTGCGCGTGCCGCCCGCCTTTGGGCGCGCCTTCTCCGATAGCGAGGGCGAAATCGGCTCCGAACACAAGGCCATTCTCAGCGACGGATTGAGCCGCACGCTGTTCGGATCTCCCTCGGCGGCCCTGGGCCGCGACGTTCGCTTGAGCGGCCAGCCCTTCACCGTGGTCGGAGTGATGCCGGCCGGATTCAATTTCATCGATCCCGACGTCCGCATCTGGATCCCCGCCGCGTTCAACGGAGAGGATCGCCAGACGCACCATTCCAACAACTGGCAGAATATCGGGCGGCTCAAGCCCGGCGCCACCATGGCACAGGCCCAGGCGCAGGTGGACGCCCTCAATCGCGCCAACCTCGACCGCTTTCCGTCCTATCGCGACCTGCTGATCAATGCCGGCTACTACTCCAAAGTCATGCCGCTGGAGGACATGCTGGTCAAGGAAGTGCGCAAGGCGCTGTACCTGTTGTGGGGCGGCGCGGCCTTCGTGCTGCTGATCGGGGCGGTGAACGTGGCCAACCTGGTGCTGGCGCGGACTACGCTCCGGCGCAAGGAATTCGCCACGCGCCTGGCCCTCGGCGCGGGCGCGGGCCGTCTGATGCGCCAACTGGTCACCGAAAGTATCCTGGTGGCCCTTGCTGGCGGCGCGGCCGGTGCGGCCCTGGGCACCGGATTGTTACGAGCCCTGGCCCACAGCGGCATCGAAACATTGCCGCGCGCCGGGGAAGTGCGCGTGGATGGCATGGTGGTGCTCTCCATGCTTCTCACCGCGGCGCTCGTCGGCGTCGTGATCGGAGTGATTCCCTCGGTGCAGGTGATGCGCGCCAAAGTCAACGAAGTGTTGCGCGAAGAAAGCCGGTCCGGCACCAGCGGCAGGCGCGCGCGGCGCGTGCGGCAGGGCCTGGTGGTGGCGCAGGTCGGACTGGCGTTCGTCCTGCTCGCGGGCGCGGGCCTGGTGCTGGCCAGTTTCCGCCAGTTACTGCACGTAGACCCGGGCTTCGATGTGTCCGGCGTGGTCACCGCTGCCACCAGCGTGCCGCAGTCGCTGTACCCCAAGGACTCCGACGTCAATTCGCTGATGGATCGGACACTGGCCGCCATTCGTAGCATTCCCGGCGTGACGGCGGCGGGCGCTACCACTACCATTCCCTGGGGCGGCAATCATAACGATAGCGTCATCCTCGCCGAAGGCTACATCATGAAGCCCGGAGAATCGCTGATTTCGCCGGAACAGGTCACCGTGACTCCCGGGCTATTTCGAGGCCATGCACATCAAACTGGTAGCCGGCCGCCCCTTCGACGAGCGCGACCGCGAATCCGCGCCCGGCGCCATTCTGGTGGACGAACGCCTGGCCCGCCATTTCTGGCCCGATCGCAACCCGATCGGCCGCCGCATGTATTTGCCCCAGGACATCAACAATCTCCTCAAGACCGATGAGCACACCCATTTCATGACCGTGGTGGGGATCGTGCGCGAGGTGCACACCGCCAGCGTGGAAGGCAACGCCAGTCCGGTGGGCACTTATTACATGCCGTTCGCGCAGAACGTTCAGCGCGGCTTTGCCCTGGCCATCAAGACGGCCAGCGATACCGGAGCGGCCATCCGCGCCGCGCGCGAGCGCTTCGCGGCCATTGCCCCCAACCTGGCCCTCTTCGACGTGCACACCATGGAAGAACGCGGCGACCTGGCACTGGCCTCGCGGCGGGCGTCCCTGACGCTGGCCATGTTTTTCGGCTGCCTGGCCGTGTTCCTCTCGGCCATCGGGATCTATGGCGTGCTGGCGTACGTGGTCACGCAGCGCCAGCGCGAAATCGGCATCCGCACCGCCCTCGGGTGCACGGCGGGCGGAGTCGTGCAGCTCATTCTGAGGGAGGCGCTCTGGCTGCTCGGCGGGGGCCTGGTGCTGGGCGCGCTGGGCGCGGTGGCTATGCGCACCGTGGTGGCCGGTCAATTGTACGGCGTCAAACCCCTGGACCCGGCCGTGATGGCGGCAGTGGTGGTGACGCTCGCGGTGGTGGGTTTGATGGCCTGCGTGCTGCCCGCCCGGCGGGCGACTCGTGTGGATCCCGTGATCGTGCTGCGCGAGCAGTGACGCCTGCCTGAGGGGGCGGACGCGCACGCTTTACAATCCTTAACCCGCCTCCCCATAACCGGCAACCCCGGTACAGCGTCCCTTCGTCCAGCATGTCAAGCTGGAACCTGTAAGGAGGGACTACTCATGAGAACCATCCGTGTCTGCGCCCTGGCCGTGCTTTCGCTCAGCGCCGCCGATCGCGCAAACAGTAAGCTCGCGAATCGCCGGCTCCGCCAACGCATTTCTGGCGACGCTCGATGCCGGCCAGCGACAGCGCGTATTGTTTGCATTTGACGACGCACAGCAGCGCGCGCGCTGGTCCAACTTGCCCACAACCATGGTCCGGCGGGCCGGCCTCAATATGGGGGAACTGTCGCCTGCGCAGCGTTCCGCCGCGCTGGCGCTGGTGGCTTCCGTGCTCAGCCCGCGAGGCTTCGAAAAGGTCCAACAGATCATGGAAGGCGGACGAAACGCTGAAGCACAACGAACGCAACAGCCCCATGTTCGGCCAGGATCTCTATTACCTTTCGATCCTGGGAACGCCTTCTCCCACCGCACCCTGGATGCTTCAATTTGGCGGTCATCACCTGGCTCTGAATGTCACCATCGCCGGGGAGCGCGGCATCCTCACACCAACCTTGACCGGCGCCCAACCGGCCCTCTACACCGTGAACGGCAAAACCGTCCGCCCTCTCGGCCAGGAGAGCGATAAGGCTTTAGCCTTGCTGAACGCTCTCGATGAGAACCAGCGCAAGCAGGCGATTCTGAGTTACCGTTTGGCGGACCTTGTGCTCGGGCCGGGCCAGGACGGCAAAACCATCGTGCCTGAAGGTTTGAAGGCGTCCGCCATGAACCCGCGGCAGCGCACCATGCTGCTCGACGTCATATCGGAATGGGCCGGCATTGTTCACCAGTCCGCGGCGGAGGCCCGCATGGCCGAACTGAAAGCCGATATCGACGAAACCTGGTTTGCGTGGAGCGGCCCTGTCACCGCTGCCGCGGGCAGTAACATCACGGCCTACTACCGGATTCAGGGTCCGCATCTGGTCATCGAATACGCGCCTCAGCGCCTGGGCGGCGACCCTTCCCTGCATGTTCATACCATGTACCGCGATCCCACCAACGATTACGGTAAGAAGCTCGCCGCCCAATGAAAACCCGGCTGATTGCTGCCGTACTTCTGTTGGGCGCGGCGCCTGCCCTGGCGCACCGGCTCGACGAGTATCTCCAGGAGACGCTCTTCTCGATGGGGAAAACCCGGCTTCAGGCGGAGATCACTCTGACGCCGGGCGTGGCCGTGTTTCCCATCGTGGCCGCGGACATCGATACCAATGGCGACGGAGTCTTTTCGGAAAGCGAACAGCGGGCATACGCGGGACGAGTGCTGCGCGATTTGTCCCTCACGCTGGATGGCCATCCGCTGACGCTCCGGTTGCTTTCGATGCGCTTCCCGGGCATGGACCAGATCAAAGCGGGGCTGGGCGCGATTCGTATCGAATTCCAAGCCGTTCTGCCCGGCGGCGGCCCGAGCGCGAAGACTCGTTTTCGAGAATCGTCACCAAAGCCGGCTCGGCGCGTACCTCGTGAATTGCCTCGTGCCCCAGGACCCTGAAATTCAGATCGTGGCGCAGAATCGGAATTACTCCCAGTCGGTCTACCGGCTCGATTATGTCCAGACGGGCGTTGGTGCTGGGATACAATCTTTTGCGTGGCGGTCAGCCGACGGCCTCTGGCTGGGCGGAGTGGCTCTCATTTTGTTCGTGCGTTTCGCCCATCAAGCCTACTCCGCCCGTAGCGTCTCGGCCGGATCCACTGCCGCGGCCCGGCGAGCGGGCAGATAACTGGCCAATACCGTGGCCGCAACCAGAACCAGGGGCACTGCGGTGTAGGTGAGCGGGTCGACCGGGCTGATGCCAAAGAGCACGGACTTCATCAGCCGCGTCAGGCCGGCTGCGGCGGCCAATCCGGTCACGGTGCCGGCGCCGGCGAGCGCCAGCCCATACCGCACAAATAGCCAGCGCAACGCTCCCGGCTCCGCGCCCAGCGCTACCCGGATCCCGATTTCGCGGGTCCGTTGCGATACCGCATACGAGATCACACCGTAGATGCCGATCAAACCGAGCATCATCGCCATGGCGCCGGCGATACCCAGCATGACCAGCGTGAAGGAAGTGGTGGCCAGCGATTCATCGTAGATCTCCTGCATGGTGCGGACAGAGGCCAGCGGCAGACTGGCATTTACCGACCACACTGCCTGCCTCACCTGGTTCAGGAAGCCTTCCGTGCCCGCGCGGTCGCTCCGGATCACGAATGTGACTGCGCGCGTGACAATCAGGCCGCCGTGGGGAACGAAAGAGTTCGGCATCAGCGCCGGCCAATAAACGATAGCGGGCGCCTTCTCCTGAATTCCATTTTGCCGCACATCCTGAACTACGCCGATCACTTCCTGCCACGGCATGCTGGGATACTGGCGGAGCCGTTTTCCGACGGCGGCCGAGGGGGTGCCCCAGAACTCGCGTGCCAGGTTCTCGGAAATCATCACCATCGGTCTGAGATCGTATAGATCGGTCCACGTCAATTCGCGGCCGGCAATCAGCCGCGCGCCCGTGGTGTGCAGGAAGCCGGGAGAAACATTCTCAAACCGCCGTAAGGGCGCCACGTCGCCCGGGTATGTCTTGCCTTCCGGAAATATGTTGTCCCAGTCGGGAGGCCCCGCTTCCATAGGCACCTCGCTGGCAAATCCAACGGACGTCACACCGGGAATCGACTTCAGCTTGTCGGCCAGGTTGTTTTGGGTCCTGATGACAAGCTGGGGCTCCGGAATGAGCGAAGACGGAATCGCGATGCGCACGGTTTGAAGATGCTCCGCGCCGGTGAACCCCGGCTCGACGGTTCGCAACGCTTGCGCCGTGCGGATCATCAGCCCTGCGCTTACCAGCAGCACCAGCGTGATCGCCACCTGGACAACCACTAGAACGTTGCGGGCACGATGCCGCTCGCGGCTGACACTGGCTGTCCGGCCAGCGCTCCGCAGGGCTGAGGAAATCCGCGGGCCGGCATAGCGGAAGGCCGGCGCCAGTCCAAGAAGCAGCCCCGACAACACGGAAAGCAACAGCGTAAACCCGAAGGTGCGCAGATCTAAGGAGATTTCGTGCAAGCGCGGCAGGTTGGCCGGGCCAACGGCCACGAGCAGGCGCAGGCCGGCATACGCGACCACCACACCGAGCGCGCCGCCCATCAGGCCGAGCATCACGCTTTCGACCAGCAGGCCGCGGATGATGCGCGCTACCCCCGCGCCCAAAGCGGCTCGCAGAGCCAGTTCGTGTTGCCGTGCCTCCGCGCGGACCAACAGCAGATTCGTCACGTTGGCACAGGCGATGAACATCACCAGCGCGATGGTCCCCATCACCACCCACAATACGTCGCCGACGCTGCCGACTACCTGCTGCTTCAGCGGGCGAATGGTGGGCCGGATTCTCCAGTTCTCGTACCATCGGCCGTTGCTGCCAGGTCCATTCGACCAGGTGTCCATCCAAACCGGTAACAGCCGCGCGAGGTCGGCATTCGCCTGTGCAATGGTGACACCGGGTTTGAGCCTTCCGATGCCATTGAATCCGAAGCCTGCCAGGATCACCCGGCTGCGATCGAATGCCAGGGGCAAAATCAAATCGGGGTCTGCTTTGACGATCCGGAATCCCTGGGGCATGACACCTACGATTTGGCGCGGCAGGGAATCCACGGTGAGATTCCGTCCGATTACCGACCGGTTCCCACCAAAATGACGCTGCCAGTATCCATAGCCGAGCATGACCGCGGAGGAACGTCCCGAGAAACTGAAAGGTTCCGGGTCGCGAGCTTGCGGAATCTGGTCGGCCGCCAGGAGCCAACGGCCGGCGGCCGGCGCAACGCCGAGCGCCTGCAGCACTCCGTCACTCACAGAGACCGTGTGAACCTGCTCCGGCTCCGCGATGCCCGTGACGTTGGCGGTCCCGGGAGTCCACACGCCGAGAGCCTGAAATGTCCGGTTCTGCCCGGCGTAAGTGAAATACATGGATGCGGAAAGGGCCAGCCCGTCAGCGGCATTCGCCAGTCCCGCCGCTCCCGGCGCATCCTGATGAAGGACCACCAGTTGCTCGGCCCTGGGATAGCGCAGCGGCCGCAGCAGCACGCTGTTCACCACGCTGAACACCGCGGCATTGGCGCCGATCCCAATGGCCAGCGTCAGCAGCGCGGCAGCGGTAAACATGGGAGTGCGCCCCAGCATGCGAAGGCTGTAACGCATATCGCGGACCAGCGCATCGAGGAAGGCGATGGTGTTCATACGATAGATGTCCTCCAGAATCACGGTGCCGTTGCCCAGCTTCCGCAGGGCCGCCGCACGCGCTTCGTCATACGGCAGGCCTCGGGCGACGTGTTCGTCCGTCTCGATCCGAAGGTAGGACTCCATCTCTTCGGATCGTTCCCGATCCCATTGCGCGCGCCGCAAGAAGCGCCGGATGCTCATCGGTCACCTTGGCATTTCGTCCAGTATACTCCAGTCGATCATCGACCGAAGGCCTTACCGGTTTATACGCTGAAAGCGAGATTTAGTTTCCATCTCCAGGTGTAAACCCTTCGCTTTTGTGTAGGGCGGACGCCCCCGTCCGCGCGGGTCCCCCTGGACCCGCTGCTCGCGCCGGCCGGTAATGCCTCCAGAAAACGGGGAGGGTCCGCCTACCAACACACTCGCAACGGCTTTCAGCCGGTAGCCGTTTAGTCTCGAAATCCCTCAAAAGACAATCGAGGGGAGAAAGCCTGGAGTCTGTATGGTCCATGACATCGGCGCATTGCGCCGGATGGATCGGAAGCTTAGGATTTAAGTTTGGAAGATCAGCCGAAGAGGACGAACGTGTCATGGGCCGTGCTGCGACAGCTATCACCGCATCGTTGACCATCAGACGTTTTGCGTACAATGACGCGCGTCTGGCCGTCGCTGAGGCGCGGCATCCCGCAAACGGCTAGGAGGCAAAAACGAGCGGCATGGCTCGACTCCTGTCGGTGAACGTCGGACTCCCACGCGACATCGCGTGGAAGGGTCGCACGGTGCACACCGGAATCTGGAAGGACCCGGTGCGTGGCCGCTGCCGGGTTGGCCGGTTGAATCTGGACGGAGACGGCCAGGGCGACCTGGCCGGGCACGGCGGGGAGCAGCGGGCGGTCTTCGTCTACCAGATCGAATCGTATCGCTACTGGCAGGAGCATCTGAAGCGGACCGGCTTCGTTCACGGGCAGTTCGGCGAGAACTTCACGATCGAAGGATTGCCCGATGATGCCGTGTGCGTCGGCGACCGTTACCAGATTGGCAGCGCGCTGTTCGAAGTAACGCAACCCCGCGTTACCTGCTATCGCGTCGGCATTCGGATGGACGAGCCCCGGATGCCGGCATTGCTGACATCCAGTGGACGGCCAGGTTTCTACTTCCGGGTCCTGCAGGAAGGCGCGGTGGGCGCAGGCGACGAAATCGTAAAGGTGGGGGAGGCGAAGGAGCGCATGACCGTCGCGGAAATCAACGCGCTCCTTTATTCACCCAATCATCCGCGCGATCGACTGGAAATGGCGTTACGGATTGACGCGCTTTCGCCGGGATGGCGCTGGTCGTTTGAGGCGTTGCTGCGAAGCCAAACCGCTGGCGCGGGCGGTGGTAATGCGGGGCTCGCGCCGGCAGAGGCAGCGCATCCCGCAGCACCTGGTTTCCGGCCGCTCACGGTGACGGCGATCGATCAGGAGTCCGCGGATGTCCTCTCGCTGACGATGCAGAGCCCGGATGGCCAGCCGCTGCCGCCGGCTCTGCCCGGCCAGTATGTGGTCCTGCGTCTTCAAATGTCGACCGGCGGCCCGCCGCTTTTTCGCAGCTACTCACTTTCGGGCCCCCTTGATAAAGAGAGCTACCGGATCAGCGTGAAGATCGAGCCGAACGGGGCGGCCGGTACCTACCTGCGGGAGCATCTGAGGGTGGGCGATCGTCTCGATGTCAGTTCGCCGCGCGGAAGCTTCATTCTGCAGTCCGGCGAGCGGCCGGTGGTACTGCTCAGCGCGGGAATCGGGGCGACACCTGTTCTGGCGATGCTGCACGCGCTGGCGGCGGCACACTCCACGCGGCAGGTCTTGTGGCTGCACGCGGCCCGCGACCGGCAACATCATCCATTTGCCGCCGAAGTGCGCCGCCTCATGCTCGCGCTCACGCACGGCCGCAGCTATGTGTGTTTCAGCAGGCCGGACTCGCACGACAAGGTGGGCGAGGATTTCGACGCCGCCGGTCACCTGTCGCGATCGGTCTTCGACCAGGCCGGCGTCACGCGAGAGGCGGATGTCTATCTCTGCGGGCCTACCCGTTTCATGGCGGACATGAAGGAGGCGCTTGCGGCCTTGGGCGTGCCGCCGGAGCGGATTCACTTCGAAATCTTCAACGGCAGCGAGCCGATGACTCCTGGCATCGCCGCCGCCGCGACGCGAGGTCCGCATCCGCCCGGCGACGACGCCAACACCGGTCCGCTGGTATCGTTCGCGCGCAGTGGCATCGCCGCACACTGGAAGGCGTCCGGGTACCAGAGCATTTTGGAACTGGCCGAAGCGTGCGACGTACCGGTCCGCTGGGCGTGCCGGACCGGTGTTTGTCACAGTTGCGAGAGCGGTTTGGTTTCGGGGACGGTCGCCTACGAACCCGAGCCACTCGAAAAGCCTGCCGACGGCAATCTTCTGGTCTGCTGCTCCCAACCGGTTCGCGACGTGGTCATCGATTTGTGAAGCTCCGCCCGGAACCTTTTGGTCCCAATCGTGCTTTTGATGAGGTCGCTATGATCCGAAAACTAAAAAGCGGCGAATACCGCCTTTATTCCCGAAAAGCGGACGCCAAAACCGGCAAGCGGAGAAATCTCGGGACGTTCCGTACACGCGATGCGGCGGAGCAGCACGAACGCGAGGTGCAGTACTTCAAGCGGCACTGAGGGTGTAAGTTCCTACAGGTCTTAAGCGCTCAACGAAGCGACGAAAGACTCACCTTTTGACGGCCCGCGGAGTCGAAGTTTTCGGGCGAGAGCCAGCGCTCGAAACTGTCTTTGCGGGCGGGCCATTCGGAATCCAGCATGGCGAACCAGGCGGTATCGCGATTGCGCCCTTTGACGATCATGTGCTGGCGGAAGATGCCCTCGAAGGTGAATCCCAGGCGCAGAGCGGCACGGCGCGAAGGCGCGTTGAGCGCGTTGCATTTCCATTCGTAGCGGCGATATCCGAGCTCTTCGAATACGTAGCGCGCCATCAGGTACATGGCTTCGGTAGCGCCGGTGGTGCGCTGCAATTCGGGCGTGTAGACAATGTTGCCCACCTCGATGCAGCGGTGCGCCGGCTCGATGCGCAGGTACGTAGCGTAACCCATCGCGACGCTGCCGGTGCGGTCCAGAATGGCGTAAAACAAGGGATCTTCGGAGGCCGCTTTGCACCGCAGGCTTTCGTCGAAGGCAGCGCGATCGGGAAACGGGCCATCGCCCATGTACTGCCAGATTTGTTCTTTTTCGTCCCCGTGCGTTTTGGTGAAAAGCGATTCGGCGTGCGCCTCGGGATCGAGCGGGACCAGCATCACCGAACGCCCCTCCATGGTGGTGCGTTGCGGCGTCTTCATTGTGCGGCCTTCTCCTTGGCCAGCGCTTCCTGGAAGGTCTTATCGGAGCGGTCAATGAAGGCGCGATAGCCTTCGGGGTCGATGAAAGGATTCACGGCCGCCCCGGCGATCATCTTCCAGTACTTTTCCTTCATGCCATAATAGCCGCCGTGCGCGCCCAGGAAGACGTCGCAGTGCAGAGCGCGCAGAACGCGGAAGGTGCGGGCATAATCCCCGGCGATTCCGGGATAGGTGGGCTTGCGGACAAACTCGACCCCGGGGTTGATGGTGGTGCCGCCCACAATGACCACGTCATACGACTTGCCGCCCTGCGTAACGCGGGTGGTCCAGGTGGTGCATCCGATGCTATGGCCGGGGGTCATGTGAGCGACCACGGTCACGCCACCCAGTGTGACTTCTTCCATGTCGTGCACCACGTGGTCCACCTTCACCGGCGGATAGGTTTGCTCCCTTCCCCATCGCGGGTCGGCTTTGCCGCCGCTTTCGAGCACCGCGACTTCGGGTTGACTTGAATAGATCTTGGCGCCGGTGAGACGCTGCATTTCGGCTTGCCCGGCCACGTGGTCGCCGTGGGCCTGGCTGTTGAGCAGGAGCTTCACGTCGCGCGGCTTGAACCCGAGTCTGACGATGCTGTCGCGAATAAGCGGCGGGGTGTTTTCGTATCCGCTGTTGATGAGGATGTGGCCGGCGGGTGTCGTGATCAGGTAGGCGGTGATATCGGCGGCGCCTACATAGTAGACGTTGCCGATGATGCGGTACGCGGGAAAAGGCTGGTTGTCGGGACCGTTTTGGGCAGCGGCGATGGCGGCCAGCAGCAGCAGCGAAAAACGAAGCATCCTTCCACAATACCGCTTGACGTATTCCCATATAGGAATATAATCTAAGGAGTGCCCCGGGCAGCCACCACCTCCGATGCTTTCAACGCAGTCGCCGAACCAAGGCGGCGGGAGATCCTGAATTACCTGGTGCTGCAGGAACGGGCGGTGGGAGACATAGTGGGGAGTTTGGGGCTGGGACAGCCCTCGGTCTCCAAGCATCTCCGTGTGCTTCTGGATGTGGGACTGGTACAGGTACGGCGGGATGGCCGCAGGATGCTGTATAAAACGAACGCGGAGGGCATCCGGCCGCTGCACGAATGGACCGGGACTTTCGAGAAATACTGGCGCGACAAGTTAACGCGAATCAAGGAGCGCGCCGAGCAGGAGAAAAAATGAATTCGACCTTACAGACTATCGAAGATCTAACGCTCACCGTCACCCAGGAGATTCACGTCAGCGCGTCGCTGGAGGCCACTTTCGCGGCGATGCTGGAAGAGATGGGTCCGGCTAACGAGGCCAACGGGCAGCCCATGCCGATGCAGTTGGAGGCGTGGCCCGGCGGAAGATGGTATCGCGACCTGGGCAACGGCGACGGCCATTTCTGGGGACTTGTGCAGGCCATCAAGCGGCCCACCCTGCTTGAAATTACGGGTCCCTTATTCATGTCGTACCCCGTGGTTTCGAATGTGCAGTACCGGCTGAGTGAAGTGGAGGGAGGGACGCTCATCAGCTTTCGCCACTCGGCCCTGGGATTGATCCAGGAGAGCCACCGGCAGCGGGTTACGGGAGGGTGGAACCGCATCCACGAGCGCGTGAAGACGCGCGCGGAATCCAGTCAAGACGCAAAGGAGAAATGAACCATGATCAAACTGATGGAACCCATGATCACCGAATTCCAGCAGGAATCGGCCACCACCAGACGAGTGCTGCAGCGCGTTCCGGCGGACAAGCTGGAGTGGCGGCCGCATCCTCACTCGATGTCGGCGGGCCAATTGGCTATGCACATCGCGTCGGTCCCGGGGAGCATCCCGAAGCTGGCGCAACTGGATCAGTTCGACGTCTCGAGCGCCAACTTCAACCCTCCGCAACCGGGCAGCCTGGAAGAGGTTCTGACCACGCTGGACGCAAGTATCGCCACCGCCGAAGCATACATGGACGGGCTGACGGAAGCGGCGGCGATGGCCACCTTTAGTCTGAATGCTGGCGCGAGGAACATCTTCACGATGCCGCGCGTGGTGTTGCTCCGCACCATCATGCTGAACCACTGGTATCATCATCGCGGGCAACTATCGGTCTACCTGCGCCTGCTGGAAGTGCCGGTGCCCGTGATTTACGGCCGGAGTTACGATGAGGATCCGTTCCTGTCCGATTTAGAAATCGGGACGTCCGCCTGAGGACGGCGCAGGTTAATTCGGCGCTGGTCTTGCCGCGTGATCGATCACGAAGTATTCGACTGGCCCCTTCGTCCGCTCCAATTTAAGGCCGGCCTCCCGCAGAAACCGCAGGAAAGAGTCTGACTGGTCGCCTGAATAGGTGGGCTCCAAGTCCGGCTGGTGCTGCCTGTAATCGAACGGTCCGCTCAACTCCGTCCGGTCCAGAACGGGAACATGGAGAATGAAATCAGAAGCGAACCTCGCCAGTTGCGGCATCGAGGTATTGAAGACGCCCCATCGTGCTCCGGCGTATCCAACGGTTCCAATTGAGCCGTCATCGGATGTGACGTCTGCAACCGCCTGAGGGATCTCTGTTGGACGAAGAGCAAGCGGCCTGGTGCTCCGTGCCATCAAGTACACATCGCCGGTCCTCGTTTCGCGATGAAACTTCAATTGAAATCGATCGATTAATAGCGCTTGCAGCATCCGGCGCAGATGTTCATCTTCGATTCCATACCAGGTATACCTCAGGGTTTTGATGCTGGATCGCAATGCCTCTGGCGGCTTGGCCTCAATGTCGTACTCGTCCTGTCCGGTCCAGGGGTCGCCGCCGGAAACCTGGAAAGGCGACAAGCGAAAAGCGGCCGTTACGAGGGTCTTCAGCGAAAGGGCATGGATATCCACTCTGGCGCCGGGATGAATCGCGATACAGCACGATCTTCTGGCGTTTCGATCCGCGGGCTTAACACTGGCAACCTCGAATGCAGGGAACTGCGCCGCGGCGCCCTGATCCTGGTGCGCCGGCTGGGCTGCAACAGCCGGTACCGGCCCCGGTGAGGGCGCGGCCGGAGCGTGGAGGAGTGGGACCGCCCGGGCTGACGCCTGTGAAGCAGATTGTGGATGGGCCGAGGCCGCCAGATACACGAGCGGCGCCGCGAGTATCAGAATCCCCGCAATGCTCCAACGAGTGATCTGGCGGGGAATCGCGGTAGCGTTAAGGATGCGGCGGATCCGTTTATCCGGCCGGTCATAGCGAGCCATCGGGACTCCCGGCGAATTGGTCTGGGCAACGTTGCGCTGGACGAATTCGAGTAGGATTTCGGCATACGAGACGCGATCGCGGGTCACTGCGATGGCGTCGTCGTCACTGATCTGTTCCGCCGTGCGGACGATGCTGCGGTCGAGGAGCCAGCTTAAAGGGTTGGCCCAGAGCAGAGCACGATGAATCGCCGAAACAAGCTGCACTGCCGGATCGTGACGGCGGATGTGCGAGCGTTCATGCGCGATCACAGCATCGAGTTTCGACGAATTCCATTCGCGCCAGTCGGAGGGCAGCAACACCGCGGGGCGAAGGACTCCGAGCGTCACCGGAGATGCGACGCCATCCGACTCACCAATCTCAACCCCTGTGCCGCGAATTCCAAGGGGGCGACTCCGGCGGCGGAGGCCGAGGCTGATGCGGAGGCCGATGGCGATTCGCAGCAGCAGCGTGCCCGCCACGAGCACGTATAAAATGGCGGCGAGTCGTGCCCAGTTGAACGGCCTTGCGCTCACCGCACGGCGCGGGGCGGGACCTGCAGTCAAAGCCGGTATTACGACTTGCGGAAAGATTGCCATCGGCTCGCGGATGGCCGCGCCTGGAACGGCTGCCGGTTTCCCCACAGCCCCGCGCCCGATGGATACTGGCACGTCCGGCAGGGTCCTGGTAAGAACCGGAATCATCAGGGAACCGGCGAGTATGACCGTCCACGCCGTGAGGCGGAAGGAGGGGCTTCTTATGTGCAAGAGCCAGAGTAGCCAGGCCCCGGAGAGGATCAGGAGAGAGGAGCGCACCGCCCATTCGCCCAGGAACCAAATCAACATCATGGTTTCTTCTCCTTGCGCGATGCGATCTCCTGGGCTAATTTCCGCAATTCGTCCGGATTGATCACCTGGTTATCCACCAGCCCTACCAGCAGTTCCTTAACGGAACCGCCGCAAAACCGGTCGATCACCTGGCGGGCGGCTTCGATGGTGACGCTGCGTTTGGTATCGACGGCTCGATAAAAGAAAGTTCGCCCGCGGACATCATGAGTGACGTAGCCCTTCTTCTCGAGATTCTTTAGTACGGTCCGGATGGTGGACTCCTTAAAGACGCGATGGTTTGCCAGGCCTTCGCGGCACATCTCGGCGGTGCAGTCAGGATGGGTCCAGACGTAGTCCATAAAGCTCTGCTCCAGGGGACTCAGACTCTTTCGAGGAATGCTATGCATCGTAATGCTATCACCTATAGCATTTTGAACGCCCCCGGTCAAGAGGGATAGACGAATGGCTTCGGCACCGTGACTTTTCCAGCGTGACGAACGAATATGAAGGTATGCGAACGAAGCGCTGGTCTGTGGCGGCAGGGATGCTGGCGCTCTGTCTGGTATTCGCCTGTGGCCCGGCGCGAAACGCAAATCCCGACCTGGACCTGAAGGCGATGGCGGCGCCGCTGAAGGACGTGAAAGCGGGGGATAGCGAGGTGGTGGACGAAACCGTCAGGCTGATTCAACAGAACCAGCACGCCGCGGCCCTGGCAAATCTGAGCAGGCTGACCGCGGACAATCCTCAGAATGCGGCCCTGCGGGTGCTGCGCGGGTATGTCCTGCTGGAGTTGAGCAACGTGACAGGTTCCCTGGAAGAGGCGCGGATTGCGGAAGAGTCCGGCTCGCGCTCGGGCTACAAGTGCTGGTTTCTGGCGCAGGTGGCATATCTGGCGGGAGACAAGGCTCTGTGCCGTCGCGAGATCGGACATCTCACGGGCGACCCGGTATACGGGCCAAAGGTCCGCCGATTGAATCAGGATCTGGAACGACAGACGAAATGAACTAATCCGGCCAGACGACGGCTTCGTCCTCGCGCCGCAACCGGATATCCGCGAAGGTGAGTTTACCCTCTGCCAGTTCGTGGAGTTCTCTTCCCGCATCAACCTCCACGGCTTCATCGCTGTCGTGAATCCAAACCCTGACTCTGCCTGTGTGGACGTCGGGTGTGCCCACGGCGTAGCCCTGGGCGCGCAGGATGTCCAATGCTTCCATGCCCTTCATCATTGGCTTCTCCTACCACGATTGTGCGCCTTTTTCGGCGCGACGGGTAGCGGTGCATGCGCGTGCGCCGCTCCAGGGCGCGTGACAGGAGTCACTGACCGTGTCCTGGCCAGGCGTCAAGATGAGGTCAGAAGGAAATTAAGGAGACCCGATGACGACTACCATGACCTTGGCCGACCTGGCCGCCACCTCGCTGCGTGCCACCGGCATTCTGGAACAACACGGCCTGGACTACTGCTGCGGCGGAAAGCAGCCGTTGGAACAGGCTTGCCTCAGCGAAAGGGATCAAGCCGGAGACCATCCTGCGGGAAATCGAGGAGGCCAAGGCGGCCAGCGCGGCTGCCCGGGACTGGCGGACGGCGCCGCTGGATGAGTTGGTGAAGCACATCGTGGCGACTCATCACGCCTACCTGAAACTGGACCTCCCGGTGCTTGGCCATCGCCTGGATAAGGTGGTATCCGTCCATGGTGCTCGCGATCCGGAAGTGCTTCCGCGCATGGCGGAGGTCTTCGCCGCGTTGCGCGCCGAACTGGAAATGCACCTGCACAAAGAGGAAGCCATCCTGTTTCCGTTCCTCGAGCAGTACGGCCGCGCCGAAGTGCAGAAACGTCCCATGCCTCCGGTGCCCTTCGGATCCATCGCCAACCCGATCGCGATGATGGAGCGCGAGCACGCCAGCGCGGGCGATGCCCTGAGCGAAATCCGCACTTTGACCAACGATTTTGAGCTGCCGGCGTACGCGTGCACCACGGTTCGAGCGCTTTATGAAGGGCTGCAGGTGCTGGAAGCGGACTTACACGTGCATATCCATCTGGAGAACAATATTCTGTTTCCCCGCGCCATCGCACTGGAAAAGCGATAGCGGCTGGTCAACTGTGGGCCTCCGCCTCCTGTTCGAGTCCGGCCCTGTTCAGGATCTCGACTTGCCGGTCCTGGATGCGGATGAGACCTTGAGCGCGAAAGCGGGTCAGATTGCGAGAGACGACCTCGCGAACGGTCCCGAGACGCGACGCCAGTTCCTGGTGGGTCAGGGGGAGATCGAAGGCCGCCGCGCCCGCGCCTTTGGAGGCATCGAGCAGCAGGCGCGCCAGCCGCTGCGTGACGCTGCCGAAGGTCATCGCTTCCACCAGCCCTACCAGGTGCCTCAGGCGGCGGCCCACAACGGCGAGAACCTTCAGGGCGACTTCGGGATACTGGCGGCAGACCTGCTGGAAATCGTTTTTGTTGATGAAGAGGGAGACCACCGGTTCCACCACGCGAACCGAAGCCGGATACGATCCGCCGTCGAACAGCGGCAGTTCTGCTACCGAGGCGGGCGCGGACTCGATCGATAGCATCACCTCGCGTCCGCCCGGAGAGGTCCGGAAAATCTTGACGCTCCCCTGCACAATGAGGAAGATGCCGGCGCACTCCTCTCCCTCCCAAAACAGCATTTCGTCCGGCGCGTATCGTTTCTCCACCGCCCGTTGAGCAAGTCCCTGAAGTTCGCTTTCGCTGAGGGCAGCGAACAGGGCGATTTCCGAGAGCGCTGCGATTTTGGGCGTCAAGCATCCATAGTATCCGAAAGGCCGGCGCGCCTGCCTTGGCCGCAGGGGGCCGGGCGTTCAAATCGCCCCGCCCCGACCAATAGAATCAGCAGTTTATAGATCAGCCTTCTAGCGCATCTACGTTGTGAGCATCAGGCGCTACCTTTTCAAGTCAATCGAATGTGCAACTTGCGGGACGCGCTGTGTCAGGACTGTGGCAGAATTCCGCGCGGCGCGAGTGCCGCGAATTCTCTGAGTTGAGGCCCGCCCGGAGATCGGCGATCTGGCTCCGTCCCTCCGCTAACTAAGTGCCGAGAATGGCATGACAGGACCCACTTTCGCTGGACAGAAGCAGGCTCCGCCATACCGCTTGCCAAGCGGGAAGGATGAAATGGTTCGAAAGGAAAGGGCGAAGAAGTCGCGAAACTAACTAGTATAGCGTTTCATTAAAACATATCCATTTAATTATGCCGTTTCCTCGGCGGCTTCCAACGCCTCGAATGCCTTCCAGCGATGGACGACAGGCATTGCGTTGATTTCGGCGATTCCCAGGAGAATCCGTTCTTTCAGCTCATTCTTCGATTGCACGCGAATCTGCTTCAGGAACGTCCGGGTCATCTTGCCAAACAGGGTCTCCACGATGTTCAGCCAGGAACCGTGCGTGGGCGTGAGCACGTACTTGAACCGGTTGGGGCGGGTTGCCAGATAGGCGCGTGTCTCTTTGGACAGGTGGGACGAATGGTTGTCCAGAATCACCCGAATCGTGCACTCCGCCGGGTAATAGACATCCAGATCCTTCAGTAACGCGATGAACTCCACGCTCCTGTGCTGTTCCTCGACGCGCGCAGTAACATGCCCGTCGTGAAGATCCAGACTCGCCAGAATCGACCAGGTTCCCAAGCGGGTGTAATGCGGATCGCGACCTACCGTAGGATAGGCGCCGGCCCGCGGCGGCAGGTCCGGGGTCGTGTTAGCAATGGCCTGCACGCCGGGTTTTTCATCTACCGATACCGTAATGATGAGGGGCCGCGGAAGCCCGTTGCGGGCCGCCTCATTTTTTAGCTCGACCTCTTGATACACCAGCAGCACATTTCTCATTTTCGCCAGAAAGTCGGGGTCGCGACGCTCCATGTAATACTTGACCTTGTGCGGTTGAAGGGTCTGCCCGTCCAGGATGCGCTGCACGGTCGCCTTGGCAGCTTTGGCCAAGGCCGGATAGCCCGCTTGGACCGCATGTTGGCGCACATGTTGAGCCAGTGCCGATCTCGTCCATAACTCGGCCGCGTAGCCGAACTCCTTGGGTTTGCTGCACGCCAGATGCACAACCCAGGCCTTGGCATCATCGGTAATGACCGCCTCCCGGGGCTTGTGTGGAGTGTCCTCTATGCCGACGTCAGCGCCGATCTGAAGGGCCTTATCGATCCATTTCAGCACGCTCTTGCGTGTCATATTCAAGGTGCGCGCGATCTGGCTTACGGTCTCGCCGACCGAATAGAGCCACAGAATCTGTGCCCGTTGGACGTCGCGGAAAGAAGCGGTTTTGGATTGGCGAAGTTGATTGACGCTCCTTCTCTCCTCGTCGGTGAGGACGAGTTTGGGACGGGTGGATACTCGTGCCATGCCCCAGCGTAGCATGAAACAAGAACAAATGGATATGTTTTAATGAAACGCTATACTAGGTGGTACCGGAAATCCGGTTGACAGCCGCGAGAGGCTCCGGTTACAGCGCTGCCGTGCAACCTGTTGCCATGGTCCAGGCGGCTCCCAAATCATCGCATCCGGGTTCTGCCGGCGAGAACAGTCAAAAACGAAAGTAGGTTTACAGATATAAACGATGGCTCCTTACCGGGACGGGCGCGCGGCCGGCCGCGCAACGACCGGACCGCTCCGTACGCGCCCCCGCCTGCTAGACAGTTTTCTGACTGCGCTGGAAGTGCTTGCGATGCGCAGCGTTACCTGCTCGGCTTCCGCGTCCTGTGTGAGGATGTCCAGATAATCGTCTCCGTTCGAGACACCGGCGGGAATCTGCGCGTTGATCTGATACAGTCCTGCGGCGTACCCGGGCGCCACGCCGGCGAACGAGATATTCGGCGACGCGAGACCGTCGAAATAGACATTGAGCGAACTGCTGTTGTAGATATCCACCAGGTTCCATGGCGGGGTGGCGCCGGACAGCGCTCCATCCATCAGCGAAGGCGTAACCGCACCCAGGCCGGTGGCGAACAGCATCGGAAAATCTCCTGGTTTGGCTGGGTTGGCCGCGCCGATCGCGCTGTAGGTGGAGTTCTCGGCCGCAGCCGGCCCCATGCCATTTTCAGCAAGGGCGAAAATGCCGGGCGCGGTGTAGTTCGTGTACATGGTCACAAGCTTCGAGTTCGGGCACGGCGACCCTGCGGGAGCCGTCGTGCAGTTGGCGAGGGTGTTCTGGACTTCGAATGCGGCATAGGCGGTGAAATCCGGGCTGGCGTGACTCGGCACCAGCATGACTATCTGCGTCGGACTCACCGAAACCAAAGGAGCGGCGATACCGTTCACCAGAACACGTGTATTCCCGAGCGTGGTGGGCAACGATAATCCACCCGGGGCCACGGCCGATCCGGTGGACATGTTCGATCCGAACAGCGCGACCATTTCCTGCGGCGCCACGGGATTCGTGGCCGGCGCGAAACTGGCTGCATTCACGATGCCGAGCGGATTCAGAAAGACATCTGTGGCCGGATTGGCGGGAGCGTAGGTGGCCACATGCAAACCGACCGATATGGAGTAGAAGTTTCCCTGACCCACGCCCAGCAGCACGGTTCCATTTCCGCTCAGCCAGTACTGATCACCGTCTCCCGGTGTGAAGCTGCCATTACTCTGCACGCTGGGGCGCCACCCGGAGGTCAGATCTTCCACCGGGTATCCGTTCGAATTGAGCCGGAGGTGGCTTGCGTAAGAGCTTAGCCCAGTCGAGTTCGCGGAGCCGTAGTAGGCTTCCGGCAGGCTGCGGCCCTGGCTTGCCCAGGCCAGGTTATCGGCATCCAGACCTCCCAGATAGTAGAAGCCTTTGAAGGCCGCGTTGGAGACTGATGAGCCGGCGGGCGCGGCCAGCAGCAGATCGTACCCGCCGGGCGATCCGCCGACGAGCAGGTTGCCATCCGCCGAGACAAAGAACGACTGGCTCCCGCCGATTAACTGATTGGAAGCCGTAGTGCTGAAATTGATGGTTCCGGCAGTTCCCGAAAGAGAATAGGTTACGCTCGGAATCGTCTGGGTGGTCAGGTTGGCATTGTCCGTTGCGCTGCCGGTCGCGGTAACCGCACCGAGACCACCCGCCCCGTCCGCTGCGAGCGGCATGTAGGCCTGCCGGGCCTGGCCCACCGCCGCCTGCGGGAAATTGAGGTATACGGCGTTCCAGGAACCCTTGAGACTTGCGTTGGAAACACCGGAACCCATGGGAACCCCAACAATCAGATCGAACACCGGACTGGGGTTCTCGGTCGCGCTCGCGGTGAACGCGGACGGCCCCACGCTCCCCACACCGCCAAACGCAACAGCTCCTTTGCCGGCGAAACTGGCGATCCGCAGGAAGCCGTTTGCCGCGACCGCATAGGCGCCCCTCGAGGACACGCTGGCTGGCCCCGTCTTCGATGCAGAGTCGGTAAGTTGGCCGCTGAAACTATAGTTTCCAGCGCCATCGAAAGTGGCGATTCCGACCACACCAACGGCCCCTCCGATCGCGCCCTGCGCGCTCACGTTTCCGAGTGACACTTCGCGCACGAAATACTGGCCTTTCAGCGATGCGTTGGCACTGTTGTCGAAATCGTAGGATTGCCCGCCTGCGATTGCCACTGCGAGGACCGCCATCGCGCAAAGTTTTGCCGTGCTCATTTCTCGTCCTCTTTCCGCGATTTCGACGCCGCAGCAGCCGGCGAATGCGTCCGCTCCGCAGAACTCTGGTAAGCCTTTTCGGGATAGGGTTTCTTGCCCATGATTCCTTTCCACAGAATCTGGTTGAAGTCATCGGAATCGACGCGATCCGCGTCCGTGAAGTCCATTCCCTTAGTGGCGTTCGCCCAGTATCGGGCGTTGTGCGCCGGCTTCGGCACTTTCAGTCCGGCGGCCCTAGGCGGGAGCGGCAGTTGCGTGTTGTAAAGCAGAGCGGAGGGCGTAGCGGTAAAACTCCACGGGCTCGGCGTCGTGTTGAATATATCGGTCATAGGCCGGCCCAGTGCGTCGTTTAGGTTCATCGGTGGAAGGCCCAGCACTTCTTCCATCGTGCGAATGAAGTCGATGGTGTTGTACTGCGTCGAAATCACCGCGCCTTGCTTGACGTAAGCGCCCACCACGTAAGCGGTGCTGCGATGCGAATCCACGTGGTCGCCACCATCCTGCGCGTCATCTTCCACCACGAAGATCAACGTGTTATTCGCGTACTTGCTGTGGGCGATCTTCTGGACGAGCAAGCCAACGGCGTAGTCGTTGTCGGCCACCATCAGGTCAGGCGTATTCACACCGTCAATCGCCACATCGAAGTTTCCGGTGTGATCGTGCATGAAGCGAACCAACGTCAGGGACGCAAGCCCCGGTGGGAAGTCGGGTCCGCCCACGACAGGTCTCGCCCGGCGCTCGTTGGCATCGAAATCCCGCGCCCACTCGGTGTAGCGCCAGTAATCCGGAAGTGAGTTGTCGAAGCCGCGGAAGTACGGATCGGTGAACGAACTCAGGGCAACATTGGACGGGTGAGCCACCACCGTACCGGTAGAGAACGGATTGCGCACTACGGGAATAGTGTCGGCGGTCGTATTGTACAGCGTCGTATCGATGAAGAAGCCGTAGTTGCGAACCGTGAGTTGCGCACGGAAAGCCGCGTCCCACAAGTAGCCGGAGTTCACGGTATTGTTCGGGCCATCCGGCGCACCTATATCAGCTTGACCCGGCAACGCGTCGGGATCGTTCGACGTAAAGGGATTGGCGGCCTGGCGCGCAGCCACATCCCCTTGTGGAGTGCCTGTGGAAACAGCCGGGATGCCAATGTTCACATTGCGATTTAACTCGTTTTCAATTCCCAAGGCACGGTATGCGTAGGCGACGGGCCATTCCTTCTGCACCATGTCGGGCGCCTGCGCCGCGGTGCTCCAGAGCCAGCCGTCGTAGCTAACCTCGGCCGTGTCGAGGAAATTGTCGAGGGTGACAAACTGCAGCGCCAGATTGTGCTGATTCGGCGTGACCGCCTTCCCGAACAAGGCCAGACCCGGCTGCCCGTTGCCGACCGGCAGATCGCCCAGAATCTGATCGTAAGTTCGATTTTCCTTGAGGATGAAGATGACATGCTGAACGCCCTGGCGCACGGCGGCCATCACCGCCTTGTCGTTGTCGCTCTCGGTGTATGAGAACCGGTTGTTCGTGTCCACCTGCTGCGTTAGGAGCGCGAGTTGCGAACCGGCCGGGCGTGGGAAGGTCTGGAGGCCTGCCTTGACCAGTTGAGGATTGTAGCTATTCGCGGCATAACAAGCGGGCTCTCCGGGCGGCCCGTAACCGCCATAGCACCAGGTGGGATTCGGGCCCGTCGGCGACTTCCCGTTGATCGTGTAAACCGTATTTCCATCGCCGCTGAAGCTCACCGAGTTGGGATACCAACCGGTCGGCACCAGGCCGATGACATGATCGCCCGTGTTCGTTCCGTTCAGCGCGATCACCGAAATGCAATTCAGATTGCCGTCCGTGACGTAGAGTTGGGTCTCGTCGGGCGAGAGCGCAACGCTGTTGGGATTTGCACCTTTATAGCCACTCTTTTCGGGTGAACCAGGCGGCGGTGTCAGCGATGAAGGCAGCAGCGCTGACACCACCGGGATGCGTTCAAGGATCGTGTTGCTGACGGTGCTGATTACGTCAACGGTATCCGCCTGGTCGTCGGCGACATACAACAGCGTCTGGGCAGTGTTCAGCGTCATCTTGTTGGGTTGGCCGACCACAGGGATCCGACCCTTGACTGCCGGCGCATCGCCAATCGCCACTACGACGACCTCGCGGTCGCGAACACTGGACACATACGCCGTCGCGCCCGATCCGTTTCCTTTCACGACCACCCAAAACGGGTATTCGCCGCCCGGAGTGCCGACCTTCGAAGGGTCGCTCTTGCCGGGGCGCAGGTCGATATTCCCCGGGAGATTCGGATCTGTTCCAGGAAGCGGAGCCCAGTGGCCGATGCCGCCGGTGAACACCGAGATGGAATCGTTGTAATAATTCGCGACGGCCAGCGTCTGACCGTCATTCGAAACCGCCACGCCGGCGGCGCAGGGATAAACGCCCACCGCGTTGTTGATGGCCGTTGCGCCATTGGGCGTTAAGCTCAGTCCGAGGCCCAGCTTGTGGCCGAGGGAAATCGCTCCAGTCGGACCCGCCGGCCAATTTCCAGTAGCAGCATCCCGGGCGACGACAAGGATCAGGTCAGCAGCGCAGCCGCCCATATAGAAGGCCGCGCCGGAGGGATCGAAGGCAATCCCATGGTAGGCGGCCGGCACCTGCACCACCTGCTTCTGGACCGGCGTCGGATTCGAAATGTCGTAGACGAATACGTACTCGTTCGAGTCCGGCGCGTACCACGCATTGACGCCGGTCGGCGGTTGGCTATTGTTAATGAAGAAACGATTGTATCCGCTGGTGAGAACCAGCATGGTCCTGTGATCCGGACTCACCACGCTCGAAACCGCGTTGGAGACGAGCCAGTTCTGAGCCGGCGCGGGCAGGCCTGGATTCAACCCCACGAACTGCCAACCCGGTAGCGCCAGCGGAGTGATCTGCTGGCCCATGTTAGGCACTTGCTGGGGCGCGGATTGTGCATGGACCAATGCCGCGGAAATCGTCAGCAGCATCATCAAAAAACGCGCGTGAGCTTTCCTTGCCATGTTTAGAGGCTCCATATAGGGTACGAAAACCGGACGTTCCGGCCGAAGATGAGGATTCGCAAGCGTCAGGCGAGCGACGAAAGGCTTCGGCGCCCAAGTACTGTGCGGCTCCGGGCGGAGCAAGGTTAGTCTTTGCCGCGTCGCGAGCGTCCCCAGCGTGGTCGCGTTTCGAACTAGAGCAAGCGCTTCGGCTAATTGTTGAGATCGGCATACCTCGGATTGATCTTTTGCTGGGTCACCCGGACGAAGGTGTCGAGGGGGCAATCAAAGGTGGCATTGTCGATACTGCACCCGGGAATGAACACGGGGACGTTGGCCGGCGGGACGGTGAGTGTCAGACGCGTGCGGTTGCGAAGCTGGTCCATGGTCTGGGCGACATAGGCAACGCGGACGATGAATTCGCCGGTCCTCTGGGATTGGCGAAGCTCGAACACCAGAGCGCCGCCGAGAGAGGCGACGTCGCGCTGATAGCCGGTAACCAGCCAATCGAGGTTAAGGAGGCCCGCGAGACCGGCAACATTGGTATTGGAAGCGGTCAGCACGACGATCTTATCCGCAGGGCTGGCCAGCGCGCCTGTCATGTGATTCCCGGTGGCTGCTTGTACCAGGGACCGGACGATGTGCGAAGCCAGATTGGAGCTTTGCACCTGAGCCAGATAGGGAGTGCGGAATTCGAGATCGAGGAGAGCGTCGTACACCCGAAAGATCTGGCTGATGCCGGCGGCGTTTAATTGACCCCATCCAACGTCGGAAAGGGACATGCCGTCGGTGTATTCCATCATGAAGGGATCGATTGCGTAATAAAAGTTCGCCAGACTGCCCGGTGTGACAGGCATGGTGGAGTTGCCGGCCGTGAAGGTGATGGGGACGGTAGTGACGTCGTTCTTGCCGGCGGGAGCGGCGGGCGCCGGTGAAGTGCCCACAGGGTAGTTGAATAGAACCGAGCGCGCGAGGGCGAATTCGGCCGAATATGCCGTGGCCAGCGCCTGCGGATTTCCGCCAAGGCGGCCGTTGACGGCAGCGAGCGCCATGTTAGTGTCCAGGTTCGCAACGCCGGCATCGATGGGATCGAACAGCGGGTCAGCAGTGGATTTGGTGTCAATGGCGACGGCAGCCGCGGGAAGCAGCCCGGCGGCAAACGCCTGTGCGGTGTCCACAATGAGGGGCGTGTTATTGGCGCGGACGTAAACAAAGGCGGCATCCGAGGCGTCGTTGCCGGTCAACAGTCCTTCTTGCATAAGCCAGAGGCGGAAATAGCTGCCGAGCAGGGTTTCATTCGTCTGGCCGTTCGGTGTGATTACGGCCGGGCCGGAAGCGGCGAAAGCCGGAAACTGAAGCGTCGAAAAAAAATTCAGACTGAGGTTCGGAGCTACGGGTGTTCGTACGGCATGACGGCCGAAAATAATAACTTGCTTGAGGGTGGTTGTATCCGGGCGTTGCGCAGCCAGGAAGGGTGCGCACAGCATGGCCAACATGGCGCATCCGGAAATACAAGAGATATTCACATCTTAAAGTGGGCATAGACAGGAGAAATTCTCAAATTAAGAATTAGACGAATCACGCTGAACGGTTCGAACGTCGACGCCGCCATCCGCGAGCATTGGCAGCTTCCTCACGCGGCAGCCACCCGCTGCCATTTTTAGCGAGAACACGACGTTCATTGACGCTCACTGAGTCGTGATCGTCGGAAGCACTGCTGTTGATCGATCCACTACTAACGCGATTCCGTCCTGGGCGATGTGGGCCGGACATTCTGGCCACATCGCCCGAACGAGTTTGAGCCATCCCTCCAATTTTTCGCGGAACTCTCCGCGGCCGGGCGTAGTCAGCGCTTCCGAGTTGGCTGACAAGGCCGAATTCACCGAAGAGTGGAACCCGTTCTCGACCGCGGGCGGTGAAGCAGCGATATGAAAGCCAGGTGAATAGGTCAAGGGCCGCCCGGGCTCGCCGAAAGAGCTTTCGCCGCTTCCAGGTCCGTCGGAATCGGATGACTGCAGATCTCCCGGTAGGACTCTTCGCTCAGAACGATCACGTTCTGCCAATCGCCGGGCAACAGACTCTGCTCCAGATCTCGGGAATACCAAATCCGCGCCTCCGTCGTGAAGTTGAAGCGGGCGCAGTGGACCACGGCCGCACGGTCCCTCTGGGTGTCGGTCCCGAAGAAGATCGTAGCGCCGAAAATGCGCTGGAACGAAGCAACCAGTCGTCGGTATTGGGAACCGCCCTGCTGGATACCGAACGTCTCGAGCATTTCAGCGGCGCTGTTGAACGTGACCCGCGCGGACTGTTGCCGAACTGCAATCGTCGCCAGAAAGATCGGAACCAGCCGATCCTGTCCCCAGGGGAGCCCATAACTTGTTGGAAACAATGAAAACGGAGAGTAAATAATGGAGCTATTGGAAACCACGCCGATTTCTTGGCCGCAGGGGGTCGGGCGTTCAAATCGCCTCGCCCCCCCCACCAATACCCGGACCGCTTTCGTTAGCTTGCCGGTTGAGTTTCGACAGCGCCTCGCGTTTGATCTGCGGCGTCATTTGCGAATACTTCCTGAACACCTTCGCATCGCCCTGACGGAGCAACTGCGTGACCCACTCGTCCGCGACTCCGCCAGCGCTGAGCCGGGCTGCGTGCGTCGAGCGGAGATCGTAGATGCGGAAGTACGGCACTTTCGCCCCTCGCAACGTGGCGTGCCTGGCGGCTGTGAACGTCTTCTGATGACCGTTGGCGTTCTCGTCGCTCGGGAAAAAGGTGCTGGCCTGGCCCAGAGATCGCAAACTGATTCCGGAACGCATCAGCAGCGATGTCAGTCAACGGATGGCGTGGTGGACAAATGTCAGACACACCCTCTGTTTTGTCTGCCCGTCTAACGCAATGACACCAGGAAGAAAACGCCGACCCTGCTAACCGCCGCGCGTCAGACATCTCCTTTATGGGCTACTACCGGTTCTTCGCCGCCGTTTGGTGGGGCTGGCTGATACCCGGACTGAAACTTTCTGAAACCAGGCCCGCCTTCGTCCGCGCGCCGGGGTGGAGAAAGCGAAGCTATTTCCCCCGCCGATAAGGTCGAGCGGTTCCGGGAGCGATCAGCGTTCATGCACGCGCATGCTTGCGGCGAGTCGGCTTGGCTTCCGGCTCCGCTCCAGCAATACCGGACAGAACCACGGGTGCACGGTCGGGAAACTCGGCCACGAGCGAGAGGTTCCCGCCCATCACCTGGACGGTCTTGCGCAAGGTGGAAAGTAGGATATCGCTGCGCTTCTCAAGGCGCGAAACGCTATCCTGGGTAATGCCGAGGGCCTTTGCCACGCTTACCTGTGTGAGTTTCCGCGCGCGGCGGAGTTCCTGCAGGGTCATCTCCTCCGCGATCAGTTCTGCCGCGCGGGCCTCGACCTTCTTGCGTTGTGCGGAACTTAGCGTGCTAATGATGTCGTTCACATTCCTGGACATGGCCTACTTCCTTTCCTTCTTCTTCAACCGGGCAAGATGGGCGTCAAACCTGTCGTCCGCTTTAGCGATGAGCTGCTTATAGAACCGCTTCTCGCTGCCGCCGGATTACACGTCGTCTGGCAGTTCCTTAAACTCCGGTTCGAACTCGTCGCCGACTTCGACCTCCCATCCCACCAATCAAGTATGACATGGGATACATATGGAGTCAGGATCATATCTGATGGAGCATTCGCGCAGGCCGTGGTCGCGCGGCCCTAATCCATCCAGTTTCGCCAGAATGGCACTTGGTAGAATCGGGATGAGCTTGATCTCTCCGCCGAGTTGCGACCTGCTCTACGGGAACGCCCGCTTGCCCGTCCGCGTGGCCGGTGACAGGATTGTGCCGCGCGCCGCCGACCCGATCGCCGATGAGGCGGGCGCCGTTAGGGACGCGCTGGAGCATCCCATCGGGAGCGCGCCGTTGCGCGAGATCGTGCGGCCGGGAGAGCGGGTGGCGATCGTGGTCAACGATATCACCCGGCTCACGCGAACCGACCTGATGCTGCCGCCCATTATCGACACCCTGAATGCGGCCGGGGTGCCGGACAAGGACATTTTCATCGTGTTCGCGCTGGGCATCCACCGGCGTCAGACCGGCGAGGAGCGCCGCACGATCGCGGGGGCGGAGATCTATGCGCGCATTCGCTGTTTCGACCACATCGCCACCGACGACGCCCAACTGGTGGAGATCGGCACCACCAGCTTCGGCAACCGGGTGGAGATCAATCGCGAAGTGTGGGAGGCCGACCGCATCATTCTCACCGGCGAAATCATCTATCACCTGATCGCCGGCTATTCAGGCGGGCGCAAGAGCCTGGCGCCGGGTGTGGCGGGGTTTCGCACCACGACGTTCAATCACCGGATGATTTTCGATCCGCGCTGCCGGTCGGGACAACTGGACGGCAATCCCGCGCACGAGGATCTGCTGGAGGCCTGCCGCATGGCCGACCCGGATTTTCTGGTGAACGTGGTGTTGAGTCCCGAGGGCAGGCTGATCCGCGTAGTGGCGGGCCATTACGACCTGGCGCACCGCGAGGGGTGCCGCACGGTGGACCGCATGTTGCGCGTGGAGGTTCCAGCGCCGTATGACCTGGCGATTGCGTCGGCGGGCGGTTTTCCGCTGGATATCGATCTGCGCCAGGCGCACAAAGGCCTGGAGAACGCCTGCCAGGCGCTGCGTCCGGGCGGCGCGATTCTGTTCTATGCCGAGTGCCCGAACGGTGCGGGCATCGGGTCTTTCGAAGAGTATGTACGGCGCTACCGCGACGATTTCGAGATGCGCGAAGCGCTCTTGCGCGACTTCGTGGTGGGCGGACACAAGGCATATTGGGTGGCGCGACTGGGGCGCTTATACGATGTACATCTGGTTTCCAGCCTGGACGCGGAATTCGTGCGGCGCTGCCATTTCACTCCGGTCTCGCCGCCGGAGCACGAAGCAGTTCTGGCGCGGCTTGTGCGGCAGGCGGGGCCGGAGCGCGCGCGTCGCGGTGATCCCTTATTCCGGCTTCACGCTGCCGGCTGCCGCCATTCCACAGGAGGTCCTGACTTCATGACGACATCGACGCAATTACAACATTCGTATCGGAACTACATCGGCGGAGAGTGGGTCGATACGGCGCAGCACGAGGTGGTGCGGCTGCCGTACGACGGCACACCCGTGGGAGAAGTGCCCCGCGCCGGTGTGGATCTGGTGGATCGCGCCGTGGCCGCGGCGCGCGAGGGATTCCGGGCCATGCGCGAGCTGGCCAATCACGAGCGCGCCGATCTGCTGCTGCGCATCGGCGACGGCATTCGCCGCGACCTGGCCGAGTACGCGCAGATCGTTTGCGCCGAAACCGGTAAGCCCATCAAAGAGGCGAAAGTGGAGGTGGCGCGCGGCCTCGAGACCCTGATTGCCGCGGCGCACGAAGCGCGCCAGCTTCACGGCGAGGTGGTCCCGATGGAGTTTTCAGCGACGGGCAAGGGGCGCATGGCCATTACCGTCAGGGAGCCGCTCGGAGTGATCGCCTGCATCACGCCGTTCAACGTGCCGCTGAACCTGGCGCTGCACAAAGTGGCGCCCGCGCTGGCAGGGGGGAACGCCGTGATTCACAAGCCGGCCACCAAGACTCCGCTCAGCGCACTGCGCCTGGCGCGCACCATGGAAGAGGCGGGCGTGCCGAAAGGCGCGTACAACGTGGTGACCGGAAGCGGCGCGCAGATCGGGATGGCGCTGGCGGAACATCCGGGCGTCGCCATGCTGACGTTCACGGGGAGCCCGGAGGTGGGCCGCACGATCAAATCGCGCGCCGGTTTCAAGAAGGTCACGCTCGAACTGGGCAACAACTCCGCGGTCATTATCGAGCCCGGGTCGGACCTGGGCACGGCGGTATCGCGCACGGTGCAGGGGGCGTTTGCGCACAGCGGGCAGGTCTGCATTTCCGTGCAGCGGGCGTTTGTGCACCGCTCCATCGCCGGAGAGTTCGTGGAGCGCCTGAAGACGGCGACCCAGGCGTTGAAGATCGGTCATCCCTACGAACCGGCGACCGATATTTCGTCACTGATCGATGAAGCGGAGGCCGTCCGCATCGAGAAGTGGATCGCGGAAGCCGTCGCCGGCGGGGCGAAGGTGATTACCGGGGGACAGCGCACGCGCGCCACCATCACTCCCGCGATCCTGGTGGATGTGCCGCCGGCCTGCCGGATTTCGTGCCAGGAGGCGTTCGGCCCCGTGGTCGCGATTTATCCCTACGACGACCTGGAATCGGCTATCGAACAGGCCAACGCGACGCCCTACGGGTTACAGGCCGGGATCTTCACCCCCGACATGCAGCGGGCGTTTCAGGCGGCGCGAAAGCTCGAAGTGGGCGGTGTGATGATCAATGACATCCCCATGTACCGCGCCGACCACATGCCCTACGGCGGCGTGAAAGAAAGCGGCACCGGGCGCGAAGGTCCGCGCTACGCGATCGAAGAGATGACGGAGTTGAAATTGATCTGCTGGAAAATCTGATCGCGCTCTAACACACTGACTGCTTACGCTGTGGCGCGTTTGAGCAGGGCCCGCATATAGGCGAAGCCATAGGCGGTCTGGGCGTAGTTGCCGCCTACCATGGCCGGCGAATGGTCCAGGATCACGATGCCGTCGAAGTTCACGTCGTGAAGGGCCTTCATGATTTTGAACATGTCGTAGTAGCCGTTGTCCATGAAGGTTTCGACAAAGTGCGGCAGCGGAGCGCTGACGTTGCGGAAGTGGATCTTCCAGATTTTCTTAGCGCCGAAATAGCGGATCATCTCTTCGGGATCCTTGCCGGTCAGGGCTTTTCCGCCCTCCAGCCAGGTGCCGCAGCAAAGGCAGATGCCCACGTTGGGACTGTTCGCGATTTCCAGCGCCCGCCGGTAGCCTTCGAAGTTGCCGAAGATGCAGCGAGGCACCCCGGCCAGCACGGGGACAGGCGGATCGTCGGGGTGGATGCCGATGCGCACGCTGTTCTCTTCGGCGACCGGGGCCACCTGCCGGATGAAGTAAGTGAAGTTATCCCAGATTTCTTCCTTGGTAAATTCGCGCCCGTGAGAGAGCGGTTCTTTCCAGGTTTTGCCGTCCCATACGCCGGCTTTGTCGGGACTGTTCATATCGAATTCGCGGGCGGATGCGCCGCGGATGGTGGCCCGGCCGCTGGACCAGATGCCGTTGCCCATGTGTGCGTAAGTCGTATAGTAAATGCCGGCCTTGCCCAGGTTGCGGAGATACTGCTTGTACTCTTCGATTTTCTGATCGCGCCCGGGCAGGTTGAGGGTGACCTCCGGCATGTTATGCACGCTGGTATTGCCGATGTTCCATACGGTGATGCCGGCGTCGGCGTACCGTTTCTTGATGGCCAGAAAGCCTTCGGCGGTGCGCATGTCCGGGCGGCGAGGCGACGCTGACGTACTCAGCGCCAAGCTGCTTGAGGAACAGTAACTGGTCGTCGGTTGGAGTGCCTCCGGTTTGCGCGCACAGCTTGATGCCGGGCGCATTGGGATGCACCGCCGCTTTGGATTCCCGGGCTGCCAGCAGCGCGCCGAACGCGCCTCCGAGCGCCATCTCGCCAAGGTTCCGGCGGCTAGCCTCGATTTCCACGCTACCCCGCTGAACGCCTGATTTCGTCAAAAAGCCTCTTGAATGGCCGTATTTCCACTGTATGCGTTAGATATATGCAGTACTTATAAATAGATTATATGAGCGCTATCCAGTCAGGGATGCCAGGCGCCGTTCATACTCCTGCCGCAGCTATATGCATCGTCATCCCTGTCTATCGGTATTTCACGCGTAGCCGCCTCTTCTCGCTCTAAACATATTGACTGCGCCATGTTTTGGTAGCACTATCGAGATATGGAGTCCAGCACTGCAAATCAGATAACGACGCCTGGCAACCAGAACTTCTTTCTCTCCCCCCAGTTCCCCTTGCAGCGCCAGTACGAAGCCCTCCGCGCTTACCTCGTCGATGAGGAGCTTTCCGGCGACGTCGCTCGCCGCTTCGGCTACTCTGCCGGCGCCTTCCGCGTCCTGTGTTATCAGTTCCGCCACGACCCTCAAAAACGCGCTTCCTTCTTCCGCCAGCCACATCGCGGCCCCCAATCCTCCCCTGCCCGCGACCGCGTCCGCGATTTAGCGGTAGCCATGCGCAAACGCAATCTCTCGGTCTATGACATGCAGCGTGAACTGGCCGCCGCCGGCCACACCATCAGCGTCAACTCCCTCACCGTCCTGCTCCGCGAGGAGGGCTTCTCGCGCCTTCCCCGCCGCGCCGACGACGAGCGCCCGGTTACGGTGAAACCGGAAATCGCCGCTGTCGCCGATGTGCGCCGCCTGGATCTGTCGCCCGCTTCCTTCCGTACCCCTTTGGCCGGACTGTTCCTGTTTTTGCCCCTGCTGAATCGCATCGATCTGCAGGCGGTCGTCGCCGCCGCCGGTTTGCCCACCTCGCAGATGATCCCCGCGGCCCAGGCGGTCCGCACTCTGCTGGCCTTGAAACTGATCGGCGCCGAACGCAAAAGTCACGTCATGGACCTGGTAGCGGATCGGGCCATCGCGCTATTTGCCGGACTCAACGTAGTTCCCAAACGCTCCTACCTGGCCGCCTATTCCTCGCGCATCGACCACAAGCTCTGCCTGCGCTTCATGGAAGCTTGGCTGGAACAGGTCGAACAGGCCGGCTTACCCCATGGCTCCTCTTTCGATCTGGACTTTCATAGCGTGCCCGCCAACAGCGCCCAGGAGCCCCTGGAAAAGCACTATGTCTCCAGCCGCAGCCGCTCGCAGAAGGGGATCCTGGTCTTCCTCGCGCGCGATGCCGAACAGCGGGTTTTGCGCTATGCCAACGCCGGTGTGACCAAAGCCGAGCAGGCCGGTGAGATTCTCCAGTTCGTCCGCTTCTGGAAGAAACACACCGGCAAGCCCCCCGCCGAACTGGTTTTCGACTCGCAACTGACCACCCACCGAAAACTCTCGGAGTTGAACCGGGAAGGCATCTGCTTCATTACCCTGCGCCGGCGTTCGGCAAAGATGTTGCGCGAGATCTACAGTCAACCGGACTCCGCCTGGCAGCGGATCAGCCTGCCGGCCCTGACCCGCATCTACCGTAATCCCAAAGTGCTGGAGACGCGCGTGACCCTTCCCGGCTATGAAGGCGAACTGCGCCAGTTGACCGTGATGGAACTGGGACACGAAGAGCCGACCGTGCTGCTGACCAACCATCGCAAACTCGGTCCGGTCGAACTGGTGACGCGCTACGCGCAGCGCATGCTCATCGAAAACGGAATCTCCGAAGCCGTCCAGTTCTTCCATATCGACGCGCTCTCCAGCATGGTCGGGATGAAGGTGGATTTCGACATGCAATTGACGCTGGCGGCCAGTTCGCTGTACCGCATGATGGCCCAGCGCATCGGCCGGGAGTACATCCACTCCCAGGCCAAAACCGTATTCCGTAATCTGTTGGATCTGTCCGGCAAAGTCGAGGTCACTGCAACCACGGTTGTGGTGACGATAGACAAGCGCGCCCACAACCCATATCTAGTCGCCTCCGGTCTGGCCGACCAACCGACACCGATGCCCTGGTTCGGCAACAAGAAGCTAATCATTCAATTTGCCTGAGTCATCTTCCAACACCCCATTTCCGTTAATGAATTATTACGCGTGGAAATCGAGGCTAGGCTGGAAAGGCTCTTGCTTGTCCATCGGATCAGTCTCCCTGGTACCAATCATAGCGGACGGTTTTACCATCGAGACGCCACTGCCCGGGCGTGGTGGTGTTCATCCAATCGAGCGGCACACCGGGTTCCTGCGCGCGTGCCGCGGCAGCGAGGGCGGCTTTCAGCGCGGGCTTGCGGTCTGCGGCGATGGTGCCGGGGTCGGCGGAGAGGAACAGGGCAGTGCCGCTGCGGGCCACCAGGTCGAGCCATTGCCGGGTGAGATTCCAGGGGATATCGATGGTGATGGGGACGCAATCGGGGTCCGCGGCAAAGAAAGTATTGTGCTGGTCCATGCGGAATGCCAGGGTATTGACGCCCATTTTGCGCGTACGGCCCCATTCGCGGCCGCTGGTATCGTCGCCGATGCGTTGCGCTTCCACCAGACCGGCGGAGAGGTGACCGATGGTGTTGCAGCCGATGACCACGGCGTCTCCGGCGCTCTGGCGAATGGCGCGGTATAAGTCGCGAATGATTTCTGCCGTGGTGCGGGAGCGATCGTGGAAGTGCCAGCCGCGGTCGGTGAGGTCGGGACCCATTTCGAAGCCCCAGCGGCCGGTGAGATCGAAGGTGGAGAAATCGTGCTTGATGAGCTCGTACCCCCAGCCGCGAATGGTGGCGATGCTCTCGCCGATGTAAGCCAGGGCTTCCGGGATACTGGGATCGATGGCGATCAGCTCGCCTTTGGAGCGTCCGCCGGCGGGCGGCAGGCGCCAGCCTTCGGCGCGCTTTTCGATTGTAAGGGTGGGGCGGGTCCAAATGCCGGGCTGCACGGTGAGAGCCTTCATCTGTTGCGCGAGCGCGGCCATATCGGGATAGGAGGCGGCGGTTTGCGCGACCGGTCCGGCGCCGTTGCGTGCCGCGCCCCATCCCATATCCAGCACGGCGAAGGGCCGGTTTTGAGAATCCGCGGGGGCGAGTTCCGCCATCAGCGCGGCATCTTTCAGGCTGCTTGCCGAAGAGACGTTTTGCCCGTACGCGTAATACCAGTTGTTGCTGCCATAGACCGGCCTGGCGGCAAGGCGGGGCGCTTCACACATGACCTGGCAAAAGGCGCGTGCGGCGGACAAGGGGGATTCGGCGGGATTGCCTTTGCGGGTGACGATGGTGGCCGCTTCCAGACTGCGCGCGCCGAGTTCGACGCCCGCGCCGCCATTGGCGACATTCAACCAGAGGGTGATGCCGCCGGCGTCCGCCTGCCAGTAGCAAACCGAAGCAGCGCCGGTCTTGACTCCGTAACCATGCAGGCCCCGGCCGTCATGGGCCAGGAAATACCAGGGCATGAGGCGTTCGCCGACGAATCCGCGCCATTCCAGGTCGCCATAGGATCGCTCCCAGTGATCGCCGAGGAAGCGGCAGGCGGACGGAAAGGACCCATCCCAGCGGAGGCGGAGACGCGTGAGGCGGGTGCGCGGGGCAGTTATGGAGACCGGCCGCTCTTCCCTGCCGTGGGCGAGGCGGATGGTGGTGGTGACTTCGACATCCTGGCCTTGCCATTTGTCGCCGCCACGGGTGAGCGGGATAGTGCCGGATCGGCCTTCTCCGAAGGCGGTGATGCGGTTGGGCGGCCGGAGCGGATCGGGCAGGGGCGGCCCGGATGGCGGTTGGGCGCTCAAAAGGGAGGCGGCGCTTCCGGCGGCGGCCGCTCCGAAGAGAAATGCCCTCCGGCCGGGGTGTTGCATCTTCATCGACATATCGGTGTCCCCGTTCATTGAAACACGAATACGCGACAGCCTGGTCCGATTGAGTCATGGGTTCCGCTAGAACGTTCGTAGATCTCTCGCCAAGCCGCAAAGTCGCAAAGAGCGCAAAGCGAGACGAGGCCCGAGGTATACCGCATCACGACGATTGGCGACTTCGCACGGGAGAAACCCCGATTTAAGCGACTCGGTCGAAATGGCTGAGAGCATGGCCCTCGTTTCATCCCTGACCGTGGGGAACGCGCCGTTAATCGCACCCATCTCTACGTTGTGTGCTTGGCCGGCGAAGATGGCGCTGCCCCGCAATACGTTGCGTGGCGGACGAGCATCAGAGGCAGCCGCCGGCAACGGTGACGAACTTGGGTTAACGGTCATGTAATAACGTAGAAGACGATAAGTGGGAGTCAAGTAAGAGGCGCCGACCGATTCGGGCTGGTTGACCAGAAGGAACTGGAACTCGCACTATGCGGTTGAACGCGCGGCGGCGGGAGTTCGATGTCACGAAGTTGAAAGACAAGTTCAAAGCTGGTCAGCACTCATCTCTGAACAGCAGGTCATAGCGCGAACGAAGCACTGGAAACTTGCGTGTGGAAATCACTGAAAATACGCAGCTTCCCGGTCTTCAGTTTTCCGATGGCTGGAATTTGGCGCCTGGCGTTGGCAAAAGAGGCGCCATAGAAAAAAAACTGCGCTTCGGAGATCAAGAATTGGCGATTTGGTGATATGCTCAGTCCCATCCCCGAGCCAAAATGGAAATCCCGGAACGATAGGTATATCAGCGATGAACTGCGTAAATTACATTTTGACGCCCGCTCTGTTGCTATGTGTTGGAGTAAGTCTGTTCGGACAGGCCAGCCCCCGTCTCGCGGGCGATTACGAGGGCGTGCTGGGACCTTACCACGTGAAGCTCCACCTGACTTCGGATTCGAACGGTAAATTGACGTGCACTGCGGATAACACGGACGCCGGTCTCGCGGGGGCGACTTGCGAGAACATCCGGGCAGAGGGTACGACGCTGAGCTTTTCCGTTCCAGTGGTGCAAGGGAGCTGGACGGGGTTTGTGAGCGCGGACGGGAACTCACTTTCGGGCATGTGGAGCCAGGGAGGAGCAGGGAGTCCCATGACTCTGAACTTCACGCGGAGCACGGCGGCTTCCCAGGGAGGTGGGGCGGCGGGCCAGGCGGGAGCGAATGCGCAAGGCGAAGTGAAATGGGATGACTACACGTTCCGCTTCCTGCCCGGCGGGAACATTACGCAGGTTTTCCAGGGAGGAAAACTGGTGGGGACAATCATCACGGTGAATGGCCAGGAGCGGGTGGTGGCCCAGCCGGGAACGGATTCGGCAAGATTGCAGAAATCGTACAGCGATTATCAGGCATTCAACGCGCGAAGCCACGGAGAGCCGGCGCCGGCGGCCGCAATGGTTGTGGCAGGGGCAACGGGCGGGATGGCGCCGAGTTCGGCCGCGCCAGCCGCAGCGGCGGGCGCAGAGCCGAAGTCGCTCGGTTTTGCGAATAACGGCAAAGCGGATCCCTCTGGCGTCAAGTTTGAAGGCAAGACAGTGACCGTGCCGAGAACAGACGGAATGATTGTCACGTTCGTGGGAGAAGATGTGACCATCAGCGACGCTCGCGGGCCGGTATACATTCTGCGCCACAAGAAAGGCGGCGTTGGCAGAACCCTGGAACAGACTTTCGACCACAGAAATGCGGTGGGCGGCGGAATCGGAGGTGGCGGGATTGAATTTCTCAAAGCTGGCGGGGGCCTGATCTACGATTCCGGAATGGGCGGCTATAACATGCAGGAATCGCCGGGAGTGCGGATGGCGAAGCAGTTGTCGCTGGTCGCGGTGGACGCGGCCGACGCCGTCCGAGGAATTTCGGGACATGCCGGTTTCAAGCCTCCGGGTTACGGCGCGCTCAAAGACGTTTCGCAGTACCGGCTCCGATCGGATGGATCGCGCTAGCGGTGGAATCAGGCGGTCCGTCTTTTCAGGAAAACGCCGGTGCCGACCAGCAGCATCACCAGGGCGCTATCCACGCTATAGCGGAGCAAATTCGCCGGATGCAGCAACTGCTGCACAAACGGATCGGCGAACACCATGTCTCCTCCGACCTTCCCCAGAATGCCGGCGCCCAGGTAGACCGTCCACGGGTAGCGGTTCATCAGGTCCGCCAGCAGATTGCTGGAGAAGACTACGAACGGAATGCTGACGCACAGGCCGAAGACGATCAGCCAGAAATCGCCGTGCGAAGCGCCCGCGATGGCCAGAATGTTGTCCGTGGACATGGTGAGGTCCGCGAATACCACGTACCAGATGGCCTCCAGCAGGCGCTTGGGCGAAGGCGCCGCGTCCGGCGGTTCACAGGCGTCGCGCAGCACTTTGAACGCGATCCACAAAACGAACAGCCCGCCGGCCAGTTCCACGTAGCGGATGCGGAGCAGGCGCGCCGCGAAGTAAGTGAGCACCACCCGCAGCACCACCGCGAAGGCCGCGCCCAGACTGGTTCCCAGGCGCCGTTCGCGCCGCGGCAGGGAGCGCACCGCCAGCGCGATCACCAGCGCATTATCGCCGGCCAGCAACAGGTCGATCAGGATGATCGAGAGCCCGCTGATAAGGAACCGGCCGCTAATCATGAGTGGTGCAGGGCGCCTGTCTCCCGGTCCACGCGCGCCGGCGGCGAAAGTACGCCTGGGCCGCGCGCGCGTCCTTCAGAATCTGCGCCTTCAGCGCCTCCGGCGAATCGAAGCTGCGCTCGTCGCGCACCCGCCAGCAGAATTCCACGCGAATGCGGTGCGGCGTTTCGCCTGCCAGCGGTTCCAGCAGGAACGTCTCGATGGTCAACTGGTCGCTCGTGCCGAAAGTGGGCCGGTACCCGATGTTGGTGATGGAATTCCACTCGCGCGCGCTCTCCAGGTCGCGCGTGCGCGTCACGTAAACGCCGCGCGCGGGAATCAGCGCCGCGGTGGTGGCCAGATTCAGCGTGGGGACCGTTTCGCGCGACCCCACGCCGCGCCCGCTGACCACCTCGCCTTCCAGTCCGTACGCGTGCTGCAGCAGGCGCGCCGCCAGGGAGACGCGCCCGCGCTGAATCAGTTCGCGAATGCCGCTGCTGCTCACCACGCGGCCGCGCAACGCCACCGCGGGCACGATCTCGGTCTCGAAGCCCAGCCGGCTGCCAAGCTCCGCCAGCACCCGGACATTGCCCGCCTGTCGGTGGCCGAAGCGGAAATTGTCGCCCACCAGCACGGCCCGCACGCCCAAACGGTCCACCAGCAATTGCTGCACGAACTCCTCCGGCGTAAGCTGGGCCAGCTCGCGCGTGAAGGGCAGGATCAGCACCTGCTCGATGCCTTCCTCGTCCATCAGTTCGGCGCGGCGCTCCGGCGAAGTCATCAGCAGCGGAGCCCGCTCCGGCGCCACCACGCGCGTGGGATGCGGGTCGAAGGTGAGGACGCTGGCTTCCAGCCGTGCCGGTCCGCCAGTTCCTTCACCCGCCGGAGAATGCGCCGGTGCCCGAAATGCACGCCATCGAAATTGCCGATGGTCAGCGCGCTCGGGCCGAAATCGGGCGGCACCTTCGGAGGCTGCGATAGACCTTCATGCCGCCTCGCCCACCTGGATCTCCAGGCCGTCGTACGCCAGCCGGACGTGCGGCGGCAGCATGCTTTCGGCGCGCTCGTGTCCCAGGTCGTGGCAGATGTGCGTGAAGAACGCGCGGCGCGGCGCCAGCGGTCTCCACCGTCTTCAGCGAGCGCTCCACCGTGGAATGCGTGGGATGCGGCTTGTAGCGCAGGGCGTCCAGAAACAGCACGTCCAGGCCCCGCAGCATCTCCATGGAACTTTCCGGAATCTCGCTGTGATCGGTCAGGTACGCCGCCTCGCCGAAGCGGAAGCCGTAGATTTCCTGCTGTCCGTGCAGGATCGGCACCGGCAGGAATTCCAGGCCGAACAGGTCGAACGGGGCGCCGTTCAGAAGGCGCTGCTCCAGCTTGGGGACATTGGTGTTGCGCTCGGCGCCGTCGAAAATGTACGGGAAACAGCGGTGGATGTGCTGCATGGTGTCCGGCGCGGCGTAAATCGGAATCGCCCGTTCTGCCGGAAGTTGAACGGCCGCACATCGTCCAGCCCCATCAGGTGGTCGGCATGAGAGTGCGTGAACAGCACGGCGTCCAGGCGCTCGATGCCCGCGCGCAGCGCCTGCGTGCGGAAATCGGGCGTGGTGTCGATCAGCACGTTGCGGCCTTCGTAGCTGATCAGGATGGAGGGCCGCAGCCGGTTATCGCGCGGGTCGGCCGAGGTGCACACATCGCAATGGCAGCCGATGGTGGGCACGCCCACGCTGGTTCCCGAGCCCAGTACCGTGATCTTGAAAGGTGCCGCCATTCAGGCTTTCTGGCCGGCCTGCTTGACGTCGTCGGAAACCTGGACGAAGCGGAAGCGCAGTTCGGTGAGGGAATTTTCCAGCAGCCGCTGCTCTTCCAGCGTCAGATTGCCTTTGGTCTTTTCCAGCAGAATGCCCATCAGGTCGATGGTGTGCCGCGCCAGGTCGAGATCCGGCTCGGGTTTCTCTCCTTCGCCGAAGTGCATCAGGCCAAGCTGCATCTCGGCCTGCGCCCGCATGGAGAAAATCAGGAAGCTGAAAGACGCCGGCGGCAGCGGAAAGCTGCCTCTTCCTGCTGCGTTTCAAGGTTGGAATCTGCTTCGCTCATCAACCCCTATTTTAACTGAGGCCTGCCACGTAGGTTGAGCCGTTTCACCAGCCGTTCCTCGCCCGCAGCGCCTCCACCTGCGCCACGTGATGCCGCCCGTGCCAGTGATACAACGCCGCCAACTGTTCCTGCGTCACCGGACCGCGCTTGGCATGCACGAACGTCCGGCCCCAGTCCACCTCCGCCAAAGCCCGCCATCCCTCCATCCAGCGCCGGTGCAAGGCGTCCAACAGCTCCAGCGAAGGCTCGATGGGGCCCGTGCGCGCATCCGGCAGCTCGGCCCACACCGCTTCCAGGTAGCCCTTGATGACCGGAGCGTCCTCGGTGAGTGCCCACTTGAAGCGGATGTAGGAATTCATGTGATCGTCGGCATAGTGATGCACCACCTGCCGCACGGTCCAGCCTCCCGGCCGGTAAGGCGTATCCAGTTGCTCCCGGCTCAGCCCGGCGACCGCGCGCCGCACTCCCGCGGGCGTCTCCGCAATCGTCGCCAGCCACCCCTCGCGTTGTTGCGCGCCATTTTCGATCTTCCACTGAAACCGCCCGATGGGATACTGCAGCGTCTCTAATTCCATGGCCCGGTCCTTTCCCCTTTCCAACGTGTCCGGATGTTACATTGAAAAATCACCGTAATTCTCTCTTCCCCAACATGCCAATCGATTCCAAAGCGGGCGAAAAGTTTCAACAACTGGTCGAAATCATGAGCCGCCTGCGCGCTCCCGGCGGCTGCCCCTGGGACCGCGAACAGACTTTCGACACCATCAAGCCGTTCACCCTCGAAGAGACCTACGAGGTGCTGGACGCCATCGACCGCCGCGACTGGAAGGACCTCGCCGAAGAACTGGGCGACTTCCTGCTGCAGGC
>CAVRIB010000025.1:0-18704 GCA_963721135.1 uncultured Alphaproteobacteria bacterium
AGACCGAATGAGCCAACGGGTCGCGCAAACGCGCGCCCGATGACGACGCTCCGCGACATCCGGGATTTCCAGGACCCGTATCTCGCTACGTTCAGGCGGGCTACCAGTTGCTTAGCCAGGCACGCCCATGATGTAGGGTTTCAAGAGCGCGTACATCAGGCTGTGCGTCGGTGTCGGTACGCCGAGCTCGCGGCCGAGCTCGGCAACCTTGCCGCCGAGCCAGGGCAGCTCCAGCCGGTTGCCGCGCTCGAGATCGAGCGCCATCGAGGCTTTCATGTTGGGCGGCAGGATGTCTGGTAAATTCGGCATCTGCTCGAACGCGTCGGCCGGCAGGGCGATGCCCCGGGCGCGGCCGACCGCGATGGTTTCCCGCCATGCCGCCATGAAGACGGCGTGGCCATCGGGATCGTCGCGCAACCTGGCGATCGGCAGGCGCGTCGCTGCCGTGATACTGGCATTGGCGGCGAGCAGGATGAACTTCATCCAGAGATCGGTGAGGATATGCTCGCTCAAGCTTAGACGTCGAAACCGGCCTTCTGACACAGCGCGAGAAAGCCTTCGGCGCGCTTGCTGCGTTTGCCGTCGAGTTCGCCGAAGATCATGCGCATGAAGGTGCCGACCTGGTGGATCACGCCGGGCTTGACGATCGACGCGCTGATCTGCGCCACGCCGCACATGACGGCGCCTCGCCCGAGGATCGGGATCAGCCGTTCGTGCAGCGTCGATGCCGTTCTGCAGCGAGGTCACGGCGGGGATCTGGGCCGATCAGCGGTTTGATCCGTTCGCCCGCGCTTTCGACGTCCCACAGCTTGACGCAGAACAGCACGAGATCGACCTTGCCGATTTCGGCGGGATCGTCGGTGGCCTTGGTCGGCACCAGATGGGTCTCGCCGCGGCCGCCCTCGATCTTCAGTCCGTCCTTCTTCATCGCGGCAAGGTGCGCGCCGCGCGCGATGAAGGTGACGTCGGCTCCCGCTTTCGCCAGCGCCGCGCCGAACCCGCCGCCAACTCCGCCGGCGCCGACAACTGCGATCCGCATCGTTCAGCTCCTCGTTCTCGGTCCGCGAAATCAGGTAGGCTTGCCGAACAGGCGCGTCCAGAACGTCGAGCATGTCAGCCCTGAACAATTCGGCCTCGCCGGGTTGGCTTCCGATTTTCGCGCCCTTGCGCCCGTAGCCGGCCTTCAATGCATAGACCATCAAGTCGCGATCCCTGAGGCCGGGATCGGGGGTGTCGCGGGTCGGATGGATGAAGGCGCCGTTATCGGCGACATAGGCCGTCGGCGCCGCCGGCGAAACGGAGGCCTCGGCGACGTCGGATATCGGCGTGCCGCGATCGAAGCTGTGGTGCGCCCCCGCGATCAGCCGCATCGTACCATCGCCGCCGGAGACACGGATGGCCTGACAGTGGCCCTGCACCTGCATCGGCGAACACCATTCGTCGGCATCCCCCATCAGGACGCGTATCGAAGTCGTCCCGACCCTTGGGTCGCAGAACTGGTGGCCGCTCCAGGGATAGGCCGCGAGCACGCCTTTTAGCCCAGTGCCTTCGCCGACCACGGCGTCCGCGAAACGGCGCGTTGCCGCGGTGAGCACCGCCGATCCGCCGCGGCTATGTCCTTGCGCGCCGATCCGGGATGCATCGATCTCGGGCAGGCTGGCAAGAACCTTGAAAGCGGCCAGCACGTCGTACGCGCTGGCGGCGAACGAGAACTGCGTCTGGTTGGCGACCGTCGAGGTGACGCCGCGGGCGCCAAAACTGTCGAGCACGAAGGTTGCAAATCCCGCATGCGTTAGTGTCTCGGCATGCGCGAGATGCGATGGCGCGACCCCGAGGCTGCCCGGTACGATCATGACCAGCGGTAGTTTTTCCGCAGGCGAGGCGGGCAGAAACAGTTTGCCGTCGATCGTGACCCGCGGCATATCCGCAGGCCTGCTGATGACCTGATGATAGTTCACCGGCGAGGCCGACGGAATTTCGATATTCCTGCCCGCAGCGAGTTCGCCGAAGCAAACAGACTGGTCGTGGAATCGCGCCGCGCCGCCGGCCTCTTGTGCGCTGGTCATGATGGATGTCCGCGCCGTCACGTCATCCGGTGCAGGGCGCAGATCTTGTTGCCGTCGGGATCGCGCAAATAGGCGAGATAGAGTTTGCCCGCGGCTCCCTCGCGCACGCCGGGCGGATCCTCGCAGGATTTCCCGCCATGGGCGACGCCGGCCGCGTGCCAGGCGTTGGCCTGTTCGGGCGAGCTTGCGGCAAAGCCGATGGTGCCGCCATTGGCATGGGTCGCTGGCTTGCCGTCGATCGGCAACGTCACTGAGAAGACGCCGGTTTTGGTCCTGTAGAAGATGCGATGGCGGTCCACGCTCGCGGGCGGAATGCCGAGCGTGCCCAGCAACGCATCATAGAACGACTTGGCCCTTTCCAGGTCGGTGGTCCCGATCATCACATGCGAGAACATCCTTCATCTCCTCCATATTTCCTATTTCCGCCGAACGGCAAAAACCTCCCGGCATCCTGTCGTCTTGTGGAATGAACGTAACAGCGCCGGCGCAGATACGGAAGCGTCAAGACCCCGGTTTTCGATCGGTCTAAAACGAGCTTACGCGGTCACAGCGACTGCGGCTCCGTTCGCGTTTCGATCGAGGGCAGCGGTTCGTCGTAGATCTTGGCCTCGAAGCCCCGTAACCGCTGATAGATCGAAATCAGCTCGACGATCGTGCTCCAGGCGTTGACGAGATACTGGAACGAGCTTCGGACCTCGCTGAACGCGCGCAATATCTGGTTCAGCGGGCCGAGCGTGATCTTGCCGGCAACGATGGTCGGCACCAGCAGGATGTAGGGAAAGATGACGTCGGTCTGCAGGTAGACGATGCGGCCGACATTGAAATACATGAAGTTCAGATAGAGCCGGAAATAGTTTCGGCGAATGGCGCCGAACAGCACACCCAGGGTCGGGGGATCGGCGCGGGCCGGATCGTCCTCGCCGAACACGAGTTCCTTGCGGTAGGCGGCTTCGACCCGCTGGTTGAAGAATTCGATTGCGGGCAGCCGGATGCCGATCAGCGCCAGCGCGCCGGTGCCGAACACCGACCAGATCACCGCGCCGAACACCAGCGGATAGGGAATCACCCCGACGAGGGGCAGTTCGGTGACGTTGACCGAGAGTTTCACGAGCACCGGCAGGAAGGCGAGCAGCGTCAGCACGGCGCTGATCAGATTGACGCCGAGGCCTTCCATGGTGGTCGCAAAGCGCATGGTGTCTTCCTGCACCCGCTGGGCGGCGCCCTCGATGGTGCGCAGCCGGGGCCAGTTCGCGACGTAGAAATCGTTCATCGCGGTGCGCCAGCGGAAGATGTAGTGGCTGACGAAGAATCGCGTCAGCACGCCGACCACGACCGCGACCAGCGCGATGCCGGCAAACGTCGACAGTTCACCATAGAACTGCTCGACCGTGACCGGTTTCGATTTCGAAACCGCGGCCTGCAGCAGATCGTAGAACGGCCCGAACCATCCGTTGATCGCGACGCTGACTTCGACCTGAAAGTAGGAGGTGAACAGGATCAGCGCCGAGCCGAGGATCGACCACAGCGCCCAGGGATGCGGCGCTAACGCCATCCAGGCGCCCGCGAAGATGGCGACGCAGATCGCAAAATAGAGGTCGAACCAGAGTTCCCGCGCCGACAGGAACATCGCGACCCCGATGACGGGTTGCGCGGACGATCCGATCAGATCGCCGGCGAAGCCGTACCAGAGTATCATCGCGATCGCCGTCCAGACGACGACTGATACGAAGAACAGTTTGGGTCGGGGGAAAAATGAAACGAACATCGCTTGCGCATCTTTCAGGTCAGAGGGTAGGCGGTTCGGTTATGGAACGCACTGTATGCGGCGAACGGGCCGAAAACCACGGGGCGCGGCATGAAGCGATACCGAACTGACCGCGTTTGGCACGTTACAATTCCCCCATGTTGAGCCGGCTGGCAACTTGAGCCCTCACAATTCCCGTGCATTGCTGAACGCGAAGGAGGACACCCGGCGGGTGTTCTCGTCGAGGATCAGGGTGCGGGTGATCGGCGGCTCGGCGCGCTGGCTGCAGTTTTCGCGCTCGCAGAGCCGGCAGTTGACGCCGATCGGGGTGCCCTCGGCCTGCTCCAGGTCCATGCCGGCGGCGTAGACGAGGCGCGAGGCATGGCGGATTTCGCAGCCGAGCCCGATTGCAAAGCGCGGCTGGGCCTGCGGGTGCGGCGCCACCGGGCGGCGCACCATCTGCGCGATCGAGAAATACCGGACGCCGTCGGGCAGTTCGATGATCTGCTTGAGCAGCCGGTCGGGCGTGTCGAAGGTCGAGTGCACGTTCCACAACGGGCAGGTGCCGCCGAATTTCGAGAACGGGAAGGTGCCACTGGAAAACCGTTTCGAGACATTGCCGGCATTGTCGACCCGCAGCATGAAGAACGGCACGCCGCGCGCATTCGGCCGCTGCAAGGTGGTCAGGCGGTGGCAGACCTGCTCGAAGCCGGCATTGAAGCGCTGCGCCAGCACGTTGACGTCGTAGCTCAGGCTTTCAGCCGCACTATGGAACGCCTGATAGGGCATCATCACGGCGGCGGCGAAATAGTTCGCAAGCGTGATCCGGTAGAGCTTTCGCGGAGTGTCGTCGAGCGGGCCGGCGCGGTTGATGATGGCCTCGAAGGCACCGGAGCATTCGGCAAGCCCGATCTGGAAGGCGAGCTGAAAGGCGCGGCCCGGCCCATCGACCAATTCCGAAATCAGGAGTTGCCGGCGATGGCGGTCGAAGCGCCGCAAGGTCTCGCGCATGACATCGACCGGCATGATGCGGGTGACGATCGAATGCTTTTCGCGCAAGCGCGTCGCGAGCGCTGCGAAGAGGCCTTCCGCCGGCGTGCTCAGCTCGTCGCGCAGGGTTTCCGCGGTTTGTTCGAGTTCGGGGAAATAGTTGCGGTTGGCCTCAATCAGGTCGCGGACGCGCTCGATCGGATTGGCCTCGAAGCGCGCGCCTTCCTCGCGGTCGGCGAATTGCGCGGCCGCCATGGTCTCGCCGCGGCGGGCCTCGGTATAGGCGGCGTAGAGCCGCTGCAGTGAGTGCGTCACGCCGGGACACAATTCCGCGAGGTCGCGCAATTCCTGCTTCGGCAGGTCGATCTGCCGGAACAGCGGATCGGAAAAAATCTCGTTCAGTTCGGCGAAGAAGCGGTCCTCGTCGGCGGTCGCGAGATCGCGCAGGTCGAGGTCGTAGGTTTCCGCCAGCCGCAGCAGGATCTGCGCCGTCACCGGGCGCTGGTTGCGCTCGATCAGGTTGATATAGGACGGCGAAATGCCCAATCCCTCGGCGATCTGGGTCTGCGACAGCCCCAATTGTTGGCGAATCCGCCGGAACCGGGGGCCGACGAACAGTTTCTTACCGGAGTCGCCAGCCATGGCAGCCTCGCTGACTCGATTTGTAACAAAGATAACAAAGTTACATCTATGACAGGTAGAGATGTTACATGACATCATCATTAGAATGCAAGCAGTCTATACGAATTAAGAAGTTTAGCGTTTAGCTCTCGCCGCGTTTCGCAACGCACTGTCACGAATGTGAATTGGAGAATGGACGATGGCGAAGACTTTTGAGCAGCTGGTTCCCGCGCCCAAGGGGCGTTTCGATGGCATCAGCCGTCCCTACACCCCCGCCGAGGTAGAGAAGCTGCGCGGCTCCGTGCCGATCGCCTATACGCTCGCCGAGAGGGGCGCCAACCGCCTTTGGGAATCCCTGAAGAAGGAACCCTTCGTCAATTCGCTCGGCGCCGTCACCGGCAACCAGGCGATGCAGCAGGCGCGCGCCGGGCTGCCCGCGATCTATCTGTCGGGCTGGCAGGTTGCGGCCGACGCCAACACCGCGGGCGCGATGTATCCCGACCAGAGCCTCTATCCGGCGAACGCGGGACCCGAGCTTTGCCGCCGCATCAACCGCACCTTCCAGCGCGCCGACCAGATCGAGCACTCCGAAGGCGGCGCCAAGATCGACTGGTTCGTGCCGATCGTGGCCGACGCGGAAGCGGGTTTCGGCGGTCCCTTGAACTCGTTCGAGATCATGAAGGCCTATATCGAGGCGGGCGCGGCCGGCGTCCACTTCGAGGACCAGCTCGCGTCCGAAAAGAAGTGCGGCCACATGGGCGGCAAGGTGCTGATTCCGACGGCGGCGCACGAGCGCAACCTGATCGCCGCAAGGCTCGCGGCCGACGTCTGCGGCACGCCGACGTTCGTTCTGGCGCGCACCGACGCGGAGAGTGCGAAACTGATCACGGCGGATGTCGATGAGCGCGATCGCGAGTTCATCACCGGCGAGCGCACGGCGGAAGGCTTCTTCCGTCTCAAGCCCGGAACGGGCCTTGCGCATTGCATCAAGCGCGGCATCGCATTCGCGAAGTACGCCGACCTGTTGTGGTGGGAAACCTCGACCCCGAACCTCGACGAGGCGAAGGAGTTCGCGGAAGCCGTGCAAAAGGTCTATCCCGGCAAGATGATGGCCTACAACTGCTCGCCCTCGTTCAACTGGGAAGCCAACATCGACAAGGCGACGATCGCCAAATTCCAGCGCGAGATCGGCGCGATGGGCTACAAGTTCCAGTTCGTGACCTTGGCGGGCTTCCACTCGCTCAACCACGGCATGTTCGAACTGGCGCGCGGCTACAAGACCGAGGGCATGGCGGCTTATTCCCGCCTGCAGCAGGCCGAGTTCGCCTCGGAGAAGTTCGGCTATTCGGCGACGCGCCATCAGCGCGAGGTCGGCACCGGCTACTTCGATCTGGTCTCGACCACGATCACCGGCGGCACCTCATCGACGACGGCGCTGCACGATTCCACCGAGGCCGCGCAGTTCAAGTCGCACGACACGGGCATTCGCGTTCAGGCAGCTGAGTAGCAGGAGGCTATCATGAAGCATGGCAGCAATTTCTGGGTGATTGGCGGCGAGTTCGGTTCGATGAACTTCCACAAGCTCGTGGAAGGCTCGGCGCAGGTCAAAGGTCCCTTCAAGACCCGAAAAGAGGCCGAGGACTGCTGGCGCGAAGTTTCGGAAGAGAACCGCCACAAGGCAGGCGTGCGCTTCTCCATCGTGGAAGAGCCCTCGCGCGTCCCGGCCTGAGCGTCGGCTGCCGGCTAAAGCTCGAGAAAACGTCAAGGGACGAATGCGGTCCCACCCGGTGATCCCGGGTGGGACCGCTTTCGTCTCGAGCCGTCGCTACGGCTGCGCTCGCCTTTCTTCGCCCAAGCCGATGGGATGACCAACCAAAGGCGTAAGCCATTGGAAACAAACAGCCTTTGCGGAAGTCATGGTTACTGCTAGGTTAAGCGAGGGTAGACCCATCCGGACAAAGGCGATCATGCGCATGTCAGACGCGCCAACCAGCGCCAGCAACGCCGACAGCGAGAAGCGTCCGATTCGCCTGCGCGATGCGCTCCGCCAGGCGCGGATCGAGGCTGCCGACCGCACTGGCGTCGTCGTCGACCTGCGCGATGCCGAGGTGGCGCGGCTCGAAATTCTCAACGACGCGCTCGACCCCTTGTTCGTGCAAGTGCCGGACACGGTCGACCTGTTCGACCGCGGCATCAGCCAGGGCGACACGCCGCGGCTGTGGATCGATGTGGTCGCACATGTCCTGATGGGACGCGACAAGCGCATCTATCGCTTCGTGCAGGACACCCGTTTCGGCCGCATCGTGATCGTCGAATCCCACGACGTCGCCAAAATCGTCGATGCCGTCACCGACTATGTCGCGCGGCGGATGATCGAGCGCGAGCATGCGCTGGTGGCGACGCCCGAGCCGGCGCCGGTCGTGGTCGAGAAGCCGCGCCGTGGCGGGTTCTGGACCTTCGTGCTCGGCTTCCTTCTCGGCGCCCTGGCGCTGTTTGCGCTCGCGCTGTTTGCAAGCTTGCGCGACCTCTGAACGCCTGAAGTCAGCGCGGCGAGCCCTGCGTCGAGACCGCGACGATCGGCGAGGACAGGCGCAGTTGGTCGGATGCGATCTTGCCGCCCGCGAGGACCAGCGTTGCCGCCAGGAGCAGCCGCAGCGCCGTTTCGGGCACCCGGGTCGCGAAATAGCTGCCGCCAAGAATGCCCGGCAGGGAGCCGAGCAGCAGCACGCCCATCAGATGCCAATCGATCGCGCCCATCGCCCAGTGGCCGAGCCCGGCAATCAGCGTCAGCGGCACCGCGTGCGCGATATCGGAGCCGACGATGCGCGCCATCGGCAGCCGCGGATAGAGCAGGAGCAGTGCGGTGACGCCAACCGCGCCGGCGCCGATCGATGAGATCGAGACCAGCACGCCAAGGGCTGCGCCGACCAGCACGGTCGCGCGCGCGACCGCGGCGGCGTCGAGCCGGTCGATGCGCGAACGAAAGTTCTCCAGCAGCGCCTTGCGGAAGATCAGCGATACCGCGGTGAGCAGGAGCGCAAGGCAGAGCACGGCGTTGACCAGGCCGGCCGAGGTCTCGCCCCTGAGATCGAGTTGCCACAGCACGACCAGTGTCAGGATGCTGGCGGGAATGCTGCCGCTCGCGAGCCGGATCACCGCAGGCCAATGGATACTGCGGGCGAGGCCGTGGACAACGCTGCCGCCGGTCTTGGTGGCGGCGGCGTAGAGCAGGTCGGTACCGACCGCGGTCGAGGGGTGGATGCCGAACAACAGGATAAGTAGCGGCGTCATCAGCGAACCGCCGCCGACACCGGTCATCCCGACCAGGAGGCCGACGCCAAAGCCCGAAGCCACGTAGAGCGGATCGATCACGGACATCGGCCGCGCCTTGAGCTTGCCCGCGCGATCAGGTCCTCACGACCTGATCCACCAACGTCAAACGCACAGATCTCTTCGCCGTTCCGCTCGCGCGCGGGGCGATCCCGATGCTTCATGCCGAACACGTAGGAAGGGCGTTCCAATGGCGGCAATAGGTGGTATAAAATAAGAATAATCCTGGCGTCGACCGGAGACGGGTGGTGATTTTTCCCAGCCGGGTTGGATGTGGTGGAACGGGCGCCCCTGGATCGTTTGCACCCAACGGCGCACAGCCGAGCCGACCGGCTTGCCGTCAGGACGCCGGCAGCGACGGTCCGCGGGGCCGATCCGCCGCCGAGATGTCACATGGCATTCACAAGGCGCCGATATCGCCACATAATGGCGCGGTGTTCGAGGGGCCTGGTGGGTCGAAATCGTGATCAGCGTTGATGTCCGGTCGGTGACCAAAGCCTGGGGTGAGACGCCTGCGGTCAACGACGTGTCGTTCGCGGTCGAACAGGGCCATCTCGCCGTCCTGCTTGGCCCCTCCGGCTGCGGCAAGTCGACGATGCTGCGGCTGATCGCGGGACTGGATGAGCCCGCAAGCGGGGTGATCGAAATCGAGGGTCGCAATGTCGGCGGTCTGACCGGCTCGGCGCGCGGCGTCGCCATGGTGTTTCAGTCCTACGCGCTGTTTCCGCATTTGAGCGTCGCCGACAACATCACCTTTGGGCTATCGGTGCGCGGTACCCCGAGCGTGGAGATGGCGCGGCGGCTAGACAAGATCGCGGCGCTGCTCGATCTGGAAACGCTGTTGCGGCGCAAGCCCGGGCAACTCTCCGGCGGTCAGCAGCAGCGCGTCGCATTGGGCCGGGCGTTGATCGCCGAGGCGCCGGTGTGTCTGCTCGACGAGCCGCTCTCCAATCTCGACGCCCAGCTCAGGCAGGAACTGCGCCGCGAAATCCGCAGCCTGCAGCAGCGGCTTGGCATCACCATGATCTATGTGACGCACGACCAGACTGAGGCCATGAGCATGGCCGACCGCGTCATCCTGATGCGCGCGGGTCGGATCGAGCAGAACGGCGCGCCCGCCGAACTCTACGAACGGCCAGCAACCCTGTTCGCGGCCCGCTTCATCGGCGGCTCGCCGATGAACCTGCTCGAACTCGATGATGGTCCGAAGGGCGCGGTCATCGCCGGCACTGCGGGACCGGCGCTGTTTGCCGCTTCGGGGCGCGGCCGCGTGCTCGGCGTGCGGCCCGAGGATGTAACGGTGGATAGCGCAAGCGCGCCCGGCCGGATTCATGCGACTGTCACGGCCGTCGAATATCTCGGCGCCGAGGCGCTCGTCACCGGCATGATCGGGGCGCGACCGATTCTGGCCCGCACGCGGGGCGATGGCGCGCCGCAGGTCGGGGCCACGGTGGACCTCGCCTGGGAGGCCTCCGCCGGTCACGTGTTCGACGCCGCGAGCGGTCGTCGCCTTGCCATCGAGCCCGGCGCCGGATCGCTGTCGCCGCAGCTAAGCACAACCGTTTAATCAGGGGAGCACTTGCGCATGAACAGACTTGCCCGGCTAACCATCGCAGCAGCGCTGGCGGCCACGTTCGGAGGCGGCGCCGCCGCTTCCGCGACCGAGATCACGTTCTATTATCCGATCGCCGTCGGCGGCCCGATCACCAAGATCGTCGACGGCTATGCCGCCGAGTTCAGCAAGGCCCATCCCGACATCACCGTGAAGCCGGTCTATACCGGCAGCTATCAGGACTCCATCGTCAAGGCGATGACCGCGGCCAAGGCCGGCAATGCTCCCGATGTGGCGGTGCTGCTGTCGACCGACATGTTCACTTTGATCGATGACGATCTGATCGAGCCTTTCGACGCGATCGCCAGGTCGGACGCCGACAAGGCCTGGATCAAGTCGTTCTATCCGGCGTTCATGGAAAACAGCCAGGCCGGCGGCCATACCTGGGGCATTCCGTTCCAGCGCTCGACCATCGTGCAGTACTGGAACAAGGATGCCTTCAAGGCCGCAGGGCTCGATCCGGAGAAGCCGCCGGCCACCTGGGACCAGATGGTCGCCATCGGAAAGAAGCTGACCAAACGCGATGCGTCCGGCGCGGTCAGCCAGTGGGGCCTGGAGATCCCCTCTTCCGGCTTCCCCTATTGGCTGTTTCAGGCGTTGACCACCCAGAACGGCGCCATCCTCGCCAATCCCGAGGGCACCAAGGTCGCCTACAACGATCCGAAGGTCGTCGAGGCCGCGCAATTTTTCGCCGATCTCGGCCAGAAATACGAGGTAATGCCCAAGGGCATCATCGACTGGGGCACGACGCCGAAGGATTTCTTCGAGGGCAAGACCGCGATCATGTGGACCACCACCGGTAACCTGACCAATGTCCGCAACAACGCCAAGTTCGCCTTCGGCGTGGCCGCGATGCCCTCCAAGGTGCGCGGCGGCTCTCCGACCGGCGGCGGCAACATCTATATCTTCAAGAACAGCGACAAGGCCAAGCAAGCGGCCGCGCTCGAATTCGCCCGCTTCCTTTCCACGCCGGCGCGCGCGGCCGATTGGGGCATCGCCACCGGCTATGTCGCAACAAGGCCGGATGCCTGGCAGACCGAGGCCATGAAGAAATACACCGCCGAGTTTCCGCCCGCCGTCGTGGCGCGCGACCAGCTCAAGGAGGCGGTCGCGGAGCTATCGACGCACGACAATCAGCGGGTCACCAAGTCGCTCAACGATGCCTTGCAGGCGGTGCTGACCGGCGCGAAGCCGGCGAAGCCTGCGCTCGACGAGGCGCAAGCCGAGGCGACCCGCATCCTCGCCAGCTATCAGCACTGAAAGGCGCGCCGACCGGGATTTCGTCACCCGGCCGGCGTCACCTCCCGCAATGCCCGAGCCGCGCAGACTGCAATTGAACATCCACGTGCAGGGTTGGCTGCTGGCGCTGCCAGCCGTCATCCTGCTTGCGACCTTTACGCACGTGCCGGCGGTCTCGACCGTGATCGACAGTTTCTTCTCGACCCCGCACGGGCGGCGGCCGGCCGCCTTCATCGGCCTCGATCAGTATCGCGCCATGCTGGCGGACCCGATCTTCTGGCGGGCATTCAAGAACAACCTGCTCTACGCGCTGATCACGGTGCCGGTCGCGATCGGCCTTGCGCTCGCGATGGCGCTCTGGGTCAATGGCCGCATCAAGGGACGTGCCGCGCTACGGCTCGCCTTCTTCACGCCGACCATCCTGCCGATGGTAGCGGCCGCCAATATCTGGCTGTTCTTCTACACGCCCGATTACGGCCTGCTCAATCAGGTCATCCACGTCTTCGGCTTTGCCAGCATCAACTGGCTCGGCAGCTCCTCAACCGCGCTGCCGGCGCTGATGGCGGTGACGATCTGGAAGGAGGCGGGCTTCTTCATGGTGTTCTTCCTGGCGGCGCTGCAGCAGGTGCCGCCGACGCTGTACGAGGCCGCGCGGATGGAAAACGCCGGCCGGTGGCTGGTGTTTCGCCGCATCACCTGGCCGCTGGTGATGCCGACGACGCTGTTCGTCGCGGTCAACGCCCTCATCAACGCCTTCCGCGTCGTCGATCAGGTGATCGCGATGACCGGCGGCGGGCCGAACAACGCAACCACACTGCTCCTGTTCTATATCTTCCAGGTCGCCTTCAGCTTTTGGGATACGGCCTACGCGGCGGCGCTGTCGACCGTGCTGCTTTCGGTGCTCGCCATCATCGCCTTCCTGCAGTTTTTCATGCTCGATCGCAGGATTCACTATCGCTGAGGGGACTGAGGCTCAATGCGGGATCGATTGGGAGACATGACGTCGACAATTGCCGCCTGGCTGTTCGGGGTGATCTGGGCGTTGCCGCTGTTGTACGCGATCTGGGCCGCCTTCCATCCATCGGCGTTCGCGACGAATTTCGACCTTCTTGCGCCGCTCACGCTGGAGAATTTCGAACGCGCCTGGACCGCGGCGCCCTTCGCCCGCTATTTCCTCAATACGGTGCTGCTCGTGCTCGGCATCATGGCCACGCAGTTCGTGATCTGCACGCTCGCCGCCTTCGGGCTCGCGCGCTGGAAGTTCTTCGGCGGCGAAGTCTTGTTCGCGCTGATCCTGGTCCAGCTCATGGTCACGCCCGATGTGCTGATCCTGGAAAATTACCGCACGCTGCAGACGCTGGGCCTGATCGATACGCTGACCGGCGTCGGACTGCCCTATGTCGCCTCGGCGTTCGGCATCTTCCTCTTGCGTCAGAACTTCAAGTCGATCCCGAAAGAGCTCGACGATGCCGCGCGCATGGAAGGCGCCAACACCTTGCAGACGATCTGGCGGGTCTACTTGCCGCTGGCCCGGCCGGTCTATGTCGCCTATGGCCTCGTCTCGGTCAGCTATCACTGGAACAATTTCCTGTGGCCGCTGATCGTGACCAATTCGGTCGAGACCCGGCCATTGACGGTCGGCCTGCAGGTATTCGCTTCCGTTGATCAGGGCATCGACTGGTCGGTGATCTGCGCCGCGGCGCTGATGACCTCGGCGCCCTTGATGGTCGGATTCCTGCTGTTCCAGCGCGCCTTCATTCAGAGTTTTTTGCGCGCAGGCATCCGTTAAAGCGTTTTCGAGCGAAGTGGGTACCGGTTCGCGTGAAGAAAACGCGTCAAAACAAGAATCTAAACCAGACGGACTCGCCGCAATTCCTGCACCCGCAGCCGGTCGTCGAGACCCCGCACCGTTTGCTCGCAGCGCCATGCCGCGCCGTCGCGCTCGATTGAAAACAGATTGTAGGCGGCCGCCGGATAGCGGCCATGCGCGACCGAGGAGGCCGATGGTACGCCGACAACGGGGATTTGGCCTTGCGGTCCGTCGATCCAGATCGTCGAATGGACGTGGTCATGTCCATGCAGCACCAGATCAACGCCATGCCGTTTCAACAGCGCAATCAGTTCGGCTGAATCGGTGAGCCGTTTGTGGCGGGAATGCGAGCGCAGGGGATGGTGGATCAAGAGCACGCGAAACACCTGCTCGACGGATAACCGCGTCAACACGCGCTCGAGTGCGTCGAGTTGCGCGCGGCCAAGCCATCCCGTCGCCATCAAGAGTGGCGTCGGTACCGCCGACGATACGCCGATCAGCGCCAGCGGGCCACGGCGGCGCACGAACGGAAATGCGGCGTCACCCTGGACATCGTCGCCGCGGAGATAATTTCCCCAGGCTTTCGCGAAGCAATGCCGGGTGGCGCGGACATAGGCGTCGTGATTGCCGGGGATTACCGTGACCTGATCCGCCGGGCCGATGCTTTCCAGCCATGTCCGCGACAGCGTGAACTCCGCTTCGAGCGCGAGGTTGACGAGGTCGCCGGTGAGGGCGATGTGATCGGGCGCTTTCGGCCTGCATGTCCGACACCAGCGCGTCGAGCATGTCGCGGCGATGAAACTTGTGGCGATTGCGCGTCCAGTTGAGATAGCCGAGCATGCGTTTGCCCGCGAGCTCGGCAAGCCGCACCGCCGGCAGCGGCGGCAGATGCGCATCGGACAGGTGGGCCAGCGTAAATGGCACCATCACGCCCGTCCCGCCGAGACGCCCACCAGGGCGAGCCACCACGCCATCATCCCGTGATATCCTGTTGGTCCTTTCGAAAGTAATGGCAAGCTGCGCCGGGCGATGCAAGGATCAAACATGGCATCGGTCAATTCGAGATTTCAGCGGCGATGAACCTGCAGGCCTTTGCGAAAACGCCTTGAGCCCGTGCTGCGGCGGATGTTTCATCTCTATTGGCGTTTCGCCCGCGGCATGACGCTCGGGGTCCGTGGCGTGGTCGTGGACGCCGATAACCGGGTGTTCCTGGTCAAACACAGCTATGTCGCGGGCTGGCATCTGCCGGGCGGTGGCGTCGAGGTCGGCGAAGCCGTCAGTGACGCCCTGCGGCGCGAACTCGTGGAGGAGGGGCGGATCGAGCTCGTGGGCGAGCCAGTTCTGCACGGGCTGTTCTTCAACAGCCACGTGTCTCGCCGCGATCATGTCGCGGTCTATCTGATCAGGCATTTCCGGCAGGATCGGCTGCCGGAACCGAACCGGGAGATTATCGCCGCCGGCTTTTTCGCACTCGAGGCGCTGCCGCCCGACACCACCGAGGGCACCCGCCTGCGGATCGCGGAAACGCTGGAGGGCAGGGCGCCGATTGCGACCTGGCGTTAGGGCTTGCGGGCGCCTGCGAATTTGGCGACAAACCGTGAGCGCGCCACGCGGCGGGACAACAGTGATGAACTATCTCAAGGCCGCCTGCGGCTTGCTCTGCTTTCTGGTATTGGCGAGCAACGTCTGGTCGATGTCGTACTGGAGCGAAGCCCGCGGGGTCTACGACGACATCTGCTACTTGCGCCAGGCGCATCTGTTCCAGCGATTCGGACTTGCCGGCCTGGACACCAGTCTCGCCCGCGATGACGATCACTATTTTTCCTCGAAACTGAAGGAGATCGGCTTCGCGGACTGGAACGATCCGGCGCGGGCGCCCTGTCACACGCCGATGCCGGCCGGGAAGATGGTCATCCAATATCCACCGGGAACGGGCTTCGTACTGGCACTGTTTCCGCAAGGCCTTCAGGTGATCCCGCTCTACGTTTCGGCGACCGTCTTCGATCTTCGGTTTTGCGCTGCTCGGAATTTTTTATGCGCGATCCAGGGCCTCGGTCGTTCTCACCGCTCTCTTTGGCTGTGCTGCTCTTTACCTGATGATCAACCCCAGCAAGGCGAGCTATTCGATGGCGCCCACCATGGTGGTTTGCGCGCTGGCGGGCTTATTGACGGCCCGTCTGTTCGTGAAAACGCCGCAGCGCCATCCCGTGCTTCTGACGATGCTGATCGGCTTCTTGCTCGGCCTTGCCGTCAATTTCCGCTTGGCAAATCTGTTTCTCTCCGCTGGATATTTCCTGTTTTTTGGCTTCGTCTTTTTGAGATTGCGGAAACTGGAAGCGTTCCTGCAGGGTGGACTGTTTGGGGTAGCATACCTGGCGGGAATCGCGCCGACACTCATCGCCAACGCTATCAATGCCGGAAGTCCTCTTGCGACAACGTACGGGGCTGACCCAAACGATTTAAGACCTCCCGGGATCGATGCCAGTGTCCTCTGGGCTTATGTCACAGACTTGCAAGGCGTTTTGCTGATCCTTGCGGGCGCGTGGATCGTGTTGATTTTCCGCCTGTGCAGAGGAACCGGCATAATGTCAGTCGCACTTCTCACGGTCTTGAATCTCGCGGTGAATGTGGCGTTCTTCATGACCCACTTTTTCAACCCTTATTATACCATCCCCATCGGCATGCTTTCACTGTGGAGTTTGCTGTTTGCATCCCTGATGCGGCCGGCCGAATCCGGGACGACCGCCTCATGGGGCAAGCAGCAACGGCTTGAGGCTCCAAGCTACCGGCTCGGTGTGACTTCCGATGAGTCTTGATCCATGGCAGCGAGTGCCTGGTCGCGCCTGATCGGAATACTCATGATACCGGCCAGGAAGACGGTAAACCCGAGTTGAACACCGATCGCAATGCCGGTCAGTGAGATGATGAGCACCCTCAGGACGATGGGGTTTGCAATATTCCCAAAATCGACGGAAGCCCAGATCAAGAGCGACCAGATGAAGCCTGCCGTTCCCAGCCCGATAACTGAAATCGCGACGATCAGTCCTCGTTCAAATGTGAGAAGTGACACGAGCCGATAATTCCACTTCGATTCGGGCAGGAGCCGATACCTCACAGCGAACCGCTGCGCGATCAGACCACAGGTCAGGTTCTGAATTCCGATCAGAATTGCGATGGCACCAACGAGAAACGTATTGGTATCGAGATTTACGCCGTCTGCGACCTGGACCGGACCCCGAAATAGTAACGCCGCAATGCAGACACCAAACAGCATGAGGGCAAATCCCGGATAGATGAAAAGCCATCGTGGGCTCAGCATGAGCAGGAAGCTCAAATGCCGCCATCCATCGCGCCAGGTACGTAAATGCGGCCGGCGCGATCGGCCGTCTTTTTTCAGAGTCGTTGGCACCTCGCAAATTCGGTAGGATCGTACGGCCGCGGAGATGAGCATCTCGCTCGCAAATTCCATTCCCGTCGTGTGAAGATTGAGAGCCTGGACTCTTTCGCGATTGAATGCACGCAAGCCGCAATGGAAATCGCCTACTTTCACGTCGAAGAACAGTCGTCCGAGAAAGCTGAGTACCGGGTTCCCCAAGTAGCGGTGCAGGAAGGGCATGGCGCCGGGCGCTATCCCGCCTCGAAATCGGTTGCCCATGACGATGTCATATCCTTCCCGAAGCCTCGCCACGAAGAGCCCCAGATCCGACAGGTCGTAACTGTCATCGGCGTCCCCCATGACGACATAGCGACCGCGCGCCGCCACGATGCCATTCCGGAGTGCCGACCCATAACCTCGATCGCGCACCTGAACCACGCGAGCTCCCTTCGCAGTCGCCAGTTGTTGCGATCCATCGGTCGATCCGTTATCTGCGACAAGCACTTCTCCCCTTACATCGCCGCCGGCCAGGTACGACATGGCTTTGTCGATGCAGGTCTCTATCGTCTCCGCTTCGTTAAGGCAGGGAAGCAAGATCGTCAGTTCGAGTCCTTCGACTGTCCGGTAATCGTCGGCCATCATGAGGACATCCACCACGAAGCCAATAACCAGACCGAAAGCGCATGGTGGGCCGCGAGCACGGAGGCGCCCGCCAAGATCAACATCTTCATTCCCGGTCCTTGCCCTTGGTTTTATTTGAGCGCGATAAAATCACGCCTGTGGTGCGGTGTCCAACGGCAAGGAGAGAGGACGTTTTTATCAGCATCAGTTTTGATTGTGGTCTTCGGGGAAACGTGGGTTTGAGCCGACGCCGATCGCGCGTCGGAAATCCCCGGCGACGGCCCTGCCTTCCGGCATCCGGTAAAGACAAGGGAGACAACGTTAGGGATCGTTAGCGATCGTTCCCTATGATCGGGGATCAAAACCCTAACGATCGTTAAGGATTGCTCGATGAGCGCCGCGCCGGATTCAAAACGCCCGCCGAATCTTCGCGGCGATCTGGCCGGCATGGCTGAGGCGCTCGAGCAGTTCGCGCAGCGGGAATTCCTGCAGCCGCAGCCGGTACAGCCGCGGATTGCGGTGCTGGTGCCGTGCTTCAACGAGGAAGCCGCGGTCGCCAGGGTTGTCGCCGATTTTCGCAAAGCGCTGCCGACCGCCGCAATCTTCGTCTACGACAACAACTCCTCGGATCGCACCGTCGCGGTCGCGCGCGAGGCCGGGGCCGAAGTGCGCAGCGAACGCCGGCAGGGCAAGGGCCACGTGGTCCGGCGCATGTTCGCCGATGTCGACGCCGATATCTATATCCTGGTCGACGGCGATGCGACCTATGACGCGGCCAGCGCACCGCACATGATCGACAGGCTGTTGTCGGACCATCTCGACATGGTCGTTGGCTTTCGCGTCGATCAGGTTCAGGCGGCCTATCGGCCAGGCCATCGTACCGGGAACTGGATGCTGACCAGCTTTCTGTCGTCGGTGTTCGGCCAGGCTTTCAAGGACATTCTATCCGGTTATCGCGTATTTTCGCGGCGCTTCGTCAAATCCTTTCCGGTGCTGTCGGACGGCTTCGAAATCGAGACCGAGCTCAGCGTGCACGCGCTCGAGCTGGCGCTGCCGGTCGCCGAGATCGAGACGCCCTATTACGCCCGGCCGGAGGGATCGTTCAGCAAGCTCAACACCTGGCGCGACGGATTTCGGATTCTGGGCACCATCCTGAAGCTTTATCGATCGGAAAAGCCGCTGCGGTTCTTCACCGCGATCGGGATTTTCCTGGCGCTGGTGTCGGTCGGCCTCGCGATTCCGGTTTTGGTGACATTCTTCGAGCAGGGTATCGTTCCGCGGCTGCCAACCGCGGT
>CAVRIB010000026.1:0-40950 GCA_963721135.1 uncultured Alphaproteobacteria bacterium
TATGGAAGCGGATGATGCTTTCCATCACCGGCGTTGCGGCGCCCTGCAGCTTGTATTCCCACGGCGCCGGCTGCCCCAATTCGGCGAATGCCGCCCCGCTCGGCCGCCAGCGCCGCGCCGGCCACCGCCAATCCCAGCAACCGCCGGCACCATCTGGCCCTTCGACATCTTCATGCCGCTCGCGCTCCCCTAAACTATAGCCCCAAAGCATTCCGCCGGATGGCGAGAAATGCTGCACGATCCGCCCCCTGACAAACGGCCTTGGGAGGTACTTTGCAGTCACCTGGGCCAGATCGCTAGAACGCGTCGAAATCCAGCCTCTCAAACCATAATTCTCGGGCTCTCGCAATGCAGTAGTACGGCGCAGAGCGAACGCGTCACCGGCAATTCTGCCGATGTCACATTTTCCCGTGAAATCAGGCAAAACGCGGCGCGTTCGCGCGCCTGGCGGCGCTTGACAGGCGGATTGCCCGATGTAGGCACAGACGAGGCTGCTCCCGAGGAGCCTGATTCGCGACTTGACGGAAGCGGCGGTTCCGGCGCGCAAGGTCGCTTCGAAGACTGCCTTCAAGGCGCCGTCATTGCAGTATCAATCCCGGTTCGGACCGACATTGCCAAGGGAATATCGAGGGATCGACCCGGATGGGGCCTTCGAAATCGAGGGCGAGACGCGCCGCAGGCGGCGCCGCCGCGTCTGCAGCGTTTCTGCGCCAGGCGAGCGTGCAAGCCTTGCCGCCGTCGGCCTTGCCGCTTGCGTGCTTTCTCGGCCTGACCGGCGCGGCGCCAGCGCGCAGGGCGCGGTGCGGTCGGTCCATGGCGACTGGCAGATCCGCTGCGACACCCCGCCCGGCGCGCAGGCGGAGCAATGCGCCCTGATCCAGAGCGTGGTAGCCGAAGACCGCTCCAATGCCGGCCTGACCGTGATCGTGCTGAAAACCGCCGACCAGAAGAGCAAGCTGATGCGGGTGGTGGCGCCGCTCGGCGTGCTGCTGCCCTCCGGGCTCGGCCTGAAGCTCGACAATGTCGATGTCGGCCAGCGCCGGCTTCGTCCGCTGCCTGCCCAACGGCTGCGTCGCCGAAGTCGTGATGGACGACAAGCTCCTGGGCCAGCTGAAATCCGCCAAGACCGCGACCTTCATCATCTTCGAGACCCCGGAAGAAGGCATCGGGTTTCCGCTCAGCCTGAACGGGCTCTCGGAAGGATATGACAAGTTGCCGTGAGGCAAAGTGCCTCCGTCGCATGACCGTCGGACGGCCCTCCCTTTTTCCGCTGTGATGCCTATCTTGAGCGGGATGTCGTCCCGGCCAAGCATTGTCAGTGCGAGCCGGGACCCATAACCAGAGGTTACAGTGTTGTAACGCGACTGCTCCGCAGGTTCTTGCTTAACTCACTGAGACCTGTGGTTATAGGTCCCTGCGTTCGCAGGGACGACAAGAAAAGTTTGGAGCACTCATGACCCCCACAACCTCGCTGCTCGACCGCGCCAATCTCGACCGCGATGCCGTGCGCACCCAGATCGCCCGCGGGCTTGTTGGCTCCGACGACGGCGAGTTGTACCTGGAATATGCCCAGACCGAAGCCTTGATGTTCGACAATGGCCGGCTGAAGCAGGCGACCTACGACACCTAGCAGGGCTTTGGCCTGCGCGCGGTGAAGGACGACGCGGTCGGCTATGCGCATTCCTCCGACGTGTCGCTGCCGGCGCTGATCCGCGCGGCGGATGCGGTGGCGGCCGTGCGCGGCGGTTATTCCGGTACTTTCGCGGCGCCGCCCGCGCATACCAATGTGCGGCTCTATGGCGACGAAAATCCGCTGGACGCGCCCGGCTTCGAAGCGAAGGTCAAACTGCTCGCCGAGATCGACGCCTATATTCGCGACAAGGATCCGCGGGTGCGGCAGGTCACCGTCAGCCTGGGCGCGACCTGGCAGGTGGTGGAAATCGTCCGCCCCGACGGCGAGAGCTATCGCGACATCCGCCCTCTGGTGCGCGTCAATATCTACGTGGTCGCGGGGCAAGGCGACCGGCAGGAGAGCGGCAGCAAGGGCTATGGCGGGCGCGAGGGCTTTGCGCGCTTCATCGAGAGCAGGCGCCTGGCGCGAGGCGGCCGACGGCGCGATCCGCGAGGCGATGGTCAATCTCGAATCGGTGCCGGCGCCCGCGGGCGAAATGGACGTGGTGCTCGGGTCGGGGTGGCCCGGCGTGATGCTGCATGAAGCCGTCGGCCACGGGCTCGAGGGCGATTTCAACCGCAAGCACACCTCGGCCTTCGCAGGCCTGATGGGCAAACAGGTCGCGGCCAAAGGCGTCACCGTGGTCGATGACGGCACGATGGCGGCGCGGCGCGGCTCGCTCTCGATCGACGACGAGGGCACGCCGACCAACCGCACCATGCTGATCGAGGACGGTATTCTCGTCGGCTACATGCAGGACCGCCAGAACGCGCGGCTGATGAACATGAAGCCGACCGGCAACGGCCGCCGCCAGGGCTATGCCCATGTGCCGATGCCGCGCATGACCAACACCTACATGCTGGCGGGCAGCCGAGACCCCGCCGAAATCATCGCCTCGGTGAAGAAGGGCGTCTACGCCGCCAATTTCGGCGGCGGCCAGGTCGACATCACCTCGGGCAAATACGTGTTCCAGTGCACCGAGGCCTATAAAATCGAGAACGGCAAGGTCGGCGCGCCGCTGAAGGGCGCGATGCTGATCGGCAACGGGCCGACCGACCTCAACCGCATCACCATGATCGGCAACGATCTCGCGCTCGATACCGGCATCGGCACCTGCGGCAAGAACGGCCAGGGCGTGCCGGTCGGCGTCGGCCAGCCGACGCTGCGGATGGAACGCATTACTGTTGGAGGTACCGGCTGATGAGCAGCGTCGAGAAGGAAACGACCACTCCGAAGGCATCGACCTGGCGCGGCCAGGTGGTGCAGCTCGCGGCCATCGTGGCGGCGGTGTTCCTCGCCAAGGGCGCGCTGGCCGAACCGTTCTACGTGCCGTCGGGCTCGATGGAGCCGACGCTGCAGATCGGCGATGCGCTGCTGGCGACGAAATTCGCCTACGGCTATTCGAGCGCCTCGCTGCCGATCCAGATCAACCTGCCCGAGACCGGGCGCGTGTTCGGCGAAACCCCGAAGCGCGGCGACGTCGTGGTGTTCCGCTGGCCGGGCGACCGCTCGCAGGCCTGGGTCAAGCGCGTCGTCGGCCTTCCCGGCGACCGCATCGAGATGCGGCAGGGCCAGCTCTTCATCAACGACCGCGCCGCGGAACTGCGCCCCGATGGGCTCGGCGAGGCCGAAGACGACAATGGCGGCTTCGAGCCGGCCTATCGCTATGTCGAGACGCTGCCCGGCGGGGTTTCCCACGAGATCTTCAAGATGCGCGACAATACCCGGTTCGACAACACGCCGGAGGTGACGGTGCCGCCGGGGCATCTGTTCGTGATGGGCGACAACCGCGACAATTCCGCCGACAGCCGCGTGCCGCTGCGCGAGGGCGGCGTCGGCATGCTGCCGATCGACGACCTGGTCGGCCGCGCCGACGCCGTGGTCGGCTCGTGGGACTTGGGCATGCGCAGCCAGCCGGTCTACACTTGGCTGTCTGGTTTCCGGCTGTCGCGGTTCTTCACCTCGGTGCATTGAAGCAAACCCTCACGGTGAGGAGCGCGCCTGCGCGCGTCTCCGGACGATGCTTCGGATCGCCGGGAGAACCATGAGGCCCGTGGCCCATCCTTCGAGACGCGGCCTGACGGCCGCTCCTCAGGATGAGGATGCCATGAACACACACGACTTCCTCGCGCTCGTGCTGCGCAATCCCGTCAATTCCGCCATTGCCGACGAACTGCTCCGCCTTGCGCTACCGGACGCGTGGATCGTCTCGGGATGCCTGGTGCAGACCGTGTGGAATGCGCTGACCGGACGCGCGGTCGATTACGGCATCAAGGATTACGACGTCTTCTATTTCGATCCCGATACCTCGTGGCAGGCCGAGGACGCCGTGATCGCGCAGTTGCAGAACAGGCTTTCAAGCCTCGGCGTCGCGATCGAGGCGCGCAACCAGGCGCGCGTCCATCTCTGGTATCCGCAAAAACATGGCCTGCCCTATCCGGCGCTGCGGTCGTCGAGCCAAGGCATCGATCGCTTCCTGACCAGGAATACGCAAATCGGAATCCGCCGCGCGCCAGAGGGCTTCGACGTCTACGCGCCGCACGGCTTCGACGACATCGCGGCCATGATCGTGCGGCCCAATCCGGGGCCGAATTTCTCGGCCGCAAACTACGCGTCGAAGACGGCGCGCTGGAAGGCGCTGTGGCCGGAACTCAACGTGCTGCCGGCGGAGAGCGTCTGACCGGGCATTTACTCGACGTCATCCTGCGATCGCCTGGTGCTGACCCCACGGATTAGTACCGCACCACGCCCGAGATGAACCCGGCACGTCGCCGCGGCGGCTTGATCTCCTTTTTCAGGAAGCAGCGCGCTTCCCTGCCGACATATCCCGGCCGCGCATAGGTCCAGGCCCGGCACTTGTTGTCGGCGGTGCAGGCCTTCTTGCAGGCCTCGTCGCCGTCCTCGCTCTTCAGCACGAAGCTGTGGTAATCGCCGCCGGCCCGGTCGATCGAAGTCTCGATCGAGCGGTTGCGCGGTTCGACCACGCCGGCGCCGCGCACGCCGGAGACGCAGCAATTGGCCGGGACGCGCCCGGGCACGCTGTTCTTCAACCAGCAGACCGCGCCGCTCGTGACATCGGTCGGGTAACTGAAGCTCCAGGAATGGCAGCGGTGGTCGTGCTCGCAGGCCAGCGCACAATCCTCCGGATCGCCTGACGGCACCGGCGAACTCAGGTAATCGCCGCCAGGACGGTCGAAATTGGCCTGCGCCTGCGCCGGCCGCGTGGCGGCGGTGGCCGCCAGCAGGGCGAGCGTCGCCAAACACGCCCTGAGCAGGCGATCTCCCCGCATTCGTGATTGCTTTCAACTGAATTGACGCGCCGTTCGTGCCATTTGATCGCCACGAACCTGTACGCGAGATGAACGGCGCCGCGCGCCCGCGGCACCAGGGAAGCGCGAACACGCTGATCTAGAATGCGTATTCCTCATAGGCCGGCTCGACCGAGCCGTGCCAGGGGCCGTGGAATTTTTCCAGCATCTCCTCGGCCGGCACGCGTCCGGAATCGATGATCTGCTCCAGCGGCTCGAGATGGCGGGTCTCGTCGCGGCCGAGGCGATCGACCCGGCCGCGCCGCCGCAGGCCGGAATGCGCCAGCGTCAGGCATTCCCTGGCGATTTCGAACAAATAGCGGCCCCTGATCCGGGCCTTGAAGCCGAGACGCGGGACATCGTCGCGCAGCGCCTGACGCTCCTGCGCGGTCCAGTGCTTGGCGATGTCCCAGGCGGCATCGAGGCTGACGTCGTCGTAGAGCAGGCCGACCCAGAACGCCGGCAACGCCGGCAGCCGGCCCCACGGCACGCCGTCGGCGCCGCGCATTTCCAGATAGCGCTTCAGCCGCACCTCGGGAAAAATCGTCGACAGATGGTTGGCCCAGTCCGACAGCGTCGGCCGCTGTCCGGGAAACCTGTTGCTCTTCCCCTCGAAGAAGGCCCGGAACGAGGAGCCGGCGACGTCGATATATTCGTCGCCGCGCTTGATGAAATACATCGGCACGTCGAGCGCGTAATCGACCCAGCGCTCGAACCCCATGCCCTTCTCGAACGCCCATGCCAGCATCCCGGCGCGCGCATTGTCGGTGTCGCGCCAGATCTCGGAGCGGAACGACAGGAAGCCGTTGGGCTTGCCTTCGGTGAACGGCGAATTGGCGAACAAGGCGGTCGCGACCGGCTGCAGCGCCAGCGATACGCGCAGCTTCTTGACCATGTCGGCTTCGGAGGAGAAATCGAGATTGGTCTGCACCGTGCAGGTCCGGTACATCATGTCGAGACCGTATTTTCCGACCTTCGGCATGTAGTTGGTCATGATCTTGTAGCGGCCCTTGGGCATGACCGGCATCTCGGCGCGCGACCAGGACGGCGTCATGCCGAGCCCGAGGAAGCCGATGCCAAGGGGAGCCGCGATCTCGCGCACCTGCGCCAAATGCGCCATCAGCTCGCTTTGGGTCTGGTGCACGGTCTCGACCGGCGCGCCCGACAGTTCGAACTGTCCGCCCGGCTCCAGCGAGATCGCGCCGCCGCCAGTGACGTCATAGAGGCCGATGATGTTGCCGCGCTCCATGATCGGCTCCCAGCCGAGCAGAAGCTTCATGCCCTCGAGCAGCGCACCGATGCCGCGCGCGCCCTCGTAGGGCACGGGATGATGGCCCTCGAGCGTGAACGGCGTCTTCTCGTGCTCGGTGCCGATCCGGAATTCGGACGGAGGCTTCACGCCCGAGGCCAGCCACGCCACCAGTTCGTCGCGCGACTGCAACGGCGTCATATCGATCTGGTCACGCGCCATGCATGTTCCGGAAAAAGCGCGCTTTCAGCGAACGCGCGCGGTAAGGGGGACACCCGCGAACCTTCCGGTCCGGGGATGGGCGAGGTGATGTTGCGATCATCGGGCGGGCGCGCCCTCTCTGGCGGCCGCCACTAGCGCCTCGCCGCACGAGCATCCCAGCCGATCGAGCAGGCCGCAGAGTTTTGCCGCGTCCGCATCCGACAGTTTCGAGCCGACATACTTTTCGATCGCGGCGGAATAGGCGGCCCACATCTTCTTCTGCAGCTCGCGCCCGGTTTCGGTGATTTCCACGAACTGGCCGCGCTTGTCGATCTTGCATTCGCGCCGCGCCGCCAGCCCCTCGTCAACCAGCCGGTCGATCAGCCGCGAGGTCGAGTATTGCGGGATCAGCATCTGCTTTTCCAGCTCCACCGGGCGCATCTCGCCCGACGGCGCGCGCGACAGTTCGAGCAGCGCGTCATACCAGGCCAGCGGCGGGAAGCCGGCCTTCTTCAAATCCTGCTCGACGGCGTCGAGCACCCGGCTCTGCACCCGCATCAGGCGGATCCAGGCCGCGGTCGCCTCGGTCGATGGCTTGCGTTTCATGTCCCGGCCCATGGATGACAATCGAGTGTAGCGCACTAAATGCAGCTGCATCAATCTTGACTATTCCATGCAGATGCATTTAGTCATCCATCCGCGTCTCGCCAATAATCCATGGGAAGGAAATTCCGATGAAACTGTATTATTCCCCCGGAGCCTGCTCGCTTTCGCCCCACATCGCGCTTCTGGAGGCCGGCCTGCCGTACGATCTGGTCAAGGTCGATCTGCGGGCCAAGAAGCTCGAGAACGGCGACGACTATCTGAAGGTCAACCCCAAGGGCCAGGTGCCGGCACTGGCGCTCGACAGCGGCGAACTCGTCACCGAGGGCCCGGTGATCGTGCAGATGATCGCCGACAAGGCTGTGGCCAAGAATCTGGCGCCCGCCCGCGACAGCGCCGAGCGCTACAAATTGCTGGAGTTGCTCAACTTCGTCGGCACCGAAGTGCACAAGAATTTCGGTCCGATGTTCTCGCCGGCGCTTTCCGACGACGCCAAGGCCTTCTTCAAGGACCGGGTGATGGGCAAGTTCAAATATCTCGACGGCGCCCTTGCCGGCCGCGACTATCTGATGGGCAAGCAGTTCACCGTCGCCGACTGTTATCTCTTCACCATGCTGTCCTGGGCGGACCGCCTGAAGTTCGATCTTTCGGCGATGCCGAACCTGCTCGCCTACAAGGCCCGCGTCGCCGCGCGCCCGAAGGTGCAGGAAGCGCTGACGAAAGAAGGCCTGATGAAGGCGGCGTGAGCGCCCGAAGATAGCGATGAAGCAGAGGGCCGGAGCGATTATCCCGGCCCTTTGTTGTCCCGGACCGGCCCTGAACGCCGGAAAGCATCATTGGGACTCGTTTGCTGCGGCTTTGGAAAGCCGGCCATTGGAGGATTGGTCTCCATCGCTGACCTTGATGCAGGTCAAACGCGCCACAATTTGATATGCTACTGAACACCATCGATCACTTGGTATGGGGAGTACCCGTTATGACCCATATTCATTCGCTGTCCGTAGAATGGTTGCCCGTGTCCGTTGCGCCATCCGACAACGGAGACCTCGAAGTCTGTGTCATGGACTACGATGGAATCGTCCTCGCGCTGGCCTATCCGTGTCGCAAAAACGGAGCCCAATGGGTCGATGCTTCAAATAAGAAGCACGTCGACATTCAGCCGACGCATTGGCGCAAATGGACCGAGAGCCATTAAGTCGAACGCCTCAGCCTAAAGGGCCGGATCGACGATCCGGCCCTTTTTGTTGTTACCGTCGTCCCTGCGAAAGCAGGGACCCATAACCACAGGCCTCTGTTGATGGAAAGATGTCGCCCCAGCGTGCCCACTACCACGGTCGGTGGTTATGGGTCCCGGCTCGCGCTTCGCTTGGCCGGGACGACGATCTATTTTCACATCGCCACCTTTACCTCAAGCAGCCGCCGGCTGCTTCTTTGGCGGGAAGCGGCCGTAGAAGGTCTCGCCCTTCGCGGCCATCTCCTCCAATAGTTTCGGCGGGGTGAAGCGCGAGCCGTATTTGCCCTCGAGCTTGTGGCACAGCGCGACGAAATTCTTCGTGCCCATGAAGTCGATATAGGACAGCGTGCCGCCGGTGAACGGCGCGAAGCCGAAGCCGAGGATCGAGCCGACATCGGCCTCGCGCATGTCGGTGATGACGTGATCCTCCACCGTGCGCGCGGCTTCCACCGCCTGCACCACGAGGAAGCGCTGCTTCAATTCCTCGATGTCGAGCGTGTCGGGATCGAGATGTTTCGGCTGCAGCCCGGAAAGTTCCGACCACAGGCTCTTCTGGCCCTTGCCCTTCTCGGGATAATCGTAAAAGCCCTTGCCGTTCTTGCGCCCGAAGCGGCCCTGCTTTTCGACCATCTCGACCAAAAGCTTCTTCTGGGCCTGATCGATGGCGTTGGGGCCGAGGTCGGCCTCGGTCGCCTTCATGATCTTGAGCACGAGGTCGAGCGCGACTTCGTCCGACAGCGACAATGGCCCGACCGGCATGCCCGCCATCTTCGCGGTGTTCTCGATCATCGCCGGCGGCACGCCTTCCATCAGCATTTCCAGCCCCTCGGCGGTGAAGCGCAGCACGCAGCGGTTGGCGAAGAAGCCTCTGCTATCATTGACCACGATCGGGGTCTTGCCGATCACGCGCACGTAGTCCAGCGCGGTCGCGAGCGCCGATGTCGCCGGTGTTCTTGCCGACGATGATCTCCACCAGCATCATCTTCTCGACCGGCGAGAAGAAGTGGATGCCGATGAATTTGCCCTGGTCCTTGAACTCCTCGGCCAGCGAATTGATCGGCAAGGTCGAGGTGTTGGAGGCGAAGATCGCGTCACCCTTGAGGAGCGGCTGCGCCCTGGCGTAGGTCTCCGCCTTGACCTTGCGATCCTCGAACACCGCCTCGATGATGAGGTCGCAGTCCTTCAGCGCGCCATAGTCGGCGGTCGCCGAGATGCGCGACATGATGGCGTCGCGATCGCTTTCCCTGGCGCGGCCCTTCTTGATCAAATCGTCGATCACGGATTGGGCGTGGCCCTTGCCCTTGTCGGCGCTCTCCTGGTCGCGGTCGATCAGGACCACCTCGATGCCGGCGCGCGCCGAGACGTAGCCGACGCTCGCGCCCATGAAGCCCGCGCCGATCACGGCGAGCTTCTTCACCTTCGTCGGCGGCACGTTCGGCGGACGCCGGGCGCCCTTGTTCAATTCCTGCATCGACAGGAACAGGCTGCGGATCATGGCGGCCGCTTCGTTCGACCGCAGGATCTTGGTGAAGTAGCGCGATTCGACCCGCAGCGCGGCGTCGATCGGCAGCTGCAGGCCTTCATAGACGCAGCTCATGATGGCGCGCGCGGCCGGATAGTTGTCGTAGGTCTCGCGGCGGAAGATCGCGTTGCCGGCGGGGAACATCATGCATCCCCGCCTTGGAAAAGACGTGGCCGCCCGGCAGGCGGAATGCCTTGTCGTCCCAGGGCGCGAGCGCCTTGCCGCCGCCCTTGATCCAGTCCTTGGCCGCCTTGATGAGATCGGCGGCGGGCACGACGGCATCGATCAGCTTCAGCGCCTTGGCCCTGGCGAGATCGACCGCCTCGCCCTTCAGCAGCAACTGCATCGCATCCTGCGGCGGCACGATGCGCGGCACGCGCTGGGTGCCGCCGGCGCCGGGAAACAGCCCGACCTTGACTTCGGGCAGGCCGAGCCGGGTTTTGGGATTTTCCGCCGCCACGCGATAGTGGCAGGACAGCGTCAGTTCGAACGCGCCGCCGAGCGCGAGCCCGTTGATCGCCGCCGCCCACGGCTTGCCCGAGGTTTCGATCGCGCGAAACACCAGCGAGGATTTGCGGCTTTCGTCGAACAGCATCTGGTTGGCGGCGACTTCGCCCTTGGCCTTGAGCAGGTCGGTGTAGCGGCGGTTCATGCCCTCCAGCATCGACAGGTCCGCGCCGGCGGAGAACGCCTCCTTGCCCGAGGTGACGACGACGCCCTTGACGCGCGGCGTCGGCGGAGGTCTGCTTCACGATCTCTTCGAGCTCGGTGATCGTGGTCTCGTCGAGCACGTTCATCGAACGTCCCGGAATGTCCCATGTGACGAGCGCGATGCCGTCGGCGTCGGTTTCGACTTTGAAATTCTTGAAGGTCATGTTGTCGCTCCCAATTCCAGTCGCTGCGTCGGGTGGGCAAAGGCGCACTTCGCGCCGTGCCCACCATTTTTGTTCGGCGTGGATTGGTGGGCACGCTTCGCTTTGCCCACCCTACGATCCGCGATGGTTCACACCCGCTCGATGATGGTCGCGGTCCCCATGCCGCCGCCGATGCACAAGGTCACCAGCGCGGTCTGCTTGTTGGTGCGCTCGAGCTCGTCGAGCACGGTGCCGAGAATCATCGCGCCCGTCGCGCCGAGCGGATGGCCGAGCGCGATCGCGCCGCCATTGACGTTGATTTTGGCGGGGTCGATGTCGAACGCCTGCATGTAGCGCAGCACCACGGAGGCGAACGCCTCGTTAAGCTCGAACAGATCGATGTCGGATTTCTTCATGCCCGAATGCGCCGAACAGCTTTTCGGTGACGTCGACCGGACCGGTCAGCATCATCGCCGGTTCCGAGCCGATATTGGCGAAGGCGCGGATTTTCGCGCGCGGCTTCAGGCCGTGCTTCTTGCCGGCCGCCTGGCTTCCGAGCAGCACCGCGCCGGCGCCGTCGACGATCCCCGACGAGTTGCCGGCGTGATGCACATAATTGATGCGCTCGATCTCGGGGTGCGACTGGATCGCCACCGCATCGAAGCCCGCCATCTGCCCGATCGCCGCAAATGACGGCTGCAGCGACGCCAGCGACTGCATCGTCGTCGAGGGCCGCATGTGCTCGTCCTTGGCAAGGATGGTGAGCCCGTTGACATCCTTCACCGGGACCACCGAATTCTTGAAGCGGCCCTCGTCCCAGGCTTTTGCGGCGCGCTGCTGGCTCTGCACCGCATAGGCGTCGACGTCGTCGCGCGAAAAGCCGTACTTGGTGGCGATCAGGTCGGCGGAGACGCCCTGCGGCATGAAATAGGTCGGCACCGCGATCGAGGGATCCATCGGCCAGGCGCCGCCGGAGGCGCCGATGCCGACGCGGCTCATCGATTCGGCGCCGCCGCCGATGGTGAGCTCGTGCTGGCCGCTCATGATCTGGGCGGCGGCGAAATTCACCGCGTCGAGGCCGGAGGCGCAGAAGCGGTTGATCTGGACGCCGGGCACGGATTCGCCCAACCCCGCGTTCATGGCGGCGAAGCGCGCGATGTCGGAGCCGGCCTCGCCGACCGGGTCGACCACCCCGAGGATGACGTCGTCGACGACGTCTTCGCCGAGATGGTTGCGTTCCCTCAGCGCCTTCAGCGGTGCGGTCGCGAGCGCTACCGCCGTCACTTCGTGCAGCGCGCCATCGGCCTTGCCGCGGCCGCGCGGCGTGCGAACGTGATCGTAGATATATGCCTCAGGCATGACGCCCTCCTGGTATGAGGATCATAATATAATAGCGGATTGCAGCGGGCCGCGGAAGCAAAACTCCGACTCAGAAGGCTTCCGCCGCCAATTCCATGGTGGTCGCGCAGCCGGTCTGGATGCGCGCGAGATGCACCGACGTTTCCGGCAGCATCCGCTCCATGAAGAAGCGGCCGGTCACGAGCTTGGTGGTCAGATAGGGCGTCGCGCCGCCGCCTGCAATCTTGTCGAGTGCGACTTTCGCCATCCGGGCCCACATATAGGCGAAGGTGACGAGGCCGAACAGCTGCATGTAATCGGTGGCGGCGGCCCCGGCATTGTCGGGCTTCATCATCGCGTTCTGCATCAGCCAGGTGGTGGCCTGCTGCAGATGGCCGAGCGCCGTGCTCATCGGCGCGACATACGGCTTCATGGCCTCGTCCGCGCCGTGATCCTTGGCGAAGCCCGCAAGCTCGTTGAAGAGTGCGAAGATCGCGCGCCCGCCGTCGCGCGGCAATTTGCGCCCGACGAGGTCGAGCGCCTGGATGCCGTTGGCGCCCTCGTAGATCATGGCGATGCGCGCATCGCGCACGAACTGCTCCATGCCCTGTTCGGCGATGTAGCCGTGGCCGCCATACATCTGCTGCGCCAGCACCGCGTTGGAAAAACCGACGTCGGTGAGAACGCCCTTCATGACCGGCGTCATCAGCCCCATGTGATCGTCCGCTTCCTGGCGGTCCTTGGGATCGGAAGAACGGTGGGCGACGTCGCTCTTCAGCGCGGTCCACACCACCATGGCGCGCGCCGCCTCGTTGAAGGCGCGGATGGTGAGCAGCGTGCGGCGCACGTCGGGATGCACGATGATCGGATCGGCCGGCTTGTCCGGCGCCTTCGGTCCCGTCAGCGAGCGGCCCTGCAGGCGGTCGCGCGCGTAGGCAACCGCGTTCTGGTAGGCGACCTCGGATTGCGCCAGCCCCTGCACCGCGACGCCGAGCCGGGCCTCGTTCATCATCACGAACATGCCCTGCATGCCCTTGTTTTCCTCGCCGATCAGCCAGCCGGTGGCGCCGTCGTAATTCATCACGCAGGTGGAATTGGCGTGGATACCCATCTTGTGCTCGATCGAGCCGCAGGTGACGCCGTTGCGTGCGCCCAGCGCGCCGTCGGCGTTGACCAGAATCTTCGGCACCACGAACAGCGACACGCCCTTGATGCCGCTTGGCGCGCCCTCGATTCGCGCCAGCACCAGATGGATGATGTTTTCAGCCAGGTCGTGCTCGCCGGCGGAGATGAAGATCTTGGTGCCCGTGATCTTGTAGCTGCCGTCGCCCTGCTTGACCGCCTTGGTGCGCAACAGGCCCAGATCCGTGCCGCATTGCGGCTCGGTCAGGTTCATGGTGCCGGTCCACTGCCCGGCCACCATCTTCGGCACGAACATCTTCTTCTGCTCGGGCTTGCCGTGCACCATGAGCGCCGCGGTCGCGCCCATGGTGAGACCGCCATACATCGAAAACGCCATGTTCGCCGAGCACTGAAATTCGTTGACCGCCTGGCTCAATGTCACCGGCAGCCCCTGCCCGCCATATTCCGCCGGCGCCGACAATCCGAGCCAGCCGCCCTCGGCGACCTGCCTGAAGGCTTCCTTGAAACCCTTCGGGGTGGTGACGCTGCCGTCATCATGGCGGATGCAGCCCTCGAGATCGCCGGTGCGGTTGAGCGGTTGCAGCACCTCTTCGGCCAGTTTGGCGGCTTCCGAGAGAATGGCCTCCCGCACATCGGCGGAGGCGTCGCTAAAGCCCGGGAGATTGTCGTAGCGGTCGATCTGGAACACGTCGTTGAACAGGAAATTGACGTCTTCCACGGGGGCTTTGTAGATCGGCATTGGCGTCCCTCTCGGCTGGCTGGGGCCGGCTTTTATGTGAGATTTTGCAGCGCAGCAATCACTCAGTTCCAGAAATGGACCTTGGCCGATTCGGATGGCCGAGGGCAGCTGTCATCCGGGCCCTTGCGACAACGTGACCGCCTGGGATCGCGGTCGCCGCCGACCGGGCCGAGCCAATTCGTCCGTGTCGGTAACTTTCCGGGCCGTCCGACCCATTCCTTAACCGGTTCTTTACCGTAACACACAAAAGTCAACATCAGAGGCAGACGACCTGCGCGGAATTCGATTGTCTCCTTTCCAGGGACGCGCGGGGAGAGGCGATGGCGCCAGGCGGCGCCGAAGTCGGAACCGGACGAAAGCATGAATTCGCGCGTGTTGTGGAGTTCCGAAGGCATCGATCCATCCGTCCGCGAGAGGGCCGAGGCCGCCGCGCGCCGTGCCGGCATGTCCTTGAACGACTGGCTCAATTCCACGATCGGCGATTCGGCCCCGCCGAATTTCCGCCAAGCCGCCGAGCAGCGGCAGATGCCGAGCCAGGAAACCCGCGATGTCGCCGACATCCATCGGCGGCTGGACTCCATCACCCGCCAGATCGAACAGATTTCGCAGCCCAAGCCGCGCAGCGATACGTCACGCAACGATATGCGGCGCAGCGAGGCGCCTCGCGGCGGTGAGCAGGGTGTCGCAAAACAGCTGAACGACGCGATCGCGCGCCTCGACGCCCGCCTGTCGCAGATCTCGAATCCGGCTCCGAAACCGGGCCAGCAGCGCCAGACCGACATGGTCGAGCGCGCGGCCAACCAGGTCTATCGCCCCTCGCCGCCGCTGAGCCCGGCCTCGCTCGATTTCGCAGTCGCCGAAATCACCGCGCGCCAGAACGAGCTTGATCATGCCGCGTCGGCGCCGCGGCCGCTGCCGCCGCGTAGCGCACCGCCGATGGCGCCCGCGATGCCTGCCGCGCAAGCCTCGGGCCCGGATTTTTCCACGCTCGAGCGCCATCTGTTCAAGATCACGAGCCAGATCGAGGCGCTGCAGCGTCCCGGCTGGGTCGAGCAGTCGATCGCCGCCTTCCGCAGCGAGCTTTCGGAAATCCGTCACGCCATCACCGAGGCGATGCCGCGCCGGGCGATCGAATCCATCGAAAGCGAGATCCGCTCGCTCTCGCGCCGCATCGACGAGACCCGCCAGAGCAACGGCAACGAAGAAACCCTGGCCGGCATCGAACGCGCTTTGGGCGAAATCCGCCAGGCGCTGCGCTCCCTGACGCCGGCCGAGCAGCTCGCGGGCTACGACGAGGCGATCCGCAATCTCCACGCCAAGCTCGACCTGATCCTGCGCACCAACGACGATCCATCCACGGTGCAGCAGCTCGAAGGCGCCATCGCCGCGCTGCGCGCCATCGTCTCCAACGTTGCCTCCAACGACGCGCTAGCCCGGCTCTCCGACGACGTGCGCATGCTGTCCGCCAAGGTCGACCAGCTCGCCCGCTCCGAGACCAGCAACAATTCCTTCGCGATCCTCGAACAGCGCATCGCGGCCTTGACCTCGACGCTCGAAAGCCGCCAGCCGCCGGCGCCCAGCGAGAGCACCGAGCAGCTCGAGGGCGCGCTGCGGGCGCTATCCGACCGGCTCGACCGCATTCCGGTCGGCAACGACAACGCCTCCGCCTTCGCCCATCTCGAACAGCGCGTGTCCTATCTGCTCGAGCGGCTCGAAGCGAACAGCGATCAGCCCGCCGGCAATCTCGGACGGGTCGAGGAAGGACTGCAGGACGTCCTGCATCATCTCGAAAGACAGCATGCCGCCGTCGCGGCGCTCGCCGAAAATGCCCGTAGCGCGCCGGAGCCCGCCGAGAGCGGCCTGATCGACATCGTCAAGCGCGAATTGTCCGACATCCGCTTCAACCAGTCCGAGACCGACCGCCACACCCAGGATTCGCTCGAAGCCGTCCACAACACCCTCGGCCATGTGGTCGACCGCCTGGCGATGATCGAGGGCGATCTGCGCAACGTTCGCGCCGCGCCGATTGCATCACCGCCCGAAGCACCGCCGGAAGCGGCATTCGTCCCGCCGCCGGTATCCGCGCCGGTCGCCATCCCGCCGCAGCCCAGGCCCGAACTGCCGAACCCCGCCGCCGCACAAGCCGCCTTCGCCGCGGCTCCCCGCGAGTTCCAGGCCGCGCCGCCGCCGGTACCGATGGTCGCGCCGGCGCCCCCGCGGGCGATCAGTGAAATCCTGGTGCCGCATACACAGCCGCGCCCGGCGCTCGAGCCGGATCTGCCGCCCGATCATCCGCTCGAGCCCGGCACCCGCCCGGGCGGGCGACTGGCTTCGCCCACGGAACGCATCGCGGCGTCCGAAAGCGCGATCAGCGAAATCCCGGCCAAACCCGGCGAAAAGGTCTCGACCTCGAGCTTCATTGCCGCCGCCCGCCGCGCCGCCCAGGCTGCCGCGGCCGCGACGCCGCCGGGCGACAAGGCGCCGCGCGGCGCCATCAAGGCCCTGGCCGGCGACAAGGCCACGGAACCATCGACCATCACCTCCAAGATCCGCTCGCTGCTGGTCGGCGCGAGCGTGGTCATCATCGTGCTCGGCACCTTCAAGATGGCGATGACGCTGCTCGACGGCGGCAGCGCACCGCCGCTGCCGGCGATGGAGAATTCGAGCGAACCGCAAGCCCCGGCTCAGCCGCCCCAGGACAACGCCAAGCCGGCAAAACCGGATGCCGCGACGCCGTCGATGACCTCGCCGACCCCGATCGGCCGTCAATCGCTCAATGCTCCCGCCCCGGCAGCGTCGGAGAACGTCGCCTCGGTGGAAATCCCGCAAATACCGGCCGCGCCGATATCGGCCAACGATATCACCGGCTCAATTCCGGCCGCGGCCGCCTCCGGCAGCCACAAGTTCTCTCTCGTGCAGGTGCCGCCGAGCGAAAAATTGCCTGACGGCATTGGCGGGCCGGTGCTGCGCGCCGCTGCGCTGAAGGGCGATGCGGCGGCCGCCTATGAGGTCGCCGTGCGCTTCGCCGAAGGCAAGGGCGTGCCGGTGAATTATGACGAGGCCGCGAAATGGTACGACCGCGCGGCGCAGGCCGGCGTGGTGCCGGCGATCTTCCGGCTCGGCACCTTCTACGAGAAGGGTCTTGCCGTGAAGAAGGACGCCGATATCGCGCGGCGCCACTATCTGCAGGCGGCCGAGCGCGGCAACGCCAAGGCGATGCACAACATCGCGGTGCTCGACGCCGACGGCGGCGGCAAGGGCGCCAATTACAAGAGCGCCGCGCAATGGTTCCGCAAGGCGGCCGATCGCGGGGTGGCCGACAGCCAGTATAACCTCGGCATCCTCTATGCCCGCGGCATCGGCGTCGAGCAGAACCTCGCCGAATCCTTCAAGTGGTTCAGCCTGGCGGCGGCGCAGGGTGACGCCAACTCCGCCCGCAAGCGCGACGACATCGCCAAGCGTCTCGATCCGCAATCGCTGGCGGCGGCAACGCTCGCGATCCAGACCTTCACCGCGGAACCGCAGCCCGACGACGCCATCAACGTGGCGACGCCATCCGGCGGATGGGACTCCGCGCCGGCGCAGGCGAGTACGCCAAAGTCCACGGCCAAGCCGGTCAAGCGCGCCGCCCGTTAAGCGAAAATCGTTCATCACATCGGCAATCGCGCCGCGGCGTGCTTCAAAAAAGCAGCCGGCGGCGCATTCTTTAGTCCCTCAAATCGGCGATTTCGGTTATGCAGGGATGCGGCGGTCGTCCGCGCCCCCAGAGATACCACGCCGTGAGCGGTTTCGGCCGGCCTCAGGGCCAATTTCAAAGCAACCGCGCGTGCAAATCTATCTTCCGATCGCCGACCTTCCGGTCAATATTTTCCTCATCCTGGCGATGGGCGCGGCGGTTGGTTTCGTGTCCGGCATGTTCGGCATCGGCGGCGGCTTTCTGATGACGCCGCTGTTGATCTTCATCGGGATTGCGCCCGCGGTCGCGGTCGCATCCGTCGCCAGCCACATCGCCGCCTCGTCGTTTTCCGGCGCCCTGTCCTACTGGCGCAGGCGCGCGATCGATCCCGCGCTGGCGCTGGTGCTGCTAAGCGGCGGCACCGTCGGCACCGCGCTCGGGGTCTCAACCTTCACGCTGTTGCGCTCGCTCGGCCAGCTCGATCTCATGATCGCGCTGTCCTACGTGATACTCCTGACCACCGTGGGCACGTTGATGTTCTGGGAGGGCACGCGCGCGCTGCTGCGCGCCCGCCGCGGCATTTCGGTCCCGTTGCGGCGCTCAGGCAGCCACGGCTGGATCCACGGATTGCCGCTGAAGATGCGCTTCAAGCGCTCGAAAATCTATCTGTCGGTGATTCCGGTGATCGTCGTTGGCGTCATGATCGGCTTCATCGGCGCGATCATGGGCATCGGCGGCGGCTTCATCCTGGTCCCGATCATGATCTATCTGTTGCGGGTGCCGACCGCGACCGTGATCGGCACCTCCATGCTGCTCACGCTCGTCACCATGCTGTTCGCCACCATGCTGCACGCGCTCACCAATCATCTGGTCGATGCGGTGCTGGCGCTGATCCTGATGGTCGGCGGCGTCACCGGCGCGCAGTTCGGCGCGCGCGCCGGGCAGAAGATCCGCGGCGAGCATTTGCGCCTGTTGCTGGGCCTGTTGATTCTCGCCGTCGGCATCCGCTTCGCGATCGAGCTGGGAATCCGCCCCAACGAGCTCTTCACCATCCGGGAAACCGGAGGCGCCGGATGATCGCGCGCGCCGCATTTGCAAGCCTTTGCGCCGCGGCTTTGCTGTGCGCGGCCTTGCCGGCGCCGCTGGCGCGCGCGGAGCGGTTGATCGTGTCGGTCTCGAACCACCGGGTCACCGTGACGCCGAACTATTCCGGCGAGGAGCTGGTGCTGTTCGGCTCGATCGAAAAGGACGCCTCGACGCCCGCGACCCGCAACAATTACGACCTCGTCGTCACCGTCTCCGGCCCGCGCGCCGACATGGTGACGCGCCGCAAGGAGCGCAAATTCGGCATCTGGATCAACACCGACTACCGGCAGTTCCTGCAGGTGCCGACGTATCTCGCGCTGTTTGCCAACCGGCCGTTCGAGGCCATCGCCTCGCCCGACGTCGAGCGGCGCCATCAGCTCGGTCTCAACAATGTGCTGCTGACCCAGCGTGTCGGCTCCGACTATGCCGACGTCGTGCCGAACGACGCGTTCCGCAGCGCCTTCGTGCGGCTGCGCTCGGCGCACGGGCTCTATCGCGAGGACACGTCCGCGGTGACCTTCCTGACCCCGACCCTGTTTCGCACCGGCATTCCGCTTCCCGCCGAGGTGCCGATCGGGACCTACGATGTCGAAATCAAGCTGTTTTCCGACGGCGCGGCGGTGACGCACACCGAAACCGCGTTTGAGATCGTCAAGGTCGGCTTCGAGCAGTTCGTCGCGACCAGGGCCCGCCAGAACGGCCTCGCCTACGGTTTGGTGACGGTGCTGATGGCGCTGATGACCGGCTGGATCGCGTCAGTCGTGTTCAGGAAGGATTGAGGCTGGCTCGATCCAGGCCGCGGTTCTCACCCACACCTCCGCCGTGGAGACACCCCCACCCCAACCCTCCCCCGCACGCGGGGGAGGGAGCGACAGGACACGGCGAGTGGAACGATGCGATCGCACTACCTTTTTTCCCCCTCCCCCGCTCTTGCGGGGGAGGGTCGGGGTGGGGGAAGGCCACGAGCACTGAACCGGCGGCTCACATATCTCTCAATAACAACGCGAGGCGGCGATGGCGTGCAGCCTGACATCGCCGAGCACGTGCGCCATGAAGTCGAGCGTCTCGAATATTTTCGCAAACGCCGCGTCGCGGATGCTCAAGCCCCCCGCATAGGCGCCGAACGCCGGCATCACGGCGCGCTCGCCGTCGCATGCAAAGCAACGCCGCTCCATCGAACGGCCGCGCCTGGAAACGCGCGCCTTGGGATGCAGATGGCCGGCGATCTCGCCGGCCGCGCCGGTCGGCTGGTGACGAAACGCGATCGGGCCAATGGCCACTTCGGTTGCGACCACGCCGCCGAGATCGGACGGCAGCGCGGGATCGTGATTGCCTGAAATCCAGATCCAGTCGCGCCGCGCCTGCAAGGCCGCGATGGCATCGCGGTCCTCCGCCGACAGCCGCTCATGCGCATCGCGGTCATGAAAGCTGTCGCCGAGCGCGATCACCATCTTCGGGTCGTGCCGCGCGATGACCGAGGCGAGACGGCCGAGCGTTGCCACGGTATCGTAAGGCGGCAGCAGCACGCCGCGCGCGGCGAAGCTCGAGCCCTTTTCCAGATGCAGGTCGGAGACGACGAGCAGGTATTGGTCTTCCCAGAACAGCGCGCCCGAGAGATCGGCGGCGAAGCCGACGCCGGCCACATCGACCGCGGCATGACGCTTGGCGGGTAATTCGTCGTCGAGGGATTGCGCGCCTGCCGTCACGTTCTATCCAGTCGCCTCTTTGACCAGTTCCTCGGCGGCTTCCGCCAAGAGCTCGTCGGATGCTTCGCCATAAACCAACTCGCGGCCGATTTCCAGCATCACCGGCACCGCCAGCGGCGAAATCCGCCGCAGTTCCCGGTGGGTGATTCGTCCCTTGATTCGGGCAAGCATATCACCGAGCCGGCGAAGATCGAGCAGCCCGGTCGTGGCATCGGCGCGCGCGGCGCGCAGCAGCACGTGGTCGGCCTGGTGCTTGCGCAAGACGTCGTAGATCAGGTCGGTCGAGAACAGCACCTGGCGCCGGGTTTTTTCCTCATCCGTGAAACGGCGGGCGATCAGGCCGGAGATCAGCGCGCAGCTGCGAAACGTGCGTTTCATCAGCGCGGATTCCGCAAGCCAGGCTTCGAGATCGTCGCCCAGCATGTCGGCATCGAACAGCGCGTCGAGATCGAGTTTGCCGTGCCGGATCATGAACGACAGGTCGCCGAGCCCCCAGACGGCGAGCGCGTATTCGTTGGCGATGAAGCCGAGCGGCCGGGCACGGGCGCGCTCCAGCCGCCGCGTCAGGAGCATGCCGAGCGTCTGGTGCGCCAATCGTCCTTCGAAAGGGTAACAAACGAGATAATGCTTGTCGGCGCGCGGAAAGGTTTCCACCAGAAGCTCGCGCACGCCGGGAATGAGGGAAATATCCCGCTGCAGCGACAACCAGTCGCGCACCTGCTCCGGCAGCGCGTTCCAGGCGCGCCGGTCGGCGAGCAATCTGCGGACCCGCTCGGCGAGATAGGTCGAGAGCGGAAACTTGCCGCCCATGTAGGACGGCACTTTCGCGTCCTTGTCGTTGGCGCGCGAGACGTAGACCTGGTCTTCCACCAGCGCCTCGTAGCGCACGATCTCCCCGCCGAACACGAAGGTGTCGCCGGCCACCAGGCCCTCGATGAAATACTCCTCGATCTCGCCCAGCATCCGCCCGCCGCGCGCGATCGCGCCGGTCGATCCGGAGCCTGCGCCGCGCGAGCGCACCAACCGCACCTTCAGCATCGCCTCCTCGACGATGGTGCCGACATTGAGGCGATAGCTTTGCCGCACCCTGGGATTGGCGACGCGCCAGCGGCCCTGCTTGTCCTGTTTGATGCGGGCGAAACGCTCATAGGTCTTCAGCGCGTAGCCGCCGGTCGCGACGAAATCGATCACGTCGTCGAAATCGGTCCGTGCCAGACCCGAATAAGGCGCGGCCGTCAGCACCTCGGCGTAAAGTTCGTCGGCAACAAACGGCTCGCCGCAGGCGCGACCAAGCACGTGCTGCGCCAGCACGTCGAGCGCGCCGGTACGCAGCGGCGGGGTGTCCTGCGCATTCTCGTTGACCGCGTCGATCGCGGCCGCGCATTCCAGCACCTCGAAGCGGTTGGCCGGAACCAGGACGGCGCGCGAGGCTTCGTCGATGCGGTGATTGGCGCGGCCGATGCGTTGCATCAGCCTCGAGGCGCCCTTCGGCGCGCCGATGTTGATGACGAGATCGACGTCGCCCCAGTCGACGCCGAGATCGAGCGAGGAGGTGCAGACCACGCCGCGCAGTTTCCCCGCCGCCATCGCGTCCTCGACCTTGCGGCGCTGGGCGACGTCGAGCGAGCCGTGATGCAGCGCGATCGCAAGCCCGTCATCGTTCATGCGCCAGAGTTCCTGGAACAGCATCTCGGCCTGGCTGCGGGTGTTGACGAAGACGAGCGTCGTCTTGTTGCGTTTGATGAGATCATAGACCTCGTTGAGCGCGTGGCGCGCGCTGTGGCCGGCCCATGGCAGGCGCTCGCTTGTGTCGAGCATCTCAACCACAGGCGCGGCGGCGCCGCCGGCGACCACGATGTCCGCGACTTCGGTTTGGCCATCGCGTTGCGGCACCAGGAAGCGCGCCAGCGACTCGGGTTCGGCGACCGTGGCCGATAGACCGATGGAACGCATTTGCGGCGCCAGTCGCCACAGCCGCGCCAGCCCGAGCGACAGAAGATCGCCGCGCTTGGAGGTCACCAGCGCGTGCAACTCGTCGAGCACGATGCGCTTGAGCGACGAAAACAGAAACGGCGCGTCGTCGGACGAGAGCAGCAGGGCCAGCTGCTCGGGCGTGGTGAGCAGGATGTCCGGCGGATAGCGCCGCTGCCGCTGCCGGCGCGACACCGGCGTGTCGCCGGTGCGGGTTTCGATCCGGATCGGCAGGCCCATCTCGGCAACCGGCGTTTCCAGATTGCGCGCGATATCGACCGCGAGCGCCTTCAACGGCGAGATGTAAAGCGTGTGCAGGCCGCGGCTTCGCGTCACGCCGCGCCCGGTGGAGATCAACGCGGGACGCGAGGATTGCGAAGCGAACGCGGTTTTCTCCCCTCCCCCCGCGCGCGCAGCGCGTGGTGGGGAGGGGTCGGGGGTGGGGGGTGGTGCAGCAGCTTCGGTGCCAGAATGAGAGCGTGAGTTTGCCGCGCCACCCCCCGCCCCCGACCTCGAGAGCGAGCTTCGCTCGCCTCGGACCCCGCCGCTTCGCGGGGAGGGGGGAAGAGCGCACCGCCGACGACGCGGAGAAGCGACGATCGATGGGAATCGCACTCAACTCCACCAGTGTCGGCAGGAAGCCGGCGAGCGTCTTGCCGGCGCCGGTCGGCGCGATCAACAGCGCCGAGCGGTCGTCGCGGGCCTTTGCCAATAGGGCAAGCTGGTGCTCCCGCGGCGACCAGCCGCGCGCGACGAACCAGCGCAGAAACGGTTCGGGCAATAGCGAAGGCGCAAGATCGGCTGGCTCGGGAATATTCACGAGCGGCAGGTTAAGCCGGCCCGACCGTGCCGGTCGAGTGGCGAGATGCTGAACAATTTCAATTGATCCCAGCCGGCTCAGGATTTCGCCGCGACCGCGACCAGACCGGGCGCCGGCAAGTTGTCTTCGTTCCGCGCCGACAGCGCTTCGAGCCGTGACAGGGCTAGCCCTGCGCCGGCAATCGACGCGCCCAAATATGCAGCACTATGGGCATAGCGCAGCCCTTCCCCGATGATGACGCCGTCGCCCTCATGCGTTTCCACCGTGAACGCCAGCAGGCCGCCCGGGACCAGCACGCGCCTTGCCTCGCGCAACACCGGCGCGAGATCGGCCACATAGACCATGGCGTCGGCGGCGAGAATGAGCTCGGCACTGACATCCGGCCGGCCGCGCAGGCCCTCCAGCATGTCGGCGACCTCGAGCTCCGCATAAAGCCCGGTGGCGCGCGCCTTCTCGATCATGCGCGGCGACAGATCGAAGCCCGCGAAATGATCGACCTCGCTGGCGAAGGCCGCGGCGGCGAGGCCCGTGCCGCAGCCAAGATCAATAGCGCGCTTGAAGAAGGCGGGCTTCTTCATCGCGTGGCGCGTCGCCAGCACCGCCTTGAACAACAGCGCCGGGCCGCGATAGCCGAGATCGTCAACCAGCGCGGCCTCGAACTTCGGAGCGTATTGATCGAACAGGGCGCGCACATAGCCGCGCGGCATCGCCGACAGCGTTTCGGCCCCAAGCCGCATCAAATGCAGGCTGGCGCCGTGGCGATCCTCGGGGTCGGATTCGCGCGCTTTTCGGAACGCCGCGATCGCCGTCTCCCGCTCGCCCAGCTGCTCACGGATTTCGCCGAGCGCGAACCAGGCGGAGGCAAAGCCGGGTGCGAGTTCGGTCGCCTGCAGCAACAGGTCGGCGGCAGCCGCAAGATCGCCCTTGAGCTGCAGGTCGCGCGCAAATTCGAACCGCCGGTCGGCAACGAGATCACCGGAGGACAGGAACAGGCGGGCGGGCATTTTTGGACTGGCTGCAGGCTTCAAAGCGACGGGGCAAGGCTCGAACGAGCCTCGCGCCAGACTATATTACCAAAATGCGTCCGCAAGACATCCTGCTGCCAACTCCCGCCGGTCTCTGCTGCAAGCCCGGCGGCTTTCATATCGATCCGGTACGCTGCGTGGAGCGCGCCGTGATCACCCACGGCCATTCCGACCACGCCCGCCCCGGGCACGGCGCGGTGCTCGCGACGCAGGAGACGCTCGACATGATGCGGCTGCGCTACGGCGACAATTTCGCCGGCTGCACGCAGGCGATCGCCTATGGCGAGGAAGTCCGGCTCGGCGACGTCAGGATTAAATTCCATCCCGCGGGCCACGTGCTGGGCTCGGCGCAGATCGCGGTTACCTGCCAAGGCACCCGCATTGTCGCCTCCGGCGACTACAAGGATGCGCCGGACCCGACCTGCGCGCCGTTCGAGGTGGTGCCTTGCGATGTCTTCATCACCGAGGCCACGTTCGGCCTGCCGGTGTTTCGTCATGGCGACGCGGCGTTCGAGGTGAAGAAGCTGTTGACGTCGGTTGCGCTGTTTCCGGAACGGGCGCATCTGGTCGGCGCCTATTCGCTCGGCAAGGCGCAGCGCGTGATCGCGCTGTTGCGCGCGGCCGGCTACGACGCGCCGATCTACCTGCACGGCGCGATGGAGAGCATCACGCGCTACTATGAGAGCCGCGGCGTGGCGCTGGGCGAGTTGTGTTCCGTGCAAGGGCATGAAGAAGGCCGATCTCGCCGGCACCATCACGCTGGCGCCGCCGTCGGCCACCTCTGATATCTGGACGCGACGCTTCCCCGATCCGGTCACCGCCTTCGCCTCGGGTTGGATGCGGGTGCGCGCCCGCGCGCGCCAGGGCGGCGTCGAATTGCCGCTGGTGATTTCGGACCATGCCGACTGGGACGGGCTGACCGCGACGATCGCGGCGACCGGCGCGGGCGAGATCTGGGTCACCCATGGCCAGGAAGACGCGCTGGTGCATTGGTGCAAGACCAAAGGCCTTGCGGCACGGCCGCTCGACCTCGTCGGTTACGGCGACGAGGATGAGGGCGAGGCGGCGGCGGGACGCCGAGGCATGAACCGCTTCGCCGAACTGCTCGACCGCCTCGCCTATGAGCCCGGCCGCAACAACAAGCTGCGGCTGTTGACGAGTTATTTCCGCGAGGTCGAGGATCCCGACCGCGGCTACGCGCTGGCGGCGCTTACCGGCGCGCTGTCGTTCAAGCACGCCAAGCCGGGCCTGATCCGCGACCTGATCGCCGCGCGAACCGATCCGGTGCTGTTCGCGCTATCGTATGACTACGTCGGCGACCTCTCGGAGACGGTGGCGCTGATGTGGCCACGGTCGGCGGACCACGCACGGTCCTTCATCCCAGCAAGAGCTCTCGCGGCTCCCCTCCCCCCGCGAAGCGGTGGGGAGGGGTTGGGGGTGGGGGGTCTGTACGTAGGAACCGCTGCTTCAGTGTACGCCGCGCCACCCCCCACTCCCGACCCCTCCCCGCCACGCGCTGCGCGCGTGGAGGGAGGGGAGCGCACTGTCCGTGGTCACAACAACCCTCCCCCGCCGACGCTGACCGAGGTCGTCACGACGCTGCGCACGCTCGGCAAGACCGAGTTACCGAGACAGCTTTCGCGCTGGCTCGACGAGTTGGACGAGACCGGGCGCTGGGCACTGCTAAAACTCGTCACCGGCGCGATGCGGATCGGGATCTCGGCGCGGCTGGCGAAGACCGCGGCGGCCGAGCTCGGGGACAAGGACCCGCATGAACTCGAACTGCTGTGGCCGGGCTTGAGCCCGCCCTATCTCGATTTGTTCGCCTGGCTGGAGGGTCGCCGCGAGAAGCCCGTCAATCTCGATCCCGCGCCGTTCCGGCCGGTGATGCTGGCGCATGCGATCGAGAATGACGATTTCGCTGATATCGACGCCGCCGATTTCATCGCGGAATGGAAATGGGACGGCATTCGCGTGCAGGCGGTCGCGGGCCGCGACGCACGCGGGCATATGCAGGCACGGCTCTATTCGCGCAGCGGCGAGGATATCACCGGAAGTTTTCCGGACTTGCTGCCGTCGCTGCATCTGGCCGGTGCCATCGACGGCGAATTGCTGGTCGTGCGCGACGGCCGGGTGCAGAGCTTCAACGTGCTGCAGCAGCGGCTGAACCGCAAGGTGGTGTCGCCGAAGCTGATGAAGGATTATCCGATTCACCTGCGCGCCTACGACCTGCTCGGCGAGGATGACAGCGATCTGCGCGCATTGCCGTTTGCTGAGCGCCGCAAGCGGCTCGAGGTTTTCGTGGCGAGGCTCGACGATCCCAGGGTCGACCTGTCGCCGACGGTCGCTTTCGACAGCTGGGATGCGCTGAGAGCGGCGCGGCGAAATCCGGCGAGCGCCGGCGCCGGCGAGGACGCCGAAGCCGTCGAGGGCGTGATGCTGAAGCGCCGCGATGCGTTGTATCTGCCGGGACGCCCGAAGGGGCAATGGTGGAAGTGGAAGCGCGACCCGCACATCATCGATGCCGTGTTGATGTATGCGCAGCGCGGTCATGGCAAACGCTCGTCCTATTATTCCGACTATACATTCGGCGTCTGGACGGCGAGCGAGGACGGCGACGAGCTGGTGCCGGTCGGCAAGGCCTATTTCGGCTTCACCGACGAGGAGCTGTTGCAGATCGACCGCTTCGTCCGCCGCAACACCACGGAAAAATTCGGCCCCGTGCGCCACGTGGTGCACGAGCCGGATCAGGGCTTGGTGCTGGAAGTCGCCTTCGAGGGTCTGCAACGCTCGACGCGGCACAAATCCGGCGTGGCGATGCGATTTCCGCGCATCAACCGGCTGCGTTGGGACAAGCCGCCGCGCGAAGCCGACCGGCTGGAAACGCTGGAGCGGATGCTGAAAGACGTGGCGTTTTCGAGCGAAGTGGACACCGGCTCGCGTGAAGAAAACGCATCAAAATAACAAGCCGGCTACAAGCGGCCATTGACGGCGACAACCGGGTTCCCCATCTGCCCCACAGCATATTATAGTGCACGGGCCCATCCGCCGTGGAGATCATCGATGCCAGACGACACCAGGGAATTGCCGGCTGCCAATGATGGTCTCAGCCGTTTTCTCGGCGGCTCGCCGCTGTCGGTGGCGTTTCGGCTGATCCTGCTCTCGATTCTGGTCGGGGTGGTGCTGGCGGCGATCGGCTTCGATCCCTGGAACATCTTCAGAAGCATCCGGCTGTTGTTCCAGCGGCTGTGGGATCTCGGCTTCGACGCCATCAACTGGCTGTGGCGCTACTTCCTGCTCGGCGCGGTGATCGTCGTCCCGGTCTGGCTGGTGTCGCGGCTGTTCGGCGCACCACGCCGGCGATAGTGGCTCGCAGGCACGCTTGTTAGCTCCTCCCTCCAGGGTCACGACCGCGCAGGTTTTCGCCATCGCAGGCCCTGCGATGGTCGCCAACCTGACGACCCCGCTGATCGGCATCGTCTCGACGATCGCGATCGGCCGGCTTGGGGACGCGACGCTGCTTGGCGGCGTGGCGATGGCGTCGGTGATCTTCGACTGCCTGTTCTGGCTATTCGCATTCCTGCGCATGAGCACGGTTGCCTTCACGGCGCAGGCGCTCGGCGCCGGCGAGACGCAGGAGTTGCGCGCGCAGCTCTTGCGCGGCCTTGCGGTGGCGGCGCTGATCGGGACGGCTCTCATTCTGCTGCAAGTTCCGCTGGCGGCAATCCTGCTCGAAGCGATGGGCGGCAGCGAGGGGGTCACGCGCGCCGCCAAGACCTATTTCACGGTGCGGATCTGGTCGGCGCCGCTGGCGCTCGCCAACTACGTCGTGCTCGGCTGGCTGATCGGACAGGCCCGCGCCAGACTCGCCCTTGCCGTGCAGGTGGCGATCAACGCCATCAACATGGCGGCAACCGTGCTGCTGGTACTGATGATGCACGCGGGTATTGCCGGCGCTGCGCTTGCCGCCGTCATCGCGGAGGCCGCAGGCCTCGTGCTCGGCGTCATCATCGCGCGGCGCCTTGGGCGCGGACAGCCGGCCGTTCCGCGCGCGGCGCTGTTCGACCGGGCAAAGTTGATCCGCATGCTGGCCGTCAACCGCGACATCATGATCCGCACCGCCGCCCTGATATCGGCGCTGCTGTTCTTCACGGCGCAGGGCGCGCGCGCCGGCGACGTGACGCTTGCCGCCAACGCGGTGCTCAACAATTTCCTCCTGGTCAGCGCCTTCTTCCTCGACGGCCTTGCCAATGCCGCCCAGCAACTCTGCGGCCACGCCTATGGCGCGCGCGACCGGGCCGCCTTCGCGGGCGCGGTCCGGCTGGTGATCCTGTGGGGATTTGGCTTTGCGCTGGTGGTGGCCGCCATTTTCGCGCTGTTCGGGACCGGGCTGATCGACATCATGGCCGCGAGCGCGGAGGTCCGGCGCAACGCGCGCGACGATCTCGCCTTCGTAATCGTATCCCCGCTGCTCGCGGTGTTCGCTTTCGCCTATGACGGGGTCTACGTCGGAGCGACCTGGGCGCGCGACATGCGCAACCTGATGCTGGCCTCGCTTGCGATCTTTCTTGCCGCATGGCTGCTGCTGCGGCCGTTCGGTAATGCCGGGCTTTGGGGCGCGCTGTTGTTCCTCTATGCCGCGCGCGGCGGCTTGCAGGCGCTGCGCTATCCGGCGATGCTGCGCGCCTCGTTCCCGCAACAACCGCCGGCGGGCGGAATCTAGAGGCCTGGCCCGATGCAATTGCGATTTATCGGCTGCGGCGATGCGTTCGGCTCGGGCGGCAGGTACAACACCTGCTTTCATGTCACGGGTGAAAGCGTCAATTTCCTGATCGATTGCGGCGCTTCATCGCTGCCGGCGCTCAAGCGCTCCGGGATCGTCCGCGACGACATCGAGCTTGTCCTGATCACGCATTTCCACGGCGACCATTTTGCCGGACTGCCGTTCCTGCTGCTTGACGCGCAGTTCTCGCGGCGGACCCGGCCGCTGGTGATCGCGGGGCCCGAAGGGATCGAGACACGGCTGAAAGAGGTGATGGAAGCACTGTTTGAGAATTCGTCGAAGACCAGGCAGCGATTCGATCTGTCCGTTGTCACGCTCCGCCCTGGGGAAATGCGGAGCTTCGGCGGCGTCGACGTCACGCCGTTTCCGGTGGTGCACGGGGAATCCGGCGGCCCTTTCCTGGCCTACCGCGTGGCGGCGGAAGGCCGCGTCATCGCCTACAGCGCCGACACCGAATGGACGGAGACGCTGGTCCCGCTCGGCCGCGACGCCGACCTGTTCGTTGCGGAAGCCTATTATTACGACAAGGTCGTGAAGAACCACCTCAGCCTGAAGACGCTGGAAGCGCGCCTTGCCGAGATCAGGCCGAAGCGGCTGGTGCTGACCCATATGAGCGACGACATGCTCGGACGGCTGGATACGCTTGACTACACGACGGCAAGCGACGGCATGATCGTCGAGCTGTGAGCAACTACCGGCGGGGGACCTCATCCTTCGAGACGCGCGCGATGCGCGCTCCTCAGGATGAGGATCTATCTGGACCCTCATGGTGAGGAGCGCGGCAATGCCGCGCGTCTCGAACCATGAGGCCGTGATGCGTCCCAATCAAACCGGCCAGTCCTCGGCGGTGATGGCAGCCGCATCGGCGCCGACGATTTCGGAGAGCTGCTCGCGGCCGGTGCGCAGCAGCGTGGCGGCGAGATCGCTCTTGATGGCGTCGATCAGCCCAAGTCCCTTGTAGATCAGCGACGAGTAGAGCTGGATCAGGCTGGCGCCGGCGCGGATTTTTGTCAGCGCGGCGCCGCCGGAGTCGATGCCGCCGACCCCGATCAGCGGAAACGCGCCCTCGGCGCGCACGTAGGTTTCGGCGACCATCCGCGTCGAGAGCCGGAACAGCGGTCGGCCCGACAGGCCGCCGGCCTCCTTGGCGCGCGTCTGCTCGCGCAAGCTCGAAGGCCGCCCGACCGTCGTATTGGCGACGATCATGCCGTCGACCCGGCGCGAGCGGGCGACGTGCACAACCTCGTCGAGCTCGGCAAGGCTCAAATCCGGCGCGATTTTCAACAGCACCGGCGAACCGCCGGCCTTTGCCTGCACCCGCTCGCGCGCGTCGATCACCTTGGCCAGGAGATCGTCGAGGATGTGCGCCTGCTGCAGGTTGCGCAGGCCCGGCGTGTTCGGCGAGGAAACGTTGACGGTGAAATAGCTCGCCACCGGCGCGAAGGTCTCGATCAGTTTGACGTAATCGGCGACGCGGTCGGGCAAATCCTTGTTGGCCCCGACATTGACGCCGACGATGCCGCCGAGACGGGTGCGCGCGGCGAGCCGCCGCAGCACGGCTTCCGCGCCGTCATTGTTGAACCCCATGCGATTGATCACGGCTTCGTCGCGCTCGAGACGGAACAGTCGTGGCCGCGGGTTGCCGATTTGCGGCTTCGGCGTCACCGTGCCGATCTCGACAAAACCGAATCCCAGCCGCAGCAGCGCGTCGGGCGCCTCCGCGCTCTTGTCGAAGCCCGCGGCCATGCCGATCGGATTGGGAAAGTTCAGACCGAAGGCGCGCACCGCGAGCTTGGCGTCGTCGGGGCGCGGCTTGCCCTGCGGCAACACCCTCAAGCCCTGGATCGCCAGCCGGTGCGCATCCTCCGGGTCGAACCAGCGCAACAGCGGCAGCGAGAAGGCGTCGAAGGCGCGGATCACGGCAGACACTCCGGGATATCGTGCGTACCGTCGGCGCGCGCGTGCATATCATGCACGGCGATGACGGCGCCGAGAGTTAGCTCGCCATAGAGATGCGGAAACAATTCGTCGTGGCGCGAACGCTCCCAGCGCAGCCGCTCGCCGAGCGCGTTGGCATCGACCTCGATCAGCAACAGCCCGCTCTGGCCGGAAAAATGCTTTCGCGCGGTCTCGGCCACCTGCGCGGCGGTGGAGAAATGGATGAAGCCATCGCGCGCATCGTCCGCGCTGCCGCGATAGACGCCCCGCCACTCGGCCTCGCGCCAGGCCGAAGCGAGACAGATTTTGTAGATCCTGCGCACCTGTTTCCGAATACGCTTCTGCAAGATGGATGCGCGGGTCAAGCCCGCGCATGACGAGTCGTGTAAGATCAAGCTACGTCGCGTAATCGGGTTCCTTGCGGTCGAGCAGGCGCTTCAAGGCATCGAAGTGCCGTTGTGCCGGCGTCGGGCCCTCATAGAGGCCGGCGCCACTGTAGTCGCGCTTGGTCTTCTCGACCACGTCGGCGGGGAGCTGTTTTAGCGGCTCCCGCGTCCACATCGCGTAGAGCTGAACCTGCGCCGCGCGTTCGACGTAGTAGAGCCGGTCATAGGCTTCGGCGACCGTGCTGCCGACGGTCGAGATTCCATGATTGGCCATGAACAGGATGCTCTTGTTGCCGATCACCCTGGCGAGGCGATCGCCTTCGGCGGGGTCGATCGCGGGGCCGGTATAGATATCGTCATAGGCGATCGTATCGATCATGCCGACCTCGGTCTGGCCGATCTCCTTGATGCGCGGATCTTCCAGCCGCGTCAGCGCGCTGGCATAGGGCATGTGGGTGTGGAACACGGCTTTCGCCTGGGGCAGCGCCCGGTGGATCGGCGCATGGATGCAGTAGCAGGAACGCTCGACCTCACCCTCGCCGCGCCTGCGCTTGCCGTCGTCGATGCCGACCTCCATGAAGGAGGAGGCCGTCACTTCCGCCCAGTGCATCCCGAACGGGATCTGGTAGTAGCGGTCGCTCTTGCCGGGCACGACCAGGGTCAAATGGTTGAAGATACCCTCGCTGAAACCGTGCATGTAGGCGAGCCGATGAGCGGCCGCGAGATCGACCCGCGCCTGCCATTCTTCGGTGCTGCATTCGGCCAGCGTGCCCGGCGAAACGCGGAATTGCATGGGTAGGCTCCCTTGTTGAGTCCGTTTCTTATGAAGGCGTTCTAGCACGGCTCGCTTCGATCGTCATCGCAAGGCCTGTGCATGTGAGCATTGCGCTTCTTCCCTCTGCCCCTGTGGAGAAGGGAAATATGCCCGCGGCCCTTACGCCGACCGGGCCAGCGCGCCGTCGATCATGGCGACCGAATTCGCTAATCCATAGACCGCGACGAACGATCCGAACCGCGGGCCTTTTTCCTGTCCCAGCAGCACCTGGTAGAGCATGTTGAACCAGTCAAGCGAGACGCCGGGCCGGCCGTCCTTGCCCTTTTTCACCGGATCGAGGAACGGCTCGCGGCGGCCGATCTCGTAGACCACGTTCTGGATGTCCTCGGCGGTCGAATTCGCCGGCAGGTTCGACAGCGCATCGCGCAGATCCTGCAGCGCGGCGCGCTCGGTGTCACCAGGCTCGCGGAATTTCTTGGTCGGCGCGACAAAGTCGCGATAGTAATTGATGGCGTAGCCGACCATCGCGTCGAGTTTTGGATGGCTCTGCGGCGTCACGCCTGGCCGATAGCGCCCGATGAAGCCCCACAGCGTGGACGCATTTTCCGCGTTCGACGATGACACCAGCGTCAGCAGCAGCTGGAAGGTGACGGGCATGTCCGCCTTCGGCGGATGGCCGGCATGGATATGCCAGACCGGGTTTTGAAGCTGCTGCCGGGCGTCCTGCCGCGGAAAGCCTTCGAGGAACTGCTGGTAGTCGTCGACATTGCGCGGGATCACGTCGAAGTACAGCCGCTTGGCCGACTTCGGCTCGCGGTACATGAACAGCGACAGCAATTCCGGCGAGGCGTAGCGCAGCCATTCGTCGATGGTGAGCCCGTTGCCCTTCGACTTGGAAATCTTCTGGCCCTGCTCGTCCAGGAACAGTTCGTAGTTGAAGCCTTCCGGCGGCAGGCCGCCGAGCGCCGCGCAGATCTTGCCTGAGAGCTTGACCAAATCGATCAGGTCCTTGCCGGCCATCTCATAATCGACGCCGAGCGCGAACCAGCGCATCGCCCAGTCCGGCTTCCATTGCAGCTTGCAGTGACCGCCGGTCACCGGCAGGGTGACGCGCTGTTTGGTCTCGGGATCGTCGTAGGAGATGGTACCGGCCTTCACATCGTGTTCGACGATAGGCACATACAGCACCACGCCCGTGCGCGGGCAGATCGGGAGAAACGGCGAATAGGTTGCCGCGCGCTCTTCGCGCAAGGACGGCAGCATGATCGCCATGACGGCCTCGAGCCGTTCCAGTACGCGCATCAGCGCCGCGTCGAACCTGCCCGAGGTGTAATAATCGGTCGAACTGGCGAACTCGTAGTCGAAGCCGAACCGGTCGAGAAACGCGCGCAGCCGCGCATTGTTGTGCGCGCCGAACGAGGGATATTCATTGGAGAACGGGTCGGGTATCCGCGACAACGGCTTGCCGAGATATTGCGACAGCATCTCCTTGTTCGGCACGTTGTCGGGCACCTTGCGCAGACCGTCCATGTCGTCGGAGAACGCAATCAGCCGTGTCTTGATCCTGTCCTCGGTGAGCACGCGGAAGGCATGGCGCACCATGGTGGTGCGCGCGACCTCGCCGAAGGTGCCGATATGCGGCAGGCCCGACGGGCCATAGCCGGTCGAGAACAGGATCTCGTCCTTGGGTTTCTTCTTCAGCCGCGCCACGATCGCTTTGGCCTGCTCGAACGGCCAGGCATTGGATTGTTCGGCGAGCGCACGCAGATCGCCCGGGCTGGCGGCGAGATCGATGGTGGTCATTTAGAAAAGCTTTCTTCGGGCCAGGAAACCGGCCCGCTTATAGTATAACCGTGATTGCGAGCGAAGCGAAGCAATCCATCGCGCGGCAAAGAAGCGTGGATTGCGTCGTCGCAAGGGCTCCTCGCAATGACGAGGCGCTAGAACGGGCTGACCGAAAAATAGCGCAGCCACAGGTCGGTGTAGCGGCCTTTTTCCCAGACCCGGAACAGCGCCCAGTTCAGCGCCTGGCGCAGCAGATCGTTGCCCTTGCGCACGGCGATGCCGACGCCCTCGCCGAAATAACGGCTCTCGACGAACGGCCCGCCTGAAAAGGCGCAGCAGCCGTCGGAGTCGGTGCCGTTGATCCAGAATGCGAGCGAAATCGCGTCCCCAAAGATGAAGTCGACCTCGCCGCGCCGCAGCGCCAGCCGCAGCGCCTCATCGTTGGGATAAGAATGCAGTTCGGCGTCGGTGAACATCGCCTTCAGATAGGCCTCATGCGCGGAGCCGGCGATGGCGCCGACCTTCTTGCCCTCGAGATATTCGGGGCGGATTTCCGGTATCACGGCGTCGCGCCGCGACACGAACCGCGCCGGCGCCCGGTAATAGGGATCGGTGAAATCAACTCGCGCGCGCGTCTGCGGGGTCACCGCGAGCGAGGCGATGATGGCGTCGCCCCGGTTGCTGGCGAGCGCGTCGAGCAGCGTCTCGAACCGCCGCATCTGGATGGTGCAGGTGACCTTGATCTCGTCGCAAAGCTGCCGCGCCAGATCGACGTTGAAGCCGGCCGGGTTGCCGTCCGGACCGGTAAAGTTGAACGGCGGATAGTCGGTTTCGGTCAGGAAGCGGATCACGGTCAGGCGCGACAGATCGGGCCGGTCCGGCCGCCGCCGCGGATCCCAGAAGCCGGGCACCGCCTGGGGGGCAGCCTCGGTGCCCGGTTTCGCGATATTTTGCGCGCGAGCAGGATCGGCGCACAGCGCCACAACCAATCCGGCCAGCGCCAGGATCGGGCGGATTGTTCGAAGAAATCTTGCGTGTGTCGGCGGAATTGACTGTGGTCGCATCAGGCGGTTTCGTGAAAAGTCGAGGGCCTTATAGACCATCCGGTAGATAAGGCGAACGCCGTTTGCGGGTCAGCGCCTCAGAGATAATGCGCAAGATCCGCCGCGGCCTCCTCGGGCTTGCGGTTGAGGTTGAACGGCGAGACGAATTTGCCGTCACGGTCCATCAGATAGATCAGCGCGGTATGATCCATCGTGTAGTCGCCATCCTTGAGCGGGACTTTCCTGGCGTAGACCCGATACTCTGAAGTCACCTTCGCGACCTGTTGGGTAGTGCCGGTGAGGCCCTTCAGATGCGGATCGAAACTCGACAGATAGTCCTTCATCGCCGCTGCCGTGTCGCGCTCGGGATCGACCGTGATGAAATACGCATTGATTTGGTCGGCATCCTTGCCCATGCTTTGAGCACCTCGGAAATCTCGAACAGCGAGGTCGGGCACACGTCGGGGCAATGGGTGAAGCCGAAGAAGATCAGCGTCGGGCGCCCCTGCAGGCTCTTTTCGGTCACGGTCTGACCGCTCTGGTCGGTCAATTGAAACGGACCGCCGATCGCGGCGGGCGCGGCGACATTGTGCAATCCGCCCAGCATCCACAGCATCAGCGCCAGCCCAACCACGAGGCTGCCGGCGAAGGCTGAGACGATCACAAGCGGGCGGGCGGTCCGATCCATCGTTAATTCCTTGCGGGGTCCGGATCAGAAGCGGGCCGCGATGACAGCGACGTGGGACACCGCCCTGCGTGGGGGGAGGGGGGGGGGGGGGGCCGAGGGGCAATTGCTGCGGCGTGGAAACAGGCTGAGCCATTCTAGCAACGATCTGACCGGCAGGCGTCGGCAACCGCCGTCGCGGCTCGCCTGCCTGTCTTGTTCAGATAGAGCTAGTCGGGCTGCCGGGCAAGCGTGGCCGCGGCGGGCGTGATCACGTCATGCGGAGCCGCATTGCGGTCGTGCCGCGCGGACCGCGGCACCGCGGCCTGGGCGTCGAGATAGCAGGGCCGGTACATGCTCATCAATTGCTTGCCGTGCAGGAAAATCATGCGCGGGGTCAACCCGCCGCGCGCGCTGATCCAGCGCCGCACCGGGCTGGGATACATCGAGTACAGCATCTGGGTTGCTTCGGGGTTGGTGACCGCGCGGCCGTTGGCCCCGAAATCCCAGGCCGCATGGAAACCGAGCGTGGCATGCGACGTCACGCAGATCTTGTCGTGAGGAACGGCGCCGAGGACGATGGTGCAGGCCGAGGCGCACAGGCCATCGATGATGACCTCCTGGCCGGAAGAGCGCAGGTCCTGATACTTGTCGACATAGGTGCCGATCCGGCCGCCGCGATCGTCCGCAATCCGGACCACCGCCTGGCTGGTGCCGATGCCTGCCATGAACAGAACCGCCGCCAGCAACCCCGTCACAAGTTTCATATCCCAGCCCCAGTTCAATCCCGTCGAACCCGAATCTGATGATCTTGGTGATGCAAGACCCCGCCACCGTGTTGCGGGATCGCGTTTTTGTCCAGATGCGCAAGGCGGCTCAAAACAAATTCAAATTGAGTGTTGCAGGCGGGCTGCAGTGGGGCACGCGATGAGGTCCCAAAGTGGAACAAGTTAACGCTCCCCGGCGGCGGATCGCGGCTCAAAACGGCCCTTTGCCGTTGACCGCGGCAAACGCCGAGGGCTTCAATCGGCAATGGCTCGAGGGGAAGACGCAATGGCAGGCGATGCGGACGTAATTGTGGTCGGCGGGGGCCTGGCGGGCCTGGTCGCAGCGACCGAGATCACTGAGGCCGGCAAACGCGTCATCGTGGTCGATCAGGAGGGCGAACAAAGCCTTGGCGGCCAGGCCTTCTGGTCGTTCGGCGGATTGTTCCTGGTCGATAGCCCCGAACAGCGCCGGCTCGGCATCAAGGACGGTTTTGAGCTGGCGCTGCAGGACTGGATGGGCTCTGCGGGCTTCGACCGCGACGAAGATGTATGGCCGAAACGCTGGGCGGAAGCCTATGTGGCGTTCGCGGCCGGCGAAAAGCGCGGCTGGCTCCGCGCCATGGGGCATCGCATCTTTCCCGTGGTCGGCTGGGCCGAGCGCGGCGGCTACGATGCCATGAGCCACGGTAATTCGGTGCCGCGGTTTCATGTCACCTGGGGCACCGGCCCCGGTATTGTCGAACCGTTCGAGCGGCGGGCGCGGGAGGCGCAGGCGAGCGGCCGCCTGACCTTCCAATTCCGCCACCGGGTCGATGCGTTCATGCTCACCGGCGGCACGGTCGACGGGGTGACCGGCTCGCTCCTCGAGCCTGACCCGGTCGAGCGGGGAAAAAGCAGCTCACGCAAGGTGATCGGCGACTTCACCCTCAAAGCGCAAGCCGTGATCGTCGCCTCCGGCGGCATCGGCGGCAATCACGACCTGGTCCGACAGAACTGGCCGAAGCGTCTTGGCGAACCGCCTAAAAACATGATTTCCGGCGTGCCCGAACATGTCGACGGCCGCATGATCGGCATCACCGAGGAAGCCGGCGCCCGGCTGATCAACCGTGACCGGATGTGGCATTATGTGGAGGGTATCAGGAACTGGTCGCCGATCTGGCCGCGGCACGGTATCCGCATTCTGCCCGGACCGTCGTCGATGTGGTTCGACGCGACAGGCAAGCGGCTTCCCTCGCCGCTGTTTCCCGGCTCCGACACGCTTGGCCAGCTGCAATATAATCATGTCGACCGGTCACGATTATTCGTGGTTCGTGCTGACCCAAAGCATCATCAAGAAGGAGTTCGCGCTCTCGGGCTCCGAGCAAAATCCGGATCTGACGGGAAAAAGCTGGCTGATGACCGCGCGCCGCGCCACCAACAAGGGCGCGCCGGCGCCGGTCGAGGCGTTCAAGAGCAAGGGCGCGGATTTCATTGTGCGTGACAACTTGGCCGACCTCGTGGCCGCCATGAATGCGCTCGTCGGCGACAAGTTGTTGAGCTTCGAATTTGTGAAAGCGCAGATCGAGGCGCGCGACCGCGAGATCGAGAATCCCTACGTCAAGGACACGCAGGTGATGAACATCCACAATGCGCGCCGCTATATCGGCGACCGCCTGATCCGCACCGCCAAACCGCACCGGATTCTCGATCCCGCCCACGGCCCGCTGATTGCGGTGAAGCTCAACATCCTGACCCGCAAGACGCTGGGTGGCTTCGAGACCGATCTCGACTCCCGCGTGTTCGGTCAAGACGGCCGGATCATGCCCGGCCTTTACGCCGCGGGCGAAGCCGCCGGCTTCGGCGGCGGCGGCATGCACGGCTATCGCTCGCTGGAAGGCACCTTTCTCGGCGGCTGCCTGTTCTCCGGCCGCAACGCCGGCCGCGCCGCGGCGAAGGCGGCGGGGTAGGAACCCTCGGATGCATGCTCGGATTGCGCCGACACTATTTCCACCGATGACATTGCTCTCCGGCGCAAATCGCAGTGGCGGAGAGTGCGCCCACGCGCTAAGCAACCGGCCACAAAACTTCGGGAGGACAGGATGAGCATTCAGCGTTTCGATACCGGGCCGCGCATGAGCCAGGTCGTGATCCACGGCGATACCGTCTTTCTCGCCGGCGTCGTCGCCAACAAGACGGCCGGCGACAGCGTGACGAAACAGACGCAGGAGGTGCTTTCCATCATCGACGGCCACCTCGCGAAGGCAGGAAGCGACAAGTCGAAGCTGTTGACGGCGACGATCTATCTCGTCGACATGAAGACGTTCGCCGAGATGAACGCGGTATGGGACGCCTGGGTATCCAGGGGAAATACCCCGGCCCGCGCCACCGTCGAGGCCAGGCTCGCGGCGCCCCAATACGGCGTCGAGATCATGGTGACCGCGGCGCGGTAATCTGTGCTCAAGGGGCGGCATTCCCACGGACAATCTCTTTGCGATCGTGCGGGCGAAGCGCGGGCTCAGGCGACACCTTCCGGCCTGCGCGCGGTTGTGGCATGTTGGCTATTGATCAGCAGGGGGAGCCTGCGCCATGGCGTGCCACGCCCCGTCCGGCGCCACCAGCCGTTATCTGGCTGTATCCGTTGGCCTGTTCTTTGCGATAGTCGCGAGCGCAATCGTCGCAAGCGCTGTGCCGGCCATGGCCGACAAGCGCGTTGCGCTCGTGATCGGCAATTCCGCCTATCAGCACGTCAATCCGCTGCCGAATCCGTCCAAGGACGCGGCCTCGATCGGCGAGATGCTGAAGAAGGCCGGCTTCGACGTCGTCGACGCCAGGGAGGACGTCGACAACGCCGAGATGCGGCGCATGATCCGGGATTTCTCCGACAAGGTCCGCGATGCCGACATCGCGCTCGTGTACTACGCCGGGCACGGCATCGAGATCGACGGCATCAATTACCTGTTGCCGGTCGACACCAGGCTCGAACGCGACGTCGACGTCGAGGACGAGGCCGTCTCGCTCGATCGCATCGTGCGCATCCTCGATCCCGTGAAGAAGCTGCGGCTGGTGATCCTCGATGCCTGTCGCGACAACCCGTTCCAGCAGACCATGAAGCGCAGCCTGTCTTCGCGCGGCGTCGAGCGCGGCCTCGCCAAGGTCGAACCGCAAAACCCCAACACCTTGATCGCCTATGCGGCGAAGGCGGGCTCCACGGCCTCCGACGGCGAAGGACAACACAGCCCGTTCACGACCGCGCTCCTGCAGCAGCTGCCTAGGCCCGGCCAGGACATTCGCCGTTCGCTCGGCTATGTCCGCGACGAGGTCCTGAAATCGACCGAGAACAAGCAGGAGCCTTTCGTCTACGGCTCGCTCGGCGGCGACGATGTCCTTCTGGTGCCGGGCGCGCGGCCGGCGGCGCCGGTGCCGGCGCAGGTGACGGCGCTCGACCCGAACTCGCCGCTGCGAAAGGATTACGAGCTGGCGGCGCAGATCAACACGCTGGCCGGCTGGGACGCTTTCCTTAAAACCTATCCGAAGGGCTTTTATGCCGATCTTGCTCGCGCGGCGCGGAGCAAATTGAGCGCACCGGCGGCGCCCAGCGTCGCCTCCGCCAATCCCGAGCCACGCAATCTTTCCCCGGCCAACCCGCCCGGACATGCCGCCGGCGGCATCGAGGACTATGTCCGCAAATCCTATCGGGTCAGTTACACGATCAAGCTCGATCAATTGTGGCCGGAACCTGGAAAGATCGACTATGCCGGCCGGGAACTCGCGATCTCCATGAAGTCGAAAAACGAGATCGTGAGCCGGCTCTACAGCACGCCGATAAGTCCGACGAGCCTCCTGCGTCAGGCCCGCACGCCGCTCGGCGGTACCGATCAGGGCGTGCAGGTGGTTTACGAGAACAACCAGCTCGTCTACGGCATTCAGGCGCGCAACTACCGGGTCAAGATTGCCATCACCACCAACGGCACTTCCTGTACCGGCAGTGTTGCCTTCGAGCGGCAACCCGACCAGCCGTATTACCTCTACGGCCGTAGCCCGAATGGCGATCCCTTCAGGCTCAGCGCGATGACTGCGCAGTACATCGTGTGCTCGGTCGTTCCGGGCGATGCGATCGACGAGCCGCAGGTTGCCTCCGCGGCGCAACCGCCGCCGAACAATTCCGCCGCCGCGCCGCAGCAGGGATGCAAACAGGACGACTGGCATGCGGCCAGCCTGCTCAACGAGGCCGCGTCAGCGAACCAGACGACGACCGGAGGAGCCGCGTGCATCATACGTCTCCATTCCGGACTGGATTCACCCTACACCACTATCGAAACGCGCCCGAAGAACGGCACCTTGACGCTGGTTGACCCGCTGACCCTGAAATTTCAGCCAAACCCCGGCTTCAGGGGATCGGACCAATACGTCATCCATCTGTGCGGGTCGAAGGGCAACCGGTCGGGATGCTCGACCGTCAGCTATCACGTCACGGCCAACTGAACCCGCCGGGTTTCTTGCGATTTCGATGGTGCCGAAATAATCGCGGAATTTTCCGGCAGTTTCCTTGAGGTCGAAAAAATCGAATTCCTTGACCTCCGAGGTAATCGATTGGGCCACGCGAAGCTTCGATAGTCGGTCAGCCGGTCAATCCGGCGAGACAAACGAAGGAGCAAGACAATGACCGACATCAATACGATTGCC
>CAVRIB010000027.1:0-13244 GCA_963721135.1 uncultured Alphaproteobacteria bacterium
TCGGCGGTAATCGCATCGAGCGAAATGCCGGATCGCTCGAGTTCGGCGAGCACGCCTCGCGCGTCCTCGACGTTCTCCTCGAGGCTGTCGCGCGGCTTGCCGTGATCGCGGAAGGCATCGAGCGTCGCCGGCGGCACGGTATTGACGGTGTTGGGGCCGATCAGCTCCTCGACATAGAGCACGTCGCTGTAGTCCTTGTTCTTGGTGCCGGTCGAGGCCCACAGCAGGCGCTGCGGCTTTGCTCCCTTGGCCTTCAGCTTCTCCCAGCGTGGGCCAGCGAACAGCCGCTTGTATTCCCGATAGGCAAGTTTTGCATTCGCGATCGCGACTTTGCCCTTCAAGGCGGCGAGACGCTCCTTCTCGGTCGGATCGTTGGCACGCGCGATCTTTTCGTCGAGCTCCTTGTCGACGGCAGTGTCGATCCGGCTGACGAAGAAGCTCGCGACGCTCGCGACATGGGAGGGATCGCCGCCGCCGGCGACGTATTTTTCCAGGCCCGCCAGATAGGCCTCGGCGACCTCGACATAGACATTTTGCGAGAACAGGAGCGTGATGTTGACGCTGATGCCTTCGCCGATCAGATGCTCGATCGCGGGCAGGCCTTCCGGCGTCGCCGGCGCCTTGATCATCAGGTTCTTGCGGTGGACGTCCTTCCAGAGCCGCTGGGCCTCGGCGATGGTGGCCCTGGTGTCCGTCGCGAGATAAGGCGAGACTTCGAGACTGACGAAGCCGTCGTCGCCGTGAAGGTGGTCGTAGACCGGGCGCAGCACATCCGCCGCGCGCTGGATGTCCTCGACCGCGAGCCCTTCGAACAGCTCGGCCACCGAGCGATCGCCCTTTTTCAGAGCGCTGCCGATCGCGCCGTCATACTCGTCCGAACTGCCGATCGCCTTCTCGAAGATCGACGGATTCGACGTCACGCCCTTGACGCCGTCGCTATCGATCAGCTCTTGCAGGTCACCCTTGGCGACGAAGCCGCGGGCCAGGAAATCCAGCCAGACCGACTGGCCGTGGCTTTCGAGTGCTTTGACGGGATTCATGATGCCCTGTTTCTGTTCGAACCGGCCCGGTGTCGGGTTCCCGCAGCTTCCGGCGGGACGCCGAATGTTGTCAACATGTCCTTGGGCCTCGCCCACGAGGGAAATATGTCGTATCCCCCTCAAGATAACGCCATTCACAGCATTTCGATCCCCGGGAAATGGGAGGATCGGCGGCGATCCCGGTGATGACCCTCACACTGGTTTCGATGCCGGATTGTCATGGTGAGAGAATGATTTGCGGGATGCGGACAGCGCCGGCGAGTGTCTTGTGAACGGCGTACCGGCCAAAATCGGAGGCGAGGGCGCCGACCCGGCGCAACGGGACCGTTTCATTCCGCTGCGGAAGTCGGACATCATCGGCGGCCTGCTCGCGGAAGGAAAGCTGGATGAGGCCGGTCAGGCCGGCTTGAGGCAACTCGCCCGCATGCTCGGGGCCATCCTGCACTACCAGTATTTCGAGGAGCTCGACCGGCTGCGCGAGGCCTATTTTCACTTCGACCCCGAGGTCGACCCCACGCCTGCGGCCCGGCGAAGGATCTCGAGCCGGCCTACCACAGCCTGAACGAGGAATTCGTCCGGGTCATGCGGGAAGCCAACTTCATCGAGATAACGCATGACGAGATCACGCGCGCCTTCGCCGAGCGCGCCCGGGTACGGGTCAGGATCAAGGCGCCGATCGAGGATTATCGCGACGTCCGCATGTTCCGCCGCGGGCACCACACCGAGACGATCGAGATCCCCACCTGGTTCAGCCTGCGCCGTCGTCCGCTCGAGGTCGCGGTCTATGACGACGTCGTGATGATGGTCGCGACCAGGCCGGACGGCCAGAATGACGCCCGCAAGCCGCTCGCGCGTGCGCGGCGCAGCGGGCAGAAAATCCGCAGCGGCGCGGTGCTGTTCAAGTATTTCCGTCACATCGCCCGCGCCGATCTCAAGGCCTTGTTTCCCAATGTGCGCGTGGTGATGAGTCTGGCCGATCAGCTGACGCTGGCGGTGCCCGCGGTCGTCGGTGGCGTGCCGATCCTGATCAAGCTCGCCTCGACCATGGCTGTGCTGTTTCTCGTCGCCGGTTTCTATCTCGGTCTCACCGGCACGATCCATGACAACGACGTCGAGAAAGCGCTCGCTGCGTTAAGCGGCCTGTTCGCGCTCGGCGCCTTCATCTTGCGGCAATGGGGAAACTTCCATCGCCAGTCGCTGGTGCACCAGAAGGAGCTCACCGACAACATCTACTACCGCAACGTCAACAACAATTCCGGTATCTTCAACTACATCATTGGCGAAGCCGAGGAGCAGGACTGGAAGGAAGCGCTGCTGGCCTATTACGTCCTGCTGACGACGGCGGCGCCGCTCACGCGCGAGGCGCTCGGCGCGCGCATCGAGGAGCTCTTGGCGCGCGCCTTCGGAGTTGCGACCGATTTCGAGATCGACGACGCGCTGGCGCGGTTGAAGGGCCTCGATCTGCTGACGGACGCCGGCGGTCTGTCGGCGGTGCAGCTTGCCGACGCGCTGGCGCGGCTCGACAAGGAGTGGCAGCAGTTTTTCGAGCCGGCAGCGGACGCTAGCGCAAGGCAGCGTTGATCTTGTCCAGTGCCGCGGAGCCCGGGCACAGCGCCTTCTCGTTGAGCGAGTTGAGCGGCTTCTCCACCGTGTCGAGGTGGGTGTGCAGGTCGTCCGCTTCGGGATCGATGTAGAGCAGGCCGGTGACGATCTGGCCCTTGGCGGCGTGCCGCTGCAGGAAGGTCATCGCGCCGACGCGATCGTGCGGATCATAGTCGGCGTCGATCTTGCGCAGCGCGATCCTGCTGCCGTCGTGCTGTTCGACCACCTGCACCGTGCCCGGCGCGTAGTCGACCGTGATCGGCTCGCGGCCGGTCAGCACGTCGAGGCGGTTCACCGCGTCGTTGTGTTCGCGGACATAGTCGAAGCTCTTGGTCGAGCCGGCATGGTTGTTGAAGGCGATGCACGGGCTGATCACGTCGATGAAGGCCGAGCCCTTGTGCTCGATGGCGGCGGAAATCAGCGGCACCAGCTGGCTCTTGTCGCCGGAGAAGCTGCGCGCCACGAAGGTCGCACCCAGTTGCAGCGCGATCGCCACGAGGTCGATGGCGTTGTCGGTATTGGTGACGCCCTTCTTGGACTTCGAGCCGCGGTCGGCGGTGGCCGAGAACTGGCCCTTGGTCAGGCCGTAGACGCCGTTGTTCTCGACGATATAGGTCATGTTGACGCCGCGCCGGATCGAATGCGCGAACTGGCCGAAGCCGATGGACGCCGAATCGCCGTCGCCGGAGACGCCGAGATAGATCAGGTCGCGGTTGGCGAGATTGGCGCCGGTCAGGACCGAGGGCATGCGGCCATGGACCGAATTGAAGCCGTGTGAATTACCGAGAAAATAGTCAGGCGTCTTCGAGGAGCAGCCGATGCCCGAAATCTTGGCGACGCGATGCGGCTCGATCGAAAGCTCGTAGCAGGCCTCGATGATCGAGGCGGTGATCGAGTCATGGCCGCAGCCGGCGCACAGCGTCGAAATCTTGCCCTCGTAGTCGCGGTGGGTATAGCCGAGACTGTTCTTGGGCAGGCCGGGATGATGGAATTTCGGTTTTGCAATATAGGTCATGACTTTACCTTGCGGAGCGGGGTGACCTGGAGCTTGTCCTGGTGGTCGCCGACGGCGCCCGCAATGAAGCGGGCGGTGATCGGCGTGCCGTCATAATGCAGGATCGGCACCAGGCGGACGGGATCGATGCCGTTTTCGTTGACGATCAGCGAGCGCAGCTGCGCATCGCGGTTCTGCTCGACCACGTAGACGAAATCATGGTCGGCGAGGAAGCTCGCGACGCTGGAGTGGAACGGGAAGGCGCGGATGCGCAGGCGATCGAGATGATGCCCGCGCGCTTCCAGGATCTCGATCGCCTCGTCCATGGCCGGCGCGGTCGAGCCGAAATAGATCACGCCGTATTTGGTGGGTTTTGCGGCATTGGCCTGCAGCGGCCGCGGCACCATGTCCTGGGCGGTCTCGAACTTGCGCACCAGGCGCTGCATGTTGTCGGCGTAGACCGCGCCCTCCTCGGAATAGCGCGCATAGCGGTCGCGCGAGGTGCCGCGGGTGAAATAGGAGCCCTTGGTCGGGTGGGCGCCGGGAAGGGTGCGGTAGGGAATGCCGTCGCCGTCGACGTCGAGGTAGCGGCCGAAGTCGCGGCCCTCGTCCAGCATCTGCGCGGTCATCACCTTGCCGCGGTCGTATTGCCTGGCGTCATCCCACTTCAGCGGGCGGCAGAGCCGGTGGTTCATGCCGATGTCGAGATCGAGCATGAGGAAGATCGTGGTCTGCAGGCGCTCGGCGAGGTCGAAGGCCTGGGCTGCGAATTCGAAGGCCTCCGCCGGGTCTTCCGGAAACAGCAGCACGTGCTTGGTGTCGCCATGCGAGGCATAGGCGCACACCAGGATGTCGCATTGCTGGGTGCGCGTCGGCATGCCGGTCGAGGGGCCGGCGCGCTGCACATCCATGATCACCGCCGGAATCTCGGCGAAGTAGGACAGGCCGATGAACTCCTGCATCAGCGAGATGCCGGGGCCGGAGGTGGCGGTGAAGGCGCGCGCGCCGTTCCAGGACGCGCCGATCACGATGCCGATCGAGGCCAGTTCGTCCTCGCCCTGGACGATGGCGTATTTGGCCTTGCCGGTCTCCTTGTCGTGCCGCAGCTTGCGGCAATGGCTGGAGAAGGCGTCGGCGAGCGAGGATGACGGCGTGATCGGGTACCAGGCGCAGACGGTGGCGCCGCCGTAGACCGCGCCGAGCGCGGCTGCGCTGTTGCCTTCGATGAAGATGCGGTCGCCGACCTTGTCGGCCTTCTTGACGCGCAGGCCGATCGGGCATTTGAGATTCTGCAGCGCCCAGTCGCGGCCGAGATGCAGCGCGTGGACGTTGGATGACAACAGCTTTTCCTTGCCCTTGTACTGCTCGCCGATCAGTTGCTCGACGACCTTGGGGTCCATGTCGAGCAGCGCGCACAGCGCGCCGAGATAGATGATGTTCTTGAACAGCTGGCGCTGGCGCGGGTCGGTATAGGTCGAATTGGTGATCGCGGTCAGCGGCACGCCGATCACGGTGATGTCGTCGCGGAATTTCGAGGCCGGCATCGGCTTGGTGGAGTTGTAGAACAGATAGCCGCCGGGCTCGATCGAGGCGATGTCCTTGTCCCAGGTCTGCGGGTTCATCGCCACCATCATGTCGACGCCGCCGCGGGCGCCGAGATGGCCGGCCTCCGTCACCCGCACCTCGTACCAGGTCGGCAGGCCCTGGATGTTGGAGGGGAAGATGTTGCGCGGGCTGACCGGCACGCCGTGGCGCAGGATGGAGCGGGCGAACAGCTCGTTGGCGCTCGCCGAGCCCGAGCCGTTGACGTTGGCGAAGCGGACGACGAAGTCGTTTACGCCGCTGATCGGCTTTTGGACGGGCATGTTGAACCTGCGTGAGTCATGTCGATGAGGTATTTCTGCATGTCCCAGGCGCCGGTGGGACAACGTTCGGCGCACAGGCCGCAATGCAGGCAGACGTCTTCGTCCTTCACCATGACGCGTCCGGTCTTCAGGCCGTCGGCGACATAGAGGTCCTGGTCCGGATGCGGCGATGGCGCCTTCAGCCGCGCGCGCAAATCGGCTTCCTCGCCGTTGTCGGTGAAGGTGATGCAGTCCATCGGGCAGATGTCGACGCAGGCGTCGCATTCGATGCACAGCGGCGCCGAGAATACCGTCTGGATGTCGCAGTTCAGGCAGCGCCGCGCCTCGCCGAGCGCGAGCTTGACGTCATAGCCGAGCTCGACCTCGGCGCGGATATCCTTCAGCGCGATCACCTTGTCGCGGTGCGGCACCTTGTAGCGCTGGTCGGCGGAGACGTCGTTGTCGTAGCTCCACTCGTGGATGCCCATCTTCTGCGAGGAGATCTCCACTTGCGGAAGCGGACGCTCGTGGATGTCCTCGCCGGAGACGAGCTTGTGGATCGAGAGCGCGGCGTCGTGGCCATGCGCCACCGCCCAGATGATGTTCTTGGGGCCGAACGCGGCGTCGCCGCCGAAAAACACCTTCGGGTGCGTCGAGCCCATGGTCTTGGCGTCGACCTTGGGCATGTTCCATTTGTCGAATTCGATGCCGCAGTCGCGCTCGATCCAGGGAAACGCGTTCTCCTGGCCGACCGCCACCAGCACGTCGTCGCAAGGAATCGTCTGGTCGGGTTCACCCGTGGGGACCAGGCTGCGACGGCCGTTGGTGTCGTACTCGGCCTTCACCTTCTGGAAGGTGACGCCGGTGAGCTTGCCGTTGTCGTGGGTGAAGGCGACAGGCACCATGAAATTGAGGATCGGGATGTCCTCGTGCATGGCGTCTTCTTTTTCCCAGGGGCTTGCCTTCATCTCCTCGAAGCCGGAACGCACGATCACCTTGACGTCTTCGCCGCCGAGGCGGCGCGCGGTGCGGCAGCAGTCCATCGCGGTGTTGCCGCCGCCGAGCACGATCACGCGCTTGCCGATCTTGTCGGTGTGGCCGAACGACACGCTGGAGAGCCAGTCGATGCCGATGTGGATGTGGCTCGCGGCTTCCTTGCGGCCGGGTATCTCGAGCTCGCGGCCGCGCGGCGCGCCACTCCCTACGAAGATCGCGTCGTAGTTTTCGCCCAGCAGCTTCTTGAGGCTGTCGATGCGCTGGCCGCCGCGGAACTCGATGCCGAGATTGAGGATGTAATCGGTTTCCTCGTCGATCACCGAATCCGGCAGGCGGAATTTCGGAATCTGCGTGCGCATCATGCCGCCGGCCTTCGGATCGCCGTCGAACACGATGCAGTGATAGCCGAGCGGGGCGAGGTCGCGGGCGACCGTCAGCGAAGCCGGGCCGCCGCCGACGATCGCGATGCGTTTGCCGTTCTTCGCGGACGGCCGCGGCATGCGGCCCTTGACGTCGTCCTTGAAGTCGGCCGCGACGCGCTTCAGCCGGCAGATCGCCACCGGCGTCTCCTCGACGCGGCCGCGGCGGCATGCGGGCTCGCACGGACGATCGCAGGTGCGCCCGAGAATCCCCGGAAACACGTTCGACCTCCAATTGATCATGTAGGCGTCGCTATAGCGGCCTTCGGCGATCAGGCGGATGTATTCTGGAACGGGCGTATGCGCGGGACAGGCCCACTGGCAGTCGACCACCTTGTGAAAGTAGTCGGGTGCCGCGATATCAGTCGGTTTCATTCCTACCATGTCCGCGCGATTTCAAGGAAAGCGCGGCCTTTGACTCTTGTTGTGAACGCCGATAGCGGCGTTCTTTTGGTTCGCCCGCCATATCATGGACTTAGTGAATCGGGCCATTGAATATGATCGGCGGTGCACTGAAAAGCCATTTTTACCTAAATGGCCATTCTCTGGTGGTCTGGCGGCCCGGCTTAAATGCTGCTGGGATACTTATCGCAGTGCAGCATATTCAAATCATTTCCAATCTTGTCGGACGAAAGCAGGAATCTCGCATTGATTTAGCGCAATCAGATGTCGGATCTCGCCAGGTCCCACATCAGGTGGTAACTCCCCGCCGAGACCTGTATTCCCGGTTCCAGTGCTTCTGATCCGCCAAAGCGCGCCGATATAGCCGCCGAGATCGCGTTCAGATTCGTGCCATCGATCAGGACGAACCAGTCGCCGGCGCCGGGATCGGACACGGCCGGGCTGTCGGTGAGCGGCTTCGAGAGCACCGGATCGCTCTCGATCAGATGCATCGAGACGATGCCGTCGAGCTTTTCGGGATCGAGTTTCGCCGCCAGGCTGGCGCGCAAGCCGGCTTCGCTGCCGGTGCGCGGGCGGAGGCGGACGATGCCGAGCGCCGCACCCCGGCCTTTGCCGCGGCTGATGGTGATGCGCGCGATCGCGCGGATCATGTTCTTGAAGCGGGCCATGGTCTTCGTCGACCAATCGGTCGGATTGGCGAGCTTGGCGCGATAGGCCGGGCTGTCGAGCACCTCGAAGGTGCGCGTCGAATACAGGCAGAGATATTTCGGACGGGCTTGGTGCGCGACGTAGCGCCGGGCTTCGAGAAAGCCCTCGATCGCGACGCGCTCCTCGAGATGTTCGCGATCGTACCAGCGGTTGAAGTCGGCTTCATCCGCGGGATCGACGTCCATCGACGTCAGCAGCATTCCTTTTCCGGCAAGCGGCATTTTTCGAAGCTTCCTATTTGGTGATCTCCGAGGCGAGGTCCGCGATTGCCTTCATCACCGCATCCCTGACGCCGCGATCGTACAGCGAATGGCCGGCGCCTTCGACCAGACGAATCTCGGCATCGGGCCACACCGCGGCGAGCGCGTGCGAGGTTGCCGGCGGACACAATAAATCGTAGCGGCCCTGCACGATGAGGCCGGGAATCCGATCGAGCTTTGCCGCTTCCGCCAACAGCTGTCCCGGCTGCATGAAGCAATCATGCCGGAAATAATGGGCTTCCATGAATGGCGTGGCCGGCAAGGCTTGCGTGGAGTTCAGCGCGTTGGGATCGAGCCGGACGCGGCCGGGGGCATGTTCGGACAGAATTCGTTCGGTGTCGTGCCAGGCCCGGGCCGCCGGGCCGTGCACCGCGGGGTCGGCATCGAGGATCCGGCGGAAATAGGCATCGAGCGGTCGCGTGCGCTCGTCCGGCGACAACACGTTGAGGAAATCGTCGTTGAGGTCCGGATAGAAGCGCGGAAGCACATCGAGAAAGGCGCCTTCCAGTTCTTTTCGGGTGCCGAGGAAGGTGGCGCGCAGCACGATGCCGCTGACCCGCTTCGGATGCGCTTGCGCATAGGCCAGCGCCAGCGTCGCGCCCCAGGAACCGCCGACGATCATCCAGCGCGAAAAGCCGAATTTCTCGCGGATCAGCTCCATGTCGGCGATCAGGTCGGGGAGCGTATTGTGTTCGCGGCCGCCCTTGGGGCGGCTTCGGCCGGCGCCGCGCTGATCGAACAGCACGGCGTGGAAGCGTTCCGGATCGAACAGCCGGCGATGATCGGGCTGGCAGCCGCTGCCGGGTCCGCCATGCAGGTAAACCGCCGGAATCCCGTCGGCACGGCCGACGCTTTCGACGTAAATCTCGTGGCCACTGCCGGCGGCGAGCTGCTCCGACGTCAGCGGCGCGAAGGGATCGGAGCGTTGACTTCTCGCTTTGCCGGCGTCGGCGTCAGGCGCCATGGTCGCCGCCCGTCTCCGGCATACCCCCGGCAAAATTGCGATAGATGAAGCGGTTATTGTCGCCGGCGGCTTCCGCTTCCGCCAGCTTGAAGATTTCCTGATGCATCGGCGACAGCGTGCAGGCCGGATCGGTGTTGCCGGCGTCGCCCGTCAGCGCAAAGGCCTGGCAGCGGCAGCCGCCGAAATCGACTTCCCTGAATTCGCAAGATTTGCACGGCTCCGGCATCCAGCCCGTGCCGCGATAGCGGTTGAAGGCCTGCGAATTCTGCCAGATCCAGGCGATCGAATGGTTGGAGCGGACGGTTTCGAATTCGAGCCCGGTGATGGTTTCGGCGGCGTGGCAGGGCAGGATCTTTCCCGCGGGCGAAATGTTGAAAAACTGCCGGCCCCAGCCGCCCATGCATTTCTTCGGCCGCAGCGCGTAGTAGTCCGGCACCACGTAGTCGATGGCGAGCACGCCCTTGAGCCGCGCTTGCGCTTCCTCGACGAGGCGGCTCGTCTCCTCGATCTGCGCCAGCGTCGGCATCAGTGCCGCGCGGTTTTTCAGCGCCCAGCCGTAATATTGCACATTGGCGACCTCGAGCCGGTCGGCGTCGAGATCGACCGCCATCTGAATGATGTCGGACAATTGAAACAGGTTCTGGCGATGCATGACGGCGTTGACCGTCAGCGGCAGGTCGAGCTCGCGCGTCCACTTCGCGGCTTCGATCTTCTTTTCGTGCGCGCCCCTGAAGCCGGCGACGCGGTCGGCGACCACGGGCTCGTTGCCCTGGAAACTGATCTGGACGTGGCATAGTCCGGCATCGGCGAGCGCGGAAAGCCTTTCGCGCGTGAGCAGCACGGCCGACGTGATCAGATTGGAATAAAGCCCGACGTCGCTCGCGTGCTGCACCAGCTCGACCAGATCCTTGCGCGCGGTGGGCTCGCCGCCGGAAAAATGAATCTGCAGCACGCCGATCTCGGCGAGTTCGGAAAGCGCCTTCTTCCATTCCTTGGTCGAAAGCTCGCCGCCGGCGCGCTCGAGCTCGACCGGATTGGAGCAGTAGGGACACTGCAACGGGCAGCGATGCGTCAGTTCGGCGAGCACCGCGAGCGGAATGCCGAAAGTCTCCGCGGTCGAACCGCGGCTCTCCAGCGCGGCGAGCCCGTCGGCGGGATCGCCGGTGACGAGGTGGGCGTCCGTCAGCGTCGGGGTCATGACGTCCTCTCGCGGGCTTCCGTCAAAAATCCCTTGTCGGCGAGGTCCTGCAGCATGGCGATGACGTCGGTTGCGATCGCGCCGCGCTCGGCCGTGTATCTGGCGGCGAGCTGATCGACGATGACGGCCACGCTGCGCACGCCATCGCAAAGCTGAAGCACTTCCACCGCGATCTCGTCCGGCGCCAGCACGCGCTCCGGCGCCAGGATGACCCAGACCTGCCGCGTCTCGTCGAACTTCAATTTCGCATGGCGCGGCAGCACCGGCCGGCTGGCCTCGCTGACACTGATGTTGCGGCTGCGCGCGCCCGTCATTGCCTTCGCCTCTCAACCGGTCCCTATATTTCCCTGGGAACAAACGCGCCCGGCGGAATGTGGCCCTCGACATAGGCATGATACAGCGCGTCGAGCTGAACCCATAGCACATTGGTCTTGAACAAGAGCGCATGGCAGACCGCCTCGCGTTCCGCCGGCGTCGTGGCGTGTTGCTTGACGTATTCGAGCGCGAAGCCGGCGTCGCGTGGCGCCTGCTGCAGGCGGCGGCTGAAATAGCTCATGATGTCGGGATTGACGAAATCGTAGTGCGCTAGCATTCCCGAAATGCGCTCTTCATGGAGGTTCGGCGCAAACAGCTCCGTCAGCGACGAGGCGATCGCCTCGAGCGGGGTCTTGTCGCGGCAGAAATGCACATAGGCCTCGACCGCAAAGCGCGTGGCGGGGAGGATGCCTTCGGTTGATTCCACGTAAGCGCGGTCGAGGCCCAATCCCTCGGTCAGCTTCAGCCAGCGCTCGATGCCGCCCTCGGTGCCGGCATCGCCGTCATGGTCCTCGATGCGGTGCCGCCATTCGAGCCTCGTGGCGCGATCGCGGAATCGCGAGATCACCACCGCGTCCTTCAGCGGTATCGTGCTCTGGTAATAATAACGGTTCAGCGCCCAGGCCTGCACCTGCCCCTTGTTCAGCTTGCCGCCGTGCAACAGCCCGTGGAAGGGATGCAGATTATGATAACGCCTGGCGCCGATCAGGCGCAGCGCTGCCTCGAGTTCCGCGGCGCTGTTCAACGGCGCGCTGTTGCCGCGCGAAAACGCGGTCATCCCGTCGGGGGGCAAGGTTTTCCCGTTCAAAGCGTAATCTCCGTTCCATCGGCGGGAATTTGCCAGCCCGCGCGTTCGGCCATCTTGCGCTCGGCGGAGTCGCGCAGCAGCGCCGGGTTGGAATTGTTGACATGCAGAAACATCCTGCGCCCGATATCGAGCCCGGCGAGGCTTTCGATCGCGCCGCGATCGCCCGACATGGCGATATGGCCCATGGCTTGTCCGGTCTTGCTGGAAAGGCCCGCCGCGATCAACTCGTCGTCGCGCCACACCGTGCCGTCGAAAAACACCAGCGGCGCGCCTGAAAGCCGCGACTTCAGATCGTCGGTGACGCCGGCGCACGCGGCAAGGAAATAGAAATGCTTGCCGGTCGCCTTTTCACCGATCCGGAGCCCAAGCGTATCGCCCGCGCCGTCATTGCCGCCCGGGTGAATCTTGCCTTCCAGGTACCACGCGCTCTTGCCGGAAACCGCGAAGGGCAGGATCTCGATGCCGGACGGCGTGCCATCCGGCAAGGCGGGTTCGAACGGCCTGTCGACCTCGATCGCCTCGCGCCGCACATGCTTCGGGTTCAGCACGTTGAAGATGCTGTTGGCTTCGAGGATCGCAAGCACCTTGGCATGCGCATAGATCGCAAACGGCGTACCCTCGCGCATCGACAATAGCCCCGCGACCGCATCGATTTCGCCGTTGGTCAGGATCACGCCAGCGACCGGGCTGTGGCGAAGCTGGCCCGCCCTCGGATGAAGCTGCGGGGTCGCGATCAGTTGCTGGCGCAGATCGGGCGAGGCATTGATCAAGAACCAGTGTTCACCGTCGGCGCTGACGGCGATGGAAGCCTGGCTGCTCTGAAGTTCGGGATTATTTCGCGCCGTCAGACAAACCGGACATCCGCAATTCCATTGCGGAACTCCACCACCGGCCGCGGCGCCCAGGACGACGACGCGAAGCATGATCCGTCTCCTGGAGAATCCTGCGTTTTGATACCTGAAAAGGTTCGAAGGTGGACACCGGCGCACGATCGCTTCCGGAAACGGAAAGCGTCACGCCTGGGTCCACCTTGGATCAAAACGTCAGACTATCGCGGCCGCTTACTTGCGGGCAGCGCACGCATACATGTTGATTTCCATGCCGACCGGCACTTCGACGATCTTTGGGGTCTTCCAGGCCATTTTTGGCTCTCCTTCCAAACCGGGACGAACGCCGTCCTCGCAGATTAAACTAGTCGGGATTGAAAAGTTCGCCAGTGAAATCTTTTGTCATAAGCCGAGGGATGCCCTGATGTTGCATCGCAAAAAGAGTTCACAGAGTTTTGCGACCCGGCGTCAAACTAAAGAGGGATCAACGGGTTCAGACTAGTCCGCAAACGATCCAAAAACCGATCCGACCAGCGAACTCTCGGATAAAGAACTCGTGAGAAGCGGTTTCCCTGAAGGGGGCCCACAACCTGGAGGGAATTCGACCGATGCCGCGATATTTCTTCAACACCCGCATCGGCGATGAGCTGATTTCCGATCCCGAGGGCGAAGAGCTGCGCAACCCCGATACGGCCTGGGAAGTCGCGCGTGCCATGATCCGCGAACTGCTGAAGACCGAAGGTGCCGCGACCGGCCTCTTGAGCGCAATCATCGAGGTGACCGACGAGGGAGGCGAGATCGTCCTGGAATTTCCGTTTGGCGAAGCGTTTCTCGACCTCCCCGATATTCCGGCGACAAGACATTGAC
>CAVRIB010000028.1:0-235502 GCA_963721135.1 uncultured Alphaproteobacteria bacterium
AAGGCGAAATACTCACTTCGAACCTATGTTTTCCGCTTTGCCCCCGATAACGGACTCAACTCGGACATGGCTGGAGGTCCGGTTGGTGCCATCGGTGGCCACGTCCGTTGTGGGTCCAGCAACAGAGATAGGCCGCATCGGATGATTGAGGCGGCCAGCGCCCCGCATCCCAACTCGAACGTAGCTGCGAAAATAGCCGCGCAGCGCCCATCGACATGCGCCCTGATTGTACCTTCTTGGCGGCTAGTCCGCGTCAAGAGCGTGCTTGGCCGATCCATGTCTTCGCCCTGTCGAACCCGCGGCCGCACGATTTCCTTATCCGTCGATGCACTCGCAGCCAACTGCGAGCATTTCGCAATTCACTGCCAGTCGTCAGACTGACTCCATTTGCTGGCAGCCATTCTGAGGACCGCAAACCCAGCTTCAGCGAAGAGAACAGAAGCGGGCCTCTACGCGATCAAGGGACGTCCGAGAAGGCCAGGTCTAAAGGCGAGGGATCCAACCTGGACGGCTCAACAGGTATTGGACCATTCGCGGAGGAATGCTTAAAGCTCCGGCTATCTCGCGTTCATCCTTCGGCAGTCCCGCAAGGATCGATGCCTCACTCTTGCTTCGGACTTTGGAAAGCCATTCCGGATCAACCACCACGGCGCGTCCTACCGCAACCAGATCGGCTCCCAATTTGATCGCCCCCTCGGCATCCATGCACGTCTTGATCCCACCGCTTGCCATGACCGCACCGCGGCCCGCTATGACGCGGGCAAATTCCGTGATCGGGCTCTCTGCCGGCGTATAACTCCTCTCGACCGGACCATTGTAAACACGGGTCTCTCCGGTAGGCCGGCTCTTCCGATAATCATCGAGCGAAACGGAAATGTAGTCGAGATCCAGCCTGGCAAGTTCATGACAGAGCAGTTTGGCGTCCTCGAGCGTATAGCCGTCCGCCTCGGCCTCGAATGGCGTAACGCGAAACCCTGCGATCAGCTTTGGACCGAGTGCGTCGCGAACGGCCTGCGCGACAGCGAGAGGAAAGTTCATGCGCTTTGAAAGCGTGCCGCCCCAATGATCAACGCGATGATTGGCCCGGGGTGAAAAGAACTGATGAACCGCGTAGTGGTTGGCTCCGTGAATCTCAACGCCGTCGAAACCGGCTTTTCGAGCCAGCGAAGCAGCCTCTCCAAAGCTTGCAATCAGGCTTCCAACCTCATCGGATGTCATCGCCCTCGGCGTCTTTGCTCCGGGACGCAACGATGCAACCGCGGAAGGCGCACGCAGACATTGCTCACCTGTCAATTCGGGCTTTGCGATGCGGCCACCGTCATATATCTGGAGGATCGCAAGACCTCCGGCAGCACGCATCGCTGCAGCGAGCCGATGCAGACTGGACAAGTGTCCATCATGTGCCGCGCCTATGCCCTGCCAGGAGCGCCCGTCCTGTTCGACGTAAGCCGCGGAAGAAATGACAGCTCCGAATCCGCCGGCAGCACGGCGTCGGACGAATTCGAGTTCGTTTTCGCTGGCCGTCCCATCTTCATGGGAAGAATCGGTCGTTAGCGGCGCCATCGCGAACCGATTTGCCATCTCCCGTCCGCTGTTGAACCTGAGCGGAGACCAAACAACCATCGATCAAAACCTCGGTTATTCCTCAATGCCGTAGGGCGGATTCCCTTTAATCCGCCATCTCGTATGAATCGGCGGGTTAAAGTGAATCCGCCCTACGCGAGCTGGCCCGTCGTCCTAGTGGAAGATGCGTCCGGAGTCGATGACGACGGTCTGGCCGGTCATGGTCTCGGTGCGGCACATGGTGACCACCATGTCCGCGCAGTCGTCCTTGTCGGCAGCCTTCTTCAGGAGCGAGCCCGATGCGGAACGCTCGATCTGCTCGGGCCGCAGATTGGCTGTCGCGCGCGTGCCGTCCAGCAGGCCCGGCGCCACGCAATTGACGAGCGTCTCGGGCGCCAGCGCCACCGCCATGCAACGCGTCAGATGAATGAGCCCCGCCTTCGAGACGGCATAGGCAATGGAAGAGCCGGTCGGGCTGAGCCCTGCCACCGAAGCAATGTTGACGATGCGGCCTCGCCCCCGGGCCTTCATGACAGGGGCTACCGCCTTGGTCAGGTGCATCGGCCCCGTCAGGTTGACGGCCATGATCTTGCTCCACACCTCCGGCGTCAGATTGTCGAGATCGCCGAACGGGATCGAGACGTTGTAGGCGGCGTCATTGATCAGAATATCAAGGCGGCCGAAGGCCCGGGTCACCTCGCCGACCAGCCGATCCACGGCCGCGCCGTCGGTGATGTCACAGGCGAAAGCCTGAGCGTTGACTTGATGACGCGACCTTAGTTCGCTGGCGACACCTTCCGCCTGGTCACGGCTGCGAGCGTACATGACAGCGACATGTGCGCCCTCCTGCGCGAGCGCGTGGCAGATGCGCTGCCCCAGCCCGCCATTGCCGCCCGTCACCAGTGCAACCGCGCCCTTCAGGTCCATCGCTTCTCTCCTTTAATGCGAATGCGCTGTCGCATCGCCGCCACTCCCACCCCTTTAATACCTTGCCGCGTCATCCGATAGACCCGGCACCTTCTCGCCCCGCCGCGATGCGGTATAAGCTCATCGCCGGCGAGATCGGCGCGGCGACCGACCGGCTTCGGCTGCAAGCACAACACAACAGGTGAGGAACACAGGATGAAGTTGGTCTATTTCGATGATTTCAAGCTCGGCGTGCTGAAGAACGAGGCCGTGGTCGACGTCAGCGCCGCGGTCAAGGACATCCCGCATACCGGCCCAGGCGACTTAATGAACGGCCTGATCGAGCATTGGGGCAGCTACAAGCCGCGGCTCGAGGCGGCGGTGGCGCGCGGCGCCGGGGTGCCGGTGTCGGGCGTGCGCATCCGTCCGCCGGTGCCGGGCCCGCGCACGATCGACTGCATGGCGGTCAACTACATGGAAGACGGCACGCGCAGCGCGCCGGCGCCGATCAACGCCTTCCACAAATCGCCGAGCGCGATCATCGGACACGGCGACACGATGGTGCTGCCGGACGTGCCGGCCACGATCTTCGAGGGCGAGGCCGAGATCGCCGTCGTCATCGGCAGGAAGTGCAGCCATGTCAGCGAGCTTGATGCGATGAGCTACGTCTTCGGCTACATGAACTTCATCGACGGTTCGGCGCGCGGCTTGCCGCCGCCGGGAAACGTGTTTTTCCAGATGAAAAGCCGTGACACATTCGCGCCGATCGGCCCCTGGCTCGTCACATCAGACGAGATCAAGGACCCGCTGAAGCTGCAAATCAGGCTATGGAACAACGGGGTGCTGATGCAGAACTTCAACACCGACGATATGGGCCACAAGATCGGCAAGTGCATCGCCTGGCTGTCGACCATCCATACGCTGCACCCCGGCGACATCGTCGCCACCGGCACCAATCACCGGGGTCTCAATCCATTCATGGACGGCGATACGATCGAGCTGGAAACCGAAGGGCTCGGCCGCTTGAAGTTCGGCGTCAAGGACGATCTCAAGCGCAGCTGGGCGCGCAAGACCCGCCTCCAGATGCACGAAGAGGCCAGGGAGAAGACCCCGGGCGCCTACCCGGACTTTACCCCGCAGCTTACGGGCAAGTACGCGAAGTAACGGCTGCTTCCGTCCTTGCTCCCCTCTTCATCATGCTCCAGCTTTCAATAGCCCCGTTCCCAATCGATGACATTCCGCAGCGGCCCGCCCTCGAGATAGGCGCGCAGATTGTCGCAGAAGAGATCGATGGCGCCATGACGGTCCTGATCACTGGCAGACGATATGTGCGGCGTGATCAGTACCCTGGGATCGGACCAGAACTGTGAGGCCGGCGTGTGCGCGAATTCGCCGACATAAACATCGAGCGCTGCGCCGCGCAAATGATCGCGCTGCAGCGCGTCGGCGAGCGCCTCCTCGTCGACGATCTCACCCCGGGCAACGTTGACGAGCACGGCCTCCGCCTTCATCGCTGCAAAGCGGTCTTTGTCGAACAGCCGGGTCGTCTCCGGTGTCCATTGGCAGCAGATCACCACGAAATCGCTCTCCGGCAAGAACCGATCGAGATCCTCAGGCCCGCCAAGCTCGCTGAATCCCGGTGGCAGGGGCCGGTCCGGGTGCGGGTGGCGGCGGGTGCCGACGACCCGCATGCCGAGGGCGGCGCAGAGTTCTACCGACATCGAGCCCGATTCCGCCGGCGCCCACGACGCACGCCGTCTTGCCTTCCAACAGAAGCGGCCGATAGGCGCGATGGTCGAACACGCCCGCGCCCCGATCGACCGCGGCGCGGTGGAGGCCCTTGGCAAAGTGCAAAATACCGGCCACCGCGTATTCAGCCATCGCCAGCGTATTGCCCAAACCTCTTGAGGTAGTCACCACCACGCGGCTGCCCCATAGATCGCCCAGCAGCAGATTGCTGGCGCCGGCGGGACGCTGATGAAACCATTTCAACCTCGGTGACCTGGCGCGCAGGTCGAGCGGAAATGGCCAGCCACCGAGGATGACTTCGGCTCCCGCGAGGAGCCGATCGCGTTCCTCGCGGCTCCCCGAGCCGGTGGCGCCTGGTGCCAGGTAGCGTGCCACAGTGAAGGCAGGCCACGTTTCGCGAATTTCGCCGTCGTACCAGCCCCCGGCGTCGGTCAATTCGATGGCCGGATCGACGGCCTCGATCTTCGCTCGATCCTCAGTGCTGACGCGCTGAATACTCAGGACGTTGATCCTCTGCATGGACACCTTCCCAGACCACTCACCCAGAACCAGCAAATCATATTGCATCGCCGCCACGGATGTCAGCCTATGCCCAGAGCCGGAAGTCGGGCTGCAAGCCAATGTCAGGCAACCTCTCCAGGCGGACCGGTTTCAGTGCGTGCAAAAGAAAGCCACCACAAGCTTCGCGCGAAGGGCAATAAGACTTCGCAGGCCACAATGATGATCGCGCAGGACGAATTTCCTCTTTGGGCCCGCGCGGCATATCTGGGTGTCCCTCCCCTCCGACTTGACTGCACCGCCTCCATTGGCCAGCCTATGTCTTTCCGAAAGGAACGGTCATGCCCGTCAACATCATCGGAATGATCGGCGTGGCGCCGCCGAGCGGCGAAGCCACCCTGCACGTGATCGAGGGCGGCTTGACGCCATCCTATCTTGCCGAATTTGCCCGCGCCCATGATCGGGCCGGCTTCGACATGGTGCTGGTCGGCTATTCGTCGTCGTCCGCGGAAGGATTCATGGTCGCGCTTTATGCCGCCATGCAGACGGATCGGCTCGCCTATCTCGTGGCGCATCGCCCCGGATTCGTGGCGCCGACCTTGTTGGCGCGCAAGATCGCCACCTTCGATCATCTGACGGGCGGCAGGCTTGCCGTTCACATCATCACCGGCAAGTCGGATGACGAGCAGCATGGCGATGGCGATTTCACCCCGAAGGACGAGCGCTATCGCCGCGCGGCCGAATATCTGGAATTGATGAAGCTCACCTGGTCGAGCGACGAACCGTTCGATTTCGCGGGAGGCTTCTATCGGGTCGAGGGCGCACATTCCGACGTGCGCCCGCTGCAAAAGCCGCATCCTCCGCTGTTCTTCGGCGGCGCCTCGCCCGGCGCGCTCGAGATGGGTGCGAGACTGTGCGACGTCTACGCGATCTATGCCGAGCCGCTGGCCTCGACACGCGAGCGCATCGCGCAGTTCCGCAAGCAGGCGGCGGCCTTCGGACGGGTGGTCGGGTTCAACGTCTCGGTTCGCCCCATCATCGCCGACACCGAGGGCGCCGCGTGGGACAAGGCCAACCGCATCCTGGGGGCGATGAACGCGGCGAAGGGATGGCGGCGGCAGGAAGAGGCAACCGGACCGACCGACAATGCCGGCAAGCGGCTGATGGAATTCGCTCTGGAGAGCGATATTCATGACGAGCGCCTGTGGATGCCGATTGCGAAGGCGACGGGTGCGCTCGGCAACACCTCCTGTCTGGTCGGCACGCCCGAACAGGTCGCCGCGTCGATTCTCGAGTACCACCGGCTGGGGGTCGGCTCATTCCTGATCCGCGGCTTCGATCCGATCAACGATGCGCTCGAATTCGGCAGAGAACTCATTCCGCGCATCAAGGCGGGCGCCGTCGCGATCGACAGCATGAAGGCGGCGGAATGACGCGCCAACCGGCATCGATGGCCGAAGCTCGATGCCGCCGTCGGCGCGTTGCTAGTGGAAGTGCGGCACGACTTCCTGGCAGAGCAGGCGCAGAGCATTCATCACAAGCGCATGCGGAATCAGGCTGCCGGGGTTGAGTTCGGCCAGGATACCGTCGAGCCCGATCTCTTGACGCAGGCGTTGCAGTTTTTCCGTCACCTGATCAGGTGTGCCGACAATCATTTTGTCGCGCAGCGCTTCTTCGTAGTCGATGCTCTGCAGCCGCTGGCCGCGCTCGGCGCGCTGCTCGATGGTGCGCGCGCCCGACAGGTTCGCGGAAGCCTCGAGCTGGCCGCCGATGGTGCGGAACAGATGCATGACGCTTTCCTCGGGCTCGCGCCGCGCCCGCTCCTCAGTCTCGGCGATATAGACCGGCACACGCAGATAGACCTCGCCCGTGCCGGGATGGCCGGCGGCGCGATAGGCGTCGCGATAGCCGCGCACCAGCGGCGCCAGCTCCGAGATCGTGCCGATACGGGCGGCGACGAAGATGGCGTGACCCTGCGTTCCGATCGCGGCATAGGTATCGACACTGGTCGCGGCGATGCGGATCGGCGGGTACGGCTTCTGGCGAGGCTTCGGCACCAATGCCACCTTGTCGTAGGTAAAATATTTTCCGCGATACGAGAAGCGCTCCTCGGTCCAGGCCCGTTTGACAATCTCCAGCGTCTCAGCGAAGCGCTCACGACTTTCTTCATAAGGAACGCCGTAGGCCTCATAGGTGCGGGGAAACCCGCTGCGTCCGACACCAAAGATGAGGCGCCCGTCGCTGATCTGGTCGACGGTGGCGGCTTCCTCGGCGAGCCGCAGCGGATGGCAGAGCGGCAACACCTGAACTGCGGTACCGATCTTCATCCGGCGTGTGCGCTGCGCAATAGCGGCGGCAAGGATCAACGGCGACGCCAACACCGAGCGATCGGGCACGAAATGCAGCTCCGCAAGCCACATGGCGTCGAGCCCCCACTGCTCGGCGGCGTCGACCAGCGCAAAGGACTGCGCGAAGGCTTCTGCTTCGCTCGTGTCCCGGGATTTTTGAAACTCGTGGAATAAGCCGAATTCCATCTCGCCTCCCACCGATCGTCCTTTTTGACATCCATGGTAACGGACGTCGGGACGAATGGAAACGCCTGAGAGTGCTTGCCCCTGCGAATTGACATTGCCGACGAGCGTTGCGTTTGGTCGAAGCACACTCCCATTTCCTTTCCCGATGTGACATCATAGAGTTTGGCGTAGTCCGTCCTCTGGCGAACCGGATGTAAGGCATTCTGGAACAGGGAGTCATTGCGATGCCGCTTGCCGAAGCTGTGAATGACCAGGGCGCGTCCGCGCGCGCTCGCTACGAAAAGCTCGAGGATCGCGTCCTTGCTCGCGATCAAGTCGGTGCCAGCGAATGCTACTACGATCTGGTGCGTGACGGTCGGCCGCTCCCCGAGATGTTGCGCGAGGCTGTGCGCATCCATGGGCCCTACACGCACGTGCCCTACCACGAGCGGATCGACGACGGCTTCGTCAACTTTGTCAACAACGACCATTGCCTCTTGAGTGCCCGTGCCACGTTGCACCTGTCGAAGTGGCTGCCTGCGGAGATGGCCGGACTGCCGATGGCGCAGACCATTTGGTACATTCCGACCGGTCTCGACATCTGGAACCAAAAGATCAACAAGGCCCCCGGCCACTACGCCCGTGGCATGGCACCCCAGAAAAGCGCACCGCCGAAGCCCGTCGTACACTGGCCGGACCAGGAGCCGGAGCGTCTCGACGGGCCGTTGCGCGACCGCCTCGACCAATGGATGACGCTGGTGCATCGCGGCCGCGTGCTCGAAGCCTATCGCGTCTTTCTCGGACTCTATGCAGAACAAGCCGGAGCGCAAAGCGGTACTCGCCGAGCTGGTATTCGCCGGCCTTATCGATTTGCAGGATCGTGCCTTCCTCAACCGTTCCTATACCACCGGTCACAAGTCCTATCGGGCGCGCGCCACGGTCGAGCTGGGAACGGCCATCGGCTGGGACGACGCGCATGCGGTGCTCTATGCAGGCGCCCTGGATATCGCCGTCGGTCCGCGCTGGTATTCGACCTACGAGATGGCGTGCAACTGCGTGACCCACTACCTCGAGCAGCAGAAAATCTCTGCAATCCCCTACGCGGGCGCCACGGCCAAAGAATTGGCCTTGCTTGCCAATTCCGAGCCGCTGGGTGCGGCCGAAGCGGAGGCATTCCTCGAAGTCGTGTTGCGTCAGCACGAGCCGGCCTATCTCGAGCAGTTGAGCCGGCTGCTGCTGGCGGGCAAAGGGCCGCGCCAAATCCTCGACGTTTTGCAGATCGGCGCCGCACAGGTGCTGCTCGAGACGCAGGACAGCCTCAACTTCTCCATTTCGCAGCATTGCTACGAATACTGCAACACGCTCGGCTGGTTCTACGATTCCTTCGAGCATCCGCAACGCCTGAAGCTCCTGTACTCGGCCGCCTCATTCCTCAACCGCAACGCCTGGCATCAGAAAAATATTGGCGACGGAAGGACCTCAGTGGCCGAGCTTCCCGCCGGCGCCGAGCGAATGAGCGAGCGGCAACTACTCGAGCGCATCCTGGCCGCCATCGTCGCGCTCGATGGACCCCAGGCCGTCGCCTGGGCCAAGGCGTATCTCGCTGGGAGCGGCGACCGCCAAACGCTGGTGCAACAGTTGGCGCTGACCGCCTGCCGCCTCGGTAACGACCCGCACAACCAGGAGATCGCCCAGTGCCTGCTTGAGGACTACGCGAAGAACCGCAGTTTCGACCGCGACCGGTTGCTGCTTGCGTGCGTACAGCATACCGCCGTGCACAGGAAGTACGGCGATTTTCTTGAATGCGGTCGCCGCTACGGGCGGGCCATGGGCGTTGCCGCGCTGGCCTGACAAACGTCCGCCCGCGCGTCCTCGCGCCCCGGAATCAGCACACCGATCGGCGGCAGCTCTCGGCGTTTTCGCAGCAGGAGGTGCGATCCAATGAAGCTTTCATTGTTTATCGGTGCGGAGCATCGCCCCGCTGAATTAATGGCCCAACGCCTTTCGGAGCATATAGAACAAGTCCGTCTTGCGCGGCAGCTCGGATTCGACGGCGTCTCGATCGGTAACCACTTGTCTTACGGCACGACCGCGTGGTTCCCTCCATTCGAGACTCTGATGCGATTGGCCGCAGAGGCCGACGGGATGTCGCTGGGCACCTGCATGTTGGTGCTGCCGCTCTATCAGCCGCTGCACGTCGCCGAGCAGGTATCACTTCTCGATGCTGCATGCGGTGGTCGGGCAATTCTCGGTGTTGCTCCCGGCTGGCAAAAGGATGAGTTCGAGGTGATGGGGCTGGACCATGCCCACAGGATCGGCCGCTATACTGAAGCCATCGATCTCATCAAGCGGCTCTATACCGGGGAAGATGTCACGTTTGAGGGCAGGCACTTCCGCACTTCCAAGCTCACGCTGGCGTTACGACCGACTCGAAAACCGCGACCGCCAATGTGGCTCGGCGCCAGCGTCGAGAGTGCCGTGAGGCGCGCTGCGAGGATTGCCGAGCCGGCACTCGGCGACAGCTGGGTGGCATCGTCACATCTGAAGAGCCGCGTCATTGCCGAGCAGGCGGCTGTGTTCAAGGCCGTCCTTGCCGAGCAGAGGAAGCCTGCTCCGACTGATTTTCCCGTGTTGCGCAATATTGTCGTCGCGCCGGATCGGCAAACGGCGATCCGCGATGTCGGACCGGCCATTGCCGAAAGCTACAGGATCTTTGGCAATTGGGGCCTTTTCACTGGAGTTGTCGGTGACGCGAAAACCCACCCCGAGTTCGAGGACCTCATCGACGACCGCTTCATCATCGGCTCGCCCGAGGAATGCGCCGCGGATATTGCGGATCTGATGCAGACTACAGGCTGCAACAGGTTGGTCACTCGTATCCAGTGGCTCGGCATGGAGCACAGGCATGTCATGCGCACGATCGAGCTGCTGGGAGACAAGGTTGCACCGCTGGTCGGGAAGGCACTCGCGTGAAGCGCATGCGTTTCCAAAAACTGTCGGAATGTTGGCTGTCGGGACTAGCTGTCAGCGGAGGCGACGACTTCAGCAATGAGTTCAAAAGCTGACCTGACGGCCCAAAAAATCCAGCTTCCGCCTTACCCCCGGCTCGGGTCGGACATCGCGGCATGTCGGTGAGCACTACGATGCCATTCGGGCCACACGATAGACCGGCATGGCCTTGCTGACGCCCTTGAGTTCCGCCTCGCTCTTTGCCACCGGGTATGGCGCAATGATTTCCGCCACAGCCGGTGCGCCGTAAACTTCCTCGGTGATACAAATCTCGTCGCCATCGGCAAGGTTTTGCACCCGCGCGGCGATATTCACCGTCTGGCCAAAATAATCGAGCCGCTCGTTGAGCGTGACCGCGATCGCGGCTCCCCGATGCACGCCGATTTTCAGGATGAAATCACGCTGCGGGCGATCGCGATTTAGCTCATCCACGGCCTCGCGCATATCAAGCGCCGCCTGCACCGCGTCGGCCGAAGTCAAAAACGCCGCCATCACGGCGTCACCGATCGTCTTGGTGACGGCGCCATTGTGCCGAACCGTGGCGTCGAGAAGATGCTGGAAGTGCCGCTGCACCTGAATGTAGGCGTTAAGGTCGCCGATCCGCTCGTAGAGCGCCGTCGAGCCCTTGAGATCGGTGAATACGAGGGTAACGTCGAGAACCGCAATGCCCTCCGTCGCGCTGATCACCTCTGAGCGGAAGAAGTCGCGAAAGGTCTGTGTCATCAGCAACCGCTTGCCGGACAAGGACGGCGCGAAGTGAAGCTTCGGGCGCTGAAACGTCGCCAGCGGAAGCTGCAGGATGCCGAATACCACCGGCAGCTTGCCGGCGTTGCGAACTTCGAACACGACCTTGCCGGGTGCGATGTTTGCCGGGGCGGCCACGCATTTGCCGCCGTCGAGTGTGACCGGCACATGGGGTGGCGTTACCCCCGCCCCGCCTGCGACCGGGAAAAAGAATTGGGCGTCGCTTTCGAAATCCTGGCCCAGAAGCCCGCCTTCGGCGGCGTCGACCTCAAGATTGGCCGCAGAACCCGGCTCTATGCGGGTGAGCACCCTCACCAGCCCCTTGGCAGCCTCGCTCCATGGCACGCCGTCGGGCATTATTCCGCCCGGCGTCAGTTTATAGTCGAAGACGTATTCCCAGGCCGAAAGCGCATCCGGTTTGTGGAAGCGGATGCCGCGCACGGCGGGCGAAACCGTAAACGTCACCGTGATGTAATCGTCGAGCGCGGCGTCGTAATCGCTTTGACAGAGGTGGCAGTGGAAATGCGTGTGCAGTTTGCGCAGGGTTCGGAAGCTCTCGACAACGTCGGAGCACATCGGACAAACCAGCAGCCAGTCCATGTCGAACAGCCCGGCCACGCAGGCATGGAGGAAAAGATCGATCCCTTCAGCTTCGGCAATCGATTTCTCCGTAGCGAACTGGATCGGATTGATGCGGTAGAGTGCCTCGTCCGGGCCCGAGCGCAGCAGCGTCTCCAGCCGCGAGACGACGCGCGGACTCCAGGATTTGGCCGCTTCGAGCGCGACCAGGCGCTCTTCGAGCTTTTTTTCGTCGATCATCGCATTACACCGCGATAAAACCTCGATCATCCCCGGGCGTTCCCCAAAACCTGAATACACAATTCATGAGCTCCGGGCGAGCCCATCGATTCCACCACGCCGAGGCTTCGGAGGGCGAGGCCTGTTCGACGGTGAGCTTCACGTCGATGTTGTTGCGGGTCGCGTTGGAATAGGGGCACACCTGGTGGGCCTTGCGACCAGCGCCTCGGCCTCACCCCGTGGCGCGGGCGGCGGTCCGCTAGAGGACGTTCACGGACATGGGGATTCCTTTACCAGGGTTACTGGGCAGACGCCTTTGCCGCCCGTTCGATCAAACGCGCTACGTCCTCCGGCTTGGAAACGTACACCGCGTGGCTGGCCGGAACCTCGATCGTTTCGCTGCCGGCCCGCTTGGCCATGCTGCGCTCGAGGTCGGGATTGATGTTGTGGTCGCGAGTGGCGACCAGCGCCCAGCTCTTCTTCTGATGCCAGGCGGCCGTCGTCACCGGCGCGCCGCCGGCGGCCTTGGCCAGCATCGCCTGGGAATGGGCCATGAAGTTGGCCTCGGCGGGCGGAAGGTCGGCGGCGAAATCGGCGGGGAAGGCGGCCGGGTCAAGGTAAAGGAAATCGTCCCTGGTGGCGCGCATGTCGTTGTTGGCGGCGGGCGCCTGCGAGAGCAGGCCGACCGCACTCTCGCCCTGGTCGGGGATGAAGGCGGCGATGTAGACGAGGCCGACGACACCAGGCGCATTGCCCGCTTCGGTGATGACCACTCCGCCGTAGCTGTGGCCGACCAGAACGGTGGGGCCCTGTTGCAGATCCAGCACCCGCTTGGTCGCCGCGACGTCGTCGGCAAGTGATGTCAGCGGCTCCTGCACCACGCTGACCGTGTAGCCGTCCTTGCCAAGAATGTCGACGACGCGCCGCCATCCAGAACCGTCGGCGAAGGCCCCATGGACGAGGACGACGTTCTTGACCGGCTCGGCCCGCGCCGGGGCGGCGGCAGCTGACAGAAGTGCGACCGCTGCGGTCGCAACGGCAACGGTTTTATTTGGCATCGCGCTCTCCTTCATTTCAAATGCTATTCAACCGATAGGTTGAATAAAGCGTCGACTTGATAAATTGTCAACCTTTGGGTAGAATATGTTGACGAACATGATTGAGATCAAAGCCCGGAAGGAAGCCGCTTCGCGCACTGCGCGCCTCGACGCGGTATTCGCCGCATTGGCCGATCCGACGCGGCGGGCGATTGTCGAACGGCTTTCACGCGGCGAGGCGCGGGTGACCGAGGTCGCCGAACCCTTCCATATGTCTTTGAATGCGGTGTCGAAACACATCCGCGTGCTGGAAGCGAGCGGCGTGGTCGAGCGGCACAGGAAGGGGCGCGACCACATTCTCTCCATCAATACCCGTTCGCTGGATGAGGTCGACGGCTGGATCGTGCGGATGCGCCGCTATTGGGAGGAGCGGCTGGACGCCATGGAGCGCCTGCTGCGCGAGCTCAAGAAGGACCACAAGTCGGGGCCAAAGGACCGCAAGCATGGTTCGCGATGACGCGACGGGCCCGATCGTGCAGGTACGCCGGCGCGTGAGGGCCAGGGCGGAGCAGATCTTCGACCTGTGGACCAAACCCGATTTGATGATGCGGTGGATGAGCCCGTTTCCAGGCGCGGTCGACTGCAAGGCGAGCTGTGACCTCCGCCCTGGCGGAGCCTTCAGCCTTGTCATGTCATCGGAGGGAGCAAGCCGCGAGGTATCCGGCACCTACGTGGAAATCGACCGGCCGCGCAAGCTTGTGTTCACGTGGATTGGCCCACTGACGAACAACGTGAATACGTTGGTAACCGTCGAACTCAATCCGCGCGGCGATGAAACCGACCTCGTGCTAACCCACGAGCGCCTGCCGACCCAGGCAATTCATGAAGGTCATACCAAGGGCTGGGGAAATATACTGGACCATCTGGCGGACGCGGTTTCAAAAGACTCTTAGGGTCGAAATTTCACGTTCGAAGCACTGGATGACTTCTTGCGGCAAGTCGCTCGAGGAGCGGGGCGCCTGCCTGGGACGCGCGCGCTCATCCGCGACGTCCGCTTCCGCCGAAAGCGACCAGTGCGCGGACATGCCCCGCAGCTGAGCGTCTGGTCATAATTCTTGTGTTGGCGGCGAAAGGCGCATTTGTTATCCTTCGCCGCCTACAACACCAACAGTCAGAAGTCAGAAGGAGGGATCGATGAAGAATTTATCTTTCGTTCTAGCCGCGTTGGCGGCTATCGCATTCGCAATCCCGTCAATCGCAAGCGCAGAAGATGCGAAGCCCATGGCAAAGCCAATGCATCACCATCACCACCATCATCACCACGGGATGAAAAAGACGGAAAAGATGGACAAGAAAATGTAACGCGGAAATGGCCCTTTAATCGGGCCATTTTCTTTTCCCTGACTACCGCGATCAAATCGAGTAAGCAGCTTCGTTCGTGCATGGCCTTGCATCGGTCTGCCAAGGGGCTTGACCCGGACCTTGGTCTCGCGGAGGTTACCTCATGGCATACCGAATGCGCCGGCAGCTTCTCGTGGCCGCCGCCATTGTCGCAGCCATCGGATTTGCTGTCGGGATCGGCTACCGGTTTTTCAACGACAATGCCGACGAGCGCGAACTTGCGAACTACCTTCGCAGCGGCCTGCATGGCATCGGCATCGCGCTCGCCGGGTGGACCGTGCAGAATACGCTTGGCCCGAACGCCAGGTCGTCGCTCGGCACGGCGCTCCGGCGGCTACCCTTGCTCGGTGAACTGCTGGCTCGCTCCCTGATCATGACGCTCGTCATCGTCATCGCGGGTGTCGGCCTGCAGTTCGTATTGTACGCCGAGCCGTATCGGCTGCACTGGTTCAAACTGGACTGGTTCACCGGCACCCTGCCCTGGATCATCGCGCTGGGGCTTGTCATCTCGTTCGTGATTGGCGCCTTCAGCGAGGCCGCCCGCATGATCGGCGCCCCGATGCTCGCCAGCGTTGCGCTCGGCACCTATCATCGCCCGAAGCGCGAGCAACTGATTGTCATGTTCCTCGATCTTGCCGGTTCGACGCAGCTCGCCGAAACCATGGGCGAGCTCAAGGTGCACGACCTGATCACGCGCTTCTTCTTCGATATCGAGGCGCCGATCACGGCGCATGGCGGGACGGTGCATGCCTATGTCGGCGACGAGGTAATCGTGACCTGGCCGGTCGATGCGGACGGCGCGCGCAATACGCGGTGCCTGGAGTGCTTCGCAGCGATCGACCGCACCATGGCCGGCCTCGCCGCCGTCTATCAGCGCGCCTTCGCCGTCGTGCCGCAATTCCGCGGCGCGCTGCATTGCGGCCCGGTGATCGTGAGCGAGTGCGGCAGCGCGAAGCGCCAGCTCGCCCTTTTTGGCGACACCATGAATGTCACGGCGCGGCTGTGCGAGTATTGCAAGCGGGCCAGCCAGCATCTCGTGGTCTCGGCGGACCTGCTGCGTCACCTCACGATCCCGCCCGGTCTCGTCGTCGGCAACGGTGAGACCGTGGCGTTGCGCGGACGGCATGAGCCGATCGAAGTGTACGCAATTCAGCAAGCCGCTTAGGGTGCGACCTCATTCATTTCATCCGGTGCTATCGGCGCGGCGCTGCACCACCTCTTCAAAGCGCTTCAGCGCGCGCTCATGTTTCCGTTGCAGGACAACCTGCTCGATCCGCTGGGCATGACCGCCACCAGCCTCTATGTGGCCGATCCGCAGAAGCACAACCAGATCGCCCACCCGCTGCTGCCCCATGACAGCGATTTCCGGATCGGCTGGGAAAGCAGCCCGGAAATCTACATGAAATGGCAATCCGGTGGCGGCGGCATGGTCTCCACCCTCGCAGACCTTGCGCGGTTTTCACAAATGCTGCTGAATGGTGGCGCGCTTGACGGCAAGCGTTATCTCAGCACTGCAAGCTTCGTCGTGATGACGAGTGATCATGTCGGACCGTTCTCAGGCGTCGTGCGGGATTATTGTTATTTCCCCGGCGATGGTTTCGGCTTCGGTCTCGGTTTCGGCGTACGAACCGACCCCGGCAACGCGAAGCCACCGCCACCTGGCTCCATAGGAGAGTTGAAGCCGTATTTATCTTGGTGTTCATTATCCGACCGATATTTTCGGAGGCTGGTGTCTCGGTGCGGCGTGGGCCTTGGCTTGCTGGATGTTGATGGCGTTGCTTCAGAGTGGAGGTCAGGTCGAATAGCCTGTTCAACATGACCGCTGCAAGAGGGCTGTTTCGTTTGACATGGAGGAGCCGTGGAACCGCGTGCGCTGAGAGAATTCGTGCGCACAACCTGCATCCTCAACGGCCATTCCGCTCACGTGGAAGAGGCCAAGGCGCATATCGCCAATATTTCAGGTGAATTCGGCGCGGAGGTGCAGGTCGTGGTGACTGTGCGCGGCGACGATATCTCGTCTTTGGCGGCGCGCGCCCTAAGCGAACGCCGCCACCCGATCGTGGCAGGGGGAGGCGACGGTACTGTCAATGGCGTGGCCGGAAAACTCGCAGGCACGGATACCGCGCTCGGCGTTCTTCCGATGGGCACGTTGAACCATTTTGCCAAGGATGTCGGCATTCCGCTAAGCCTCGAAGCTGCCGTCCGTAATCTCTTCACTGGCCAAGTCACCAAGGTGGATGTCGGCGAGGTCAACGGCCGAGTATTCGTGAATAATTCGGGCGTGGGCTTCTATCCGCACTTCGTGCGCCAAAGGGAAGAGCTGGAACAACGCGGACATATCAAGCGGGTGGCGTTCGTGCTTGCCTTAAGGTCGGTTGTACGGCGCTATTTCCGCCTTCGCATGAAGGTGCATATGGACCAGGCAGAAGCGTTAGAACGTGTGACGCCCTTCTTGTTCGTCGGCAACAACCGTTACCAGACTTCGGGCTTGCAGATAGGTACGCGACCCAAGCTGGATTCGGGCCGGCTGTGGGTATGCACGGCGCCGAACTCCGGCCGCCGAAATATCGTGCGCGACGCTCTGATGGCTCTCATAGGGCGCGAGACTGATCAGGAGCTGAACGCCTTCGAGGCGGAGGAGTTAAGGGTGGAGCCCGGAACCACGCGTGTTAACGTGTCCACCGATGGCGAAGTTAGTATCATGGATGCGCCGCTTCACTACAGAATTCGCCACCATGCGCTCGGTGTTGTCGTGCCGAAGCTGCGCGTCGGCTAAGGCGGGTCATTCCATTACTCCGCGGCCGGGGTGATTTTGTTTTCTGTAAAACAGAAATATTTTTTTTCAAGCGGAGCTTGACACGCACGTTGCAAAACAGCCTGACGCGCAAATCACCTTTCCATTTCCAACGGCACCCTGAGCGCTCCGGTCTCACGTCGCATAGCGCCTCTCCAACGCATCCCAGCTGTCCTTGGCGACGGTCCGCTGCCGCGCCTCGAACGAGGCGAGATGGCTCGAGACCTGTTGCAGGGAGCCTTCATCCCTGAGAGTCGTGAGAACCTCGTTCGAGGCTTGCAACGCGGCCTGCAGCACCGCATTGGCGTAGAGCACGATGGAAAAGCCCATCTGCGCGAACACCTTGCGGCCCGGATCGGGCGTCTTGCCGCCGAACACGATGTTGGCGACCTGCGGCACGCCGATTTCCCTGGCGACGCGCGCGAGTTCGGCAAACGACAGCGGCGCTTCCACGAAGGTGAGGTCGGCGCCGGCGGCCGCAAACGCTCGCGCGCGTTCGATCGCCTTGTCCAGGCCCTCGACGGCACGGGCATCGGTGCGGGCGATGATCTGCAGGTCGGCATCCCCTCGCGTATCGACCGCCGCCTTGATCTTCTGCACCATCTCGTCGGGCGGGATGACCGCCTTGCCGGAGAAATGGCCGCACCGCTTGGGAAACACCTGATCCTCGATCTGGATTCCGGCCGCACCCGCCCGCTCCAGCACCTTGATGGTGCGAACCATGTTGACCGCGTTGCCGAAACCGGTATCGGCATCGACGATGATGGGAAGCGCGACCGCGTCGGCAATCGCGGCAGTCGTCGAAGCAACCTCGGTGAGCGTGGTCAATCCGATATCGGGCGCGCCCAGATGCATGTTGGCGATCCCGGCGCCGGTGACGTAGACGGCGGCAAACCCCAGATCCTCGATGACGCGCGCAAACAGCGCGTTGGGCGTTCCGGGAACCGTCAGGGCCTGGCGCTGTGCGACGAGATCCTTCAATCGGGTGGTGCTTCGCATCGGAGTCTCCTGCAATAGCGGCGGTCAGGCGGTCGTCAGGACGCGGTCGCCTTTGCCGTGATCGTGCGCAACGTCTTCTTCGCCCTCGCCTTCCGCTTGCGCCCTTTCGCCTCGTTCTCCAGGGCTTTACGGATTTCCTTGAACTCCTGCCGCGACGCCTTGCCGGGCCGCGGAAAACGCAGATTGAGCGCATCGAGGGCGCTCACGATCGCAGACCCAATCACCACCCGCGCGAACCATTTGTGATCGGCGGGCACAACGTGCCATGGCGCCACCACGGTCGAGGTGTTCCGGACGATGTCCTGATACACGGCCATGTATCTCGGCCACAGCGCGCGCTCGGTGACGTCGTTCATCGAGAATTTCCAGTTCTTGGCAGGCTCCTCCAGCCGGTCGAGAAACCGCTGGCGCTGCTCCTCCCTGGAGATGTTGAGGAAGAATTTCAGGATCAGCGTGCCGTTGCGCGCCAGATAGCGCTCGACCGCGGTGATGTCCCCGAACCGCTGGCGCCAGATGTCCTTGCCGACCAGCTTGGCCGGAATTTTCTCCTGCCTGAGCAGCTCCGGATGCACCCGCGTCACCAGGCATTCCTCGTAATAGGAGCGGTTGAAGATGCCGATGCGACCGCGTTCCGGCAGCGCGAGCATGCAGCGCCACATGAAATCGTGATTGAGTTCGAGCGAACTCGGCTGCTTGAACGAATGCACCTCGCAGCCCTGCGGATTGACGCCTTCGAAGATGTGCTTGACGACGCTGTCCTTGCCCGCGGCATCCATGCCCTGCAGGATCACCAGCACCGACCAGCGGTCCTGCGCATAGAGCCTCTCCTGAAAATCGCGCAAGCGGCTCATGTTGGCTTCGAGAATCTTCTCCGCCCGCTCCTTGTCGAGACCGCCCTTCTCGTCGGTCCGGTGCGACTTGAGATGGAACCTGCCCGATCCGTCGACGCGGAACGGTTCGACAAAGCGCTTCAGCTCGGCGCCGGGAGATAGCGAAGGCTTCTTGCTCATGAGATCGAAAGCTCCGGTCGAGACATCAAAGCGTACATGGCCCGCACGTTCCGCGCCAGATTGAAACCCGTAGCCCGGGCCTGCCGGTTTCGTCATTGCGAGGAGCCAACGGGTCGCGCGAACGCGCGCCCGATGACAGGCTCCGCGACGAAGCAATCCATCCTTGCGTTGTGGCCTTATGGATTGCCTCGCTTGCGCTCGCAATGACGCCAAGGATCACTTTCGGAACTGCGCCTCGACGAACGCGGCGACGAAAGGCGGCATCGCCGCGGTGAGATCGCTCGTGCCGCGTACCAGATGGATCGCCGAAAGCTCGGGCTGCTGTTGCGCCGCGAGATTGGCCTCGATCCTCGCGCGCAGCGCGTCGCCCGAAAGGTCGACATCCAATATCCTGATCATCGCGATCGAAGGCCCGGAGACCACGCAATCCCAATGTGCGCCGGCGCGATAATCCTTGGGCGCAAGACCGGTTTCCTCCTCCACTTCGCGCTCGACGCTGGAAGCGATATCGACGGCGGCGCCGCTGATATCGTCGAGATCGGGCGTTCCCGACGGAAAATAGACGCGCCCGGCGGTCGAGGTGTGTTCGGCCATTTCGCCGAGCGCAAACGCGCCGTCGAAGGCGCGCAGCGCGCCCATGCCGAAGCCGTTGAACACGCCAGGGTCCGGAAAGCCCCAGTCGCGCCACGCCAGGAAGCTTGCGAAATCGGCCTCGAAATAGCTCGCGGCAAAACGCTCCCCGGCGAATACCGGGTTGCGTCCCAACAGGATGCGGCCGTTCCAGATCGGCTTCTCGCGCCGCTTCAACTCGAAATGCGCCTCGATCTCGGCGCGCCGGGCGTGGGCGAACGGCCACGGCCACGGCTCAACCCTCAGGTCGAGCGCCGTGACGCGATGGATCACCGGCGGCGTCATTCCGCTAGATTTTCCCCGTGCTTGTGCGACCAGTCGTCATTGCGGCTTCGAGAACGTGCCGACCAGGCCGGCGGCGCGTTTGGAATGACCAACCAGCGCCTTGACCAGTTCATCGCGGGTCAGGCCGGCGGGCAGCGCCGAAGGCTCGAGGTCGGTCGCGAACAGCGTAATGACGTAGTGATGTGGCACGCCGGCCGGCGGGCACGGCCCTGAATAAACGAGCTTATCCGTGCCGAGGCCGGCGACATATTTATCGCTCGGCCTGGACATTTCGCCTTCGGCAAGGCCGGTGGCCGAAGCCGGAATACCATAGACCACCCAGTGAATAACGCCGTTCGGCGGGCGTGCCTCCGGATCGAACATCAGGAGCGCGAAGCTCTTGGTGCCGGCCGGCGGGCTCGCCCAATTGAGCGCGGGCGAAATATTCTCGCCGACGCAATTTGCAACGCCCTTCCGGTTGCCGGCATTTTTCAGCGCCAGGCGCTCGCCGTCCTTGAAGTCCGGTGACGACAGGGTGAAGGCGCCTTGCGCAAGCGCACCTTGAGAAGTCCAGAGGCCCGCCAGTGCGACGGCCACCGTCAGAATCGAACCACGAAAACGCATGACATCTTTCCTTGTATTCCCGGGCGCCTGCTCCGCGGCACCACCCAGGCTTCCGCCTCGTCCGCGGGATGCCTTAGCGTCTTGCGCGGACAAGTTCAACGAAACGCTGCGACGTGCTAGTTAAATGCTCTACCTCCCCTGGAGGCAGGCGCCGCAACCACGAGGCCACCGATTGCCGACCGCCCCCCTGATCGCCTTTGCGCATGTCGGCAAGAGCTTTGGCGGCGGCCATGGCGCCAGGCCCGTTATGGCCGTCGACGACGTCTCGCTCGAGGTCGCCGAGGGCGAATTCCTCGCCATCGTCGGCAGCTCCGGCTCAGGCAAGACCACGCTGCTGCGGCTGGCGAACCGGCTGATCGAGGCCGACGCAGGCAGCATCGCCGTCGAAGGGGAGGACGTGCGCACGGGCGACCCGGTCGCGCTGCGCCGCCGCATCGGCTATGTGTTCCAGAGCGGCGGCCTGTTCCCGCACATGACGGTTGCCGGCAATATCGGGATCACGCCAAAACTGCTGGGCGCGCCGGCCGCGGAGATTTCCGCCCGCGTCGACGAGCTGCTCGACCTGGTGCGGCTCGATCGCGCCGGCTATCGCGACCGTTTTCCCCATGAGCTCTCGGGCGGCCAGCGCCAGCGCGTCGGCGTCGCCCGCGCGCTGGCGGCACGGCCGAAGATCGTCCTGATGGACGAGCCGTTCGGCGCGCTCGATCCTCTCACCCGCGATGCGCTCGGCGACGATTTTCGCGCGCTGCACGACAGGCTGGGGCTGACCACGGTCATGATCACCCACGACATGACCGAAGCGATTTTGCTCGCCGACCGCGTCGCGGTGATGCGCGCGGGGCGGCTGGTGGCGATCGGCACGGCGAACGAACTCTCTGCCAGCAATGATCCTTATGTCGGCGAACTGCTGCGCACGCCGCGGCGGCAGACCGAGCGGCTTCAGGTGCTGTTGCCGCGGGATGGTGCGGCATGAGCCTGTTCTCCGATCCGCGCTGGAGCGAGGCGCTCGCACACCTGCCCGACTACCTCGGCAATCACGTGCGCGTCAGCCTCGCGGCACTGGCGCTTGGGCTCGTGGTCAGCCTGCCGCTCGCGGTCGCCGCGCGCAACCGGCCCTTCATGCGGGGCGCCCTGCTCGGCTTTGCCTCGATCGTGCAGACGGTACCGGGGCTCGCGCTATTGGCATTGTTCTATCCGCTGCTGCTGGCGCTCGCGTCGTTGACGCTGGCCTGGTTCGGACTGGCCTTCTCCGCGTTCGGATTTTTGCCGGCGGTTTTGGCGCTCGCGCTGTATTCGATGCTGCCGGTGCTGCGCAACACCATCACCGGGCTTGACGGCGTCGATCCCGCGGTCCTCGAAGCGGCCCAGGGTGTCGGCATGACGCCGAACCAGTCGCTATTCACCGTGGAATTGCCGCTGGCGCTGCCCGTGATGATGGCGGGCATCCGCACCGCGGCGGTCTGGGTGATCGGCACCGCGACGCTGTCGACGCCGATCGGACAGACCAGCCTCGGCAATTACATCTTTGCAGGGCTGCAGACCCAGAACTGGGTGTTCGTGCTGTTCGGCTGTCTCGCCGCCGCCGCGCTCGCGCTCGCGGTCGATCAATTGCTGGCGGCGATCGAGATCGGCTTGCGCAACCGCAACCGCCTGCGCGTGGCGGCGGGGGGCATCGGCATCGCGGCGCTGGTCGCAGCGACCCTCGTGCCGTCTGTGGCGCGCGGACCCTCGGGCTATGTCGTCGGCGCCAAGACCTTTGCCGAGCAATATGTGCTGTCCTCGCTGATCGCGCAGCGGCTGCAGGCGGCGGGATTTTCGGCGACGACCCGCGCCGGCCTCGGCTCCAACGTGATCTATGACGCGCTGACATCAGGCGATATCGACGTCTATGTCGATTATTCCGGCACGCTGTGGGTCAACCAGCTTCACCACAGCGATATCCCGCCGCGCGAGGAGCTGTTGAACCAATTGAAGACGACGCTGGCGCAAGCGAACGTCACGCTGCTCGGCGGCCTCGGCTTCGAGAACGCCTATGCGCTGGTGATGCCGAAAAAGCGCGCCACGGCGCTCGGCATTCGCTCGATCGCCGATCTCGCCGCGCATGCGCGAGGCATGTCGATCGCCGGCGACTACGAATTCTTCTCGCGGCCGGAATGGGCCGACCTGCGCAAGGCCTACGGGCTTTCGTTCCGCACCCAGCGGCAGATGCAGCCGGACTTCATGTATGCCGCGGCCGCCTCCGGCGAAGTCGACGTGATCGCCGGTTATACCTCGGACGGGCTGATCGCGAAATACGACCTGGTGGCGCTCGACGATCCCAAGCACGCGATCCCGCCCTACGATGCGATCGTGCTGTTGTCCCCGAAGCGCGCCGGCGACGAGCCCTTGCGCAACGCGCTGGCGCCGCTGCTCGGCAGGATCGATATCGCCACCATGCGCGAGGCGAACCTGCGCGCGGCCGGCGGCGACGGCGCATCGTCGCCCGAAGCGGTGGCGCGCTGGCTCTGGGAGAGGATCGCGAAACGCTAGCGCGCAAGGGTGAAATTTGGTTTGATGCGCGCGGGGAAAGAGATGACGTCCATGACACTTATCGATCACGCGGCCAACCCGAAACTCTGGAATATCGGCCTCGTCGGCTATGGCGAAGTCGGCCGCATCCTGGCCGAGGACCTGCGCAAGCAGGATGTGCAGGTCACCGCCTACGACACCAAGCTGCGCAGCGATGCGGCCGGCGGCCCCTTGCGCGACCATGCCGCAGCCCACGGCGTGGCGCTGACCGCTTCGCACGCCGATCTCGCCGCGCGGGCCGATTTCATCGTCTCCGCCGTGACCGCGAGCCAGGCGGTTCCGGTGGCGGAGGCTTGCGCGGGCGCGGTCAGGCAAGGCGCGTTTTTCCTCGACTTCAATTCGGCCTCGCCGGGCGCCAAGCAGCGCGCGGCCAGTCTGATCGACGGCGGCGGCGGGCGCTATGTCGAGGGCGCGGTGATGACGTCGGTGCCGCCGAAACGCATCAAGGTGCCGCTGTTGCTCGGCGGCGCCGGCGCCGGCGAACTGGCGCCGCTATTGGTCGAACTCGGCTTCGACGCCAAGGTCGCGAGCGAAGAACTCGGCGTCGCCTCGGCGGTCAAGATGTGCCGCAGCATCATGATCAAGGGCATGGAGGCGATGGTGATCGAGGCCTTCACCACCGCGCGCGCCTATGGCGTCGAGGACGCGGTGCTGGCCTCGCTGAAGGAAACCTTTCCCGGCATCGATTGGGAAAAGCAGGGCGCCTATTTCTTCCAGCGCGTGATCGAGCACGGCCGCCGCCGCAGCGAGGAGGTGCGCGAGGTCGCCGAAACCGTGCGCGAGGCCGGGCTTGCGCCATGGTCGGCGTCGGGCACCGCCGAACGCCAGGCCTTCATCGCCGACCTCGCCGACGAAGGCCTGTTCGGCATCAAGGGCTCGGATGCGTTTGCGCGCAGCGCGGACTGGCGCACCGAGGCCGACCGGATCCTCGCCGCCATCAAGCCGAAGGGCTGAGCGGCGCGACCGGTCCACCCCGCGCGAGCTGGACCGGCTTGCGATAGACGTCCTTGGTCGCAAGTCTGCCATCCCTGAAGGTATAGCGCTCGACGCCTGCTTGCTCGCGTTGCTCGCCGGTCTCCCGCACCGTCTCGCTGACGCGGAACGTCATGAAGGTGGCTTCAGTGGCATGGTGGTAGACCACCTCGTGGAAGCGCTGCGCCGAGAATTTTGCCTCTTGCTCGGCCAGATGCTCGGCGATGGCCGCCGGTCCCGCGAGTGCTTTCGTCGTCGCGAGACCGTCATGAAAGCTCCAGAGAAAGTCCGGCGTGACCACCCGGTAGAGCGCGTCCATGTCGGACTTGAACAGGGCGCGCGCGAAACCCTTGAGCAGTTCGTCGCGCTCGGCGGCGGAAGGAATCACTGTTTCATTCCCGCAAATTGTTGATGCCGCCGCGACGGCGCTACGGCGCCTGTCCCACGGTGATGACCTGGAACGCTTGATTGACCGGCGCCGCTGGATGGGCGTTGTCCAGCATTTGCTCCTCGCCGAGGCCCACGGCCTGCAGGCGCTTCGGCGAAATCTTGAACGTCGAGATCAGTATGTCGCGGACCGTGTCGGCCCGCCGCTGGCTCAGCGTCAGATTGTAGTCGCGCCTTCCGGTCGACAGCGTATGGCCGACGATCAGGAATTTGTATCCGAAGAGTGACGGGTGATAGAGCGTGTCGGCGATGCGTCCCAGCGTCCGATAGGACTCGGGCCGGACGACGGCTGCGTCCTCGTCGAATTGAAGGTCGGCGGAGAATTGCGGCAGCTTGAGCAGCTCCGGCGCGATCTGCGGCCGCTTGAGCGGCGCGGCGTCGGTCTTCGACCTCGCCTTGATCCGGTCGGCTGCCCGTTGCCGCAGCGCGGCGATGTCGAGATCGGGCGCGGCTTCGAGCCCGGCGAGCTTGTTGGTCCATTCGTCCGCCGTGCCGCCTGCCGGGGCCTGCGCGCGGGCCGGCAGTGCCGCGAGGCCGAGCGATGCGACCGCGAGCAGGCCGACCTCACGCCGGCTGATCCTCCCCGACCACATCAGCGATACCCCGCCTCGGTGAGGGCCTTGTTGCAATTCAATGTCATTCCGCGCGGTCCGGCCAGCAGGCAATCGATGGTCTTGCCGCGATCGCCCTTGACGCTGCCGCAGTATTTGTTCGTGTCGCGCTGGCATAATTTGGTGACGGCCACGCGCGCTGCCACGCGCTTCTGGATCGCGTCAAGCGCGCGGGCGTAATCCGCCTTGCACTGCGGCGACAGGGCGTCCTCGTTGCGGTAGAGGCAGTCCTTCATGCGGATGGAATCGAGATTGACCCCGCGGCAATTGGCCTCGATGTCCTTGGCGCAGCTTGCGCCCAAAAGCCCTGCCGCGTCCTCAAACTTGACCGTCTGGGCCGACGCCGGCGCGGAGGCGGCGATGGCGAGCACAAGCCATATCGATCGAAGCGGTTTCATGGATATATCTGAGATGAAATCGGCCCCCACGGTCAAGTCGTTTGGGAGGGGGGAAACGTTGGTGATGGCAGTAATCGTAGGGTGGACAAAGCGCAAGCGTGCCCACCAATCCCAGCACTGCGCCAAAGTTGGTGGGCACGGCGCGAGCGCGCCTTTGCCCACCCTGCGAAATCTCACGCGAACGCGGTCGCCAGGAAGGCGGCGATGATGCTGCCGATCAGGAGATATTTCACCGCGTAGTAGACGCGCTTGTTCCAGGCCTTCATCCGCTTGCCGAGCAGCCGCACCTGATAGACCGAGCTGAACACGCGGTTGATCCAGCCGACGCGCTCGCCCTCTTCGTTCTGGGTCGCGCTCTCGTTGATGATGTGCTTCGAGACCCAGCGGTTGACCGCGGTCATGGCGTTTGTGCGCAGCGGCCGTTCGACGTCGCAGAACAGGATGATGCGGTCGTCGGAGGTGGTGTTCTCGGCGTAGTGCAGATAGGTCTCGTCGAACAGGATGTCCTCGCCCTCGCGCCAGTAATACGGCTCGCCGTCGATGAAGATGCGGCAGTCGCCCGCGGCCTTCGGCACCAGAAGTCCGAGGTGATAGCGCAGCGAGCCGGCATAGGGATCGCGGTGCTGGACCAGTTTGCCGCCGGGCGGCAGGCTCGCGAACATCGCGCCTTTGACGTTGGGGATCGAATTAAGGATCTCGACCGTCTTCGGGCAATTGGCGAGCGCCGACGGCAGCGGCGCCTCGTACCATTTCAGATAGAACCGCTTCCACCCGGTGCGGAAGAAGGAATTGAAACCCCAGTCGTTGTACTTGTCGGCGGCCTTGATCTGGCCTTGCGCGAACAGCGCTAACGCTTCCTCGCGCATGGTCTGCCAATTGTCGCGGAGCACGGTCAGTTCCGGAACCATTCCCACCTGCAGGATCGGCCGGTTCGGCACCGCCGAGAACAGGTACATCAGCACGTTGTAGGGCGCCATGATGGTGGAATGGTCGGAGAATTGCCGCCAGAAGCCGAGCCGGACCTTGCCGCGGAAATGCACCGCCAATGCCGAGCCGAGGAAGGCCCAGACCACAAGGAACTGCGGTGCAAACAGACGCATCACCATGGCGAGAAACCCCCGGAAAAGCCCCCTGGCGCGGCCTGTATTAGCAGGGTTACGCGGCCACACTCAAGGCGAATGACCCTGGCGTAGCGGGAACTCCTGGCGCCGGCTGGCTTACGATGGCACCGCACGGCCGGCGATGCCCTCGATGAAGAGGTCGAGGATCGCTTCGGCGGTGCGCTCGACGTCGGCTTCGGCGACGCCCCAGCGCGGAAAATGGCCGTCGATGGCCATCCGCGCAAAGCCGTAGACCAGGGCGCGGCCGGCAATCTGCAACCGCTTCAGGTCGGAGACCCGCAACTGACCGAGCGCAATGGCCTCCGCCAGGATCCGCTCGGTCAGCGCGATCAACTCGGCATTATCCCGCGACAGCGCGCTCGCCTTGTCGTGGTCGAAATGCCTGCCGCTCGAGATGATCTCGAAATGCGCGGGATTGCGCATCGCCCAGCGCAGATAAGCCAACCCGAACGCACGAAACCGCGCCAGCGGGTCATCGTCGGGAGTTTTCGCGAGCGCGGCATCGACCTCGGCCCGCAAACGGCGCTGCGCCTCCTCGGCGACCGCCGTCATCAGCGCGGCGCGGCTTTCGAAATGCCGGAACGGCGCGCCCGGCGAGACGCCGGCGCGGCGCGCGGCCTCGCGCACGCTGACCGCTTCCGCGCCGCCCTTCTCGACGAGATCAAACGCCGCGTCGATCAGGACCCGCCTGAGATCGCCATGATGATAGGCTTTCGGAAGATGCGGCGGCCGGCGGGCGGGCCGGCGCCTCGCCTTGGCGGATGCGCGCATGGCTTATTGATTAGATCACCCGATCGTGAATGTAAACGGTGATTACACGATTGACCACCGCATTTTGGCCGGATGTAATTGGTGATTACATCATTTGCCGAGGGGGAGTCCGTCATGGCGTCAGGCCGGCAACACTGGTTCGAAGGCTGGCGGCTGTTTGCGATTTTGGCGCTGGTGCTCGCCGGCCTCTCGATCTGGATCGCCGGCATGCGGCAGTTCGAGGTCGAGGGCGTGCGCATGGTGATCCGCTTCACCGCGCGAACCTCGCTGTTATTCTTTTGCCTCGCCTTTGGCGCCGCGGCGCTGGCGCGGCTGTGGCCCAACGGCTGGACGCGCTGGCAGCGCCGCAACCGCCGCTATCTCGGCGTCACCTTCGCGGCCTCGCATGCGATCCACGGCCTCGCCATCGCCTGCCTCGCCGCGCTGGCGCCGGCGCTGTTTGGCGAGCTCACCAGCGCCGCCTCCTACATCTTCGGCGGCATCGGCTACGCCTTCATCATCGCGATGACCGCGACCTCATTCGACCGCGCCGCCGAGGCGCTCGGCCCGCGCGCCTGGCGCTTCCTGCATCTGATAGGCGGCTATTACCTGTGGTTTCAGTTCATGGTGTCGTTCGGCAAACGAATCCCCACCATGCCGCTCTACGCGCTGTTCCTGATCCCGCTGCTCGGGGTGATAGCGCTGCGGCTGATCGCGATGGCGTCGGCAAGAACCCCGCGGACGGCGCAAGCGGGATAGCGGCGCCAGAGCGCATTCGGGCGCGCTGCTTTTCGCTCAAGCCCTTTCGATATTCGAAAGGGCTCGAACGGCCGTGCAAATCCGGGGACTTCGTCACTGAATTGTCCCTGGAACTTTTTTTGGCCCCAAAAATTGTTCGTCCAACTTCCCGGACGGGAACGCGAACCGGATGGAAACCAGACGGAGGGCCTTGCCATGCGCGAGGGAGTGGAGGCGCGTGCCCAATCCACATTGACGGCGGCACTATTCAGACAAGCCCCGACCCTGCTGCCGGGGGTTTTGCTGAGTTGTGCATTGGTCGCACCTGCCGCTGCAGGCACGCCGACAAGCTGTGCAAGTCTTTCAACGTTTTCATACCCGAACACGACAATCAATTCCGCCTTGTCAAACCCAGGCGGCCCCTATGTCGCCCCCGACGCCTGGCATCTCGTGTTCACAAATCTGCCGCCCTATTGCGACGTCTCCGCCACCATCAAGCCGACCGCGGATTCCAGCATCAATGTCCACGTCTGGATGCCGACCAAGGGCTACAACGGACGCTATCTCGGCACCGGCAATGGCGGCTACGCCGGCGGCTTCTTCTATAGCGAACTCGCCGACGGCATCAACCGCGGCTTCGCCACCGCCAACACCGACATGGGGACCGCACCGGCGGCGGGCGTGAACGCCGACGTGCTGGTCGGCCATCCCGAAAAATGGAAGGATTTCGGATGGCGCTCGACCCACTTAATGACAACCTTCGCGCAGGCGCTGATCAACACGTTCTACGGCAATCCCGCGGCGAAATCGTACTTCGCGGGCTGCTCGACCGGCGGCCAGCAGGCGTTGATGGAAGCTGAACGATTTCCGGACGATTACGATGGAATCCTAGCCGGTGCACCGGCCTACAACCGCACCCATCTACATACGGTCCTGATTTCGCAGTATCGCGCGACGCATCGGACGCCCGCGAGCTATATTCCCCCCACCAAGCTCGACACCGTCAATAGCGCGGTGCTGGCGCAGTGCCGCCAGCAGGACGGCGGCGCCCCGAACGATCCATTCCTGACCGACCCCCGCGATTGCAAGTTCGATCCGGCTTCGATTCAGTGCACTCTCGTCGACGGACCGACCTGCCTCAACGCCGACCAGGTCGCGGCCATGAAGGTCTACTATGCGGGCTCGACCAACCTTTCGAACGGTTCGATCATCGCCCCCGGCAACGCGCGCGGGTCGGAGACCAGCAATCCATCGGCGCTCGGGTTCGCGCTGAACGAAAGTTCGACCGAGCCCACCTTCGACAGTCTGTTCAAATGGGTGTTTGGCCTGACCTGGCAATGGCAGACGTTCGACTTCAACAACGACATGGCAAAGGTCGATCAGGTGCTCGCCGCCGATCTCAATGCCAACAGCACCGATCTGCGACCGTTTGCAGTCAAGGGCGGAAAGCTCATCCTCTATCACGGATTCGCCGATCCCCTGATCCCCTCGCAAACCACGATCAACTATTATGACGCGCTGATGCAAACCATGACCGGCGGCAGTTCCTCACAGTCGCTGGCGCAGACGCAGCAGTTCGCGCGCCTGTTCATGGCCCCGGGGATGTGGCACTGCACCGACGGTCCCGGACCGAATGCCTTTGGCGGGGCTATTCAGCAACAAGCGCCGAGCTACGATCCGAAGTACGATCTCTTGAGCGGACTGGCGCAATGGGTCGAGCGCGGCATCCCGCCGCAGTCGGTGATCGCGACCAAGTATGTCGGAGATGCCGCGCAATCCGGCATCGAAATGCAGCGGCCGCTCTGCCCCTATCCGCAGTTTCCCCGATACAATGGCGCCGGCGATCCCGCGCTGCCACAAAGCTACAAGTGCAGCAGCGACGAGAAGGGCGATTTCAACGAAAAGCCGGCGCCGATCTATGGACCGTGACCGGGCGCCTGTTCAGCCCGGCGGCATCAGTCCGAGGCGCCTGGCGATGATCCGGTCGACGGTGCGCTTGGGCAGCACCGACGTCATCAAATGCCGCATCGGGTCCGGCGTGACCTGATAGCGCACCTTGGGATGGGCCGATGTCAGCGCCTCTGCGATCGTCTCGGCGATCTTCTCCGGCGGCAAGCCGATTTCGCTCAAATGCCTGGTGTAGGCGCGGATCTTTTCCAGCGCCGGCAGGTATGGCGAATTCCGGTAGCGGGAGATGTCGACCTCGTCGGCCTTTCCCCAGATCGGCGTTTTAACGGCGCCGGGCGCGACGATGACGACGTCGATGCCGAACAGCATCATTTCGCGGCGCAGGCTTTCCGACAGCCCCTCGATCGCGTGTTTCGACGCCGCATAGGCCGGGGTCAGCGGGTTGCCGCTCCTGCCGGCCACCGAAGAGATCATCACGATCCGCCCCCGCCTGCCCTTCACCGACGGATCGGATCCGAGCAGCGGGGCGAAGGCTTGCGTCGCGATGATCGGGCCGATCACGTTGACATCCAGCTGGCGGCGGAATTCGTCGGCCGCCAGCTCCAGCACGGGTCCAGCGACCGCGACGCCGGCATTATTGACGAGGCCGGCAAGCGTTTCGCCATTGAGCGCGGCGCGCACCTCGCGCGCGGCGGCCAACACCGCCGCCTCGTCGGTGACGTCGAACAGCAAGGGCGTGAAATTGGCCCCGAATTCGCGCTTCAGCCGGTCGGCGTCGGCCTGCTTGCGCACGCTGCCGAAGACGCGAAATCCGCGATCCAGCAACAGTTTCGCGGTGGCCCAGCCGATGCCGGTGGACGCCCCGGTAATGACGACGGATTGCATGCCGCTTCGCTCCCCTGATGATGCAGGGTTCATCTAGGCAGAACTGAGCAAAGCGCAATCCGCGCCGGCCGTGCCTCCTCGGATCGGCCTCATTCCGCCGGCGCGCCGACCGTCGAAGCCGGCAACCGGTTGGGAATGTGCAGGAACAGCGCGCAAACGATCGCTGCGGCCAGACAGAGCAGCGCGAGCCCATAGAGTCCGCCCGCATAGCTGCCGGTCAGGTCCTTCATGACGCCGACATACCAGGGTCCGAAGAAGCCGCCGAGATTGCCGATCGAGTTGATCCAGGCGATGCCTGCCGCGAGCCCCGCGCCGCTGAGGAACATCGGCGGCATGGCGAAGAACGGGCCCTTGGAGCCATAAAAGCCCATGGTAGCCATCGACATTCCGACCAGCGCCCACCAGGTCCCCATCGTCATGCCGGCAATCACCAGGCCGACCGCCGACAACGCGCAGGCGATGAACAGATTCCAGCGCCGCTCGTTCATCCGGTCGGAGACGCGCCCCCACGCCACCATGGCAATGCCGCCGCAAATATAGGGGATCATGGTGAGCCAGCCGACCGTCATGTTGCTGTAGTTACCCAGCGACTTGATCATCTGCGGAACGAAAATCAGCATGCCGAGGCTTGCGGTGACGATGCCGAGATAGTTCAATGCCAGCAGCAGGACCTTGGGATTGTAGAGCGCCTCCCACAGCGTGAACTTGCGCACGGCCTCGGTGGCGCGACGCTCGGCCGCTATCTTGGTGATGAGCCAGTTGCGTTCTTCCGCGGTCAGGAATTTTGCCTGCTCGGGCCGATCCGTCAGCACGAAAAATGTGACAACGCCGATCACCACCGTCGGGATCGCCTCGGCAATGTACATGATCTGCCAGCCCTTGAGCCCGAGCAGGCCATCGAGGCCGAGCAGCGCGGTCGAGATCGGCGCACCGAGCGCCACCGCGATCGGCAGGCCGACCAGAAAGCCCGACACGATGCGGGCGTGATGCCGGCTCGGGAACCAGTAGGTGAAGTAGAGGATGATGCCGGGGAAGAATCCGGCTTCGGCAACGCCCAGCAGCAAACGCACGATCGAGAAACTCGTCGAACCCGTCACCATGGCGGTCACGCCCGCCAGGATCCCCCAGGTGATCATGATCCGGGCGATCCATATCCTCGCGCCGACCTTTTCCAGGATGACGTTGCTCGGCACCTCGAAGATGAAATAGCCCCAGAAAAACATGCCGACGGCAAACCCGAAGGTGCCGGCCGACATGCCGAGGTCGCCGCGCATGGTGAGCCCGGCGAAGCTCACATTGATGCGGTCGATATAGGCGAGCACGTAGGAAAACACCGCAAACGGCAACAGGCGCAGATAGACTTTCCGCATGGTCGATCGTTCGATCGCATCGTCCATTGTTCCCTCCCCTTTAGTTTGTGGCCGGCCCGGCTTATGCCGACGTTCTGGCAGTTCAGTGTTATCCAAGACAGAGTTGGCGTATCAGTCAGAAACCTCCGCATGGCCGTCGATGATCGAGCCGAACAGCTGCCCTTTCTGGCCGGTGAATGAGTCCGGAAGTCGATTTTTTCTGGAACGTGCCCGACGATAGCAGGGCGGCGGGCCAGCCGGAAGCGCGGCGCCGGGACGATTTGCCGCGCAAAGCGTTTGTGCGGCGCGGTGAATTCCGTAAGCCCTCTCCCGGTTGGCCCCGGAATCCCGATCGGGACTGGCTCCGCCCGCGCTCTCCGGTTAACGGCGGCGCTGGCGGTTTTCGGCTGACGGCGCCGTTTCCGGTGCGCCGGGCCCGTGTTTCTACGGGGAGTTTTCTTAACGCGAGCGTAGGGCGGGGTCGGCTATTGTCTCTGTTTGATATCCCGACATGCGCGATTTTCCCGAAAACCGGCCGCAGCGCCGGGGCAGGTGTCGAAACAGATACGTGGAGCGCATCTTGCAGAAGCTCGATCATTCCATCATCGCCGAGCTCGAAGACGCCGTCAAAGGCGGCTCGGCCGAGAAGCGGGTCGATACCCTTCGCCAGGTGACGAACCTGTTTCTGAATGACGGAGAGCGCCTCAGCGAGGACCAGGTCAAGGTCTTCGACGACGTACTGTGTGTCCTGATCGCCCGCGTCGAGAGCCGGGCGCGGGCCGAACTCAGCCAGCGCCTGGCGCCGCTCGACTACGCGCCGTTCGACGTCATCCAGCATCTGGCCCGCGACAACGAGATTGCGGTCGCCGGCAGCGTGCTGGCGAGCTCCAGCCGCCTGCGCACGAGCGACCTCGTGGAGATCGCCTCCACCAAGGGCCAGGAGCATCTGCTCGCCATTTCCGGCCGCAGCAACCTCCCCGAGGCCGTCACCGACGTCATCGTCGACCGCGGCGAACGCCGGGTGATCCGCAAGCTCGCCAACAATGCCAGCGCGCGGTTTTCCGAGGCCGGCTACTCCGGTATCGTCGCGCGCGCCGGCGCCGACGACGAGCTCACCGAAATCCTCGGGCTTCGCATCGACCTGCCGCTCAAATTCCTGCGCGACCTGTTGCAGCGCGCGACCAGCGCGGTGCGCGCCAGGCTCGCTGCCATCGCGCCGCCCGAATTGCAGGAGGAGATCAGGCGGATCCTGAAGACGATCGCGAGCGCCGCCGGAGAGGACGCCGCCGCGACGCGGGATTTTTCCCGCGCCGAAGCGCTGGTGAAGCTTCTCAAGGAGCACAACGAACTCGACGATGCGGCCATCATCAAGTTCGCCGGCGCGAAGAAGTTCGACGAAATCGCAGCCTCGCTCGCCATCCTCAACAACGTCGCAACCGAGATGATGGCGCGGCTCCTAGATGGGCCGCGCTCCGACCTGATCCTGATCCCGTGCAAGTCGGCCGGCTTGAACTGGCTCGCGGTCGAAACCATCCTCTCCAACCGGCCGCTGCAGCAGCCGATCTCCGAACAGACTTTAAAGCTCGCCTGGAAGGATTACGGCAAGCTGTCGATGGAAACCGCCCAGCGCACGCTGCGCTTCTGGCAGATACACAACAAAATCGAGAAGTAGGCCGCCGGTTTCGTGTCCCGGACGCGGCGCAGGCTCCGGCTCGGTAATCCTACGGGCGTCCGCCGACAGGCGCATTTTTCGATGCCTCAGCCTGGGATTGGCCTGCCGCGTTTTTCAGCCCTCCTTAACCATATGGTTCCAGAGTGCACCGATGGAACGATGAGACACATCGTCGATGCCTTTCGAAATTACATCGCTCTGGCTGGTCAAATCCGTCAGTCAACGCGCATTGGCCGCTTACTGGGGCCGGCTGGCGGCTGGTCGACGCTTCCCGGCGTTCACGGAGTTCTTGCTCGAATCGGGCCTGCACGATCCGAAGCAGCTTGTGGTGTGGAATATCGAAGGCGAGGGCCGTCAGCAAAAATTAAGAGCGCTGTATCAGGGCGAGAATGTCGCTGAGGTGTTCAACTCCGCCTGGGCCGGCAGAACAATGGACGACGTCGTTCCGATGCCTCTCAGGCGGGTAACGCTGGATGCTGCCAAAGAATGTGCGGCGAGCGGTTGCCTCATCTATACGATTGTCTCGACGTTCGACGCGAACGATCGCCGGGTCGAATGCGAACGGCTGCTGCTGCCGTTCGGACGCGATGACTCGAAGGTCGAGCAAATTCTCGCATCGCTTCAACTCGTAAGCGCGCAGGGCGGCGTCCTGCGAAGGAATATCCTCAATCACTTTCAGATGCAGGCCGATCTGATCTTTTCAGGCAAGATCAAGTCGGAATTTGCCGGCACAAATCCGTCGCCGTCGATTCCGACGATTGACGACCATGAGATCACGTCTGGAACCGTTCTCAAGCAGGAAGAACCTCGGCACGATTCGAAACTCGCCCCGGCTCTTCGGAACCCGGCAGATGCAACCGTTGGTGAAATTCGAAGAGCGCCACGCCGCAAGGTTCTGAAGGCCGCCAAAATCAATTTCGGCAAAGAAAGCATGACCTGCACGGTTCGCAATCTTTCGGCGACAGGGGCGGCCATCCAGGGAGCAGGCATGGAATTGGCCGCAAGGCCTTGCAAGGTCGTCTGGCGCAAAGGAACGCAGATTGGCGTTCGGTTTGGCTGAATCCCGGCCGGGCGCCGATTTGAGACCCCGAATTGCTGCGGCGTTGCCGGATCAAGCCGACACATTCCAATCAACCGCTCAAGCAGCCCATCGCCGAACGAACCCCCGGTCGACGTTTTCCGTGTCCCGGACGCGGTACAGCGTGCAACGCTGCTCCGCAGAGCTGCGACCCATGCTTTCATTGCAGCATCCGGGGAATGCAATCTCAATTCTTCGTCTTGTCGACCAGCGCGCCCTTCTTGATCCACGGCATCATGTCGCGGAGCTTGGCGCCGATTTCCTCGATCGGATGGGTTGCGAGCTTGGCGCGGGTCGCCTTGAACGAGGTCTGGTTGACCTTGTTCTCCAGCATCCAGTCGCGCGCGAAGCGGCCGGACTGGATGTCATCGAGCACGCGCTTCATCTCCTTCCGGGTCTCGTCGTTGACGATGCGCGGGCCACTGACATATTCGCCGTATTCGGCGGTGTTGGAGATCGAGTAGTTCATGTTGGCGATGCCGCCTTCATAGATCAGATCGACGATCAGCTTGACCTCGTGCAGGCACTCGAAATAGGCCATCTCCGGCGCGTAGCCCGCTTCCACCAGGGTCTCGTAGCCGCCCTTGATCAGTTCGACCAGGCCGCCGCACAACACCACCTGCTCGCCGAACAGGTCGGTCTCGCATTCTTCCTTGAACGACGTCTCGATGATGCCGGCGCGGCCGCCGCCGATCGCCGACGCATAGCTCAGGCCGAGGTCGTGGGCGTTGCCGGACGTATCCTTGTGGATCGCGATCAGGCAGGGCACGCCGCCGCCGCGCTGGTATTCCGAACGCACGGTGTGGCCGGGACCCTTCGGCGCGATCATCAGCACGTCGAGGTCGGGACGCGGGTCCAGGAGGTTGAAGTGCACGTTGAGGCCGTGGGCGAACACCAGCGCGGCGCCCTTCTTCATGTTGTCGTGCAGATGCCCGCGGTAGATGTCGCCCTGCAATTCATCGGGCGTGAGCATCATCACCAGGTCGGCCCATTTGGCCGCGTCGGCGACCTCCATCACCTTGAAGCCGGCATTTTCAGCCTTCTTGACCGAGCCCGAGCCCTTGCGCAGCGCGATGGCGACGTCCTTGACGCCGGAATCCTTCAGGTTCAGCGCATGGGCGTGGCCCTGGCTGCCATAGCCGACGATGGCGACCTTCTTGCCCTTGATCAGGTTCAGGTCGGCGTCGCGATCGTAATGAACACGCATGGTCGTTCCTCTCGGCTGGCCGGGCGGGTTGCCCGTGTGTCTTCTAAAAGGTTGGCGGCTGATTTCGGGGCGTTGTCTAATCCATTTTCATCGAAAGGGGAAAGTCCGTTTCTGCATGGCTTGGCGCCTCCTGCCCCGAAGCCGCCGTTGCTAGCCCTGCTCGCCGGATTTCGGTTTGCGCAGGAGATACGTGCCGTGCAGCGGCGCGTGATAGTCGGCCGAGACCAGTGTGAAGCCGACCTCGGTCAGCATCCGCTCCATCACCCAGCCGAAGGTCGAATATTCGTCGCGCATGTGGGTGATGACGCTGTCGCGCTCGAAACCGTGGTTCTTGATGTTGAAATCCGCCCACTGCTCGACGTCGCGTTCGGGGCCGTCGGGCATGCTGACGAACACGATATCGCGCAGATAGAAGCACGCGCCCGGCTTCAGCGCGCTAAAGATCCGCGCCAGCGCCACCGCCTTCCAGAAATCCGGCAGATGATGCAGCGCGAACTCGCTGACGATCAGGTCATACGAGTTCGGCTCGTAGGCGAAGCTCAACAATCCGGCCGACTGGGTCCGGATCGCGACCTTGCGGTCTTTGGCCTGGATTTCGGCGAGCCTGAGCATCGCCGGCGCGATGTCGATGGCGTCGACCTCGGCGCCCATCAGCGCCGCCTCGCAGGCGAGCACGCCATTGCCGCAGCCGATGTCGGCGATGCGCCAGCCCGGCTTCACGCCGAGCATCGTCAATGCGGCGCGGGTGCGGAGGTCGCTGTCGTCGTGGCGGTCGTAGATCGAGGCGACCGCGGAATCGAGCCCGAGCCGCCGCCGCTCATTGTAGTACCAGTCGCGCGCCAGCATGGCTCACATCCCCTCGGCCCCGCGCCCGATCGCGGCGACGCCGGTGCGCGACACCTCGACCAGGCCGAGCGGACGCATCAGGTCGATGAACTGGTTGATCTTGCCGGAGTTGCCGGTGATCTCGAACACGAAGCTCTCGGTGGTGGCGTCGATTACCCGCGCCCGGAACGCTTCGGCAAGCCGCAGCGCCTCGACGCGGTGCTCGCCGGTGCCGCGCAATTTCACCATCGCGAGCTCCCGCTCGATCGAGCGGCCGGTCAGGGTCATGTCGACGACGCGGAACACCGGGACCATGCGATCGAGCTGGTGCTTGATCTGTTCGATCACCATCGGTGTGCCCGTGGTGACGATGGTGATGCGGGAGACGTGCTTCTGGTTCTCGGTCTCCGAGACGGTGAGACTTTCGATGTTGTAGCCGCGCCCGGAAAACAGCCCGATCACCCGTGCGAGCACGCCCGGTTCGTTCTGCACCAGCACCGAGAGCGTGTGCGACGCGGTCGGCTCATGGCGCTCTTCCATGAAGTAGGCGGATGCGGGCTGGGTCATGTTCTTCGTCCCCAAATTGCGTTCATGCCGGCGCGGTGGCGCCGGCGACGGTTTCGCCGACGACCCACCGCCTGAACAGGTCGAAATCGATGTTGCCGCCGGTCAGGATCAGGCCGACGCGCCTGCCGCGGAGTTTTGCCTTCTCCTGCAGCGCAGCCGCGAGCGGCGCGGCGCCCGCGCCCTCGGCGAGATTGTGCGTGTCGGTCCAGTACGCCCGGATCGCCGCGGCGACCTCGTCGTCGGTGACCTGCACGATGCGCGCGGCGCCCTTGCGGATGATCGCGAGCGCGTCCGCATCGGGCACCCGTGTCGCCATGCCGTCGGCGCGCGTCTCGCTGCTGTTGGTTCTCACCACCGTGCCGGCCGCGAACGACAGCGCATAGGACGGCGCCTCGGTCGACTGCACGCCGACGATCTCGGTCGAAAGCCCGAGCAGGTCGCGCGCCAGGATGCAGCCGCAGATGCCCGAGCCCTGCCCGATCGGCACGTAGAGGACGTCGAGATCGGAAGCGGTGCGGAACAGTTCGAGCGCGTAGGTCGCAACCCCCATCACCAGATCAGGATGGAACGAGCGCACGAATTCGAGCCCGTCGCGCTGCGCGCGCCGCTCGGCTTCCTCGGCGGCGGCCTGGAAATCGTCGCCGTGTTCGACGAGCACGGCACCGAACGCGCGCATGGCGCGGTTCTTCTCGACCGAATTGCCATGCGGCACGTAAATCGTTACCGGCACGCCGTAGCGGCGCCCCGCGAAAGCGAGGCTCTGGCCGTGATTGCCGCGCGTCGCCGAAATCAGCCCGGCGACATGCGGCCGCTCGCGCTTCAGGCGATCGACATAGACGAGCCCGCCCCGCACCTTGAAGGCGCCGATCGGCGTATGGTTCTCGTGCTTGACGGTCACGCTCGCACCGAGCCGCTCCGACAGAAGCGGCCAGCCATGGGCCGGCGTCGGCGGCATCGCCGCGCCGACGACGCCGTGCGCGCGCTCGAGCTCTCCGAGATCAAACATCGGCTCGCCCCATCCTCACACCAGCGCCTTGCCGCCGGCAAAGGCCGTGGCGGTGGCCTCGTCGGTGGCTTCCGCCGGCAGCAGCATTTCGTTGTGCGCCTTGCCCGAGGGAATCATCGGGAAGCAGTTTTCCAGCGCCGCCACCCGGCAATCGAACAGCACCGGGCGCTTCACCGAGATCATCTCCTTGATCGCGCCGTCGAGATCGCCGGGCTTGATCGCCTGCAGGCCGACGCAGCCATAGGCATCCGCAAGCTTGACGAAATCCGGCAACGCCTCGGTGTAGCTGTGCGACAGCCGATTGCCGTGCAGCAGTTGCTGCCACTGCCGCACCATGCCCATGTACTGGTTGTTCAGGATGAAGATCTTGATCGGCAGATCATGCTGAACGGCCGTCGACATCTCCTGCATGGTCATCAGGACCGAGGCGTCGCCGGCGATGTCGATGACGAGGCTGTCGCGGTGCGCGACCTGGACGCCGACCGCCGCCGGCAGGCCGTAGCCCATGGTGCCGAGCCCGCCCGAGGTCATCCAGCGGTGGGGTTCCTCGAAGCCGAAGAACTGCGCCGCCCACATCTGGTGCTGGCCGACTTCGGTCGTGATGTAGACGTCGCGGCCGCGCGTCGCCTCGAACAGCCGCTGGATGGCGAATTGCGGCATGATGATATCGTTGCTCTTCTTGTAGGCCAGCGAATGGCGCGCGCGCCATTTCGCGATCTCCTGCCACCAGGGCCGAATATCCGGTTTCTTCGCCTCCGCCTTGAACACCTGCAGCAAGTCGCCGAGCACGTTGCCGGCGTCGCCTATGATCGGGATGTCGACGCGGATATTCTTGTTGATCGAGGACGGATCGATGTCGATGTGGATCTTCTTCGATCCCGGCGAGAACGCGTCGATCCGCCCGGTGATACGGTCGTCGAACCGCGCGCCGACGCACAGCATGACGTCGCAACCATGCATCGCCATATTGGCCTCGTAGGTGCCGTGCATGCCGAGCATGCCGAGCCAGTTCTTGCCCGAGCCCGGATAGGCGCCGAGCCCCATCAGGGTCGAGGTGATCGGGAAGCCGGTGACCTCGACCAGCTCGCGCAGCAATTTGGAGGCTTCGGGGCCCGAATTGATGACGCCGCCGCCCGAATAGATCACCGGGCGCTTGGCGGAAGCGAGCAGCGCCACGGCCTTGCGGATCTGGCCGGCGTCGCCCTTGACCCGCGGCGCATAGGACACGTGCACGTCGTCCTTGCGCGGCGGATGATAGCGGCCGAGCGCGAACTGCACGTCCTTCGGCACGTCGACCACCACGGGACCGGGGCGCCCGGTCGAGGCGACATAGAACGCCTCGTGCAGCACCTTGGCGAGGTCGTTGACGTCGCGCACCAGCCAGTTGTGCTTGGTGCAGGGCCGGGTGATGCCGACGGTGTCGCATTCCTGGAACGCGTCATTGCCGATCAGGTGAGTGGGAACCTGGCCGGTGATGCAGACCAGCGGGATCGAATCCATCAGCGCATCGGTCAGCGGCGTCACCATGTTGGTGGCACCGGGGCCCGAGGTCACCAGCACCACGCCGGGCTTGCCGGTGGAGCGCGCATAGCCCTCCGCAGCGTGGCCCGCGCCCTGCTCGTGCCGCACCAGGATGTGCTCGACCGCGTCTTGCTGGAAAATCTCGTCATAGATCGGGAGCACCGCGCCGCCTGGGTAACCGAAGACGTGCTTGACGCCATGATCGATCAGGGCGCGGACGATCATCGCGGCGCCGGACATCTGGTTCGGATCGTGGCTGCTGTCACTCATGGCTTGCTCCGGATGCGCCTTCCTGGCGCGGCTTCTTCTGTTGGAGTTTTTCGAAAATAAAAAAGGGCCCAAGAGGCCCCATGCACACCGCCCGATTTTGGATGGCCTCAGCCATCCCCGGCGGTGCGCCTGGGTACGACGACGATAAGGAGTTTGGTAATAATATTACGCATAAGGGCGGTCGTACTTCCCAAAGGTTGCGCGGAACATACTGCCCAAGCCTGGAAAGTCAAGCGGCGGGCGGCATGAGCGCTTAAGTCGCAGCTTAGCCGGGTTTTCGGCGTCGGGCGAGCGTATTTTCGGGATCGCCGTTCCAGATGCGAAATGAAGGAGCTGGTCCGGCAACTGTATCAGTCTGGTCCGTTGTTTCGGTGGTGGTTGGGAACCATCCAGGCAATTCCGACACGCACGACAACGTAGAGAACGACAATACCCACCACACTCCAGATCGCCACGTGAAGCACGGCTAAAGTCCTTTGTCGGGGCAATGAGGGCAACTCTACCGGGCAATTTTGACGGTTTCAACGCGATGGCGGCACTGTGCCCTGACTTTCCATCGAACAGTTAACCGTTCATTCACCCATAAGTTCTCAAGATTGCCCCGGAATGACGGTGTGAACCCATTCCCCCGCCTGCTCCGGCCTGACCCATTCAAATTCCGGCAGCTGATGCCGGAACCAGGTGAACTGGCGCTTGGCATAATGGCGGGTGTCGGCGCGGCCGATCGTGGCCGCCTCGGCAAGCGTGATTTCGCCCTTAAGATGCCGGATCAGCGCCGGCACGCCATGGGCCTTCATCGCCGGCAGCAAGGGATCGAGGCGCCGTGCTACGAGCCGAGCCACCTCCTCCAGCGCGCCGGCCTTCAGCATCGCATCGAACCGCGCATCGATGCGCGCGTAGAGCGCGTCGCGATCGGGATCGAGAAACCGCGCGCTGAACGTACCCGGCGGCAGCAGCGGCGGCAGACCCTCGCGATGCCACTCGGTGAGGGAGCGGCCGGTGGCCTCGACCACTTCGAGCGCGCGCGCGATGCGCGTGCGATCGCGCGGCTTCAGCCGTTCGGCCGAAGCCGGATCGCGCTGCGCGAGCCTGGCATGCAGCGCCTCGACGCCGTTGCGCTCAAGCCGCGCGCGCACGGCTTCGCGTATCTCCGGCGGAATCGGCGGCACCGCCGACAGACCTCGCGTCAGCGCCTTGAAGTAGAGGCCCGAACCACCCACGAAAATCGGCAAGGCGCCGCGCGCGCGAACTTCCGCCAACGCCTTCGCGGCGTCGTTCACCCAGCTCCCGGCGGAAAAATTCACCGCGGCATCGACGTAGCCGTAAAGCCGGTGTGGAACAGCGGCCTCTTCGTCCGGCGTGGGCCGCGCCGTGAGCACGCGCAGATCGCGATAGACCTGCATCGAGTTGGCGTTGACGATGACCCCGCCGGTTCCTCGCGCAAGCTGAAGCGCCAGCGCCGACTTGCCGCTGGCGGTGGGCCCTGCGATAAGCACGGCCTTACCGCTCTGTTCCGGTGAACTCACGTCAGATGTCTCTCGTCGCCACGCTGATCTCAAATCCGGCCAACCCCGCGCTCGATAGCACGGTGGTGGACGGCGCGCGCGCCATTTTGCCCTCCGCCGGCCCGGCGCGATGGCTGTTCGACGAAGTGGCGGTCGATATCCCCTTCGTCGCCGAGGGCAACGTCCATGCAATCGAGGCCCACCTGCGCGAGGTGCGCGGCGACCTGCCGATCGACATCGTCGTGCAGCCGCAGGCCACGCGGCGCAAGAAGCTTTTTCTGGCCGACATGGATTCCACCATGATCGGCCAGGAATGCATCGACGAGCTGGCGGACTTTGTCGGGCTGAAGGGGCACGTATCGGCCATCACCGAACGCGCGATGCGCGGGGAGATCGCGTTCGAGCCGGCGCTGCGCGAGCGTGTCGCGCTGCTGATGGACTTGCCGGCCGGTGTCGTCGACGATGTGCTGCAAACGCGCATCACGCTGACGCCGGGCGGCCGCGAAGTGGTCGCGACCATGCGCGCCCATGGCGCGTGGACCTGCCTGATCTCGGGCGGCTTCACGCTGTTCACCAACGCGATCGCCGCCAAGCTCGGCTTTCAGGAGAACCGCGCCAACGAACTCGTGGTCCGCGACGGCAAGTTGACCGGCCAAGTCCGCGAGCCGATCCTGGGGCGCGCCACGAAACTGGCCACCCTGATCGAGCTCACCGAATCCTTCGATCTCGACGACATCGACACGCTGGTGGTCGGCGACGGCGCCAACGATCTCGCCATGATCCAGCACGCGGGCCTCGGCGTCGCCTATCACGCCAAGCCCGCGGTATCCGCCGCGGCCGCCGCCCGGATCGACCACGGCGACCTCACGGCGCTGTTGTATGCGCAAGGGTATGCGCGCGACGAGTTCGTGGGGGCGTGATCTCTCGTCGTCCCTGCTTTCGCATGCAAAAGCAGGGACGACGCAATTATTTGGGTCGGCGTTGACCGAACCCCTACTGCACGCTCAGCGCCACGAAGCGAAGCTCACCATCGGCGTTCGAGACCAGGAGCAGCACGGATTTCTTGCCGTCCTTCTTCAATTGCTCGATGCGCTTCTTGACGTCGTTGGCGCTGCTCACCGCTTCCTGCGCCACCTCGACGATCACCTCGCCGGGGCTCAGGCGCTTGTCGGCGGCGTCGGAGGTCGCGTCGACATCGGTGATGAGGACGCCCTTGACCGAGTCCTTGATCTTGTAGCGGTTGCGCAGATCCTTGCTCAGGGTGGCGAGGTCGAGGCCGAGCGCCTTTTGCGTCACCGGCTTCTCGGCCGGCTCATCCTTGGACTTCGCCGAGGCCGGCTGCGCCTTGTCGTTATCCTCCAGCCGGCCGAGCGTGACCTTGTGGGTCTCCTCCTGCCCCTTGCGGATGACGACGACGTCGACCTCCTTGCCGACCGCGGTGTCGGCAACCATGCGCGACAGGTCCTTCGGCTCCTTGATGTCCTTGCCGTCGAACTTGATGACGACGTCGCCGGGCTCGATGCCCGCCGGCTTCGCCGGGCCCTTGTCGTCGACACCGGCGATCAGGGCGCCGCGCGCGGGCTTGATGTTGAGGCTTTCGGCGATTTCGTCGGTGACGGTCTGGATGCGGACGCCGAGCCAGCCGCGGCGCAACTCGCCGAACTGGCGGAGCTGGTCGACTACGCCCGCCACCGTCTTCGAGGGCACCGCGAAGCCGATGCCGATCGAGCCGCCGGAGGGCGAGATGATCAGGGTGTTGACGCCGATCACCTCGCCGTCGAGGTTGAACAGCGGGCCGCCGGAATTGCCGCGATTGATGGCGGCGTCGGTCTGGATGTAGTTGTCATAGGGACCCGAGGCGATATCGCGGTTGCGCGCCGAGACGATGCCGGCCGTCACCGTGCCGCCGAGGCTGAACGGATTGCCGATCGCGATCACCCATTCGCCGAGACGCAGCTTGTCGGAATCGCCGAACTTGACCGCGGTCAGCGGCTTGTTCGGCTTGAACTTCAGCACCGCGAGATCGGTCTTCTTGTCGACGCCGACGATGTCGGCCTTGAACTTGCTGCCGTCGTTCATGATGATGTTGATCTCGTCGGCATCCGCGATGACGTGATTGTTGGTCACGACGATGCCGGAGGAATCGATGATGAAGCCGGAGCCGAGCGAGTTGGTCTTGTGCGGGGCCAGGTCGCCGCCCTTGCCGGGGCCGCCACGGCGGTTCTTGAAGAAGTCGTCGAAGAATTCCTCGAACGGCGAGCCCGGCGGCAGCTGCGGCATCGCGCCCCTGCCCTCGCCGCCGGCCTTGGCTTCGACGGTCTGCGAAGTCGAGATGTTGACGACCGCGTCGATCACCTTCTCGGCGACGTCGGCGATCGCCTCGGGGCCGCGCGCGAATGCGGGTGCGGAAACAAGGACACTCGCGGCGCCGAGGCAGGCCGCGGCCAGCATCGGGCGCAGGCGACGGCTCAGGGCTGGAATCGCAGCGGTCATAGCAGTTGTCTCTCCTCGCAAATCGGATGGAATTTGAAGTCCACAGTGCGCCCGAACGGGGTTGCGGCGCAAGCATCTGAGCCGGACATTCCGTCCATATAAACGCCGCCGAATACGGCGAAAACCCGGCGCAACGGCTCACGATGACGTTGATAATCATCGCCATTCCGGGGCGCGCGAAAACGCGAACCCAAAATCTCGGGATTTGAGGGTTCCCGGCGGCTAGCGCCGCACCACCCAGATCAGGATCAGACCTACGACCGCCGATCCGATGCCGACCATGCGCAGGATGTTGTCCGGCATCGCCAGCGCGCTTTTCATCGCCCGCCGCATCCATGCCGGGCTTGCCGCGAACATCAGGCCTTCAAGCACAAACAGAATGCCCACACCGATGAGGAATTCGGCGAACGCTATGGACCTCATCGGACTGCAACCTCCCGTTTGATGTTGTTTTTTTGGTTTTGAGCGGGGCGAAGCGAGCCCGCTTCGCCCAATCTTTCGGACGGCCCCGGCCTTACGGCTTCGGCGCGGCCGGCGCCGGTTCGGCCGGCGCGGCGGCCGCCGTCGGGGATGCCGGCGGCTTGCCGGAGGGGTTGCCGAAGAACTTGAAGAAGTCGGTATCCGGCTTCAGCAGGAAGCGGGTATCGCTGCTCTTCAGGCCGTTCTCGTACGCCGTCATCGATCGGTAGAAGGCGAAGAAATTCGGATCCTGGCCGTAGGCTTCGGCGAACAGCCGGTTGCGCTCGCCGTCGCCCTCGCCGCGTATCCGCTCCGCGGTGGAGTTGGCTTCGGCGACGATCACGGTGGCCTCGCGATCGGCGTTGGAGCGGATCTCCTGCGCCTTCTGGCCGCCCTGGGCACGGAACTCGGCAGCCTCGCGCTGCCGCTCGGTCTGCATGCGCTGGTACACCGCCTGGCTGTTCTGTTCCGGCAGATCGGCGCGCCTGATCCGGACGTCGACCACCTGGATGCCATAGGCGCCGGCCTCATGGTCGAGCTGTTCGCGGATCCGCCCCATCAGCGCTTCGCGCTCGTCGCGCACGACCTGGATGAAGGTGACCTCGCCAAGCACGCGGCGCAGCGAGGCGTTGAGCAGCGTCGTCAGCTGCAGGTTGGCGGCCTGGATGGTGCCGACGCTCTGATAGAACTGCAGCGCGTTCTTGATGCGATAGCGCGCGAAGGCATCGACCACCAGCCGCTTCTGGTCGGAAGCGATCACTTCCTGCGACGGATTTTCGAGGTCGAGGATGCGCTTGTCGACGTCGATCACGGTGTCGATGAACGGCGCCTTGAAGTGCAGGCCCGGGTCGGTGACGACGTCGACCGGCTTGCCGAGCCGCACCACCAGGGCCTGTTCAGTCATGTCCACGGTGAAGACCGAGCTATAGCCGACGATAATGACGGCAAGCAGCAGCAACAGCGCGACGATACCTGCGACGGGGGACCTCATCGTGTGGCTCCGCTGGGCTTCTGTTGCTGCCCGGTGGTACTCGGCGACTGACGCCGCGGCGTCAGCTCGTTGAGCGGCAGATACGGCACCACGCCTTGCGCGGACGAACTGCCGCCGTCATACACCAGCTTGTCGGCGGGCCCGAGAACGCGCTCCATGGTTTCGAGATAGATGCGCTCCCGCGTGACGTCGGGCGCCTTCTTGTACTCCTCGTAGACCTTGAGGAAGCGCGCGCTCTGGCCCTTGGCTTCGGCGACCGCCTGCTGCTTGTAGCCTTCGGCAGCCTGCAGGATCTGCGCGGCGCGTCCCTTGGCGTCGGGCACGACGCGGTTGGAATAGGTCTGGGCCTCGTTCTGCAGGCGCTCGAGGTCGGCGCGCGCCGCCTGCACGTCGCGGAAGGAATCGATCACCTGCGCCGGCGGGTCGACCTTCTGCATCTGCACCTGCTGCACCAGGATGCCGGAACCGTAGGAGTCCAGCGTCCTCTGCATCAATTCCTGCACGCTCAGCTCGGTGGAAGTGCGGGCGCCGGTCAGAATCGGCTGGATGTTGGATTTGCCGACGGCCTCGCGCATCGCGCTTTCGGCCACCGCCTTCACGGTGCCTTCGGGGTTCTGGATATTGAACAGATAGTCGGCGGCGCCCTTCGGCTTGATCCGCCACAGCACGGTGAAATCGACGTCGACGATGTTCTCGTCGCCGGTCAGCATCAGGCTCTCTTCCGGTACGTCGCGCATGGTGCGGCCGCGCCGCGCCGGATCGTCGATCAGCGTCATGCCGATCGAGATCGTGGAGACGCGCAGCGCCTTCGGCAACAGCACGGTTTCGACCGGATAGGGCAGATGGTAGTTCAGGCCGGGCTGGGCGTCGCGGACATATTTGCCGAAGCGCAGCACGATGCCGAGCTCTTCGGATTGTACGCGATAGAAACCGGACATGCCCCAGATCAGCACCACGACGAGCAGCACCAGCACGACGCCGATGCCGGAGAAATAGCCGCCGGGCAACAGCTGCTGCAGCCGCTCCTGGGCGCGGCGCAGAAGGTCTTCAAGATCGGGCGGCCGCGGCCCCACCGGCTGCGGGCCCGTACCCCACGGCCCCTTGGGGCCCGAGCCCCATGGGCCGCCGCCCTGATTCTTCCACGCCATCGACAGTCTCCTTCGCGGGGCTTTGGGGGCAAGTGCCCGGCCGCGCAATATCCGCAGGCTTTATAGGGGACCGCCCCGGCCCTTACAACGCAAGTTGGGCCAGCAGCTAAGCCCGAACCCGCAATTGTCAATGTAAAGATCGTTAATGCGGCGTGCGGCGGCGGTAAGTTACATAGGAAAAGTCGGCGCTGTCGTCCGGACCGGCCGGATTCCGCATCCGCGCGGCCTCTTGCCAGATGGCAGGATCGATCGCGGCAAAGCTGGTGTCGCCCTCGGGACGGGCATGCACCTCGGTGATCTCCAGCCGGTCGGCGATTTCAAGCCAATGCGCGTAGATGTCCGCACCGCCGATCACGGCGATTTCACCGGCCGAGCGCCGCAGCGCATCGCCGCGCGCGATCGCGCAGGCGTCCGTGAACGACGTCGTCACCACCGCGCCTGCCGCGCGAAAATCAGGATCGCGCGTGATCACGATATTGGTGCGGCCGGGCAGCGGGCGGCGCAGCGAGAGGAACGTCTTGCGCCCCATCACCACCGGCTTGCCCAGTGTCATCGCCTTGAAGCGGGCCTGATCAGTCTTCAGCCGCCACGGAATAGCGCCGCGCGAGCCGATCACGCCGTTATCGGCGACCGCGGCGATCAGGACGATCTCCATCAGGGTGCACCTTCCGCAAGCGCTATCAGCGCCGGGCCGCTGACCTTGCAAATCGTCCACTCATCCATCAGGACCGCGCCGAGCGATTTGTAGAATTCGATCGACGGCGTGTTCCAGTCCAGCACCGACCACTGCAACCGCGACCAGCCGTTGGTCACGCATTCTTTCGCAAGATGGACGAGCAGCGCCTTGCCGATGCCGTTGCGGCGGTACGCCGGGCGCACGAACAGGTCTTCGAGATAGATGCCGGGGCGGCCGGAGAAGGTGGAAAAATTGAAAAACCAGACCGCAAAGCCCGCGGGCTCGCCGCGCCACTCCGCGATCTCGCAGTACAGCAGCGGGTTTTCGCCGAACAGCGCCTTGGCGATGTCGGCCTCGGTGGCTTCGAACTCGTGCAGGAGTTTTTCGTATTCGGCGAGTTCGCGGACCAGCGACAGGACCAGTCCCGTCTCATCGGGGCGCGCGCGGCGGATGGTGAGTGCCATTCAATCGCTCACACCGCGACCACAGCCTTGATGTGCGGGTGCGGGTCGTAGCCTTCGAGCGCAAAATCCTCGTAGCGGAAGGCGAAGATATCCTTCACCTCGGGGTTGAGCTTCATGACCGGCAGCGGCCGCGTCGGCCGCGTCAGTTGCAGCCGGGCCTGATCGAGGTGGTTGGAATAGAGGTGCACGTCGCCGAAGGAGTGCACGAAGTCGCCGACCTTCAGGCCCGTCACCTGCGCGACCATCATCGTCAGCAGCGCATAGGAGGCGATGTTGAAGGGCACGCCGAGAAACACGTCGGCCGAGCGCTGATAGATCTGGCACGACAGTTTGCCGCCCGCGACATAGAACTGGAACAGGCAATGACAGGGCGGCAGCGCCATCTTGTCGACGTCGGCCGGATTCCACGCCGACACGATCAGCCGCCGCGAATCCGGATTGCGCCGGATCATCTCGACGACGTTGGCGATCTGGTCGATGCGGCGACCGTCCGGCGCCGGCCACGAGCGCCATTGCGAGCCGTAGACCGGACCGAGATCGCCGTTGGCATCGGCCCACTCGTCCCAGATCGAAACGCCGTGATCCTTGAGGTACTTGATGTTGGTGTCGCCCTTGAGGAACCACAACAGCTCGTAGACGATCGCTTTCAGCGGCAGCCGCTTGGTGGTCAGCAGCGGAAATCCGGCGGCCAGGTTGAATCGCATCTGATGGCCGAAGATCGACAAGGTGCCGGTGCCGGTGCGGTCGGACTTCTCCGCGCCGTCGGCGAGAATGCGTTCGAGCAGATCGTGGTACTGATTCATGGCGTTGCGTCAGGGCCCTTGGCGGGCGCGAATGTTAGCCGCCGGACCGGGCAGGCTACAGCGGCGATTGGCCGAACGCGCCGATTATACCCGGAAAAATGGCAAACAGCGCGATCAGGCCCTTGCGCAGGCGAGGCCAACCGTAGCAACGCCGCGATGGCGGCCGGCGGCGAATCCGGGAGCATTTTTCAGATCTAGAACGCTTCGGCCGCACGAGGCCAACCCTATTTGGTGCGTTCCACCCTCAAACGGACACGTTTGGCGCCGGAATACCCGGCAAAGCCTCTGTTCTTGTCAACTTTCGCACCCTATATTGGGAGCGCCGGTTCGCCGGCTATGGAAATAAAGTGCCGCCGCAATAAACCATTCGGACCCGGGGGCAGCACCCGGCGCCTCCACCCAAGCCCACCCGCAAGGCGCGCGTGGGTTTCGGCGGGGGCGAAACAGGATCGACGAGGGCGTAAAGGGCGTGTTTTTTCCCGGTATTGTTCCGCCGTTATCGGGCTATGCAATAGTTGCAAACGACAACTATGCTCCGGTTGCTCAGGCCGCGTAAGCGGTTTGAAAAACCAAGTCTAAAGTCCTAGTGGGTTAAGCTCCGCTAGGCGGGGTTCGGAGGCACCTGGCAACAGAAGCCTCCACTTTCTTTTTCAATCCGCCTGAGGAATTTGCGCTGTGGCTCGCCGAGGCCTGCTGACCGCGGCGCGCCGCCGGGGTAGCATGGCGGGATGGGCGAGTTGGCCGGCCTCGCCGCCCGCCCCGAGGGCCGCATTTTCGAACGCGACAGGACTGACAATGGCGACCGATCATATCCGATACGACGTGCTGGTGCGCGATGCGTTGCGCGGGGTATTGCGCCGTGTCCTGGCCGACGCCGCCGAGCACGGTCTGCCCGGAGAGCACCATTTCTTCATCACCTTCCTGTCCGGCGCCGAGGGCGTGAAGCTGTCGCCGCGGCTGCTTGCGCAATATCCGCACGAAATGACGGTCATCCTGCAACACCAGTTCTGGGACCTGGTGGTGCAGGAGGACCGTTTCGAGGTCGGGTTGTCGTTCGGGGGCATCCCCGAACGGCTGGTGGTGCCCTTCAACGCGATCAAGAGCTTCCTCGACCCGTCGGTGCAATTCGACCTGCAGTTCGAGCCGTCCGAGGCGGCCGCGGAGGCGGCGACGAAGCTTCCGGAAGTCCCCGCTCCGTCTGCCTTGTCGGTCGCCGCTCCGGCCGAAGACAGGGACGAGCCGGCCAAACCTGGCGAGGGCGCCGAGGTCGTGCGGCTGGATCGTTTCCGCAAGAAATAACCCGCGCGCAAACTGATCCGCGCGTCTATGTAGACTGAAGCGACGCGCATATCGCCTCAAAGCGACGCGCCTTGTGTAACGGACATGGATACGGCCATGGCTCGATCGACAGTACGCTTGCGATCCGGCTCGACGCGTACCGAGACCGACAGCTTTGGACCGATCGAGGTTCCCGCCGATCGATACTGGGGCGCACAGAGCGAGCGGTCACGACGGAATTTTCGCATCGGCCAGGACCGCATGCCGATGCCGATCATTCGCGCGCTCGGCATCGTCAAGCTGGCGGCGGCGGAAACCAATCGCGAGCTGGGGCTGCTCGACCAGCGCCGCGCCCGCGCCATCATCCGCGCCGCGCGCGAGGTGATCGAAGGCAAGCTCGACGAGCATTTTCCACTCGTGGTCTGGCAGACCGGCTCCGGCACGCAGACCAACATGAACCTCAACGAGGTGATCGCCAACCGCGCCAACGAGCTGCTTGGCGGCAAGCTCGGCGCCAAGTCGCCGGTTCATCCCAACGACCACGTCAATATGAGCCAGTCGTCGAACGACTCGTTCCCGACCGCCATGCACATCGCCGCCGCAATCGGCATCACAGGCGAGCTGATTCCGGCGCTCGGCGAGCTTCACCGCGCGCTGCGCAGGAAGGAAAAGGCGTTCGCGCATATCGTCAAGATCGGCCGCACCCACACCCAGGATGCGACCCCGCTGACGCTCGGCCAGGAATTTTCCGGCTACGCCGCGCAGGTCGACAGTGGCATAAAACGGCTGAAACTGGCGATCCCGGAACTTTACCCGCTGGCGCAGGGCGGCACCGCCGTCGGCACCGGCCTCAATTCGAAGCCGAGATTCGCAAAGCTGTTCGCCCGGCACGTCGTAAGAATCACAAAACTGCCCTTCACCAGCGCCGTCAACAAGTTCGAGGCGCTGGCCTCCCACGACGCCTACGTCTTCGTGCATGGCGCCATCAATTCGGTGGCGACCGGCCTGTTCAAGATCGCCAACGATATCCGGCTGTTGGGCTCCGGCCCGCGTTCCGGCCTCGGCGAATTGATCCTGCCCGAAAACGAACCGGGTTCCTCGATCATGCCGGGCAAGGTCAATCCGACGCAGAGCGAGGCGATGACCATGGTCTGCTGCCAGGTGTTCGGCAACGAGACCACCATAACGATTGCCGGAAGCCAGGGACATTTTGAACTGAACGTCTACAAACCGGTGCTGGCATATTGTATGATGCATTCCATACAACTGCTGTCGGACGTGGTCTGGTCGTTCACCCGGCATTGCGTCGACGGCATCCGTGCCGACGAAAAGCGCATCCGGGACCTGATGGAGCGATCGTTGATGCTGGTCACCGCGCTCGCGCCGAAGATCGGCTACGACAACGCCGCCAAGGTCGCCAAGACGGCGCACGCTCGCGGCACCACGTTGAAGGAGGAGGCCGTACGGTTGGGCTTTGTTTCGGCAAGGGAATTCGACCGGCTGGTGCAGCCGGAGAAAATGACCCGCCCGGGCTGATCGGGACATTGGCAGCCCCCGGGAGGTTACGGACTGCGGTCAGCGGCAATAACGTCTAAAGAATAAGACCAATCGGCTATCGTCATCGAGCCGAGGCATGGTAGAGCACAAATTATTTCGTTTCCGCAGAGCGAAACATATTTTTCGATGCTATCTGAGGGCAATCAAAGGGGATTTGCGGATGGCGACCGAGCAGGCTAAGGCCCAGCGCGACCGTTACTCCATTCGTGAAGACGTGGCTTGCCCCGGTGATTTTGGATGAGGGGATGGGCATGGGGGACGTGGTCAACCTGAAGCGTTTCAAGAAGCGCGCCGAGCGGGAGGCGTCGGAGAAACAGGCCGATGCCAACCGGGCGCGGTTCGGCCGGACCAAATCCGAGCGCGTTCGCGACGAGCAGCGCGAAAGGCGCGCCAGCGACCTGCTCGACCAGCACCGGATCGACGCCGAGGACGCATCATGAAATCGCCGGTCGTGAAACGCTCGATCGTCGTCGCCGGCCACAAGACCAGCGTCAGCCTCGAGGAGGCATTCTGGAACGGCATGAAGGAAATCTCGGGCCGGCGCGACATGACGCTGTCGGAGCTGGTCGGCGAGATCGACAGCAATCGCCAGCAAGGCAATCTGTCTTCCGCCATTCGCCTCTTCGTGCTGGACTATTTTCGCACCCGCGCCGTGGCCGGGCAGGATTCGGCGAAGCCGCAAGCCTAGAGCGCGATGACTTTTCTTCGAATCGTCATCCCGCTCTATCTTTTTGTTTGAGCATGATCTCCGCGCAAACGCGTTCCGCGTATGTCGCGAGGGAAAACCGGTGTCCACTTATCCGCATCATGCTCTAATAGATGAGCCCGGTGCCGGGCGGCTGTTCCAGCGCCGCGGCCAGCGTCTTGTACTCAGCGCAATCGGTGCCGCAGATCGTGGCGATCCGGCTCAGATGATAGAGCGCCTGGTCGCGGTTGCCCTGTTCGATCTGCCACAGGCCGTAATAGTTCCAGGTCAGGACGTGGTTCGGATCGGCCTTCAGCGCGCGTTCGTACCAGACTTGCGACAGCTTGTAGTCGCCGAGCTTGCGATAGGAATAGCCGATCAGGTTGGCGACGTTGGGATGCTCGTCATGGCCAAGCGCCTTCAACTGCCCGATCGCGGCGGCGTAATCGTTGCGATCGTAGATCGTCGAATAGGCCTCGCGGTAGCCCTTGGCGAAGGCGGGATCGTCAAACAGCGACTGCTTGCTGGGCTTCTTCTTGGCGCGGTGGGTGGTGCGGGTGGCTTTGCTGTCGGGGGCCGGAGTCGGATAGGTGGTGGTGGGAGGGTCCCCGCCCCCGCCGCCCCCTCCGGCGGCAAGGGCGGGAACGACGGGCGCTGCGGCGGTCAGCGCCGTCAAAAACCCGGCCAGTGCGACAAATCGAACCACAGAATTGATCATGCTTCCCTCCTGCCTCATCCCGGATGGCGATCCCTCCAGCCGAAGCTGTTAACCCCGCTTTGCCCCGTACATTCCCGGGAATATTCATCGTTGGCGCGGGATCGTGGCGGTGAGCCACCGGCGGGCGGCCGGCAGCGTCCTTAGCGGATTCGAAGGGAGTTGGGCCGCATTCTTGTTCCACGGCCCGCCGCCCGTGGCGCGCGCGGCACAGCCCCTTAAAATCGCTCTAAGGTGCAGCCGCATCTTGATCGCGACGCTTGACCTGCCGGCCTACGGTTGGAAAGACAAGACATGAGCAAACGCAACGGCACTCGTCCGCAACTGCCCTTGGGACTGGCCAAGCGTGGCTATGCGGGCGTGATCCATAGCCTCTCGGCCAGCAGCGCAGGTTCCGCCCTGCCGGACGCTGAACTCGAGAGCCGGCTGATCGAACTCGGCTTCGTCGAGGGCGCACGCGTGGAGGTGCTGCACGAAGGCATCGTCGGACGCGACCCGATCGCGGTCCGGGTCGAGAACGTCACTGTCGCGGTACGGCGGCGCGAGGCCATGGCCATCATCGTCGCGTGACGCGAATAGGCCTTATCGCCATGGAAGCTCCATTGATGCATCTGGCGCTGGTGGGCACGCCGAACAGCGGCAAGACGGCGCTGTTCAATGCGCTCACCGGCAGCCGGCAGAAGGTCGCGAACTATCCCGGCGTCACCGTCGAGCGCAAGGAAGGCTCGTTCGTGACACCCGCGGGTCGTCAGATTTCCGTGGTCGATCTGCCCGGCACCTATTCGCTGCGCGGCCGCAGCCCGGATGAGGAAATCACCCGCGACATGGTGCTGGGCCGCACCCCCGGCGAGGCCGTGCCCGACCTCGTGCTGTGCGTGGCCGATTCCACCAATCTGCGGCTGACCATCCGCCTCCTGCTCGAGCTCAAGAGCACCGGGCGGCCGCTGCTGCTGGTGCTCAACATGTTCGACATCGCCAGCCGCCGCGGCGTCACCGTGGACGTGGCGCGGCTGTCGGAAGCGCTCGGCGTTCCCGTCGTCACCTCCATCGCCGTGCGCAAGGGCGGCACCGCCGAATTGCTGCGCCGGACCGACGACTTCGCGGCGCAGGCGCCAACGCCGCCGCGGGAAAACCTGTGGCGGCCGCTCGCGCCGGCCGAACTGCGCGCCACCCAGCGCGAGGCCGACCGCATCATCGGCGCGACCATCAGCCTTCCGGCAAGGCCCGACACCTGGACGGCGCGGATCGACGCCGTGGTGCTGCACCCGGTCGCCGGGCTCGCGATCCTCGCGCTGATCTTGTTCGTGATGTTCCAGGCGGTGTTCGCCTGGGCGCAGCCGCTGATGGAGCTGTTGTCGGACGCCTTCGGTTCACTCGGACAGCTCGTGCATGACACGCTGCCCGCGGGCATCCTGCAAAGCTTCCTGCAGAACGGCGTGATCTCAGGCGTCGGCAGCGTGATCGTGTTCCTGCCGCAGATCATCATCATCTTCCTGTTCATCCTGCTGCTCGAAGATTTCGGCTACATGGCACGCGCGGCGTTCCTGATGGACCGCATCATGGGCGGCGCCGGCCTGCACGGCCGCGCCTTCATTCCGCTATTGTCGAGCTTCGCCTGCGCGATCCCCGGCATCATGGCGACGCGGGTGATCGACAACCGCCGCGACCGGCTGACCACCATTCTGATCGCGCCGCTGATGACCTGTTCGGCGCGGATCCCGGTCTACACGCTGATCATTTCCGCCTTCATCCCCGACACGCAGGTCTGGGGTTTTGTCAACCTGCGCGGCCTGGTAATGTTCGGCCTCTATGCGGCCGGCATTACGAGTGCCTTGGGCGTGTCGTTCCTGATAAAATTCTTCATGTGGCGCGACTATGCGCCGGCGCCGTTCATGCTGGAACTGCCCGACTACAAAATGCCGCGGCTGAAAAGCATCGCCATCGGCGTCTACACGCGGGCCAAGATGTTCCTGCAGCGGGCCGGCACCACGATCTTCTCGATGATGGTGCTGATCTGGTTCCTGGCGTCGTTCCCGACCCCGCCTGCCGGCGCCGAAGGTCCCGCCATCAACTACAGCCTCGCCGCCATGATCGGCAAGGCGCTGGAACCGCTGCTCGCGCCGCTCGGCTTCAACTGGCAGATCGCGGTGGCGCTGATCCCCGGCATGGCCGCGCGGGAAGTCGCGGTGGCTGCGCTTGGCACCGTCTATGCGATCGAGGGCGGCAAGGAAGCCGCCGAGCAGATCGGCCAGATGCTGGCGACGAAATGGAGTCTCGCGACCGCGCTGTCGCTGCTCGCCTGGTACATCTTCGCGCCGCAATGCGCCTCCACGCTGGCCGTGATCCGCCGCGAGACCGGAAGCTGGAAGTGGATGGCGGTCACCTTCGGCTACATGCTGGCGCTCGCCTATGCGGCGAGTTTTGCCACCTATAACATCGCGGTCGCGCTCGGCGCGGGGTAGAGATTGCCCGGCAACGGCCCCGCCGATGCCTGCGCGACCCCAATATCCGCTGATTTGAGGCATTTCCGGCAAAAGCGCTGTCTTTAGGACCGCGCACCCGTTGCTATCGGGGACCGGCGTAGCCACTTGATCAACAAGCGCGATTGGACCGCAGCAACGGCGCGTGTCCCGAAACGCGACGTCTAGCCACGCCAGATCCTACGTACGGTATCGACCAACGGCATATCATTTCGGTATGCGCGTCACGGGTCAGGACAGCCTATGACCATCGAACGTGCCTCCGTGGAGGTCGCGCGCAAACCTTGGGGCGTCGCCGATCTCCATCCCTGGAGCAACATTGACGGTTCTGGCGACGCCGTCGGCGAGTTGTGGTTTCAGCGCGCCGACAAGAATGCACCCAAGCCGGCCCTGCTGCTCAAGTTACTTTTTACCAGCCAGCCCTTGTCGATCCAGGTTCATCCGGACGATGAATTCGCACGCTCGATCGGCTTGCCGAACGGCAAGACCGAAGCCTGGTACATTCTCGCGGCATACCCGGGCGCGCGGGTTGCACTGGGACTGAAGCGGCATCTGACGCCACAGGAATTGCACGCAGCGATCAGGGACGGCTCGATTGCCGGTCTCACGCAATGGCGTCCCGTTGCGAAGGGCGACACTATCTTCGTCCCTGCCGGCACGATCCACGCCATAGGCGCCGGTATCGTGCTCGCCGAGATTCAGCAACGCAGCGACACGACATTCCGCCTGTTCGACTATGGCAGGCAGCGCGAACTGCACGAAGAAAGCGCCGTCGCTGTTTCAGATGCCGGACCGGTTCAAACTCAACCCGGTCCGCGACGCCTCACCACAGCTCGAACAGCCCTTATCGCAAGCCCGCATTTCGTCATTGAGCGGATCGACCTTCCGGCGAATTCAAATTGGGCGCTCGACGCGAAGCGGGAAACCTGGATTCTGGTGATCGAGGGGCGCGGGCAGATCGGGTTGACGAATACGTCGGTCGGCGACGCCATTTTAATTGAGACCGATCATACTGGCATCGAGGTTGGCCCGGGCGGGATGAGTGGCCTGATGGCCTATCCGGGACCCGATCCCGATATTGCCCTGTTACAAGACTCTGGCGAGCGAATGACCGAACTTCCCGGCACCTCCGCCGCGCACCCGCAGAAATCAAACGAGATTGTCGGGGTACAGACATGACACCGCTCCGCCGCATCGCCGTCATCGGCAATTCGCTGCCCCGCCGCTGCGGAATCGCAACCTTTACGACCGACCTGCAGCAGGCGATATCGACTTCACGCCCGAATCTGGAGACCCGCATCGTGGCAATGACCGACCACGGTCAAGCCTATGATTATCCCCCGACGGTCGCTTGTCAGATCCAAGACGACAATATCGAAGAATACATGCGTGCAGCCGACTTCCTGAACGCCGGCCGGTTCGATACCGTGTGCCTGCAGCATGAGTTCGGAATTTTCGGCGGCGAAGCCGGCGCCCACATCCTCCTGCTGTTGTCGCGTCTCACCATGCCCGTGGTAACGACGTTCCATACCGTGCTGGCCAAACCAACGGCCGCGCAACGTGCGGTGATGGCGCGCATCGTTGCGGCATCGTCGAAGGTCGTGGTGATGGCCAACAAGGGTCGCGAGCTGCTGCGCAGCGTCTATCAGGTGCCGGACGACAAGATCGAAATCATCGCGCATGGCATTCCCGACGTCGCATTCGTCGCGCCTGATGCGGCGAAGGCCAGGCTGGGATTTGGCGGGAAGTCGGTCATTCTGACATTCGGCCTGCTGTCCCCCAACAAGGGCATCGAAGTCATGATCGACGCCATGCCGTCGATCCTGGAGCGCCGTCCGGATGCGGTTTATGTGGTGCTCGGCGCAACGCATCCCAACCTGGTCCGGGACCGGGGCGAGGCTTATCGCGAAAGCCTGATGGCGCGCGTGCGCGAACTCGGCATCGAAAATCACGTGGTATTTCTCGACCGCTTCCTCGATCAGGCTACGCTGCTCGAATTCATCTCGATGTGCGACGTCTATGTCACGCCGTATCTCAACGAGGCGCAGATGACGTCGGGAACGTTGGCCTACAGCTTCGGACTGGGGAAGCCGGTCGTCTCGACGCCCTACTGGCACGCCAACGAACTGCTGGCGGATGGACGCGGCATTCTGGTTCCCTTTGGCGATGCGGCGGTGATCGGCGGCGAAATCGCGGAATTGCTGACCGATGACGCTCGCCGGCAGGCGATGTGTCGGCGCGCCTATGCGGTCAGCCGAACGATGACGTGGGAGCGCACCGCCGAGCGTTACATGTCCACCTTCGAGAACGCCCGGCAAGGTCACTGGATCAAGGTCGTTGCGCGCTCCGACATAGCCTTACCCGAGCCACGCGGCCCTGCGGCACCCGACATGCAAATCGGCCATTTCCTGTCGATGTGCGACGATACCGGCCTGTTCCAGCACGCCGTGCATTCGGTGCCTGATCGCTCGCACGGCTATTGCGTGGATGACAACTCGCGCGCGCTACTATTGGCCTGCGCCCTCAACAATCCAGGCGAACAACGTCTGCCGGAAGTTCTGACAGGCCGGTTTGCCGCTTTCGTGCAGCATGCCTGGAACCCCGACACCAGAAGATTTCGCAACTTCATGGGCTTCAGCCGCACCTGGCTCGAAGACAGGGGTTCCGAAGACAGCCACGGGCGGACTCTTTGGGCCTTGGGCGAGTGCGCCCGCAGCGACTTAAGTCCGTCGCGCCGATCATGGGCGGCATCCTTGTTTGCCGAGGCGCTGCTCACGGCGGAAGCCTTTAGCTCGCCCCGCGCCTGGGCATTCACGCTGCTGGGTTTGGACGCTTTTTGCGCCACCCATCCCAACGATCTTCATGCCGCGGATATCCGGCACGTTCTGGCGGACAGGCTGATGGCCATTCTCGCATCGGTCGAGTCGCCCGGCTGGGTTTGGTTCGAGGAAGGGCTTGCTTACGACAACGCGCGCCTGCCCCAGGCCTTGATGGTGACGGGCATGGCAACGCAAACACCCGCCTATGTCGATGCCGGATTGAGATCCCTGCGCTGGCTGATGACGCAACAAACGGCATCGGGGGGGCATTTCCGGCCGGTCGGCACGGCCGGTTTCGGCGAACAGCGGCAACATCCCCGCGCCTTTGATCAACAGCCCGTGGAGGCCACGGCCTCGATCGCCGCCTGCCTTACGGCATGGCGGGCGGACGGCGATGCCGAGTGGAAAGCCCTCGCAACGCGCGCTTTCGGGTGGTTTCTCGGCAGCAACGATCTGTCCGTGGCGCTGGTCGATCCGCACACCGGCAGTTGCCGCGACGGACTGCACCCCGATCGCGCCAACGAAAATCGCGGCGGTGAGTTGGTTGTGTGCTATCTCCTTGGACTTGCGGAGATTCGTCAGCTTGCGCGCGTCAATGCCGGCCTGACAAAACCCGCGGCACTGCGCGCCGTGGGCGCCTGATTCTTCACCCAGCGAGCCGAGGACACCGTGTCACAAGCCCCCTTCCTGAACCGGCAGCCGCTTTATATGCGCCCCGATCCCTCCCGGGTGATCGTGCGCGCGTTCAAGCCGGCGACAGAACCGCGCGATCTGAACCCGACCGACAAGATGCGGGCCAATCATATTGTCGACCGGGTTCTCGCGCTGGATTCGGAAGCCGTTGCCGGCCAGCTCGCGGAGGTCATCGATAGTTTCCAGGGTCGGCATCGTAACCTGCTGGAGAGGTTCGAGGGCCGCGCGGATGAAATGGAGGAAGCTTTCGCAACGCATGGAGTCTTTTCAAAGATCCAGCGCCAGCTGGTCGGCGCGTATTTCCTCAATGAGTATTCGTTCGAAGCCTCTGCCTTGTTCAACCCCAGCATCGTCCCGCACCCCGATCAGTCGGGTGCGCCGAAAGGCGGCGTGCACTTCATTCTCAGTCTCCGTGCCATCGGCGAAGGGCATGTGTCGTCAGTGACGTTTCGGACCGGCACGATCGCGGCCAACGGCAGCCTCTCCGTCGATCCGGCGGCTCGCCACGCCTCGGTTCCCCGGATTTGCCATCGCGTATCCGGGCCGGACGGCGAGCGTGTCGAGTTGATTTTCAAGCCCGAAGAAGACTTGAGCGAGCGCGTCATCTTCCCCGTCACCGAATCCCAATCGAACGGCATCGAGGATGCACGCTTTGTCCAATTCAGCGATGGCGATCGGAAGACCTACTACGCGACTTACACGGCCTACAGTGGACTGGCGATCCGTTCCGAATTGATCGAGACCAGCGATTTCATGTCGTTCCGGCTGGCACCCTTAAGGGGAGCCGCGGCACGGAATAAAGGCATGGCGCTATTCCCGCGCAAGATCGGCGGCAAATACGCCATGATCGCGCGGCAGGACAATGAGAACCTGTATCTGATCTATTCGGACGATTTGTACACATGGGACGGCGGTCAGGCGATCCTGAAGCCGGAATTTCCCTGGGAGTTCGTCCAGATCGGAAATTGCGGGTCGCCGATCGAGCTTGACGAAGGCTGGCTGCTGCTGACGCACGGCGTCGGCCCGGTCCGCAGATACTCGATTGGCGCGGCGCTGCTTGACAAGAGCGACCCATCCAAGGTGCTGGCGCGCTCGCGCGAGCCATTGTTGCGGCCGGCACCATCCGAGCGCGAGGGATATGTCCCTAACGTCGTCTATACCTGCGGCGCGATGCGGCACAACGACATGATCATCTTGCCATATGCGGTATCGGACACCTTCTCCAACTTCGCGACCGTCAAGATTTCGGCGTTGCTGCAAGCGATGAAAGGTTGATCGCCGTTTCATGCAGGCATTCGATGACGGCAAGCGCAAAAATCCGATTTCCCGATAGTCTGCAAATCGGCAAGTGGCGCGCTTGATGCCTTGTATTCGGCTATTCGCTCGCTATTGACGTCAAGGATGTCAGCGGAACGTCGAGCGCGTACACGAAGCCGCTGGGTTCATACGTCAACCGCACGTCGCCCTTCAGTTGCTTGCCAAGCGTCTCGATCAGCCGCGTGCCGAAACTGCGCTTGGCCGGAGCCAGAACCGCAGGGCCGTTCTTCTCTGTCCATTTCAGGTGCAGACGCTGCGTCTTGGGATCGAGCGTCCACGCGATATCGACGCGCCCGGTTGGCACCGACAACGCGCCAAACTTCGTGGTGTTGGTGCAGAGTTCGTTCAGCGTCATCGCAATCGCGATCACGGCTCCCGACGTCATCCGGACCTCAGGTCCTGAAATCGTGAATTTCGGCACATCGGGATTGTCGAATGCTTCGGTGGCGCCGCGAATGATCTTGCCGAGGTCGGCACTGGTCCATCGGGCCTGCAAGAGCAGGTCATGAGCCCGCCCCAGCGCCACCAGGCGTCCCTCGATCGCGTGCTGCGCATGTTCGGCACCTGGCACGTTGCGCAGACTCTGGGAAGCAATGGCGCTGACCGTCGCGAGCGTATTCTTGATGCGGTGATGCAGTTCCTCGAGGATCAGCTTCTGAAGCTTGTCAGCCGCCTCGCGCTCCCTGGCATCAAGGCCGGCCTGGGCGAGCAGGTCCCGGGCATCGATTTCGGCTTGCGCCAGCAGCAGCCGAAGGCTGACGTTCTCCGCCGCCAGATACTCCTGGGGAGGCATTGCGCCCGCGCTGAAATCGCCGTGGTCCCGGCGATGATCGATTTCAAACATTGTCGACCGTATCACCATATGTCGGGTCGCGCTCATATCTTTAGTGGGTGCAGTTTTTGCCGGAATCGGGCGGTTATCCTGATTTGCAGCCCGAAAAAGCCCGGTTTCAAGCGTGGCCGATCATATTCTGCATCTCGGCGATCATTTCCCTGGCTTCAAGCGGCTTTCCGAAAAAGCGACTGTCGACAGGAATATCGATATTTGCCAGCTTCAACTGGCCCGATACCAGGATGATCTTGATCGGCGGCCAGCGCTCACGCACCGCGTGCGCGAGCCTAAGACCGTCCATGCTGCCCGGCATCTGGATATCGGTCAAAAGCAGCGCAACATCGGAACGCGATTCGAGGATTGCCACGGCTTGGTCGGCATCGACGGCCTCGACCGGCGTAAAGCCGGCGTCCTCCACCATGTCGACCGCACGCATGCGCAGCAGCATCTCGTCCTCGACGACGAGAACGACCCTGGGAACAACCGAGTGATCCAGCACCATCATGACGGGCATTTCGAACGTGAGCGGGAAGAATTGAGTCCGGACCATGGCTCAGCGAATGGCGGCGGACGATGAGACAAGCATCTCATAGCCCAAATGATCCCGATTAACTCAACAATCGTGGGACAGGTCGCGCTTTGGCGCGCGAAAGCTGCAGAAACGATGGAGGCTGCTGACTCCGGGAACGGCAAACCGAATGCGCCAAAGCGGCTCGCAAAAGCGGAATTAGCGCCTATATACACCTAATCAAATACGAAGCATGTGAGAGCGCATCAGCGAGGTTAGTCCAGTGAGTGCAAAATATCCGTTGAGCTGGCTTCGCCGCATTGAACGGCGATGGGTCGAACGCATGAACTCGCCAGGACCAACGCTCGGCCAAATTGTCGCGGCAACCGGGCGAGCGTTGCAAAGCCTGTTCAGGGACAGGGGTTCGCTGATTCCAGTCCGGGTACACGGTCGCGGACCGGCGACGGCTTGATCGGCGTCGATCACGTGATTGATTTTCCAAATCATAGTCGTTCGTATGACCAGACGCGGCGCGCCGTGCGATTTTGGGGGCATGACAGCGCGATCGAGGCCTCATTTTTCATAGACGAAGATGCATTGAAGCGCATTCAACCAGATGCCCGCCCCGATGCGTCGGGATTCCTGGACGCGTTCGATTGCAATCGTGATTTGATATGTGCCGCCGCGGCCAAAATCTATGTTCGCGGAAGCCGGGGATCTTATGATCTGGTTGCCGCTCATTTTTGACCCGTTCTCCGGGCGTCCTCGCAAGCCGTATCATCCTCGCAAGCCGTATCAAGAGACTTTTGGTTGCCCATCCCCAACAGCCTGGCGTCACCACTCCCTGGAGGAACAACGAATGCGGAAACTCGCCAAGCCTACCGCGCAAGAGATCAACGAGGGACCGCAATCGGTATCTTTTCAGATAGCGAACGGCAATTTGCGGCAGCGCTGTATTCTGCAAACCGGGCTCCCGACGAAGGAGCAGGCGCAGAAGTACCTTCTCACAAACTGGTCGACGATCGAAAAGATGGCGCGCGACGCGCTTGCGGCGGGGACCATTGAAGACGGCGAGATCAGGCTCGTGATGGTCTGAGCGGCTCATTCAAGAGCGGACACGGAGAGCAGTCATGCTGAACGATCGAGACAACATCCTGAACGCGCTCCGCGTGAAGGCGCTCAAGGTGCGCGAGATCATGAAACGCGCCAATGTCGCAAATGAGGAAGTGTGCCAGTCTCTCTTGTTGAAAATGCGCAACGAAGGTGCCGTGAAATTCGATATTCACAGCGGACGATGGCTCATCGGGTAAATTGCCGCAACGTGCCGCTCGTCAGGTCAACAAGGTACGTACCTTCGTTGCGGCGTCGTAGATTTCGACCTGGAGCATCGGATAAGTCGACTTCAATTCTCGGCCCGATACTTCCGCGGTATCGGCCGTGTCAAACTCGGACTTGAAGTGGCCGTCGACAACGACCACGAACCCTTCGGCAGGCGGCCTGTCGGCTCGCGTGATTTTCTTCGGCTCTGGTTCGTCAACCACGCTAATAACTGGCTTTTTCATCGGACGCTCCTTCAGGTGGCTCCATGCGTCGCCACGGGTCTTTACGACAGTTGCGATAGCGCTTTGTATTGATTTCGATCAGCGCTCGGCAAGGCGCCTGCCCAATCGTCGGAATTGGGCAAGCTAATCAGCCAAGGCCCGAACGCGCCCCGATTCCGTGGCCTTCGGCGAGTGCTCCGCCCCGTGGGCCTCGGCGGGCTGCGTGTTGCGGACGGCCTCCGCCAGCATCTGCCGCAGTTCAGCCTTCGTCTGCGTCGGTGCCCGCGTGAATGATGCTTGCCAATGAGCCATGATTGCTATGTGGGGATGCCGGAGGATGGATTAAAGCCCGCTGCAGAAGATTTCCGACGCCTTGCGCGGAAGCCGGCAAGTTTATAAAGATACGCATCCGAGCTGACCAAACCTCTGGAGACTGAGATGGACAACGCCAGGCACACCGCTCCGCGCGCCCTGTCCATTTCGGAAGCTCTCCATGACCGCGTTTCTCATACTCGATTCCATCTCCTTAAACACACCTGACGGCCGCCCGCTGTTCGACGGACTGACGCTCGCGATCGGCCGCGAGCGGACTGGCCTCGTCGGCCGCAATGGCTGCGGCAAGTCCACGCTGCTGCGCGTGATCGCCGGCGAGTGCGAGCCGGCGAGCGGGTCGGTGCAGCGCGCGGGCTCGATCGGCATGCTCGCCCAGCTGGCGGATGAGAATCTTACGGTCGCCGAGGCACTGGGCATCGCCGAAAGCCTCGCCCGCCTGCGCCGCGCCGAAGACGGCGACGGCTCGCTCGACGACGCCGCCGAGGCCGACTGGACCCTGCCGGCCCGGCTCGAGACGGCGCTGGCCGAGACCGGCCTGCCGGCTCTGCCAGTTGACCGCCGGCTCGCGTCGCTCAGCGGCGGCGAGCGGACCCGCGTGGCGCTGGCGCGCCTCCTGATCGAGGCTCCGGACGTGCTGCTCTTGGACGAGCCTACCAACAACCTCGATGCCGATGGCCGCGAAGCGGTCAGCGAACTGCTCGCGCGCTGGCGCGGCGGCATTGTCGTCGCCAGCCACGACCGCGCGTTGCTGGAGCGCGTCGACCGCATCGTGGAGCTCACCGCCGTCGGCGTCACTGTGTTCGGCGACGCATGGCCGGCGTTCGCGCAGGCGCGCGAGGCGGCGCGGGCGCGTGCGGAAGCCGACCTCAGCCGGGCGTCCGACGCCCTGCGATATGCCGAACGCGCCGTTCAGGAGGCCAGGGAGAGAAAAGCCCGCCGCGACAAGCTCGGCCGCGCCGCGCGCGCCAAGGGCGGCGACAGCAAAATGTTCCTCGACGCCGAAAAGCAGCGCGCCGAAAACTCTGGCTCGCGAGAAGGCCGCATCGCCGATCGCCTGATCGAAAGCCGCGCGGAAGCGTTGAAGGAAGCCCGCGCGCGGGTCGAGGTGCTGACGCCGCTTTCGGTCGAACTACCGAAGACGGATTTGCCGCGCAGCCGCGACCTCGTTGCCTTCAGGGACGTGGCGATGGCTTATGGCGACCGCCGCCTGTTCGGACCGCTGTCATTCGAGATCCGCGGTCCCGAGCGTATCGCCGTCCGCGGCGCCAACGGCGTCGGCAAGACCACGCTGCTCCGCCTGATCGTAGGACAAATTAAGCCTTCGGCCGGAGAAGTCGTGCGGCTGACCGATCGCATCGCCATGCTCGACCAGCATGTCGGTCTGCTGCGTCCCGAAGCGACCATTCTCGACAATCTGAGCCGCCTCAATCCCGACCTGTCCGACAATGAAGCGTATGCCGCGCTGGCGCGCTTTGCCTTCCGCAACAAGGCGGCGCTGCAGGTGGCGGGCACGCTCAGCGGCGGCGAGCAACTGCGCGCGGGGCTCGCCTGTGTGTTCGCGCGTCCGCAGCCGCCGCTGCTGCTGCTGCTGGACGAGCCGACCAATCACCTCGACCTCACTTCGATCGAGGTGCTGGAAACCGCGCTATCCGGCTTTGACGGCGCCCTGATCGCGGTGAGCCACGATCAGAGGTTTCTGCAGGCGATCGGCGTGGCGCGGGACATCCGGCTCTGACCGCCCGTCGCGTCAGGCCAGGCGACGCGCCTGCGCCGGAATCAGCAGCGCCTCGACTTCATCGGCGGCGTTCACAGCGCCATCGACCCCGGCGAGCGCCCGCTGGCGCGCCCCGGCATTGAGCCGGAAGGATGGCGTTGCCAGCACTTCCCGCGCGGCCAATCGCATTGCCGCCGCGTCGGCGTCTCCGGGCAAGGCCCGGCCGGCGCCCCACTCCTGCACGGCGGCGGCAACAAAGGGCTGATCGCCTGCAAGGCCGGGAATGACGACCATCGGCACGCCGTTGCGCAGCGCGCGCATCGCGGTGCCGTGGCCGCCATGCGTCATCACCAGCGCGGCGCGCTTCATGATCGGGTCATGCGCCGCATAATTCAGGACGATGGCATTTGCGGGAGCCGCGAGTTCGTCGGGCCGCACGATGCCGCCGGTCGTCGCCACGACGTGAACCGCAAGGTCGCCGAGCGCATCGAGCGCGCGCTGCAGCTTGTCGACCATGCGCTGTTCGAAGCCGGTACTGAAGCTGACCAGCACCAGCGGCGTCGGGTCGCTCTCGGCCCAGGGCAAATCGGTGGGAACGGCGACCTTCTCGTCCTCGAGAACCGGACCGACATGGCGCACCATTTGCCAGTCGGGAACAGTCGCGGTGTCGAATTCGGCCAAGGTGGTGGCGATGATCCGGTCGCGCGAGCGCCACAACTCGTCCAGCACAGGCAGCGCCTCAAAGCCGGCCTGCTGGCGCATCCCGTCCAGACGGGCGATCATGCCGCGCCACATCTCGAGCTGGCGGAAGATGAAGGTGTGGCAGATCATCGCCGTCGGACGGTCGAATCCTTTGGCTTCGGCGAGCGCGGCCGGAAACATCGCATCGATCAGGATCAGATCGGGCTGTTCGGAAGCGACCACCGATTTGACCTGCGCGGCGACCGCGGGCGAGGTGAGATAGCAGGCCGCCCGCGTCATGAAGTTGCCTTGCGGGTAGCGATCGACCTGCGCGTAGGCTTCGGTCAGCTCGATGGCGCGGAAGCCGGCCGCCTCGACGCGGGGAAGCATCTCCGGGCGTCCCGCAAATGCAACGGCATGACCGCGTTCGGTCAGGACGCGCGCAATGCCGAGGCTTGGGGGCAGGTTACCCCCGCCCGACCAGTTGAGCCAAAGGATGTTCGCCATCTGCTCCCTCCGTATTCACGACACTGTTGATCATCAGGCACACGATTGCCTCTGCGGCAGACCGGCTCATCGCGGAATCGCGCCGCAGCATCTTCCAGACGTAGACGTCGGTCGCAACGGCCAGAACGTTGAAGAGCTGCGTGCGCGCGCCCCCGCTCCGTCGCTTGAGCTGTGGCGCGAGGACAGACTTCACCCAATCGCGGTGATTTTCGCGCCCCTGTTCGAGCATCGGCTGCAGCGCCGGACGGCGGCGCTCGTCGTTCAAATACTGGATGACGAGATCGCCCATGGTTTCGTAGACGTCGAAGATCGCAGTGACGGCCGCGGCAATGTCGCCCGACGGCGTGGGCCGCAACGACATTCCGGCGGCGCCCAACTCATGCAGGGCGGCAAAGATCAGCTCGTCCTTGCTGCCGAAGGCGCGCAGCACGGTCTGCACCGTGGTGTCCGAGGCGCGGGCAACTTCATCGAGCGTGAAATCCTCGATCGCGCGCTCGCTGTAGAGCCGCATGGCGCTGGCCAAAATGCGGGCCCGGGTCGCGTCGGCCTTCGCCGCGCGCGCGGTCATCACATAAGGTCGCCGCCTGGCTTTCTTCATGTTAGTGATACTAACACCAAATACATTTGGTGTCAATCGACTTAACGTGAAATTGGCGCGACGCGCCGGCCCGCGACGACGGGCTTGATCGGTCTTGCAAGGAAACGCCGCGGCCGAGCGGCTATCGCGACGGCGGGCTCGCGGGCGGCGGCGTCAATGCCAGCGGCGGCTTGGGTTTCGGCGGCCGCGCAAGGACGGGACCCGGCGCCGGGCGGACCTCGATCGGCGGCGGCAGGGGTGCGGCCTGCTGGCTGACGACGGGGGCATTCGGACGTGCCGGCGCCGCCGCAGCCGGCGGCCGCGGCGCGCCCACTCTGGGCGGCAACGGCGCCCGCCGCGGATCGCGGCCGGGGATCGGCACGCTGGAAAGCGGTTGATCCAAAGGCGTTGCTTCCGGCGTGGGCGCGGGCGGCGGAATTGAAGCCGGCAATGCCGGCAGCGGTTCGCCGCGTTCGATCGAATCCAGCCGTCGCGTTTCGCGATCGATCGCCCGCACCGCCAGCCACGACGACAGCGAGGCGACGTCGAGATTGCGATCGAGTGCATCGGGCGAACCGGTCGCGAACAACTGGATTTCCGGACCGGCGGTCGCTTCGCCGGCTGGGGTCGGCGCGAGGCTGGCGCGGATGTCGGCCTGGTCGGCGGGAATGTCGTAGCCGCCGGAAATGATGGCGCGCGCGCCGTCGGCCTCAAGCGTGGTGGCGCCGACGCGCAACCGGCCATCGCCGATACTGAAGGGGATCTGCGCCGACTTGACCGACAGCGTCCCGGTCGACAGCACCGGCTCGACGATCTGCCGAAGCTTCCCGTCGTCCGTCGCCTGCCCGCTGTCGCTGGCGCGGATCGCGGCGTCGAAGGCGCGGGGGTCGAGCCCTGCAATCTGCGCGGACTCCAGCGTCACCGTGCCGCTGCCGGACAATGCGCCTGTCAGCGCCGAGGCGCTGCGGCCCTGACTCGCCAAAGTCATCTGCATCGAGACGCGGCCGGCGGGCATCGCGAGCGATCGATAGTGCAACGCGGCGCCATCGACCGCCTTGAGCTCGGCGCGTGCATTGAGCGCAATTCCGTTGGCGCTGGGCCTGGCCTCGATCGTCGCGGTCACCTCGCCGCCGCCGATCCCGCCCTTGATGGCGTCGAAGCTCAGCGACTGGCCGCCGTTCCTGATCGTGCCGCCGACCGGGCGCAGTTCGACGCCCCCCGGCAGCGTGGCGCGCAGCGCCTGGAACGCGACCTGGCCGCGCCAGCCCTGCAATAGTCCCGATCCAAGCGGCGCGGCCGCGTCATGGCCCGCCGCACCGAGCATCAGCGCAAAGGCCGGTGCAAGGTCGAGCGTGTCCAATCCGACTTCGCCCTCGACGTTTCTTTCGCCATCAAGCGTCACTGCCAGACGCCCGCGCAGCCGCGAGCCCGCAATCGCGCTGTCCAGACCGTCGAAGGTCAGCCGGCCACCCTCGAGCGACAGGCGCGAGGAAAAGCTGATATTTTGCCCCAGCATATCGCCCGGCTTGAGATCGAGCAGCGGCGCGAGGCTGACGCTGTGGACGTTCAGGCTGACGCTCGCCTTGGCGTCCTGCGCCCAGGGATCGGCGGTGCCCTGCGCTTCGGCGTCGAGCCCGGCCCCCGAGATCTTCGCCTTCAGCCGCAGCGGCGCGTGCCAAACGCCCGCCGCCGATCCCTCGAACTGCGCCGGACCGTCGGCAGCCACGACCGCGCGGTCGAGCCCCAGCAGCGCCAGCAAAATGCGGCCCTGATCCGACGACAGTTTCGATTCGATATCGAATTCGCTGCGCCGGAGCGCATCGAGATCGAGGCCGCGCACCGCGGCGATTTCGGGCGTCGCCGTCAGCGTGGCTGACCCCTTGAGCTGCGGCGCGTCGAGATCGAGAACGGCGCGCGCGTCGGCGCGACCGCTTGCCTTCGAATCCTTCGCAAGATCGAACGCCAGGCTCACGCGTGCAGGCCCCGCGCCTGCGCCGGCCTGTTCGATCCGCGATGACAACGCCGGCGTGAGCGGCGCGATCAGCGCCGTGATCCGGCCGAGCGAGTCGGCGCTCGAATTCAGCGCGAGCTTTCCTGTGGCGTTGACGCGGTCGAAAGCGCCCGCGCCTTCCAGCGTCACGCCCGAAGCCTCGCCGATCTTCAGTTGCTCGAGCGAGATCGTCTTCGGATCGTAGCCAAGCTTCATCAAGAACGGCCGCAGCTCCTGTCCGCCCGAGGTGGCGCGGGCGATATCCAGCGACAGCCTTGCCTCGTCAGGCCATTCCGATTGCGGGCCGGCCAGCGAACGCGCGAAGGCAGACGCGGCGTCGAGATCGAGGCGTTCGCCTTTCAGCTCTGCTTCCACGCGCGTACCGCCGCCTGCGGCCGCATTGGAGAGCGAAACCCGCCCTTCGACGGCGCCGCCATCGATTTCGGCCTGCAAGCCTTCGATGGCGAGGCTCCCCTCGGCCACGCTGACATCGCCGCTCAGGCGCAGCGGTTTCTGGCTGCGATAGGTGACCTCGCTGCGGCCCTGCAGCCAGGCCACCAGCGCATACGGGTCCGACGATTCGATGCTGAGCGCGCCGGCGAGATGACCGGGCTCACCGGCTGGCGCATTGCTGCCCGTCAGCGACAGCAACGTCGCGCCGGGAGCGCGCAGGTCCAGCCGTTCGATGCTCCAGGATTTGGTGTCGCTTTCAAACTCGGCCGTCAGATTCTGCACCGGACGGCCCCCCATCATGATCTGCTCGGCGCTGAAATCGATCTGCGCCGGTATCGGGGCTTGCGGGATATCGGCGATCATCGCGCGCAAGGCCGGCAACAATCGCATCGGCTCGGCGGCGTTGCCGGTGGCGAACCTGTCGGCGTCGAGCTGGCGCGCCGACATCACCGCATGAAGGAACGGCGAGGCGCCGAAGCTGACGTCGCCGAGCCCGGAGATCCGCAGCGCGTTGTCCTCGGGACCATAGCTAGCATCCAGCTGGTCGAGCCGCGCGCCGGCCGGATCAGCCTTCACCTTGGCCGATATTTTCCATGGCGTGATCGGAACATCGCCCTTGGCCTTGAGCCCGGGCGGCACGGCGAGCGCCAGCGCGCCCTCGAAATGCGGCGCCCGCGCCTTGAAGGACAAGACGCCGTCGAGATCGGCGGACAAGGCACGCGCGCCCGGATCGATGTTGAGATGAACGCGGGTGCCGTTGCCGTCGACGCTCTTGCCGGACGAGACCCGAAACGGCGTGCGCAGCCCCGACAGCATGAAGCTACCCTCACCCCGCACCGAGCCGGCGAGCGAGCGCACGTCGCCGGAGAAATGGATGTCGCTCAGTTCCAGCGTGCTGCGGCTAGCGGCGTCATGCAGCGCGGCGCGGCCGGTCAGGTTCAGGCGGTCGATCGCGAGCGACCCCAGATTGAATTTTCCGGTCGATGCCGGCCAGTCGATCCGTCCCTCCCGATCGAGCCCAAGATCGAGCGACATGCCGCTGATCGTCAATTCGTCGGCGCGCCATTCGCCGCGCATCAGCGAGCCCAGGCTGAACTCGACATCGAGCTTGTCGGCGCGCACCTTGCCGAGATCGTTGGCGCCGCCGACCGTCACCGAGTGCAGTCGTAGCGACGGCGTCGGCAACAGCCGCGCGTCGAGCTTGCCGCCGACTCGCACCGGCGCGCCGATCACCTGCGTGGCCTCGGCCTCGAACTGCGGCCGGAACTGGTTCCAGTCGATGAAGTACGGCCCGATCAGCGCGGCCAGCAGCGCAGCGATGAAGGCAATTGCCAATCCGAGCAGCGTCGTCTGCACGGTGTCTCCCTTTGCGCGCGCCCTCGCGGCCTCGCCCGCCATGACGCGACCCGACCGCGGGGCGGATGCCACCCGTGGCGACGCGGAGCCAACGGCCCACGATCGACCCCGGAGCACACAATATATAGAGACAACTATGGCGAAGTCACAGCAACGTCCTGTGACGATTTTACGCGCGGCGCCTCACCAGCTGGCGGGCAGCCGCTTCAGCCCGCGCAGCACGAAGGTCGGCCGCCACTCCGGATTCTCGGCGTCGTCGAGTTTGAGCTCCGGCAGGCGGCGCAGCAGGGTCGCAATCGCGACCTCGGCCTCGATCCGCGCCAACTGGGCGCCGAGGCAATGGTGGATGCCGCCGCCGAACGACAGCGGCCGGACATTGGGACGGGTGATGTCGAGCCGCTCCGGGCGATCGGGATAAACCGCCGGATCGCGGTTGGCCGAGCCCAAAAGGCACAGCACGCTTTCGCCTTTCGGGATTTTCTTGCCGCCGAGGTCCTCGATGTCCTCCAGCGCCACCCGTCCGCTCAACTGCACCGAGGAATCGTAACGCAGGAATTCCTCGACGGCGTTGGTGATCAGGGACGGATTGGCCTTGAGCAATCCGAGTTGATCGGGATTGCGGTGCAGGGCCAACAGCCCGTTTCCGATCAGATTGACCGTGGTCTCGTGGCCGGCGCCGAACAACAGGATGATGTTGGCGGTCAGTTCCTCGTTGGAGAGCTTGCTGCCGGCTTCCTCGGCCTGTACCAGCTGCGTCGTCAGATCGTCGCCGGGATGCTTCCGGCGCAGCTCGAACAGCTGCTGGAAATACATCTTTGCCATGGCGTTGCTGGCATTGCCCTGCGCGATTTCTTCCGGGGTCAGCGGCACCGGATCGAGGATGCGCCCGCCGTCGCGGGAGCTCGCATAGAACACCTCGCGATGCTCCTCGGGAATCCCGAGCATGTCGCAGATGATCGTGACCGGCAGGCGGAAGGCAAAATCCTCGATCAGGTCCATGTGCCCCTGCGGCGCAATGCGATCCAGCGTCTGGTCGACGATCTGCTGGATGCGCGGCCGCATGTCCTCGACCCGCCGTGCGGTGAAGGCTTTCACCACGAGACCGCGCAGGCGGGTGTGGTCGGGCGGATCCTGTTGCAGCATCCAGTGGCTCATGCTGCGGAAGATCGGCTCGTCCATGATTTTCGGACCGTAGCGGCGCTTGGTGCGCTCGACGTAATCCTTGCCGAAGCGCTTGTCGCGCAGCACGAGACTCGCTTCGGCATGCCGGCTCGCGACGAACGTGCCAAGCGGCGTCAGGTGCATCGGATCGGTGGTGCGCATCCGCTCGTAATGCGGATAGGGATCCCTGATGAACTCCGGCGACAGCGGATCGAACAGCGGCGCGCTGGTCGCAGGCTGAACATGCTCGTTCATGGTGACCTCAATTGGTTGCCGCAGTATACCACATTCGATGGGGCGCCTTCGGGGCCCGGAGCCGACGCCGTTCCGGTCCCGACGCCTCGAAACTCGATACACTGTTGTATCGAGTTGCATTCTGACGTAAAATTGGTGGATGTCAAGGCTGCGAACGCGCCCGACCCGGGACGACACCTGCGAAAAACTGTTCGAGGCGGCGGCGCGCGTCTTCGAGGAACAGGGCATCGGCGGCGCCAGCATCGAGGCCATCGCGGCCGCCGCGGGCTTCACGCGCGGGGCGTTCTATTCGAATTTCAAGAGCAAGGACGAACTGATCATCGCCATGCTCGAGGATCACGTCGAGCAATCCATCGCGCGCACTCTCGATCTTCTGGCCCGGCACGAGAACCCCGCCGATTTCATCGAGGCGCTTAAGACCATGGACCGCAGCCGCCACGATCCGCTCGCGCGATCGCCGCTGTTGCACATGGAGATGATCCTGTTCGTGGCGCGCGCGGAAAAACGCAGACCCGACCTCGCCAAGCGCCTGCGGGCGCGGCGCAAGATGATCGCCGATATCGTCGAAACCACGTTGCGCAACAGCGGCAGAACCGGAACTCTCAACTCGAATTGGACCGCCGCCATCCTGCTCGCGCTCGATGACGGCTTTCGCCTGCATCGCCTGATCGATCCGGAAACCACGCCGGCCGACAGTTTTCTGCGCGCCATCGGTGACTTGCAGAGAGCCTTGGGAGTACGGTCGCCCTGAAGCCGCGCTTCATCGCTGCAGCCTGTGCAATTGCCCGGTGACGGCGCGAACTTTGCCGGGCGACGCCATCCAGATCGCGAAGGCGGACAGGGCACTGACGCCGATCCCGATCCCGAAAGCCGCGGTGTAACTCCCCGTCAGATCGTGCAGCAGGCCGGTGACCCAGGGTCCAGCCGCGCCGCCGGCGAGCGCCGCCAGCATGATGGAACCGAAGATGCTGCCATAGTGCTTGCCCTGAAATATCTCGAGCACTACCGCCCCCATGACCGAAGTCAGGCCATAGCCGAGCGCACCCTGGGTGAACACCATGAGGTACACCAGCGGCAGTGACGACGCATATTTCAGGGCAATCAGGGCCGCAAAGCAGATCGCAAAGCCGGCGGAGCTTATCGCCCATACCCACTCGCGCCCGATCCGGTCCGATGCGTGGCCGAGGAGGATCTGGCCGGGAATGCCGAGCAGGCTGACCACACCGAGGGCCCAGACGCCGATACCCGGGCTGAAGCCGACGTCGAGCAGAAACTTGGTCTGGTGCACCTGCACGGCGTACCAGATATACAGGCCGCAGAAATAACCCAGCGATATCCACCAGAATCGCGCCGTACGAAGCGCGAGCGGCAACGTCCAGTCAGTCGCAGCCCAGGCAGAATCGACGACGTTGGAAACCGGCTTTGCCGAGGTCGCGGACGGCGCAGCGTCGCCGTCGGGTTGAAGTCCGATCTCCTCGGGGCGCTTGCGCAGCAGAAGATTGATGGGCGCGAGAGCCACGAGAACGAGGATGCCCATCGCGGTGCAGGCGGTGCGCCAGCCGGTCTGCTCGATCATGTGCTGCACCCACGGCAGCAGGGTGACCGAGCCGATGCCGACACCGGCGAACGCAATGCCCATCGCGAAGCCGCGCTTGCGGATGAACCAGTTCGGCAGGAACAGCGATTGGCCGGAATAGCCGAGGCAGACGCTGCCGGCGCCGACCATGACGCCGATGGTGAGATAGAGATGCCATGGTTGCGTCGTCAGCGGCGCCAGCAACAGGCCTCCGCCCATCAGTGCGACACCGAGTTCCATCACCGCGCGGGGACCGGCGCGGTCCATCAGTCGGCCGATCAGCGGGCTGACCGCCCCGGACACCACGAAGCCGAACGAGAATGCGCCGGCGGTGACGCCGCGCTCCCAGCCGAATTCCGAGATGATCGGCGGGAAGAACAGCGAAAAGGCGGTGCGGGCGTTGACGCCGATCGCCATGGTGACGAACGTCACCGCGACGATGATCCAGCCGTAGAAGAAGGGAAGCTTTTTCACATTTTCATTCCGGGGCGATGCGCCGGCATCAAGCCCGGAGTTCTCGAGATTCCGGGCGCCGAGCCTGTCATCGGGCGACGCTGAGCGCCCCGTTGGGACCATTCCGGAATGACGGCGTCAAGTGCTTGGGAAGTAATTGACAAGCGCGAAGACGCTAGGCGCGGTCGATACGGTGGGCCATGTAGAGATGGGTCTCGTAGTCGACGTCGAGCCTTCCTCCCTGGCCGTCGATTGCCCAGCCGATCTGCTCAAGCAGTTCATCACGCTTGGCCCGCGCCAGTATCCGGTGATCGGAGCGCGTGCGCAAAAATTCCTTGTAGGTCGACGTGGTGTGCTGCCATTTCCAGGGATAACTTCGGTGCGTCACGGGCCCGAACAACCCGGACGCATCGAACCATCCCTCGAACGGACCGCTCGGCAGGTACCAGGCTTCGGGCGGCGGACCCCAATAGCCGGTGTGACGCAGGTAGAGTTGCCTGATCGGTTCGAGCAGCGCGGCCGGCAGCCCGACCGGGACATGTCCGAACACGGCCAGCGAACCGCCGGGCGCAAGCACCTGTGCGGCCTTGACGAACCGCACCTCCTCGGCGACCCAATGCCAGGACTGTGCGGCGATGATCAGCCGGAACGCCGAAGCCTTCGCAGGCCAGGCCTCGAACGTCGCTTCGATGCATTCGACGTTGCCAAATTCCAGCAGGGCCGCGCGCGCGGCGCGAACCATCTCGCCGCCGGGATCCAGGGCGAGGATAGGAAAACCGCGCGGCGCAAAACCCTTCGTCGCCTGGCCGGTGCCGCAGCCGACCTCGAGGATCGCATCGCCCGGCTTCAGGGCGGCATAGGCGACGACATCGTCGATCAGGGCGCTCGAGTAATCGGGTCGCGCGGCCCGATAGACGCTCGCGATCTGGTCGAAGCTGAAGCGCTGCTCCATGGCGGTTTCACCTGGAGAGAAAGAACTGACTTGTCCAGGCATTCTGATGCCGGGTGATGCCACCCATGGTCCGGCGGCTGTCGCCGACTACCAGGCGATATTTGTCCAGTCCCAAAATTCCGTTCGGGTCGTTTTTTTCGTACCCTTCGAGGATCGATGTGCCCCTATTGGCGTAGTAGTTTCCGCGCACCAATTCGACCCCGGTCATGCCGATCTTTCCCCGCTCCGCGGGGCGCGGCGATTTTCGCAGCGTCCAATTGATCTCGCCCGAGGTTGCCCCGGTCGCGCCGACCCGAAGATTGATGACGGCCTCGTAAAAGCCAGCCCCGGTCCAACTTCCATGCCATGGACCCGCGAGCTCCGCCTGCTCGGTGGCCGATACGGTTTGAGCGGCCACGGTGGCGGGGATAAGTCCGCCAGCCGACAGAAAGATGGATACGACGAACACCCTGAAAAAACGCACGGTAGTGCCCCCAACCCTGTCCCGATCTGGACTTGCCGCGATCATGACCGATTTTTCGAATGCATGCACCTGCACAGGTGTCGGGATCGCAGTATCTTGGGCGATCATCTGATGTGGCCCGCCTTGACCCGGCGGGGTCAGAGACGGCGAAGAGCCGACAGCGACGGAGCACCGTGCCGGTGCTCGCGGCCGGATCTAGCGCCGGGTCACTCGGCGTGGACGGCCAGTCTTTCCTCGATGAAAAACTGCAGCGCGCCGTAACCTTCGACGTCAACGGCGTACATGAAATTGCCCTCGACCGTCGGAAACACCGCGATGACCGTCCCGGCGTCGTGGTCGTCGGCCGGACTGTCGACTCTTTCGCCAACCGCAAACTTCGCCATCGAGAATTCCTCCTGGAATTATCGTCTCGATCTTTCTGCAGGTTAGTTAATGTTTCTTAAGCATTGGTTTACCTGCCGGATGGCCGCGCGCCGGGATGGAGACGCATCGGTGTGCCGGGTCCGGCCAGATTTCGGTGGAACCGGAGCGATGGAACAGGCATATGTCATTGTTATTATGCAAACTTAATCAATGAATATTAGGTTATTGGCGGATCGTCCTTATGCTCCAGGTCCTTGAACCCGGCGACCCCCCAACCTGCGGAATGCGCATACCGTCCGCCCGCGCCGCGGCCGCAGCCACGTCCGTTGGGACCGATCGGCCTTGTCCGCACCCTGAAGCGCAACCCCCTCGAATGCTGGGCGGCGACACACTTCGAACAACCCATCGTGACCGGCGGATTGCCGGTAGGGCACGTGCTTTTGGTCCACGAACCCGGTTCCATCCGTCGCGTGCTGCTCGACAACGCCGCCAACTACCGCAAGGACCGCATGCAACGCCGGGTGCTGTCGGCAGGGTTGAACGACGGCCTGCTCAGCGCCGAGGGCGAGCAGTGGAAGCAGCAACGGCGCATCATCGCCCCGATCTTCGCGCGCAGGACCGTGATGGATTTTGCGCCGGCGATGATAGCAGCCGCCGACGCCCTGATTGATCGATGGTCGAGCCTCGGCGAGGCTGCAACCATCGATGTCTCCGCCGAGATGGCGAAGATCACGCTCGACGTCGTCGAGCGCACCATCTTCTCCGACGGGTTTGGACATGACGCCGAGGACATCCGCAAGGCCATGGCGACCTATTTCAACACGATCGGAAAGATCAGTCCGCTCGATATCCTCGGCGTGCCCGATTTCGTTCCGCGGCTGAGCCGGCTCAGGGTGCACTCGACGCTGAAATTCTTCGAGGCGGAAGTCGACAGGGTCATTTCGACACGCCGCCGCATTCTGGCCGAGCAGCCGGATTGCGCGCCCAACGATCTGCTGACGCATCTGCTCGAGGCGCGCGATGCAGGAAACGGCAACACCATCAGCGAAGCCGAGGTTCGGTCGAATATCCTGACGTTCATCGCGGCCGGCCATGAAACCACGGCCAATATCCTGAGCTGGGCGATATTCCTGCTCTCGCAATCGCGCGAATGGCGCGAGCGCGTGGCAGCCGAAGCGGACCGTGAACTGACCGGACCCACCGCCGGCATTGCGGGCCGTCTGGTCGAGACGCGGGCGGTGATCGAGGAAACCGTGAACGACGATCATCAAGCGATCTCGTCTCCCACGGAGCAGCGTCAGCCGGCGCCTCGCAGCGTGATGAATTCATAGCGCCGGCGCGTCGTCCGACCATTGTCCCGCCTGACGCGGGTCGACGTGATGGTCCCAGAGCCGCGGGCGCGTGATGCACTTGCCACAATGGAAGAAAGCCCGCTCGACGATGACGATCGTCGCGAGCTCCGGCACGCGGCCGTCCACCATCATGGCGCTCCGGATGTTCTGATCGCGAACGATGATCGCCCGGCCGGAGATGCGCAGCGTTTCGCGCTGGCCGGGAATAAAGAAAATCAGGCCGACGCCGGGATTTTGCAGCAGGTTGTGGAAGGTGTCGACGCGCCGGTTGCCGCGGCGATCCGGAATCGCGAGCGTCACGTCGTCGAGGACCCTGACAAATCCCGCGCGATCGCCCTTCGGCGACAGATCGACCATCCCCAGCGGATCGGTCGAGCCGACCACCACGAAGGGCGAAGCGGCGATGAAATCCCGACAACGGCGATTGAGCCTGTGCAGTATCCTGCTGGTAAACCATCGGTTGGCCGCCCCGACAATTCTCCTCAATTCCGATTGCGTTGCGATCACCTCATTGAACCGCCGATCGGCCGTCGCTACGTCCACATTCCTGCCCTCTGTCGACGGCGGACGATGGATCCCGCCGGGCTGAGCCGGCTGCGACGCTATTGCGCGGATACGGCGGAGTTGCGCCCGCAACTTGTCTTCTTTGCCGGCGAGGGAACCGGCAGGCGCACGACAGCGGGCATATGTCCTCGGTTCCGCCGCGACGGAACCGAGGATGACGCGGGCAGTGATCTCCGGCGTCGGATGGCTACTTTCAACCTTTGCCGCGCGTGCGGATCATGAAGGTTTCGTAGGAGTATTCCGCGACCTGCCACCAGAGATTTTCGTCATCCCGAAAGGCCATCTGCGAATCGTAGATCTTCTTGAAGTCCGGATTGGCGGCAGAAGTCTCGGCATTGACCTCGTTCGACGCCTTCAGACAGGCTTCCATGATCGCCTGGCTGAACGGGCGCAGGATGGTCCCGTTCGCCACCAGGCGCTTGATCGCCAGCGGATTGCGCGCGTCGTAGCGCGCCTGAACGTCCATGTTGGCGTAGCCCGCGGCCACGGTAAGCAGCGCCTTGTAGGCCTTCGGCAAGGCCTCCCATTTGTCGGTATTGATGTAGAAGTGCAGCGCCGTGCCACCTTCCCACCAGCCCGGATAGTAATAATACTTCGCGATCTTGTAAAAGCCGAGCTTCTCGTCGTCATAGGGACCGACCCATTCGGTCGCGTCGATCGTGCCTTTTTCCAGGGCCGGATAGATATCGCCGCCGGCGATCTGCTGCGGAATCGTGCCGAGCTTGGCCAACGTCTTGCCGGCCCATCCGCCGATCCGCATCTTCAAGCCATTGAGATCACCAACGGTGTTGATCTCCTTGCGGAACCAGCCGCCCATCTGGGTGCCGGTGTTGCCGCCGGCAATGCCGTACAATTTGAATTTCTTGCCAAACTCATTGAGCATGTCCTGGCCGCCGTGATCCTGGAACCAGGCGTTCTGCTGCCGCGAATTCAGCCCGAACGGAACAGAGCAGTAGAGGGCGAAGGTCGGGTCTTTGCCGATGAAATAATAGGCGGCGGTGTGGCACATCTCGACGGTGCCGTTGCCCACCGCATCGACCGCCTGGAAGGGCGGAACGATCTCGCCACCGGCAAAGGCCTGGATCTGGAATTTATTGTCGGTGGCTTCCGCGACGTATTTCGCAAGCGTCTCCGAGGCGCTGTAGGGAACGTCGAGCGACTTCGGCCAGCTGGTGGTGCAGCGCCACTTCAGTTCCGGCATCGACTGTGCAATGGCCGGTGCCGCAACGGCGGTCGACGCGGCAAGCCCTACGCCGGCAGTTTTGAGAAATTCACGACGTTTCATGGCGTATCCCCCTTTGTATTTCGTTTTTCGATCACCAGCCGATGTCAGCGGCCGCGACGCATTTTTGACGTTAGCAGAGCTTGAAGCGCCGGGGTAGCCGGCGCCGGCGTTCGCCTTGTAGGCAAAAGGGAGGGCGGCTGCGGCGGCCAGCGCGACGCCGCCGCTATCCTTGCGACGCGCCGATCCAGGCCGCCAGCGTATCGACCACCTCGTCCATGACCTCACCGTCGTTGCGTCCCGAGCGCGCCAGCACGTGGAAGGAATGATCGGCCTCCGCAACCGGACGCAATGACGAGAGGGGCCCGAGCCGCTTCACCACGGGTTCAAGCCACTCCCGCTCCGCCAGCTTGTCGCGGGTGCCCTGGATGAAGAGCATGGGAATACTGACATCGCGGAGGTGCCTGGCCCGCGTGTCGGATGGCTTGCCCGCCGGGTGCAAGGGAATGCCGAGGAAGGCCAATCCGCGAACGCCGGGGAGCGGCGCGATGGCCTGCGCCTGCGACGTCATGCGGCCGCCGAACGATTTGCCGCCGGCGAAGAGCTTGAGTCCCGTGCAGCGCCGCGTCGCCTCGTCCACGGCGGCTCGCACTGTGGCGTGGGCGACGGCCGGAACATCCGGCCGCCGGCCGCCGCCTTCCATATAGGGAAACTGGTAGCGGAGCGTCGCAATGCCACGATCGGCGAGGCCAGCCGAGACCCGCTCCATGAATTCATGACTCATGCCAGCGCCCGCACCATGGGCGAACACGTAGCATGCCCGCGCCGCCGGCGGCACGAGCAGCAGCGCCGAGACGGTGTCAGCGCCGTCGACATGCAGTTTCAGTTCTTGCGGGTCGATGGAGTTCATCCGCTTCGTTCCGATCCCGATCGATATCGTCGTCACCAAAATACCGCGTCACCTTCCGGCGGTATACCTCAAGATCGACCTCCATGGATTTTCGACTCAAGCCGGCAAAACCGGGATCGCGATCAATCCAATGACTGCCGACGCCGTCCGCGATAGGCTGCGCCGATGCACATCTTGGCTGTTCTGCAAATCCTGGCGTTGTTGACGGTGGCCAATGGCGCGCCCGTTGTCGCCAAGAAGGTTTTCGGCCGGCATCTCAGCCTTGCGCTCGACTTCGGCGTCGCGTTTTTCGATCGGCAGCCGCTGTTTGGATCATCGAAAACCATTCGCGGCATCCTGATTTCCATCCTCGCCATCACCGTGGCCGCGCCGTTGCTTAGCCTGGAGCCAGTGATCGGTGCGGTCGTGGCGGGCGCTGCGATGGCGGGCGACCTGCTCTCCAGCTTTGTCAAGCGCCGCTTGAACTATCGTCCGAGCAGCCAGGCGCTCGGGCTGGATCAGATTCCGGAATCGCTGTTGCCGATGCTGGCCTGCAGCAACGCGCTCGGATTGACGACCGCCGACATCGTGCTTGGCCTCGCACTGTTCTTTGCCGGCGAACTCGTGCTGTCGCGCCTTCTGTTTCGCGCCCACCTGCGCGACGAACCTTATTGAACAGATCTTAGCCGCACAACAGGCGATGCAGGGTGATTTCCGGCGGGCAGTTGAGCCGCACCGGAACGACGCTCGATCCGGCGCCGACGGAGGTATAGCCGGTCATGTCGTGATAGTGCCAGGCGCCCGCCCCCATCCGCCGCGGCAAGGCTGATTCCAGCGTGATCGGGATCGATCCGGGCAGGCAGATCTGGCCGCCATGGGTATGCCCGCTCAGCATCAGGTCGAAATTCGCATGCGCGGCCTGCCGGTAGATTTCCGGCGTGTGCGACAACAGGATCGAGAAGGCGCCCGCCGGTATCGGCATGGCGGCTTTTTCGATGTTGTCCATCCGATAGAAGTGCGCATCGTCGACGCCGGCGAGAAAAATGCGCTGATCGTCGCGCTCGATCACCTCGCACTCGTTGAGCAGGATTCGGATTCCCATCGCCTCGAGCGCCGGAACCATCTGGATGGTGTCGTGGTTGCCGAGCACCCCGTAGACCGGACCCTTGAGCCTGGCGCGCACGCGTTCGACGCCGTCGAGCGCGGCCTCGAAGGGCCCAAACGTCTTGCCGCGATAATCGCCGGTGAGCACACAGAGATCGTAACGCAGGTCGCCGACCAGTTCGCCGAGCCGCCGCATCGCGACCTCGTTCATGTCGGCGTGCAGGTCGCTGAGGTGCAGGATGGTGTAACCGTCGAAGCGCTGCGGCAATTGCGGGAAGCGGATGTCGTTGTGCCTGACGGCGATGCGTTCGGCATTGCGCAGCGCGCGCCAGTAAAGTCCGGTCAGCTTCAGGACGGCGCGGATCACGGTCTGCGCCGAATACCAGTTTTCCAGGTGAAAGAAGGTGAGGCCTTGCCCGAACTTCTGGGCTTCGTGATCCCTCTCGATTCCCAGGCGCTGCGGCGCGTGCAGGGGACCGAGGCGCTGCTCCAGCTTGACCAGAATGTCCTCGTGCATGTCAGCAATCCCTGGAGATTCGCCCTCACCGGGCATGATACTGGAAAATCCGACGCGCCGGCGATCTTACGGCCGCAAAACCGGATGCTCGCTCAGGACATCGTCCCGAATCGACTGAGTCTGGATGGCGCGCAGCAATATGCGCGCCGTCTTCAGGTCGTTGGCGCTGGCGCACAGGCCCACGATCTGGCGCAGCGATGAATCGCGCATGAGATCATCGGAAATCTTCATGGCGATTTCCATCGCCGCCCTGGCGGCGCGCTCGTAGCGTTCGGCCTCTTCTTTCTGCTGCTTGCCGTCGTTCTTCTTGTTACCCGGGCGCCCCGCAAGACCGGCGACCTTAGCGGCACTGTCGGCAGCGGAACGGCAGATGTCGCGTATCCGGTGCGCCGCCTCGATGTCGCCGATCGGCCCCGGGATTTCCTCGTCCCAGATCTCCCTGCGCGCGCCCTTCTTGAACCGCCACATCGCCCATGCTCTGCTTATTCAAGAAGCATAGCTTGGCCGTGGTTTGCGGGCCAGAAGCTATTCTGAGCTAGGGACCCTAGACCGCCGGCAAGATCTTTCCGGGATTGAAGATATTCTCGGGATCGAGCGCCTGCTTGATCGCGCGCATCGCATCGATGGCTTCCTGGCCGAGTTCGGCCTTGAGGTATTTCTGCTTGCCCTGGCCGACGCCGTGCTCGCCGGTGCAGGTACCGCCCATCGCCTGCGCGCGCTCGACCAGGCGGTGCATGAACTCTTCGCCGCGCGCCATCTCGTCGCGATCGTCGACGTCGCACACCAGCGAACAGTGGAAATTGCCGTCGCCGACATGACCGACGATCGGCGACAGCAGATGGAAGCGCTTCAGGTCCGCCTCGGTTTCGGTGACGCAGTCAGCGAGCCGCGAGATCGGCACGCAGACGTCGGTCGCCACCACCCCGGCGCCGGGCCGCAGGGCCTTCACCGCCCAATAGGCGTCATGGCGGGCCTGCCACAGTTTGGTGCGGTCCTCGGGCCGCGTGGTCCAGCTGAATTCGCCGCCGCCGCACTCTTTCGCAATCTCGCCGAAATTTCTGGATTGCTCGGCGACCTCGTTCTCGCTGCCGTGAAATTCCAGCAGCAAGAGCGGCGTCTCCGGCAGCGACAGTTTCGAATAGGCATTGCAGGCGCGGACCTGCTCGGCGTTGAGCAGCTCGATCCTCGCCACGGGAATGCCGGTCTGGATTGCCAGAATGGTGGCCTGGCAGGCACCGCGCACGGTTTCGAACGAACAGGCCGCCGCCGCGATGGTTTCGGGGATGCCGCGCAGCTTGATCGTCAGTTCGCAGATGATGCCGAGCGTGCCTTCGGCGCCGACGAACAGATGCGTCAGGTCGTAGCCGGCCGAAGATTTCCTGGCCCGCGTGCCTGTCGTGATGATCTCGCCGTCGCCGCGCACCACTTTCAGCGCCAGCACGTTGTCGCGCATGGTGCCGTAGCGCACTGCGTTGGTGCCGGAGGCGCGCGTCGAGGCCATGCCACCCAGCGAGGCGTCGGCGCCGGGATCGATCGGGAAGAACACGCCCTGGTCGCGCAGATATTCGTTGAGCGCCTTGCGGGTAACGCCGGGCTGGATCACGCAGTCGAGGTCGTCGGCGTGGACTTCCAGCACCTTGTTCATGTCGCGCAGGTCGACGCAGATGCCGCCAGCGGGTGCATTGATGTGCCCCTCGAGCGAGGTGCCGGTGCCGAACGCGATCACGGGAACGCCGTTTTTGGCGCAAATCCGCACCGCGTCCTGGATGTCGGCGGTTTCCTGCGCCATCACCACGGCGTCGGGCGGCTGCGGCGGCAGCCAGGTCGTGGTATGGGCGTGCTGGTCGCGTACGGCCTGCGAGGTGATCAGCCGGTTGCCGAAACGCGCGGCAAGCGCTTGCAGCGTGCTCGCCAGCGCCTGCGGTTCCGGACGTTTCAGATTGCTGGTGACTGTCATTCCCAAGCGCTATCCTCCCGGCTCAAGACCGACCCTTGCAAAGGATATATAGGGGGTCAAGGGATCATGGACCGAACCAGCGGGGATCGACGATGACGGGTGCCACTGCGGGTGACGACGTGCTGCTGCGGCCGGCGCCGTTCCTGGCGTCGGTGATGCAGATCGAGCCGCAATGGATCGACTACAACGGCCATCTCAACATGGCCTATTACAACGTGATGTTCGACCGGGCCATCGACGAATTGTGGCTCAAGCTCGGAATCGGACCCGGTTACATGAAAAAACGGAATGGGTCGACCTTCACCGCGGAATGCCACGTGCGCTACCTGCGGGAGATACACCTCGGCGATCCCGTGCAGGTTTCAATCCTGCTGGTCGGCGCCGACGAGAAGCGGCTGCACACCTTCGAGGAACTGCGCCATGCCAGCGAGGGCTGGCTTTCGGCCACGTCGGAAAACATGACCATTCACATCGACATGACGGCGCGAAGGACCGCGCCGTTTCCACCGGATATCCGCGCCCGCATCGAGACGCTGGCGCGCGCGCACTCCGACATTCCGCGCCCCGAGGGCATCGGCAGACGCGTCGCGATGCCCTCGAAATAGCGCTGAGGCGTTGAGCTCAGATGCGGCTGCGGCCGCGCGCGATACCCAACACGGCCGACACCAGAAACAGAATGACCGCAATGAAGAAGATGGTCTTGGCGATTTCGATGGAAACTCCGGCGATGCCGCCAAAGCCCAAAATGCCCGCGATCAGCGCGATGATCAAAAACGTGACGACCCAGCTCAGCATGACACATTCCCTCGGTTTCGATCTCCGCGCGGCTGACGGCGCCGCGCATCGGCTGAGGGACTAATCGGAGGTGGAAACGAAAGTTCCGCGCCGTTGCCGGCACCGGAATCACGAAAAATTCTGCAGCCGGAGGAACAAAATCCGCGGGCCGATCCCCGGCGGCGGGGTGCAGTTACGGCGGGATAAAGCCTGTCGAGAGCCCCGCCGAACCCCTATATCCCTTGCAATCCTGCTATGAAGGCTCCCCTTCACGGCCCCGCGGTGCCATCGTGGGCGGAAGACGAATCGAACGATGACCGAGCCGAAAAAGCTGAACCCTCACGGCGTTCCCGACCACCAGCCCGCCGCTGGCGGGATTGCGGCGCGCGCCCGGGCGTCCGCGACCCCGCAATACCTCGCCGGCCTCAATCCCGAACAGCGCGAGGCGGTGGAAACGCTGGACGGACCGGTTCTGGTGCTGGCCGGCGCGGGCACCGGCAAGACCCGCGTGCTGACCTGCCGCATCGCCCATATCCTGAGCCTGGGCCGCGCCCGGCCGGGCGAAATCCTCTCGGTCACCTTCACCAACAAGGCGGCGCGCGAGATGAAGCTGCGGCTCGGCCAGATGCTCGGCCAGGCGGTCGAAGGCATGCCGTGGCTCGGCACCTTTCATTCCATCGGCGGCCGCATCCTGCGTACCCATGCCGAGCTCGCGCAGTTGAAGTCGAATTTCACCGTGCTCGATGTCGACGACCAGGTCCGGCTCTTGAAGCAGCTCCTGGCCGCCGAAAACATCGACGACAAGCGCTGGCCCGCGCGGATGCTGGCCGGCCTGATCGACGGCTGGAAGAACCGCGGCCTGACGCCGTCGCAGGTGCCGCCGGGCGAGGCCGCGGTGTTCGGCAACGGCAAGGGCGGCAAGCTCTATGCGAGCTACCAGGAGCGGCTGAAAATCCTCAACGCCGCCGACTTCGGCGATCTCCTGCTGGAGAACATCCGGATTTTCCGCGAACATCCCGACGTGCTGCGGAACTACCAGAACCGCTTCAGGTTCATCCTGGTCGACGAATATCAGGACACCAACGTCGCGCAGTACCTCTGGCTCCGGCTGTTGGCGCAGGCACCTTCGTCTGCAGCGAAGGCGGCGCCCTCCTCCGTCATTCCGGGGCACGCCGAAGGCGTGAACCCGGAATCTCGAGATAAAGAGGAACTCACTTCGAGATTCCGGGTTCGCACCTGCCGGTGCGCCCCGGAATGACGAGGCAAAGGTTGTCGCTCCGCCCGCCCCTCACGCCAAGAACATCTGCTGCGTCGGTGACGACGACCAGTCGATCTATGGCTGGCGCGGCGCGGAGGTCGACAACATCCTGCGCTTCGAGCACGATTTTCCCGGCGCCAAGGTGATCCGGCTGGAGCGCAACTATCGCTCCACCGGCCACATCCTCGCCGCCGCCTCGCATCTGATCGCGCACAATGAGGGCCGGCTCGGCAAGACCCTGCGCACCGAGGACGTCGACGGCGAGAAGGTCACGGTAACGGGCTCCTGGGACTCCGAAGAGGAAGCCCGCGCCATCGGCGAGGAGATCGAGGAACTGCAGCGCGGCGGCAACAGCCTCAACGAAGTCGCGATCCTGGTGCGCGCCTCGTTCCAGATGCGCGAGTTCGAAGATCGCTTTGTCACCCTCGGCCTGCCCTATCGCGTGATCGGCGGTCCCAGGTTCTACGAGCGCGCCGAAATTCGCGACGCGCTGGCCTATTTGCGCGTGATCAACTCGCCGGCCGACGACCTCGCCTTCGAGCGCATCGTCAATGTGCCGAAACGCGGTCTCGGCGACGCCACCGTGCAGATGCTGCACGACCACGGCCGCAAGCGCCGCCTGCCGCTGTTCGAGGCGGCGCGCGCCGTGGTCGAGACCGACGAATTGAAGCCGAAGGCGCGCGGCGCCCTGCGCGACCTGATCGCAAGCTTCGAGCGCTGGCGCGCGCAAAGCGAGGTGACCGCGCATACGGAGATGGCCGAGATCGTGCTCGACGAGAGCGGCTATACCGAGATGTGGCAGAAGGACCGTTCCGCCGACGCCGCCGGACGGCTTGAAAACCTGAAAGAGCTGGTGCGTTCGATGGAGGAATTCGAGAACCTGCAGGGGTTTCTCGAGCACATCGCGCTGGTGATGGATCGCGACGGCGGCGCTGAGGACGAAGCGGTGTCGCTGATGACGCTGCATTCCGCAAAGGGGCTCGAATTCGACAACGTGTTCCTGCCGGGCTGGGAGGAAGGCCTGTTTCCGAGCCAGCGCACCCTCGACGAACAGGGCCGCGCCGGGCTCGAAGAAGAGCGCCGCCTCGCCCATGTCGGGCTGACGCGGGCGCGCCGCCGCGCCAAACTCTATTTCGCCACCAACCGGCGCATCCACGGCACCTGGTCGACCACGATTCCGTCGCGCTTCCTCGACGAACTGCCGGCGCACAATGTCGAGATCACGGAATCCAAGGGCGGCTCGGGCTGGGGCGGTTCCGGCGGCTACGGCCCCTCGCGCTTCGACAACGTGGAATCCTTCGGCTCCAGCTACACCACGCCCGGCTGGCAGCGCGCGCAGGCCAACCGCGCCCGCGGCAAGGGCGGAAAGAACGGCCAGGCCGGCGGCGGTTTCAACGAAAGCCAGTCGCCGTTTTCAGGCTCGCGAAGCGATGCCTCAGGCTCGCGAAGCGATGCCTGGCCGCGCGGCAAGCGCGCACCGCTGACCATCGAGGGCGAGCTGGTGGCAAAATCCACCGGCACGACATCGGAATTTTTGCTCGACGACCGCGTATTCCACCAGAAATTCGGCTACGGCCAGGTGGTGAAGATCGACGGCAACAAGCTCACCATCGCCTTCGAGAAGGCCGGCGAGAAGAAGGTGGTCGATAGTTTCGTGGAGCGGGTGTAAAATCCGCACTGACCCGTCATTGGGAAAGCGGATTTGTTTGACCGGTTGCATTCGAGGAAGCTGCCCGCGGCAAAAGAGCCGTTGCGAGCGTTCGTCACGCCGGACGTGCTGCTGGCCGACCTTGCCAGGCGCGTCCCGAAATATCTCGCCGACGTCGATCAGGGCAGACTGATCTATCCGGCCTGCAAGCGCACGCTGTCGGACGCCGATGGCGACGTCGCTTCGGTCTGGGATCACACCCGGCTGGAAGCGATGCAATATGTCATGGCGGTGCCGGGGCCCCGGTTCGAGCTGCTGGCCGATGCCGCCCGCCAGCTCGAGATGATCGACGCCTATCTTTTCCAGCGCCCCCACGAGAATACCGTGATCGATTTCACCGGGCTCGCGACAGCCGATTTTTCAATTGCGATCCTGGCCGGCCTCAACTGGCTGACGCATTGCGCCGAACTGGCCGCGGTTCCCGCATCCCAGCAAACCGGCACGCTGCGCCATTTCAGGAAACTCGTCACGCTGGCGCAGAAATGGTGGCTGACCGAAGGCGCGCTCGAGCGCTGCGCCGGGATGCTGGCGCGCCAGGAGCAGCCGCCCCTGATGCTTTACCTCGTCTGGTCCGAGTACACGCGGCTCGCCAAGCAGATTGCCGCCGCCGCCATCTTTGGCGCCTCGATCGATCGCTCGGCGCAGTTGGTGGCTTTGCCCGCCGGCCTCATCCCCCGCTTCGAAGCCGCCGCCGAGCCCGGTGATTTGGCGGGTATTTGAGCCGATTTGCCTTTTGGCGCCGGAAGTCGACAGCTGCGGCGCGAGTTAACAAACTCCGTTGCATTTGAACGAAATTTTCGAAGCAATCCTTATCCGCCATCTTTACCGAAAACTCGCTGGTCCCGGGTACCGTCCAATCCAAACATGGTTTGGTGCGTGCCTTGCTGCAATTCAGGACTACCAAGAAAGTGACCCCGGCAAATTCGTTCCTGCGGGACCTCGACGACGCGGTCTCGCGCGGAACGCCGGAAAGCCGCACGCGCGCGCTGTGGCATACCACCGACCTGATGATCGCCGGCCGCTACAGCGACGACGAGATCTGGACCTTCGGCGAGGTGATCGGGCGGCTCGCCGACGAGATCGAGGTTGCGGCGCGGGCGCAACTCGCTCGGCGGCTCGCCCGCTTCGACAATGCGCCGGTCAACATCATCCACAAACTCGCCTTCGACGACGACATCGAGGTCGCAGGCCCCATCCTCCGGGAGTTCCGAACGGCTCGAGCCGTACGCCCTGGTCGCCAATATCTGTACCAAGGGCCAGACCCACATGCTGGCGATCTCGCAGCGCAAGTCGATCGACGAGACGGTGACCGACGTGCTGGTGACGCGCGGCAATCAGGAGGTCGTCAAGTCTGTCGTGAGCAATGACGGCGCGCGGTTCTCCGACTTCGGCTTCCTGCACATGATCACGCGCGCCGAGGGCGATTCCATTCTCGCCGAGCAGCTCGGCCTGCGCCAGGACGTCCCGCGGCACGTCTTCCAGCAGCTGATCGCCAAGGCGTCGGACGACGTCAGGAAGCGGCTCGAGCGCGAGCGCCCCGCAATGGTCGAGCAGATCCAGACTTCGGTGACTGATGTGGCGGGCGAACTGCAATCCAAATTCGGTCCCGTATCGCGCGGCCATTTGGTCGCCAAACGGGTAGTGGCGACCCAATTCCGACTGGGCAATCTGAACGAGAACAGCATTTCCATCTATGCGAGGTCGCACAAGCTCGAAGAGGTCACGATCGGGCTGTCGCTGCTGTGCGCGTTGCCGGCCGACGTGATCGAGCGCGCCCTGCTGGACAAGAACCGGGAGATGCTGCTGATCCTCGCCAAGGCACTGGATTTCTCCTGGGCGACTACGATGGCGGTATTGTTTCTCGGCGCCAAGGATCACCGTATCACCGCCAAGGAGCTCAGCGACCTCGAAGGCGATTTCGGCCGCCTCAATCTTGAGACGTCCAAGAGCGTCCTGGAATTCTATCAGTCCCGCAAGAATGGCGACGGCGCCAAGTCGGCTGCGAAACGGAAGCCCGTACTTGCCGCGTCATGAGATGACCAATCCGATACTTCAGCGGAGATACCGGAAATGAACGCATTCTCATTCGGCACGGCCGCTCGCGAACGGCCCGGCGTCAATAACGACGAGCCGAAACAGGACAAGCCGCTGGATGCGGCCTGGCTCGTTCTCGAAGCCGCCAACGACCTCGGCGACCACGCGACCGTCGAAATCTGTCGGCGGGTCATCGATGCCGGCCTGAACGGGACCCAGCCGGCGGCGTCCGATATGCACGTCATCATCGGATATTTCAGGTAAGAACGGGAGCTGCGGCGGGGCGTTTCGCCGAAGCCTTGATCCAGGCTTCCTCGCCGGGCTGTGCAGGCGCTTGCACGATGGCGCGCGCGCGCCTATTTGACGGTGCCACGCCCGTCAAACCCGGCCCGTATTGCAGCAACTGCGGCCGACCGCGCCTCCCCGTTCCCCGCAGATCGACAAGCCCGCCATGTCCCCGATTATTTCCGTTGCAAACCTGTCGAAGACCTATGGCGCTGGTTTCAAGGCGCTGAAGGACATCAACCTCGTGATCCGGCGCGGCGAGATTTTCGCGCTGCTCGGCCCGAACGGCGCCGGCAAGACCACGCTGATCAGCATCATCTGCGGGATCGCCAATCCGACCACGGGCGAGGTCAGCGTCGGCGGCCACGACATCATCAAATCCTGGCGCGCCGCGCGCTCGCTGATCGGCCTCGTGCCGCAGGAGCTGCACACCGACGCCTTCGAGACGGTGTGGGCGACGGTGAGCTTCAGCCGCGGCCTGTTCGGCAAGCCGAAAAATCCGACCCACATCGAAAAGGTGCTGAAGGATCTGTCGCTGTGGGACAAGAAGGACGCCAAGATCGTCACATTGTCCGGCGGCATGAAGCGCCGGGTCATGATCGCGAAAGCGCTGTCGCACGAGCCGCAGATCCTGTTTCTCGACGAGCCGACTGCGGGCGTCGACGTCGAATTGCGCAAGGGCATGTGGGAAGTGGTGCGCACCCTGCAGCAAAACGGCGTCACCATCATCCTGACGACGCACTACATCGCGGAGGCCGAGGAGATGGCCGACCGCATCGGCGTCATCAACAAGGGCGAGATCATCCTGGTTGAGGACAAGGAAGGCCTGATGCGGAAGCTCGGCCGGAAGCGGCTGACGCTGCATCTGCAGAACAGGATCGACGCGATTCCGCCCGCGCTTGCGACCTACAACCTCGAACTGTCCGATGGCGGCCACGAACTGACCTACAATTACGACACCAAGGGCGAACGCACCGGGATTACCAGCCTGCTCGGCGACCTCAGGGGCGCCGGCATCCGCTTCTCCGATCTCGACACCTCGCAGTCTTCGCTGGAAGACATCTTCGTCAGCCTGGTGAGGGCACCATGAATTTCAGGGCGGCCCGCGCGATCTATCTGTTCGAAATGGCGCGCACCTGGCGCACGCTGCTGCAGAGCATCGTCTCGCCCGTGGTGTCGACCTCGCTGTATTTCGTGGTGTTCGGGTCGGCGATCGGCTCGCGCATTACTTCGGTCGAAGGCGTCAGCTACGGCACCTTCATCGTGCCGGGGCTGGTGATGCTGTCGGTCCTGACCCAGAGCATCGCCAACGCCTCGTTCGGCATCTACTTTCCGAAATTCGTCGGCACCATCTACGAGATATTGTCGGCGCCGATCTCCTATGTCGAGATCGTGCTCGGCTATGTCGGCGCGGCCGCGACCAAGTCGATCGTGCTCGGCCTGATCATTCTCGCAACCGCCGGCCTCTTCGTGCCGCTGCACATTCACCATCCCTGGTGGATGCTGACATTCCTGGTGCTGACGGCGGTGACCTTCAGCCTGTTCGGCTTCATCATCGGCATCTGGGCCGACGGCTTCGAAAAGCTGCAGATGATCCCGATGCTGGTGGTGACGCCTTTGACCTTCCTCGGCGGCAGCTTCTACTCGGTCAACATGCTGCCGCCGGCCTGGCGCACCATCACCCTGCTCAACCCCGTGGTCTATCTGATCAGCGGCTTCCGCTGGAGCTTTTACGAGATCGCCGACGTCAGCGTTGCCGTCAGCATCTTCATGACGCTGACCTTCCTCGCGCTGTGCATGGTCACCGTGTGGTGGATCTTCAGGACCGGCTATCGGCTGAAGACTTGACGCGCGAAAGCGCGTCACCGATAGCAGTGGAAGCGGCTGTAATGGCCGCGGCAGCGATGGCCGCGATGCCAGCCGCGATCAGGAATCCCGAGCCCGCCCCTGACGGCGCCTATCGCGCCACCGACGCCTGCACCGACCGCACCGCCCACCACCTCGCCGACGGGGCCGGCGACACTCGGTCCTGTTCATCCAGATTCCCCAAAATCGGCGCGATCGCGCCGGCAAGGCGGGACTCTGTAACGCCAAGGCGCCCCGAAAGTTGCGCGGTGACGGTGCAACCGAGGCGGAGGCGTGAGCGTCCCTCGCGAAAATGTCAGCGCCTCCACGCATGCCCCGCCTTCGCTGCGCCTTGTTTGCGCCTGCCTGTTCATTAACGATGGGTTCACAGGCCGCTGGAACAAAAGCCGGAATCCGGGCATATTGGTGCAGGGGGACGGCGCGCGCTGCGGTCGAGGCGTTGGATATTCAGGCCAGGAGGCCTTAGGTAAGATGCGTTCCTTCCTCGTTGCTCTCTCGGGCCTGATGCTTTTCGCCGCGGCCGGCGCCGCACAGGCCAAGGTTGAGATCACCGTCGACAAGAACGACCAGATGATGACCGTCGCGGTCGACGGGGTCCCGCGCTACCACTGGCCGGTGTCGACAGGCAACCCATCGCATGAAACGCCGAACGGCACCTTCCGCACCTTCCGCATGGAGGCGGACCACTTCTCCAAGGAATTCGACGACGCGCCGATGCCGCACTCGATCTTCTTCACCAAGATCGGTCATGCCATTCACGGCACCGAATCCGAGAGCAAGCTGGGTATTCCGGTCTCCCATGGCTGCGTGCGGCTGTCGCGCGCCAATGCCGCGACGCTGTATGCGCTGGTGGAGCAGGAAGGCGTGCTCAACACCACCGTGACGTTGACGGGCTCCTCGCAGATTGCGCTCGCACGCAACCCGCGCGCCCGCGCCACGACCGAGGTGGCGCGCCGCGATCCGGCACAGCAATATGATCCGCAGTACGGACAGCAATACGACACTGCGGGCCAGCCCATCGTGCTGACCCCGCAACAGCCCGCATACGGCCAGTATCCGCAGGAGCGCCCCGACGACGGTTACATCTATCCGGCCGACGGCAGCTCGGACACGGCGCGCTATCCGGCGCCGCCTTCGAGCCGGCGCCTTTACAACGCCAGGGCCTATCCGCAGCAACAGCCTCAGCAGTATGATTACGATAACAACGGCTACGCGCCGCAATATGCCGCGCCGCAGGTCTACGCGCCACGGCCGTATTACCAGCCGCGCGGGCTGTTCGACTGACACGACCGGCCTGCCGACCCGTCCGATCGTGCGGCGCCAGCCGCCCGGCGGCTTCGAGCACGCCGTGACGGTGCCGGAGCAGGCACTACCTGAACGCGCGCTCCCCGCGCGCGCTGGCTTTCCGCACGGCATCGGCAAAAGCGCGGGCGACCGGTTCGAGAATTTCGGCACCGGTGGTGCCGAGATCGTCGGCCGGGGTATGGAAGAAGCGATGCAGGCCGGCCATCCCGAGGAAATTGCGGTAGCCCGCCGCCTGCACGTCGCGCAACTCGCCGACCGCCTGCTTCTCCGCCACCAGATGCGTCGCCTTGATCGCGGCAAAACTCTCATCGACGAGCGGCACGGCCGACGGGCTTAGCACCAGAAAGCGAAGCGCATCGTCCACCCTGTCCTCCTTCCGAAAACCGTCCGGCCCTGCCGTCCATGCGTAGCAGGCGTTGGATGCGCCAAGATGCACCCAGACGAGCGTGTTCTGCGGCGGCGGCGCGCCGTCCTTGAGAAACAGCTCCATGCCGCCATGGCCGATTTCGTGGCCTGCCGTCCCGACGAACACGAAATTGCCGGGCAGCTTTTCGGCGGCGACGATGCGGGCAAGGGCCAGGAAATTGGCGATGCCGGGCCCGCGTTCGCAAACGCAACTGTACCAGCCCGTCATCGGCGTCGACACCACGACGACGGGCCCATTGCCCGGGCCGAACCGGGCGACGACATTGCGGCCGGCGACATTGCGCTCGTAGTGGCCGGTGACGTCGAGCGTCACCGGCGTGCCCGAGGCAAGCGCGCTCTCGAAGGCGGCTTTTGCCTTTCCCGCAACGACCATGACAGGCACCGGCCAGGGCTGGTCCTCCTGTGTGACGTTGTAGGCGAAACGGTCATCGCCGGGATTGCCGATGACGAGCAGGATCGCCGCGGGACCGCGTGCCGCGGCCCGGACGATCGCGGCGCGATGGACTGGGCCGAGATAGGCGCCGCGGTCATAGGGAAGCTCGATCCACAATATCTTGCCCGCGACATCGCCGTCGCGCGCGACCGGCGCGGTCAGCCGGAACGAGTTTTTGTCTTCCGGCGGCCACCAGAACGGCGTCGCATCGACCGTTGTGCCGTCAACCTCGGCGGTCGCACGACTGACAAAATATTGCCGCCCCAGGACGACCGGCTGGAACTCGACACTGAAACCGGCCGCCTCCAATTCCCCGGCGATCCAGTCGGCGGTCGCGCGGTCGCCGGGCGAGCCGAACCGGTGCGAGCCGAACGAGGCATACTTCGCCACATCGGCGAACAGCCTGCTTCCCGCAAGAATCTCTTCCGCGCCAGCCTGTTGCCCGAGCACCAAAGTCACCACCAGCCCCATGAGAACACGCCATCCCAGCATCTCGTCATCCTCTTGTCATCTGCGGAGTGAGCGTCGACCGACTTCATGAGATTTGCAATCACAAAGCCCGATCCTCCGCCGCCAGGGCAGCCGTTCGCTCCGAAACGTGTTATGGTGACCCCAACCGGATCAATCATAGCCCGACAGCAACATGTCCCCTTCAGACGGCTTGAAAGACGCAATCGACCTGTCGGTCCGCGGCCAGAAAAGAAGAAGCTCACCGTTCTTGTTTCTGGCCATCGGGCTACTGGCCTTCTCGGCGATTGCCGGCATCGCCTTTTTCGTGCTGCGGCCGACGACCTTGCGAATTGCCGTCGGGCCATCGGGAAGCGACGATCAGGAGGTGATCCAGGCATTGGCGCAGTCGTTTGCGCGGGATCGGAGCACGGTTCGGCTCAATCTGATCACAACGGCCGGCCCGATCGACAGCATTGCCATGCTTGCAACGTCCAAAGCCGACCTCGCCGTCGCTCGCGCCGACGAGGAAATGCCCGACGGCACCAACTCGGTCGCGATCATGCGCAAGAACGTCGTGGTTCTGTGGTCGCCTTCGGGCGCCCGCAAGGGATCGAGGAAGGAGCCCAGGGCGAAGATCGAAGCGATCGGCGACCTCGCGGGCCATCGCGTCGGTGTCGTCGGCCGAACCCAGATCAACGCCAAGTTGCTCCGCGTCATCCTGATGGAATCCGGCGTCAATCCCGACAAGGTGGCCATCGCGCAATTCGACACCAACCAGGTCACTGATATGGTGCGCGATCCGACCATCGATGCGTTCATGACGGTCGCCCCGCTGGAAAGCAAGATCACCTCGGAGGCCATCATTTCAACCGCGCGTCTCAGGGGCGAGCCGGTCTTTCTCCCAATTGACGTCTCGGAAACCATCACCCGTAAGCACCCGCTCTACGAATCCGAGGAAATTCCCGGCGCCGTCTTCAGCTCGTCACCGGCCAGGCCCGACGACAAGATCGAGACGGTCGGGGTGGATCACCTGATCGTCGCTCCTAAATCCCTGTCCGAGCGCACGGTTGCAACGTTTACCCGGCAATTGTTCGCGGCGCGGCCTTCGCTAATAAGAGAAGTGCCGGCCGCCGCCAAGATCGAGAAGCCGGACACCGACAAGGACGCCGCGCTGCCCGCGCATCCCGGAGCCGCGGCCTATATCGACGGCAACGAACGCAGCTTCATGGATGAATACAGCGACTATATCTGGGGCGCAGTGCTGCTGCTTTCCGTGCTCGGGTCGGTCAGCGCGGCGTTGCGCCACTTCATCAAGCGGGACGAGCGAAAGTTGAACACCCTGCACCGCGAAAAGCTCTTGGCCGCGATTTCACTGGTGCGGAAGATAGATACCCTCGAGGAACTGGACGAACTGCAGCATGAGGCCGACGACATCCTGCGCGAAACGCTCGACTGCTACGATGACGGAGCGATCGAGGAGTCCGATCTTGCCGCCTATCACCTCGTGCTCGAGCAGTTTCATCACGCAGTCGTCGACCGGCGAGCCGCGATCGCCGAATCCACCGCCAATTTCCCGCGCAGACGCGCCTGACTGGCCGCCACATTCGCGCCTCGGTCCGCCGCCGCTACGCGATCATCCTTGCGGCAGCGTGACCATGCCGGCCCAGAACTGCTGCCTCCGCCCGGTCGCATCGACATCGTATTTGCGCACGAATTCCAGTTTGCCGTCACCGCCGACGCGGAACATGCTAAGCCCGGCGGGAACGACGCGGACGCCGTTCCCCTCGCGCACCGGCATCGGCCAGACCGACGCGGCGACGAGAATCCTCCCCGTCGAATCGATCCCGAAGGTGCGCAGATAATTCGCGCGTCCATCGGCGTTCTGGATCAGCGTCGGCTCGCCGGTCGCCTGGTCGATCGTGAAGACCGCGACCGAGTTCTCGCCGCCCGCGAACACTTTTCCACCCTCGAAGTCGGTCAGCCAGAACGCGCGGTTGGTGAGATAGACGAAGCGCCCGCCCGGATGGACGTGGATCGAACCCACAGCCTGCCGCAACCTCGATGGTGGATCGCTGAGGGTTTCCTTGATGAACAACGGCTCGCGCGAGAGGCCGGTCAAGGAATCGCGCCTGTAAGCGTAGAGCTTGTTCTGGCTCTCGACCGCGACATAGACCCATGGCTTGCTCGGGTGGAAGTCGAGGTGCCGCGGCCCGAATTGCATGCCGTCACCGGGCTGGATCCCCGCGACGTTGCCGAGCACGCCGTCGTTGAAGCTGAAGATCTTGATCGAGCCCGGATTTACCGGGTTGTCGGCGGGCGCATTGTTGCCGCGCGTCACCAGCACGATCTGACGATTGTCGGGGGTGGCGAGGATCTGGTGGGCGTATTTGCCGGTGTCGAGCGCATCAGGCTGGCCGACGCGCTCGCCCAGCGTACCGTCGCCGTGGATGCGATGCACGGTGAGGCCGCTCGGATCGTTATAGGCGGTGAGCAGATATTCGCCGGCGCGATCGACGCTGGCATGGATCGGCCGCGAGGGCAGCATCAGCGCCGCGCCATGCGGCGTCAGCGCACCCGTTGCGGGATCGATCACGAACGCGTTGGCGAAATGCCTGTCGCCGGCAATGCCCTCCGAGCCCGGGCCGCCGTTGCTGGAGACGACATAGAGATAGCGTTTCGACGGATGCGGCCAGGCGTATTGGATTTTCGCCGGGGCCGAGACCGTCCCGCGCCTGACCAGTGCGGCTTCGCCGGCGTCGACGCCGTAGAGCGTCAGCTCCGGCCCGACGGCCGCGTAGAACACATCCCTGACTCTCTGGGCGAATGACGCGGTGGACGCCAAGGTTTCCTCCGGTTGCCCCTTCCAGCGCTTGCGCCTTCAATCCACCGCGCGATAGATCGGCGAACGCTTGCGGACGGGGTCGAGCAGCGACCAATCGCCCTGCTCGACAACGTGGCCCTTCGGAAACGGCGGTCGCGGTTCGAAGCCGAGCGACAGCATCACCCGGTCGTCGCGATAGTAGCAGAGCAGCACCACGCGGACCAAGGCGGTGAGCGGCGCCCCGCCGGTCTCACGAAAGCTGGCCGCCACTTCGGCGCGGCGGCCCGCGTCGAGATCGGCGAAGGCGCCACCCGCAAGGGTAGCGAGATGCGCCAGCGCGCGGCTGATATCGTCGCGGTCGCGTTCGAGGCTCTTCAGAATGTCGTCGAAGATCTTGTCGTCGTCGGCGCCCGGCACGGCATAGGTCGCGCTCGGCGGGATGATCGTGCCGGCCAGCGCGCGGAAGTTGCGGACCTGTTCGGCGGATAGTCCATGATCTTGCATCTGGCTGCCCTCAGTCGAACAGGTTGGCGAGGCGTTGCTTGATACTGTCGGCGATGTATAGCGCTAGCGCCTGGATGGTGGAGGTCGGGTTGACGCCGCCGGAAGTCACCCAGATGCTGCCATCGACGATGAACATGTTCTTCACGTCGTGGCAGCGGCCCCATTCGTTGACAACAGAGCGTTCGGGGTCGGTGCCCATGCGCGCGGTGCCGAGCAGATGCCAGCCGCCGTTCAGGATCGGGCTCTCGACGCAGATGTTGCTGGCGCCGGCGGCGGTGAGGACTTCCCTCGCCCGCGCGATGCCGTGCTGCATCATCTTCTGGCTGTTGGCGCCGATGGTGTAGTCGATTTTCGGCGCCGGGATGCCGCTGGAATCCTTGAGCACGGGATCGAGCGTGACCCGGTTATGCTCCTCGGGGAGGTCCTCGCAGATCGCGGACAGGCCGATGCGGCGGTTCACGAGCTTGCGGTAGGCCGCGTGATGCTCTTCGCCCCAGGGCAGCCTTCCTGCCGCCGAACTGACGATCGCCTCGAAAATCGAGCCGACGCCGCGGCCGAACTGAAAGGTGTAGCCGCGGACGAAATCGCGCTTGGGGTCGGTCTCGTAGAACTCCTGGCTCCAGAGGCACAGCGGCGGGCCGCGATTGCCGTCGAGCGGCTCGTCGACATAGCCGTAGTTCAGCGCATAGGGATGAAACATCAGGTTCTTGCCGACCAGCCCGCTTGAATTGGCGATGCCGTTCGGAAACTTCGTCGACACCGAATTGAGCATCAGTCGCGGCGTGCCGACGCCGTTGCAGGCGAGGATCACGACTTCAGCCGGCTGAAAATGCTCCTTGCCGTCGCCGTCGAAATAGATCGCGCCCGACGCCATGCCGTGCTCGTCGACGCTGACTTCGCGCACCCGGCAGCGCGTGCGCAGCTCGACGCCGGCACGGATCGCGAGCGGCCAGTAGGTGATGTCGGTCGAGGCCTTGGCGCCTTGCGCGCAGCCCGGCGTGCAATGACCGAGATTGATGCAGCGGGCGCGGCCCTCATAGTCGGTGGTGGCAATCGTGGAGTCCGACGGCCACCAGTGCCAGCCGAGCTGGTTCATTGCCTTGGCGAGCCGAGTGCCCGATTTGCCGAGCGGCAGCGGCGGCATCGGCGGCTGTTTCGGCGGATAGGCGGGATCGCCGGCAAGCCCAGAGACGCCCATCATGCGGTCGTTCTCGGCGAAGAACGGCTCGAGCGTCGCGTAGTCGATCGGCCAGTCGTCGGCAACGCCGTCGAGCGTACGCACCTTGAAATCGGACGGATGCAGGCGCGGGAAATGCGCCGTGTACATGATGGTCGAGCCGCCGACGCCGTTGAAGTTGACGACCTTGATCGGCGAATTGGCGTCGTTGATCGGATAATCGGTCGGCCGCGCGCGGCGGTTGGGATTGACGGCGAAATCGGAAAACAGCCGCGCCTCCCAGTCGCGTCCATTGCTCGGATAATCCGATGATTTCACCCAGTCGCCCTGCTCGAGGCAGAGTATCCGCATCCTGGTGTCGGCGAGACTCCACGCCACCGCGGCGCCCGACGCCCCGGAGCCGATAATCAGGACATCGACTTTTTCGGGCATCGGATTCTCCCCTGCGGTCCATTGGATGGATGGTCGGTTATCCTCTGAAAATTCTCCGCCATCAACCGCTCTCGGCCGCCCATCGGGTTAAGGAGTGGGAAAGGTTTGCGCCGCGGCGGCCGCCGTGGCGGACCGCCTTACGCGTCGACCTCCGCTCTCATTCGATCACCTCGTCCGCCGTCGCCAGCAGCGTCGGAGGAACGGACAGGCCGAGAGCCTTGGCGGCCCTGAGATTGATGACCATCTCGAATTTTTCCGATTGCACGACCGGAAGGTCCGCAGGCTTTTCACCCGCCAGGATTCGGCCGGCATATCTGCCGACCTTTTCGCAGACATTGACGATGTCCGGACCGTAGCTGATCAGCCCTCCGGCAGCGGCGAATTCGCGAATGACGTACATGGTGGGTACCGAATGGCGCGCTGCCAGCGCGGTTATAAGAGCGCTGCGGCTGGTAAAAAATGCGTCGGGACCGAGCAGCAGTGCGCCGCCGGGCCGCTGCGAGATCTCCACAAAGCTCGCTTCGATCTCGCCATCCGTGCTGGCGCGAAAAACTTCGATTTGCAGCCCGAGCGCTTGCACCCCCCCCTGCAGGCTTTTTATGACGGCCGGCGTGAACGCCGTCTCCGGGTTGACGAGGGCGCCGAAACGCGTGGCTTGCGGCGCCAACTCGCGCAATAATCCGAGCCGCTTTGGCATCAGCTCAACATTCAAGATGCTGATCCCGGTGATATGACCGCCCGGGCGGTTGAGGCTGGCCACAAGACCGAGTGCCACCGGATCGCCGCCGACAGCAAACACGATCGGAGTGGTCGCGGCGGCTGCTTTCGCCGCAAGCGTGGCCTGCGTGCTGACTGGCGTAGCGATCACCGCAGCCTTGCGCCGGACCAGGTCGGCCGCCAATTCGGCCAATTGGTCCTCTTTCTGGGCCCAGCGGAACTTGATTGCAACATTCCTGCCGTCGACATAGCCTAATCGCTCAAGCCCTTGCGGAATGCAGCGACGCGCTTGCCGTCCGGTTCGGGCTGACCGTCATACAGGAATCCGACGACCGGCGCCGGTTGCTGCGCCCGGACGGAGCGGGACACGACCGCGACCACGCCGACAAGTGTGATAAATTCCCGCCGCTTCATTCAAACACGCCTTCCGTTTGTGAGCCCCTATTGCTCGCCTTCGCGCAGCCGCCGGTACACCGCACCCAGCACGTTGGAATAGTCGTCGGTCCAGATCCGCTGATTGTCGTCGGCCTCGGTCAGCTCCCACACGTCCGACGACGCCAGCTTACCGACATCCTCCTCCTCGCGCGCGCAGACCACGACCGAGGTCGCGAAAATGTACTCGTTGTCGCGATCGGAATCCTCGCTGTAGACCCAGCTCTGGAGATCGTTGGCCTTGGCGATGCCGACCACGACGCTGGACAATTCCAGATGCCGGTTGGAGACGTGCATCACCACCGCACCTTGGGGCGCGAGCTTGTCCTTGTAGATCTTCATCGCCTCCTGGGTGGCGAGATGGATCGGGATCGCGTCCGACGAATAGGCGTCGACGATGATCAGGTCGTAGATGCCGTCGGGCTCCCTGGCGAAAGTCAGCCGCGCGTCGCCGATGACAGGCTTCAGGTCAGGCGCGCAGTTCTGGATGTAGGTGAAATATTTCGGATCGCGCGCGGTATCGACCATGGATTGATCGATTTCGAAGAACTTCCAGCTCTCGCCGGGCTCGGCGGCGCAGGTCAGCGTACCCGAACCCAATCCGATCACAGCGACGCGCAGCGGCGCACCCTTGCGCTCGCGTACCGCCGTGATCGCCTGCCCGATGCCGCCGTCCTTGTGATAGTAGGTGATCGGCTCGGGCCGGCCCGTGTCCGGCGTGCCGTCGTCGTTCTGGAATTTTTGCGCGCCGTGAATGGTGGTGCCGTGCATCAGCACGTGATACTGGCCGTGCGGCGTCACCACGATCTTGTGCACGCCGAAGAAGCTTCGCACGGTTTCCACCCGGCCGTCATCGGCCGGATAGGTCCGGATCAAGACCAGCGCCACCACGACGGTTGCAAAAATCTTCCAGCGGTTGGCGTTGAGCCCGAGCGCCAGCAGCGCCGAGAGCACGCCGACCGCGCCGATCACCCAGACCCGGTGGTCGTCGAGCCAGGAGATGATCCGCCCTTCGGACCAGGACGGCGCGATCAGCGCGACCGCCAGCACCGCGAGGAACGGCCAGTACCAGGCGCTCCAGCGCGAAAATCGTTCGTCGCCCGGCGGACGGCACAGCGCCGCCAGTGCCAGCAGGATCGGATATTCCGCAACCCACGAGAACGCGTAAGGCGCAATCAGGCCAGCGAACAGGCCGCCGAGCATGCCGCCGAACGACAAGGCGACATAGAAGCCGGTGAGGTATTTCGCGGCCGGGCGGGTGCGCGCCAGTTCGCCATGGCAGGCCATCGCGATCACGAAGAAACAAAGCTGGTGGCCGCCGAGCGTCAGCAGCAGGTTCTGCTCGCCGCCGAACGCGAGCAGCACGATCACGCCCGCGATCGCCAGCGGTTGCGCCATCAGCATCCACTTGTGCGGCAGCAGCGGACGCGACTGAAACACCAGCACCCAGGTCAACAGATACAACGACAGCGGCAGCACCCACAGCAGGGGCGCCGCGGCGACGTCGGTAGAGATATGCGCGGTGACCGCGATCAACAGGCCCGACGGCACCGCGGCGAGGAAGACCCAGCGTGTGCGCAGGCGCCATGGCGGCGGCACATCGGTTTCCTCGACTTGCGCTTCAGTGGCGGCGCGCGCGGGCGACCCCAGCAGCAACGCACCGCAGGCGGCTATCAGGACGATCAGCAGGCCATAGCCGCCGGTCCAGATCAGGTTCTGCGTGCGCAGCGTGAACATCGGCTCCAGCAGCACCGGATAGGACAGCAGCGCCAGGAAACTGCCGATATTCGAGGAGGCATAGAGGAAATAGGGATCGGGACCGTTGGGGTGGCCGGTGCGGACGAACCAGGCCTGCAGCAGCGGATTGTTGGCGGCGAGCGCGAAGAACGGCAGCCCGATCGAGACCGCGAACAGGCCGAGCAGCCAGAACGCATAGCCTGAATTCGGCGGGTCACCCCAGCCGCTCGCGATCGACAGCGGCAACGTCAGGCATGCCACCACCAGCAGCGTCAGATGGATCGTCACCGCGATCCGGCGCGCGCGGATCAGCGTCAGATAATGCGCATAGGCATAGCCGGCGAGCAGCAGCGACTGGAAGAACACCATCGCCACCGACCATACCGCCGGCGAGCCGCCGAGCCGCGGCAGCACCATCTTGGTGAACAGCGGCTGCACCGAGAACAACAGCAGCGCGCTCAGGAAGATGGCGGCCGTGTAGACGATCAGGACCAGCCGGTTTCGGCTCGCCGAAGGCTGCTCGGCGACAACGGACGGATCGGGTGAACGCATGAAGAACTCCGGCTTGAACCCGGCGGGCGGCGGACGGGACGCGCAATGGAGCATAGCGCGGCGCGGCGGGCAATGCGGGCGGGAACCCGGATCGTCACTTGGCGCTGGGCTGGCAGTCACATCTTCGCTAAGGAGTGAAAGTCGTCATTCCGGGGCGATGCGCAGCATCGAACCCGGAATCTCGAGGTTGACTGGCGCAAGATAACATCGGGATTCCGGGTTTCTGCCTTCGGCAGACCCCGGAATGACGAAAACTAAACAGACCTTTTTGAAGCGGCCATGACAGAGACGGACGTTGTCATCATCGGCGCCGGACATAACGGCCTCACCTGCGCGACGTATCTGGCGATGGCGGGCCTGCGCGTGAAGGTGGTCGAACGCCGCAAGGTGGTCGGCGGCGCGGCGGTGACCGAAGAGTTTCATCCCGGATTCCGCAATTCGGTCGCGGCCTATACGGTCAGCCTGCTCAACCCGCGGATCATTTCGGACCTGAAGCTCGGCGAGCATGGCCTGAAAATCGTCGAGCGCCGCGCGCAGAATTTCTTGCCCGCACCCGACGGCAGCTTTCTCCTCACGGGCGAAGGCCGCACCCGACAGTCGCTGGCGAAACTCAGCGCGCGCGACGCGGACAGGATCGATGCATTCAACCGCGAACTCGAGGCGATCGCCGACGTGTTGCGCGCCTTCGTGCTGCGCGCGCCTCCGAACCTCGTCGAGGGTCTTGGTTTCGGCGCGATCCGCGAAAGCCTCAACGCGCTCGGCGCCGCCGGCCTCCTGCGCAAACTCTCGCTCCAGCAGCAGCGTGCGCTGCTCGACCTGTTCACGCGCTCGGCCGGCGAGATGCTGGACGAGGTCTTCGAGAGCGACCTGGTCAAATCGCTCTACGGCTTCGACGCCATTGTCGGCAATTATGCCAGCCCCTACGCGGCGGGCTCGGCCTATGTGATGCTGCACCACGCCTTCGGCGAGGTGAACGGCAAGAAGGGCGCCTGGGGCCATGCAATCGGCGGCATGGGCGCGATCGGCCAAGCGATGGCGCGCGCCGCGCGCGGCCACGGCGCGGACATTCAAACCGATGCCAGCGTGCGCGAGGTGATCGTCGAACGCGGCCGCGCGGTCGGCGTTGCCCTCGACACCGGCGAGACCATCCGCGCCAGATACGTCGCCTCCAGCGTCAACCCGAAACTGCTGTATACGCGGCTCGTGCCATCGGACGCGCTGCCGCCGGATTTTCTCGCCCGCATCCGGAACTGGCGCAACGGTTCCGGCACGTTCCGGATGAATGTGGCGCTGAGCGCCCTGCCCTCGTTCACGGCGCTGCCGGACGAGGGCGATCACCTCACCGCCGGCATCATCCTGGCGCCCAGCCTCGGCTACATGGATCGCGCCTGGCAGGACGCCCGCGCGCAGGGCTGGAGCCGCGAGCCCGTGGTGGAGGTGCTGATCCCCTCCACGCTGGACGACACGCTCTGCCCGCCCGGCCAGCATGTCGCGAGCCTGTTCTGCCAGCACGTCGCGCCGCAATTACCCGACGGCAAATCGTGGGACGACCATCGCGAGGAAGTCGCCGACCTGATGGTCGCCACCGTCGACAAATACGCGCCGGGATTTGCCGCGAGCGTGATCGGCCGCCAGATCCTCTCCCCGCTCGATCTCGAGCGCCAGTTCGGCCTTCTCGGCGGCGACATTTTTCACGGCGCGCTGACGCTCAATCAACTGTTCTCGGCGCGGCCGATGCTGGGCCACGCCGACTATCGCGGGCCGCTCGCCGGGCTCTACCATTGCGGAAGCGGCGCGCATCCCGGCGGCGGCGTCACCGGCGCGCCCGGCCACAACGCCGCCCGCGTGATCTTGCGGGATCACCGCGCGCTGTTCGGGTGAGGTGCTGCTCGCAGGCTAGCGCGAGACGCCGTCCGCATGGGCGATGTTTTGTTCCGAAAACAGCTTCAGTAGCCGTTCGGCGACCAGCCGGTGGCCGGCCGGCGTCCAGTGCGCGCCATAACGGACGGCATAGGCTTCGGCGCCGTCGAAGGTGACGAACGGAACATGCTCGGCCGCAAGCTGGGCCATCAGCTTTTCGTCGCGCGACTGCAACCCGACCAACAGCCGCGCGCCGTGCGCTTCCACGAACTCGCGCATCCGGCTGACGAGTTTTTCGGTCGGATCGGGCACGAAGACCTGCGGATGGGCGATTTCGACATAGACGAAGGCGGCGACGCGCGCGAGCCAGAGATGGCGCACCCACCAATTGTCCTTGATGTAGAGCTGACGCGACAGCGGAACCGGCTGCCCGCGCAGCGCCAGCGTGCCATCCGGCCGCGTCGCAAAATACGGCTTCTGATAGCCGTCGTAGCGGATGTTGGTGCCGTTATCCAGGCGATCGTTGTCGGTGCAGTAGATCAGCACCACGACGTTGGGGCGGATCGTCGGCCATATCCGCTGCAGCAAGAGATATTCCTGATCGGTGCCGTAGCCGGAGACGCCGGCATTGACGATGTGCTGGTTCGGGAGCCGACCTTGCAACAGGTCGGTGAAGCGTTCGCCCACTTCGGCATCGACGCCCCAGACAAAGGAGTCGCCGATGAACAGCATCGTCGGCCGCACATCGGGTTGGAATTCGATGTCGCGAAAACCGAGGCTGTTATGCTGCGCATGGATGGTGCGCGCGGTGGTCACCACCGAGCTCGAATTCGGAACCGGCGCCCAGCCCAGCTCCGCGTCATAGCGATAGGTCAGCGAGCGCTCGCTGCTGCCCTCGCGCAGCACGCGGAAGTCGGCGACCCGAAGGATCAGCTCGATCCCGGCCAGCGTCACGAGGGTGACGGCCAGGCTGACAACCACCGATCGCAGCGCCTGGCTAATCCCTTGACGTGTCATGAGGCGCTTCATTTCGAGCCTGCGCGGCGCCTGGCAAGGCTGGGGGCAGGCTGTGGAGAAGCGGTTGACAACCCGGTGGACAAAAGGTGGCGCGTCGGTTTCAAATCTCCCCGCCAAGACTTATTTGGCGGACCCATCACACCAGAGATCCCGGGGTCCCACGACACAAAACTCCTGACGCGTCGGGCCGGCCGTGTCGCGGCAATTGGACAAGGCCTGCTCTTTGGCGTCGCTGGAATTGCGAGCAATGGCCCACCCGAATCCCGGCGTTCCATTTTGGGGATCGAGCGCCTGTGCGACGCATTGGTTCTCGAAGGTCGCCATAACCTTGCAGAGGGCTTTTGAGGTATTGGACGCACCCGGCAAACCCTTGCAGCCCGCCAGCGCCTTTTCCTTGGCTTGTGCCGCGTTGTTGGCGTTGACGTAGGTGAAAATTGCCACGCCGTCCTTGGCGATTTTCGCCGGCTCGCCGACCGCAACGGCACCCGTGGCCATACAATGACCCATCATCATCAGGCAAATTGCAAAACTCGCAACACCTGCCATCGTTCGGTAACGCATTTCCCTTCCCCACTGATCGACATCCGGTCAGAACGACCCGTGCGCAATCCTAACAAGACGCTGGATGCGGCCGAAATGTCAAACGGACGCACGGGACAAGGCTCAACAATCCGCCAGCCTCTTCAGCGTCGCGCGGAAGCTCATGCTTTTTGTTCCCACCAGCGTGGTTCCGAAGACCTCGGCGCGGTCGCTTTCAAACGTCCCGGAAAACCCGCTTGTGACCTCCTGGTTGCCGAACAGCGGGCGGGCGAAGGGGTCGGCAAAGGGCGTGTGCTGGTTGGTGCGCAGGTGACCCTTCCAGGTTCCATCCCCCACGGTATAGGCGCCGGCCGACCAGAAATAGGGTCCACCGCCGAGCAGCACGCCGTCCCGAAGCACGAGTATCCCGCTGTCGCGGCCCTTTACGCCGTCGAGCATATGAATGTGGATCGAATAAAGCCCGTTCTTCATCGAAAGAGACGCCGTCCCGCGGGCCAGACGATACAGCCTGCCGCGAGGGGCGTCGAGCAGCGCCAAGGGAGCGCGGCGCTGCCCGGCCGGGGCTGAAAAGCCTGTCAACCGACACGATATGTTCCGGTGTATAAGGCTGTGGGCAATCGTTGGATTCAATGTCGAAGATTTCTCAAAGGAGCGGACATGGTTGCGATCCAGCACGAGTTCTACCGGAGTTTTCGCGGGCCCACGCCTGCCGACGAGGACATCTGGTCTGTCGTCTTCGACCCCGAGACAAGGCGCCTGATGGTGCGCCACGAGTGGCAGGGTCAGGGGCACAGCGGCGTCGACGATGTGGACGTCACCGAATTCCTGCAACAGGACGGTGGCGCGCAGGCCGCGTTGATCGACAGCCTGTTTCGGATATCGACCGAAGCCTGAATCATCGAAGGAATGGGCAGGCTCCGGTTCCGCGTCTGGCGTTGCATCCGTCGCGGGCGCTATACTCGGCGCCAACGCAACGGGAGGGGCCCATGGGACGTCATCATCTATTGTTCGCCGGATTGCTCTCGGCGTGCCTGATGTTGCAGGCAGTTCCGGGCGCCGCCGACGGGGCGGTCGCGATCGGGGTTCCCAAGAGCGTGGCGAAAGACGGTGTCGCCCAAGGCTACTCCATTCGCGCGAAAACACCGGAAGATGCCAAGAGGGTCGCGATGGACTATTGCAAGGATGTGACAAAATCCTCGAAGGCCGCGGTAGCGCTCTGCAAGGTCGTGAAGGTCTTCCAGGATCAATGCGTCGCCTTCTCGCTGGACCCGCAGCCGGGAACACCCGGATACGGCTGGGGTCTTGGCCCCGACAAAAATGCGGCCGAGCAGGCAGCGCTCGGGATGTGCTTCGACACCGCGGGAGCGGACCGCCGCCAATATTGCAAGGCTTTGAGCTCCGACTGCGACGGGACAGCCAACAGGTAGCGCATCCAGGCAAACGATGAACTCCGCCTCCGGCAGCCATCGCGCCAGTTTCGCGATCGGCGACGAACAGACCGCCAGGCGCGTGGTCGATCTCCTCACCGAGAGCTTTTTCGACGGCCAGGCCGCGGTCGCCGCGTTCGAGAGCGCAGGTGGGCGCTGGGGCGTCACCGTGAATTTTGCAGAAAGGCCGGATGAAAGCACAGTGCGTGAACTGGTCGCCCTCGCCGCCGGCGATGAAGTTGCAGGGCGCGTCACCTTCGATACGGTCGAGGCCAGGGACTGGGTCAAGGCCAGCCTCGAAGACCTGGTCCCGGTCCGCGCCGGGCGCTTCGTCGTGCACGGCCGGCACGACCGCGCAAAGGTTGCGCCCAACCAGCTGGGCGTCGAGATCGAGGCGGCGCTGGCGTTCGGCACCGGCCATCACGGCACCACGCGCGGCTGCCTGTTGCTGCTCGACCATGCGCTGAAGGCGCATCGTCCGCGGCGCGTGCTTGACCTCGGCACCGGCACCGGCGTGCTGGCGATCGCGGCGGCCAAGGCGCTGCAACACGCGGTGCTGGCGAGCGACATCGATTCGCTATCGGTGAAGGTCGCCCGCGACAACGCGCAGCTCAATGGCGCCGGGGATCGGGTGGAGACCATCCGCTCCAACGGCTTCGCCGCGCCGCAGATTTCCGCGCGCGGACCGTTCGACCTGGTGCTGGCGAATATCCTCGCCAATCCGTTGCGGCAGATGGCAACGCCGTTGGCCCGGCATCTGGCGCCTTCTGCGCTCGTGATCCTGTCGGGCTTGCTGCGGCACCAGGCGGCAAGCGTGACCGCCGCCTATCGCGCGCGCGGGCTGGTGCTGATGCGGCAGGTCCGGATCGAGGGCTGGAGCAGCCTGTTGATGCGGAAGACAGTTTCGTGAACGGCACGATGGCCGTTTGGTCTCGATACGAACATGCTTGCGCTCAAACGCATCCTCTGGTTGAATTTGATGGCGGTAGGCCGAAGTCATATCTTCCCATCATTCCTTATGCTCAAATGCACCACCAATTGGCCAGATAACTGATATGCCGGGCATCATCACGGCGTTGATCATAGCAGGGCTCCTGATTGGGTTGCTCATTTTTGGCCTTGTCCGAAGGAATAAACAGAAGCTGTTATTGAGGGGCACGGACATGCCTTCGGATTACGGAGTAACTGTAAAACAGGCGGTCGACGATGCCGCACAAATACTGGCATATGCATCACGCAGCGGCACCTCTTTGAACAGTTCGGACGTCGAAGCGATCCTCGCAGCTCACAGCGCAGGAAGTTCAATAACGAATGCGCAGGAAACTGCCTTTTGGATCGCCTCGTCCTCAATTGCAAAAACCATCGCTCCCGTAACGCTGGAGACCATCAAGTCAACAGCCTCGACAGATGGAAGAAGTATCGCCGCTCTGGCGGCGAGAAGCTATCGCATACGCACGATGATCACTCTCGCCGCGCTACTCTTGTTTCAAGTTTATTGGCTAGTTGGCGCAACTGTGACCTCCGATTTGAAAGACATACGGATACGCCTCGAAAAACTGTCGGAGCAGGGAGAACTAGGACAAAAGGAAAAGGCCGCTTTGGCCGCATTAAGCGACAAGGATCCCGAATATGCGTCCAAGAAAATAACCGCAGATATCAATTATGATCGCTGGAATAGTCTTCTTGGGCAGGAAAAAATCAGCGCTTGGGCGGATTTTGAAGTATTAAAAAATTGGAATGTGCTTAAGCGACTACTTATCCCTAACAGCGTCTCGCCACCTCAACTCCCAACGTCCGTGGCGAAGACCTCCGGCGACCAGTCCCCGCCAGATGATAATTCGGTAAGAGAATCAGATTATTTTCTTTGGGTTTTCACGCCGCGCAATGCCGAGGAAATTCAAACCTCCCAGATCATTCTAACTGCGTTGTTAAAGTATATTCTTCCCATTCTTTACGGCGCCTTGGGTGCAAGTGCCTATATTGTCAGGGTTTCAGCCGACGAAATTAAGAGTTATACGTTTTCGACCGGATCGATCGTGCGTTACGAACTCCGTTTCTATCTCGGAGCGGTGACCGGTCTTTCCATCGCTTGGTTTACATCGGACCCCAAATCAGCCGAAACTGCGGGTGTCCTGCAGTCGCTTTCCCCTTTGGCCCTGGCTTTCCTGGCCGGTTATAGTGTCGACTTGCTGTTTTCTTTCTTGGATCGACTGGCATCCGCCTTCTCTTCGGCACCTCCAAAACAAGGCGTATGACCGCGCTCGCGTCCTCACGTCACGAATGTGCGCCGCGTTTATTACCGAATACTGCTCAGCGGGGCTTCTGTTCTTTTCGGTCGATGACCGCCTGCTCCTCGCGGAGACTGCGCTTCACGCGCGCCTCGACGAAACGATCCAGAATTTGAACGATGATGCCACGCTGCTTTTTGACGATGGGAGGAATTGGGCCGCGGCGGATCGGCGGCGAGATCTTCTCAAACGTAAAGACAGGCATCGTGTATCCCCTCGTTACTGAGTTGAAACACCCCTGGGATTTCCTCCGGAACTCGCTTGATGAACCGCTTGTGGCAGCAAACCGTTCCATCCCGTCTAACGCAGGTGCAGCAATTCAAGCATAAGTCTCGCCAAATTAAAAGGATTTGTGTCGCATTGCACACTTGTTCCCACAATCCTAGGATAGCCGCGCGATGTTCGAGGCCCTTTTCCAGACATTCGAGGAACCCGAAACCGGCGTGGCGCTGACCGCGCGGCTGTCCGCGTTCCGCGACGAGCTGGCGCGGCGCAACCTCAGCGGGTTCGTAATTCCGCGCGCCGACCGCCAGCAAAACGAATACGTTCCGCCGTCGGAGGAGCGGCTGGCTTGGCTCACCGGCTTCACCGGTTCCGCCGGTCAGGCGATCGTGCTGCCGCAGGCCGCCGCCGTCTTCGTCGATGGCCGCTATACGCTGCAGGCGGCCAAGCAGGTCGACACCAAGGCGTGGAGCGTCGAGCCGCTGGTCGAGCCGCCGCCGGAAACCTGGCTCGGCAAGCATCTCGCCGCCGGCGACCGCCTCGGGTTCGACCCATGGCTGCACACCACGGCCGCCGTCGAACGGCTGCTTGAGGCCTGCGCCAAGGCCGGCGCGGAACTGGTCGCGGTCAATTCCAACCCCGTGGATTCCGTCTGGACCGAGCGTCCGCCGCCGCCGCTAGGAGCGGTCGCCGTTCACGGCACGCAATTTTCGGGCGAGGCCGAAGCCGACAAGCTGAAGCGGATTCGCCCCGAGATCGCCAGGCTCGGCGCCGATGCGCTGGTGCTGTCGGATTCGCATGCGGTGGCGTGGACCTTCAACATCCGCGGCGCCGATGTCTCGCATACGCCGCTGCCGCTGTCCTATGCGCTGCTGCCGAAGGACGGCCGTCCTACCGTGTTCATCGATCACCGAAAACTCTCCAACAGCGCCCGCGACCATCTCGAATACACCGCCGACGTCGAGGAGCCGGATGCGCTGACGCCGAAACTCACCGAACTGGCGCAGCGAGGTGCTACGATCGCGCTCGATGCCGCTACCGCCGCCGACGCTTTGAGCCGGCTGATATCGGCCGCCGGCGGCAAGCCGGTGCGCGGCAGCGATCCCGTGACCCTGCTGAAAGCCGTCAAGAACGCGACCGAGATCGAAGGCACGCGCGCCGCGCATCGGCGCGACGCGGTGGCGCTGGCGCGATTCCTCGCCTGGATCGACCGCGAAGCGCCTTCGGGCGCGCTGACCGAGATCGACACCGTGGAGGCGCTGGAGACGTTTCGCCGCGACACCGGCGCGCTCAAGGACGTCTCGTTCCCGACCATCGCCGGCACGGGGCCGAACGGCGCCATCGTGCATTATCGCGTCACCCGCAAGAGCAACCGGCGCATCGCGCGCGGCGATCTCCTTCTGATCGATTCCGGCGCGCAATATGAGGACGGCACCACCGACGTCACCCGCACCATCGCGATCGGCGAACCGACCGCGGAAATGCAAGACCGTTTCACCCGCGTGCTGCGCGGCCATATCGCGCTCGCGCGCGCGCGCTTTCCGGACGGCACCACCGGCGCGCAGCTCGACACGCTGGCGCGGCAGTTCCTGTGGCAGGCCGGCCTCGATTTCGAGCACGGCACCGGCCACGGCGTCGGCAGCTACCTCTCCGTGCATGAAGGCCCGGCGCGAATCTCCAAGCTCGGCACCACGCCGCTGAAGCGCGGCATGATCCTGTCCAACGAGCCAGGCTACTACAAGACCGACGCGTTCGGCATCCGCATCGAAAACCTCGAACTGGTGATCGCCGCCGAGATTCCCGGGGCCGAAAAGCCGGTCAACGCCTTCGAGACGCTGACCCTGGCGCCGATCGACCGCCGCCTGATCAACCTCAACATGCTGAGCGGCGACGAGCTGTCCTGGATCAACGACTACCACGAGAGAGTGCGCCACGAGGTCCGCCCGCATCTCGACGAGGCGACCAAAGTCTGGCTCGACGCCGCGGCCGCGCCGCTGTCGCTGTGAACGACTGGTGCCGCACCAATAGAGATGTCAGCGCCCCGGCTTGACCGGGCGACCCAGTATTCCAGAGACCGGTGATAGAACCGCGGAGCCGCGGCGTACTGGATCACCCGCTTGCGCGGGTGACGACATTTGTACGTATGGCAAAGAGCAGGCGTCTTATTGCCCGATCATCTTCAGCCAATCATCTTCCGTCAGCACCTCGACGCCGTGCTTCTTGGCTTCCGCGAGCTTCGAGCCGGCGCCGGGGCCGGCGACGACGTAGTCCGTTTTCTTCGACACCGAGCCCGCCGCCTTGGCGCCCAGACGCTCGGCCATCGCCTTGGCTTCGTCGCGCGTCATCTTCTCCAGCGATCCCGTGAACACCACGGTCTTGCCTGCGATCGCCGAATTGCTCTTCGGCCTTTCGGCGTCGAGGATGGTAACTTCTTTGGTCAGCCGCTCGACGATGCCGCGATTATGGCTCTCGCCGAAATAGGCCTTGATGCTCGCGATCACGGTGTCGCCGATCTGGTCGAGCGCATCCATCTCGGCGCTCGCCTCCTCGTCGTCGTGAGCGACCTTGAGGCAGGCCTCGTGAAAGGCCTGCCAGGAGCCGTAGCCGCGCGCCAGCGCCAGCGCCGTGGTCTCGCCGACATGGCGCATGCCGAGCGCGTAGATGAAGCGCTCCAGCGGAATCCGGCGCCGCTCCTCGATCGCGGCGAATAAATTCCGCACCGACGTCTCGCCGTAACCCTCGATCTCTTCGAGTTTGAGCCTGGTGTTGCGCCTCGGCAGCGTGAAGATGTCGGCCGGCTCCTTCACCCAGTCCTGCTCGAAAAAAAATTCGATCTGCTTCTCGCCAAGCCCCTCGATGTCGAAGGCGCGGCGCGAGCAAAACAGTTTCAGGTGCTCGATCTTCTGGTACGGACAGGCGAACTCGCCGGTGCAGCGGGCGCGTGAGCCCTCCTCACCGGTGGCGGTCTCCTCGCGCACAACTTTAGTGCCTAAATCACAGGGACACTCGGTCGGAAATTTGTACTTTTCCTTTCCGCGTGGCTTGTCCACTACGACATCAACGATTTGCGGGATCACGTCGCCGGCGCGCTGGATGATGACGGTGTCGCCGATCCTGATATCGCGGCCGTCGCGCAACGGTTCGCCGTCGCCGCCGATGCCCCGGATATAATCCTCGTTGTGCAGGGTGACGTTCTGCACGATGACGCCGCCGACGCCTATCGGCTCGAGCTTCCCAACAGGTGTGAGTGAACCCGTCCGCCCAACCTGGATCACAATATCTATCAATTTCGTCATCGCGCGCTCGGCCGGGAATTTGTGCGCGATCGCCCAGCGCGGGTTGCGCGAGACGAAACCGAGCCGCTCCTGCCAGTCGAGCCGGTCGACCTTGTAGACCACGCCGTCGATGTCGTAGTCGAGATGCGAGCGCTGATCCCCGATCTTGCGATGGAACGCGATCAACTGCTCGACCGAGTGGCAGATTTTGGTCAGCGGATTGGTCTTGAAGCCGCAGCGTTCGAACCACGAGATCATGCCGTGCTGGGTATCTTCAGGCATGTCGCTCATCTGGCCCCAGGCATAGGCGAAGAAGCCAAGCGGCCGCGAGGCGGTGACGGAGGGGTCCTTCTGGCGCAGCGAGCCCGCGGCCGAATTGCGCGGATTGACGAAGATCGTGTCGCCGGCTGCTTTCTGCCGCTCGTTCAGCGCCAGAAACCCCTTCTTGGTCATGTAAACCTCGCCGCGTACCTCGCAGATTTCGGGCACGTCGCGGCCCTTCAGCATCTTTGGTACGTCTTCCAGCGTGCGGATATTGGCGGTGACGTCCTCGCCCTCGGCGCCATCGCCGCGGGTGGCGGCGGTGACGAGCTTGCCCTCCTCGTAGCGCAGCGACATCGACAGACCGTCGATCTTCGGCTCGGCCGAGAAGTCGATCGGCTCGTCGTCTGAAAGTTTCAGGAAGCGGCGGATGCGGCCGACGAAGTCGATGACGTCTTCCTCGGCAAAGGCGTTATCCAGCGACAGCATCGGCACTGCATGCCGGACTTTCCTGAACTTGCCCGAGGGCGCCGCGCCGATCTTCTGCGACGGCGAGGCGCTGGTGACGAATTCGGGAAACCTCGCCTCGATCGCATTGAAGCGCTTGCGCAACGCGTCGTACTCGGCGTCCGAAATCTTCGGCGCGTCTTCCTGGTAGTAAGCCTTGTCGTGACGCTCGATCTCGAGCGCCAGGCGCTTGTGCTCGACCTTGGCCTGCGCCTTGGTGAGGGCAGAGACGTCGGGAAGCGTTATTTTCTTTGCTGCTTTAGCCATGGCCAATAAGTACGACGAAGATTGTCAGGAGAAAAGACGGTGGCGAAAAGCCAAGCAAAGGACCTAACCCGGAATGACTAACTCGCCGCTTTCAACAGCCGTTCCGCCGCGGCCCTTGCCTCGGCGGTGATCTCGGCGCCGGCCAGCATGCGGGCGATTTCCTCGCGGCGGTGATCGGCGGCGAGCGCGTTGACGCGGGTGGCGACGCGCCTGCCCTTGTCGAGCGCGTCCTTGGAAATCAGCAAATGCTGGTTGGCCCTGGCCGCGACCTGCGGCGCATGGGTCACCGCCATCACCTGCACCTTGGCGGCGAGCCGCGCCAGCCGCGCCCCGATCGCATCCGCCACCGCGCCGCCGACGCCGGTATCGATTTCGTCGAACACAAGCGTCGGCGCCGAACCGCGATCGGACAGCACGACCTTGAGCGCCAGCAGAAACCGCGACAGCTCGCCGCCGGAAGCGACCTTCATCAGGGGGCCCGGCCTGGTGCCGGGATTGGTCTGGACCCAGAACTCGACCCGGTCGAAGCCCTGCGGGCCCGGCGATTGCTGGTCGGATTCGATCTGGGTCGTGAAGGTCGCGCGTTCGAGTTTCAGCGGCTTCAATTCGGCGTTGACCGCCTTGTCGAGTTTCTCCGCGGATTTTGCGCGCGCGGCGGAGAGTTTCCCGGCCGCCGCGCGGTAGCCCTGGTCGGCCTCGGCGGCGGCCGCCTCCAGCTTCTTCAACTGGTCGGCGCCGGCGTCGATCAGCGCCACGTCGGCGGCGAATTTGGCGGCCAGCGCCGCCAGCGCATCGACCGGCGTCGAATATTTGCGCGACGCGGCGCGCAGCGCGAACAGCCGTTCCTCGATGCGCTCGAGCTCGGCGGGGTCGAAATCCGCCGCCACCAGCGCCGCATTGAGGTGCTGGTCGGCCTCCTCCAGCGCGTTGATCGCCGCATCGATCGCCTTCACCGCGGGCTCGACCAGCGCGGGCGAGTTTGCGGCGCGCCGCTCCAGCCGGCGTACCGCCGCCGACAATGCCGGCACCGGCGAATCGGCGCCGCCGACCGCTTCCTGTGCCTCGCGCAGGTCGGCCGCGATCTTTTCGCCCTGCATCATCGTGGCACGGCGGTCGGCGAGCGCGGTCTCCTCGCCGTCCTTCGGCTTGAGCTTCATCAATTCATCGGCGGCGTGGCGCAGATAATCCGCCTCGCGCGCGGCGCGCTCCATCGCCGCGCGATGCTCATCGAGCACGGTGTTGGCGGCGCGCCTGGCGTCCCAAAGCGCTTCGAGCGCGGCGACGTCCTTCTCGAGGCCTGCGAAGGCGTCGAGCAGGCGGCGGTGGGTCGAGGCATCGACCAGCGCGCGCTCGTCGTGCTGGCCGTGGATTTCAACCAGCGCCGAGCCGACCGCTTTCAGGGTCTGCACGCTGATCGCCTGATCGTTGATGAAGGCGCGGGTGCGCCCGTCGGCCAGCTGCACGCGGCGCAGGATCATCTCGCCGGAATCGTCGGGGCTCGCATCGTCGAGCCCGTTCTCCTTGAGAATTTTCAGGGCCGGATGACCCTTCGGCACATCGAACAACGCGGTGACCTGGCCCTGCTCGGCACCGTGACGGACGAGACCCGCATCGCCGCGGCCGCCGAGCGCCAGCGCGAAAGCGTCGAGCAGGATCGATTTGCCCGCGCCGGTTTCCCCGGTCAGCACCGCGAGCCCCTTGGCGAACTCGATATCGAGCCGTTCGATCAGGACGATGTCGCGGATCGAAAGACGCGCCAGCATGCGGGAAAGATCCTAACCGAGACCCAGTTTCTTGAAAGCCTTGGAGATGTAGGAGCTCGGGTTCTCGCTCGGCTCGACACCGCCGGACTTTACAAGATTATAGGCGTCCTTGTACCAGCGGCTGTCGGGAAAATTGTGCCCCAGCACGGCGGCCGCGGTCTGCGCCTCGGAGACGATGCCAATCGCCATGTAGGCCTCGGTCAGGCGCGCCAGCGCTTCCTCGACATGGCGCGTGGTCTGATACTGGGTGACCACGGTCTTGAAGCGGTTGATGGCGGCGGTGTAGTCGCGCTTCTCCATGTAGTAGCGGCCGACATTCATTTCGCGGCCCGCGAGCTGGTCGCGCGCGGCTTCCAGCTTGGCCTTGGCGCTGACGGCGTATTCCGACGTCGGGTATTTGCGGATCACCTCTTCGAGCGCGGCGATGGCTTTTTCGGTCCGGCCCTGGTCGCGGGTGATGTCCGGAATCTGGTCGAAGTGCGAGGCCGCGATCAGATATTGCGCGTAGGCGGCATCGGGACTGCCCGGATGCAGGGTGACATAGCGGGTCGCGGCGCCGATGCAGTTGTCATAGTCGCCAGCGTCGTAATAGGCGTAGGCCGACATCAACAGCGATTTGCGCGCCCAGTCCGAGTAAGGATGCTGGCGGTCGACTTCCTCGAATTTCTTCGACGCCGCCTTTACATCGCGCTTCTCGTTCATCAGGTACAAGCCCTCATTGTAGAGCTTGTCCGCAGGCTCATCCTTGAAAGTATCGTCCTTGGCGAAGAACTTGTCCCAGAGGGCGCCGGCCCCGCATCCGCTGAGCGGGATGGCAAGGCCAATCAGCGCCACGGCCAGCCGGAGTTGCCGGCCGAATCGCTTGACCGGATCAAGGGCATTGCCCGCCGATCCCCCGCCTGGTTCGCGCGCCATCCCGTGTGCCGACATGAATTTAAGACCTGACGCCTATGATGCGGTGCCCGCCGCCGCGGCGCGCCCTGAGACCGGTCATGGACGCAATCATTAACTGTCCCCGGACCATGCCGCGCTGCCGAGGGCCTGTGTAGCCGAAAACAGCCTTCCAACCAACCGGATACGCAGCCATTTCGCCCGGATTAAGGCGGCGCGGATCGCTCGAGGCCAATCATGGTTACCACGGCAAAATCGGGGTTAGGCCCCGGTGCGGGCCGTTTTCGAAGGCGAAAGTCAGGACATTTCGAAGGCGAAAGTCAGGACATTTCGAAAGACGAAAGTCAGGATACATCCGGGCCGTAGGCCGGGGCGATCAGGCCGCCCACCATTCCGCGGCCGGCTTCGGCGGGAACGCGGGAACGACGGGCCGTTTCGGCCTCGATCACCCGCCAGGCGCTGCGGTCCGCCATCAGGGCCGTGAGCACCGCGTAATTGAGCTTGTGGCCTCCGCGCAGCGAGCGATAGACGGCGAGCAGCGGCAGTCCGGCCAACGCGAGATCGCCGATCACGTCGAGCACCTTGTGGCGCGCGCATTCGTCGCTGTAGCGCAGGCCTTCGGCATTCAGCAGGCGGGTTTCGTCGAACACCACCGTATTCTCGAATGAGGCGCCGCGCGCAAAACCGGCGCTCCAGAGTCTCGCGCCGTCATTCATGCAGCCGAAGGTCCGGGCCCGGCTGATTTCACGGCGGAACCGTTCGGGGCTGAGGTCGAGCGTATAGCTCTGGCGGCCGATCACCGGATTGGCGAACTCGATCTCGACCTCGGCGCGGAACCCGGCGGCATTGGGACGCAATTCGCCGAACGAATCGCCCATCGCAACCTGCACCGGCTTCAGCACCTGAATGAAGCGGCGGAACGCCGGCTGCGCGACAATGCCGGCCTGGTCGATCGCAGCGACGAACGGCGCCGCGCTGCCATCCATGATCGGAACTTCCGGGCCGTCGACTTCGATCGTCGCGTTATCGACGCCCATTCCCCGCAATGCAGCAAGCACGTGCTCGGCGGTTGAAACCAAGGGGCCATCTCGGTCGCCGAGGACGGTTGCGAATTCGGTCGCGATCACCGACTCAGCCGTCGCGCGAACTTCCCGGTCGCTACCATCGAGGCTGCTGCGGGCAAAAATAAAACCTGCATCGACAGGTGCAGGTCCGAGAGTCAAATTTACGGGTAAACCAGAATGGACGCCGACGCCCGACACAGTGGCTTGCGACCGAAGCGTTGTCTGCCGGCTGAACTTCATGAGAACCCGCCCACTACCGACTTAACCCAAAGATCAGAACGACCCTATTTACGCGCCGATTCTTGCTTCAAGTTTCCCCAAGTCGGCGCAGACAATAGTCACTGCCCCAAAGCGCGCCAACTCACGCTTTTTTACCAATTGTTACCCCATCTATGCCGCATTCGCGCCAAAGGTTAACGCAATTGCGCCCAATTTGGTGGCGATTTCGACACCAATAGCTGAACACGAAATGCATAATTAATCATTTAAAATCAGTTGCTTGGCGGTTCCATCACGCCGCCTTCCGGGCAAATAGTCAAGGTCCCGGCTGAGCCAGCCGGGACCTTTTGCATCGCGGGAATTGTAACAAATTTCAGGTGGCCTGCCGGCGCAGGAAGGCCGGGATATCCAAATGATCGTCGCCCTGTGGCGTTGCAGCCACAGGTACCGGACGGCCATGGGCGTCCAATCCCTGCGGTGCGGGCCGTCTTGCATACTCCGATACCGGCTCGGTGGCCACGATCTGCTGGGCGATCGAGCGCTGCGGCTTCCGCTCTGGCAGCGGCGGCATGGCCGGACCGCCACTGCGTGCCGCGATCGGCGGCTCGGTCTCCTCGTCACGGCGGCCGAGGCCGACATTGGCGAGCCGCTGCAACAGCGACATCCGGGTCTTCTGCGGATGCTCCTCCTCGACCTCGCCGCGGGCCTGGCGGATTTCCGCCTGTGCCGGCATCGGCAGATCCTCGAACTTCGGCATCCGCGGGGTGCGGGTCGGCCGGCGCTCGGCGGCCTGCGGAATGAACGTCTCCGGCGTCGCGGGCTCGTTGGTCTGGACCCGCGTAACGTCCTGGTCCGGGAACAATGTCGGCTTCTGCGCGATCGGGCGCACCGTGACGTCACCATAGGAGGCTTGCTGCAGCGGCGCTTGCGCCGCCGGCTGCGGGGCGTCCGGCGCGACCGCCGCAGCGATCGCGGCGAGCGCGGCGCGTTCGATGCTGGTCGAGGCGCGCTGTGGCGCCGCGGCGGGAGCCGCCTGCCCCGGGGACTGCGCTTCCAGCTTCTGGGCGCGCTCGGCAAGGCGTGCATTGTCGGCGCGCAGCTTCGCGGTCAGTTCGGCAAGGCGGCTATCCGGCGTGCCGGTCGAAGCCACCGCGTTGGTCACGGTCGCCGCCGGCGTCCCGGCATTGCGCGAGATCAGCGCCTGCTCGATGCCGGTGGCGACGACGGAGACGCGGATGATGCCGTCGAGGCTCTCGTCGAAGGTAGCGCCGACGATGATGTTGGCGTCCTGGTCAACTTCCTCGCGAATGCGCGTCGCGGCTTCGTCGACTTCGAACAGCGTCAGATCCTTGCCGCCGGTGATCGAGATCAGAGAGTCCGCGCGCACCCTTCATCGAGGAATCGTCGATCAGCGGATTGGCGATCGCCGCCTCCGCGGCGGTCAATGCCCGCTTGTCGCCGGAGGCCTCGCCGGTGCCCATCATCGCCTTGCCCATCTCGCGCATCACGGCGCGAACGTCGGCGAAGTCGAGATTGATCAGGCCTTCCTTGACCATCAGATCGGTGATGCAGGCGACGCCGGAATAGAGCACCTGGTCGGCCATCGCGAAGGCGTCGGCGAAGGTGGTCTTCTCGTTGGCGACCCGGAACAGGTTCTGGTTCGGGATGATCAGGAGCGTATCGACCACCTTGTGGAGTTCGGCGATGCCGGCCTCCGCGGTACGCATGCGGCGCTGACCCTCGAAGTGGAACGGCTTTGTCACCACGCCCACGGTCAGGATGCCCAAGTCGCGGGCGGTCTTGGCGATGACGGGCGCGGCCCCGGTGCCGGTGCCGCCGCCCATGCCGGCGGTGACGAACGCCATGTTGGCGCCGGAAAGGTGGTCGCGGATCTCGTCGAGCACCTCCTGCGCCGCGGCCGCGCCGACATCCGGCTGCGATCCGGCGCCGAGCCCCTGGGTGACCTGGGTGCCCATCTGGATGATGCGCTGCGCCTTGGACATGGTGAGCGCCTGCGCGTCGGTATTGGCGACGACGAAATCGACACCCTGCAGTCCGGCGGTGATCATGTTGTTGACGGCATTGCCGCCCGCGCCGCCGACGCCGAACACGGTGATGCGCGGTTTCAGCTCGCTGATGTGAGGGGGAGTAAGATTGAGTGCCATGGTTGCCTCTCGATTACGCGCGCGTTGGTTCGCCCCGGCCGGCGGCCGCGGGGTTTGGTGGAAGTCGAAGGTGGCGGAAAAGATTCATCAGAAGCCCTCGCGAAGCCATCGTCCGACCTTTCCGAAATAGCCGTCAGTCCCTGTCCTGAGGTGCCGCGTATGCCGCGGTTCAACGTGTTCTAGATGCGCGTATTGCGGATAGACCAAGAGGCCCGAGGGGACCGCGAACGACGCGCTCTTTGCCTCATTGGGCAGCCGGCCGAAGCCGAGCGGGCGGCCGATCCGGACCGGCCGGCCGAGAATCTGGGTTGCGAGGTCGGGAATGCCGGCGAGTTGCGACGCGCCGCCGCTCAAGACAATTCGCGCCTTCGGTTCTGCGGCAAAGGGGGAATCCGCAAGGCGGTCCCTGACCATCTCAAAAATCTCCTCGGCGCGATGCCGGACGATGTTCGCGATCGTGGCGCGGGACACGATCTGCGGAACCTCCTCGCTGTCGCCGGCGGTCGGAACCGACATCAACTCGCGCGCGTCTGACCCGCCGGTCAGCACGGTGCCATATAACGTCTTGATTCGCTCGGCATCCGCAATGCATGCGGAGAGGCCCCGGGCAAGGTCCATGGTGATGTGCTGGCCGCCGACCGCAAATCCGGCGGCGTGCACGAAGCGGCCGGCCGAATAGGTCGCGATCGTGGTGGTGCCCGCCCCCATCTCGACCACGGCGGCGCCGAGGTCGGCCTCGTCGTCGGTCAGGACCGACAGGCCTGCGACGTAAGGGGCCGCCGCCATGGCTTCGACATTGAGGTGGCAGCGCTCGACCACCAGCATCAGGTTCTTGGCGACCGTGGCATCCGAAGTGACCACGTTCATGTCGACGCCGAACTGGCGGGCCACCATGCCCTTCGGATCGCGAATGCCCTTGACGCCGTCGAGCGCGTAGCCGACCGGCAGCGCGTGCAGCACGGTGCGGCCCTCGCCGGTGGCGTGACGCATGCCGGCCGAGGTGACGCGCGCGACATCGGCCGATGTCACCGCGCCGCCCTTGATGTCGGCGGCGGCTTCGACCAGCTGACCCTGCAGCCGGCCACCCGATACGGAGAGCAGCACCGACTCGACCCGGACCTTGGCCATGCGTTCGGCCAGCGCCACCGCCTGGCGCACCGCCTGCTCGCATTCGGCGAGATCGACCACCGCGCCGGCCTTCACGCCGCGCGACTGGATCTGGCTGTATCCGATCAATTCGACGGCATGGGTTCGCCCGCGCAGCGCCTCGCTCGGCGGGCACGGCTTCAGCCGCGCGATCATGCAGGCGATCTTGCTGGTGCCGATATCGAGGGAGGCCACCAGCGCCGTGCGCTTCTGCGGCATCGGGCGCGTCTTCGGCGTCTGATTGCGATCGAGGCCGGTCATGCGTCACCGGCCTTTTTCTTGGACTTCTTGTCCTTGAACAGTTCCTCGCGGGCCTTGGCCGCATCGTCGGATAATTGCACCGTCAGCCGGTCCGGCAGGCGCATGTCGACCGCGACGATATCGCGGGTGAACAGGTGGTCTTCCCTGTCGAGCCTGCTCAAGCTGGCCAGCGCGTTGCCGACGTCGAGTTCGGGCAAGCGGATGTCGAGACCATCCTTGAGGCGCAGGTTCCAGCGCCGCTCGCCGACGAAGATCGCGGCTTTCGTCACCGAGTGCACCTGCGGATAGCGGGAAAGCAGCGCGAGGAAATCCCTGGCGTGGGTCTCGGCACCCTTGCCGACCACCAGCGGCAGCGAAAGGAAGCGGCGCGACAGATAGGGCTCGAGCACCGCGCCGTCATCCGCGATTACCGATACGCGGCCGTCCTGCTGCCACAGCGCGAACGCCGAACGCTCGACGATGTCGATCTGGAGCCGACCGGGATAAAGCTTCAGCACGGTGGCGTCGGCAATCCACGGATTGGCCTTCAGCCGGTCGCGCACCACAGCGGCATCGAGGAACAACAACGAGGAGCGGCCGTTGACGCCGCCGATCCCCAGGATTTCATCCTGGGTCAGCTGCTTGCGGCCGTTGATTGCGACTGACGTGATGCGGAAGCCGGCGGAATTGGCGATTGCGTTGCGCGTATCGCCAAGGGTTGCGCTCATTTTCTCGACATGACCGCCCCTGACGACGCCGAAGCCGGCGCTGCCGAGCAGCAGCAGGACGGTGGCGGCGATGCCGGCACGGTGCGGGACGTGACGTTCGATCAGGGCGATCAGCCGGTGCGGCGGTTCGCGTTCCAGGGAGGCCCTGGTCGGGGCGCGCACAATCTTCCGCCGCGCGCGCAACAGCGCGGCCGCGCCCATGGCAGCGGCCTTCAGGTCAGCTTGGGGCCTCCACGATCGCAGCGATCGAGCGAGGCGTCCTGCACCATCCATTGCACGAGCCCGTCAAATGTTGCCCGCAAAACCTTGCGAGTGCCGGCACAGATGATGTCTCGGTCATGCCGGGCTGGGGGTGTCGGCCTCCTGGCAGAAGAAGCCTCTCGTTCCCTCGTGCGGTCGTCGAAGCGGAAATCCGCGACAGCTCACGCCCCGGCAGCCAAGCGCCACATGCGCCGCCAGCGTTAACCTTCGGACTTCCTGGTAAACAAAGGGTAAAACGGGTGCAGGCAGGACGCGATTTGATCCGCCTTCTCTGTGGTTTGCCCCCGAAATCGTAAAGTTCTACCGATGCATGAGGCCGGCCCCGGTTTCTCCCGGAGCAGGCTTCTTCTATTTTCGCGTGCGTTTTTCGGCCAGAGCGATCTGGCCGCGCAGAAAATCGACGAATTCGATCCCCTGCGCCCTGAGCGCCTTCGGATAGAGCGAGGCCTTGGTCAGGCCGGGCAAGGTGTTGGTTTCGAGATAAACCAGTTCCTGTTTGGTCACGATGAAATCCGAGCGGGAGTAGCCGCCACACGACAGTGCGCGGTGCGCCCGCAGGGCCTGGTCCATCAATTGCGCATTCACCTCCGCACCGAACCGGGCGGGACAAATTTCCTGCGTCGACTTGGCAATATATTTCGCCTCATAGTCGAACGCGCCTTCCGCCGGGATGATTTCCACCGGCGGCAGCGCGATCAGCGAGCCATCGAGTTGCTCCAGCACGCCGCACGTCGCCTCCTGGCCGGCGATAAACGGCTCGATCACATACTCTTCGATCCTGGAGGCGTTGCGGACGGCGACGAGGTCCTGCTGCGCGTTGACGAAGATCAGTCCGTAGCTGGAGCCGTCGCGGGCGGGCTTGGCAATCAGCTTGCCGTATTGCGCAAGCGCCGCGTCGATATCTTCCAGCGCAATGCCCTCCGGCGCCTTCACCCCCGCGATCGCGGCAAAGCGCTTGGCGGCGGTCTTGTCGAAGGCGAGGTGCGAGGAAGCCGAGCCGGATCCGGTGAAGGCAATCCCGCGCATTTCGCACATGGCCTGAAGCTCGCCGTTCTCGGCGCTGCCGCCATGCAGCCCGAGCACCAGCACGCGGTCTTCGGCCTTCGCCTTGTCGAGCGCCGCCTCGATCCTGCCGAGGCTGGGCGTGCCGGGCACAAATGGTATCTCGAATGGCCGCGAATGCTTGAGAAGCGCCTCGGAGGCGGCTTCATGCACGGTGTCGTCGACATCCCAAAACCACGGATCGGCCTCAGGCAACGCCAAATGCAGCGCCTGGGCCGACGCCACCGACACCAGGCGCTCCTTGTTCGTGCCGCCGAACAGAATGGTGATCCGCATCAGCTTCGCTCGATCCCGATCCGCTTGATTTCCCAGTGTAGCTCAATTCCGGACGTTTCTTTGACCCGCTCCCGAACGGTTTCGCCGAGAGTTTCGATATCGTGGCCGGTAGCGGCGCCGGTGTTGATCAGGAAATTGCAATGCATCTCCGACACCTGCGCACCGCCGAGGCGCAGTCCCCGGCAGCCGGCAGCATCGATCAGCGTCCAGGCGCTCTGGCCGGGCGGATTCTGGAAGGTCGATCCCCCCGTCTTTTCGCGGATCGGCTGCGCGGTCTCACGATGGTTCTGCACCTCGTCCATCCGCGCCCGGATCGCTGCCGGTGCCGCGGCTTTACCGCGAAAGCGCGCAGAGGTGAAGATGATCGACGGATCGACGCCGCTGTTGCGATAGGTGAACTTCATGTCCGCGTTTGTAAACTTGAGTTTCTTGCCGTCACGGCTGACGCCAACCGCGTCAATCAGGACATCCTTGGTCTCGCTTCCATTGGCGCCGGCATTCATGCGCAGCGCGCCGCCGACGGTGCCGGGAATGCCGAAGAAAAATTCGAGCCCGCCGAGTCCCGCCGCCGCCGCCGTCTCGGCGACCCGCTTGTCGAGCGCGGCCGCACCGGCGCTGACGATATCGCCTTGCGCGCCGGTCTCGCCGAAACCGCGCGGCGACAACCTGATGACCACGCCGGGCATGCCGCCGTCGCGCACGATCAGGTTGGAGCCGACGCCGACCACATGAACTGGCAGCTCGGCCGGCAGCTGCGCGAGGAAATAGACGAGGTCGTCTTCATCCGCCGGCGTGAACAAGACCTGCGCCGGACCGCCGACCCGAAACCAGGTCAGTTCGGCGAGCGACTGGTTCGCCAGCAGCCGCCCGCGCAATTGCGGCATCGCGGCTTTGAGATCCGGTGTGATGTCGGGGAAGCTCACCGCTACCCCAGCGCCTTCAATTCGGCCGGCAGCGCGTAGGCCCATTGCGTGATGTTGCCGGCGCCGAGGCAGACGACGAGATCGCCGCGGCCGGCGATACCGTGCACCACGCGCGCAAGCTCGGTGGAATTTTTCAACGGAATGACCTCGCGGTGGCCGTGCGCGCGCAGGCCCAGCACATAGTGATCGCGATCGATCCCCGGGATCGGCGTCTCGCCGGCGGGGTAGACCTCGGCAACCACCACGGCGTCGGCGTCGTTGAAGCAGGTGCAGAATTCCTCGAACAGCGATTGCAGCCGGGTGAAGCGATGCGGCTGCACCACCGCGATGATTTTTCCGTTCGTGGACTCGCGCGCCGCCTTCAGCACCGCCGCGATTTCGACTGGATGATGGCCGTAGTCGTCGATGACGGTGATGCCGTTCGATTCGCCGGTCCGGGTGAAGCGCCGCTTGACGCCGCCGAAGCCCGCGATCGCCTTGCGGATGGCGTCATCGGAAAGGCCGAGTTCGTGCGCGACCGCGATCGCTGCCGTCGCATTCGATGCGTTGTGCCGCCCCGGCATCGGCAGCATGATGTCGGCGATCTCATGCATGGCATCGGTCTTGCGGTCGCGGAAGGAGACCTTGAATTTCGAGCCGCCGCCCATCGGCACCAGGTCCATCAGCCGGGCGTCAGCCTGCGGATTTTCGCCATAGGTGATGATGCGGCGGTCCTCGATCTTGCCGACCAGGGTCTGCACCACGGGATGGTCGATGCACATCACGGCGAAACCGTAGAACGGCACGTTCTCGACGAAATTGCGGAATGCGTCCTGCACGGCATCGAAGGTCTTGAAATGGTCGAGATGCTCGGGGTCGACATTGGTGACGATGGCGATATCGGCCGGCAGTTTCAGGAACGTGCCGTCGCTCTCGTCGGCTTCCACCACCATCCACTCGCCGGCTCCCAGCCTCGCATTGGTGCCGTAGGCGTTGATGATGCCGCCATTGATCACGGTCGGATCGAGGTCGCCGGCATCGAGCAGCGCTGCGACCATCGAGGTGGTGGTGGTCTTGCCGTGGGTACCGGCGATCGCGACGCAGCTTTTCAGCCGCATCAGCTCGGCGAGCATCTCGGCGCGGCGCACTACCGGGATGCGCTGGGCGCGCGCCGCCATCAGCTCGGGATTGTCGCGCTTGATCGCGGTCGACACCACGAGCACGTCGGCGCCGTCGACGTTCTCGGCCTTGTGGCCGATGGCGATCTTGACGCCCTTGTCGCGCAGGCGGCTGACATTGGCGCCCTCGGCCGCATCGGAGCCCTGCACGGTGTAGCCGAGATTGTTTAAGACCTCGGCGATGCCGCTCATGCCGATGCCGCCGATCCCGACGAAGTGGATGGGTCCGATCTCGCGCGGCAGTCTCATGAGGCGTTTCCTGTCATTGGGCGTACTGGATGCCCCGCTTTCGCGGGGCATGACAAGGGCAATTTTGACTGCAATGGCCTAGATTCCGGCCACTTTCACAACCAGATCGGCCAGCCGTTCGGCGGCGTCGAGCCGGCCGGCGGTGCGGGCGGCTTCGGCCATCGCGGCGAGCCGCGCGGGGTCGGCGGCGAGCGCGGAGATTTCCGCCGCCAGCCGGTCGGAAGTGAATTCGGTCTGTGGAATCCGCAAAGCGCCCCCCGCCTGCGCCAGCACGCCGGCATTGGCGAACTGGTCCTGGTCGATCGAGCCGGGCAGCGGCACCAGGATCGAGGGGCGCCCGATGGCGGCGAGCTCGGCCACGGTGCCGGCCCCGGATCGCGACACGACCAGATGGTTCGACGCCAGCCGCGCCGGCAGATCGGCGAAGAACGGCGCCAGTTCGGCGTTGATCTTGAGCCGGTCGTAGACCGCGCGCACCCGCGCGATGTCTTCTTCGCGCACCTGCTGGGTGAGCACCAGCCTGTTCCAAAGCGCGGGTTCCAGCCGCTCGATCGCGCCGGGGACGATGTCGGCCATCACGCGCGCGCCCTGGCTGCCGCCGACCACGAGCAAGCGGAACGGTCCGTCCGGTTCAGGCATCGCGTATCTCACCGCGGCGGCCGCAAGGATCGACGGCCGCATCGGCGTGCCGACGGTAGTGGTCTTTCCCGACAGCTGTGGATCGCGATCAAGCACGCCGGGCAGCGAGGTGGCGATCGCGCTGACGCGGCTTGCGAGAAACCGGTTGGCGCGGCCGAGCACCGCATTGGCGTCGTGGATGATGCCGGGCACGCCGCATAGCCGCGCCGCCAATAGCGGCGGCAGCGTCGGATAGCCGCCGAAGCCGACCACGGCGGCAGGCCTCAGCCGACGCATCAGGTTGAGCGACACGGCCGTGCCGACGGCGAGCATCGCAGCCGTATAGGCGAGCGACCATGGCGAGCGGCCGCGCACGGTTTCGCTCGGCACCACGTCGATCGTGTCCCTGGAAAACAGGCCGCTGTAGCGCAGCGCCCGGGCGTCGGTCGCCAACCGCACGCGAAAACCGCGCCGGATCAGTTCGACGCCGAGCGCCTCGGCAGGAAACAGATGGCCGCCAGTGCCGCCCGCGGCGAGGAGGATGAGAGGGGAAGTGGTCATGGCTTCATCGTCGCAAATTTCCGCCGTCTTAGCGAGAAGCGAAGCGACGAAGATTCAGGTCAAGCGTAGCTGCGCGCCGCGTTGGCGTCGCCGATCGATTCCATCTCGGTACGCGGACGCTGCCGGGTCAGGGCCAGCATCATGCCGACCCCGTAGGCCAGCGAGACCATCGACGAGCCGCCATAGGAGATGAACGGCAGCGTCATGCCCTTGGCCGGGATCAGCTGCAGGTTGACCGACATGTTGATCGCGGCCTGCACGCCGAACATGATGGCGAGACCGGAGGCGGCGAACCGTGCGAACATGTCTTCGGTGGCGTAAGCGCGCAGCAGCGCGCGGATCACGATGAAGGCGAACAGCCCGAGCAGCGCGAGGCAAAGGATGATGCCGAACTCCTCCGCCGCCACCGCGAACACGAAATCGGTATGGCTGTCGGGCAGGTTGCGCTTGGCGATGCCTTCGCCGGGGCCGAGCCCGAACCAGCCGCCGTTGTAGAACGCCTCCATCGCGGTATCGACCTGAAAGGTGTCGCCCGAGGCGGGGTTCATGAAGCGCTGGATGCGGCCCGCGACGTGCGGCACCAGGAGATAGGCCGCGAACAGTCCGGCGCCCGCGGCGCCTCCGAGGCCCAGCACCCAGATCATTCGCATGCCCGCGATGAAGAACAGCGCGCCCCACACCATCAGGATCAGCATGGTTTGGCCGAAGTCGGGCTCCATCACCAGCAGCGCCACCAGCGTCAGCAGCAGCACCAGCGCGATCGAGGTCGCCGGCATTTCCGGCCGCTTTGCCGATTCCGCAAACAGCCACGCCGCCAGCACCACGAAGGCGGGCTTGGCGGATTCGGAAGCCTGGATGTTGACCCCGATCAGCGTGATCCAGCGCCGCGAGCCCTTGACCTCCGGCCCGATCAAAAGCGTCGCCACGATCAGCGCGATCGAGACCGCGAACACGATCAGCGCGGTACGGCGGATCTGCCGCGGCGACAGGAACGAGACGCCGATCAGCACGATGAAGGAGGGCAGCAGGAACAGCACGTGGCGGTCGAAGAAGTGGAAGGGATCGAGCCCGATCCGGGTCGCCACCGGCGGGCTCGCCGCCAGCGAAAGAATGATGCCCGCCAGCATCAGCGCGATGACCGCGCCGAGCTGAAGCTTGTCGACGGTCCACCACCAATCGCTCAGGGGATTGCGTTGTTCACGGGAGAGCATGGGCATTCCCAGGGCCAAAGGGTCCGCCCATTGGTGGCCGATGATGGTTTCCGGAAAGTTAACGGAATGTATAACTTTTGTTGAGCGACGCCCGATCCACTCGTTACACCACCGGCTTGACGCCCGGCAGCGCGGTGACGAGGTCGCGGAAGCGGGTGCCGCGGATTTCGAAATTGCGGTACTGGTCGAACGACGCGCAGGCCGGCGACAGCAGCACCACCGGATCGACCAATCCCGAGGCTTCCGCGTCGCGCGCGGCGCTCGCAACCGCGACTTCGAGGGTTTCGCTGATCTCGTGCGGCACTCGGTCGCCGAGGGTAGCGGCGAATTCCTGCGCGGCCTCCCCGATCAGATAGGCTTTCCGGATGCGCGGAAAATACTCGGTCAAGCCGGTGATGCCGCCGAGCTTCGGCTTGCCGCCGGCGATCCAGAAGATGTCGGCAAAGGACGACAGCGCGTGCGCGGCTGCGTCCGCATTGGTGCCCTTGGAGTCGTTGACGAACAGGACGTTGCCGAGGCGGCCGACCTGCTCCATGCGGTGCGCGAGCCCGGGAAAGCTGCGCAGGCCGTCCTGCAGGACCTCGGTGGAGACGCCGAGCGCGAGCACGCAGGCCGCGGCGCAGGCGGCATTCTGCGCATTGTGGAGGCCGCGTAGCGAGCCGATGCCGCCGATCCGCGCGATCTCGCTGCGCGCGCCGCCCGAGGCACGCCAGACGACTTCGTGCGCGACATAGACGCCGTAGGGAAGCGGATTCTTCACCGAAACGCGAACCACGCGGCGACCGGCCTGCTCGATGCGGTCGGCGGTGTTGCGGCTGAAGCCGTCATCGACGCCGACAATCGCGGTGCCCTCCTTCTGCACGCCAGCGACCAGGCGCTCCTTGACCGCGGCATAATGTTCGAGCGTGCCGTGACGGTCGATGTGATCCTCGCTGACATTGAGCAGGATGCCGACGGAGGGATCGAGCGAAGGCGAAAGATCGATCTGATAGGACGACATCTCGATCACGTGCACCCGTCCCATGCGCGGCGGCTCCAGCGACAGGATCGCGGTGCCGATGTTGCCGCCCATCTGGGCGTCGTAGCCCGCAACCTTCATCAGATGCGCGATCAGCGCCGTGGTGGTCGATTTGCCGTTGGTGCCGGTGATGGCCACGAACGGCGCGTCCGGCGCGTGACGCCGCCGCTCCCGGCAGAACAATTCGATATCGCCGATGACCTCGACGCCGGCCTGTTGCGCGGCGAGCACCGTCCAGTGCGGCGCCGGATGGGTCAGCGGCGCGCCGGGCGTCAGCACCAGCGCGGCGAAATTCGCCCACGACACCTTGCGCAGATCGGCGGTGATAAATCCCGCCTGCGCGGCTTCGGCGAGCTTGTCGAGGCCGTCGTCTCCGGCGACCACCTCGGCGCCGCCCGCCTTCAGCGCATGGCAGCTCGCGAGCCCCGAGCCGCCGAGGCCGAACACCGCAACCGTCTTGCCCGCGAAGGAGGTAACGGGGATCATGATTTAGAATGTCATTCCGGGGCATGCGAAGCATGAACCCGGAATCTCGAGGTTCCGGATTGCCGCTTCCCGGCCTCCGGAACGACGGTTGAAAGGTTGCAAATTCATCACCGCAGTTTCAGCGTGGACAGGCCGGCCAGCGCCAGCATCACCGAGATGATCCAGAACCGGATCACGATCTGCGGTTCGGTCCAGCCCAGTTGCTCGAAATGGTGATGCAGCGGCGCCATCCGGAAGATGCGCTTTCCGGTGAGCTTGAACGACACCACCTGCACGATCACCGAGACCGCTTCCAGCACGAACAATCCGCCGATCACCGCGAGCACGATCTCGTGCTTGACCGCGACCGCGATCGAGCCGAGCATGCCGCCGAGCGCGAGCGAGCCGGTATCGCCCATGAAGATCGACGCCGGCGGCGCGTTGAACCAGAGAAATCCGAGACCGGCGCCGAACATGGCGCCGCACAGCACCAGCAGTTCGCCGGTGCCGGCGACGTAGTTGATCTGCAGATAATCCGAGAACACCGCGTTGCCGACGAGATAGGCGATCAGCCCGAAGCTTGCGGCGGCGATCATGACCGGCACGATGGCGAGGCCGTCGAGGCCGTCGGTCAGGTTGACCGCGTTGCCGGCGCCGACGATGACGAACGCACCGAACAGCACGAAGAACCAGCCCAGATTGAGTACGACTTCCTTGAAGAACGGGATCACCAGCGCCGTGGAGTGCTGGTCCCGCCCCACCCGGACCAGCGCGTAGCACGCGGCGATGGCGATCAGCGCCTCGATCGCGAGCCGGATCTTCCCGGCAAAGCCGCTGTGGGATTGTTGCGTCACCTTCAGGTAATCGTCGTAGAAGCCAACGAAGCCGAAACCGAGCGTCACCGCGAGCACGATCCAGACGTAGGGGTTCGCGGGATTGGCCCACAACAGCGTCGCGACCACGAGCCCGGACAGGATCATCAGCCCGCCCATCGTCGGCGTGCCCTTCTTGGTGAGCAGATGCGACTGCGGACCGTCGCTGCGGATCGGCTGGCCCTTGCCCTGGCGCAGCCGCAAGTGATCGATGATCCAGGGGCCGAACAGGAACACGAACAGCGCGCCGGTCGCGATCGCCCCGCCGGTGCGAAAGGTGATGTAGCGGAACACGTTCAGGAACGAGTGGAACATCCCGAAACCGGGAACCGTGCCGGAAACGTCAATCAGCCAGTAAAACATTCAAACTGCCTTATACCGCGGCTTCGTCGAGCGCGGTCCTGCCGGGAAAGCTCTTTTCGAGCGCATTCACAATCGTTTTCATCTTCGAGCCAAGCGATCCCTTGACCATGATCGCGTCGCCGGCGCGTATCGCCGCGACGACCTCCGCCTCGAGCTCCGCCGCGCTACCGGCATAGCCGCCCCGTTTACCCGTGGAAAGAGCGTCCCACAAGTTGCGCATCAGCGGCCCGCAACAATATACGAGGTCAATCTGGTTGGCCTTGATGGCCTCATTCAGGCCGCGATGCAATGCGGGGCTGGCAGAGCCAAGTTCGAGCATGTCGCCGAGCACCGCGATGCGCCTTCCGTGCGGGCCGACTGCCGCCTGGCCGAGCACGTTCAGCGCCGCCGCCATCGACGCCGGATTGGCGTTATAGCTTTCGTCGATCAACGTCGCCTCCCCGCCTCCGAGCCCGAGCGTGCGGCGCACGCCGCGGCCCGCCGCCGGCTCGATCTGCGACAGCGACAGCGCCGCGAGCGCGAGGTCGGCGCCGGCGAGCGAGGCCGCCGCGAGCACCGCCAGCGAGTTCATCGCCATGTGGCGGCCGGGCGTGCCGAGCTTGTAGGTCACGTCGTGGCCGAGGATATCGGCATGGACGGCGGAACAGGTCGAATGCAGCGACACGTCGATGAGTCGCACATCTGATTTCTCATCGGCGCCGAACGAGACGATGCGATTGACGCCGAGTTCCCTGGCGCGCCGCTGCAATCGCGCAAATTGCGGGTTGTCGCGGTTGAGCACCGCCGCGCCGCCGGGCTCGAGGCCAAAGAAGATTTCCGCCTTGGCGTCCGCGATCGCCTCGATGCCGGCAAAGAACTCCAGGTGCACCGGTTCCACCGTGGTGATGATGGCGATCTGCGGCCGTACCATCCTGACCAGCGGCTCGATCTCGCCGGCGTGATTCATGCCGATCTCGAACACCGCAAACCGCGCGCCTGCCGGGCAGCGCGCCAGCGACAGCGGCACGCCCCAGTGATTGTTGAATGACGCCGCGGAAGCGTGGGTCTCGCCCTGCGCGGCAAGTACGCGTCGCAGCGCTTCCTTGGTGGAGGTCTTGCCGACGGAACCGGTGATCGCGATCACCTGCGCCTTAAGCCGCGCCCGCGCGGCGCGGGCAAGATCGCGCAGGGCGGCCAGCACGTCGTCCACTACCATCAGCGGCGCGTCGCTTGCGAACCTGTCGCGCTGGCCGCGTTCGACCACGGCGACCGCCGCGCCCGCCTGCAGGGCGGCCGCGACAAAATCGTGGCCGTCATGGACATCGCCCTTGATCGCGAAATACGCTTCGCCCGGTGCAATGGTGCGGCTGTCGATGGAGAGGCCGGCAACCGCTTCCGGCACCACGCCATTGACCTGCGCCCGCATGGCCTCCGCCATCGCCCGTGACGCCCATAGCGGCGCCGCGCTCATGCGACCTTCGGCGCAAGTGCCGCCGCTACCGCGTCATGATCGCTGAACGGCAAGGTGCGGTCGCCGACGATCTGCCCGGTCTCATGGCCCTTGCCGGCGATCAGCAGCGCATCGCCGGGCTGCAGCGCCGCGATCGCGGCGCGGATCGCCTCGCTGCGGTCGCCGATTTCGCTCGCGCCGCTAGCGGCCTGCAGGATCGCGGCGCGGATCGCTTCAGGTTTTTCGCTGCGCGGATTGTCGTCGGTGACGATGACTTGATCGGCATTTTCGCTGGCGATCGCCCCCATCAGCGGCCGCTTGCCGGCGTCGCGGTCGCCGCCGGCGCCGAATACCACGACCAGCTTGCGCCTGGCGTAGGGCCTGAGCGCCTGCAGCGCCTTGGCCAGCGCATCGGGCTTGTGCGCGTAATCGACGAAGATCGGCGCGCCGTTGCGCTCGGCGACCCGCTCGAGCCTGCCCTTGGCGCCCTCGAGCAGCTCGAGTTCGGCAAACACCGCCTTGGCCTCGTTGCCGGCGCCGATCGCGAGGCCTGCGGACACCAGCGCGTTCTCGATCTGGAATTCGCCGACCAGCGGCAGCCGCACCGCCTGCCTGTGCCCGCGGTGTTCGAGGGTCAGCCGCTGCGCGAAGCCGTCGATCGCGGCGTCAACCAGGCGAATGCCCTCGCCCGCGCCGTTGCCTTTGCGGCCGACCGCGATGACGCGCAGGCCTTTCGCGCGCGCCGCGTCGATCACGGTCTGCGAACAATCATGATCGGCGGAAATCACCGCGGCGCCATCGCGAGGGACGAGATCGCGGAACAGCCGCAGCTTGGCGGCGAGATAATGCGCGACGTCGGGATGGTAATCCATGTGGTCGCGCGACAGATTGGTAAAACCGCCCGCGGCGATCCGCACGCCGTCCAGGCGGTACTGATCGAGCCCGTGCGAGGAGGCTTCGATCGCGAGATGGGTAACGCCCTCGCGCGCGATTTCGTCGAGCTGCCGATGCAGCGCGATCGGATCCGGCGTGGTCAGCGATCCGTAGATGGTGCGCTTCGGCGACACCAGGCCGATGGTGCCGATGGAGGCCGATTCATGGCCGAGCCGCTGCCAGATCTGGCGCGTGAAGGCGGCGACCGAGGTCTTGCCGCTGGTCCCGGTGACGGCTGCGATGGTTGTCGGCTGCCTGGGAAAGAACTTCGCCGCGGCGAGCGCCAGCGCGCGGCGCGGATTGGGCGTGGCGACGAACGGCACGCGCAAGCTTCCCTGCGGTGGATGATCGCCCGCCACCGCAACTGCTCCGGCCGCAATCGCCGCATCGACGAAGCGTGCGCCGTCGGTCTTGTGGCCGGCGAGCGCGAAGAACACCTCGCCCGCCTTCACCGCGCGGCTGTCGACCGCAAGGCCCGACACCTCGGTCGCTTCCGCCCCGGCGGGAATCGTGGCGTCATCGCTGAACAGGTCGCGAAGTCTCATGATCTTCCAGTCCGGCCGGCGCTGGCGGCAACCGGTGCAGGAACTTCAAATCAGCGGCACCGCCTACGCCTTACTGGGTTGTCTTCGATGCCGCAAGAATAAGGCGGTCGGACGGCGGCAGGTCGAAGCGTGGCTCGATGCCCAGCAGCGGTGCGACGCGGGAAATCACGGCGCCGCCGGTCGGCACCGCGTTCCAGCCCGAGGTGATGAACCCATAGGTTTCCTTCAGCGGCTGCGGCTCGTCGAGCATGATCAGGAGCTGGTACTGCGGGTTGTCGGCCGGCAGGATTGCCGTGAAGGCGGTAAGCACGCGCTTCTTGGCATAGCGGCCATTGATGACCTTTTCGGCGGTGCCGGTCTTGCCGCCGATGTAGTAGCCGTTGACGTCGGCCTTTCTGGCGGTGCCGACCTCGGCATTGAGTCGCATCAGGAAGCGCATCTTCTCGGAAGTCTCCGGCTTGATCACCCGCTTGGCGAGCGCCATGGCTTCCGACTCCGTGCGCCTCAGGAAGGTCGGCGGAATCAGATAGCCGCCGTTCACCAGCGCATCGATGCCCATCACCGCCTGCAGCGGCGCCACCGCGATGCCGTGCCCGAATGCGATCGTCACGGTGTTGAGCTCGCCCCAGTGCCGCGGCACCAGCGGCGACGCGCTTTCGGGCAATTCGGTGCGCAGCCGTTCCAGCTGCCCCATCTTGCGCAGAAACGCCTTGTGCGCCTCGACCCCCTGCGCCAGCGCGATCCGCGCGGCGCCGATGTTGGACGAGTAGTAAAAGACCTCCTTCATGTTGAGGAGGCGGCCTTTCGGCTCGTCGTCGTGAATCGTGAACTTGCCGTAGTGCAAGGGAGCGCGTGCGTCCCACAGCGAGTTGAGATCGTACTTGCCGGAATCCAGCGCCATCGCCAGCGTGAAGGCCTTGAACGTCGATCCCAATTCGTAGACGCCGGTCGTCAGGCGGTTGATGCGATCGGGATCATGCGCCTCCTTCGGGCTGTTGGGATCGAAATCCGGCAACGACACCATCGCCACGATCTCGCCGGTCTTGACGTTGGAGATGAGGCCGGAGGCCGCCTTGGCGTGGAATTTTTCCTTGGCCTTCACGAGTTCGTCGCGCAGCGCGTGCTCGACGCGCAGGTCGACCGACAATTCCACCGGCCGCTGCAGCCGATCGGTGGCGAAGCCGGCACGGTGCAGATCGGCCAGCCCGTTGTTGTCGAGCCATTTCTCCATCCCGGCGATGCCCTGGTTGTCGATGTTGACGAGGCCGATCAGATGCGCGACTTCGTTGCCGGTCGGATAGACGCGCTTGTTCTCGCGCAGGAAGCCTACCCCGGGAATGCCGAGGTTGTGGATTTCCTGCTGCTGCTGCGCCGTGATTTCGCGCTTCAGCCAGACAAAGCCCTTCTTCGACGACAGCCGCTCGCGCACTTCGGCGGTGTCGAGATCGGGCAGCGTCGCGGTCAGAAGCTCGACGGCCTCGTCCTTGTCGATGATGCGGCGCGGTTCGGCGAACAGGCTCGGCGCCTTGACGTCGGTGGCGAGAATCTCGCCGTTGCGGTCGACGATATCCGGCCGCGCCGTCGCGATGGCGTCCTGCGCCGCGGTGTGGTGCGCGCCACGGCTGTCGCCGACGGTGGCGTACATGACGAGCCGCCCGCCGATCACCGCATAGATCGCCGCGAATGCGACGATGGCAAATCCGACGCGGGCGCGCGCCTTCGCCGAGCGATCGACATTGCGCCCGTACAACAGGCTGCGGATGAACCGCTGCCGCCAGGGCCCGGAAGGTTTCACCGATGCCTCTGCCCTGTCGCTCATTGACGATTCTCCGGAGCAGGCACCGAGCCGGTCACCGCCGGGCTGCCGGCGGCGGCATCGATGGTCTGGATCATCGCGCCGATCGGGTCCGGGTCTCCAGGTTTGACGAAGTTCGGCGGCCGCTCGGGCAGGTTCTTCAGGGAATCGTACTGGTTGGCGTTGAGCGGCTTCAGCGGCAGATGGCGTTCGGCGAGACCTTGCAGCCGCAGCGGCGCGTCGAGTTTGGCCCATTTCGCGTGCAGCACCGCGATGGCATCGCGCTGCTCGCGGATTTCGGCGTGCAGCCGCAGCACGCGCTCGGTGCGCGCGGTGGAATCCATCTTGATCCGATAGACGTAGGCGGCGGCGAACACCAGGGCGGCGATGACGAGGAGGTGGATGATCCGCAAGGTCAGCCTCCCCTCATCACGGAGGCAAGCGTCGGCCACGCCGGCGGGGAGTTGGCCGCATGCGCAGGCGCGCCGGTGCGCTCGGCGGCGCGCAGCTTTGCCGAACGGGCGCGCGGATTGGCCGATATCTCGGCATCGTCTGCCGTGACCGGGCGTTTGGTCAGGATGGCGAAGCTTGGCGCGGCGTGAGTGACTTCCGGCAGATGCCGCGATCCGCCGCCGGTGCCACCGCGCTCGGTCAGGAAATTCTTGACGATGCGGTTTTCCAGCGAGTGAAACGACACCACCGCCAGCCGGCCGCCCGGCTTGAGGACGCGCTCTGCCGCCGACAGCGCCAAATGCAGCTCGTCGAGTTCCGCGTTGACGAAAATTCGCAGCGCCTGAAAGGTCCGGGTGGCGGGATGGATTTCGCCGGGCTTCGACCGCACGACTTTCGCAACGATATCGGCGAGCGCCCGGGTGGTCGCAATCGGCGCCAGTTTTCGCGCGGCGACGATGGTCCGCGCGACGGACCGCGAATGACGCTCCTCGCCGAAGATGTAGATGACGTTGGCGAGATCGGCCTCGGAGGCGACCGCGATCACGTCGGCTGCGGTCGGACCTTCGTGGCCCATCCGCATGTCGAGCGGGCCATCGAGGCGAAACGAAAAGCCGCGCCCGGCCTGGTCGAGCTGCATCGAGGACACCCCGACATCCATCACGACGCCGTCGACGTGGTTTGCGCCCTGCGCGGCGCAGACCTCGGCGAGACGGGAAAAGCGGTCCTCGACCAGCGTCAGCCGACCGCCCGAGCGACTGGCCAGATCGAGCCCGGCTGAAATCGCCGAGCGGTCGCGGTCGATGCCGATGACGCGAGTCCCGGGAATGGCGAGGATCGAGGCGCTGTAACCGCCGGCGCCGAAGGTGGCGTCGACATAGAGGCCGCCGTCGCGGGGGCGCAGCATGTCGACCGCCTGGCGGCCGAGGACGGGGATATGACGCCGGCCGGCCGGACTCATGCGCCGGCTCCGGGCAGGGTCCGGGCTGGACAGCGGGGACTGGACGCGAACGGGCCCATTGCGCCTCAAATCTGGTGGCCTCGCCGGCCTTTTCGCGGCGAGAAGCGCCTTCTGGCGGAAGGACCTTGGCAGCGCATCGATGCCGATCCCGCGTGACCCTGATCGCAAACCCTCATTTCCGCGCGGAATTTGCTGGGCTGTCATGGGATTTCGGGCGTCAAATGGGGCCTCGGCCGTCCCCCAGACCGGTTTCGGCTCTTCACCACTTAGTAACGGCAGGTAGCGTTAAGAAAACGTTGAGAGAGCCGATACAATCGCCGGCTCCTGCGGCGCAAAGGCGGCGGCTGGTCCGCAAGGTGATGCTTCCGGCCCACACTCCGGCAAAATGCGAAGCGGCGGCGCACTCGCCGATTGCGCCGGCGAGCCGCATGAAGGAATAGTTAACGAGATTTCCTTTTGAGGCGCACGGCCGCCGTTCTCCTGCCCGTTTTGAGTTGTTTTATGTCGCTTGGTTCGTTGGCGTCTGATGGTTTTGATTTGAAGCGTCAACGTGCCCTCCCGATTCCAAGGGCCAGCGCGACCATGAAGACTTTCACCCCGGATTCATCGATCGCCTCCGACGTCATCCCATCGGCGAATTACGGCGACCGCGCCAAGAGCCGTCTGCCCGACATGATCGTGCTGCACTACACCGGCATGCCGGACGTCGAAGGCGCGATCGCGCGGCTGTGCACATCGGGCACCGACGTGTCGGCGCATTACATCGTGCTGGAAGACGGCCGCATCGTGCAATGCGTGCCGGAGGCCAAGCGCGCCTGGCACGCCGGCGTGGCGTCCTGGGCCGGCGAAGATGACATCAACTCATGCTCGATCGGCGTCGAGATCGTCAATCGCGGCCATGACTGGGGCTATCCGGATTACCCGTTGCGCCAGATCGCGGCCGTGATCGCGCTGTGCCGCGGCATCATCCTCCGCCGCAAGGTGCCGCCGCATCGCGTGCTCGGTCATTCCGATGTCGCGCCTTCGCGCAAGAAGGACCCGGGCGAAAAATTTCCGTGGCATTCGCTGGCCAATTCCGGCGTCGGCCATTGGGTGCAGCCGGCGCCGATCGTGCGCGGCGAGCCGCTGAAGCTCGGCACCATCAGCGACGACGTCCGCGACCTGCAGCAGGCGCTCGCCAGATACGGCTACGGCGTCCCGATATCAGGCAAATACGACGGCGCGACCATGGAAGTGGTAACCGCTTTCCAGCGCCATTTCCGTCCCGTCCGCGTTGACGGCGTCGCCGATCATTCGACCCTTTCAACCTTGCAGGCGCTGCTCGCCAGTCTTCCGGCCGAAGCAATGAAGGTCGCGGCGAGGTAGCTTCCGTCATGCCCGCGTGCCGGCGATCACAAGCGATCTAGCTCGGCCAATCGCCTTGCATAGAGCCGGCGCAGCGGCTCGAGCTGCGTCGCTGTCGTTGCCGCGAGATACGCCTCGCGCGCGGCTTCGCGGTGGCCGAGCCGGCGCAACAGATCGGCGCGGACCGCCGGCATCAGTTCGTAGCCTTTGAGTCCGCCGCGCGCCTCCAGCGCGTCGATCAGGGCAAGCGCGCGCGCCGGTCCGTCGACCATCGAGACGGCGGCGGCGTGATTGAGTTCGATCACCGGCGACGGGCTGATCCGCAGCAGCACTTCATAGAGGCCCGCGATCTGCGGCCAGTCAGTATCGCGATAGTTCGGCGCGCGGGCATGCAGCGCGGCGATTGCGGCCTGCACGGTATAGGCCTGCGGCCGGCCCGGCAGTTTCAGCGCCGCTTCCACGAGCCGCAGTCCTTCGGCGATCTGCGCGCGGTCCCACGCGTTGCGATCCTGCTCTTCGAGCAGCACGATATCGCCGCCCGCGGTCTGGCGCGAGTTGCGGCGCGCGTCGTGCAGCAGCATGAGCGCCAACAATCCCTTGATCTCGCCGCGCAGCGGGATCAGCGCGTCGAGCAGGCGGCCGAGCCGGATCGCCTCGCGCGCCAGGTCTGGCCGCATCAAGTCTTCGCCGGAGGTTGCCGCATAGCCTTCAGTGAACACCAGATAGATCACCGCGAGCACTCCGCGCAGCCGCGGCTCAAGCGCTTCGCGGCCGGGCACCTCGTAGGGAATTCCGGCGAGCCGGATCTTCTGCTTGGCGCGGACCAGCCGCTGCGCCATGGCGTCCTCGCTGAGGAGGAAGGCGCGCGCGACCTGAAGGGTCGAAAGCCCGCACACCGTGCGCAAGGTCAACGCGACCTGGACTTCGGCGGCGAAGGAAGGGTGGCAACAGGTGAAGATCAACCGCAGCATGTCGTCGTCGAGCGCCGGCTGCTCTTGCTCCACGCTGCCGCTCGCGGCGTTATTGAGCAGTTCGTGCGTCAACTCGCCTTGCTTGCCGCGGAACGCGATTTGCCGGCGCACCCGGTCGATCGCCTTGTTGCGGGCGACATTGACCAGCCACGCCCGCGGATTGTCCGGCAGGCCGCTGGCGGGCCAGCGTTCCAGTGCCACCGCGAAGCCATCCTGCAATGCATCCTCGGCAAGATCGAAATCGCCGACGAGGCGAATCAGCGTTGCCAGCGCCCGGCCCGCCTCGTCGCGGAAAATCTTGTCGATTTCGGTTGGAGTCATGGGCGGGCCGATGCAAGGGTGTCATTTCGGGATGGTCCGGAAGGACCAGACTCGGAATCTCGAGATTCTCCGATGTGCAATTGCACATCGTACTTCGTCCTTCGGACGCCCCGGAATGACGACAATAGTCGTCAGTCGTAAATCATGATCGGCCTGACCTCGATCGAACCGGTCTTGGCGCCGGGAATGCGCGCGGCAATGGCGAGCGCAGCGTCGAGGTCCTTGGCTTCGACCAGATAGTAGCCGCCGAGCTGCTCGCGCGTCTCCGCGAACGGACCATCGGTGGTCAGGACCTTGCCCTCGCGAACCCGCACCGTGGTAGCCGTCGACGTCGGCTGCAGCCCGTCACCCGCCTTGAAATTGCCGCTCTGGATAATGGACTGGGTAAACGCACCGTACTCCGCCGTCATTTTCTTTCGATCCGCGGCGTCCATTTTGCCAAATTCGGCTTCGTTGCGATAGACCATCAGCAAATACTGCATCTTGTTGGCTCCTCTTGATCGGCTTGATCGCCGGCATCCGGTCGAACAGGCGGGCCGCAAAACGACATCTTCAGGATAATTTATTTTGAGGGCCAAGGCTGGCGTTATCGGCTTGACGCGGCGAGCCCAAGCCCCCATCACAACAGGCGTCAGTCGGCCGGGCGGCCGCTCCGGCGATCGTCGAAAGGCGGCTGGAGAGGAAAGTCCGGGCTCCATCGACATGCGGTGCCGGATAACATCCGGCGGGGGCAACCCCAGGGAAAGTGCCACAGAAAACGAACCGCCCTCCTTCGCCTCCGGGCTTCGGAGGGCAAGGGTGAAAAGGTGCGGTAAGAGCGCACCGCGGGTCCGGCAACGGAAACGGCATGGCAAACCACACCGGGAGCAAGACCGAATAGGGACGGCAACGCGGGATGTTCGCGAAAGCGATAACACCTGCTGGGCGATGTCAGGCTCGCCGTCCGGGTAGGTTGCTCGAGGCAACGTGCAAACGTTGCCCCAGAGGAATGGCCGCCACGTATCGCCCGCGTAAGCGGACGGTGCCCTACAGAACCCGGCTTACAGGCTGGCTGATGTTCTAAAAATGAGGGGTTCGGCGCGAACACGCCGGACCCCTCGCCATTTCTGGCGTCGGCTAAGAAACGATCTTCTGCAACAGCGCCATCAGCGCTCCCGGCGCGGTGACGTGCGGCGAGTGGCTGGCGTCGATCTCGAAGTAACGCCAGCCGGGCTCGCTGCGGGTCCGTTTGGCAAACGGCCCGAAGGTGTCGGCGGGCGTGATACGGGTGGCGTAGATGTAGCTGCGCGGCAATGTCAGCTTGCCACCATGCAGCTTGAGCTTCATCTCGAAGCATTTGATCGGCATGTCGACGCGGCGCTCGGCGAGCCAGGCGAGCTCGGCTGGCGGCGTGTCCGGCGGCGTCGGATTCGGCGGCACGCGCCAGCCGTCGCCGTCTTTCGCGAGCTCCCGCATGCGCGGCCGCGCCGGCTCGTTCAGATCGAGCAGCGACTGCCCGTCGTCGGGCACGAACGCGTCGAGATAGATCAGCTGCTTGATGCGGTCCCGCGCCCGGTCGGCGACGCCGGTCGCGACCATGCCGCCATAGCTGTGGCCGATCAGCGCGACGTCGCGCAAATCCTCGTACTTGATGACGTTGAGGATATCCGTGATGTGGGTTTCGAGATCGATCGACGGATTGGCGAGGTGCTCGCGCTCGCCGAGACCGGTGTAGCTCGGCGTGAACAGGCGATGTCCGGCCGCAATCATCAGCGGGTGCATCTTTTTCCACGCCCAGCCTGCCGACCACGCACCGTGGCAGACGAGAAAGGTAGCTCCCATGATTTTTCCTCACTGGCTATCGCGTCTCGATCGTTATAAGGCACAAAAACGAATCCTCGCCAACTCTGAAGCCGTCATTCCGGGGCGATGCCAACGGGTCCGGCCGCTGACCGGCCCGATGATTGGCTCACCATCGAACCCGGACTGACGGCGGAAATGACGACGATAGACATTGCTCTTCTCCTGTTCGGCGCGCTCGCCGGCGGCTTCATATCCGGACTTGCCGGCTTCGGGACCGCGCTGATGGCGCTGGGGATCTGGCTCTACGTGCTGCCGCCGGCGGTCGCGGTGCCCCTAGTCATGATCTGTTCCATCGTGGCCCAGACCTCGACGCTGCCCTCGTTCTGGAGCTCCATCGACTTCCGCCTGGTGTGGCCGTTCGTGATCGGCGGCCTCGCGGGCGTACCGCTTGGCACGCTTCTGATCGCGCACGCCGATCCGCATGTGTTCAAATTGAGCTTCGGCGTATTGCTGCTGGTGTTTCCGGTCGCGCTTTATTTCGATCCCGTTGCCATCAGCTTCGGCGGCCGGATTGCCGACGCAGCCATCGGATTTGCCGGCGGCATCCTCGGCGGCTTTGCCGGCCTGTCCGGCCCGATCCCGATCTTGTGGGCGAGCCTGCGGGGCTGGGACAAGCACGAGCGCCGCGGCGTCTTCCAGGTCTTCAACTGGACCGTGCTGTCGGCCTCGCTCTGCCTGCAGGCCGGCACCGGCCTGGTCACGGGGGAAGTCCTTCGGTTTGCGATCCTGGCCTTGCCGGGCACGGTGTTCGGCGCCTGGCTCGGCGCGCGGACCTTTCACGCGTTGAGCGACCGGAATTTCCGCGATGTCGTGCTCGCCCTGTTGTTCCTGTCCGGCGTCACGCTGCTGTGGAGCAGCCTGCGCTAGCCGTCACGGGCGGGCGCTGCGGCGCGCTCTGCGCCGAGCACCATGCCGCCGGCGACGCCGACGCCCAGCACATAGATCCAGCCTTCGTTGAAATCGAACAAATGCGAGTTGAACAGCGAGGTGAAGATGTTCTGCACCACCACCATCAGCCCGATCCAGTTCGCAAGCCCCTCGCCGCGAAACAGCCGCAGATGCACGAGCCACATCGCCCACAACAGCACGACGCCGACGACGCCCCACTGCACCGCGACGGCAAGCGTCTGGTTGTGCGGGTTGGAAACGACAAGGGCGTGCGCGCCGCGCTGACCGACCGCGGCCTGCTCGAACAGGCCGCGCGTGGAACCGGTGCCATGGCCGATCAGCGGCGCATCGGCGAAGAACAGCAGCGACTTGTGCCAGTAGATCAGCCGCGAGCCCATCCCCGATTCGTTGTTCTGGATCGTGGTGTGCTGATAGTCGGTAATGAATTTCGCGGTGGTCGCCTGCAAATGCGGCGAGACGCTCCAGACCACGGCGACCAGCAGCGACGGCGCCGCACAGCGTGGCGATCGCGGTCCGCGGCCGCAAGTGCATGAGCGCGAATACCGCGAGCATCGCCGGCATCGTCACCAGCGCCGTGCGCGAAATCACGACGAACATCATGTTGACCAGGAAACTCAGCGCAACGGCCGCGAGCCATGCCGCCGGCCAGATTCGGTTGGCCCGCAACAATGCCATCACCGGATAGGCGAGCGCCACCGTGCAGAGCACGAACTCCTGGCTCTGGTCGATGTAGTTCTTGACGACAATGCCGCTGGCGGGGTCATAGGGCCCGCGCGAGAAATAGAGCTTGAGCGAGAGGTTGGGATCGAAGGCGACCACCCATGAGGCCAGCATCAGCAGAAGGCAGGACGCAAGGAAGGCAATGAAGACCCATAGCGCCGCGCGAAGTGCGCTCGAAGTGATAGAGCAGCAACGGCAGCGTCAGCAGTTTCGCGACGGGACCGATCGCGTAGAGACGCTCGCCCCAGGGCGCGTCCGACCACAGTGTTCCCACCAGCGCCAGCACGAACATGGCAACCGGCAGCGCGCAGATCGGCCGTTTCAGCGACCGCAGAAAGGCTGCGGGCTCGAGCGTCAGGATCTGCCCGATGAACCAGATTGCCGCGGCGATCGCGGCGCCCGTCGTCGACCACGGCAGCAGGATCGCGAACAGGACCACCGCCAGATCCACGTTCCGGATGCCGGCATGCTGGATCGAACCAGATCGACCAGATCGACCAAGGCCGGAAGCTGGCCAGATTCTCCGTCCACGGCTGCGGTCATTGCACAGTGTCCCTCGTTCGACAATTTCAATTCACGCGTCTTCAAACCAGGCATCGGTTCCTCGAATGCCCGGAACCTAAGCGGTCCCGGGCAATCATCATCAGTGCTTTTCGCTGCATAGTTGCGGCGGACAGCGCTTCCCGACAAGGCCTATTCCGCCGCCGAGACCGACGCGAATTCCGTCGCCTGACGCTCGAACAGGCCGCGATAGATGCCTTGCGGCCGGACCGCAAGCGCGGCGTGGGTGCCCTGCTCGACGATCTTGCCGCGGTCGAACACCAGGATGCGGTCGAGGCTGCGCACCGTCGACAGCCGGTGCGCGATCACGATCGAGGTGCGCCCCCTCATCAGCCGTTCCATCGCCTGCTGGATCAGCGCCTCCGATTCGGAATCCAGGCTCGACGTCGCCTCGTCGAGGATCAGGACCGGCGCGTCCGCCAGGAACGCGCGCGCCAGCGCGACGCGCTGCCGCTCGCCGCCCGACAGTTTTACGCCGCGTTCGCCGACCAGCGTGCCGTAGCCCTTCGGCAGCCGCAGGATGAACTCGTGCGCGTTGGCAAGCCGCGCCGCCTGCTCGATCGCCGCCATGGTCGCGCCGGGCCGGCCGTAGGCGATGTTCTCGGCGAGGGTGCGGTGAAACAGGATCGGGTCCTGCTGCACGATCGCGATCTGGCTGCGCAGCGAATGCTGCGTCGCTTTGGCGATGTCCTGGCCGTCGATCAGGATGCGCCCATCGGTGACGTCATAGAGCCGCTGCACCAGCTTGACGAAGGTGGTCTTGCCGGAGCCGGAGCGGCCGACCAGCCCGACCCGTTCGCCGGCGCGGATCTCCACCGACAGCGCGTCGTACAGCGGCGCGCGATGGCCGCCGTAATGGAACGTCACGTCCTCGAACACGATGCGTCCGCCCTGGATGTCGATCGGCCGCGCGCCGGGAGCATCGGCGATGCCGATCGCCTCGTCGTGGATGGCGACGAGTTCCTCCATGTCGTTCACCGAACGCTGCAGGTTGTTGATGTGCATGCCGACATCACGCAGATAGGCGTGGATGATGTAGTAGCTCGTCAGCACATAGGTGACGTCGCCGGGCGAGGCGCGGCCGGCCATCCACAGCAGCAACGCGCCGCCGATCACGGAGGCGCGCAGGCACAACAGCAGCGTGAGCTGCGCTCCGGCGGTGTAGATGTAGCGCAGCCAGGTCCGCCGCACGCGCGCACGCCAGCGGCTGACGACGCGCTCGAGCCGCGCATCCTCGCGCGCCTCCGCGCCGAACGATTTCACCACCGCGTTGCAGGTGATGGCGTCCGCCAGCGTGCCGCCGACCCTGGTGTCCCAGGCGTTGGAGACCCGCGCCGCGGGGGCGATGTAGCGCGTCGACAGCGCGACCACCATCGGAATGTAGATCGCGGCTCCCGCGGCGATCGCGAGGCCAAGCGACGACCAGTGCAGTCCGAGCAGGACCATCGACCCCAACAGCACCGCCAGCGAAGGCAACAGCGCCATCAGGATGGTGTCGTTGAGCAGGTCGAGCGCCCACATGCCGCGGGTGACCTTGCGCACGATGGAACCTGCGAAGCTGTTGGCGTGCCAGTCGGTCGAGAAGCGCTGCACCCGCATGAAGGCGTCGCGCGCCACGTCGGACATGATCCGCAGCGTGAACGGCACGATCGCCTGCAATCCGGCCATGCGCAGGACCAGCGAGGCGAACCCGAGCGCCACGATCGCGCCGAACGCGGCATACGCCGCGTTGCGCGCGCTCGCGTCGGCCGCGCCCTTGGTCATGGCGTCGACGAGATGGCCGGAGAAGACCGGCATGAACAGGTCGGCCATCGTGGCCCCCAGCATGCCGCCGGCGATGACGGCGGCGGTGACCGGCTGCCTGAGCCAGTGCCGGAACACGAACGGCAGCACCACGCGGATGGCGGGCGGGCGTTTGGTTGAAGAAGCGGTCATGGCGTCATCCGGTTTGCGCCTTGCGCGCGCCGGCTCCGTTGCTTGACGCGCGGACGGCATCGGGCCGAACGCAGGCGTCGTTGAATAATTTCAGTGACTTAGCGGGGATTTTGGGTTCGATCGGGAGGTTGGGCCCGGTCGATGCTGACGGAGATGGCCCTCAAAGGCCGACAAAAACGTCCAGCATGGGCATCGGACGCGAGGGCGCGATCTGCAAATACATCGAAATCATGCAAATCTCCCCGGTTCGAGCAACGATGCGCCGCTTATAAATGCGTCGCGGGCGATTTGCAATATCGCAGGGGCGAGCCGGCCCCGCCTAGAGCGGGATAACTTTTCTTCGAATCGTCATCCCGCTCTATCTTTTTGTTTGAGCATGATCTCTTCGGAAAACCGGTGACCACTTTTCCGGATCATGCTCAATGCGCCGCTTCGGTCGGCGCGAGGTTCGGCTTCTTCAGCAGCATGACCAGGAGGCTGAGGCTGAGATAGAACAGCGTCAGCATGAAGAAGGCGTCGCCATATCCCATCACCACCGCCTGGCGGTGAACGATCTGCGACAGCTGCTTCATCGCCATCAGCGCCGCGTCGCCCATGCCCTGCAGGCGCTGGGTGAAATTGTTGAGCGTCTCGACCGCGGTGGCGTTGCCCCAGGTCACCCTCTCCTGCAGGCGGGCGATATGCAGGTCGGTGCGCTCGTTCAGCACCTGGTTGATGACCGCGAGGCCTACGGCGCCGCCGAGGTTCCGCATCAGATTGAACAGGCCGGAGGCGTTCTTCACCCGGTCCGGCCGCAGCGTCCCGAGCGCGATGTTGTTGGTCGGCACCATTGCCAACATCATGCCGATGCCGCGCAGGATCTGCGGCAGCAGCAGCTCGTCGAAATCGTAGTCGCGGGTGATCCACGTCATCTGGTAGGCGCCGATCGCGAAGATGATGAGGCCGGCGGCGATGATGTAGCGCAGGTCGAAGCGCAGCATCAGGCGGCCGACGATCGGCGCGACCATGAACATGGTGATGCCGGAGACGGCCACGGTTTCGCCGATCATCAGCGCGCTGTAGCCGCGCACCTCGGCGAGATAGCGCGGATACATGTAGGTCAGCCCGTACAGCCCGATGCCGACGCAGAACTGCAGCACGCAGCCGACGCCGAAATTGCGGTCGGTGAAGGCCCGAAGATCGACGATCGGCTCTTCCGCCGTCAGCACGCGGTAAAAGAAGGCGATCGCGGAAACGAAGCTCACCGTGGCGCAGACCGCGACGGAAGTGTCCTGCAGCCACTCATATTGCGGCCCCTCCTCGAGCACATATTCCAGCGCGCCGAGAAAGCCCGCCATGAAGACGAGGCCGAACCAGTCGAAACGGTCGAGTAGGGCGAAATTCGGCTGGTCGAAATCGACCAGCGCCAGCACGCCGACGGTGATGATGATGCCGGGGATGATGTTGATGAAGAACAGCCAGTGCCACGACATCGCATCCGTGATGATGCCGCCGACAGTGGGCCCGATGGTCGGCGCCAGCGTGGCGACGAGACCGATGATCGGGCCGACGATGTGGAATTTCGAGCGCGGAAACACCGTGTAGGCGGATGCGAACACGGTCGGGATCATGCCGGCGCCCAGAAATCCCTGGATCGCGCGCCACAGGATCATCTGCTCGATGGTCGAGGCAAAGCCGCAGGCGAAGCTCGCGACGGTAAAGCCGGCGGCGGAGATCGCAAACAACAGCCGCGTGCCGAACGCGCGCGACAGGAAGCCGGACAAGGGTATCGCGATCACCTCGGAGATCAGATACGAGGTCTGCACCCACGACACCTCGGTGGCGCTCGCCGACAGGCCGGCCTGGATATCGGTGAGCGAGGCCGAGACGACCTGGATGTCCAGGATCGACATGAACATGCCGAACACCATGATCAGGAACGCCAGCAGCCGGCGCGGCGCGATACGCTCGTCCGGCGCGGCGATCATCATGGCAGGCGGTGCGGTGGTGGCGTTCGCCATGCTCAGGCTCGGGTCAGACTGGTCTCAAGACGGGCGCTGCCATCAGGCGCGAAGGATTATTGCGGGTGCACCATCGCCGGCGCGTCGAGGTCGGCCTCGCTGTCGGCATCGGCCGCGCCGTGGTGGGTGTCCACCGTGGCATAGACCGACATGCCGGCGCGCAGCAGGTTCTGCCTCGCGACCTCCTTCGGCACCTTGATGCGGACCGGCAGCCGCTGCACGATCTTGGTGAAGTTGCCGGTCGCATTGTCGGGCGGCAGCAGCGTGAACACCGAGCCCGCCGCGGGCGAGATGCTGTCGACCGTGCCTTCGAACTTGCGATGGCCGTAGGCATCGACCGAGATCGTCACCGGCTGGCCGGCGCGGATGCGCTTGAGCTGCGTTTCCTTGAAGTTGGCGTCGATGAAGACGTCGTCGAGCGGCACGACATTGCCGAGGCGCTGGCCGACCACGATGTAATCGCCGGTGTTGACGAGGCGGTTGGAGAAGATGCCGTCGACCGGCGCGCGCACCGAGGTAAAATCGAGGTCGCGCTCGGCTTTCGCAAGCTGCGTCTGCAATTCCGCGAGCTGGGCGCGGGCTTCGGCCTTCTGCGCCCGCGTCACCTCGACATTGTCGCGCGCGGCGTCGAAGGCTGCCTGCGCGGCCTTCACGCCCGCCAGGCCCTGGTCGCGGCCGGCCTCGGACTGTTCGAAGGTGGCGTGGGTGGCAAAGCCCTTGCTGGTCAGGGTCTGCTGCCGGTCATAGTCGAGGTTCGCCCGCTTCAGCCCGGCCTCGGCGGAAGCCAGATTCGCCTGGGCCTGATCGACCGCGCTTTCCTGCGCGGTGACCTGGCGGCCGATGCGGTCGATGGTGGCCTCCTGCGTTTCGATCTTGGTGCGCGCGGCGTCAACCGCGATGCGATAGTCGCCGTCATCGATCTTCAGGACCACGTCGCCGGCGTGGACCAGCGCGTTGTCGGCGGGGTAGATCGCCTCGACATGCCCCGACACCCGCGCGCCCAGCATGGTGTTGTTGGCGCGCACATAGGCATCGTCAGTGGAAACGTAGAAGCGTCCAACCAGGAGATAATGGGTGCCGTAGCCGGTGGCCGCGAGCGCGAGCAGCGCGATGATGCCCATCAGCACCAGCCGGCGTCTTCCCGATTTTTGCGCGGGCGAAGCGGCAGGCGCGGCGGGCGGCTTTTCGACGGCCGGCCGGTCGATCGCGGGCCGCTCGGGAGTCTCGGCGGGACGGCGGGCCACGGTCTCGTCAGCCAGATGGGCGCGGAGCTGGTCGGCGAGAGCCGCGGTCGTCTCGCGCGCGGCCTCGCCGTCCGCCGGATCCGGCTCCTGGCGAAGAATTCGCGCCGCCTGGTCTCTCGCAGTGGCCATTGCGGCCTCCTCATTCCCACAATTGCGAAGCTGAGCCGGCCAAAACCGGCCTCGATGCCTCGCCTACCCTCAAATTATAATTGACCGAACGGTTCGGTCAAGATATATTCTACCGATGGGACCATAGCTTGCGCCAGCCTTCCGCGGCGTTTCCAGGCCACAAATCTTTCCGGAAAAGCTAAACCAATGGTTGCACCCGATCGGACTTCCCTTCACCTCGTCGGCGAGGAGGACTCCTCGAAGCGGCGTCAGATCCTCGACGGCGCCAGCAAGGTGTTCATGGATTTGGGCTTTGACGGCGCCAGCATGGGCGAGATCGCGCGTGCCGCCGGCGTCTCCAAGGGCACGCTTTACGTCTATTTCGCCGACAAGAGCCGGCTGTTCGAGGCCATTGTCGAGGAGGAAACCCTCGAGCAGCAGAAGGTGGCGTTCAATTTCGATCCCGCCCGCGACGCCGTCACCACGCTGCACGAGTTCGGCCAGGCCTATATCGAGCTCTTGTGCCGGCCGCGCGGCGGATCGGCGATCCGCACCGTGATGGCGATCGCCGAGCGGATGCCGGAAGTCGGCCGCCGCTTCTACGACACGGTGGTGGCGCAGACGATCCTGCGCTTTTCCGCCTATCTCGACGCCCGCGCCGGCGCCGGCGAACTCGACATGGCCGACAGCTACCTCGCCGCCTCGCAATTCATGATGGCCTGCCAGGCCACGCTGTTCCTCCCCTACGTCTTCCAGTCGGCGCCAGCGCCGACGCCAGAAGGCATCGCGCAAGTCGTCGACAGCGCGACGCAGATGTTTCTGGCGGCGTATCGGGCGAAGGCGGGCTGAGGCGGCAACGGCGGTGAACTCCCTCTCCCGCCCTTGCGGGGGAGGGCTGGGGTGGGGGTGCCTCCGCAAGACACAGTGCCCGAATGGATAGACCTTCCCCCACCCGCCGCGCCCTCACGATGCTTCGCATCGCTCGGCGCGCGTCGACCTCCCCCGCAAGCGGGAGAGGTAAGCGCACACGTAACGCAGATTCAAATTTCAAATAGCCAAGAGACCGTCATGTATGGACGGCCCCTTTTCGGCAAGGGCTTTTTTGGTGTTTCAGCAAGCGGATCGGGGAGCGGTCATGTATACGGCCTCGAGATGCGGTCTGAGACCGCGGGCCCTGATGGAGAACGCTGATCGAATTCCAATCATTGCGGCGCGCTGTGACGCGCGATGACGGTACGGAGTGTTTCGATCCCGGTTTCCTGACCATTTGCCATCACACCTTAATCGCCCTTCCGAACGGATGAGCGCGAGCGCGGCGGCTGTCGCCCCTCAACTAGCACTACTTTGGCAGAATTTGGCGATTGATCGGCGAAACTGGATTCCCGAATCAGATTTTCAATGATTCATAGATGGTCGGCTTTTGGAGGGCCGACCATGGTGGGCACGAAATCGAAGTGGGAAGACGAGCTTGGACGCTGGCTCAAGCCATTCCTGGATCGCTTAGGCCACAAGGCACGGCGGCGGATGTGTCCGCTTTATATCTCGGGATTGATTGGACCGGGTGATCGCAAGAGCGTCCAGCCGATGGCGGCGCGGCTGGCACCGGGCGAGTATGACCAGTTGCACCATTTCATTGCTGATGGCGTTTGGGATGCAGCGCCATTGGAGGCGGAATTGCTGGTTCAGGCCGCTCGCCTGGTCGGCGGCAAGGATGCGGTGCTGGTCATCGACGACACGGCGATGCCGAAAAAGGGCGATCGTTCGGTTGGTGTCGCTCCACAATATGCCTCATCTCTCGGCAAGACGGCCAATTGCCAAACATTGGTGTCGCTGACGCTTGCACGGGGTGAAGTGCCGGTCATGGTGGCATTACGTCTCTTCGTTCCCGAGAGTTGGACGAGTAATCCGGTGCGTTTGAAGCGTGCGGGCGTTCCAGTCGAGCACCGCGCAGCGCGGACCAAGCCAGAGATCGCCTTGGCGGAGATCGACCGCGTCATCGCCTCCGGTGTGCGTTTCGGCTGTGTGCTTGCCGATTCAGGGTACGGCTCCAGCGGGCCTTTCCGTCAGGCTCTGAGCGAGCGCGGTCTGCTGTGGGCGGTGGGTCTGTCGCGGCGCCAGAACGTCTATCCCGCCGACATTGCCCTGATCTTCCCAATCGCCAAGACCGGAAAGCCCCGCAAATACCACATCCCTGATCAGCCACCGGTCTCTGCTGAAGCGTTATTGGCCAAAGGCAAATGGCAAAGGGTCAGTTGGCGGCGGGGCACCAAAGGTCGGCTGACATGTCTCTTCACGGCCCGCCGTGTCTGCGTTGCGGATGGCCATAAGCACCGGATGCTCAATAACCGTATGCAGTGCATGCCTGGTGACGAGGTCTGGCTCGTCGGCGAGCGGCGGTCGACCGGGGAGCAAAAATACTATGTGTCGAACCTGCCGGCCGATGCCACCATCAAGACGCTCGCTGCCACGATCAAGGCCAGGTGGGTCTGTGAACAGGCCCACCAGCAGCTCAAGGAGGAGCTTGGGCTCGACCACTTCGAAGGTAGATCCTGGACGGGATTACATCGACACGCGCTGATGACGATGATCGCCTACGCCTTCCTCCAATCCCGCCGCCTCAAAGCAGCGGGGCGGAAAAAAAAGAATCTCAGGACCGCCACCACAACCAAGCATGCCGGCCATCAGGCAAGCGATCCTCGACCTCTTCGCACGACCTCCACCCCGACAATGTCCTCACTGTAACAGGTTCCTTGCACATATCTCCAAGCCTAAAGTGCCAAAGTAGTGCTAGGCAGCAGCCGACGCGCTCGCGCGGTCGTGGTATTCTTCTCCCTTGACCAGCATGGCCCAGAGGATACGCGCAGTCTTGGCGGCAAATGCCACCATGGCGACCTTGTAGGGCCGACGCGCGAGCAGCTCGCGCAGCCACGGGTCGCTGATGCCGCGCCTTTTCTGTTGCCGCAGATGGGCGCTTGCCCCGCTGATCAGCAGGGCACGGAGCACGCGGTCTCCCTGTTTGGAGATGCGCCCGGGACGATGCTTGCCGCCGGTGCCGTGATCGCGACCGGTCAGTCCGATCCAGGCCGCGAAATCCCGCCCGCTGCGGAACACCTTCGCATCAGGCACTTTGGCCAAAACCGTGCTGGCGATGATCGGGCCGACGCCCGGCACCTCCATCAGCCGACGAGCCTCGCGATCGGCACGGGCGGCCTTGGCGATCTGTCGCTCGATCGCGCGCTCGTCGGCATCGAGCGCCTGCCAGTGCCTGGCCAAAAGCAACAGCGCCCCGCGCAGCATCTCGGGGATCCCCTCGCTCGGTGCTTCGAGCTTGGCCATCAGCTCATGCAGCCCCTCAAAGCCCTGCGCCGCCACGATCCCGAGTTCGCTCAGCGCAGCTCGCAGCGCGTTCGCCGCCATCGTGCGTTGCTTGACCAACAGCGCTCGCGTGCCGTGAACAGCCAGCGTCGCCTGCTGCTCCACACTCTTCACCGGCACAAACCGCATCGTCGGCCGGCCGACCGCCTCGCAGATCGCCTCTGCATCCCGGCCATCGTTCTTGTTGCGCTTCACGTAAGGCTTCACATAGGCCGGCGGCATTAGCCGCACCTGGTGGCCATAGCGGCCAATCACCCGCGCCCAGTGGTGCGCGCTGCCGCAGGCTTCCATGCCTACCGTGCACCGTGGCAGCTGCGCAAAAAACTTCTCCACCGCGCCCCGCCGCAGCTGGCGGCGCAACACCGCTCTTCCCGTTGCATCAACTCCGTGCACTTGGAACACGGTCTTCGCCAAATCCAAACCAATCATGCTAATCTTGTCCATGGACGGCTCCCTTGTCTGGTCGAATCGACATCACCAGTCTGGCACACTGATGCCGTCGGGGGCCGTCCACCCCATCTTTGCGAGCGAAGCGAAGCAATCCATAGTGCAGCAAGCGGCAAGCCGGATTGCTTCGTCGCATTCGCTCCTCGCAATGACGACAAAACATGACTCCGCATTCCCGCGACAGGCCGCGCCCGGGGTTTGCCACTTCCTTCGCCCCAAAGGGCGTGGGGAATGCCGGGTGTCCAATGCACCCGCAGCCTCGCGTGGGGTAAAAAACAAACCACACGAGTATAGTCACCACAGGTCCACCGGGATCGGCCCGGCATTCCCGCACGCGGATGGTTTTAACGGTTTCCTTCGTGCTCTTCCCGGAGATCGGGCTGGTTTGTCTCCGTCGCCTGCGGAGTTGCCTCCACAAACTTGACGCCGGCGTCGAGGCGCCAGAACCACACGACTTCGCCGTCCGCAAAAAAAACGCCTCGTCTTGAGCGCTCCTTGCGTCCACCGCATCCCGCCCCGCGTTTCGTGACGTTGCGCAACGCCCCTTGGTGGGACGGGACGGATGCGAATATAGGACGATTTTTGTTTCTGTAAAGTAGAAATATTTTTCGTAATTGGGCTTGACAGGGGTTTGCGGAAACAGCCTGTCGGGCAAATCAGTTAGGCAGGTCGTAGGGCGGATTAGCCGAAGGCGTAATCCGCCATTCCGCACTACCCCGAACGATCATCATCGTTTGCCAAAATCACCGCTCATTTCGCTGTCGCCACCCCAATCCTCCGGGAATAATCCTGCGCGCACATCGCGATGAAACGAAGAATGCGGCCAATCGCGCACGCCCGCGACGAGGCGGTGCTTGAGCGGGTTTATGTAGCAATATTCGACGTGGTGTGCGTAGTCGGCCTCGTCGCGGATCAGGTGCTCCCAGAACCGACGTTGCCAGATTCCGCGTTCGTTGCGTGCGACCCGGACGGCGCTGAGCCGCTCCTGTCTCGGCAGTGCTCTCGCGAACCAATTCTTGATCAGCCGCCAACGCGTGGAAAAATCGGAATCGTCCGGCGGGAGTTGCCAAATCGCATGCAGATGATCGGGCAGCACAACGAACGCTTCGATCGTGAAGGGATGACTTTGACGGGTGGCCGCGACGGCTTCGCGCAAGATCGCGATGTAATCGACAAGGAAGGTCTGCCGACGATCCAACAGATTAACAGTGAAGAACCAGCAACCGCCCGGAACGAATGCGCGACGATAATTCGGCATGAGGCAGGATAACACGGGCGATACGGGGCTTGCAGCCGGCGCGGCGGATTACGCCTTCGGCTAATCCGCCCTACGACTAGCCCGCCCCTACTCGTCCTCGAACTCGTCTTCCTCGTTGATCTTCTCCACCGCCTTCTTCCGATGCGCCACATGCCGTCCGCCCAGCGATCCCGTCACGTACGGTTCGCGCGCGGCGTAGGGGTTGCGCCCCGCCGCGCGGGCGGCGACTTCCTCGCCTGAGACGGCAAACGGCTCGCAGATCAGGCGGCGCGAGGCGCGGCGCATCAAATCGACGTGGATGTGATCGTAGTGATAGACGTTGGAGCCCGGCGCCAGCACGGTGGTGAACTGTTGGCACGCCGCCGCCTGCACGTCGCGCAGAAAGCCCTGCTCCTCGGGCAGGCCCTTCCAGCCGTCCTTCACCGTGATGCGGCGGCCGTCGGCGAGCGTGAAGGCCGCGATATCGAGCGCGTTGCCGAAGGCGTGCTCGGAAATATGCGCGTGCGGATTGCCGTTCATGCCGCGGCAGGAATAGGCGGAGATCTGTTTGATCTCGACCACGGGCGCGCCGAACCAGCGCTGCGCCGCCGGCTGAACGGATTCGCTGATCCAGCGGTCGAGCACCGAGACGATCGGGCACGCAAGCGTCGCCGCCGGCTTCACCGCCACCGCTCCGAACGCCGAGACGGTGTTGCCCTGCGCAGGTCCGAGCGGCGGCAACGGCGCGGCTTGCGGGTATGGCGCCGATGCATCGGGACGCGGCGAATAGGGTGCTGCCGCGCGATCGGCCGGCGGATAGGCCGGGCTTGCCATATAGGGCGTTCGATACGGCCGGCTCGAGGGCGGCGGGTTCAACCCTGGCGTGCCCTCCGCCGGCAGGTCGATCTCGTCCTCCTGGTCGGGCGCTACGCCCGGCGCGGTCAGCGAGATCGGGCCATTCGGTGGGTAGTTCGGCTGGCGGATCGCAGGTTCGGGATAAGGCGGCGGGGCTGATGGTTGCGAGATCGGCCAGCGCGGCTGATTGCCGATCGAGCCAGGCGGCCGCAACTCCTCATCGGCGAAACCGACGCTCGAATTGCTCTCGCCGAGTCCTGTGACTTTCAGCGGATATTCCGCGCCGCACACGCCGGGACCGGAAATCGGGTCGATGCGGACGACCTCGGCGCTCTCCTTGACGGCGCCGGATTTCAGGCAGGCGATTTCGGCCTCGGCCCGCCACGGTTCGCGCTCCGCGGACTGAAAAAACCCGCGGCCGCAGCCTGCCAGCGAAACAAGGACGATGGAGCCGACGAAATACAAACGAACTCCGCGCGTCATCCCGAGAGGTTTGCGCGAATTTATTTAAGGTTTCATCAACGCCTTGATTTCACGAATCTTTAACCACGCCTTGCGCTGCAGCGAAGCGGCTGAGCGACAGCAGGCCTTACTTTTTATCGGGAGAGCGCGTCGCTAGCTTTGAAGTCAAGCGGCTGCGACGCGAACGACGGAGATTTCCATGACCGCCTTCGGTCCGATCTGGAGCAGACTGAGCGTTATCACCGTGTATGTCGCATTGGCCTTTGTCGGCGCCATCGTGCTTGGCGTGTTCTAGGGTTTCGATCACCGAGTTTCGAAACGCCCGGCGGCTGCCACCGCCGGGCGTTTTTTGTCACTGTACCGAACGTCCCCCGGATGCGGCGCAGCGCGCTCGGGATCGCGCGTAGCGCGACTCCGGCGGTGCGACGCTGGTCCGGGGTCCATGGCTGCGCGCCGGGTCTTTTGGGTCCCGGCTCAGCGGTGCACCGCCAAGGGCGCTGCACCGCGTCCGGGACACGGCATGCGTTGCCTTGAACCTCAGAAATTCGAACAGCTCGAACCGGTGATGCCGCCGATCTTGAAATCCCTGCACATCAGGCCGGGGTTGTCGGGATCGGGATACATATTGTCGCGCGAATGGTCGCGCACGGTGTGGCTGTAGCGCCAGCCGCGCGAGAGCATGCATCGCTTGTAGGCGCGCGAGGTCGGCGTGCCGCTCTTCGGCGCGCCCAGCGTTTGCGAGCAATAAAGCGTGTCGGCCTTCAGCACGTCATCGCTGCGCGGATGCCGGGTGACGTTGTTGTAGACGTCGTTGTCGGTGGCCTGCGCGCCGAGCGCGCCGCCGAACAGCAACAGCGCGGCCAGGGTGAAACGTTTCATCGTCGATCTCCATCTTCGCGGGACAGCCGCCTTCGATTGTCGGTCGCAGCGGGCGCGCGCGGCGGTTCAGGTGGAGCGGGTTACAAATTGGAAATGGTGGCGGGGGTGCAGAGGGATTCCCGTCGGTGGCATCCTTCGAGACGCATCGCTTTGCGATGCTCCTCAGGATGAGGGCCGCAAGACCCTCACGGCGATCAAATCCTCTGACCCTCATGGTGAGGAGCGCCGAAGGCGCGTCTCGAACCATGAGGCCCGGACGCGCGACCGCGCTACGACCGCGGCTCCGGCGCGATCTGGCGCGAGGTGATCAGCTTCTCGGGCTTGCTCGCGATCCGGCTCCAGATGTTGGCGGAGCAGAAGAAGCGGCCGAGCGCGCAGGCTTCGACCCGGAGCGCGTTCGGCCCATCCATCGCGATCGTCGCGTAATAGCTGTTGCCGCTGCTCCGGCTTAAAATGCTGCCGGACCATTCCGGCGCAACCTTGCCGGACAAGGGCCTCATGTCGAACATCACGGTCTCGCCGGCCGCGCCGGTTAGGGGATCGAGCACATAGCCGCACAGCGAACGGCCGCAAGCTTCGATGCGGACCGATCCTGCCTTGGCCTCGGTGCGCCAGTCGCCGAGCGGAGTGGCGCCAGGCTGCACTTCAACATCATGAGAGATCTGCTGCAGCGGCGGAGCGACGGCCTTGACCGGCGGCGCAATCGGCGCGGCGGGCGCGGCTTTCGCGGGCGGCGGAACGGGCGCGGTTTTCGCAGGCGGCTCGACGCGCGGCGTCATCGCCGACATCTTGGGCGGCTGGAACGCCGGTGGGCGCGAAGGCGTCGCCTCGACTGAGGCTGCGGCCGGCTTCTCGACCGCAGGCGGCGGGCACGCGACGGATTGCACGGCCGGCTTCACGGCCGGCGGGGCGGCCGCGGGCACTGATGCGAGGATCGGCGGAGCCGGAATCGCCTTCGGCGCCGCGTCGGGTTCGTCGTGCCGTTCGCCCCGGCGATGCGTTTGATAGATCCCGGGAATCGAAACGGAGACACAGGAGGTGGAGCGGCAGGAGCTGGGCAACTCGATGTGGATGTGGTGTCCGCCGACGGTGAATGAAAAGGACTCGCGCGCAGCGGCGGGTGAGCTTAGCACCATCAGCACGGCAAGAAGATCAAGTCGCTTCATCGCAGCCGCTCCCCGGACGTGTCAGGGAAATAGACACAAGGGGCGTGCGGCTGAATGTGATCTGAATCACGAAAGCCGCGCGAGCGCGCCGGAGCGGCCGCCTCCCCTGCTCCAGTGATGCGCATCACAGAAGCTTTCGCCTGCTTTCCCTAGGCTGCAGTCGAGTTTTCAAATCCCTTTCAGGAGGCCCTCATGAAGACGCACATCCTTCTCGCCGCGCTGTTGATGACCACCACCGCGGCGCATGCCGGCAATTCGATCTCCTTCGAGATCAACGGGCACAAGGTCCATATCGAGGCGCCGAAGAATTGCGATCAGCTCTCCTGCATCAAGATTTCGGCCCCCGGCCTTTCCGCCGCTGATTTCGGCCTCAAGAGCACGAAATCCCTGGACGACGACAACGACGATGCGCCGGCCGCGCCACGCAACGACCCGCCGGCGCCAAAGCCGATCACCCCGCCGGTCGTCCAGGCGGCCACGCCATCCGCGGCTCCGGCCGCGATCACGCCGCCGGCTTCGACGGTGGCGGCCTCGACCGCGCCGACGCCTTCGATCAAGCAGGATGCCGCGCCACTCGCTCCCGTCGCCGCGCCGGTCCAGGCACCCGTTCAGGCAGCCGTGACGCCGCTCGGCGTATGGGCGACCGAAGAGAACAAGGGAAACGTCCGCATCGAGCCATGCGGCCAGGACCTCTGCGGATATGTGGTGAGCACGGGCGAGAAGGTTCTGATCAACATGAAGCGGTCGGACGCCAAATGGGTCGGCCGCATTCACGATCCCGACAGCGGCAACACCTACAACTCCGCGATGGCGATGAAGGGACCGAATGCGCTGCGGGTGCAAGGCTGCGCCTTCGGCGGCCTGTTCTGCGGCGGCCAGACCTGGAGCCGCGTGAGCTAGCGCGTTTTTTGAATCAATTGACTATTTTCGCGTCATGGCCGGGGCATAGCCGTCCAAAGGACGGCGTCGCTTCCGCTCGCCTATGCCCCGGCCATCCACGTCTTTAAAGCGGCTTGCCTCCGCTACCGCGACGCATTGGCCGGGTTGCAGCGCGGAACCCGTACGACACGTCCCGCGGCGTCCACAAAATGTTTTTGAATTTACGGAATGATGTGATTGCGGAGGTGTTGTTACTCGCAGCTAGGTGGCTCGCGCAGAAGGCACGGCAGCAACGGGAGAAACGATGGTCAAGAAGGGGAGTCTCCATGTTGCCGAATATATTTTTGCCGTGTGATAATTCCGCACCGACCCGGAGTTGATGGATGCCTTATCGGCCTCAACATCGCGAGCAGGTCCGGGAACGAATTATCCAAAGTGCGCGCAGGCTGTTCAATGACCGCGGCTTCATCGCCGTCTCGATCGACGACGTGATGGCGAGCGCGGGCCTGACCCGCGGCAGCTTCTACAGCTACTTTCCAAGCAAGAGCGAACTCTACTCCGAGATGATCGACCGCTTTGTCGGCGAGGTTCGCTCCGACGGTGACTTCGCCGCAAAGTCGCGCGACCGGGCGTCGCGCATCCTGTGCGACCACCTTTCCCGCCGGAACGAGGTCAAGGGGGAAATAAACTGCCCGCTGATGGCGCTCTACAGCGATCTCTCACAGGCCGATCGAACCGTGAAGGCGGCCTTTGAAACGGCGCTGAACCTGATGATCGATACGTTTGAGCAGGGCATGACGCCGGGCACCCAATCCGCGCGGCACCGGGCGATGGCGCTCGTCTCGCTCTGCGTCGGCGGCAAGGTGCTTGCTGACTGGATCCAGGACCGTACGCTCGCGGATGAGATTCTGGAGTCCACCAGGGCGATCGCGGTCAGCTTGTTCTGACGCTGTCTCTGCGCCCTGCCCCCGACCGCCTCTGCCCTGCCGCGATCACCAAGTGTAGCGCACCACGCCCTTGCCTGCGTAGGAGCGCGTCACTTCCGAGAACTCGCCCTCGAAGGTGGCGGCCGCCGACCAGCCGTTCATCCACTTCATCTCGGCGGAGGCGGTCGTCAGCGCGGAGTCATGCGCCTGCGGTGCGGATCCCGAGTTCGCTGCGGGTGTCGGTCACGTCCTTGGCGCCATGGGCCAGCGCAAACATGTTGCTGCCGACGATCGCCTGCTCGGCGTCAGCCGGCGAGCAAGTCGGCAACATTGTGACGAATGAAAGTGACTGGAACTCGCGGTTTTCCCGCACAATTCCCCCCGTTTTCTGCCGCAGGCGATCGCGGCTGGCGGCGTTCAGCGGCCATTCAGCCGGCCGGTTCCTAAGTCACGGAGCTGTTACCACTGTTCTTCCTCCCGGGATCGGATTTCGTCGTGACGCGGCATCGCTTCTTCCTCGCGCTTGGCATCCTGAGCTGTCTGACACTGGCCGGCGCGACGGCCTGTGCGATGCCCACACCGACCGATGCCCTGGACGCAGCGGTGGCGGTGCGTCCGGCATCTACCGCGACCCGGCTCGCACAGGCCCAGCCGGCACAGACGCCCGCGCCTTCACCCTCGCCCGCGCCCGCTCAGGCAGCGGCCGACGAGCCGATCGGGAACGTCGCGACGCTGACGGGAACCGCGACCGTGATCCGCAACAAGGACTCGCTCGCCCTCAAGCTCAAGGACGACATCTACCTCAACGACGTGCTGCAGACCTCGGCGAACTCCACGCTCGGCATCACCTTCAACGACGCCACCACCTTCAATCTCACCGCCAACGCGCAGATCACGGTCGACAACTATGTCTATGAGGAGGGCGGCAAAGGGAACAACGCGCTGTTCGATATCGCCAGGGGCACGGTCGCTTTCGTCGCGGCCGAGGTCGCCCATACCGGCGACATGAAGATAACGACGCCGACCGCGACGCTGGGCATTCGCGGCACCACCGGCCTCGTCGAGGTGCCGGAAGGCGCCCCCGCAACCGGCGCCAACAATGTCGCGATCAAGCTCTATCCCGACGCCGACGGCAGGGTCGGCCGGATCGAGGTCAACGACCGCGCCGGCGCGCGGCTCGGCGCCCTGACGCAAGGCGCGAGCGGCTTTACGATAAGGCCCGGCGCCGGCGGACGTCTCGCCGCGCAGCCGCTCGTGATCTCGCCGCAGCAGGCACTGCGCGACCAGGGCATCGTGCGTCAGGTTCACGCCGCGCAGAGGGTCGGCCGCCAGGTCGTGACCGAGCGGCGCATTCAGCGGCTGCAAAATCCGAACCGGCCCAGCGCCAACCCGCCGCGGCAACCCGGCTTGCCCAAGCAGAATGGCCTGCCGAAGCAGAACGGCTTGCCGAAGCAGCCAGGCCTGCCCAAACAGAACGGCTTGCCGAAGCAGCAAGGCCAGCAACCGTCGCCGCCAGCGCCGGGCGCGCCGCAGCCGCCGGCACTGCCGAACCGGCAAGGCGGGCAGCTGCAGCAACCGCCCGGCCTGCAGCGGCAATCCGTTGCCCCCGGCGGCCTGCGGCCCGGCCTGCAGAACCGGCCGCTGCTGCCGCGGCGGCCGCCCCCGCCTGCGCAGAAAGGAAAACCGAAGCGGGAGCGGCGCTAGCAGCGCGACTAGCCGGCCGGAGCCGAAAACCGCAGCCTGAGTTTCAGGCCCGGCGCGTTATCGAGCATTTCGATCCGCGCGCCGTGCAGACGCGCGACCGCGGCGACCAGGCTGAGCCCGAGACCGTTTCCCGGCGCGTAGCGGCTGTGCTCGAGCCGGTAAAACCGCTTGAAGACGTGCTCATATTGGCAGGCCGGAATTCCCGGTCCGTCATCGACGACCGAGACGGAAGGCTCGCCGTCGAGGTTTTCGTTCGCAACCACGACCTTGCCGCCGGCGCGGCCATGCTTGATCGCATTGTCCACGAGATTGGCGATGGCATCGAAGATCAGGTCGCGGTCGCCGGTCACCAGCACCTCGCGGTCGCCGACGACCGTGAGACTTGTGCCGTCCTGTTCGGCCGCGGCATCGTAGAGCTCGACCACTTCGCCGGCGATTTCGGCAAGGTTCACGGTGCGGAACGCGCCCTTGCGGGCCTGGGCCTCGATCTGCGCGATCCGCGTCAGCGAGGAGAAGATCCGCAACACGGCATCGAGATCGGCGATGGTGTCGCCGATCAGCGACTGATCCTGCTCCGCGACGCGCTCGCCGTGATAGGCCTTCTCCAGCCGCCCGCGCATCCGCGTCAGCGGCGTGCGCAAATCGTGCGCGACGTTGTCGCTGACCTGCTTGACTTCCCTCATCAAGGTCTCGATGCGGTCCAGCATCAGGTTGAGATTCTCCGCAACCCGATCCCATTCGTCATCGGTGCCGCGCAGCGGGATGCGTCGCTCGAGGTCGCTGAGCATGATGGCGCGGCTCGTGGCGTTGATCGATTCGATGCGTCCCACCGTGCGGCGCGTCACCCCCACGCTGGCAACGCCCGCGACCACGAAGATCAGCGCGGCACAGGAGATCACGGCGATCCTGATCCGGCTGGCAAAGCCGTCGAGGTCGCCGATGTCCTGTCCCACCAGCAGGCGATCGCCGTCCGGAAATGTCTCGAGCATGGCGCGCAGCAGCGGCCGGCGGTTCGCGCCCTGCGCCGGCTCCGGTTCGCGGAACTCCGTCCATCCGCGCACCGCTGCGGCCGTCGGCGGCCATGCCTCGAGATTGCCGCCCAGCACCGCCAATGAAGGATCGGCGAGCAGGTAGACCTTGCCGGCAAAGCTCGCATCGGCGATGCGCTGCCCGATCAGGGCGATCAGCCCGGCGCGCCCCGACTGCGCGTAAGCATCGTTCAGGCGCGCAACTTCGGTCATGATCGCGCGATCCGAACGGCTGCGCACATAGGAAGAGGTCGACAAATAGACGTAGCTCAGGATCGCAGACGCGATCACGCCAAAGGTCCCGATCGCGATCAGCGCGAGCTTGAAGGTCGATGACGTCAGGGTCTTAGTCAGGAGCACGGAGGCAATATCCGATGCCGCGAACCGTATGGATCAGCGGATAGTCCTGCTGGCCGTCGACCTTGCGCCGGACGCGGCCGACATAGACGTCGATGATGTTGGTCGAGGGATCGAAGTGAAGATCCCAGACGTGCTGCAACAGCATCGCCCGCGATACGACGCGGCCCTGGTTGCGCACGAGGTACTCGAGGAGTTCGAATTCCCTGGGCAGAAGCTGGATGTCCTTGCCGCGCCGGCTCGCGGTGCGCGACACCAGGTCGATGGCGAGATCGCCGACGCGGAAGATGGTCTCCTTGACGACGGTGTCGCTGCGGCGCCCCAGCGCCTCGACCCGCGCCAACAGCTCGACGAAGGAAAACGGCTTGACCAGGTAGTCGTCGCCGCCGGCGCGCAGGCCGCGCACGCGATCGTCGACCTCGCCAAGCGCACTGATGATCAGCACCGGCGTGGCGATGCCGTCGTCGCGCAACTGGCGCATGACCGCGATGCCGTCGACGTCCGGAAGCATGCGGTCGATCGTGATCACGGCATAGTCGCTGGCGACGCCCTGGCTCAGCGCCTCGTTGCCGTTCAAGGCCAGATCCACCCGATAGCCGCTGCTCGTGAGCTGCTCCACGAGCTGACCGGCGGTTTCCGGGTCGTCCTCAACCACCAGAATACGGCGGTGACCTCCCGTCATCGTGATCGGTCTCCATTCGTCTGCCAAACGCAAAATTCATTTCTGGCAAGATCGCAAGCCGCAAAGCCGGGTCGGCTTCCTAGCCTGCGCAAGCTGAAGGTTGCATGAATGAGGCGATGGCCGTCACCGGCGGAGCCGGTTCCCCTCCTGCCGGCGAAAACTCCGGTGACGACCATCCGCCACGGCGGCGCTAGTAGCCGTAGTTGCCGCAGACGTTGACCCACTGCGGCCCGTAGGACGTCCACACCCGCCGCCAGCAGCCGTCATAGGCGGCATAGGCATAATAAGGTGCGCCGAAGAACGCGAAGCGACGGAAGCGATGGTGACGGAAGTCGTCGCGGTCGAAGCGGCGATTGAAGCGGTCGTGGTCGCGGAACGCGAACCTCGATCCGTCGTGCATGAAGTGCGAACCTGCCGAATGCATGCCGCCGGCCATCCCGCTGTAATGCATGCCGCCACCCATGCCGCCGTAATGCATGCCGCCGCCCATGCCGCCACCGCCGCGCATGCCGCCACCACCGCCGCCGCGGGCGAGCGCCGGTGAAGCAGCCGCAAGCGCCGCAGCGAGCGCGCCTGCGACGAGACACTTGAAGAGCCTGTTGTTCATGCCAATCCCTCCGTGGTTGGATTGCAGCGGCGCCTGCCGCCGCAAGCAGGCCACCAGCAGAGCGAAAGCATCGCGCGATTTCAAATGACAACGGCGACAGTTTCTGACACGGATGTTAGTTTGATCGACGGCGCCGGCGATGCGCGACGCGCCGCCGCGCCAGTCCTCCCGATCAGGAAGGCTTTCGCAGCAAGGGCTGACCGACACGGATGCGCGCCGATTCTCTCACGTTGTCGCAGAATTCAAAACGGTCCGGCGCCAGCACGATGATGGTCGAGCCGTGCTCGAACCAGCCGAGCTCGTCGCCCTTGCGCACGCCGACGTCGCAGGCAAACGTCACCGGCCCCTGGCTTTGCGCGTTGAACACGATGTCGAGGAAATGCAGCCGGATGCTCGCAACCAAAATTGCCGCGACCGGCACCAGCGTCAGGCTTTCGCCGGTCTCGAGGCGGGTCCGGATCACCGCGCGCTCGTTCTTGCAAAACAGTTTTTCGATTCGCTTCAGCGCGATCGGGTTGACGTTCCAGGTATCGCCGGAAATGAAGTCGACCCGCTCGATGCGGCTATCGCACGGCGCGTGAAAGCGGTGATACATGCTCGAGGTCAGCCGCAGCGTGACGAAGCGGCCGTTGCGATGCATCTCGACCAGCGCGGGGTCGCCCAGCAGGTCGAGCAGCGAATAGGGCGCGCCCTTGACCTGGAACAGCTCGGTGCCGGCGATCGCGCCGTGGGCGCCGACGATGGCATCGCACGGACTGACCACGATTTGCGGGTCGGGATCGGGCGGGCGCAGGCCGGGCTTGAGCTCGCGGGTGAAGCAATCGTGCAGGCTTTTGAAACTGGTCTGGCGCGCCTCGGAAAGATCGAGATCGGAAAACAGCCGCCAGCAGGCGATCGAGAGGTCGCGGATCAGCGGCTGCTCGATCTTGCTGAACCAGCCCATGAAGCGGGTCAGCGCCGCCCGCGGCACGCGGTTGGTGAGCAGGAAGTTGAGGTCTTCCTGCTGGGTAAAGCTTGCAATGAGGCTTTTGACTGTCATGAATCTGTCAGGAGGACTGGTTAGCGCTGTCGTCATGGATTCGCCAATTCCAATTCTGTCGCTGGCCGCCGGCGCGGTCGCCGCGACCGCGGCCGCAGCCCCCAGGCTCAAGGCAAGACTGGCGCTGTCGCGCGCCAAGCACCGCTCGCTGAGCGGGCATTCGAAGATGTCGAAGCTGGTGGCGCGGCTGATGCCGTTCTACGAATTCGACCTCGACGATTACTTCCGTTCCGACGGCGCGCCGGCCGAGATAGCGGCTCAACGGCAGGACGGTTTCTTCCGGCTCGCGGCGCTCTACAAGGACCGTTTCGCCAAGAGCCGGCAAATGACGGCGGAAGCCGCCGTGCAGATTTCCGACCTGCAGTTCACGCAAAACTACCGCGTGCCGTTCCAGTACAGCCGGCTGGTGCGCGAAAATCTCGGCTATGGCAGCTTCATGCAGTCGTCTTCCGGCGTCACCGTGACCGATCTCGACGGCAACGTGTTCCACGACGTGACCGGCTCCTACGGCGTCAACATCTTCGGCAACGATTTCTACAAGGAGTGCATCGAGATCGGCGAGAAGCGCGCGCACGCGCTCGGCCCGGTGCTCGGCTTTTATCATCCTGTCGTCGCCGACAACGTCCGCAGGCTCGCCGAGATATCCGGCCTCGACGAGGTCTCGTTCCACATGTCCGGCACCGAGGCGGTCATGCAGGCGGTGCGGCTTGCGCGCTATCACACCCGCCGCACCCATCTGGTTCGTTTTGCCGGCGCCTATCACGGCTGGTGGGGCGACGTGCAGCCCGGCGTCGGCAATCCGGTTTCGCCGCACGAGACCTATACGCTCGCCGAGATGTCGGAGCGGACGCTGCGCGTCCTTAAGACGCGGCGCGATATCGCCTGCGTGCTGGTCAATCCGCTGCAGGCGCTGCATCCCAACGCCAATGCGCCCGCCAATTCGGCCCTGGTCGACAGCTCGCGAAGCCGCGAGCTTCGATCGCGCGGCGTACACGCGAATGGCTGAAGGCGCTGCGGCAGGTCTGCACGGAGCGCAACATCGTCCTGATCTTCGACGAGGTGTTCGTCGGCTTCCGCCTCGCCGCCGGCGGCGCGCAGGAATATTTCGGCGTCCGCGCCGACATGGTGACCTACGGCAAGAGCCTTGCCGGCGGGCTTGCCGATCGGCGTCGTCTGCGGGCGCAGGGAGTTGATGCGCCGCTTCCGCGACGACCGTCCCGCCGACGTCTGCTTTGCGCGCGGCACCTTCAACTCGCATCCTTACGTGATGACGGCGATGGATGAATTTTTGAGCCGGCTCGCCAGTCCGAATTTTCGCGCCGTCTATAACGGGCTCGACGAGATCTGGAACGCCCGCGCGGCGCAGTTGAATGGCGCGCTGGCCGCGCAGGACCTGCCGGTGCGCGTCGCCAACCTGTCCTCGATCTGGACGGTGAATTACACCGAGCCGTCCCGCTACAACTGGATGCTGCAATATTACCTGCGCGCCGAGGGCCTGGCGCTGAGCTGGGTCGGCAGCGGCCGCCTGATCTTCAGCCTGAATTATACGGATGCGGACTTCGCCGAAGTAGCGCAGCGTTTCGTGGCGGCGGCGGAGAAGATGAAGGCCGACGGCTGGTGGTGGCATGAGGCTTCCCTCACCAACAAAAGCATCCGCCGGCAGATTTTGAAAGAGATGCTCCGCAGCAAGTTTTTGCTCTAACGCAGCTTCCGATATCGGGGCCTCATCCTTCGAGACGCGCGCAAGAGCGCGCTCCTCAGGATGAGGTTCGAGACCCTCATGGTGAGGAGCGCGGCAACGCCGCGCGTCTCGAACCATGCAGGCCCACGTGTCAAGACGTGGATGCCCGGGAAAAGCCCGGGCATGACGAAGGATGTTGAATGGCATTCTTTAAGACAAAGCCGTTCAGGCGTGCTGCTCTTCGAACCCGTCGTGCTCGAGGATGTCGAGGCCCGGATCGATCAATTCACCGCGCAGCAAATACAGCGGCGCCTTGCAATAGAGTTTGAAGTCGTTGAAGGGGTCGGTGAGGATCTTGGTCATCCAGACGAGGCCGGTCTCGACGTCGCGGATGAAGAACAGGTGCACGGTGCGGAACAGGAGTCCGCCGATGCCCACCACCAGCCAGATCTTGGCGACCTGACGCATGAAATCGGCCGGCGAGACCCAGGCGGTGAACATCCCGAACAGCGTCGGATCGAAGTACAGCACCAGCGGCGACGCCGCCCAGATCGACATCAGCACCACCTTGCGCCGCAAATTGTAGCCGACCTTGATTTCTTCCTTGTGCTCGTGGGTCGCCTGGTTGATGTGGTCGTAGCCCCTCGGCTCGAAGAAGAAGTGCCCGGCCTGACGCGAGGTCATCGAGACCAGCCAGCCGATCAGCGCGGATGCGACGGGATCGAAGAACATCATGGCGTAGCCGACCAGGAAGCTGACCGCACTGACAAAGTGCAGGCTCTGGTTGATCCGGCTGTGGTGATAGTAGCGGTGATCATCCCAGCGTTGGATGCGCAGCTGCTCCAGGAAGTTCTTGATCATGCTTTCCCCCAAAATCAGGTGATTCGTTATACAGGGATTCGATGTATGGTGTGTGACATCATCAAAATGTCATATATGACATCACGCAACCGCGCGGCCACGCAAGTCCTTCGCCACAAGTCAGGCGGCGGCGGCCATTTCAGTTTTACGGATGCGCACCAGCGAGAAGTGGCCGAGCGGCGGCACCAGGCGGCGTTCGACCAATTCCATGCCGTCGGCGCCCGCCAGCCATTTGGCGTAGCGCGACCAGGCGAATTCGGCGGTACGGAAGCCGAGCGGACGCACCACCGGCTGCAAGCGCTGCTCGATGAAGCGGCGCATGCCGGCATCCGCGCTGACCCGGGTCAGGATGATCAGTTCGCCGCCCACCCGCAGCACGCGGGCGAACTCGTCCAGCGCCGCTTCCGGATTCGGCACCGCGGTCACGACATATTGCGCCATCACCACGTCGAACGAATTGTCGGGAAATTCCAGCTTCTCGGCGTCCATGACGGCGAGACCCTCGACGTTCCGCAGGCGAAGCTCGTCGACGCGACGCTTGGCCTTTTTCAGCATCGCTTCCGAAATGTCGGTGCCGAAGATGCGCAGGTGGGCGGCATATTGCGGCAACGAGATGCCGGTGCCGACGCCGACTTCGAGCACGCGGCCGCCGATCTTGTTGGTTGCTGATATCGCCGCCTTGCGGCCCTTGGAGAACACCCCGCCGAACACGAGGTCGTAAACCGGCGCCCAGCGGTCATAGGCCTGTTCGACCGTCTCGCGGTCGAAATCCAACTGCCTTGCGCCGTCAAGCTTCATGATTTCTGCCATGGTCAGTCTCGTTTGCCTCTGGTTTAGGGTTTCAAATCAGCCGCGTACCGGCGTCTTGCTGGCAACGACCCGCGCAGGCCGCAGCGAACGGCTTACCTGCAACGCGCTCAGATTGCCGATGAATTGCCTCGCGCTGTTTTCCCAGGAACGCTCGAGCGCGAAGCTGCGGCAGGTTTCGCGGGACATGCCGAGCGCGCGCAGGCACGCGGCGCGCAAATCGGTGTCCAACGCGCCGATCGGATGATCAGCGATCACGTCCTTCGGCCCGGTGACGGGAAAGGCCGCCACCGGCGTGCCGCACGCCAGCGCCTCGAGCTGGACCACGCCGAAGGTATCGGTGAGGCTCGGGAACACGAATACATCAGCCGCCGCCACATGCGAGGTCAGATCCTTGCCGGTCTTTTCGCCCAGAAATCGCGCCTGCGGGTAGCGCCGCTCGAGCTCGGCCTTCTGCGGGCCATCCCCGATCACGACCTTCGATCCCGGCAGGTCGAGCGCGAGGAACGCCTCGAGGTTTTTTTCGACGGCGACACGGCCTACCGTCATGAAGATGGGCCGCGGCAGATCGAGTGTGGCCGGATTGTCGGGCCTGAACAGGTCGGTGTCGACGCCGCGGGTCCAGAAGCCGAGCTTCTTGAAACCTCGCGCGGCGAGTTCCTGGCGCAGCGAGGGCGTGGCGACCATGGTCATGGCGGCGGCGGCATGAAAGTGCCGCAGCACGGCGTAGCCGAGCGCGGCCGGAATGCCGGTGCGGACCGCGATATATTCGGGAAAGCGCGTGGTGTAGGAGGTCGTGAACGCGAGCTTGTGGCGGCGGCAATAGGCGCGCACCGACCAGCCGATCGGACCTTCGGTCGCGATATGGATGGCCTCGGGCGATGCCGCCTCGATTCGCCTGGCGATCTCGCGCCGGTTCGGCAGCGCCACGCGCAGTCCGGGATAGGTGGGAACGGCGAGCGACGGAAAGCCGTCGGGGGTCAGGAATTCGATGTCGGCTCCGAGGCCTGCCGCGGCGCGGGCCAGCGAGGTCAGCGTGCGCACCACGCCGTTAACCTGCGGATGCCAGGCATCGGTCGCGATCAAAATCCGCATAACGGAGCCTTGCGAGCTGGAATGATTCTCAACTCGCAGACGTTCGGCCATGGATATTTCAAACGTGTGACGTCATCGAACCGTCGAGGAATCTTTTTCGAAGGGCGTTAGGGATTCTGGCGTCGCGAAACCGTCATGAAACAAATCTTACCCCGATGAAACCGTTTTGCTGCTCCCGACGCAAACGAACTGAAACCTTTCACGGTTACGTGTTTCGGCAGGCAATACCGAATTGGCGCCAAGCCAGTCGACCGGGCGATCAAACAGGGGACGACCGATGCTCAATCTCGATGCATTCAAATCGAATTTCCGCCGCGCCGCCTTCGGCGCACTGGCGCTCGGTGCCATCGGCTTTTCGGGCGTCGCCTCGGCCTCGCCGCTGCCGCTGTTTCCCTTCATCCTGACGCCGCCGGCGCCGATGGCGCCGCCGCCGGTTGCGACTACACCGTCGGAAGACGAAGGCAGCGCGGTCGAAATGCCGGCGCGGCTGAAGCGCCAGATCGTGAGCTACGCCACCCGCGAGGCGCCCGGCACGGTCATCATCGATACCCCCAACACCTATCTTTATTATGTGCTCGGCGGCGGCCAGGCGATCCGCTACGGCATCGGCGTCGGCCGCGATGGTTTCACCTGGTCCGGCGTGCAACAGGTCACCAAGAAGGCCGAGTGGCCGGATTGGACCCCGCCGCCGGAGATGATCGCGCGCCAGCCCTATCTGCCGCGCCACATGGCCGGCGGCCCCGGCAATCCGCTCGGCGCGCGCGCCATGTATCTCGGCGGCACGGTGTATCGCATTCACGGCACCAACGCGCCGGAGACGATCGGCACCCACGTCTCATCCGGCTGCATCCGCCTGACCAACGAGGACGTCACCGACCTCTATTCGCGGGTCAATGTCGGCACCAAGGTGATCGTGCTGCCGATGGACCACCGCGCCGACAATATCGAAGCCAAGCGCGGCTGATCGGCCGGCGCAATCAAACCGACACATGGAAAGATGGCGCGGATCTCCGCGCCATTTTTGTTTTCCGGCCGACAACAAGACGCCGTTCCCCGGATGCTGCGCAGCACGCCGCTCTTGCGGCGTGCTGCGCTGCTGATCCGGAGCCCACAACATACATAGGTCCCGGCTCTGCGGCGCACCGCCGAAGAGGCGCGGCGCCGCGTCCGGGACACGAAAGGCTCGGTTGGCAGGTGTCTTTCGCCGCAGCGAAAGCAGGGCGGATATTCAGACTAAGGTCCAGAATTCTTTCAATTAATTCACGTTGCCCGCTCTGGCGCGCCAACACGGCGCCCTGTAAACTCCGCCATCGGATCAGTCCGGGGGGACGATGCGGCAGGCGGTGAGCCTCAAGACTATTCTGTTCGGGATCGCGGCGCTCGTGATCTCGTTTTTCGTCAGCTTGAAGGCCATGGACTGGCTGGCGCCGCGCGGCGTGGTAGCCCCGCCCGTGCTGGCCCAATTGCCGCCGCTGCCGCCGGTGACGCGCGTCTCCAGCATCATGGTGCCGGTCTCGGTTGCCATTTCGGCGATCAGGGACGCCGCCGAACGCGCGGCGCCGCGAAACTTCGCGGGCAAGTCCGACAATCCGGTGTCGCAGGTCCTGCAGAATGCCGACATCGGCTGGACCGCATCGCGCGGACCGATCGCGGCGACCGGCGCCCAGGACGCGCTGTTGCTGGCCATGCCGCTGACGGGAAAACTGAATGTGACCGGCTCGCTGGCGGCCAAGACGACGGGCGCGGTCGGCGACGCGATCGGCGGACTTTTGGGCGGCAACGCCGCCAGGCACATCGGCAGCGTGAACATCAAGTCGCTCAACGCCAGCGCGGAGATCAAGGGCAATGTCACTTTCACCTCGCGGCCGAGATTCGCGGCCGCTTGGCATCTGGAGCCAAATCTGCAGGCCCAGGTGACGCTCGGCGACAACAGCCTCTCGGTGGCGGGCGCCCGCGTCAACGTGCCGGCGCAGGTCAAGCCCCTGATCGAAAAGAACGTCGCCGATCAGGTCGCGGCCGTGGAGGCGCGGGTCCAGAACGATCACACCTTCGAGCAGAGCGCGCGGGTAGAATGGGCCAAGGCCTGCCGCTCGATCCCGCTGCAGGGCACGGGGACGACGTCGTCGTTACCGGCGCTGTGGCTGGAGATACGACCGACCGCCGCGCTCGCGGCGCAGCCGCATGTCGACGCCTCGGCGGTCACGGCAACCGTCGGCATCGAGGCGGAGACGCGCATCACGCCGGTCGAGACCAAGCCGGAGTGCCCGTTTCCCGGCAAGATTACCGTCGTTCCGCCGACCGCCGGCGGGGTCAACATCGGCATACCGATCGACGTTCCCTTCACCGACATCGACAAGATCCTGGAAACGCAGCTCGCAGGCAGGACCTTTCCCGAAGATGGTTCCGGTTCGGTCGCTGTCATCGTGAAGCGCGCTTCGGTTACCGCATCGGGCGACCGGCTCCTGATTTCGCTTCTCGTCAATGCGCGCGAGAAGAAGAGCTTTTTCGGGTTCGGCGGCGAGGCCATGGTGCACATCTGGGGCAAACCCGTGCTCGACGAGGCCCAGCAGACGTTGCGGCTTACCGACATCCAGCTCGCCGTCGAATCGGAAGCCGCGTTCGGACTTCTGGGCGCGGCTGCGCGCGCGGTCATGCCGCATCTGCAGAAGGCGCTGGCGGAGAAGGCGACGATCGACCTCAAGCCATTCGCCGCCAACGCCCAGCAGAGGATATCAGCCGCGATCGCAGACTTTCAGACGAACGACAACGGCGTGCGGGTGGCGGCGCAAATCACCAACCTGCGGCTTGCCGACATCGCCTTCGATTCCAGAACGCTGCGCGTGATCGCGGTGGCGCAGGGCACGATGACCGCCTCCGTGACCGCGCTGCCGGGGCTGTGAACGTAGAATCTCTACTTTTAGGCAAAGATGCACGTCATGGCCGGGCTTGTCCTGGCCAACCACGTCTTGCTTTCCAGGCCGAAGCAAGGAAAGTCGTGGATGCCCGGGTCACCCGTCTACGCCAAGGCTTCGCCGGACCTTCGGTATTGGTCCGCCGAAGCCCTGGCGAAGGCGGAAGCCCGGGCATGACGATGAGCGTGAGGCAAAACGAAACGAAGCCACCATCGGTGCAGGGGGACGCCTGCGCGCGCCCTGCATCCTTCCTCAGTCCTCGTATTTAAACGAGACGTTGATCTTGGCGCGATAGGCTTCGACCTTGCCCTTGGCATCGAGCTGCAGGTCGAGCTTGACGACTTCGGCGACGCGAAGATCGCGCAGCGTTTTCGCCGCCCGTTCGACCGCGGCTGTCGAAGCCTTCTCCCAGGATTCCTTGCTGGTACCGATCAGTTCGATGACCTTGTAGACGCTTTCCGTCATATCATCCTCCCGGTTCGTTGGTCGGCAGGAGGCAGGTGCTCCTGCCAAGGTCGAGCCTAACACCGCAAAACCGGCGCCGATAGAAGCAAGGCCGCAAAAGTAAAAGCGCGTCCGGCAGGGACCGGGCGCGCTCTTTACTCCTTACTCATTGAGCTACTTTGACGCCGCCTACTCGTACTTGAACTCCGGCATCGCCTTTAGCTCATCCTTGGTCGCGTTGAACACGGCATGATCGGGATACCAGGGATTGGGTTTCGTCGTAGCGCCCGCGGAACCCGTGGTCGTCGGAGGCCGGTTGGTCGAGGTGTTCGCCGCGCCGGCGCCGGTGTAGGCGACCGGTTCGCTCGAAAACTTGAGCTTCTCGAAGGGGATCGCGACATAATGCGAGCCGACACCGAGGAAGCCGCCGACGCTGATCACCGCAACCTTGACGCCGCCGCTCTTGTCCATCAACAGATCGTTGATCGAACCGATGCTCTCGTTCTTGTCGTTATAGACGTTGAGGCCGACGACTTTCGACGTGCGCCAGTCGCCCTGGTAGGACGAACTCGTCGCCGGCGCCGGCGTGGTGTTGGTCGTGGTCGTCGAAGTTTGCGCGAACGCAACGGAAGCAAGCAATGCCGAGGCGGCAAGGCCTGCAGCGATGGATTTAACGAACATGGTTTTCTCCCTCTTATCAAATTCGTGAGGAGAAAACCTGCGACGGTGGCCGGCGTTCCAGTTCGATACGGAAAGATTTCACGACGCGCGCAAGCGACCGCCGGCAAGTTCCACGGAACTTTTCCGCTCAAACGCAACGCGGCTTCTTCGCGTATGCAAAAAATACCGGACGGCTTCCCGTTCAGGCCGCCAACGGCTCGGCGTCGGATTCCTGTTCGGCGAAATAGGCTACCGCCTCGAACTGGTAGTCGCAGGCCCAGCAATGCCAAAGATAGCAGGTCCGGTTCGACTCCCGCTCGATCCACTCGGGTGCAGCGATCGGCTTGCCGCATTGGGCGCAGGGATTCGCGGTGGGCAAATAGCCGTGTTCCAATCTCAACATGGCGTGTTTCCCCTTCTTCTCGTTTTCGTTTCGGCGAATTGGACAGGATGGTTGCCAGACACATACGATCCTGCCGCGCCGGATATTGGCGAGCATTAAGTCATTTCGACGGCAACGATGATTTTTACTTGGCCTTCGGATCGACCGCGGGCTCGGCGGTATGGACAGCGCCAGCTTTACGGATGTGAATCGTGGCGATGTCGTCGGCGTAAACCTTTTGCCAGCCGTCGATGTGATCGAGCAGCTTGTTGGCGGCGCTCTGCGTGCGCATCAGCGTCGCGTCGATGTCGTACTCGTCCAGCAGGCGAAACAGGTTGTCCGGCTCCATCAGGCCGGAAGCCGCGTTGTGGTCGACGAAGAACTTTTCGCCATAGAGTTCGGTCCGGCCGTCGATGAAGGGCGCTACGCCGCTGGCGATCAGGTAGCCGCCGAAATCGTAGTCGTTGAAGACGCGCGCCACGTGCAGTTTCTTCAGCACGGCGACGGCGGCTGCCGGCACGCTGTGGGGATGCGGCGCGAAGCGATGCACCGACGCATAGGCGACCGTTCCCGCCACGAGAAGCGCAGCGATACCGGCGAACAGCGCACCGCGCGCGGCCGGCGCGGCGCGCGAAACTTCAACGCGGCCGATTCGCGCGGCGAGCGGGGTAGCCAGCACCAGCGGCGCCAGCAGCGCCAGCACTTCGCCGGCGCGCCCCTGCGACAGCGCCATGTGCAACAGGCCGAGCAGCAACGCAATGCGCAGCGGCGGCAGTTTGATGCCGCGCCATAACGCCAGCCCGATGCTGAGCAGCAGGCAGATCTCGAGCGCGCCGATGCTGCCGAAATCCGCGGGCTTCCATTCCATGATCAGCGGCAGCGCGCTGCCGAGCTCGAGGATCTTTTGCGCCGCGAGCAGCGAATTCCAGCCATAGGGCGTGCAGCAGCTTGCGATCAGCGCCACGAGCGCGAACGCCGCCCAGCGCAGCATCAGCGATCGGCGCGCGGTTGCATCCGCGGCGACCACCGCATCGAGCGCGATCGGCGCGATCAGCACCAGGCCGAACACGAAGCCGCCGTGCAGATTGGCCCACAGCGTCATCACGGCGAGCCACCAGAACGACGGCGCGGCTCGCCGGTCGGCGGCGTCGATCAGTCCAAAAACCCAGGCCACCATCAACGGCATCGCCAGCACATGCGGCCGCGCCAACAGATGCGGCACGGCGAGCGCCAGCGCGCCGGCGACGAACACGAGCGTCGTGCTCTCGCTCAGATGCCGGTTCAGGAATTTCGCAAACAGCGCGAAGGTCGTGGCGATCGCGGCGGAGGAAAGCACCACCGGCCCGCTCCAGCCGAACACCGCATAGGTCTTGGCGAACAGCACCTGCGCCAGCCACTGCGTCGAGATCCAGGGCTGGCCCCGCATGGTGAAGGAGAACACGTCGGTTTCCGGCACCGCGCGGTGGTCCAGGATCCACTGCCCGATCGTGATCTGCCACAGGGTGTCGGGATCGATCAAAAGCCGGTTTCCGGCGAGCAGAAACAGCGCGTAGACGGCGACGCCGACCCACAACGCGAGCGGCGCTCGCAGCCGGCTTGCCTCCTCAGTGGAATGGACAACGGACAGGGTCATCGGGGCCGCGGCTTTTTCGGGGGTTCCCGCCGGATCGAAGCACGCCAAGCCATAATTCTTGGTAAAGCCGGCACCCGTATTTGGTGCACTGCACGGTCTCCGGGGCACACCCATGCGCGGTTTCAGTGCAGTTCCCGGTAGGATGCGTTGACACGTTAACGTATCGGCCTACATTAACCCCGTTCCGAGGGGAGCTCCGATGAGGAGCTGAGAGACCGCAAGCTCAAATCCCTGCCTTGGGGATGCGAGACCGCGGTGACCCTTTGAACCTGATCCGGGTCATGCCGGCGAAGGGACAGGGATGTACCAGACTTCAAAGACCCCGCGCGGGGAGTCGCACGTCTCCATCATCGGCGCAGGCATTGCCGGCGCGTGGCAAGCGCTATTGTTCGCGCAGGCCGGCCACGCCGTCACGCTGCACGAGCGCAGCGATGAAGCGTTGACGCTTTCCACCAGCCACTGGGCCGGCGGCATGCTGGCGCCCTGGTGCGAGGGCGAGAGCGCCGAGCCCGTGATCAGCCGGCTCGGCCTGCGCGCGCTCGACCTGTGGCGGGCCGAGTTGCCGGATACCCCGTTCAACGGCTCGCTGGTGGTCGCGCATGCCCGCGACCGCAGCGATTTCGAACGCTTCGCGCGGCTGACATCAGGCCATCGCCGGCTTGACGCGCGCGCGCTCGCCGAACTCGAACCGTCGCTCGAAGGCCGCTTCCGCGACGCGCTGTTCTTCCCCGACGAAGGCCATGTCGAGCCGCGCCGCGTCTTGCCGAAGCTGCACGAACGCATCATCGCCGCCGGCGGCACCATCAAGTTCAACAGCGAGGTCGTGCCCGAAGACATCGACGGCATCGTGATCGACTGCCGCGGCCTTGCCGCGCGCGACACCCAGCGCGAATTGCGCGGCGTCAAGGGCGAGATGATCCTGATCGAAACGGACGAGGTGCAGCTGTCGCGCCCAGTGCGGCTGATCCACCCGCGCTGGCCGCTTTACGTGATTCCGCGCGAGGACCATCTGTTCATGCTGGGTGCGACCTCGATCGAGGCCGAGGACACCGGCGTCAGCGTCCGCTCCGCGCTGGAACTCCTGGGCGCAGCCTATGCGGTGCATCCGGCCTTCGCCGAGGCGCGCATCCTGGAATTCGGCTCGGGCCTGCGCCCCGCCTTTCCCGACAATCTGCCGCGGATCGTGGTGCAGAAGGATCGCATCGCGGTGAACGGCCTCTATCGCCACGGCTTCCTGATTGCGCCGGCGCTGGCGGAACTCGCGCTCGGCTACGTCGAGCACGGCCAGATCGACAACGAGGTGATGCAATGCGCGTGATCGTCAACGGCGAGCCGCGGGAGATTGCGTCAGTCAGCGTCGATGCGTTGCTCGGCGAACTCGACTATGAGGGCACGCATTTTGCGATCGCCGTGAACTACGACGTGCTGCCGAAGAGCCGGTGGGCCGAGACCCACCTGAAGTCCGGAGACGAGATCGAGATCATCACGCCGCGGCAGGGAGGGTGAGGATGACAGCGCGTCAAACTCAACTGTCATCGCCCGGCTTGCCGCCTTCGCTAAAGCTTCGGCGGCCGAGCGAATTAGTGGCCCGGCGAAGCCTTGGCGGAGACGGGACCGGGCGACCCAGTACGCCGCGGCCTCTCGGCTCTTGCACAGGCGCTTCTGGAATACTGGATCCCCGCTTTCGCGGGGATGACGAGCGACGTGTGTTGGGAAATTGACACCATGCCCAAATTCTACGACTGCGAATTTTCCTCCCGCCTCCTGATCGGCAGCGCGCTGTATCCGTCGCCGGCGATCATGCAGGGCGCGATCCGCGCCTCGGGCGCGGAGATCGTCACGGTGTCGCTGCGGCGCGAGTCCGCGGGCGGCAAGACCGGGGATGCGTTCTGGTCGCTGATCCGCGAGCTCAACGTCACCGTGCTGCCGAACACCGCCGGCTGCCGCACCGTGCGCGAGGCCGTGACCACCGCGAAACTGGCGCGCGAACTGTTCGCAACCTCCTGGATCAAGCTCGAAGTGATCGCCGACAACGACACGCTGCAGCCCGACGTGGTTGGCCTGGTCGAGGCCGCCGAGATTCTCGTCAAGGACGGGTTCGACGTGTTCCCCTATTGCACCGAAGACCTCTCGGTCGCGACGCGGCTGGTCGATGCGGGCTGCAAGGTGGTGATGCCGTGGGCGGCGCCGATCGGCTCGGCCCGTGGCATCATCAACCGCGATGCGCTGAAGCTGTTGCGCGACCGCCTGCCCGATATCGCGCTGGTGGTCGATGCCGGCCTTGGCGCGCCGAGCCACGCCGCTGAGGCGCTCGAACTCGGCTACGATGCCGTGCTGCTCAATACCGCGATCGCCAAAGCCGCCGATCCCGTGGCGATGGCGGATGCGTTTCGATCAGGCGTCGAGGCCGGCCGCAAGGCTTACGAGGCCGGGCTGATGGAAGCCCGGGATTTTGCTTCCCCTTCAACCCCCGTCGTTGGGACCCCGTTCTGGCATGCCGTATCCTGATCGCTCCGCGTATCCTGATCGCTTCTACCCTGTCGTCGACAGCGTCGCATGGGTCGCGCGGCTTGCGCTGCTTGGCGCCGGCACGATCCAGTTGCGCGCGAAAGACCTCGATGACGGCGAGGCGCTGGAAATCGTGCGCGACGCGCTCGAGGTCATCAGGGGGACGAAGGCGAAGCTCGTGGTCAACGACTACTGGCGCGCGGCGATCGCGGCCGGCGCGCAGCATCTGCATCTCGGCCAGGAGGATCTGGCGGACGCTGACCTGAAAGCGATCCGCGACGCCGGCCTCACGCTCGGGCTCTCTACACATGACGACGAGGAACTCGCGACCGCCCTGGCCGCCAAGCCGGACTACATCGCGCTCGGCCCGATCTTTCCGACCACGCTGAAATCGATGCGCTTCGCCCCGCAGGGCATTGCGAAGATCACGGAGTGGAAGAAGCGCATCGGCCCACTCCCGCTGGTCGCGATCGGCGGCATCAAGCTCGAACAGGCGGGAGCGATCTTCGCCGCCGGCGCTGATTCGATCGCGGTCGTCAGCGATGTCACCCAGAACGCCGATCCCGATGCCCGCGTGCGCGCCTGGCTCGGCGATCAAACGAAAGCTGCCTGAGACATGAGCGTTCGCCGAACCACCCCCACCCCGGCCCTCCCCCGCAAGCGCGGGAGAGGGAGCGCAGTTCGCGCTTGGCTTCGGTCTCCACCTGCGGAGGCAGACGGCGCGCTCGCCCTTACTTCCCCCTCCCCCGCTTGCGGGGGAGGGTCGGGGTGGGGGCAAGCCACGAGTTCAAATTTCAAGATTCCGGATCGGCCTGCGGCCCGTCCGGAACGACAACAGAATTCACAGGAGGACAGGCCATGAATATCCGCTCCAATCCCGACACCACGCTTCCCGCCGTCACCACGGGCCCGCTGCCGTCGTCGCGCAAGATCTTTGCCGTCCCCGACGAGGCGCCCGACCTGCGCGTGCCCTTGCGCGAGATCATGCTGTCCGAAGGCGCGGGCGAGCCGAACCTGCCGGTGTATGACACCTCGGGCCCCTATACCGACCCGGCCGTCACCATCGACGTCAACAAGGGCCTGCCGCGCAACCGCACCAGTTGGGTGAAGGAGCGCGGCGGCGTGGAGGAGTATGAAGGCCGCACGGTCAAGCCGGTCGACAACGGCAACGTCTCCGGCGACAAGGCCGCCAAGGCGTTCGACGCCTACCACAGGCCGCTGCGCGGTTTGGATGCCTCCGTTCCCTCCCCCCTTGTGGGGTCCGAGGCGAGCGAAGCTCGCTCTCGAGGCCAGGGTGGGGGGTCCACACGGGTAGTCTTTCCTGCGGCCACCCCTCTCCCCAGCCCTCCCCCACAAGGGGGGAGGGAGCAGAGCGGAGCAAGCGGCAAGCCGCCGATGATCACCCAACTCGAATTCGCGCGCGCCGGGATCATCACACGGGAGATGATCTACGTCGCTACCAGGGAAAATCTTGGCCGCAAGGTCCAGCTCGAGCGCGCCGAAGCGGCGCTTGCCGACGGCGAAAGCTTTGGCGCATCGCTGCCCGCCTTCATCACGCCGGAATTCGTCCGCGGCGAGATCGCGCGGGGGCGCGCCATCATCCCCTGCAACATCAACCACGGCGAACTCGAGCCGATGATCATTGGCCGCAATTTTCTGACCAAGATCAACGCCAATATCGGCAACTCCGCGGTGACGTCGTCGGTGGAAGAAGAAGTCGACAAGATGGTGTGGGCGATCCGCTGGGGCGCCGACACCGTGATGGACCTCTCGACGGGCCGCAACATCCACACCACCCGCGAATGGATCCTGCGCAACGCGCCGATCCCGATCGGCACGGTTCCCATTTATCAGGCGCTGGAGAAGGTCAACGGCGATCCCGTGAAACTCGACTGGGAGGTCTACAAGGACACGCTGATCGAGCAGTGCGAACAGGGCGTCGACTATTTCACCATCCACGCCGGCGTGCGGCTGCCCTACATCCACCTGACCGCCAACCGCGTCACCGGCATCGTGTCGCGCGGCGGCTCGATCATGGCGAAGTGGTGCCTCGCCCATCACAAGGAGAGCTTCCTCTACACCCGTTTTGAGGAGATCTGCGACCTCATGCGCAAATACGACGTGTCGTTCTCGCTCGGCGACGGCCTGCGCCCCGGCTCGATCGCCGACGCCAACGACCGCGCGCAGTTCGCGGAGCTGGAGACGCTCGGCGAGCTCACCAAGATCGCGTGGGACAAGGGATGCCAGGTCATGATCGAGGGCCCCGGCCACGTGCCGATGCACAAGATTAAGATCAACATGGACAAGCAGCTCAAGGAGTGCGGCGAGGCGCCGTTCTATACGCTGGGGCCGCTGACGACAGACATCGCGCCGGGCTACGACCACATCACCTCAGGCATTGGCGCCGCCATGATCGGCTGGTTTGGCTGCGCGATGCTTTGTTATGTGACGCCGAAGGAGCATCTAGGCCTCCCCGACCGCAACGACGTCAAGACCGGCGTCATCACCTACAAGATCGCCGCCCACGCCTCCGATCTCGCCAAGGGTCACCCCGCCGCGCAATTGCGCGACGATGCGCTGTCACGGGCGCGCTTTGATTTCCGCTGGATGGACCAGTTCAACCTCGGCCTCGATCCCGAGACTGCAAAACTGTTCCACGACGAGACCTTGCCGAAGGAAGCCCACAAGGTCGCCCATTTCTGCTCGATGTGCGGCCCGAAGTTCTGCTCGATGAAGATCACCCAGGACGTGCGGGATTACGCGGCGACGCTGAACGATCCGTCGGCGGTGGGGATGAGTGTGACGGGCACAATCGAGGATGGCATGGCGGCGATGAGCGCCAAATTCAAGGAAATGGGCGGGCAGGTTTATCTGGATGCGGAGAAGGTGAAAGAGAGTAACAGGGTGTTGTGATGCGAGGCCCAGCTCTTAGCTATGCCCGATAACCTCCTTACGAGCCAAGATCGTCAAGAAGCGCTATCGCGTGCCTACGCGCACGCGATAGCGGCCGCAGCGGGATATACTTCCTTTGTGCCCGACTTCGATCGTGATAGTGTCGACCTTGGATTCAGTGCCGGTGGCGCGATGCGCCCAAACATCCATGCTCAACTAAAGGCTACGACAGGTCCGCTCCGTGAATAGGCAGACGACGTCAGAGGTTGACTGAAGTTGAGTCATTAGCCGCTTATACCACTCCTCTCCAAAATCGATCCCTTCACTCCCCTTCTTATCGGAGGACCGGAACGTCTTTATCATCCCAGCGCTCACACTCTTAAGCAACTTGCTGAAGGATTCTGCCAGCTCGGCGTCGCGCGTGTCGTGACTAATGAAAACGAGAGGACTTGCGGTGATTGTCGGAAGTAGGTCGTTATCCGACGTCTTTGGCTTATCTGGTTGGTTCATTTTTCTCCCCCTGTGCGCAGCAAAAAGGTAGCATAGCTGTTTGAAGGCGGAGCGCAATCAGCGGTTGTCAGCCCGTGGGGCGGATTAGCGTAGTCTAATCCGTCATTTTCCTACCGGTGTTCGCATCCGCAATGGCGGGTTACGCTTCGCTAACCTGCCCTACGAACCCCCGCGCCTCTTCCCGAACTTCGCCCTTGCGCTACACTCTCCTGCCGCACCCCAGGAGGCTTCCCCCCATGGCCCCCATCAAACACTTCGCCGCTCCCGCCGGCATCACCACCCCGCCGCTCTCGTTCGCGGCGCGGACGGGGGACCTCTTGTTCGTCTCGGGCATCCCCGGCTTTGACGAGAACGGCAAGCTGCCTGATAGTTTCGAGGCGCAGTTCAAGAACGTCGTCACCAACATCAGGCGCGTGCTCGAGGAGGCGGGCGCGACGTTTCGCGATCTGGTCAAGGTCAACGTGCTCTTGACGCGCGCCGCCGACGTCGCGCCGATGAACGCGCTGTATGCCTCTGCCTTCGGGCCACCGCCCTACCCCGCCCGCACCACCTGCGTGGTGCAGGCGCTGCCGAACCCGGCGATGCTGATCGAGATCGAATGCGTGGCGTCACTGGCGGGGAAGTGAGCGGTAGCTGCGCTAACCCGCCCCACAACGCTGTCATCATCCGCGAAAGCGGATGATCCAGTATTCCAGAGCCGTCAGTAATGAAATCGAGAGGCCGCGGCGTACTGGATCGCCCGGTCAAGCCGGGCGATGACGGCCGAATTTAAAGCTGGCGCATTATTGACAACCGTGTCAATCTTGACAATGGTGTCAATGATCAGCGACGTCAACGACAGGGGGCGATCCATGAGCTATCGTTTCGAGGCCGGGCGCATCTATCGGATGCCGACGCATTTCGGACCGGCGCCCGGACCGCGCCAGGTGCCGGACAGTATCGCGGTCGATCCGGCGCGCAGTCCACGGCGTCTCTCCGTCGCGGCGAGCTTTTTGACCGATCCCGCAATGCTGGAACGGCATCTGCCCGAAGGATTTGCGCTCGCCGGCGAACCCGTGGTCACGGTCGTCTTTCATCACATGACCGACATCGACTGGCTCGCGGGGCGCGGCTACACGATGATCTGGGTCAGCTGGCCGGCGACCTTCACCGGCAGCCGCGACCGGGCCACCGGTCCGTTTCTGGCCGTGATCTGGGAAAACCTCGCCGACCCCATCATCACCGGACGTGACGAGATCGGGCATCCCAAGCTCTATGCCGAGATCGCGGAGCCGCGCCGCTGCAACGGCGCCCAGATCTGCGCGGCGGGCTGGATGGGATTCCGCTTTCTCGAGCTCGAGGTTGCGCAGTTGCACGACGCAGCCCCGGATCAGCCAGCCGCGGCCTCGGACGGGACCATGATGCTGAAATACACGCCGCGCACGGGCGCCTGGGGCGAGACGGAATTGTGCCAGGTGACGCTCACGCCGCCGGGCGATCCGGACAACCGGATCGAGCGGCGCGAGAGCGGCGCCGGCACGGTGCGCTTCCACAGGGCGAGCTCGTCGGACCTGCCGACCATGTACCACGTGGTGAACGCGCTCGCCGCCTTGCCCGTCATTGAAGCGCGCGGCGGCTCGGTCACGCTCTCGCATGGCGGCAAGACCTATCGCGACCAGCGCGTGCTGGTGTAGCGCCGTCGGCGCCGGCCGACGGACCTTGCTCCCGCGTTGAACCTCCTCGCGCCTCGCGGACACTCACGCCATGACCGGACACCCGGCACTCGCATCTCCGCAAATCCCCTTGCGGAGAGCGTGAGATATTTTCCCCCAACAGGAGCCCATACCACCATGCGTCGAATTTCGATCCTTTGCGCCACCGCCGCCCTCGGCCTCACCGCGCTCACCGCCACCAGCCCCGCGCAGGCCGGCTTCCATCTGATCCGCTGGGACGGCAACGGTTATTGCCAGGTCTGGGACGAAGGCATCCCGAGCAAGCCGTTCCCGTCGGACTACAAGACCGTCTCCAGGCCGGTGCCGACCCTGATCGAGGCGCTCGGCGTCAAGGAAGGCTTGCTGCGCAAGGGCCGGTGCACGTTCTGAAACGGGTGCAACCGTAGGGCGGATTAGCGTAGCGTAATCCGCCGCCTCGGGATTTGCCGGGCGATGGCGGGTTACGCTTCGCTAACCCGCCCTACGGACTCACCGATGCATCCCTTCCAGACAACACTGGCCGCCGCCGCTGCGATCGCCATGCTCTGCGGCGCGGCCGTCCCTGCGCAGGCCGAAACCCCGGCCGCGGCGCCGCCGTCGTTCACCGTGATCTCGCCGGTGTTTTCGCAACTGGTGCGTTTCTCGATGCCGGCCGCCTTCGTCGTCGCGCATGAAAGCGCCAAGGACAATTTCTACATCCGTGAGGCCGTGCTGAAGGGCGAAACCGTCAATGCGTGGTCGCAGATGATCACGGTCACCGGCGCCAAAGGCCAGGCGACGGGGGCGAACTTCTCGCCGCAAGGCCTCGCGGCGGGGATCGCGGGCGGCTTCAAGAAAGCCTGCCCGGAAAGTTTCGCCGCCAAGGGGCTTGGCCCGGCGAAGTTCGGCGACCAGGAGGCCTATGTCGCGGTCGCCGCGTGCGGCAAGGTCGCCACCGATGGCAACGAGCACAGCGAGACCGCGCTGATCGTCGCGGTGAAGGGCGCCGCCGATGCCTACACGATCCAGTGGGCCGAGCGCGCGGCGGCGTCATCCGCTACAGGGATCGACGAGGCGAAGTGGCAGGGCCGCCTCCGCGAGCTGATGCCGATCCGCTTCTGCGCGATCGTCGCCGGCGAAGCCGCGCCCTATCCGAGCTGCCTGCAGCAGAAATAGGGAGTCTCGATTTGATCGACCGGTTCGCCACGCCCGACATCACGTTTCTCGGCGAGCAGGACGGCCCTGCCGAGCGGCGGCTGAAGGAGGCGCTCGCGGTCGTGTTCGGCCTCGACCCCACGGTGATGCGGGCCTATCTCGCCCGCGTGCGCTATGCCGGCAAGAGAAGCGGCGTCATCCTCGGCCTCCTCACCAGCGGCGATGAAGACAGCGAAAAACTCGCCGCGCAGGCCGGCAAGACCTTTGCGGCGCTGTTCAATGCGAAGGCCCACCTCGACATCATCTTCCTGAACGAGGAGCAACACGCCGCGATCGCAAAAGTGTGTCCGCCGTTCTTTGCGCGGAAGGGGTAGGGCACGCCAAAACCTCGCCCGAAAACACGCGGCGAGATCGCGGAGTTGCGCCTCAGTTGTCATCGCCCGCGCAAGCGGGTGATCCAGTATTCCAGAGGCAGCAGTGATAGAACCGACAAGCCGCGGCGTACCGGTTCGCCCGGTCGAGCCGGGCGATGACAGTTGAATTTGGCGCGGGGCGCGGCGCGTGCCCGCGCCACGCTACACGCTCCGCACCAGTCTCACCTCACGGACCAGCGCGTCCCGCGCGGCGGACAGTTCCAGGAATTCGCGCTCGCTGCCGCCGGCGTCGGGGTGGGCGTGCTTGGCGGCGTGCTTGAAGGCGAGATGGATTTCCGGCGCGGACAGCCGGCGGCCGAGCGGCAAGCCGAGCATCTGCCGATGACGCTCGTCCGTCGTCGGCACCTTTGCCGCGACCTCGCGCTTGCCGAAGGCGGGCATGGTCAGCGTGTGCAGGACTTCGCGCACGACCCGCAGCCGGCGTAGCGCGGCGTCGATCGTGCTCTGGTCCGGATTCGCCTGCGCGGCGCTGCGCAGGATCGGCAGCGCCTGGGTCGCCGCCTGGCGCAGGACCGCCTGCCCGCTCACGCGCGCGATCTCCTCCGCAAGCCGTGCGGCCTCGTGATAGTCGGGGGCAGGCGCCGACCAGATCCGGTCGGCGCAATGCCGCCATTCCGCAAGCTGTCTGTCCATGGGCGTTTCCACGCCGCATCCATACCGCGCAGGGGTAAAGCTTTCCGTTTCGGCGCCCGGCATTTTGATTTAGTTTGTAGCAAAACCGAAAACCAACGAGAGAGGAAACCCCCATGGCGCTTCTCGCAAACCACATCGCGGCCGTCACCGGCGCCGGCTCCGGCATCGGGCGCGCGATCGCGGCCGGCTATGCGCGCGAGGGCGCGCAGGTCGCAGTGCTCGACATCGACGGCAAGGCGGCGGAAGCAACCGCGCAGGCGATCCGCGATGCGGGCGGGCGGGCGGAGAGTTTTGCGCTCGACGTGACCAGGCGCGAGGACTGCATCGCGGTCGCCAAGCGTATCGCCGAACAGGTCGGCCAGGTCTCGATCCTGGTCAACAATGCCGGCATCGCCCGCCGCAACGGCATGCCGGGCGCGCCCGAGGCCGTGGTGAAGGATTGGGAGGACATCATCGCCATCAACCTCACCGGCGTCTTCAACGTGACGCATGCGTTCCTCGCCCCCTTGCGCGCGGCCAAGGGGCGCATCGTCAACATCGGCTCGATCCAGTCGTTCATGCATCTGCGCACGCCGAGCTCGCCGGCCTACACCGCCTCCAAGCACGGCGTGCTCGGCTTCACCCGGGCGCTCGCCGCCGAACTCGGCAAGGACGGCGTGCGCGTCAACGCGATCGGCCCGGGCTTCATCGAGACGCCGCTGAACGAAAAGGTGCGCGCCAACAATCCCGACCTGGTGAAGATCTTCATCGACCACACGCCGCTCGGCCGCGCCGGCAAACCGGAGGACATCGTGGGGCCGGCGATCTTCCTCGCCTCGGACCTGTCGGCCTATGTCACCGGGTTCGATCGTGATGGCGGACGGCGGATACCGGACGATCTAGGACATGTCCAACGCCCCGCATTTCAACATCGACGTGCCAACGTTCTGGGCCGATCCCTACCCGGATCTCGCGAGGATGCGGAAGCAGGCGCCGATCGCCTTCGTGCCGCAGCTCGGCTCGACCGTCTTCACCCGGCGCGACGACATCTTCACCCAGGAAAAGCGCATCGACGTGTTCTCCTCGCACCAGCCGGCCGGACTGATGAACCGCCTGATGGGCCACAACATGATGCGCAAGGACGGCGAGGCGCATATGAGCGAGCGCGCCGCGATGTTTCCGGCGGTGTCGCCGCGCACGGTGCGCGACACCTGGATCAGGCAGTTCAAGGCCCATGCCGACCGCATCCTCGAAGAGCTCGCGCCCGCCGGCCGCGCCGACCTGACCAAGGCGTTCGCGCTGCCGCTGTCGGCGGAATGCCTGAAGGACATCACCGGGCTCACCAACATGCGCTTTGAGGACATGGACGCGTGGTCGCAGGCGATGATCGACGGCATCGCCAATTACACCGGCAACAAGGAGGTCGAGGCGCGCTGCCACGCCGCCACCGCGGGGATCGATGCCGCGATCGACGACATGGTTCCGGTGCTGACGAAAACATCCCAACACCTCGATCCTCAGCGTGCTGCTCGCCGCCGGCCAGCCGATGGAGAGCGTGCGCGCCAACATCAAGCTTGCGATCTCGGGCGGGCAGAACGAGCCGCGCGACGCCATTTCGGGCACGATCTGGGCGCTGTTGACGCATCCCGAGCAGCTCGCGCTGGTGCAGGGCGGCAAGGCGAAATGGATCGACGTGTTCGAGGAATATGCGCGCTGGATCGCGCCGATCGGGATGTCGCCGCGGCGGGTGGCAAAGCCGTGGTCCTATGGCGGCGTCGATTTCGAGCCGGAGGACCGCGTGTTCTTCATGTTCGGCTCGGCCAACCGCGACGAGGCCTGCTTTGCCGACCCCGATCGATTTCGACATCAGCCGCGACACCCAGAAGAGCATCGCCTTCGGCGCCGGCCCGCATTATTGCGCCGGCGCCTTTGCCTCGCGCGCGATGGTGGCCGACGTGGCGCTGCCCGGCATTTTCGCGCGACTGAAAGGCCTGCGGCTCGACGACAAGCGAGCCGGTCAGGATCGGCGGCTGGGCGTTTCGCGGGCTGCTCAATCTGCCTGTGATGTGGGATTGATGTTGATCAGTGCCCGCGGCGCCTTCGGCTCAATTGATGCCGTCATCGAACGTCTGGTAAGGAGGAAGCCAGACAACAGTTCGGAGTACGCGCGTGGCAGACGAGATCCGGCAAGGACGACAGGGGCCGCAGGGGCCGCGCGGCGAGCCGGGGCGTCCCGGTCCGCAAGGCCATCCCGGACGGCCCGGACCGGAAGGTCCGCGCGGCAAGCCGGGGCCGCAGGGCAAGATCGGTCCGCAAGGCCCGCGCGGCGAAGTCGGGTCCGCAGGGCAAGCCGCGGGTCCGCAAGGCCCCCGCGGCGAGCCGGGTCCGCCCGGAGCGCTGCCGTCGATCGAAGAGGTGATGCCGTGGCTGCATCTGCTGTTCGAGGCCTGGGAAGACTACAAGAAAACCCGCGAGCGCGAGGCCGCCGAGCGCGAAGCGCTGGAACAGGCCGTGCAGGAGGCGGATGCCCACAGCGAGGAGCCCGACGAAGACGACGATGACGACCACCGCAAGAAGAAGAAAAAGCACAAGCACAAGAAGTAGTCGGACCTCCGGTAAACTACCTAGGGAGAGCGCCTTAAGATATCGAGCGAAATTTCAGTCTCCGCGAATTGCGGCTACACGGCCACTGTATCGGATGTGCAGTTCTGTGATCGGCCAAGGCGGCGGAGGATCAGATGAATCATTCATTTTACAGCGCCGACCGAACCACTTACTCGAAGGTCGTGATCGTCGCGCTGATCGCAGCCATGGCGGTAGCCAGCTTCACGATCGCCGCGCATGCCAGTCACGACGATGTCCTTGTTCAGGCCGCGCATGTCAGCGTCATCAAGGCCGGCAAGCCCCCGATGATCGCGTCAGGCGTTCAACTCGACGTCCGCTAGGCGTCCCCTCACCCGAAGCGCAGCCGCGAGCGCTCCCTCGCCTTCTCCGCCTCGATTTCGCGGTCGCGCGCCGGAGCATGGGTATGCAGCGAGACAAGAAGCCTGCGCGCGGCCGCCGAGACTTCGGCAACCGCGAGGTCGAAGGCTTCGGCATTGGCCTGCGACGGCTTGTTGAAGCCGGAGAGCTTGCGCACGAACTGCAGCGCGGAGGCGTGGATTTCGTCCTCGGTCGCGGGCGGCTCGAAATTGAACAGCGTCTTGATGTTGCGGCACATTTTCTCGTCTCCTCCGCTCGCCTGATCGGGATCGCAAATTCCTGCATCGACGTTCTCATTTTGGCATAGAATGGCCCCCACATTCACCCCCGCCGGCAAGCGAGTTCCCGCATATGTCCCATGTCATCTACAGGATCGTTCAACATGACGGCGGCTGGGCCTACACCGTCGACGGCGTATTCTCGGAATCCTTCGCGTCCCACGCCGCGGCGCTCGCCGCAGCCAAGCGCGCCGCCGCCGAGCAGCGGGTGCCCGGGCGCACCGAGGCGATCGAATACGAGACCGCCGACGGCAAGTGGCACACCGAGACCGCCGCCGGCGGCGACCGTCCCGAGACCGACGTCGAGGACAGCGGCTGATTATTCCTTCACGCCGCGCATGTCCCGCAAGAATTTTCCGGAGAGGAAGCCATCATGAAATGTTCGCGCACCGCGCTGTCGGCGATCTTCGCAATGACTTCGTTCGCCGCGCTGGCCGCGGATTATCCGGCGCCGAAACAGGGCGACTGGATCGCCAGGGATTTCAGGTTCCACACCGGCCAAACCATGCCCGAGCTGCGGCTGCATTACACCACGGTCGGCGAGCCGACCGGAACGCCGGTGCTGGTGCTGCACGGCTCCGGCGGCTCGGCGGCGTCGATGCTGACGCCGACCTTCGCGGGCGAACTGTTCGGTCCCGGCCAGCCGCTCGATGCCGCGAAATACTACATCATCATTCCCGACGGCATCGGCCACGGCAAATCGTCAAAGCCCTCCGACGGCATGAAGACGGCGTTTCCGAAATACGACTATGGCGACATGGTCGATGCGCAGTACCGCCTGGTCAGCGAAGGGCTCGGGGTCAAGCACCTGCGGCTCGTGATCGGCAATTCGATGGGCGGCATGCACACCTGGCTGTGGGGCGAGAAATATCCGAACTTCATGGACGCGATGGTGCCGATGGCCTCGCAGCCGACGGAAATGGCGGCGCGCAACTGGATGCTGCGGCGGATCATGCTTGAGACGATCCGCAACGATCCCGACTACAACGGCGGCAATTACGCTCACCAGCCGCGCATGATGAAACACGCCATCGCGGCGTTCGGCGTTGCCTCCGCCGGCGGCACGCTCGGCTACCAGACGCTGGCGCCGACGGCGGCGAAGGCCGACAAGATGGTGGACGACCGGCTGGCGATGACGATCACAGCCGACGCCAACGACTTCATCTATCAGTGGGAAGCCTCGCACGACTATGATCCGTCGCCCGAACTCGAGAAGATCGAGGCAACCGTGCTCGCGATCAATTCAGCCGACGACGAGCGCAATCCGCCGGAAACCGGCGTCACCGAAGCCGCGCTGAAACGCGTCAAGCATGGGAAAATCTACCTGATCCCGGCCTCGACCGAGACGCGCGGCCATCTCACCACCGGCAATGCGAAATTCTACCAGCGGCAATTGCAGGAATTGCTGGCGACCGCGCCGCAGCACGCGATGTGACGACCGCGCCGAAGATCGGGGAAACCGGAATGGATCGTGCAGCGGCCCGCCGCGCCGCGATGCGCTGGATTCTTGCCGCGTTTTATTCGGCGGCGGGAATTGCGCATCTCCTTGCGCCGGACAAGCTGCTCGCCATCACGCCGTCATGGGTGCCGTTTGCGCCGCAGGTCATCTTCGTGACCGGCCTGTGCGAGCTTGCCGGCGCCGTCGCGTTGGTGACAAGACCCTTGCGCCGGTGGGCGGGCGTTGCGCTGGCGGCCTATGCGATCTGCGTGTGGCCGGCCAATTTCAAGCATGCCCTTGAAGGCATCGACCTGCCCTACGTCACGAGCAGCTGGCTCTATCACGGACCCCGGCTGGCGTTTCAGCCGGTGCTGGTCTGGTGGGCGCTCTACTGTGCCGGGGTGATCGACTGGCCATGGCGGCAGCGCCGATAAGAGGTGGCCGCCAGGCGGCCGCGATGGTATCTTCGCCTAGTCACGACACATCGCAACGGAGACATCCCTTGACCGAGCTTGCCGCCGGCGACCTCGCCGCGATCTACCCGAAGCCCACGCCGCGCGTCATTGCAAAGGCGCGCCCCGAGATCGACGCGCATGCCAAGAAGTTCATCGCGATGTCGCCGTTCTGCGTGCTGGCGACATCGGGCGCCGACGGCAGCGTCGACGCCTCGCCGCGCGGCGGCAATCCCGGCTTTGTCAGCGTCGCCGGACCGAACCGGCTGTTGATGCCCGATCGCTCCGGCAACAACCGGATCGACAGTTTTCGCAATATCGTCGAGGGCAGCGGCTTCGTGCATCTGCTGTTCTTCGTGCCCGGGATCGACGAGACCTTGCGCGTCGGCGGCACCGGCAAGCTGTCGGCGGAGCCGGAGCTTCTGGCGGCGATGGAGGAGTTCGGCAAGCTGCCGCGCGCGGTGCTGAGCATCAGCGTGCGGGAGGCCTATTTCCATTGCGGCAAGGCGCTGATGCGCTCGAATCTGTGGTCGAAGGAGACGAAGGTCGAGCGCTCGGCGTTTCCCAGCATCAGCCAGGTGATCCACGACCAGACCAGGCTCGGCGAGCCGGAGCCCCAGGCCGTGGTTGAAGAACGCTACAGGACGCAGCTGTAGGCGAAGTGCTCAGCTGTCACCCTCGAGCCCGCCGACATGCTTCTGGGTGTAGAGCTCAAGCCCGATCCGGCCGATCAGATCGAGCTGGGTTTCGAGAAAGTCGATGTGGTGCTCTTCGTCCTTCATCAGGCTCTCGAACAGGTCGCGCGAAACGTAGTCCTTGACGCCGTGGCAGTACGTCGCCGCCTCCTGGTACAACGCGCGCGCCGCGACCTCGGAGGCGAGGTCGCATTCGATGATTTCCTTGACGTTCTGCCCGATCCGCAGGGGATCGAGCACCTGAAGGTTCGGAAAGCCGTCGAGGAACAGGATGCGATCGGTGAATTTGTCGGCGTGCTCCATCTCCTCGATGGATTCCTTGCGCCAGGCTTTTGCGAGCTCCAGCAGACCCCAATTGTGCAGCAGCCTGAAATGCAGCCAATACTGGTTGATGGAGGTGAGCTCGCTGCGCAGGCCCTTGTTGAGGTAGTCGATGACTCTTGCGTCGCCCTGCATGTTGCACCTTCGCGGTCGTGAATCAGCCGGGAACGCTAAGTCACATCACTGCCGGGGGCAACCCTCCGCGCGGGATCAGGACGGCCAGGCCGACGGTGCCGGTTTCACGACGCCGCGAGCGCGAACCCCGCGATGTCGTCGACGTCAGGCCCCGCACCATCGCGGCTGTGCGGGCATCCCTCATGGCAGGCCTTGGCGCAGGCGCCAAGCGCCTCATCGATGATGGCCTTGATAGTGCGCGCGCAACGGCCGCATTCGGCGCTACAGCCAAGGCAGCCGTAAATCTGCTTGGCGTTGCGCGGAAGGTCTTCCGAGGCGCCGACGGCGTTGCGGACATCGTCGTCGCTCAACACGTTGCAGGAACAGACAATCATGAAAATGCAGAAGCCCTTCGGTGATGCAGTGCCATCGATATTGAAGCCGGCTTTGGGAAGCAAAGGGAAAAACCGCCTTTTGAAGCGATTCCAAATTGAAGCCGAAATTCCCTGATAAGGACTGGAATGAATCTAAAAATGCCGTGTTGCGCTAAATCAAAATGATCCGGCTTTTTCCGCGGCGAACTCCGTCAATCGCCACTACCCCCGCCATCACCGCCTCCGCTGTCGCCACCTCCTCCGCTATCGCTTCCGCCGGAGTCGACCGTACTGCCCAAGGCGTCCGTTCCGGAATGGTCGCCGCCGAACCAGCCGGTGAGGGTCCAGCCATCCCCCGTATAATTGACCCCGTCGGACGCGGAGCCAGCGTCAGTGGATCGGCGACTTCGGTTCTGGCCTCGCGTCATCATCAGCGCGAAGCAGATCAGCGAGGTGACGCCGACCGCAATCACAAATGCCGCCACCGTGCTCGTCATGGTTCCTCCCGGTCCAGCCCGTCACCGTATTGTGCACTGCAATAAATGCCTGTATTCCGCCAAGATTCGTCGTCAAATGTGGCCGGCCCGTTCATTGATCGTTCAAGCGAGATATGGAACTTTCGCTGTAAATGGATCCCCTGTCCGCTATCTCCTGCTCAGTGAGAAAGGTGAAGCTATGAGGAAGATATTGATGGCCCTCGCCGCCGTTGCCACCCTCGCGATCTCCGCGGTGGCGCCCGCGCCCGCCCATGCCCAGCGCGGTTTCGGCGCAGGGCTCGCCGCAGGCGTGATCGGCGGCGCCATCGTCGGGGGCGCGCTTGCCCGCCCCTATTACTACGGTCCGGGCTACTATTACGGCCCCGGTTACGGCTATTACGGGCCGGGCTATGTCGCCGACGACTACTACGGCGGCTGTTACTGGCAGCGTCAGCGCTTCTGGGATGGCTACGGCTGGCGCGTTCGCCGCGTCCGGGTCTGCGGCTGATCCGTTCATCTTCGTTAAAGTGAGTCCGACCTCCCTGGAAACCGCGCGTTTTCGGGGAAGCGGTTGAAAGTTGGCCTGAAAAAACCTTTTTTTCAGACCATTGGCCTAAACAAGGTTTACGTCCGGTTGACCGTCGCCGCGCTCGTTGGCGAGGCGGCCGGTTTCGAATAGCGAATGCGAGAAAGCTTAACCCCCGGCGCTGGCTGAAGGCGCCAACTCCAGGAGAGCCCAGGACATGAAGAAGACTCTTGCTGCCTTCGTCGCGATCGCAACGATCGCTGGTTCGCTCGCTGCGACCCCTGCCAGCGCACAGCGCGGCGTCGCCGCAGGCGTGGCGGCCGGCCTGATCGGCGGCGCGATCGTCGGCGGAGCCATCGCCTCCCAGGCGCCTCCGGCCTATTATGGTCCGGGTCCGGTGTATGTGGACGCGCCGCCGCCCCCGCCGCCGGGCTGCTACTGGCAGCGGCAGCGCTATTGGGATGGTTACGCGTGGCGCGTCCGCCCCGTTCAGATCTGCAACTAAGCGAACCGACAGGCGCATCGACAGACATGAACCCGGCCGGTACATCGGCCGGGTTTTCTTTTTCCTTCCCACGTCCCGAGAGCGGCGGAAACGCGCGGGCTCCTCGCCGCGCGTCGGTTTTTCAGCGCGCCGCACGGATCGAGCGCAGCACCGCTTCGCTCGGCCAGCAATCCACCTTGAGCCCGGCCGATTTCTGGTAGGCGCCGAGCGCCGCGCGCGTCTGCATCCCGGCCTTGCCGTCGAGCTTGTCCCTGTAAAGACCAAGGCGCGTGAGGTGCCGCTGCATCGCTTCGACGTCGGCGCTGCGCAACTGGGTCGATGCCGACCATGGCGTGGCGAACGGCTGCGGGCTTACCATGCGGTCGGAGAGATGGCCGACGAACAGCACGTAGAGATCGGAAAAGTTATATTCCTTGATGACGAAATAATTCTTCGTGGTCAGAAACGCCGGGCCGTAGATGCCCTCGGGCTGCAGCAGCGAGGCCGGCTGCGCCGCTTCAGTCGGCTCAAGCTTCTCGCCGCGAACCGGCACGAAACCGTCGCGCAGCCATTCGCCGATCGGCCTTGTCACCTCCGGCACGCCGAGGGTGCAATCGACATCGGCAGGCGCGCGCACCTCATAGGCCCAGCGCACCCCCTTCTGCCAGCCCTTGTTGACGAGCTGCTGCGCGGCGGAAGCGAGCGCATCCGGTACCGAATGCCAGATGTCGATCCGGCCGTCGCCGTCGAAATCGACGCCATGCTGATAAAATTCCGACGGCAGGAATTGCGTCAAGCCGGTGGCGCCGGCCCAGGACGACCGCATGTCCTTGCGCGTCACCACGCCGTCGCCGAGCATCTTCAGCGCCAGGATGAATTCGCCGCGATACTTGTCCTTGCGCCGGCCGACATAGGCCTGCGTCGCGAGCACGCGCAAGCCGTCATAAGGCAAGGTGTAACGGCCGTAGTCGGTTTCGCGGCCCCAGATTGCGAGCACGATGGTCGAGGGCACGCCGAAGCGCGCCTCGATGCCGTCAAGCGAGGGCCGATATTTCGCCAGCAGCCGCTGCCCCTCTTCGGCAAGGCGCGCGATGCTGGCTTCATTGATGTAATCGGCCGGTACCTGCACGAATTCGGCCTGCGCCGGCGCGCCGGTTGCGGGCCGCCCCGGCAGGATCAGGTCGGGTAATTTGTAGTCCGGCTCCAGCCCGCGCGTTTGCGCATCGAATGTCGCGCGCGAGACGCCGGCGGCTTGCGCCTCCGGCCATAGCGAGGCGATGAATTGGGTGAAGCCGGCATCGGCGGCCTCTGCTGGACGAAGCAGTAAAACCAAGCCCGCGACAATAGCGACCGCACCTAGCGCAGCTTTCAAGTTATATTGCATCAACGTCTCGTTCTGTATATATTGATTATATACATATGATCGACCTTGACCAGATAACAGGTTTTGGTTGGGACGATGGTAACAGCCGCAAGAGCGCGGATAAGCATCATGTCACCCAAGCCGAAGCGGAAAGTGTCTTCTTCAACGATCCGCTGATTGTTGTCCGGGATACAAAGCATAGTGAGACAGAGCAGCGCCTCCATGCATTGGGAAGGACAGCCCAAGATCGTCTGCTGCATGTCAGTTTCACGCTCCGCCAGAATGGAACCATGATCCGGGTGATATCGGCGCGCGATATGCACCGAAAGGAGAGAGAGATTTATGAGCAAGCATAAATCCATTCTTGCCTTCAAGACCGAGGCAGAGGAAAGGAAATTCTGGGAAACGCACGACTCCACCGACCACATCGACTGGAGCAAGGGCGAGCGCGTGCGCTTTCCAAATCTGAAGCCTTCAACCACGGCGATCTCCATTCGCCTCCCGCTTGGCTTGCTGGAGCAGATCAAGATCGCCGCCAACAAGCGCGACGTGCCGTATCAGTCGCTGATCAAGATGTGGCTGGCGGAGAAGGTGAAGTAACAACACCTGCCGACCGGCATGACCCGCTGCCGCGCGCCCGGAACTTTCTGGACAAGTCCGGCGATATCGGGAGCCGCCTTACCGCGTCAGCTTCTTGTATTTCATCCGATGCGGGATGATGGAATCCTGGCCCAGTCTTCGCATCTTGTCCTTCTCGTAATCCTGGAAATTGCCCTCGAACCATTCGACATGGCTGTCGCCCTCGAAGGCGAGCATGTGGGTGGCGATGCGGTCGAGGAACCAGCGGTCGTGGCTGATGATCACGGCGCAGCCGGCGAAATCCTCCAGTGCCTCTTCTAGTGCGCGCAAGGTATCGACGTCGAGATCATTGGTGGGCTCGTCGAGCAGGAGCACGTTGGCGCCCGACTTGAGCATCTTGGCAAGATGCACGCGGTTGCGTTCGCCGCCCGACAGGGAGCCTACCTTCTTCTGCTGGTCGGCGCCCTTGAAGTTGAACGAGGAGCAATAGCCGCGCGAATTGACCTCGCGCTTGCCGAGCAGGATCAGTTCGTTGCCGCCGGAAATCTCCTCCCACACGGTCTTCTTGCCGTCGAGCGAGTCGCGCGACTGGTCGACATAGCCGAGATGCACGCTCTCGCCGATGGTGATGGTGCCTTTGTCCGGTTTCTCCTGCCCTGTGATCATCCGGAACAGGGTGGTCTTGCCGGCGCCGTTGGGCCCGATCACGCCGACGATGCCGCCCGGCGGCAGTTTGAAGGTGAGGTCGTCGATCAGGAGGCGATCGCCATAGCCCTTGGTCAACCCCTCGAAATCGATCACGTTCTGGCCGAGCCGCTCGGCGACGGGAATCGTGATCTGCGCGGTCTGGGTCTGCTTCTCGCTTGCGAGCTTCAATAGTTCCTCGTAGCGCTGGTAGCGCGCCTTGGACTTGGCCTGGCGCGCCTTCGGCGAGGCCGCGATCCATTCCTGCTCGCGCGCCAGCGTGCGCTGGTGCGCCGCCTCCTCGCGGCCCTCGTGCTCGAGCCGCTTCTGCTTCTGCACCAGCCAGGACGAATAATTGCCCTCGTAGGGGATGCCCTTGCCGCGGTCGAGTTCGAGGATCCATCCCGTGACGTTATCGAGGAAGTAGCGGTCGTGGGTGACGATCAGGATCGCGCCGGGATAGTTGCGCAGATGGCCTTCCAGCCATGACACCGATTCGGCATCGAGATGGTTGGTCGGCTCGTCCAGCAGCAACAGCTCAGGCTGGTCGAGCAGGAGCCGGCACAGCGCGACGCGGCGGCGCTCGCCGCCGGAAAGCTTCGTCACGTCCGAATCGTCGGGCGGGCAGCGCAGCGCGTCCATCGCCTGATCGACCTTGCTGTCGAGATCCCACAGGCCGGCGGCCTCGATCTCGTCCTGCAGCTTGGTCATTTCGTCGGCGGTTTCGTCGGAATAGTTCGTCGCCAGATCGTTGTAGCGGTCGAGGATCGCCTTCTGCTTGGCCACCCCCAGCATGACGTTTTCGCGCACCGTCTTGCCGGCGTCGAGCTGCGGCTCCTGCTCGAGATAGCCGACCCGGGCGCCCTCAGCGACCCAGGCCTCGCCGGTATACTCCTTGTCGAGACCGGCCATGATCCGCAACAGCGTCGATTTGCCGGAGCCGTTGACGCCGAGCACGCCGATCTTGGCGTCCGGGTAAAACGACAAATGGATGTTGTCGAGCACCTTGCGGTTGGGCGGATAGGTCTTGGACAGGCCCTGCATGAAATAGACGAACTGGCGCGCCATCGAGATCCCTGGAAATGAGAGGATTTTCGCAAAATTTGCTGCCGCTGATGTAGCGGCGCGGCCCGAAAAGGGCAACCGCAGGGGCGCGTTTTCTGTCCGTTCACCACGGATCATTACGGGATCGACACCATGCTTGCGCCAGATCAGAACAATTGAAACCTTCTTTTAATAACTCCTGCCGAAAACTAGCCGCAACGAACCAGAAAAGCGCGGCCCGCGACGAAAAGTCGTCGGACAGAAATCGTCGGACAAGAAGGCAGGACCCGTCATGGCAACGACCAGCTCAGCAACTCTCTCCTCCACGGCAGGCGGCCGCCATCGGAAATCCCGCGCCTTCGGCGGTTTTAAGAATTTCTGGCGTCAGTTCTTCGTCAGGGCATTTGACCCCTACCGGCCGGAACTGCACTACATGCGCGGCCCGGGCCCGGCCTGGCACGCCAAGCACAAGGCGGTGTCACCCGCCGTCCAGTCGATGGTCGTCGAAATCCGGGCCGCCCGGGCGCTCGGGTCGGCCGCGCATTCCTGACAAGCCCCGCTTTTTGAGCGATCCGATCAAACCCGGTCGGATCACAATCCCATCTCTTTGTTAGGCATGATCTTTCCGGAAAACCGGCTCCCACCCATCGGTATTGGCCCGAGGGCCTGTTTCCAGATCATGCCGTAGCGCTTGCACGCGCCGCCCCGGCGCGCGACCATGGCCGTCTCCCCGGACGGCGCATTTCCGCGGCCGTCGCCATCACCCTGGACGGACCTTCCCATGACGCGGCTGCGCTGTGCAATTCTCGACGACTACATGAACCTGACGCTGCGGATGGCGGACTGGTCGAAGATCGGCGATCGCGTCGACCTCAAAGTGTTCAACGAGCCCTTTGCCTCCACCGGCGCCGCGGCCACGGCGCTGAAGGATTTCGAGATCATCTGCGCGATGCGCGAGCGCACGCCGTTTCCGCGCGCGCTGTTTGCGGCATTGCCCAAGCTGAAGCTCCTGATCACCTCCGGCATGCGCAACGCCGCGATCGACATGGAGGCTGCCAAGGACCACAACGTGGTGCTGTGCGGAACGCAGTGGGCGCGCGACCCTACCGCGCCGCTGACCATGGGCCTGATCCTGGAGCTGACCCGCAATATCGGCCGCGAGAGCGCGCGCATGCACGCCGGCGAAGCCTTGCAGAAATTCGTCGGCATCGAGATCGAGGGCAAGACGCTCGGCGTCGTCGGGCTCGGCAAGCTGGGGGCCAAGGTTTCGGGGCTGGCGAAAGCGTTCGGCATGAACGTGATCGCGTGGAGCCCGAACCTGACCCCGGAGCGCTGCAAGGAAGTCGGCGTCGACCTACGCCAGCAAGGAGGAACTGTTTTCGACCGCCGACATCGTCACCATCCATGTGGTGCTGAGCCAGCGCTCGCGCGGCCTCGTGGGCGCCGCGGACCTCGCGCGGATGAAGCCGACCAGTTACCTCGTCAACACCGCACGCGGGCCGATCGTCGACGAGGCGGCGCTGCTGGAAACCCTGAAAGGGCGCGAGATCGCGGGCGCCGCGGTCGACGTGTACTCGGTCGAACCGCTGCCGACCGATCATCCCTTCCGCAAGCTCGACAACATGGTGCTGACGCCGCACCTCGGCTACGTCACCGAGGAGAACTTTCGCGGCCATTACGGCCAGATGGTCGAGGGCATCGACGCCTGGTTCAAGGGCGAGGTGCTGCGGCGGCTCGCGTAGAGCGTTCCCCGGATGCTGCGCAGCGCGCCGCTCTCGCACTCGGGTCCGCGCTCCGCGCGGCCCGCGCACAGGCTCTGTGGTGCGCTGCTGATCCGGGGTCAATCATTTGGTTGAGAATGGATCCCGGCGCTGCGGAGCGGCGCGACCTACGATGTTCAGACGCCGCGCCGCGGCCGGGACACGAAACTCAGCGCACCGTCACCGGCGCGGGCAGCGGCGGCACCACGGTCGGCTGCGTGCCGGGGATGACGCCTGACGCCTGGCCGCGGGCACAGGCGCTGCGGCGGCGGCCGCCGGCAACAGTGCGCGCCGAAGCGGTAGTGGTCGCCGCCGGCGGCGGGCCGCCGGGAAGCACGACCACGCGGGTGCCGACCTTGACGCGATCATACAGGTCGGAGACGTCCTCGTTCAGCATGCCGATGCAACCGGACGAGACGAACTTGCCGATAGTCGAGGGCTGGTTGGTGCCGTGGATGCGATAGACGGTATTGCCGAGATACATCGCGCGCGCGCCCAAGGGATTGCCGGGGCCGCCGGCCATGAAGCGCGGCAGATAGGGCTGGCGATCGATCATCTCCACCGGCGGATGCCAATCCGGCCATTCGGCCTTGCGCTTGATCTTCTGCACGCCAGTCCAGGTGAAGCCGTCACGGCCGACGCGGACGCCGTAGCGGATCGCACGCCCGCCGCCGAGCACGTAATAGAGGTAGGTGTTCGGGGTATCGACGATGATCGTTCCCGCCGGCTCCTTGGTATTGAACGCGACTTCCTGCCGGCGCAGGTTCGGCGCCAACTGCGCCGGGCCCGACTCGGGCTGTTCATCGGGCGGCAACGCGGACAAAACCATCGGCTTGCCGTCGGCGCCAATCGGGGCCTGCTGCGGTACCGATCCCGTGACGTTGCCGGGCCCAACTGCCTCCGGCGGACGCGGGGCGCATACATTTTCGTCGGGAGCGGCATTATCGCCGTCGCGGCGATCCGAATAGATCACCGGCGGCGGACCATCGGGGTGGGCATAGCGCGGATCATCGGGCGAAAGGATCGGGCCCGTCGGCGCGGCGCGGTCGGAATAAACCGGCCGGGCGCCGTCCGGATGGGCATAGCGCGGATCATCAGGTGAAAGGATCGGTCCGGTCGGCGCGTTGCGATCGGAATAAACCGGCGGAGGGCCCATCGGCCGCCCATAACGCGGATCATCGGGCGAGAGCACCGGGTCCGGGCGGCGGCAGCGCGGCCGAGTTCCGGCTATCGGGATTGTCGTCGTCTTCCAGTGCGTCGAAATTCGGTGCGCCCGGGCCGCGGCGGTAATCGGCCGGATATCCGCCCGGCTGATAAGGCTGCGGCGCCGTCGAATAGATCGGGCCGGGGGGGACGGGCGGCGGATAGCCCTGCGCCAGCGCAAGCGAGGTTCCCGCCGCGCCCGCTGCCAGGGCAGCACAAATCGTCAGAATGCGTTTGCTTATCATCGCTTTGGTATAGTCCCCAAGCCGACACCGGACCGTTAACGGCAGATGGCGGAAGATAGCGGCGCATTCAAGACAAATCCGCGAAATTCCGCCAGATTCCAGCAATTTGTGATGATCCCGGCCCGACCGTTGCACCTGGGCCGCACCGGTAAAGGAAACGTTTCCCGCCCCCTTGGCGCCGCATTATTCCACCGATTTGTAATAAGCGCTGCTGCAACGTTGCGGTATTCTCGAATCAGCCTGATTCGCGGGGCGCCGGGTGGGGTCCGATGCGCCGCGGAGGCGGTCAATTCAGTGGCCACCGCGTTCCCGTGATTTCAAAGACCTTCGCGAGGTACCCTCGCGGGGGCGGAATCCAGGCTTTCCATGCTCCCCGGCTTCCGTTTTCTGCTTGCCGCGATGGTGTTGTCGGTGTCGATCCTGGTCTTCGGACTTGGCGCGGCGGCGCTGCTGCGGGCGGCCCACGAAGAGGTCGCCAGCAATCCGTCGTGGCACGCCGCTCCCGAAGCGATGTTCATGCCGCCGAGCGAAACCAAGAGGCCGGTGCTGGCGATGCTGCGGGTCGAACCTCCGCCTGCGGAGCCGAAGGTGCCGGCCGATCTGCCCGCGATCACCGAACCCCTGGAGGCCATCGCTCCGACGCCTGCCGAGCAAGCCGCGATCCCCTCGCCGTCCGCCGAATCCAAAGAGATCACGGCCTTGAAGACTGACGAGGCAGCACCGCCCGTAGCCGCGACGCCTGATGTGCCGGTTGCGAAAAGTCCGGCCTTGAGCGAGGCAACGCCGGCGCAAACCGATGCAGCCGCGGCGGCCGACGCGCCAAAGATCGCAGCGTCCAGTGCCGCCGAGACGACCAGGATCGAAACGCCGGCTCCCGAAACAAGGATCGTTCCGACCGAGCCGGTTGCACCCGAGCCGATCTCGCCGCCGCCTGTAGCGGATGCCGCCGCGGTCACACCCGCACCGGCCGCCACCGAGCAGAAAGGCGCACCGGTCTCACCCGAGACTGACGCCGCCTCGACAAAGGTCGTCACGCTCGGCAGCCCGCCCGACGCCGCCGAAACACCGGCGAAGGTGAAACCGAAGAGCGAGAAGCCCGATGCCAGCGTCATCAAGAAGCGCCAAGAGGCGCGCCGCGCGGCCCATCGGCGCAGGCTCGCGGCGGCGCGGGCGCGGCAGGCGCAACTCGCGGCGCAGCAATCGACCTCGCCATTTGCTCAGCCCTTGGCGCAGCCGACAACGCCGGCGCGCACCCGCTGATCAGGCCGGACCGGTTGCGACCGGCGGCCCGTCGGGCAAACCCCATTCGGACCACGAGCCGTCATACAGCGCGCTGCCGCGAACACCGAGCCGATAGAGCGCGAGCGTCAGCACCAGCGCCGAGACACCGGAACCGCAGCTGGTCACGATCGGCTTTGCCATGTCGACGCCGGCATCCTTGAAAATCCGGCGCAGTTCTTCCAGCGGTTTCATCGCGCCGGTCGCGGCGTCGAACAGCCCGGCATAGGGAACGCTGCGGCTGCCCGGGATGTGGCCGCCGCGCAGGCCGGCGCGCGGTTCGGCGGCGGTACCTTCGAAGCGCGGACGCGGGCGCGCATCGACCACTTGTTCGGCATGCGTCGTGAGATTGTCAATCAGCTGCTGTTGGCTGCGAACAAAGCTGGAATCGAATTTGGCCTGAAACTTTCCCGGCCTTGCCTTGACCTGGCCGGAATGCGTGGGACGGCCCTCGCGCAGCCATTTCTTCAGGCCGCCGTCGAGTACCCTGACGTCGCGATGGCCGAACGACAGGAACATCCACCACGCCCGCGGCGCGGCAACCCAGCCGCCTGAATCGTAGGCGACCACGGTGTCGCCGGAGGAAATGCCGAGCGCCGCAACGTCACGCGCGAACTGATCGGCGGTCGGATACATATGCGGCAGCGAATCGTCGTGGTCGGCGACGGCGTCGACGTCGAAGAACACCGCGCCCGGAAGATGCGCAGCCAGATAGTCGTCCACGGGCAACGGCAGCACGCCGGGCAGCTTGAAGGACGCGTCGATGATCTTGACTTTGGGATCGTCGATACGGGCAGCAAGCCAGTCGGTAGAGACCAATGGATCGTCGGTGGGTGATGTCACGGTGTAAGCTCCGGCGCTCCCATTGTCATTGCCGGGCTTGACCCGGCAATCCATCATTCGAGCAAGATGGACACGCGGGTCAAGCCCGCGTGTGACGACCTTAGGCCTTCGGCTTCTTCGGCTCGACTTTTTCCACCGGGCCGCCGGCATCGCGCCAGGCGGCAAAGCCGCCGCCCATATGGGCGACCGGCTTCAAGCCCATGTCCTTTGCGGTCTTCGCCGCCAGCACCGAGCGCATGCCGCCGGCGCAGTGAAAGATGAATTTCTTGTCCTGCTGGAAGATCGGTTTCGCATACGGGCTCGCCGGATCGATCCAGAATTCCAGCATGCCGCGGGTGCAGGAGAAGGCGCCTGGAATCCGGCCCTCGCGCTCGATCTCGCGGGGGTCGCGGATATCGACGATCACGACGTCGTCGTTGTGCGCGATCTTGATCGCATCGGCCGCCTCGATGGTCTCGATCTCGGCATTGGCCTCGTCCATCAGGGATTTGATACCGCGGTGAATGGTCTGGGGCATTTGTCATTCCTCCCAATTCCGCCATTTCCGGGTTCACGCTGGTCTGCGTCCCGGAAAGACGACGATAACCTACCGCACCAGTTCCTTCATCGCGGCTTCGAGACCCTCGATCGTGATCGGGAACATGCGCTCCGAAAACAGCCGGCGGATGATGGTGGTGGATTCCGAATAGTCCCAGTGCCGCTGCGCCACCGGATTGAGCCAGACCGCGTGCGGATAGGTGCGCGTGATGCGGTCGAGCCAGACCGAGCCTGCTTCCTCGTTGACATGCTCGACCGAGCCGCCCGGCACCATGATCTCGTAAGGGCTCATCGAGGCGTCGCCGACGAACACCACCTTGTAGTCGTGCGGATATTTGTGCAGCACGTCCCAGGTCGGCGTGCGGTCGGTGAAGCGGCGCTTGTTCTGCTTCCAGACGCCCTCATAGAGGCAGTTGTGGAAGTAGAAATATTCCATGTGCTTGAATTCGGTCTTGGCCGCCGAGAACAGCTCCTCGACCTGCTCGATGTGCGAATCCATCGAGCCGCCGATGTCGAAGAACACCAATACCTTGACCGCGTTGCGCCGTTCGGGACGCATCACGACGTCGAGATAGCCGTGGTTGGCGGTCTCCCTGATCGTGGTGTCGAGATCGAGTTCGTCCGGCGCGCCGGTACGGGCGAACCTGCGCAATCGCCTGAGCGCGATCTTGATGTTGCGGATGCCGAGTTCGACATTGCCGTCGAGATCCTTGAACTCGCGGCGGTCCCAGACCTTGACCGCGCGGTTGTTGCGATTCTTCTCCTGGCCGATGCGGATGCCTTCGGGATTGTAGCCGTGCGCGCCGAACGGCGAGGTGCCGGCGGTCCCGATCCACTTGTTGCCGCCCTGATGCCGGCCCTTTTGCTCCTCGAGGCGCTTGCGAAGCGTCTCCATGAGCTTGTCCCAGCCCATCGCCTCGATCTGCTTCTTCTCTTCCTCGGTGAGGTATTTTTCGGCGAGCTTCTTCAGCCATTCGGCCGGAATGTCCGCCTTTTCCATGGCGTCGAGCAGGCTTTCAAGCCCCTTGAACACCGTGCCGAACACCCGGTCGAACTTGTCGAGATTGCGCTCGTCCTTCACCAGCGCCGCGCGCGAGAGGTAGTAGAAATTCTCCACCGTCTGCTCGGCGAGATCGGCGTCGAGCGCCTCCATCAGCGTCAGATATTCGCGCAAGGTCACCGGGACCTGCGCGTCTCGCAGCGATGTGAAGAACTGCAGAAACATACCTCACAGATTGCCCGCCAAAGGCGGGACGTCAAGGGCTTGCGCTGCAGCGCCGGGCAGCAAAAGAGGGACGCGGCAGCCTAGACCTGCCGGGTTTTTCAACTAGAATTGAACCGACAGGGCATTTCGACGGGGCAATTTCAATGGGTATTTTGGAAGCACTCGTAATCGGCGCGATCGCCGGCTGGCTCGCCGGCCTGATCGTGCGCGGCGCCGGTTTCGGGCTGATCGGCAACATCGTGATCGGCATCATCGGCGCGCTGGTCGCGAGCTGGCTGTTGCCGCAACTGGGCGTCAGCCTCGGCGGCAGCGCGTTTCGCGATATCATCAACGCGACCATCGGCGGGGTTATCATCCTCGTCATCCTCTCGCTGATCAGGCGCGTTTGACAGTTCTCCCTTCACCCCGACCGCGACCGTGGGCGAGCTCGTTCAGCCCAGTGCGAGCTGCGCTCAAGAACCAACAACAAGGCAAAGAGATAGATGAAATTCACCGGTACCAAGGATTACGTCGCCACCGACGACCTCAAGATCGCCGTCAACGCCTCGATCGTGCTCGAGCGCCCGCTTCTGATCAAGGGCGAGCCCGGCACCGGCAAGACCGTGCTGGCGGAGGAAGTCGCCAAAGCGATCGGCGCGCCGCTTCTGACCTGGCACATCAAGTCTACCACCAAGGCGCAGCAGGGTCTTTACGAATACGACGCGGTGTCGCGGCTGCGCGACAGCCAGCTCGGCGACGCGCGGGTATCGGACATCTCGAACTACATCAAGCGCGGCAAATTGTGGGACGCCTTCACCCTCGATCAACGCCCGGTGCTGCTGATCGACGAAATCGACAAGGCCGACATCGAATTTCCCAACGACCTGTTGCTCGAGCTCGATCGGATGGAGTTCTTCGTCTACGAGACCGGCGAGAACATCAAGGCCAGGCTGCGCCCGATCGTGATGATCACTTCCAACAACGAGAAGGAATTGCCGGACGCCTTTTTGCGCCGCTGCTTCTTCCACTACATCAAGTTTCCCGACCAGGAGACCATGGTGCGGATCGTCGACGTGCATTTCCCCGGCATCCAGAAGCGGCTGGTCGCCGAGGCGCTGCGCATCTTCTTCGAGGTGCGCGAGGTGCCGGGGCTGAAGAAGAAGCCATCGACGTCGGAGCTGCTCGACTGGCTGAAACTCCTGCTCAACGAGGACATGACGCCGGAAATGCTCAGGGAGCGCGACCCGCGCAAGCTGATCCCGCCGCTGCACGGCGCGCTGTTGAAGAACGAGCAGGACGTGCACCTGTTCGAGCGGCTGGCGTTTTTGAGCCGACGGGAAGTTTGACCGCGCTTACGGCAATATATAACCGATCGAGGCGGGACCCCAGTATCGCCCGCCAACCCAGATTGGCGCATCCGCGAGCTTGATCATCACGTACTTGCCGTTTCCAAGATCGCGGCGGCGGGTCATCAGATACGAAGGATGAGTATGGTCGATGTCCGCCATCGTGGTTTGCCTGGGGAAGAAAATCTTGTTGCGGCAATTGACCGCGTTCCACACGGGGTCTGGACCTTGCGGTTTTGAGTACTCGGCGTTGTGAACCGGCAGATAGCCGGTCCGGTCCGTTATCACCGCGAATACAATATGCGGCAGGCAGTTCTTTGCAGATTCTGAGAATCGCCGGCAGCACCCTTTCGCAGAACTGGGTGAATTTCGTATTGTATTGCTTGGGGTTGGTCTCTGGAATCTCGGTATACTCTTCGCTGAAAAGCTGATCCATCGTCAGCGTCTTGTTGGCTATGGCCCTTTCGAATTCATCGACGATGCGCGCCCGCATCGCTCTCGATGCCTCGAGATACGGCGTGTCGTCGGTCGAAACGCTGCTGTTGCCGATCTCGTCGATCATGCGCGCGAGTTTATCGTGCGTGGCCACGATTTGCCCGCTGGCCGAACTCAGGCTCGCCGATGAAACCGTCAATCCCTGCTCCAGCACGATCAGTTCATCGATCGTACCCGAACAATATTTGAGGTTCCCGGCTGCTTCGGCCTTGATCGTCTCGTTGAGCCGCGTGAGCTGGGCAAGGCTCTCGGCCACGCGACTGATCGCGGTCTCGATGGTTTGCGTGCTATCCGACGTTCCGCGCGCGTCGGCGGCGCCGCGCGCCGAATCGCCGATCAGCTGCGTGATCTGTGAAGACAGATTGCCGACCGTTGTCCGAATCCGCGATGTCGCTTCTCGCGTCTGGCCGGAAAGCGTCTTCACTTCGGCCGCGACGACCGCAAAACCGCGGCCCGCATTGCCCGCTCGCGACGCCTCGATCGTTGCGTTAAGGGCGAGAAGGTTGGTTTGATGCGCGATTGCTTCGATCGCCTTTGAAACACCGGCGACATCGGTGAGCGCCTTTTCTACTCCGGATAACCGCTCCTGGATCGCCTCTGTCGCCTTGACCAGCAGCGACACTCGTTTCATTGCTTCGGTAATCGCATTGCGGCAATCCGAGATCTCGATTTGCCCGGACTTGGCCGTCTCCTGCGCGACGCCGGACGTGGTATCGATTCTACGGTTCACCTCAACCATGACATCCGCGCTGTCGCGCAGCTTCTTAAACTGCCCAACCTGCCGCCCGGATTCACCGGTAACCGCCGCGATGCTGGTTGCGGTATCGTGAAGCATCAGGCCGATTTCACCCAATCGGCGGCCGATGGAATTGACAAGCAGCGGAGCCGACTCGCTCTCGGCGCCCACTTGCGGCGTTGGAATGGTCTGCAACAAAATGCACCCCCGCGGCGGATCGGGTGATCTGCCAGCGAGGTGGATCATATTTAACGAAAAATTAACAATTGCTTTAGCCGGACCGGGTTTCAATACGGAAAAGCCGGGCCCTGGCCGGAACCAACGGACCCCTTCTATCGCAAATGCGACGCTTCTGGCGCGCTCTTGCCGCGGATCAAATCCGAGGCCTTGTCGGCGATCATCAGGGTCGAGGCATTGAGATTGGCCGAGATCATCCGCGGCATGATGGAGGCATCGACCACGCGCAGGCCCTGCAGGCCGTGCACGCGCAGCTGGTCGTCGACCACGGTCCATGAACTGTCGGCCGGGCCCATGCGGCAGGTGCAGCCCGGGTGGAACGTCGTGGTGCCGCGCTGGGTTGCCGCCGCCAAAAATTCGTCGTCGCTCTGCACGCCGGGTCCGGGAAAATCCTCGTAGGCGAAATAGGGCGCAAGCGGCGCGGAGGCGAGCAACCGCCGCGCCAGCTTCATGCCGGCGACGACGACGCGGCGGTCAAGCTCCGCGATCAGGTAATTGGTCTGGATGATCGGTGCTTCAAACGGATCCGCCGAGCGGGCGCGGACATAGCCGCGGCTTTCCGGCCGCTGCTGCCAGGATGCGACCGTCATGCCCGGCTGGTCCTCGAGCTGTCCCTGCACGCCCTCCTTGTAGCTCGCGGGCGTGAAGGTGAGCTGCAGGTCGGAACTCTCTGTGGTCTCGCCGGAGTGCCAGAAGCAATAGACCATGGTCGGCGACAGCGACAGCAGGCCGCGCCGCGTCGTCGCCCATTTGATCGCCTCCAGCGCCAGCCCGATGCCGCGCCGGCGTTCGTTGATGGTCTTGATGTTCTTGACGCGCGCAACCGAGCGCGGCGCGTAATGGTCCTGCAGTCCCTCGCCGACGCCGGCGAGAGCGTGGCGCACCTCGATGCCGAGCGAGCGCAACAGGTCCGGCGATCCGACGCCGGACAATTGCAGCAGTTGCGGCGAGTTATAGGTGCCCCCCGCAAGGATCACTTCCTTGCTGGCGCGTACCTCGATGGGCGTGCCGCCTTTGCCGCCCTTGATGTAACGCACGCCGACCGCGCGCTTGCCTTCGAAGATGATGTTGGTCGCATGCGCATGGGTGCGAACATGGACGTTCGGCCGCTTCATCGCCGGACGCAGGAACGCGGTCGCCGCACTGACGCGCAGCCCATTCTTGATCGTACGCTGCGCGTAGGAAACACCTTCCTGGATCCTGCCGTTGTAGTCGGGGTTTCTGGGAATGCCGAGCGACATCGCGCCCGCCATGAAGGCCTCGCAGAGCGGATCCCTCCAGTCCATGGTGGTGACGGTCAGGCTGCCATCACGCCCGCGATAGGTGTCCTCGCCCTCGCCAATTCGCCGCTCCATTCGCTTGAAATAGGGCAGCACGTCGGGATAGCCCCAGCCGCGGTTGCCAAGCTGCGCCCAGGTATCGAAATCCTGGCGCTGGCCGCGATTGTAGATGTGCCCGTTGATCGAGGAGGAGCCGCCGAGCGTCTTGCCGCGCGGCGCATAGATGCGCCGGCCGCCGGTCCACGGGCCCGGCTCCTGCTGGTAGGCCCAGTTGATGCTCTTCATGTGAAAGGTCTTGATGAAACCGGCGGGCAGATGGATGTAGGGATGCCAGTCGCGCGGACCCGCCTCGAGTACGCAGACGCTGGTGCCGGCATCCTCGCTGAGCCGGTTGGCGAGCACGCAGCCGGCGGAGCCGGCGCCCACGATCACATAATCGAATGTTTCCATCGTCCCGGTTCCGGCGGAATGCTACCGCGCTTTTTCATGCAGTTGATAGTCGAGATGCGCCTTCACCGTCGGCCATTCGCCGGCGATGATGCTGTAGACCACAGTGTCGCGCAACGTGCCGTTGGTGGCGAGCTGATGGCTGCGCAGGATGCCGTCGAGCTTGGCGCCGAGCCGCTCGATACCGCGCCGGCTCTGATGGTTGAAGAAATGCGTGCGGAACTCGACCGCGATACAGTCGAGTTTTTCGAACGCATGCGCCAGCAGCAGCAATTTGCACTGGGTATTGACTGCACTGCGCTGCACGCGCTTGGCGTACCAGGTCGAGCCGATCTCGACCCGCCGGTTCGGCGTATCGACGTTCATATAGGTCGTCATGCCCGCGGTCTTGCCGCCGGCATCGAACACCGTGAACGGCAGCATCCCGCCCGCCGCCTGCAAGCCGAGCCGGCGGTCGATCTCCTTGCCCATGTTCTCGGGTTTCGGGACGAAGGTGTACCAGAGCTTCCACAGTTCGCCGTCCTTCACGGCTTCCTTCAACCCGTCGATGTGATCATGCGACAGCGGTTCCAACCGCGCATGGGGACCGCTCAGCGTCACCGGTTCAAGCCAGGGCATTGGATCCTCCCATTCCTTGCGCCGTCATTGCGAGGAGCGTTAGCGACGAAGCAATCCAGCTTTCGTGCCGATGCCCGATGGATTGCTTCGCGGAGTTTATCATCGGGCGCGCGTTCGCGCGACCCGTTGGCTCGCAATGACGTTTCGGTTCACTTGTTCAGGAAATTCAGCGGCAGGCCGGGCCGCGCCCAGTCCATCGCGATCAGTTCGCCCTTGCCTGACAGCGTGATGTAGGCGGTCTTCAGTTCCGGCCCACCGAAGGCGACGTTGGTGGTGACGCGGTCGCCGGTCGGCACCTGCTCGACGAGGGTGCCATCGGGCGCGATCACGGAAATGCAGCCCGAGATCAGGGTCGCCACGCAAACATTGCCGGATGCTTCCACAGCGAGCGAATCGAACATCTGATAGCCGCCGAGCCCCGCGATCGGTTTTCCCCGCTCGCCGCGATAGATCACGTCGCGCGGTTTGACGGTGCCGGGCGCGGACAGGTCGAACGCCCACAGCCGCGCCGTCGGTGTCTCCGCGACATAGACGGTGTTCTCGTCTGGCGACAGTCCGATGCCGTTGGCCGGCAGCATGCCGAACACGCCTTCGACGATCTCTTTGCATCCGGGCTTGATGTAGTAGAACGCACCGACATCCATGTCGCGCGCCCGGCGCTTGCCGAGATCGGTGAACCACAGCCCGCCGTGCCGGTCGAACACGAGGTCATTCGGCCCCTTCAGCGGATGCTCGCCGCATTTGGTGAAGAGGGTTTCGACCTTGCCGGTTGCGAGATCGACGCGCTGGATCGAGCCGCCGATATATTCATGCGGCTCCGGCGCGCCCGGCATCATGGTGCCGCGCGACGGGATCCAGCTGAAGCCACCATTGTTGCAGACATAGATCTTGCCGTCGGGGCCGAGCGCTGCGCCGTTGGGGCCGCCCGGAATTTGCGCGACCACCTCCTTGCGTCCGTCCGGCCAGACCCGGGTCAGGCGGCGGCCGCGGATTTCGACCAGCACCACCGAGCCGTCCGGCATGACGACCGGTCCTTCCGGGAATTCCAGATCGGTGGCGAGAACGCGAACATTGGGCATCGAAATCCCCCCGGCTCTTCTGGGCGCAAGGCGGATTCCAGCGTCAATTCCGCACGCGCAACAATTTCGTTGCGCCAAGTTATGGCAAAGTCGCTATCGCTTGCCAAGCAAACGGCGGTGCAAGGCTGCCCCGCGCGCCGCCTATTCCCGGACCGGTAGCCAGATTTCCAGCCCGCCATTGCCGGTGATTGGATCGAAATTCTCGTCGTAGCGCTCGAAGTTCGGCGCATCCGCCGCCTTGAGCCCGGAGGCCGGCAGCCACTGATTCCAGATCATGCTGATGGTGCGGCGGATGGTCGAGATGTGGTCGCGATGGGTGAAGACCGCGTAGCGCTGCTCCGGAATGCGCACCCTTGCGAAGCCGCCCGGCAGGTCGGAGAAATCGGGGACTTGGACGCCGGCGATGTAGTCGAAATTGCCTGCGTCGTCGCCGTTGCAGCAGACGCCGTAGGCCACGTTCCCGACCCGGCCCGGAATGTCCGCGACCGATTGATGGAAGCGCTGCCAGAGGCCGGGAATGCCGGCGCTGTTCTCCTGGCTGATGCGCTCGCTGAGGCCGGCGACGAGCAGCGGCTTGCCTGTCTCGTAACGCGGCGGCTGAAGATCGTCGATAATCGTTAAATCCATGAAGATCGGCTCCTGAAGTTTGAGATGGTCGACGCACGCGGAGCCGCGGACCGCTTCCGGCGTGACGCCGAAATGGTCGCGAAACGCGCGGGTGAATGCCTCGTGAGAGCCGTAGTCCGCGTCCAGCGCGAGGCTGAGGATATCGGGCGCACCGCTTGCCAGCGCGCGCGCCGCCTCGGAAAGCCGGCGGGCACGGACGTAGCGCATCACGGGAAGCCCCGTCGCCGCGGCGAACGCCCGCACCATGTGGAAGCGCGAGACTCCGCCGACGCCGGCGATCTCGTCCAGCGTCAAAGGTTCGCCGAGATGGCTTTCGATGTACCAGAGCGCCTTCTGGGCGGGATTCATGGACGAAAAACCCTCGTTCGAAGCCCGCGCATCATGACCATTTCGAGCGCACCGCGCTTGACAGTCCTTGCTCCCGCCCGCGGGAGGGGAACTCCGGCCTCCGCGACCTCTTCCGGACCGCCGAAAATACCCACCGGCGCGCCGCCAGCAACGCCACTGTGATCGTGCCGTCGCTGGCAACGCCGCCGCGATCGTGCATACTGATGATGCGCATTCGATCCGACGGCTCACCTCAAGCTGCGCCATAATCAAGACAGCAGGAGCCTTCGGCCAGCACGTCAGGAGGACGATGATGCATTACGGCGCCTTGAGCCATGCCAAATCCGTGGCCTTTGCGGGACTACTTGCGATCGCGGCGACGAGCGCCGCCGGCGCGGAGAAGAAATACGACCCCGGCGCAACCGACACCGAAATCAAGATCGGCAACATCATGCCTTATTCCGGGCCGGCGTCCGCCTACGCGACGATCGGCAAGACCGAGGCGGCCTACTTCAACAAGCTCAACGCCGAAGGCGGCATCAACGGCCGGAAGCTCACCTTCATCAGCTATGACGACGGCTATAGTCCGCCGAAGGCGGTGGAACAGGCGCGCAAGCTGGTCGAGGACGACGAGGTGCTCCTGATCTTCAATCCGCTCGGCACCCCCAGCAACAGCGCGATCCAGAAATACATGAACGCCAAGCGGGTGCCGCAAATCTTCGTGTCCAGCGGCGCCGCCAAGTGGGACGATCCGAAGAATTTTCCGTGGACCATCGGCTGGCAGCCAAGCTACCAGATCGAGGCCCGCGTCTATGCCGCCTACATCCTGAAGAACTATCCCGGCAAGACCATCGGCATCCTCTACCAGAACGACGATTTCGGAAGAGACTACCTGATCGGGATGCACGACGGTCTCGGCGACAAGGCGAGCCACCTGATCGTCATGGAGGCGTCCTACGAGGCCACCGCGCCGACCGTGGATTCGCAGGTGGTCCAGATCAAGGCCGAGAATCCGGACATCTTCCTCAACGTCTCGACGCCGAAATTCGCCGCGCAGGCGATCCGGAAGATCGCCGAACTGAACTGGCATCCGGTACATTTCATCAGCAACGTCTCGGCGTCCGTCGGCGCCGTCATGAAGCCGGCCGGCTACGAGAACAGCCAGGGCATTCTGAGCGCCGCCTACCTGAAGGACCCCAAGGATCCGCGATGGACATTCGACCCCGCCATGATCAAGTGGCGCGCCTTCATGACCAAATGGTATCCCGAGGGCGATCAGGACGACGCCGCGACCGTGTTCGGCTATGGCGTCGCCAAGGGGCTCGAGCAGGTGCTGAGGCAGTGCGGTGACGACCTCACCCGCGCGAATATCATGAAGCAGGCTGCCAACCTGAATTTCGAGATCGGAGTTTACCTGCCGGGCACCCGGATCAAGACCAGCCCGACCGATTTCGCTCCGCTCGAGCAATTGCAGATGATGCGCTTCAAGGGCGAGAGCTGGCAATTGTTCGGGCCCCTGATGTCGGGCGAAAAGAGCTGAACCCTCATCCGTCAATTCGTCCCAATACCTGCGGCGAGGCTGGATCAACGCACCCTCATTTCCCGCCCTGCTTCGCCGGCGGCGCGTCCTTGGCCGCTGGCGTTTCGGCTTTCTTCTTCTGATCCTCGGCCGCCTTCTTCGCAGCCGCCTGAAGGTCGTCGACGATCTTCTGCAAGGCGACGACGGTTGCCTTCAGGCTGTCGATCTGAGCCTTGGCGGCGTCGAGCTTCTGCTGATGGTCGGCGGCGAGCCTGGTGATGGTTTTTTGCAGGAAATCGACGTTGCTCTGCAGGCAGCTGGTGCGCCGCTCCATGGTCTTTTCGACGGTGCAGATTTCGATGCCGGGGACGTCCTGCGCGCCCGCGTGAGCTGACATCAACAGGCACGGGGCCACGGCTACAGCAGCGACAACCGCGATCCGGCCGATCATGGGATTTCCTCATTCAAGGTGAGGCCCGTCGCGGTCAATTTGTCGCGAGCAGACTTTCGGACGCCAGAACTATCACACGGAAACCTCATTCGGGCATTGAGGTTATCGCCATAACCGAGGGCCGGGGGTGCGGAACAGAAGAAGTTCATGGTTCTTTTTGGGAGAATTATCGATGGCAACGCGCGAACGGCGTCTGGCCGAATTCAATGGTGAAGGGCAACCGCCGGCCGATTTGCCGGTTCAGGTGTTATGCGAGGACCACAGCGGCACCTATCAATTGCCGTTCGCCTGCCGCTTCATCGATGGCCAATGGCGCAATAACGAGTCGGGCGGCGCGGTCGAGGCAACCGTGGTCGGCTGGCGCTTGCGGCGTCCTTGAGGCATCCCGATCGCAGGCCGCGCCGCGCGCTTCGCGCTGTGCCAAAATGCGACGGGGCGGCACCCTGTCTTAAGGTTCGGAACGCGGCGCGGAACGAACCGCGCCCGAATCAGCGGTCGGGCTTGGTGCCCGCTTGTTCACGGCTAGATATCGGCACCAACCCGAGCCGCCGCACTACATTCAGCACGGCGGCGACCGACCGCAACAGGCGGCCGACGACAAAGGTTAATTCCTCCGGCGAGGACACCGCACTACTTCCAGGGCGTCACCGGCGGCACCTTGTCGCTGGCCGGCGGCATGTCGACGGTCTTGAAGTCAGCCGGGCTGACGATTTCGAGATATTCCATGTCCGGAGAGTAATCGAACAGGTAGTGCACGATCCCTGGCCGCTGGTGCACGACGTCGCCGGCCGAAACCAGGGTCGGCTTGTCCTCATACATGAAGCGCGCCCAGCCCTTCATCATGATCACGATCTGGAAGTCGCAGTCATGGCGATGCCAGCCGGTGCCGTCTTCCGGGCGGCATGTCGGGATTGGCCTTGACCAGATGGCAGATCACCTGCCCGCCGGTCGCAGCCGCAATGCCGAGGTCGCGATACAGGAAGAAGTCGCGCAATCCCCCTCCCTTGAATTCGGTATCATCAGGCTTGACGTGGGAAAATTTGCTGACGACCGCGTGCTGATTCATCTCAAAACCTCCGCCGTTCATTCCGCGATCGCGACAATCGCCGGCGTCCAATTTTTTGGCAGCGCGGATTGGCGCGTTCGAAGCTTGATTGCGTCATGCGAAAATCACGCCAGCCGCGCTGCAGCGCGGCGAAAGCGAGGCGAGCGGCCGCGGATGCCCCGAAGCTGTTGGACCCGTACCGAAATTCGGGTTGCGCGATTTTCCGTGCGAGACCGGCGCGAAGCGGCGCCGGTATGGCGGGCGCCTTTGAATGGGGCATGTTGGACAAAGCGTCGTCGCGGTCTCAGCCCGGCAAACAGGCATCACCCTGCCTAATATTCGACCTCGAGCTCCTCGATGTCGGCGGGCTCGGCCCTGGCGGCGGCGATCCATTCGGCCATCTCCGGCAGCGCCATGATCATGTCGGCATAGGCCTTCAGCCGCGGCTCGAGCTTCACGTCGTAGGTCATGAAACGCGTCACGACCGGCGCGTACATCGCATCCGCCATGGTGTGCTCTGCGCCGAACAGGAACGGTCCGCCCGATTTGGCGAGGCACTCGCGCCAGATGGTGCAGACCCGATCGATGTCGGCCTGCGCGCGCGTCCAGATCTTGAAGTTGGGAAAATGACCCTTCAGGTTGACCGGCAGCGATGCCCGCAGCGTCGTGAATCCGGAATGGATTTCCCCGCAGATCGAGCGGCAGTGCGCCCGCGCGATGCGATCGCTCGGCAACAGGCCGGCATCCGGCATGACCTCGTTGAGATATTCGGCGATCGCCAGCGTATCCCACACGGTCGCGCCCTCGTGGCGCAGGCATGGGACGAGGATCGACGACGACAAGAGAAGGATTTCCGCTCGCGCCGAGGCGTCGTCTGGCGCGGTGATGATCTCGTCGAATTCGAGCCCGGAGAACCTGGCCAAGAGCCAGCCGCGCAGCGACCAGGAGGAATAATTCTTGCTGCTGATGGTCAGTGTCGCCTTCGCCATATGGCCTTTCCCTCAACGCCGAACGCCCGGCAGGGGGCATAGGGACATCGTTTGCGCGCCCGCCGCGAGCCGCCTCGTGTTTATGCTCCACAGATTTATCGAGCAAGCGACGTGCCAGTTTGCGGAGGCTCATTGACTTCGTTCTGGCTTCGATATTGCATGGCAACAAGGGCAGGGGCGGCTCGGATGATGTCTATGTTTTATCAGGCCTATCAGAACCACATGGACCTGACGGCGCCATGGCGGAGCGGGGCCTCTCACGCGCTGAAATATCTCAACCTCGCGCCGCAAGGCGTCTCGGAAAAGCTGTTCCGGCGGCTTGCCGCCGCGCTCGAACTGATCTCGCGCGCGACGCTCACCTATGCGCGCCCGGCCTACGGCATCGACAAGGTGCTGGTCGGCAATCGCGAGCTGGAGGTGGTCGAGGAAGTCGCCTACGCCACGCCGTTCGGCTCGCTGCTGCATTTCAGGAAAGAGAATTCGCCGCAGCAGCCGCGGCTGTTGCTGGTGGCGCCGATGTCCGGCCATTTCGCCACCCTGCTGCGCGGCACGGTGAAGACGCTGCTGCAGGACCACGATGTCTACATCACCGACTGGCACAACCCGCGCGACATTCCGCTCGCGAAAGGCAGGTTCGGCCTCGACGACTACACCGAGCACCTCATCACCTTCCTCGGCCAACTGGGTCCGCGCCCGCACATGGTGGCGATCTGCCAGCCGTCGGTGTCGGCGCTGGCGGCGGCCGCCATCATGTCGGAGGACGATCATCCCTCGCGCCCGGCGACGCCTGACCTTGATGGCCGGACCGATCGACACCCGGATCCAGCCGACCAAGGTCAACGAATTCGCCAAGAGCAAGCCGCTCAAATGGTTCGAGAAGAACCTGATCAATTACGTGCCGATCCAGTGCAAGGGCGCGTTTCGCCCGGTCTATCCCGGCTTCGTGCAGCTTGCCGCCTTCGTGTCGATGAATCTCGAGCGCCACGTCAAGCAGCACATCGATCTCGCCACGCATCTCGCCAAGGGCGAGAAGGAGAAGGCCGCGGTCATCAAGACCTTCTATGACGAATATTTCGCGGTGATGGATCTCACCGCGGAATTCTACATCGAAACCATCCGCGACGTGTTTCAGGAACACCTGCTGCCGCGCGGCCAGATGACCTTCCGCGGCCGCCCGGTGAACCCGGCTTCCATCAAGCGCATGGGCCTGATGACGGTCGAGGGCGAGAAGGACGACATCTGCTCGATCGGCCAGACGCTCGCCGCCCAGGACCTCTGCACCGGCGTGCGCGCCTATCGCAGGGTGCATCACATGCAGGCCGGCGTCGGCCATTACGGCGTGTTCTCGGGCAAGAAGTGGAACAACGAAATCTATCCCTTGCTGCGCGATTTCATCCACGTCAATTCGTGAGGGCGTGAGCGGAAACCCCCGAATGTCGTCCAATTCGTCATTGCCGGGCTTGACCCGGCAATCCATCCTCTTCGTAAAACTCTCGCGAAGGTTGATCGATGCCCGGGTCAGGCCCGGGCATGACGAGTGTGTGTGTAGCAGCCACAGCTCCGTATTCTCGCCGCAGGTTTTTTGCGCGAGGTTTGCTTTTGGTCCGGCTCCTCTGAAACAGAGGGCGCAGGGAATGCCGGGCGCTCGATGCGCCCGCAGCCTCGCGTACGATAAAAAACAAAGTACACGAGCGTAGTCACCACGGTCACACCGGTTTCACCCGGCATTCCCCGCGCAATGGTTTTACGGCTTACTTCGTGCTCGCCCCGGTGCACCGGGCTTGTTTGCCACCGTCGCCCGCGCGCCTTAACGCGAACTTGACACCAGCGTCGGGGTGCCAGGCCCACACGACTTCGCCGTCCGCATCACGCGCCATTCGTCAAGAGCGCATCCGCGTCCACCGCATCCCGCCCCGCGTTTCGTGACGATCGCGAGCCGCCCCTTTGGTGGGACGGGACGGGGAGAGATATAGGATAATCCGAATATTCTGAAAAGAAGAATATTTTTGCAAAGCGGGCCTGACAGACGCGGGGCCGGTTACTCTGTTGTCATTGCTGATTTGCCCGTCGGGCTGCCGGCAGGACGTAAGCGCTGCGCAAGGGCGAAGGAACCTGCTCGCGGCGAGCCGCGGGCATTTGATCGCGCAGTTTTTTTGCGGCCCAATCTCGGCGGCGAGCCATCTCACTTCAGTTCATCACGCCGGCTGGATCGTTCCCATCTTCGACGAGTTTGCGGTTCTCGCGGGTTTCGCCGAATGGCGATCGTGTTGCAAAGTGAGCCTGTTGCGCGGCTTCGCCGCCGACCCCATCCGTCGAGCTTTCATTCCGCGATGGTGATCGGCATATTCCTTGCCGTCGATCGGTGCCAGATGCGGAGGGTCTCGATCGAGATAAGGCCGTCCAATTCCAAATTCTTGCCCGTGCGCATCGATCCATTTCCAGAGCGTTTCGGTTGACGTAAAACGCTCCGCCCGTGTCGCACCGTTGACGCTCACGACATCCGCCGCGAGCCCGTGGCCATAGCCTCCACGGAAGCTGCCGCCATGATAGGACCTGTCGTTGGCCGCCTTAAGGCCGCTTGCAATCGATTGCCGATAGTCATCGCGGAAAGCGCTGGTGATGCCAGGTGATAATCCCGCCTCCTCAGCCGCGTAAAGCAGATGGAAGAGCCTCAGCTTGAAATCCCGATCCATGCCTCCTATCACGTAGTCCACCATGGGCATGCCGGCCTTTTCGGCGGCCTTGGGGTCCTTCCACGAAAAATCCTCATCGGTAACCGTGGTAAACGTCCTGGTGACGGTCACTCGTCTGCCCTTTTTCCTGATGGTCACTTTTCTCTTTTCCTGGGTCTTGACGGCGTCTTCCTTGGGCGTGCGTTCGTAAAGCGCCCAAAGGTAGCGGTCGATGCAGGCATCCACGACGTAGCACTCGTCGAGAATTTCGGTTGACCCGACAGCCGGGTTGGCGTCGCCATGCTCCCGACTCGCCAGCGATTTGGCTACCTGCTCCTCCGTCGATGTCTCAGGCGGCAGCCTTTCCGATGAATCCGTCAACGCGGCTGTAACGATCGGTTCCGGCTCATGCGAAGCCGGCGTTGCCGCGGCGGCGGCTGTCTCCGACACCGACCTGCTGGCAGCCACCGCGTCGGCGGCAGCCAACGAGATCGGCGGCAGTTTGTCGGCCAACTCGGCGGCGGCAAGCGGCGGTGCGGGGCGCTCAACGATCAGTGCGGCGCCGGTGTTATCGATCCCCGCAGAACCAAACGCGGCGATGAACGCCAGAACCGAAGCCGGTATTGCGACCTCCCGGCACAATGCTGACATTGCATCCAATCGCAGGTTCATGATTACCGTCTCCGATGGGGGCCGGATGGCATAGCCAGGAATCTGACGCCGGCAATTCTTGGAGCCACGATCTGGACAAGCAATGGTGGAACCCCCCGAATGCGGCTTTTAAATGGGGGTGTTGCCCAGATGCAACGGGGGGCTGCTCAGCAGCTCCATTGAAATCCGTCGACCACGAAGTGCTGGCCGGTCATGTACATGTGCGCGTCGAGGGCGAGATAGCGCACGATGCTGGCGATATCCTCGGGCGTGCCGACCCGGCCCAGGGCAATCCCCGCGGTCAGCTGGGCCTCCCGCTCGCCGAGCAGACCGCGCGCCAGGTCGGTCGCGATCACTCCCGGGCAGATCGCGTTGACCGATACTTTGGGCCCGAGCTCTTTTGCGAGCGAGCGCGTCAGGCCCAGGATTCCGGCCTTGGCCGCGGCATAGGCATGCTTGCTGACGGCGCTGGTGACGCCGCCCGACAGCGCGTTGATCGATGAGATCGAGATGATCCGGCCGCCGGTGTCCTGCTTCAGCATGACCGGCGCGCAAGCGTGAATGAAGTTGAAGCAGCTCTTGAGGTTCACCGCGATCGTGCGGTCGAACTCGGCCTCGGTGATCTCGAGGATCGGCTTCGGGTTCGGCGCGCCCGCATCGTTCAGGAGCACATCGAGATTTCCCCATTTCACGTTGATCTGTTCGACGATCGCATGCGCACGGGCAAAATCGCTCACATCGGCCTGAAAGGCGAGCGTACGCCTGCCGCGCGCCTCGATATCGCGTGCGGTCGCCGCCATCTCCTTCTCCAGGAGATCGACGAGGGCGATGTCGAAGCCGGAATCGGCAAGCGCGAGCGCACAGGCGCGACCGATGCCGCGCGCGCCGCCGGTGACGAGGGCCGTCTTTGTCATGTGCGGGACCTTCCTTCAGCCGGCGCCATGCTGGCACGCGTAGCGGACCACATCGGCATGGGTTGCGCACCAGACGTCGCCCTTCGCCCTGGCCAGGCGAATGAGCTCCTCGATGATCCACAGACGCGAGCGGTAGCCGATGATGTGCGGATGGCAGGTGAGCTGGAAGATTCCGCCCTCCTCATAGGCCGCCTCGAATTCGCGCCTGAATACATCCAACACGTCCGACGGCGGCGTGTAGGGACGCAGGCCCTGGAAGCGATGCATCATGAAATAGACCGCGTCGTCGCGGATCCATTCCACCGGAAATTCGATCACGCCGGTCGGCTCGCCGTCGAGCAGCAGCTCGTAGCAATCGACGTCGGCCATCAGCGAGGAATCGTAGAGCAGGCCGGCCTCCCTGGTGATGCGCAGCGTGTGCGGCGAGAAATCCCAGGACGCGGTACGCGCGCCGACCGGCCGAACCCCGGTCGTGTTCTCCAGCACGTCGGCCGCGCGCATCATCAGGTCCTTCTCGGCTTCATACGGAAGCACCGAGTTCAGCTCGTGGATCCATGAATGGATACCGATCTCGTGCCCCTCGGCGATGATGCGCCGCTGCTCGTCCGGATAGAGCAGCGCACACACGGCCGGCACATAGAAGGTCGCCGGCACCGAGTGTTTCGCAAGCAATTTCAGGATGCTCGGGACGCCGACACGATTGCCATACTGCCCCCATGCCATGCGTCCGATCGACTTGCCGCCGTCGCGCAGCTCGTTGGTCTCATGGTCGGAATCGAACGACAGCGCAAACGCGCATCGCGCGCCGCCCTTCCAGGTCCCGGGCCGGTAGGTCTTGCCGGCGCGGACCTGGTTGACCAGCCCGCGCCAGTGCTTTTCCGGCCATTGCCAGGGTTCGAGTTTCGACGTCTCGCTCATGAGGGTCCTCCCGAATGACTTGTTACAGCGGACCGGCGCTGACGGTATGGTCTGCCCCGCGATGCTGATTTGGCACTGTCGAGACTGCCGACGCGCCAGCGGCAGCGCATTCGCGGCCATCATGATCGTAGCCGCCGACAAATTCAAATTCCTAGGAGAAGGCCCCGCCTATCATGAAGATCAATGAGTTCCTGCCGGTCCTGGACGAAACGATGGATAGTGGCTTCGTCACGCTGGAGGAACGGCAGGTGCTGCAATACGGCCTTGATAAGCCGGGCATAAGGTCGCAGAAATACGAAGATCACCTTTGGACTGGAGCCGGAGCGGAAGTTCTGCAATATGGAACCGAGGAAACACGCCCGCTGAAAGCGGTTGAGCAAGAGCCGGATTCACGCGAGCAAGGCGCCATCATCTGAACGTCGAAAGGAAAATTCATGCCGGCCTACCGGTCCCGCACCACAACCCACGGCCGCAACATGGCGGGCGCCCGCGGCCTCTGGCGGGCCACCGGCATGAAGAACGAGGATTTTGGCAAGCCGATCATCGCCGTGGTCAACTCGTTCACGCAGTTCGTCCCGGGGCACGTCCATCTCAAGGACCTCGGCCAGCTGGTCGCGCGCGAAATCGAAAAAGCCGGCGGCGTCGCCAAGGAGTTCAACACCATCGCGGTCGATGACGGCATCGCCATGGGACACGACGGCATGCTCTACAGCCTGCCTTCGCGCGAGATCATCGCCAACTCCGTCGAATACATGGTCAACGCCCATTGCGCCGACGCCATGGTGTGCATCTCCAATTGCGACAAGATCACGCCGGGCATGTTGATGGCGGCGTTGCGGATCAACATTCCGGCGGTGTTCGTCTCGGGCGGGCCGATGGAGTCCGGCAAGGTCAATCTCAAGGGCAAGATCAGGTCGGTCGATCTGGTGGACGCCATGGTCGCGGCCGCCGACGACACCGTCAGCGACGCCGACGTCGCCATCATCGAGCGGTCGGCCTGTCCGACTTGCGGATCCTGTTCGGGCATGTTCACCGCAAACTCCATGAACTGCCTGACCGAGGCACTCGGCCTTGCCTTGCCCGGCAACGGCTCCATGCTGGCTACGCATGCCGACCGCAAGGGACTGTTTGTCGAGGCCGGCCATCTGATCGTCGATCTGGCGCGCCGCTACTATGAACAGGACGACAACACCGCGCTGCCGCGGACAATCGCAAGCTTCGAGGCGTTCGAAAATGCGATGACGCTGGACATCGCCATGGGCGGATCGACCAACACCGTGCTGCACCTGCTGGCGGCGGCCTACGAAGGCGAGATCCCCTTCACGATGCAAGACATCGACCGGTTGTCCCGCCGGGTGCCGGTGCTGTGCAAGGTCGCGCCCTCGGTGCCGGACGTGCATCTGGAGGATGTCCATCGCGCCGGCGGCGTGATGGCCATTCTCGGCGAACTCGACCGCGCCGGGCTGATCAATCGCAAGATTTCGACCGTGCACAGCAAGTCGCTTGAAGATGCGCTCGCGCGCTGGGATATCAGGCGAACCCGAAGCGAGAATGTGCGCGGCTTCTACAAGGCCGCGCCCGGCGGGGTGCCTACCCAGGTCGCTTTCAGTCAGGAACGGCGTTTTGACGAGGTGGACACCGACCGCGCAGCGGGTTGCATCCGCGACGTGGAGCACGCCTTCTCGAAGGACGGCGGTCTTGCGGTGCTCTCCGGCAATCTGGCCGTCGATGGCTGTATCGTGAAAACGGCGGGCGTCGACCAAAGCGTCCTGAAGTTCGAAGGGCCGGCGCGGATCTTCGAAAGCCAGGATGCCGCGGTCGAAGGCATCCTGACCGGCAAGATTCGTGCTGGCGATATCGTGGTGATCCGGTACGAGGGCCCGCGCGGGGGTCCCGGCATGCAGGAGATGCTTTATCCGACGAGCTATCTCAAATCGAAAGGACTTGGAAAGAGCTGCGCGCTGATCACCGATGGTCGTTTCTCCGGCGGGACGTCGGGTATGTCGATCGGACACATCTCACCCGAAGCCGCGGAAGGCGGTCTGATCGGACTGGTTGAGGAGGGCGACCCAATCCAAATCGATATTCCCGGACGCTCCATAAGCCTGCGCGTTGACGAAGCCGTCTTGACCCGGCGCAGGGAGGCGATGCTGGCCAGAGGAGCCGACGCCTGGAAACCCGCAAAGCGCAGCCGGAAGATCTCGATGGCGCTCAAGGCCTATGCGATGCTCACGACCAGCGCCGCGCGAGGGGCGGTGCGGGTGGTGAGGGAATAATTGGCGTTTTGACCCCGAGCGACCACGCGGCCCGCGCGGCGAGGCCGCGTCCTACCACCAGTTTCGTTGCACCTGATAGTAGTATGGCTGGCCGCCGCGCCGGCGCATATCGCGGGGTTGCGGGTCCGGCGTGCGCTGGAAGAAGAAGCCAAAGCCGCCGTCGCCCCAGGCGCTCGCAAGGGGGGCATCGACCGGCGTAGGCCGGCGCGTGATAAAACCGCCCTGGGGCTGGTTGTTCAGCACCGCGACGAACTCGGTGCGATAGTTGGTCTCGCTGCTCAGCGGCTCGTCCGAGACGATGATGGAAGAACGCGGCAATGCGGTCGGCGCGATGCGGTCGAGCACATCCTGCGGGATGGCGATGCGGTCGAGCGCCTCTTTGGCGTCGTCCCCGTTGTCGATCGTGACCACGGACCAGCGCAGACCCGTGTCGTTCTTCGCCATCGCCGTGAACACATGCGTGCCGATCGGCTTGTCGGGATTGCGGATCGTGATGGGGACCTCGATGCTCGCATCGAACACCTCGCCCCCGTCCGGCCACGGCTTGTGCGTGTTGCGCCGTACGTAAAGCTTCTGCGTCGCGCGGCTGATGTAGATCGAGACCGGCTCGAGCGCGAGCTTCGCCTCTTTCGCCGCCTTGGCGGCGTCGGCCTTCTTCGTCTCGGCCGCCTTGGCGGCGGCCTTTGCGGCGGCGGCGGCGTCGAGCTTCGACTTCGCATCCAGCCTGGCGGTGTCTAACTCGGTTGCCAGTTCCGCGGCCTTGGGCGCGGCCTTCTGCTTTGCCTCCTCGGCCCGCACCGTGGCCTGCTCCGTCCTTGCGGCGGCGAGTGCCTTGTCGGCGAAGGCGAGCTCGGCGCCGGCGCGGGTCTTGAGCCCTTCCAGCTTGCGCAGCGAGGCGTTGAGCGATGCGGTCGCGCGCGCCGCGCTCGCGGCGGCTTTCTTCGCCTCGTCGGCCGTCTTGACGGCGTCCGCGGCCTCCTGGACGAGCGTCTCGGCGCGCGCCGGGGCGGCCGCAACGGCCTCCGCGTTCGGCTGGAACAGCACCGGGTGGGAAAACTCGACCGGGGCCGCATCGATCGGCGAGATGATCACCCGCATCCCGATCCACGTCTTGTCGAACAGCTTCTCCGCAAAGTCGTAGGGCATCCGTATGCAGCCGTGCGAGGCCGCATAGCCGGGCAACGGCCCGCCGTGCAGCGCGATGCCGTTCCAGGTGATGCGCTGCATGTTCGGCATCCAGGCATCGTCATAGAGGGTCGAGTGGTGATCCTTGTCCTTCTCGATGACGGCGAAGACGCCGGCCGGCGTTTCGCGCCCCGTAATGCCGGTCGACACCGGCGCGCGCAGGATCCAGCCGTCGGCGTCGTAGAACGTGACCTGCTGGGACTTGATCGACACGATCGCCATGATCGGCTCGCCCGCCTCGCGCGGCGCCACAGCCTGAGGTTCTGCACCGCCGGGCGGCTGGCGATGATGGAGTTCGCCGACTCCCACCAGATCCCGTACCGGCAGACCGGCAAGCTGGTCGTGGCCACCCGGGACAGCGAGCTGTCCCGGCTGGCGACCTGGCCGGGCGCGGCCGGGCCAACGGGCTGGACGTCCGGGAGATCGGGCCGGGGGATCGCGGAGATCGAGCCGTCCGTGCGCGGCATCCGGGCGCTGCACATCCCGGAGAGCGGGGTCATCGACTACCGGCAGGTCGCGGCCGCCTACGCCGAGGCGGTCAGCAAGGCCGGCGGCCAGGTGCTGTGCGGGCACGGCCTGCTGTCACTGGCCCGGGCGGCGGGCGGCTGGGTGGCCGAGACCGCGGGCGGCCCGGTCCAGGCCCGGGCGGTGGTCGCCTGCGCCGGGCTGCAGGCCGACCGGATCGCCGCGATGACCGGCCAGGGCGGCAGCGAATACCGGATCGTCCCGTTCCGGGGGGACTACTACACATTCCGGCCGGACGCGGCCGGCCTGGTCCGCGGGCTGGTCTACCCGGTGCCCGACCCGGCGTTCCCGTTCCTGGGCGTGCACTTCACCCGGGGCGTGGACGGGACGCTGCACGCCGGCCCGAACGCGGTGCCCGCCCTGGCCCGGGAAGGCTACGGGCGGCTGTCGGTGAACGGCCGGGACCTGCTGGACGCCCTGCGCTTCCCGGGGCTGCGCCGGCTGGCCCGCTGCTACGCCCGGACCGGGGCCCTGGAGATCTACCGGGACCTGGTCAAGCCCGCCTACCTGGCCGAGATGCGCCGGTACGTCCCGGCGGTCACGGCGCGGGACATCACGTTCGGGCCGTCCGGCATCCGCGCCCAGTGCCTGAGCCGTTCCGGGGCGCTGGTGGACGACTTCCTGATCGAGGAGGCGCCCGGCATCATCCACGTGCTGAACGCGCCGTCCCCGGCGGCCACCGCGTCGATCGTGATCGGGCGGCATATCGCGTCGCGGGCGGCCGCATCATTCGGGCTCTGACGCCCGGTGCGGCCGGCCCGGCCGCACCGGGGCGGATAACCGGCCGGAGGTGGCCTGATGACGCTCCGCTTCGCCGCCAACCTGTCCCTGCTGTGGGAGGGCCTGCCGCTGGGCGAGCGCTTCGAGCGGGCCGCCCGGGCCGGGTTCGGCGCGGTCGAGCTGTGGTGGCCCGGCGATGACGAGGCCGCCCTGCTGCCCGGCCTGACCCGGCGCTGGGGCCTGCACCTGGCGCTGCTCAATTTCGATGGCGGGGACCTGCCCGCCGGGGACCGCGGGCTGGCCGCCGACCCGGACCGCGCCGGGCGGTTGCGCGCCAACGTGCCGCGGGCGCTGCGCATCGCCGCGGAATGCGGCTGCCGGCGGCTGAACCTGCTGGTCGGGCTGCGTGACGAGCGTTACCCGCCGGATGTGCAGCGGGACCTGGCCCGCGACAACGTCGCCTGGGCCGCGGACCTCGCCGCGGACGCCGGCTGCCAGGTGATGATCGAGGCGCTCAACTCGGCCGAGAACGGTCCCTGCCTGCTCACCACCACCGCGGCCGCGGCCGCTTCATCACCCGGACCGGCCGGGACAACGTCCGGCTGCAGTACGACGCGTATCACATGCAGCGGATGGAGGGGGATCTCACCGCCACGGTGGACGCGTACTGGGAGCTGATCAGCCACATCCAGGTCGCGGACGTGCCGGGGCGCGGCGAGCCGGGCACCGGTGAGATCAACTACCCGTTCCTCCTCGGCCATCTGGACGCCAGGGGCTATCAGGGCTACATCGGGCTGGAGTACCGCCCCTCATCGGGCCGCCCGGAGGAGTCATTCGGCTGGCTGGACCACTCCGGCTGGCCCCGGGCCTAGCCGCCCCGGCCGGACCGCTGCCGGACCAGCCGCACCGGGACCGGCCCGCCGCGCCGGGCTGGCCCGGCCCGCGAGCGGCACTGCGGCTACAGGTGACGCTGCCTGAGCCAGTCCAGTGCCGCCTGGGCGACCTCGCGCCAGCCGTGGTCGACGGTGAGGGAGTGGCCGCGGTCAGGGAATTCCCGCAGGTCAGTGATGGCGGGTGACCTGTGGTACAGCCGCCGGGTCGCCATCACGATGGGCGGCGGGACCGTGTGGTCCTGGCCCCCGGCGGTGAGCAGCAGCGGGCCCCGGCTCTTGTTGCGCGTGTCCACCTTGGCCGGCGACCCCGGGGTGAAGTTCGCCAGCGCATCCTCGAACAGGGGCTTGCCCGGGGACGGGATGGTCCAGCGGTCATACAGCTCCGCGGATTCCGCGGCGGGCAGTGCGTTGCCGAAGCCGTAGCGGAACTGGTCGGCGGTGAGCGACACCGCCTCGTTCCGGTTGGCGGGCTTGCGCAGCGCGATCGAGGCGACCCGCAGCGCGGACGGCGGCAGGTAGATCACGCCCTTGATGGGCGCCGGGTCGATGGCCACCGCCGCGGCCGCGAGATCCTGCCCCAGCAGCCGCTGGGCGATGAGGCCGCCGAAGGAATGGCCGATGACCACGGGCTTGGCCGGCAGCCCCCGGATGATCGCCGCGTAGTGCCGGACGACATCCTCGATGCCCTTGCCCGCCACCTGCTCGGGGTGGCGCCGGGTGTCCTCGACCGTGTCCCCGTCGCCCGGCCAGCCCGGCGCCAGCGGCGCGTAACCGGCCTCCCGGAAGAAGTCCACCCACGGGTCCCACGAGGACGCGTGCAGCCACAGGCCATGGACGAAGACAACAGGAGGGCTCGCTGGCTCCATGTCCGGTTCCTCTCCTCGGCGGGCCCGCGCCTCCGGTCCGGGGCCGGGCCGCCGCAATACGGCCAGGCGTACCCCGTTTGCGCCGGATCTGTAACGGCGGCCATCCTCGGCCCCGGCGGGTGGCGCCGGGGCCGGTGCGTGGCCAGCTGGCCGCGCGCTGGTCAGGCGGCACGCTCGCTGGCCGCGGCCGTGGCCGCCGGCGCCAGCGCGGCGGGCGGCGGCCGCCCCGGGCACCCCCGCGCGGCGGCGCGGCAGCGCGAAGACAGCACCGATGGCGGCGGCCAGCGCCACGGCGGCGGCGACCCGGATGCTGGTGGCCATCGAGCGTGACGAACGCGCTGTGCGCGGCGCTCACCAGCTCGGCGCCGCGCACGCCGCCCGCCTGCCGCCCGACCGCGTCGGCGGCCGCGATGGAGCTGCTGGCCAGGTCGCTGACCCGGTGTGGCACGTGCGCCGCGGCTGAGCGTGCTGCCCAGCCGGGACCGGAACAGGGCGGCGGACAGGCTGCCCACGAGGGCGATGCCCATGGCCCCGCCGACCTCGCGGATCGTGTCGTTGACGGCGCTGCCCGCCCCGGCCTGGTGCGCTGGCACGGTGCTCATGATGGTCTGGCTGGCGGGTGCCATGACCAGCCCCATGCCTGCGCCCATGATCGCCACGGCCACGGCCAGCGGCGGGTAACTGGTGTGCACGCCCACCGTGGACAGGTCGAGCAGTCCCGCGCCCATCAGCGCGATGCCGGCCGGGATGACCACCCGGACGCCCAGGCGGGCCGCCAGCACCGGGGAGAGCGGCGAGACGGCCGCCATGGCCAGCGCGAACGGCAGGGCGCGCACCCCGGCGGACAGCGGGCTGTAGCCGTGCACCAGCTGCAGGTACTGGGTGAGCACGAACAGGCTGCCGAACAGGGCGAAGAAGATCACGGTCACCGACGCGGCGGCGGCCGAGAAGGCGCGGACGGCGAACACCCGCAGGTCGATGAGGGGTTCCGGGATGCGCAGCTCCCACCAGGCGAATCCGCCGAGCAGGGCCAGCCCGGCCGCCGCCTCGGCCAGCGTGACCGGCCCGGTCCAGCCCCGGCTGGGCGCCTCGATGATGGCGTCCACCAGCAGGAACAGCGCGCCCGCCACCGCCGCGGTGCCCGGGATGTCCAGCCTGCGCCCGCCGGGCTCGGCGGTCTCCGGCACGGTCAGCGTCACGCCGGCCAGCGCCAGCGCCACCAGCGGGACGTTGATCAGGAAGACGCTGCCCCACCAGAAGTGCGACAGCAGCAGCCCGCCCAGGGTCGGGCCGATGACGATGCCCACCCCGGCCACCGCCGACCAGGCCGCGATGGCCTGCGGCCGCTCCTTCGGCGGGAAGACCGCGTTCAGGATGGACAGGGTGGCCGGCATGACGAACGCGGCACCCAGGCCCATCACCACCCGCGCCCCGATCAGCGTCCCGGTCCCGGACGAGAACGCGGCCGCGGCGCTGCCCAGCCCGAACACGGCCAGCCCGCCGAGCAGGGACAGCTTGCGGCCGTACCGGTCACCGAGCGCGCCGGCCGGGATGAGCAGCGCCGCGAAGCACAGCGTGTAGGCGTCCGCGATCCACTGCAGCGAGCTGGTGCCCGCGTGCAGCACCCGGGCCAGCGTGGGCAGCGCGGTGTTGAGGATGGTGTTGTCGATCACCACGACCAGCAGGCTCAGGCAGAGCACCAGCAGGATCTGGCGGCGGCGCGGATGGCCCAGGGGCCAGCGGGAGTTCGGCATCGCGCTCTCCTTACAACTGATTACTTACCTATGTTGGCTTACAGTCGTAAGCATAGACAGATGAGCTAACAGTTGTAAAGTGGAGGCATGAAACAAGCGGCGGAAGTCACCGGGCACCAGGGCAGCGACCGCAGCGCGGCCCGGCGGCCCGGGCCGGCCGCGGCCCGGCCCGGCGGCAGCGGAACGCCCGCGGCGAGGGCGCCCGGCTCAGCGAGGACATCGTGGACGGGGCGCTGGCGCTGATCGAGCGCGAGGGTTCGGCCGAGGCGGTGACCCTCCGGGCGGTGGCCCGCGAGGTGGGGATCGCGGCCCCGTCGATCTACCCGCACTTCCCCGACCGCGACGCCATCCTGCTCGCCGTCGTGCTGCGGATCTTCGACGAGCTCGCCGAGGCCATCCAGCGCGCGACCGAGGCGGCCGGGCCGGAGCCGGCCGACCGGCTCACCGCGGGCTGCGCCGCCTACGTGGCCTACGGCCTGGACCACCCGGCCCGGTACGGCGTGCTGTTCGCCGGAAAGCAGCCCGCCGCGGAGGGCTACTGCCAGCCGGTCCCGCTGGGACCGGACGGCCGCCCGGTGCTCGAGTGGGGCGCCGAGTCGTTCGCCCTGCTGGTGCAGGCCATCGAGGACTGCGTCCGGGCCGGGGTCTCGGCCAGCACCGACCCGGTCGCCGACGCGACCGCGGTCTGGGTGGCCATGCACGGGATGGTGACGCTGCGCACCGCGCTGCCCGGCTTCCCGTGGCCCGGCCCGGACGACTTCATCCGGCACGTGGTCCTCTCGCTGGCCCGGGTTACCGCGCCCTGACCCCGTCGATGGCCTCCCGGAGCAGGTCAGCGTGCCCGTTGTGCCGGGCGTACTCCCCGATGAGGTGGACGTAGGTCATCCGCAGCGACCAGGTTTCCCCGCCTGCGTCGAACGTGTCCGAGAACTTCATATTCTTAACGGCCGCATCGCCGAGCTGCCACTCCGCACGCAGCCGGCCGATCTCGGCGGCCGCGTCCGCCGCCACCACGGCGGTGAAGTCGGCATCTTTGCCGAGGGCCGGGTCGAACAGCGGCGGCACGGGCTGCCCGCCGCCCGCTGGCGGAGCCAGCTGCGCTCCACCTTGGCCAGGTGCCGGATCAGCCCCAGCAGGGACAGCCCGGAGGACGGGACCGGCCGGAGCGCCAGCTGCTCGCCGGTGAGCCCGGCGCAGATGTTCAGCAGCGTGGCCCGCTGCCAGTGCAGGTAGCCCTCCAGCATCGGCCGGTCGTCTCCGGTGGTTGGCCCGTCGACCGGGCCGGGGGCGGGTGCAGTCCAGGTCATGCCGCCAAGTCTGGCATCGGCCTGGGATCGCATTGCCAGCCCGGCGGCCTCTGGCCGGGATAGCGTGCACTGTTAACAGCTCATTTCCGGCGTAACGGTTCAGTGTCTGGATCTCGCGCCCAGGCAGCGACAGTGATTCACTAGCCAAATCAGATCTGAGATCCTATTTGCCGAATGAGGGAGCCCGATGGCCGCAACGGGTGGGTTGCCCGCGGGAAGCGGCGCGGCTCGGCCCGGGGCCGGGCCCGAGGCGGCGCTCCGCACCGGGGATAGCGGCCCCTGGCAGCCGGGGTACAGGTGCGCGGGGTCGCCCGGGCGTTCGGGGAGACCGTCGCGGTGTCCGGGGTGGACCTGGACGTCCCGCTGCACGGCCGCCTGGCCATCGTCGGCCCGAGCGGCTGCGGGAAGTCCACGCTGCTCGCGATGGTATGCGGCCTGGACGAGCCGAACGAGGGATCGATCACCGTCCTCGACGCGGATACCGCCCAGGGCCGGCTGCGCCGCTGTGCCTGGATGCCGCAGCGTGACCTGCTGCTGCCCTGGCGCGACGTGCTCGGCAACGCGGCGCTGGCGCTGGAGAACCGGGGGATCCGGCGCCAGGCGGCCCGCGACCAGGTGGCGCACCTGGTCGAGCGGTTCGGCCTGGCCGGGTTCGAGAAGCGGCTGCCGCACCAGCTGTCCGGCGGGATGCGGCAGCGGGTCTCCTTCCTGCGCACCCTGGTGGCGGGCAAGGAGGTCCTGCTGCTCGATGAGCCGTTCGGTGCGCTCGACTCGATCACCCGGGCCGACCTGCAGCAGTGGCTGCGCAGTGCGCTGGATGCCGAGCCCCGGACGACCATGCTGGTCACCCACGACGTGGAGGAGGCACTGCTGATCGGTGAGCGGGTCGTGGTGATGTCCGCGCGGCCGGGCCGGGTCGTCGCCGAGTTCACGGTGAACCTGCCGCACGCCGGCAGCCGCCGCGAGCTCATCCGGCACCCGGAATTCACCGAGCTGCGCGACGAGATCCTCTCCCTGCTGGAGGCGGTGGCATGACGGCCAGGACCGAGGCGGGAGCATGAGCACGCACCGTCACCCGCCCGGAGGAGCCGGCCGTCGCGGCCCCGCCCCGGTCATTCCGCCGGTCGGCCGCGGCGTCCCTGCGCCGGGCGCTGCCCGCCGCCGCCATCCTGCTGGCCATCGCCGGGATCTGGGAGGCGGTCAGCCACTGGTTCGGCGTGCCCGATTACGTGCTGCCGTCGCTGGACCGGATCGCCTCCACCGGGATCTCCGACTGGTCCGGCACGCTGGCCAGCGCGACCTGGGTCACGACCAAGGAGGTCCTGCTCGGGTACCTGCTGGCCGTGGTGCTGGGGGTCTCGCTGGCGTTCGCCCTGCACAGTTCCCGCGTCGTCCGCAACGCCGTCTACCCGCTGCTGATCGGCTCGCAGGCGGTGCCGGTCGTGGTGATCGCGCCGGTGCTGGCCATCATCTTCGGCTACACCATCACGCCCAAGCTGATCGTGGTCGCGCTGATCTGCTTCTTCCCCATCGTCGTCAACACGATCGACGGCCTGGCGTCGGTGGACCCGGAACTGCTCCGGGTGATGCGCACGCTGGACGGCAGCCGGTGGGCTACGCTGCGGCGGGTCGAGGCGCCGGCCGCGCTGCCGTCCATGTTCTCCGGGCTCCGGATCGCGGCCACCTACGCCCCGATCGGCGCCGTGTTCGGGGAGTACGCCGGGTCACAGAACGGCCTGGGTTACGTGATGATCCAGGCCATCCCGCAGCTGGAGACCGACCTGGTCTTCGCGGCCATCTTCATCCTCACCGCTGAGGCCATCCTCCTGTTCATCGCCGTCTCGGTACTCGAGCGGATCGTCTGCCCTTGGGCACGAGAAGGGAAACGGTGACATCCATGACCGCAAGACGGGCAGGCCGCAGCCGCGGAGCGCTGGTCCTCGGGGCGGCGGCCCTGATGTCGGCCGTCGTGGCGTGTGGTTCGTCGTCCTCATCCGGCTCCTCCGCCAGCAGCAGCGGCGGCACGGCCATGACCAATACCACGGTCCTGCTGGACTGGTTCCCCAACCCCGACCACATCGCGCTGTACCTGGCCCAGAAGGACGGCGACTTCACCAAGCAGCACCTGAACGTGACCTTCCAGTCGCCGTCGAACAGCACGGACGCGCTGAAGCTCATCAGCCTGGGCCAGGTGCCGCTGGCCATCTCGTACGAGCCGGAGACGATCGTCGCGGCCACCCAGAACCTGAACGTCGCCGCGGTCGCCGCGATGATCCCGACCTCGCTGAACTCACTGATCATCTCGGGCAAGAGCGGGGTCAGCGGCCCGGCCCAGCTGGCCGGGAAGACCGTCGGCACCGACGGGGACCCGACCTCGGCGCAGATGCTCAAGGCGGTGCTGAAGAAGTACAACCTGTCCCTGAGCCAGATCAAGCTGGTCACGGTCAACGAGGGCCTGGTCCCCGCTATGGTGTCCAGCAAGGTGTCCGCCATCATCAGCGGCTACCGGAACGTTGAGGCCATCCAGCTCGGCTCGCTCGGGCTCAAGCCGAAGGTCTACCCGGTGAGCACCCAGGGTGTGCCCAACTACGACGAGCTGGTCATCATCGCGAACAAGAGCAAGCTGGCCAGCGACGCCGCGTACCGGACCACGGTGCGTGAGTTCCTGGCCGGGCTGGCCCAGGGGGCGGCCGCCGCGCAGGCCAACCCCGCGGCCGCGCTGGCCGCGCTGTCCCCGGTGGCCAAGGGCTACAGCCCGGCGCTGCTCAAGAAGATGGTCTACGCGACCGCCCCGCTGCTGGCGAACCCGGGCGGGTTCGGGGCCATGAGCGTGAGCCAGTGGCAGAGCTTCGCCAACTGGATGCACAGTGACGGGCTGATCACCAAGCCGGTCAACGCGGCGGGCGTGGTCAATACGAGCCTCCTGCCGAAGGGCTGAGGCGGCATTAGTATCTGAGATCTCAAATGGGGCACGAGGGTGCGCCCGGCCCGGGGGAGCCCGGCCGGGCGGCACCCGCGTCACGGAGGCGGCGGATGACCAGCACGCTGGGTGAAGGTGTCGAGCACCGGCAGCTGAAGGACTGGGTGTACCTGAAGCTCCGCGAGGAGATCGTCGCCACCCAGCTTCCGCCCGGCTACGTGCTGCGCGAGGCCGAGCTGGCGGCCCGCTTCGGGGTCAGCAAGACACCGCTGCGCGAGGCCTTCGTCCGGCTGGAGAAGGACGGCTTCGTGCAGATCGCGCCGTACCGCAGCGCGGTCGTGTCCGGCTACAGCCGCCAGGATCTCCGGGAGATCTACGAGGTCCGGGAGCTGCTGGAGGGCCAGTGTGCCCGGGAGGCCGCGGTGAACATCGCCACCGAGGACCTGGCCGCGCTGAACCGGATCGTGCGGGACAGCGCGGCGGCCCTGGCGGCGGACGACACCGGCCGCCTGGCCGCGCTGCTCGACGAGTTCGACGTGCTGCTGTACGCGCAGTCGAAGAACAGCCGGATCACCGCGATGCTGAACAACATCCGGGATCACGTGCGGCGGATCGGCCGCCTGACCATGGCCATCCCCGGCCGGATGGGCACCTCGGTGCGCGAGCACCAGGCCATCTACGAGGCCATCGTGCAGCGGGACGGGCAGCGGGCGGAGACCCTGATGCGCCAGCACATCCTCTCGGTGATGGCCGACCAGCTGGCCAACCTGGACCTCGACTCGGTGTCCGGGCGCTGATGACCGCCAGCTCGGACGTCCTGATCGTCGGGGCCGGGTCGGCGGGCCTGTTCTGTGCCCTGGGCCTGGCCGGCTCGGCGTCGGTCACGGTGGTGGAAACCGGGCCGGACGCGGGCACGCCGCCACCGCCCTGGATGCTCTACGACTACCTGCTGCCCGGGGAGTGCTACCACTCCTACGCCGACGCGGACACCGGGCTGGCGCTGCCGCAGGGCCGCGGCACCGGCGGCGGGTCCACCGTCAACTCGGCGGCGGCGCTGCGCGGCCAGCCCTGGTGTTACGACGGCTGGGCGGTGCCGGGCTGGTCCTGGCGGGACTGCCTGCCCGCCTTCTGCGCGATCGAGTCGGATCAGCAGTTCGGCGACGCGGCCTACCACGGGACCGCCGGGCCGGTCCCGATCACCCGGCTCACGCCCGGGCCGCTGGACGACGCGTTCACCGGCCTGTGCGTCAAGCACGGTCACCCGGCCGCCGCGGATCACAATGCCCCCGGGACGCTGGGGATCGGCGTGTGGCCCACCAACCGGCGGCACGAGGGCCGGTGGGGGACGCACGCCGCCGTGCTGCCGCTGATCCGCGGCCTGGTGGACCTGCGGGCCGGTACCCACGTGCAGCGGCTGGTCTTCGACGGCACCCGCTGCGTGGGCGCCGACGTGACCGGCCCGGACGGCCCGGAGCGGCTGCACGCCGACCGGGTGGTGCTGTGCGCGGGCGCGTTCGGCACCCCGCTGCTGCTGATGCGGTCGGGCATCGGCCCCGAGCGGGTGCTGCGCGAGGCGGGTGTGGACCTGCTCACGGCGCTGCCGGGGGTGGGTGAGAACCTCCAGGACCACCCGTGGTGCCTGCTGGAGGTGCAGGTCACGGACGTCGCGGACATCGAGGCCCGTCCGGTCAGCGGCTCGCTGCTGCGCTATGAGCTGCCCGGCGAGCACGTCGAGGCGGAGATCTTCCCGTGGCAGGCCAGGCCCTACGACCCGTCGGTGCCCGCGGCCCAGGTCTCGTTCACCGCGGCGCTGATGACCCCGCTGTCCCGGGGGCGGCTCACGCTCACCCCCGGCGGCCCGCGGATCCAGGCCCGGCACCTCGCTGAGGACCAGGACGCGGCCCGGATGGCCGAGATCGTCACGGTCACCGCGGACTTCACCGGCGAGCTGGCCGCGACCGGGCTGGTGCGGCTGCCCGAGCACCCCTGGTGGCGGGCCGATGACCTGGCGGCGGCCTGCCGGCGTCCGGTGGGCACCTACAACCACCACAGCGGCACCTGCCGGATGGGCGACCCGGGCGCCCCGGGAACGGTGGTCACCCCCGGCTCCGGGTGCTCGGCGTGACCGGGCTCTCGGTGGCGGACTCCTCGATCCTGCCGGTGATCCCGCGGGCCAACACCAACCTGGCCGCCATG
>CAVRIB010000029.1:0-55672 GCA_963721135.1 uncultured Alphaproteobacteria bacterium
TGGCGCCGTTCGTACGTATTGCTCAAATCGACCGCACCGGCGCTGCAGGGACGAAAGCTTCGCCTGGGTGTCGCGCCCCAAATCATGAAACTGGCTCCCGCGGCGGTGCGCGACCTCCGTCAGGCTGCGGCTGCCAGGGAAGCGGTGACGCTGAAAGTCACCGACGACGTTGCCAGAGCTTCTGAACGGCAAACTGGACGCGCTGCTGCGCGGGTCAGGCGGCTCCCACCCCGGCCTGCACGCCGATCACCTGAGCCTCGCCGGTGCCGACGGGACGCCAACGGCGGTCGTGCTGTTGACGCATCCCGGCCTTGCCGGGTGCCGCGAACATCGCGGGCTCGTCAGGCGGCTGAAGGAAATCACGTGATCTAGCGGGTAATCAGGGACCGCCGATAGGGCCGATCTTGATTCTCAAGTCCAGAAATAATTTTCTGCAATAGCGAAAAAATGCTTGCGCCCAATCCGGATCAGTTGTATGTGTTCGCCGTCCCGTCCCACCAAGGGGCGTTGGCCAACGTCATCAACGCGGGGCGGGATGCGGTGGACGCTGGGGGCACGTGGACGAACGTGCCTGAGGCGGACGGCGAAGTCGTGTGGTTCTGGCGCCCCGACGCTGGCGTCAAGCCTCGCGGGTTATGTCCCTGCGGACGACGGTGGCAAACAAGCCCGGTCTCCGGGAAGAGCACGAAGGAAACCGTTAAAACCATCGCGTGCGGGAATGCCGGGTTGTTCCGGTGGACCTGTGGTGACTACGCTCGTGTGCTTTGTTTCTTTCGCACGCGAGGCTGCGGGTGCATTGGGCGCCCGGCATTCCCCACGCCCTTGAGGGGGCGAAGGAATAGGCAAACCTCGGGCGAGGGCCGCTGCGAGAACGCGAACGCGTCCGAACGTCTGGCTGTTCGAAAAGCAAAGCGGTCGAAGCAATCCAGAACTCGTCATTCTCGGGGCGCGACGGATTGCTTCGCTTCGCTCGCAATGACGAGTCGTGGCCCGATCGCGGTTATCAAATCGGGGCACGGCCCGCTTACGGGCGCGCTCCCGGAATACGGGTTGCTCGCGATGACGCCTGCGCCAACCGCCCCTTGGTTAACCGCCCGTCACCGCAAAGGCGAAAAGGCGCGCGGTGTTGCGGACGGGTCGTTAAAATTTGAAGCGTATTCATGTCGTCGCAAATTCAAAAGGTTGGGTATTCGCGATGAACATGTTTGCCGAATCCGTCGACGGCTTTCCCTGGCTCGCCAGCGCCATGCTGGCGCTTCGAGGCCTGCGAAGTCATCCGCCTTCGGCTGACGAAATTCGCCAATGCCGACGGCGATGCCGAGCGCGAAGCCTGCCTGATGGTGAGCGAAAAGGTCGATGCGGTGTTCGAGGCCGGCGCCAGCCTGATGGCGGGCGCGACGGCGGAAAGCATCATCGGCCGCTACCGCGAGCATGTCGCGGCGAACGCCAAGCGGCTTTCGGCGGCGAAACTATTTGAGCACGATCCACGCCGGCGCATGGTCGCTGGCGCCTTCTTCGCCGCGTATCTTGCGGTCGACGCCGGCCTTGACAGGCGCGGCGCAAGCGCGGGACTGAGCAAGCAGATGATCGAGCCGCAAGCCCGCATCGCGCGGCCAGCGGTTTCGCTTGTAGTCCCAGAACGTGTACATCGGTTCCGACGGATGGAGCGTGCGGATCGCGTCGCACCAGCCCTGCGCCACCAGCGACTTGAAGGCCGCGCGGCTCTTCGGCTGGATCAGCGCGTCCTTGTCCCACGATTTCGTCGGATAGATATCGAGCTCGGTCGGCGCGACGTTGTAGTCGCCGGCCAGCACCACGGGACGTCCGCTTGAGGAATTTCGCCGCGTGCGACCTCAGCCGCTTGAACCAGTCGAGCTTGTAGTCGAATTTCGGTCCCGGCTGCGGATTGCCGTTCGGCAAATAGAGGCTGGTGACGATGATGCCGTTGACGGCGGCCTCGATATAGCGCGCCTCCTGGTCGGCGGCATCGCCGGGCAACTCGTTCCGGATCAGCACCGGATCGGCGTTCTTCGCGCAGGATGGCGACGCCGTTCCAGCTCTTCTGGCCGCGCCAGACCGCGCCGTAGCCGGCCTTGTCGATCGCGGAAGCCGGAAAATCGGCGTCGGTCGATTTCAACTCCTGCAGGGCGACGACGTCGGGTTTTGCCTGCCGCAGCCATCGCAGCAGGTTGGGCAGGCGGCGGTTGACGTTGTTGATGTTGAAGGTCGCGATTTTCATGGGCACACTGGCTGACGTCGATCAAGCATAACCGGGAGGTCTCATGTCGAAAACAAGCTTCGTCGTTGCCGCGATCGCGTTCGGCTTTTCCAGTGCCGCGTTGGCGCAGACCCTGACCGCCGAGCAGCAGGCCGCGTGCAAGGCCGACTATCAGAAATACTGCAAGGGCACGATGCCGGGCGGGGGCCGCATCATCGCCTGCCTCAACAAGCAGCGCGACCAGCTCGCGGAGGCCTGCAAGAAGGTGCTCGATGCGCAGAAGCAGTAGCCGCTAACTGGCGGCGGGGGCGGAATCGGCGATGGGACCGGCGTCGGCGGCGACGCCTCCCTTGTAGACGCGCGCATGGCGCGCACCGAGGCTGGTGAGCACTTCGTAGCCGATGGTGCCGAAATGATGCGCGAGTTCGTCGACCGTGATGCCTTCGCCGATCAGCGTCACCATGTGGCCGCGCCGTGCCGCGTTCTTCTCGAGGTCGGTGACGTCGACGGCGATCAGGTCCATCGAGATGCGGCCCGCGATCGGGCAGCGCTTGCCGGCGACGATCACCTCGGCGCCGCGGGTGCCGTCGTTGCTGGAGCCTGCGCGCAGATAGCCATCGGCGTAGCCGACGGCGACGATCGCGAGTTTGGTCGGCCGCCGCGCGGTCCAGGTGCCGCCATAGCCGACGGTCTCGCCCTTCTCGACATTGCGGAGCTGGACGATGCGGGCCTTGAGCTCGACGACGGGCTGCATCGGGTTATCGGCCTCCGGCGTCGGATTGATGCCGTAGAGCGCAGCTCCCGGCCGCACCATGTCGAACTGGAATTGGGCGCCCAGGAAGACGCCGGACGAATTCGAAAGCGACGCCGGCACGCCGGAGAACAGGCTCGCGATCTCGCGGAAGGCCGCAAGCTGCCTGGCATTCTGCGGATGATTGACCGCCTCGGCGCAGGCGAGATGGCTCATGACCAGCGTGATGCCATGATCGCCGGCGTTGATCCTGGGAATGATGCCTTGCGCTTCGGCGATGGTGAGACCGAGCCGGTTCATGCCGGTGTCGATATGGATGGCGGCGCCGCCCTCCCACCCCGAGCGGCGGCAAAACACGTCCCATTCGGCGAGCTCGTTGAGGTCGCCGATCACGGGCCTTGCGTTGATCTTGGCGAAGGCGTCGCCGCAGTTCTGGAAGAAGCCGTCGAGCACGTAGATCGCGGCGGAAGGCAGGGCGGCGCGGGCGGCGCGCGCTTCATCGAGGGTTGCTACGAAGAACGTCTTGCAGCCGTCGCCGGCCAGCGCGTGCGCCACCGGCTCGAGCCCGCAGCCATAGGCGTTGGCCTTGACCACGCCGGCGCATTCGGCCGGCACGGCGGTCTTTTCGAGCTTGCGCCAGTTGGCGACGATGGCGTCGAGGTCGACCGTCAGCACGCCGGCGAAAGAGGCAAGCGCCGCCGCCTGGTTCGCCTCGGGCGACAGCAGAGAGCCCGGCGGGAGCGCTTTCGGATCGGAGACGATATTCATGCCACGCTTTTACGCGCAGCCGCGCGGCCGTTCAACCTTGCCGCGGCATCAATAACTTCGCTCCGGCAAATGGCTGTCATGCGTCAGATCGCCGAACCGCGTGACGGCGGCCTCGAACTGCAATTCCACGCTGCCGGTCGGGCCGTGGCGCTGCTTGCCGATGATGACCTCGGCCTTGCCGTGCACCAGCGACATGTCGAGCTGCCACTTCTCGTATTCCGGCGTGCCCGCGCGGGGCTCCTTGTTGGCGAGATAGTATTCCTCGCGGAACACGAACATCACCACGTCGGCGTCCTGCTCGATCGAGCCGGACTCGCGCAGATCGGACAATTGCGGGCGCTTGTCGTCGCGGCTCTCGACCTGGCGCGACAATTGCGACAGCGCGATGATGGGAACGTTGAGCTCCTTGGCGAGCGCCTTCAGGCTCGTGGTGATCTCGGTGACTTCCTGCACGCGGCTGTCGGAGTAGCGCTTGTTCGAGCCCTGCAAGAGCTGGATGTAGTCGACCACCAGCAGGTCGAGACCCTTCTGCCGCTTCAGCCGCCGGGCGCGCGCGCAAAGCTGCGCGATCGAAAGCCCGCCGGTCTCGTCGACATAGAAGGGGAGCGACTGCAGCTCGATCGAATAGTCGCGGATCTTCTCGAAATCGCCCTCGGTGATGCCGCCGCGCCGGATCGTGCTCGACGGAATTCCCGTGCGCTCGGCGATGATGCGGGTGGCGAGCTGTTCGGCGGACATTTCACAGGAGAAGAAGCCGACGATGCCGCCATTGACCGACCGCATCGTGCCGTCCGCCTGCACCTCGGCGCGATGCGCCCGCGCCACGTTGTAGGCGATGTTGGTGGCAAGCGCCGTCTTGCCCATGCCGGGGCGCCCCGCGATGATGATCAGGTCGGAGGGCTGCAGGCCGCCCATCTTGATGTCGACATCGCGCAAGCCGGTGGCAATGCCCGACAGCTTGCCGTCGCGCTGGAACGCCTTGGCTGCCATGTCGACGGCAACCGTGAGCGCCTGCGCAAAGCGCTGGAAGCCGCCGTCATAGCGGCCGGACTCGGCGAGCTCATACAGCCTGCGCTCGGCATCCTCGATCTGTGCCCGCGGCGCAAAATCCACCGGCGCCTCATAGGCGACGTTGACCATGTCCTCGCCGATCCCGATCAGGTCGCGGCGCAGCGCGAGGTCGTAGATGGTGCGGCCGTAGTCCTGCGCGTTGATGATGGTGGTCGCTTCCGCGGCGAGCCGGGCAAGGTATTGGCTCACCGTCATGCCGCCGATATCGGTCTCGGCCGGCAGGAAGGTCTTCAGCGTGACCGGGGTCGCGATCTTGCCCATCCGGATCAGGCTGCCTGCGGTCTCGTAGATGGCCTGATGGATCGGTTCGAAAAAGTGCTTCGATTCCAGAAAATCCGACACCCGGTAAAACGCGTCGTTGTTGACCAGGATGGCGCCGAGCAGGGCCTGCTCCGCTTCGATATTGTGCGGTGCGCTGCGATAGGCCGGCGTTCCGGCATCGGGCGCGAGTTTGAGGACATTCGAATCAGTCAGGGCCATGGCGAGCGAGTGTTCCGGGAAGTTTGGCGGATGCGGGGCGGCGATAAGGCGCCAGTCGCGGGCGCGGCGAAAGCGCCAAGGTGCCTTATGCCCGATTCACACAATGCCGGCTGGGGAATCCGGCCTTGCTGGCGGATTGGCGCTTGACGGGTATCCGCGCAAGGCTGAGTCGCGCGTCATCGGAGGCCGCCGGCGCGGACTGAACCTTTCGCCGTCTCGCGATACCTATCCCAAGGGAGTGGTGGATGCCGGTCGCGGCGTTCTGATCAGATCAGGATGAGATAGACCAGCGCGATCAGGGCGGCTCCAACCCCGGTGGCGATCAAGGCGAGATCGGTGCCGATGTCGACTTTCGGATCGAAGGGCGGTGGGCAGGTCTTCTGGGTCATGCATTTGATCTAGGGCAAAGCGCGCTGGGCCGTTTGTGAAGTAGATCACATCGGACGTCTTTTGTTAGCTGCAGGGAACGGATCGACGGCCGATGGATTGGTAACGGCGCTTTTTGGGCAAGGACAGGCGATGGGCCAGCAACTGCAGCGATGGCGATCCGGAGACGGCGACAGAGTGTGGCTGTCTGTGCTGGTGGAGACCATGGAACAGGTCTCGCGTCCGGAACTCCGCGGCCTGCCGTGCGAACCGTCGATCCTGACGGGATTTCGCGCGCAGCTTTCGCTCCCCGCATCGCCTTACGCTAACGGCGTCACGAACTTCAGCCTGCGCAACTGATTTTTTGCGATTACTCGCCGGCGATTTGCAGCCGTGGCCGCTGGCCGCGTTCGAGGCCGCGCAGTCTTGCCTCCTCGCCGCCGATGTAGTCACGCGTCATCGGCACCACGCCCTGGCGCTTGGTGAGCTGGATCTGGAAATTCATCAGGTTCTGCTTGCGGAACGACATTTCGCAGGACGCGAGGTAGAACTCCCACATCCGCGCAAAACGCTCGTCGTAGAAGCGAACCGCTTCCTCGCGCCGCGCCATGAAGCGTTCGCGCCAGGCCTTCAGCGTGTCGGCGTAATGCAATCGCAGGATTTCGATGTCGCACACCAATAGCCCCGATCGCTCGATCACGGGGATCACTTCCGAGAGCGCCGGAATATAGCCGCCGGGGAAAATGTATTTCGCGATCCAGGGGTTGGTGGCGTCGGGTCCCTCCGACCGGCCGATCGAATGCAGCAGTATAACGCCATCGTCGCTGAGGAGCTCGGCGCAACGCCTGAAATAGGTCTCGTAGAAGTCGACGCCGACATGCTCGAACATGCCGACCGACACGATGCGATCGTACGGACCGCTCATGTCGCGATAATCCTCGAGCAGGAATTTCGCCGACCGCGTCAGGTTTTGCTCCGCCGCCCGCGCATTCGACACTTGCAGCTGTTCGGTCGACAGCGTGATGCCGGTGACATTGGCGCCGGTCATTTCCGCCAGATAGAGGCCGAGCCCGCCCCAACCGCAGCCGATGTCGAGCACCCGATCGCCGCGCCTGACCAGGAGCTTGGCCGCCAGATGGCGTTTCTTGGCAAGCTGGGCGTCGTCAAGCGTCGTATCCGCCGTCTCGAAATAGGCGCAGCTGTACTGCTTGTCGGCATCGAGAAAGAGCGAATACAGCCGTCCGTCGAGATCGTAATGCCGCGCCACATTGGTCCTGGACCGGCCGGGCGGATTGAACTGTCTGACATGCCTGACCAGATAGCGCAGCCACCATTGCAGACGAGCCCATCGCGGCAGGATATCCGGCTGATCCATCAGGATCGCGAGCGCATCGGCGAGAGAGCCCTCCTCGACGAGGAATGTGCCGTCCATGTAGACCTCGCCCAGCGCAAGTTCGGGGTTGAGCAGAACCCTGCGCTCGGCGTCGGTCGTCAGAAATCGAACGGAGACCGGCTCACCGGTGCCATCGCCGCAGCTAAATTTTGCCCCGCTCGCGGTCGTAAAGTTCATCGTGCCGCGGCGAATGAACTGCTGCAGGAAATAACGCAACAAACGGTCCATCGAAACCACCGGACTGAGCGATCCCGTAGAAACGAGCGTCGGTCGTCACACCCGACGCACAGGGGACAAGATTGTTCCCGAATGCTTGCCTCAGGATCATAGGACTGATGGAACCCGCGCGCTAGTGCCTTGTACACAAAGCGGATATCCCGAAATGAGATGTTCACGCAGTTGCGTCATAAGTGCGCTTCCATTCGCGGGATAATCGGCTAAAAGGTGACCGCCGCCGGTGCCTCGTTCGAAGGACGCTGGACGCGATTTCCGCATCGGGAGACCTTGGGAATGTTGAGCCGAGCGCTCAGTTTAGCGACGGTGACGCTTCTGATCGGCTGTTTCGCGGCGGCCCCTGCATGGGCGCAGGCGACCAATCTCGAGGCCGGCAAGAGCCCGGCGCAGATCTTTGCGGGCACCTGCACGGCCTGCCACAAGAGCCCGCGGGGCCTGCTCAAGAGCGTGGCGCCGGGATCGCTGCAGAGCTTCCTGCGCCAGCACTATACCACCAGTCCCGACATGGCCTCGCTGCTCACGGCCTTCCTGATCTCCAACGGCGCGGCCGATACCAGGGCCGCTGGCGCCCAGGCCAGGCCCAAGGAAGCGAAATCCGAGGCCAGGACTGGCCCGCCGTCCGAGCAACTCGACCGATTTGGCCACAGGCTGCGACCCGCCGCCCAGGAAGCCGGCAGGCCCGAGACTGAGCCCCGTGAGGCCGCCAGGCCGGAAGCCGAGGGACGCCAAGGCCGCACCGCCAAGCGTCAGGAGCGGCCTGCAGAGGCACCCGGGCCCGAGGGGCAGAACCCGACCCAGGCGGCGGTTGAGCACGGTCCCGAAGGCCACAAATGGTCTGCCAGGGAAAATCTGAGCAAGCGCAGCAAACCGGGCGAAGAACCGCCCAAGACCGACGCCAGGATCGAACCCGGCAAGGAAGAGCATGCAAAGGGCGAGGCGGCGAAGGAAGAGCCACCCAAGAGCGAAACCGCCAAGGTCGAGAGCAAGCCGGCCAGCGAGGATAAGTCCGAAAACGCCAAGATCGAGACCCCAAAGGAACAGGGTAACGGCGAGACGCCGACGCTGCGGGCCGATCCGGTTCCCCCGGTCACTCCTGCGCCTGCCGCATCCCCGACCGTCTCGGCGGCAGTCTCCGGTGCGACGCCCGAGCCGGCCTCAATACCCGCGCAAACCCCGATGCCGCCTGCGCCGGCTGTTGCGGCCTCCGCGCCCATACCCGTGGCGCCCGCGGGCCCTCCCGCGCCGCCGATCTCGCAATAGCCCTTACCGGAAACGGGACTCCGCCCGGCCAGTCCGTGCCGGGACTTACTGTTCCGGTGTCGCTTCCGCCGCGGGCTCCAACTGGTCGGGGCGGGCCTCGGGGTCGAAGAATTCGCCGGCGGCGGCGAGCGCTTCGGCCGCGGCGTCCTGGTCTTCCTGACGGGTAGAAATGTCCTCGCCGCGATTGATGCGCTCGGCTTCGTCGGCGCTGCGCGCGACGGTCACGGTAACGCCGACCTCGACTTCGGGATGCACGGCAATCGCGATGGTATGTTTGCCGATGGTCTTGATCGGCGCGTCCAGCATGACCTGGTTGCGGCTGATGTTGACGCCGCCGCTCTCGAACGAGGCGATGATGTCGCGAACCGAAACCGATCCGAACAACTGTCCCGTCTCCGACGCCTGGCGCAGCACGATGACGTTGCGGCCGTCGATTTTTTCCGCGACCTTTGCCGCCTCGCCCTTGGCCTTGAGGTTGCGCGCCTCGAGTTCGGCCTTCATGGCGTCGAACTTGGAACGATTGTCGGCGGTGGCACGCAGCGCCTTGCCGCGCTTCAAGAGGTAATTGCGGGCAAACCCGTCCCTGACGCGGACGACTTCACCCATCTGACCGAGCTTGGCGACGCGCTCCAGCAAAATGACTTCCATGTTCGTTCTCCTTGTATGAGTTGATGAGGACCAAAGCGGTTGAGTTGATAATTGGCAGACTCAGGACACGGGCAGGGGCGGCGGCCTGCCGCGCAGGAAGCGCCGGCGAAGACCAAAAATCGCGTCGGCAAGACCCAACGCCACCATCACGACAACGGGCCAGACGAACACGGCCATGATGACGTAGGTGCAGCCGAGCCAGAGCGCGCGACTCTTCAACGTCAGCGTCAACGCGTGGAGCACCGCAAAGCCGATCAGCCCGTAAGCCATCATCAGCGCCGCCGCGACGATATGCGCCAGGATCGAAAGCAGTCCGCCGGTAAAGCAGAATGCGAATGCCACGCACAAGGCGGGTAACGTCATCGGCGGCAGCGCCGCGCTCCTCAGGTCCGGCCACGGGCGGTGCAATCGCCCGGAGGTCTCGATGATCTTGGCCGACAGAAACAGATTGAGTGTCAATGTCGTGGTGGCGAAGATCGCGGCCGCGGCCGGCGCAATCATCACCAGCGCATCGATCAGCGGTCCGGTGTCGCCGGTCGCTGCACCGGCATCGCGTAACCCGATCACCTGCTGGAAAAACTGCCGCAGCGTGCCGGTGATGGTCTCGGCATCGCTGCCGAGCGTCAGCAGCGCTGCCATCGTGGTAAGCATGGCGAAGCCCGCAATCCAGAGCAGGATGCGGCCTACCGGATACCATTCCACGTCCGGTACAACAGGCGCAGCGCCATTTCCCGGGGTGTTGTTGTCGATGGGCCGCCCAAGCAGCGCGAGATGCCCGAGCCACCAGGCCGGCAACGCGACCATGGCGGCAAAGGCGATGCAATAGGGAAGGCCGAAGATCGCGCCGAGACCGGCGGCCGCCGCGATGCCGCCGGCGGCGGCGCTGAGCGGGCCCCATCCGAGCGCGGCCACCATCAGCGGCAGCGGCGCCAGATAGAACAGCAATAGCGAAATCAGCGCGCCCGATACCAGCGAGGCGAACATCAGCGCCGACGCCGATCCGGCCGCAATGGCGATGAGCAGTGTAGCGATCATCAGCTGTCCCGCCCCCTTCGAGCGGTTAGAGGTCCTTTAAGGACCCCAACCATCGGCGACCGGACGACCCGGAAGCCTTATGAAGATTCTTGAGGTCCGCGGGCGCGAACGCCGCGGACCAGGAAGTTTGTCCTAGCGAATGACGTAAGGCAAGAGACCGAGGAAACGCGAGCGCTTGATGGCGCGCGCGAGTTCGCGCTGCTTCTTGGCGGATACCGCGGTGATGCGGCTCGGCACGATCTTGCCGCGTTCGGAGACGTAACGCATCAGCAGCTTGGAATCCTTGTAGTCGATCTTCGGCGCATTCGGGCCCGTGAACGGACAGGTCTTGCGGCGGCGGAAGAACGGACGGCGTGCACCAGCTTCAGCCATTGGTCTTACTCCTCAATCGCAGCGTCGTCGTCGCGCGGGCGGCGCGGACCACGGTCGCCACGGTAGCCGCCGCCATCGCGATCGCCACGGAAGCCGCCTTCGCGGTCGCCACGGAAACCGCCGCCACGGTCGTCACGATCGCGGTCGCGATCGGCTTTGCGCATCATCGCCGAGGGGCCTTCCTCATGCTCTTCGACGCGAACGGTGAGATAGCGGATCACGTCTTCGCTGATCCGCTCCTGGCGCTCGATCTCGCTGACCGCCGCCGACGGGGCGTCGATGTTCAGCAGCACGAAATGCGCCTTGCGGTTCTTGTTCATGCGATAGGTGAGGGAGCGCACGCCCCAGTTCTCGGTCTTGGTGACCTTGCCGCCCGCCTGCTCGACGATGCCGGTCATCTGCGCGGTCAATTCCTCGACCTGCTGGGTGCTCGCGTCCTGGCGCGCGAGAAAAACATGCTCATAAAAAGGCATGAGTGTCCTTTCCTGGTGTTGGCGCGGCTCCCGGCGTCAAGCCCTTCGAGCCCTCAAGGAAAGGACTCGACGATCAAGCTCAGAAGGCGGAAGCACGGGACGACGGACCGACTGGTCCTGCCACATCAATATCGCCGATGAGGTGAAATTGCTGAGACCGTCCGTTCAGCTCCCGGCCGGGATCCACGGATGGCGGGGTTTATAAGGATTTTGAGCGCGATGGCAAGGGAAAGCGACGCGATTTGCCGCAACCTCGCACGCGCCCGGGAACCGGCGGCGGCTTGACATCAACGGCTCCCGCGGTGTCTTTCGGCCCGACTTTGGCGATTTCGGGGTATTTGATGACGGCAGCATTCACCTTTCCGGGACAAGGCTCCCAGGCGGTCGGCATGGGCAAGGCCTTTGCGGAGGCTTTTCCGGCCGCGCGCGCGGTCTTCGACGAGGTCGATGCGGCGCTCGGGGAAAAACTCACCGCCATCATCTGGGACGGCCCGGCCGACACCTTGCAGCTCACCGAAAATGCCCAGCCGGCGCTGATGGCGGTTTCGCTCGCAACCGTGCGGGTGCTGGAGACCGAGGCCGGGTTCTCGGTGGGCCGGGACGCCGCCTTCGTTGCCGGCCATTCGCTCGGCGAGTACTCCGCGCTCGCCGCCGCTGGCAGCCTCAGCATCGCCGACACCGCGCGGCTGTTGCGCACGCGCGGCCTTGCCATGCAGAAGGCAGTGCCGGTCGGCGTCGGCGCCATGGCCGCTCTGCTCGGGCTCGACTACGAGGCCGCGGTGGCGGTGGCGAACGAGGCCGCCCAGGGGCAGGTCTGCCAGGCCGCCAATGACAATGGCGGCGGACAGGTCGTGGTCTCCGGCGATAAGGCCGCCGTCGAGCGCGCGCTTGAGATCGCCAAGACCAAAGGCGCCAAGCGCGCGATGTTGCTGCCGGTGTCCGCACCGTTCCACTGCCGCCTGATGCAGCCCGCGGCCGACGTCATGGCCGGCGCGCTCGCCCACGTCACCATCAGGCCTCCGGTTTCGCCGTTGGTCTCGAACGTGCTGGCCGCGCCCATTACCGATCCGGACGAAATCCGCCGCCGCCTGATCGAACAGGTGACCGGCACCGTGCGCTGGCGTGAATCGGTGGCCTACATGGCAAGCCGCGGCGTTGTCAGGTTCTTCGAGATTGGCGCCGGCAAGGTGCTGTCGGGCCTCGTCAAGCGCATTGCCGATGGCGCCGTCGGCATTGCGGTCGGTGGCCCGAACGATCTGGCGGCTGCCAAAGATGCGCTCGCCGCCGCGCAAGTCGCCTGAGCGAGGGAGGACCATGATGTTCGACCTGACTGGCAGGACCGCGCTCGTCACCGGCGCGACCGGCGGCATCGGCGGCGCCATCGCGCAGGCCTTGCACGGCCAGGGCGCAACGGTGGCCATCTCCGGTACGCGGCGTGAGGTGCTCGACGCGCTCGCCGGCAAACTCGAAAGCCGGGTGCACGTGCTGCCCTGCAATCTCTCCGAGGCGACCGAGGTCGAGGCGCTGGTGCCGTCGGCCGAACAGGCCATGGGCCAGGTCGACATCCTCGTCGCCAATGCCGGGATCACCCGGGACAACCTGTTCGTGCAATTGCGCGACGAGGATTGGGACGAGGTCATCAAGGTCAACCTGACCGCGACCTTCCGCCTGGCGCGGGCCGCGACCAAATTGATGATGCGCAAGCGTTTCGGCCGCATTATCGCCATCACCTCGATCGTCGGTGTCACCGGCAATCCGGGACAGGGCAACTATACCGCGTCGAAGGCCGGACTGATCGGCATGATCAAGACGCTGGGCGCCGAATATGCCAAGCGCAACGTTACCGCCAATTGCATTGCGCCGGGATTCATCAAGACACCGATGACTGACGCACTGAACGAAAAACAGCGTGAGATGATTCTGTCGAAGGTTCCTGCGGCGCGGCTTGGAACGCCCGAAGATATTGCCGCGGCGGCCGTCTATCTGAGCTCGAACGAGGCCGCCTATGTGACCGGACAGACGATTCACGTCAACGGCGGAATGGCCATGTTTTGACCGGGTTGGTGGTCGGGCTGGTGCGCCCAAAAGGCCGTTTCCACGGCCGATCGAGGCTTATAGTCAAGGGTATCGAAGTGTGATAACCGAACCCCCTAACGGATGGGCAAAGAACGCCTTGCAGGATTTTGAAACCCTGTATATTGGCGGTGCGGAGCTTGCCGCCGTTCGCCGGGCCTCTGCCGGGGATGACGGGGCCAAATCAAGACTATGTGCGATTGCAAAGGAAAGTTTAACGACCAGGATGGCTCGTATCGTCTTGGGGACGGGTCTTTGGGGACGGGTCTAATGGGAACAAGCACGAGGTTGAACGATGAGTGAGATTGGCGAGCGAGTTAAGAAGATCGTGGTCGAACACCTTGGTGTTGAGCCCGAAAAAGTGGTCGACAACGCGAGCTTCATCGACGACCTCGGCGCCGACAGCCTCGACACTGTCGAACTGGTGATGGCGTTTGAAGAAGAATTTGGCTGCGAGATTCCCGACGATGCCGCGGAGACGATTTTGACCGTCGGCGACGCTACGAAATTTCTCGAAAAAAACGCGAAAAGCTGACGCCCCGCGCGGTGCCGACGCAGGGGGACGGGGCGTGGTCGGACGGTCCACCGGGTTTTTGTTGTGGGCTACCAATCCCGGTTGGAGTTTTAGGACATGAGGCGGGTTGTCGTCACGGGCCTCGGCATGGTGTCGCCACTGGGCTGCGGCATCGAACCGACCTGGCAGCGCATCCTTAACGGCGACAGTGGCGCCCGGAAAATCGATACCTTCGACGTCTCCGATCTTACCTGCCGGATCGCCTGCCTCGTTCCGCGCGGCGACGGCAGCGACGGCACCTTCAACCCCGACCAGTGGATGGAGCCGAAGGATCAGCGCAAGGTCGACGATTTCATCATTTTCGCCATGTGTGCGGCGCGCCAGGCGCTCGACGACGCCAACTGGCATCCCGCAACCGAAGACGAACGATGTGCCACCGGTACCATGATCGGCTCGGGGATCGGCGGCCTTTCCGGCATCGCCGACACCGCGATCCTCCTGAAGGAACGCGGACCGCGCAAGGTGTCGCCGTTCTTCATTCCCGGCCGCCTCATCAATCTGGCATCGGGCTATGTGTCGATCGAGCACGGGCTGAAGGGTCCCAACCATGCCGTAGTGACGGCCTGTTCGACCGGCGCGCACGCGATCGGCGACGCCAGCCGCCTGATCGCGCTCGGCGACGCCGAGGTGATGGTGGCGGGCGGCACGGAATCGCCGGTCTGCCGCATCGGCATGGCCGGCTTCTGCGCGGCGCGCGCGCTCTCGACCGGCTTCAACGAAACGCCGCAAAAGGCGTCGCGTCCCTATGACAAGGACCGGGACGGTTTCGTGATGGGCGAAGGCGCCGGCATCGTTGTGCTCGAAGAATATGAGCACGCCAGAAGGCGCGGTGCGAAGATCTACGCCGAAGTCACCGGTTACGGCCTGTCGGGCGACGCCTATCACATCACCGCGCCTTCGCCCGATGGCGACGGCGCATTTCGCAGCATGTCGGCGGCGCTGAAGCGCGCCGGCCTGACGCCGTCCGACATCGACTACATCAACGCGCACGGGACATCGACGCTGGTCGGTGACGAGATCGAACTTGGCGCGGTGGAGCGGTTGCTCGGCAATGCCGCCTCGAAGGTATCGATGTCCTCGACCAAATCCTCGACCGGACATCTGCTGGGCGCCGCCGGCGCGATCGAGGCGATCTTCTGCATCCTGGCGATTCGCGACAATGTTGCCCCGCCGACGATCAATCTCGAGAACCCGTCGGTGGCCACCGCTATCGATCTCGTGCCGCAATCGCCGCGCAAGCGCGAGATCAATACCACGCTGTCGAATTCGTTCGGTTTCGGGGGCACCAACGCTTCCGTGATCCTGCAGCGCATGGCCAACTGACGCGCCGGCGGGGAGAATCCACCGTTTCGCCGTATTCGGTGCTAAATCCTAGCGATGGGCGTAAACTACCGGCGGCTTGCGGCAATTTCGCGAGGCCACGATTGAACCGACAGGATCCAGGTTGCATCGATGAGTGAGAGGCCGCCCATTTCGCCACGCAGCCCGCGCGCCGCGCTGGAGCCCGAACAGGTTCCGCCGCCGCCAAAACGCTCGGAACGAGCGCGCAATCCGTTTGTGGTAGTCGGCAACGCCATCATCACCATCGTGCTGGTCCTGATGATCGGTGTCGGCGGCGGATACTTCTACGGCAGGCAGAAGATCGAGGCGCCCGGTCCGCTGCAGGAGGACAAGATCGTCAACATTCCCTCGCGCGCGGGGATGACTGACATCGCCGATATTCTGCAGCGTGAGAACGTGATCGACAACAATCGCTGGGCCTTCATCGGCGCCGTATTCGCCTTGAGAGCGCGCGCGGAGCTCAAGCCCGGCGAATATCAGTTTCAGAAGAACGCCAGCCTGCGCGATGTCATCGGCACCATCGTCGAGGGCAAGGTGGTGCAGCACGCCATCACCATTCCCGAAGGCCTGACCTCCGAGCAGATCGTGGCCCGGCTTTCCGACAATGACATCTTCTCGGGTACGGTGCACGAAGTGCCGCGCGAGGGCACTTTGCTGCCGGAGACGTACAAATTCCCGCGCGGCACCACCCGCGACCAGGTGATCGCACGCATGCAGCAGGCGCAGAAGCGCGCGCTTGCGGAAATCTGGGAGCGCCGCAGTCCGGACCTTCCGATCAAGACGCCGGATCAGCTGGTAACGCTGGCCTCGATCGTCGAGAAGGAAACCGGCAAGCCGGACGAACGCAGCCGCGTCGCCGCGGTGTTCGTCAACCGGCTGCGGCAAAAGATCAAGCTGCAGTCCGACCCGACCATCATCTACGGCCTGGTCGGCGGCAAGGGGACGCTGGGGCGGCCGATCAAGCGTTCCGAAATCCAGCAGCCGTCGCCCTACAATACCTACATCATCGACGGGCTACCGCCCGGGCCGATCGCCAATCCCGGCCGCGCCTCGCTGGAGGCGGCCGCCAATCCGGCGCGCACCCGCGATCTCTATTTCGTCGCCGACGGCACCGGTGGGCACGCCTTTAGCGAGAATTACGAGCAGCACCAGAAGAACGTCGCCAAACTGCGGTCGATGGAAAAGCAGATTCAGAATGACACGGTCGAGCCGGCCGAGGATCCGCCGCCACCGGCCGCGGCCAGCGCGCCGACCGACCCTGCGCCGACGGCTGCGACGCCAAAACCGACGCGGGGGAAAAAGCCGATTCGCATTGCGCCGTCCGCCCGCCAGGGCGCGGCGCAGTCGACGGCGACGCCGCCGGTGGTGCAGCGGTAGCGCCGGTATCACGCCGGAACCGGATTCCGCCCGGGCCGACGTACTGATGGCGGCAACTTGCGTCTATCCCATTCGCAAAAGCGGTATCCACCTTTGCGCAATACGCGCTAAGGTCCAGGCCGCACGGACCTTTGCGAATCTCAAAACTGACATCCCGAACGGAGAAATTCACGCGATGGCGCTCTCGAGCATGACCGGTTTTGCCCGAAGCCACGGCGCCAGCGGACCCTATGCGTTCGAATGGGAGCTGAAATCTGTCAACGCCAAGGGTTTCGACCTGCGCGTGCGGCTGCCGCAGGGGTGGGACGACCTCGAAGCCCTCGCCAAGAAACGGGCCGCCGACGTGTTGTCGCGCGGCACGGTGTACGCCAATCTGAACGTCAAGCGCACCGGCGCGGTCTCCACGGTGCGGATCAATGAGGAGGTGCTGGCGTCGATCGTGAAGGTGGCGGGCGCGCTTGCCGGCAGGATCGATGCGGTGGCGCCGAGCATCGACGGGCTGTTGGGGATCAAGGGCGTGATCGAGGTGGTCGAGCCTGACCCCGACGAGGCCGAGGACAAGGCTGCGAAGGCCGCCGCGGCCGCGGCGTTCGACCAGGCGCTGCTGGACCTCGTCGAAATGCGCCGGCGCGAGGGCGAGACGCTCGGGCAAATCCTGATCCAGCGCATGGACGAGATCGAACGGCTGGCAAAGAAGGCCGAAGCCGCGCCGGGCCGCAAGCCCGAAGCGATCAGGGCGAGGCTCGCCGAGCAGGTCGCGGCCCTGCTCGAATCTTCCGATCGATTCGATTCCGACCGGCTTAACCAGGAAGCGCTTCTGATCGCCACCAAGGCCGACATCCGCGAGGAACTCGACCGCATCGCCTCCCATATCTCGCAGGCGCGCGAGATGATCGGCAAGGGGGGCGCGATCGGACGCCGGCTGGATTTTCTGGCGCAGGAATTCAACCGCGAGGTCAATACCTGCTGCTCCAAGTCCAATGATCTCGAATTGACCAATACTGCGCTCGAAATGAAGAACGTGGTCGAGCAATTCCGCGAACAGGTTCAGAACCTGGAGTGATCCATGACGGCTGGCGGCCATGGTTTCGACGGCGTTGAGCGGCGCGGACTGATGTTCGTGCTGTCGTCGCCGTCAGGCGCCGGCAAGACCACGCTGTCGCGGCTCTTGATCGAGCGGACGCCCGGCCTGAAGATGTCGGTGTCGGCGACCACGCGGCCGATGCGGCGCGGCGAAGTCGACGGCCGCGATTATCACTTCATCGACAAAGGGCAATTCGACGGGATGGCCAGGCGCGGCGAATTGCTGGAATGGGCCACCGTGTTCGACAACCGCTACGGCACGCCGCGGGCGCCGGTCGAGGCGGCCTTGTCGGCCGGACAGGACGTGCTGTTCGACATCGACTGGCAGGGTACCCAGCAATTGCGCGAGAAGGCGCGCGCCGATGTCGTCAGCGTGTTCATCCTGCCGCCGTCGGCCGCCGACCTCGAAACGCGCCTGCACTCGCGTGCGCAGGATTCCGATGACGTGATCCGGCGGCGGATGAGCCGCGCCAGCCACGAAATGAGCCATTGGGCCGAGTACGACTACATCGTGATCAATCACGATATCGATGCGGCGTTCGCCGAAGTGCAGTCGATCCTGCAGGCCGAGCGGCTGAAGCGCGAACGCCGTACCGGATTGACGACGTTCGTGCGTGAGCTGCAGCGGCAGCTGGAGAAATGACTTACGCCGGGTTTCGTCGCGACAGTTGCGAGAAGAATTCCGCAACCCTGTCGTCGGCGCTCGCGCGCCGATAACCGGTGCGGCCGAAGGCGCTCCGCCGCCGAAGACCATCGGCTCCCCGGTGCGCCGGCAGCACGATGCGATCGTCGTCAGTCTGCTCCCAGATCGCGCCGCGGCGCGCGCGAAGCCTGGCCTGTCGCGGGCCTCGCCGCGCGCCGAGCTTGAGGACGGTCCCGCCGACGATGCCGGTGGCTGCCAGGGCACCAGCGATGATCGTCAGCAGCATTGCAATCGAGCCGGAATGATTCGGGACCGATGAATCCGCGGCCGCAGGCGCGATCGGGGCCACGGCGGATGGCGCCGCCTGGGCCGTTTGCGACATGGCGGTCGCATTGCCAATCACCGGTGGTGGAGCGACTGCCGAAGGTACGCTCGAGGGTTTCGGCCAGCGCGAGACGACGACAGACGATGGTCCGGTCATCTCCGCTGCACCCGCACCCTGGACGCGATCCATACCCGTTACATTCGGGACGAGCGCGGGGTTCGACTCGTCGTTCTCGGTTTGCCGCACGGCAGGGATCTGCGGGGGCAGTTCGGCGTGCGCGTCCTCGATCGAACGCGGCGCCGGAGTTTCAGCCTTCGGCGCGACCGGGTTTGCCGGCGGCGATGCGCTAGGCGAAGCGGTTTGCGCAGGCTTGTCGCCTTCATCGCGCAGATACCAGCAATGGCGATTGGAGCCATGCTCGATGCGGTAATACCAATGCTGGCCGGCCGGCGTCTCGTCTTTCGGAGCGGAGAGGCAATCGTCCGCCGCGCGCGCCGCGCCAACGGGGATGGTTGCGAGAGCGCCGCCTGCGAGAAGACTGGCGAATGCGAATGAGGCGAACTTCGCGCTTCGGTTGGGCATGACAAACTCCGGTGAATGATACGCAACACTTCACCGGTCAAATCTCCAAAAAGACTTGGGTCGCAATGGGCCGCAATTCGGGAAAGCGCAAGGCTTAATTCGGGCCGGTATCGTCAGCCGTCGGGCGCAAAAAAGCCGTTGCAAACAAACGGTTCCTCATTGTTTCGACACTGTCCACGTTCCGACACATCCGTCTGATCGCCTGAACGTTCCGGAACCGCTGCGGCCGGAAAAACGGCCGGAACTGGTGACCGTGAGATCGCCGTACTGGCCGAGCGAACTCGTGGCGCCGCTGGGGCTGACGACGCCGCTGAGGCCGTCGCCACTGATCCTGCCGCTGCTCACGACGAACGCCTGGGTGGCGCTGCCGCAGGTGTTGCCGTGCGAGTAAGCGATCCACGCGCCGTCGAAATTGCCGCCACCACCCCCACCGCCGTCATTTCGTCGCGACGAGCGGCGCGGCTCCGCGGCTTGAGGTTTGCTGCGGTGCGCCGGCCGTTCGGGTTCAACCGAACGCGGACCGGACAGCGATTTTTCATCATTGCCGATGCTGCCGCCGGCGCTGCCGGATTGCGCCAGCGTTGCGCGTGGTCCGGTCATGAGGGCGAGCGCGGCGCAGGCGAGGGCGATCGTTATCCGGCGTCGAATGGCGTCTTGCATAATCTGTTTTCCAATAAACCGGGTTGCAATTCTAGCGGCCGGCACCGTCGGCACAGACCGCACCGATGATGCGGCAGGCGGTGCCGGACTTGCCGCATTCGTCGAGCGCGGCGTCCTTGGCCCTTTCGATGGTTTCACGCTGCACCAGCGACCACGACTTGCCCGAAATCGCGAAAGCCCCGCAGCCCCTCCCGTAGAAGCTCAGTTCGATCGGGCACTTGGCCGAGCCGCATTTGGAGCGCGCGTCGTCAACGGCTGCCCGGCGCGAGTTGTGTTTCCAGGACATCCCCCATTTGTCGCCGTCGGGACCGTAGACGATCGATCCCCAGGGCTTGAGGTCGTCCAGCTTGCGCAACCGCGTCAGCATCCCTTCGGTTGCTTCGCCGGTTGGCGGCATATCGCTCTTTTCCTGAAACTTGGTGATCGCAACCTTCAAGCCGGTCTTGCCGTCGGGCTGGTCCGGATCGAAATTGTGTTCATAGAGGCGGTCGCTGAGCTCACGGAGCAGCGCGTCATCCTTGATCGGGACGAAGTCCGGATCGGGACGCAGCGTATCGGCGAGCTGCGGTGGCTGCTGCGGCGTCATTGCTGCCTGTTGCCCGGACGGCCCCGTCGGCGGCACGAAATAAAAGTTGCCGTCGATCGGCGAGGAGGACACCCAAGGCTGCTGCGAACCGCCGGTCTCCCGTTTCACGGTGAGGCCGACCTGGTTGAAGGCCTGAAAGATGTCGAGCCCCGGCTGCCTGAGGGTCCGCGCCAGCGCCTCGGTATAGGGGCTGTGGCCGTCGCTGCCATCCTGGGCGACACTGCCGGGCTGCGTCGCGTAGGAAATCAGCGTGCCCTCCGGTGCCCGCATCTGCGCGAGCCCGCCGTCGGCGGAGCGCAGGCCGCGAGCGCCGAACGGATTGTTGCGGCAGGCGTCGAGGATCAGCATGTTTAGTCTGCGTGCCTGCGCCCTGCATCTGGTGCAGCACGAGATTGATATCCACCATCTGGAAATCGACATCTGCCTCGCGGGTCGGGTTGGCGCTGACCGGCACCAGATAGTTCGAGCCGCTTACCTGAACGCCATGCCCGGCATAATAAAACAGCGCGACGTCGGCGCCCTGGACCAGCCGTCCGAAGTTTTGCACGGCGGTGTCGAGCCCGGCCTTGTCGAGATCGAGCTGGGCGCGGCCGCCGATCAGGGTGAAGCCGAGGCCTGACAGCGTGTCGGCCATCAGCACCGCGTCGTGGCTTGGGTTGTCGAGCTTGGTGATATATTGATAGGCGGAATTGCCGACCACCAGCGCAACGCGCTTCTCGGCGGCCGCCGGCGCGGCCGACAGCAGCGCCAGAAGGCCGATCAGAGCCGCCAGCGTTCCGCGATTTCCTGTCCGGTCGAAGATCAGCCGGCGCATCCCCACGCACCCCGCGAATAAGTCAGGAGAGACTATCATCCGCCGGGCGCTTCGAAAAGCGCCGCCGCATCATTCCAAGGTTATTCGCTCGCCAGCACGTCGGTGAACAGCACATAGCGCTGCCCGTCGAAGCGCACCAGCCGCATCTGCTTGATCGGGCGCAGATCGGTCGGGGTGGTCCTCAGCCGGATCCCCGGCAGGAGCAGCGGCAGCTCCATGTCCAGATTGGAGGCATGCTTCATGATATTCTCGCGGGTCAGATTGTCGCCGCACTCTTTCAGGAGCTGCACCACCGCATATCCGATGTTGTAGCCGTAGGGCGCGTAGTAGTCGCTCTTGCTGATCCGCGGGTTGTATTTGTCCATCCACACGTTCCAGGCCTTCATCTCCGGATCGTCCCGCCACTGCGGGTCGGCCGGATCCTTTTGGTAAGCCGCCGAGATGATGCCCTTCGCCGCGTCAAACCCGGCCGGCTTGATCGCGCCCGCGATCGAGGAACCGATGCTGACCACGATCTCCTGCGGATGCCAGTCGATGTCATAGGCCTTGCGGATGGCCTGCGCCGAGAATTTTGGGATCGTCACGATGAAAAAGACGTCCGCTCCCGCGGTCTTCAGGGTGACGACCTGCGAATCGACGGTCGGATCGGTGGTGTTGTAGGTCTGCGTCGACACGATCATGCTCGAGGCCTTGTCGCCGAGCCCGCGTTTGAAACCCAACACATAATCACGGCCGAGGTCGTCGTTCTGCGCGAGGATGCCGATCTTCGCATCGGGCTTGGTCGACAGGATGTATTTGGCGTAGATCTCGCCCTCCGACGTGTAATGCGGCGTCCAGCTCATCGTCCAGGGATAATGCACGGGGTCGTTGAAGACGGTCGCGCCGGAGCCGACGAAGAGATGCGGCACCTTTTGCTGGTTGATGTATTTAACCACCGCCATGTTGGGCGCGGTGCCGACGGGATTGACCAGAAACAGCACTTCGTCGCTCTCGATCAGGCGCCGGATCTGTTCGACCGTCTTGGGCGGGCTATAGGCATCATCGAGGCTGATGAAATTGATCTTGCGGCCGTTGACCCCGCCCTGATCGTTGATCATCGCGAAATAGGCGGTCGCGGAGACCGCGCCGGCCGAATAGGCCGACGCCGGGCCGCTATAGGGCGTGGTGGTCCCGATCTTGATTTCGGTGTCGCTGGCGCCGGGGCTATACTGCTTTTGCGCCAGCGCAGGCGTGACGGCGAGGGTCACCGTGAACGCCGCCAGCGCGGCAAGCCTGAAACGATTCCAACAAGCCATTCGAGTCCTCCCTGTTCAATCGAGGCTTACATCGCACCCGGCCCCTTCGGATGAGGCCTATGAGTGCGCCGCCTCAGTTCTTCAGCACGATGCGCCCGACAACTTTCCCGGCCCGCAATTGGTCGATCCATTTCTGCACGTCGCCCATGGGCTCTTCCTTCATGGGCGTGGGCTTGATCTTGCCGGCGCGCGCCAGCGCCATCAGTTCATGCCCTTCGGTCAGCGTTCCGACCATGAAGCCCTCGATCGTCATGCGCTTGTAGATCCATTGTACCATGGGCAGGCTGAAATTGCCGCCCATCAATCCCGACACCACGATCTTGCCGCCGCGCGCGATCACGGAAACCGCGAACGTCATCGACTTCTCGTTGCCGGCAAAATCCACGATTTCGTCGAAGCCGCCCTCGGTTTCCTTCACGATGCGTTTGACGACGTCCGGTTCGGCGGGATCATAGGCGACGGCGGCGCCGTTGTTCAACGCCGCCTCGCGCGCGGCCGGGCTGAGATCGGCGACCGAGATTTTCTGCCTGAACATGGCCTGGGCGAAGGAAAGGCCCATCATGCCGACACCGCCAAGCCCGATCAGCAACAGATTGCGCTGCCGCGGCCGGTCGACCAGCCGCTTCAGCGCGCCATAGGCGGTCACCCCCGAGCACATCAGGGTGGCCGCCTGATTGACCGGCAACGGGTCGAAATCCAAAAGATACTTTGCATCCGGCACGAGCACATGGCTGGCAAAGCCGCCGTCGATGGAGACACCGAGAAACCGCTGCTTGAGGCAGAGATTCTCGTCACCATTGGCGCAGTCCCGGCATTGGCCGCAGCCGATCCACGGGAACACCGCCTTCCTGGCGCCGATCAGATCTTTCGAAACATCAGGCCCGACTTCCTCGACGACGCCGGCGATCTCATGCCCCAGCGTGAAGGGCAGCGTCATGCCGCGGGTGGTGTCGAGCCGCTTGCCGCCGCCGAGATCGGCATAGCCGTCCTGGATATGCAGGTCGGAATGGCAGAGCCCGCAGCGTTCGATCCGGACCAGGACTTCCCTCGCCACCGGCCTCGGCGTTTCGGCGATGGTTTCACACAGCGGCGCATCGAATTTGACAAGCGATTGACGACGCAACAGCGCCATGGTGGTTTCTCCTTCAGGGAAAGATCGTTCCAGCGTTCCGTATATCCGTCAATTCGCGGGCCATGGCAACAAAGCCGGAGACCGGGATGGTCTCGGCGCGCCGGGTCGGTTCGACATCGGCCGCCGCGGCCAGCCGGGCAGGGTCGGCGCCGAGCGATTTGAGGCTTTGCCGCAGCATTTTCCGGCGCTGGCCGAAGGCTGCCGCCGCCACCTGCTCGAGCGCCCTGCGTTGGCACGCTTCGGGGGCGCTGCGGGGCACCAGTCGCACCAGGGACGAGGTGACCTTGGGCTGCGGCACGAAGGCCGCCGGCGAGATGTCGAACAGGATCCGGGTCTCGGCGCGCCAGTTGGCGAGCACGGCGAGCCGTCCATAGGCCTCGTCGTTCTCGCGCGCGACGATGCGCTCGGCCACCTCGCGCTGGAACATCAATATCATCATGTCGTACCAGGGCGGCCATGGCTCGATCGACAGCCATTCGACCAATAGCGCGGTCGCAATATTGTAGGGCAGGTTAGCGACGATTTTCGCCTTGGTGTCCCCGAGCAGCGGCCGTGGATCGAAACGCTGCGCATCGGCGCAGACGACCTGCAGCCGTCCGGGGTATCGCGTCGAAATTTGTTCGAGTGCCGGCAATGCGCGCTGGTCGCGCTCCACCGCAATGACGCGACGCGCGCCCAGCGCCAGCAATGCGCGCGTCAGTCCGCCGGGACCGGGACCGACCTCGATGACGGTGGCATCATCGAGAGGGCCCGCGGCGCGCGCGATCCGCGCGGTGAGGTTGAGGTCCAGCAGGAAATTCTGGCCAAGCGATTTGCGCGCGGAAAGGGCATGCTCGCGAATGACGTCGCGAAGCGGCGGAAGGTCGTCGATTGCGCTCATGCGCGCGGCATCGCCGCCATCCGCGCGGCGAGCCGCAAGGCCGCGATCAGGCTGGACGGATTGGCCTTGCCGGTGCCGGCGATGTCGAACGCGGTGCCGTGATCTGGCGAGGTGCGGATGAACGGCAATCCGAGCGTCACGTTGACGGCGTCGTCGAAGGCCAGCGTCTTGACCGGGATCAGCGCCTGATCGTGATACATGCAGATCGCGCAGTCGTAGGTCTTGCGCGCGGCATCGTGGAACATGGTGTCGGCCGGCAGCGGTCCGCGGACCGCGATGCCCTCGCCGCGCAGGATCTCCACCGCCGGAGCCACGATGGTACGGTCCTCGGTGCCGAGCGAGCCGTCCTCGCCCGCATGCGGGTTGAGGCCGGACAGCGCAAGGCGCGGATTGGCGAAGCCGAAACGGACCTTCAGATCCGCCGCCACGATGCGGGCGGTCTTGACGATCAACTCGGTCGATAGCTGCGCAATCGCGTCGCGCAGCGCGAGATGGATGGTCACGGGCACGACGAGGAGGGCAGGCGACCACAGCAACATCACGGGGTGTGGCACCTTGCCTCCGCTTCCCGCAAGCTCGGCGAGAAACTCGGTATGACCGGGATGACGGAAGCCGGCACGATAGAGAACGCTCTTGGCGATCGGATTGGTGACGACCGCGCCGGCGCGCCCGGCGGCGACGTCGGCGACCGCCTGACGAATGGAAGCGAGCGCCGCGTCCGCGCTGTTGCGGTCCGGCTGGCCGGGTTGCGCGGTCGCGGCATGACCGGTGGACACGACCGGCAATGCGTCGGCGAATGCTTCCGCCGCGTCCTCGGCGCGAACCTCGGCGAGCCTGACGTCGAGCCCGAGAGCCTTCGCCCGGTAGCCGAGCAAGTCGCGGTCGCCGAGCATATAGAACGCCGGAAGCTTCAGCTCGTTGCGGCTTAGCCAGGCCTTGAGGGTGATATCGGGCCCAATGCCGGCGGGTTCGCCTGTGGTCAGCGCGAGCGGTTTTGCCATGCGTCAACGATATTCGATCATCGCCGCCTTGCGAACTTCCTCCAGGTACGCCTTCGACTTCGCCTCGTATTTCTCGGCAAACATCTTGTCCCGGATTTCCCGCTTCTTCGGCGTGTCGATGGTGGTCGCATTCCTTCCGCACAGCGCAACCATCTCGATGCCCTGCTTGGTGACCTCGGGTGGGGTGAGATGGCCGATCGGCGTTTTGTCGAGCAACTCACGAAGGGGCGCCGGCATGTCGGCCGACGTCTTGACCACCATATCGCGTATCGCAGCGTTCGGCATCGACTTGAAGAAGGCGTTGGCCTGGGCGCAGCTGTCGATATGGCCGCGCAGGGTTTCGGCCTCTTTTTGCTTGGCTTCCAGGACCGCGGGGGCCGAGCCTCGCGGAACGATCAGAACGATCGGCTGCATCTTGTATTCGAAGGCATCGGCGGCCTGCTGTTCGTCGCCGCCGCTGTTCCTTGACGGCCGCGGCGACGTCCTTCTCGCCGACCTGCAGGCTTTCCTTGAACCGTCCGCGCACCAGGCTGGTCCAGACCATGTCGGCCTTGATGCGGGCTTTCAACGTGTCGGGCCGGATGCCCTGACTTTCCAGCGACTTTGTCAGCTGATCCGTCGTAATCCGCATCCGCGAGCTCATCTCGCCGTAGGCCTGATCGATATCGGACCCGGTGGGGTCGACGCCGTATTTCTTGGCTTCCTTGATCTTCACCTTTTCGTCGATCAGCTCATTGACGATCTGCTGGCGATCGGCTTGCTTGTGCGTCGTCAGGAAATCCAGCTTGGTACGCTGCTCGATATCGTAATTGGTGATGGGCTCGCCATTGACCATGACGGCGACGGTTTGCGCTTGCGACGGCGCGGCGCAACCCAGCATGGCGAGCGCCGCGGCGCAAGCCAGGACGAGAGGCGGGAGAAACGGTGAGCGAGAATTTGGTCGTCATGGTCATATTCGCCATTTTCAACCGGTTCGAATTGCAGCCGCGACGCTGGGAAGCTTCCTCCGAACTGCACGCCTGCACCGGCTCTACTGAATACCGCCGGCTCCGGTAGCCGACGCGGCCGAATTGGCGATGGTCCGCAGGCCGAGCTGCAGCATGAATGCATGACCGAGCACGGGCGGCAGGGTGCCGGCGGAGTAGCTATAGGAGGTGACGTAGTTCGCGGCCAGCACGAAGCAATCGTCCACGTAGCCCGCACCGACGACGTACTGATTGATATTGTTCGCCACGAGATCCCAGCGCGCGGCGCCCGTCACCACCCAGTTCGCGGCGATCTTGACCGACGCGCTGCCCAACAGGCCTTCGCGGCGCGTCAGATATCCGAGCTGCGGTTGTGCGGCGTAATTGCCGTACAGCAGGCTGACCGACCAGCGGTCGAAGGTGGCGCGGCCCTCGGCCTCGAAACGATTGACGTCGAGGGTTGCCTCGTCCATCCGCGCGCGCACGCTGAAGGTATAGGTTCGGTTGGGCGAATAGTTGACGCGGGCCACATAGTCGGATGCCGCGTTTTGCAGGCCGGAATCAACCCCGGTATTGGTCATGTCCGCGACCGCGTAGGAGTTCAGGCCGAACAGCTGGTAGGATTGTCCGAACAGCACATTGACGGCGCCGCCGCGGTCGAATTGCGTGGTCGCCTGCACGCCGACATTGGCCCGGCCGCCGCCTTCAACGCGGTCGTAGCCGGAGAATTTATCGACGCTGAACAGGTTGCTGGCGTCGAACACCATGCTCTGCGCGTCCTCGTTCGGGAGCTTGCCGGCATAGCTTTCGTTGGGCCGGATGATGACCTGCGCGACCGGCTCCACGGTGGTCGTGCCCCACGGCTGAACGTTGATGAAGGGGTAGCGGTATTCGAAGCCGACGGTCGGCATGACCCGCAGCGCCTGGGTGTTGCCGACGGGCAGGAAATTGGAAACGCCGGGCTGTTTCGAGATATCGGCGTCGATCGCATCGGCGCGGATGCTCGCGAAGGGCGTCCAGATTTCGCCCGCGGAATCGGTGAAGGACCGCCGCCAATCCGCCTCGGCGGTCGCGCGCGTATAGGTTCCGGGGATGCCGCGCAACAGGCATTGCGTCGGCATCCGCGCCATCGGATCGGCAGATGCGGTCGTGCACAGGCTGGTGGTGTTGGCGACTGTCGTGATCGGGTCGAAGGCCGCGTCGTTCCGCGTCAGGCTGGTGAAGTTCGTCTTGTAGCTCACCTCTCCGCCGAAGATCGGGCTGTTGAGCACGTTCGAGTAGTCGACGACGGGATGAATGACCGGAACCTGCTGCTGGAAGCCGGAGAAGCTGAGATAGTAGATGGTGCGCGCGTCGAAATAGCTGCGGTTGCCGACGCCGGTCAGGTAAAGCTGCGAGATCGCTTCGGTTGGCAGGCTCAGGAACGAGTTTAGCGGATCCTTGTATTGCGCGAGCCGGTAGTCGGACATGAAATAGTAGTCCGACAAAACGACGCCGTCCCAGCCCCACGCCCATTTGTCGCTCAACGCGAACTGACCCTTGGTTTCGACGCCGCCGCGGAACTGACGGTCGCCGGGCTGGCCGGCGAAGGCGCCGGGATCCAGCTGGTCGATGCCGTAGGCGCGGATCTGATACGATCCGTTCAGGAGGCGCTGGCGGAATTCGGCCTGGAACAGCACGCCTTGCGTGCTCGTGATGCGCGGGTTGATGGTCATGTCGTAGTCGGGCGCAATCGCCCAATAGAACGGGATTTCGACGCCGTAGCCGTAGCTCGAAGTCTCGGACAAGCCCGGCATCAGGAAGCCGGTCTTGCGCTTCACGGTCGGATCGGGCGTCGAGAAGTACGGCATATAGGCCATCGGGACGCCGAAGAACTCGAGCTGGGCGTCCTCGAAATACAGCATCTTGTCGGACTGGTCGTGAATGATGCGCTCGCCCTTGATCTGCCACAGCGGCGGCTTCTTCGGATCGTCCTTGCACGGAGCGCAGGCGGTGTAGACGCCGTTCTCGAACACGGTGTAATTGCCGCTCGAACGGTCGGCGCGCGTCGCCGCCATTCGCGTCGCGTCCTCGGTGTCGACGCGCAGCGAATTGACGAAGCCGTCGCGGTAGTCGTCGCTCAAATCCATGATGTTGGCGTAGGTGATCTTGCCGTCCGCATCGGTCATGCGGATGTTGCCCTCGGCATGCAGGCGCTTGGTCTTCTGATCGTAGATGACCTTGTCGGCCTCGACGCTGGTGCCGTTGTAGAACATCTGCACGTTGCCGACCGCGGAGACGCGCGAATTGTTGTAGTCGTAGTCGACCTCGACCGCCTGAACGAGCATCTGTCCGTCGCTGGCCGTGCGCGGCGGCGCCGAATGCGGCGGCCGGGGGTTGTAGGTGAAGCCTTGCGCCGAGGCCGGCGTCGACGTTGCGACGGCGAGCGCGCCAGCAACCAGCAAGCCGAACAACAAGACGAAAACCGGTCCGCTGACGGCGGCCAAGCGCGCCCCGTTACGGCGCACGATGGTGCGCCGCCTGAACGCAGGCGACATCCTCTGGCGGGCGGCGACAACGGCCACTACCCGTCCTCCTGGTACAGCAAGGCCAAAAAGCCGGTGAGGCCGCCCACGAACACGGGCAGCCACGCCGCAGCGATCGGATGCATCAACTCGGCCTTGCTCAGATCCTCAGTTACTTTCGACAAAACATAGATCAGAAAGCCCGCTCCCACGCCACTCAAAACCATCTTCTGCACGCCGCCGAAGCGGAAGAACCGCAGGCTGACGGAGGCCGCGAGCATGACCATTGCGGCGAGCAAAAATGGCTGTGCGATCAGCTTGTGGTACTGCAGCCGGTAGCCGGCCGTCGCAAATCCCGAGCTTTCCGAGGAACGGATATAGCTCGGAAGTTGCCAAAAAGACACAGTTTCCGGGGTCGAGAAACTGTTGCGGATCTGGGCCGGCGTCAGACTTGTCGCGAGGTAGAAAGTATCTTGGTCAATGGGCGGAGCGTCGAGCGAAAACCGGCGCACGGATTTGAACACCCAGCGTCCTTCCTCGAGCGCAGCCTCGCGCGCCTCGATTCGCTCCTTGAACCGGAAGTTTGTGTCAAATCGAAACAACGTCAGGCCGGTCAACCGCACGCCTTGCTGTTCGCTGCGCGCGGCGTTGATGATGACCTGGCCCTCGCTGTTCACCTGATTGATCCAGAAGCCGGAGGCGTCCTGGACACCACCGCCTGGCGCGGAGCCGAACAGCTCCGCCTCCATCGTCTTGGAGATCTCGCGCAGATCGGCGGACATCGGGTTGTAAAGCGTCGTCGCCAAAATGCCGAGCATGATCGCGCTCGCCAGCGCGGGGGCGATGAATTGCCATGCCGAGACGCCCGCGGCGCGCGCGACCACGAGTTCCAGCCGCCGCGACAGCGCGAGGTAGCAGGTCATCGCGCCGATCAGGATGCAAAACGGCATCATCTTTTCGAGCAGCTGCGGCACGCGGAACAAGGAAGTCTCGGCGACGGTGACGGCGGAGGCCGAAACCAGTCCCGACGTCCTCCTGACCATTTCGATGTAATCGACCAGCACCAGCAACAAGAAAATCGCAAGGAACACGCCGATCGACGCGATCACGAAGCGGCTGGCGAAATATCGGCCAAGCGTGTTGTTCATCATGCTCATGCCGAAGCAGGCCGCCCGAATAGGCGCAGCAGACGCGCGCTGGATTGGTTGATGGCTTCGAGCAGCGCCGCGGGTGGCTCCAGCACTACCCCGCCAACGATGATCCAGAGGCCGACGCCGATCGAGGCCACCAGCATCAGATATTGAACGATCGGGGCGATCGCCGATTTCACCGCCAGCACGGAACAGGCGAACCCCGCCATACGCAGCGCGAACACGGCGATGATCGAGCCGCCGATCGAAAAATTCCGGCTCTGGCGCGTCGTGCGCGGCGCGCCGAGGAAGGCAAAGGTGAGTGCCGCAAACGCCAACGGATAGATCGGCGACATGAAGCGATCATGCAGCTCGGCGCGGAATTGTCCGGGCAATTGCTTGGTAAACGGGATCGTCCGGGGCCGGCCACAGCAATTCCCAGAGATAGCGTTCGCGGATTCCAAGGGTAGACGTCGTGACCGAGGTTCGAGAACTTCGTCATGTCGAATCCGTAGCGGCCGAACGCCACCAGCGCCGGGTCGCGCTTGCCGACTTCGAAGCGCTCGAGATTTCCATCCTCCAGAATCAGGAACGAGCCGCCCTCGTTCTTCACGACCGTGCCGTGATCGGCCAGGATGCTGACGCGCTCCTTGGGATCGCGGCGGTCGTCGATGAAGATGCCAACCAGGAGGCCGCCGGGCTGGCGCTCGCGAATGCGGATGGTCAGGTTCTGGTCGAGCTGGGCGAAGCGGCCGGGCTGCAGCACGTTGGTGAGCACGTCGGCCGTGATTTCCGCGTCCCATTGCTTGATTCGCCGCATCCCGTCGGGGGCGAGATAGGCCGCGATAAAGGCGACCATGATCGCCACCACCACGGTGGCATAGAAGAATGGACGGAACAGCCGGAACGGCGAGAAGCCGGCCGCATTCATCACGATGATTTCCGAGTCGGTCGCGAGCTTGTTCAGGGTGTGCGAGATCGCGATCATCAGCGCGATCGGTGAAATGATCAGCACCAGCGCCGGAATCACGAGGCTGGTGATGCCGAGAAAGGTCAGGATGGTCTGACCCTGGCTGGTCATGAGGTCGATGCCGCGCAGCGCCTGGGTGATCCAGATCACCCCGGTGAGGCTGACCAGAACCACCGCAAACGACACAAGCGTCGTGCGAAAAATATATTTGTCGATTGACCCCATACCCACCGCACGATCCCGCCCATCGCGAACTGGCTTGCGGCGCACGACCAATCCCGAAACCGGGATCCCCTTAGGTCGCGCGCCAACGCTCCAAGCGAGCCCAATTTCTCACTACCATCCCTTTGATCCGTCAACAAAATGGCTGCGCCAAGGCACCTTCTGGAAATGGTTAATAATTCGTGCGATGTGACCTTGTGGCCACTCACGTGCTTGGCGGCGGCATGACCCGCGGGCCATAGTGCGCAGGACCATGCTCTTGACGGACGCAAACCGCGGCCGAAAAGAACATTTGGCGCACCGCCCGGCGGGTTCCCGACCAGCGATAGCCCCGATTTTTGGAGGATTTGCCTATGCCCGACGCCGTCAAGGTCGGATTCGTCCCGTTTTCGGCCGCTCCTCGGGGCACTTTGGTGGTTTTCTGCGACGAGACGTTGAAATTCGGCGCCGCGACCCGAAAGGCGCTGGGCGGCGGCCGCCAACCTGGTCACCCGGGTGGCGGTGGCCAACCAGTTCAAGGGAAAGAGCGGCTCCACGCTCGATATCCTGGCGCCCGAGGGCCTCAAAGTTTCGCGCCTCATCGTGGTCGGCGCCGGCAAACTATCGGCGCTCAAGGACAAGGATTTTCTCAGGCTTGGCGGCGTGGCGGCCGGCAAGCTGCGCGCCGGCAACGGCGCCGTGACCATGATCGCGGAGTTGCCCGACGGGGCCATGTCGCCGGATTCCGCGGCCGCAGTCGCCTCGGGCGTCAGGCTGCGGGCCTATCAATTCGACCGCTACAAGACCAAGAAGAAGGACGGCGAAGATGCCGCGCTGCGCGCCGACATTTCGCTGGCGGTCGGCGATGTCGCCGCCGCGCGAAAGGCGTTCGCGCCTCACGCCCACGTCGTCGACGGCGTCATCATGGCGCGCGAACTGGTGAACGAGCCGCCGAATGTCCTCTATCCCGTGGAATTCGCCCGCCGCGCCGGCCAACTGCGCAAGCTCGGCGTCGATGTCGAGATACTCGACGTCAGGGCAATGAAAAAACTCGGTATGGGCGCATTGCTCGGCGTTGCCCAGGGTTCGACGCAACCCGGCCGCACCGTGATCATGCGCTGGAACGGCGGCAAGCGCGGCGACCAGCCGGTTGCCTTCGTCGGCAAGGGCGTTTGCTTCGATACCGGCGGCATTTCCATCAAGCCCGCGGGCAGCATGGAGGACATGAAGGGCGATATGGGAGGTGCTGCCTGCGTCGTCGGACTGATGCATGCGCTCGCGGCGCGGAAGGCGAAGGTCAACGCGGTCGGCGCCATCGGCCTCGTCGAGAACATGCCTGACGGCAACGCGCAACGCCCCGGCGACATCGTGACCTCGATGTCCGGCCAGACCATCGAGATCATCAACACCGACGCCGAAGGCCGTTTGGTATTGGCCGACGTGCTCTGGTACGTGGCGAAGAAGTTCAAGCCGAAATTCATGGTCGATCTCGCAACGTTGACGGGCGCGATCATGGTGGCGCTCGGCACCGAATATGCCGGCCTGTTCTCCAACAACGACGAACTGGCCGAACGGCTCGCCAAGGTCGGGATCGAGACCGGGGAACGCGTCTGGCGCATGCCGCTCGGCGCCGAATATGACAAGCTCATCGACTCGCAATTCGCCGACGTGAAGAACACCGGCGGCCGCCACGGCGGCTCGATCACCGCCGCGCAATTCCTGCAGCGCTTCGTCGACGACACCCCATGGGCGCATCTCGATATCGCGGGAACCGCGATGGGCGCGCCGAAATCCGACATCAACCAAAGCTGGGGTTCGGGCTTTGGCGTTCGCCTGCTCGATCGGCTGGTCGCGGAATATTACGAAGCGCGGAAGTAGCTCAAGCCGATGACCGAAGTTCTGTTCTACCACCTGCAGAACATGTCGCTCGAAAGCGTGCTGCCGCCGCTCCTGGAAAAATCGCTTGAGCGCGGCTGGCGCGTCGTCGTGCAGTCGACCTCTCCCGAGCGTACCGAGGCGCTGGATGCGCATTTGTGGACCTATCGCGACGATTCATTCCTGCCGCATGCCGCCTGGCGCGCCGGCGATGCGCAGGACCAGCCGATCGTGCTGTTGGTGGAGGAGGGCAACCCGAACCGGGCCAATGTCCGCTTTCTGATCGATAATGCCGCGCTGCCGGCGGATGCCGATTGCTACGAGCGGATGGTTCTGGTCTTCAACGGCGACGACGGCGACGCGCTCGCTGCCGCGCGGGGCGCCTGGACCGATTGCAAGGCGCGCGGCTTCACGGTGACCTATTGGCAGGCCGACGAGCGCGGCCGCTGGCAGCGTCGGGAATAGCGATGTTGCGCAATTAATGATAATCTGCAGTTTCGGCCAGTGCGCTTGCGCCGAGCCACGGTCATGCCGCAAAGTGATGGTCGGACGGACGGTTCACGGGTTGGGAACTCAAGTCATCGTGCGAAACAGCAATTCTCATCGAACCCGGCTGCTGATGCTGCTGTTGTTGGCCCCGTTCGTCGCGGCCTGCTCAGGTGCGTCCGACCTCATGTCGAGGGATACGGAGTGGTTCTCGCGCCCCGGCAGGCTGTTTATCAGGAACATCGAAGCGCCGCCGCTCACGCCCAACAAGCGGGTCGGACCCGAAGACCTCGTCAGCGCCGATGGCGCCTGCCCCGGGATGGAGCCGCCCGCCGCCAATCCCGCAGATGCCAATGCCGCGACCGATGCGGGTGCGGTAGTGCCATCGACGACGGGTACGGTCGCGCTCGGTCATACCGAATGCGATGTCGTGCGCGGCATCGGCGCGCCGGCGAGCGTCAATCTCTCCAATAATGCACGCGGCGACCGGGTCGCGGTTGTCACCTATCTGCAGGGCCAGCGCGCCGGAATCTATACCTTCACGGCCGGGCGGCTGACGTCGATCGAGCGCGCGCCGCAGCCGGAGGCGCCGCCGAAGACCGCCAAGGCAAAGCCAAAGGCGAAAAAGAAGCCGGCGGCGACGTAATCGCGGATTCCGCGCACGTCAGCTCGCGGCTTCGTCATATTGCGAACTCGCCGCCAGCCATTCCTCTTCGGCGCGCTGCAGCGCGCTCTCGGCGCCGGCGCGCGCCTGGGTGAGCTGGGCCGCCTGCTTGGGATCGCGCTTGAATGGATCCGGCAACGCCAGCGCGCTATCGATCTTGGCGATGATGCCGTTGATGCGCGCGATCTCGGTTTCGGCTTCCGCTATCCTCTGCTTCAGCGGGACGCGCCTCTCGCTTCTGGTGCGCTGCGGCTTGTCGCGGTCAACGCCGCGCTCATTGCCGCCGCGGTCGCGCGCGCTGGCGCGCATGCCGCGCGCCGACAGCACCATGCGGCGATAATCGTCGAGGTCGCCGTCGAAGCTGGTCACGGTATGATCGGCGACGACCCATAATTGTTCGGCGCAGGACTCGATCAAATAGCGATCGTGCGAGACCATGATGACCGCACCGGGAAAGTCATTGATCGCTTCGGCCAGCGCGGCGCGGCTGTCGATGTCCAGGTGATTGGTCGGCTCGTCGAGGATGATCATGTTGGGGCCGTTGAAAGTCGCAAGTCCCAGCAATAGCCGCGCTTTTTCGCCGCCCGACAGGCTTCTGACCAGGGTATCGCCGGCCTTGCCGGAAAAGCCGATCGCGCCGGTGCGCCCACGCACTTTGGTTTCCGGCGCATCCCCCATCAGCTTGCGGACGTGATCGTAGGGCGAGGCGTCGAGATCGAGTTCGTCGACCTGGTGCTGCGCGAAATATCCGACGGAAAGCTTGTCGGCGCGCGTGACGCGACCGGAGAACGGGGCGAGCTTGTTCGCCAACAGCTTGACCAGCGTCGACTTGCCGTTGCCGTTGGAGCCGAGCAGGGCGATGCGGTCATCGGTGTCGATGCGCAAGGTGACGCGGTTCAATACCGGACGTTTCGGATCGTAGCCGACCGACACATCGTCGGCCGCGATGATCGGTGGCGACAGCATCTTCTCGGGATGGGGGAATTCAATCTCGCGCACATCCTGCGTCACCAGCGCGGTGACCGGCTTCATCCTTTCCAGCATTTTCACGCGCGACTGGGCCTGGCGGGCCTTCGAGGCCTTGGCCTTGAAGCGATCGACGAAGGCCTGCAGGCGCTTGCGTTCGTCGGCCTGCCGCTTGGCATGCTTGGCGTCGAGCATTTCACGCATCGCGCGCTGCTCCTCGAACGAGGAGTAGGTCCCCTTGTAGAGCGTGAGCTTGCCGCGATCGAGATGCAGGATCTGATCGACCGAGGTGTCGAGCAGGTCCCGATCGTGGCTGATGACGATCACGGTGCGGGGATAGTTCGCCAGATGATCCTCGAGCCACAGCGTACCTTCGAGGTCGAGATAGTTGGTCGGCTCGTCCAAGAGCAACAGGTCGGGCGACGCGAACAACGTCGCGGCGAGCGCCACGCGCATGCGCCAGCCGCCGGAAAACTCCTGGCACGGCCGCGCCTGCTCCGCGGTGGAAAATCCAAGTCCGTCAAGGATCGAGGCGGCGCGGGCCGGCGCCGAATGGGCATCGATGTCGACGAGCCTGGTCTGGATTTCCGCGATCCGGTGCGGATCGTGGGCGGTTTCGGCCTCCCGCAGCAGGGCATCGCGCTCGAGATCCGCCTTGAGCACGACTTCGATCAGGCTTTCCGGTCCGTCCGGGGCTTCCTGCGCTAGGCTGCCGACGCGCCAGCGCGGCGGGATCGTGATGGTGCCGGTTTCGGTCGGCACTTCGCCACGGATCGCACCGAACAGCGTCGATTTGCCGACCCCGTTGCGGCCGACAAAGCCGACGCGCGCGCCGGGAACGATTTGGACGGAGCCGTGGTCGATCAAGAGCCGTCCGGCAATCCGGACCGATAGGTCTGATATTGAAAGCATGCGGCGTTGTCACCGGAGCGGCCGCGAAACGCAACCCCGTTTATGCGCGAAATATCGCCCGGACCGCGCCGCATCTGCCGAAAAATTGCGCTAGGTCGATTTTTTACCGCGCGCCGCGCTGTCCTGCCGGTTTAACTCGTCCATCAGGTGTTGCAGGTGAGACGACAGGTGCGATGTTTCCGGGCGCAGGCTCTGCTGCAACCGTTCGCCGACGGCTTCGCAGATCGACCGGCTGGTCTTGGGATCGATCCCCTCGCTCTCATCGGTGATTTGGCTCATCATGTCCCGGTTCCGCTGCGTCGCTTTCGATGACGATGCAGAACCAAGTCTTGAGAGCGAAAAATGTTTCCGGTCAGGGGCCGGTTACCTGCGTTTCTGGCGAGAATTGCATGAAAGCAGGCGCCGGGTTCCCCCTGCCCGCAAATGAACCACCCCGGCGCGAGCGGCCGGGGCGTTCGATGTCAGGGGCGAGTGATCGCGCTCAGTAGCAGCGATTGACCAGGCGCCAACGGGGTCCCCACGGCGTCGGGACAAGGCGCCGCACATAGCAGCCGCCGTAACCGTAGCCGTAATAGGCGGGGCCGCCGACGAAGACGCGCGGACCGCCCCAGCCCCAGCCGCGATGCCACCCACCATGCCAGCCGCCCCAGGCGGAAGCAGAGGTCGGCGCCAATGCGGCAACGCCAAGCGCAGCCGCGGCAACAGCAACAAGCGAGAATTTGCGTAACATGATCGTCCTCCTCGGGTTCGGCGCGCTCTGCGCCATCAGTGTTGCCCGCTAACGCCCCCCGATGAGACCAGCGAGGCGTCCGGTCGATGCAAAGCCTAGCTGCACGAAGCTGAACGAAGCCGGCACGGCGGTTTCAGAGAGGGTTCACCTTCGTGAAATTGCTGTAATTGTTAATCGGCGGCCGCGAACGAGCGGCGGCCGGGTCGCTTGCCGTTCGACGGTAGCGCCGATATAAGCCCCGCAACTCCCATCAAGTCTTTGCAAGGACCAAATCATGGCGATTGAACGTACCTTCTCGATCATCAAGCCTGACGCGACCGCGCGCAATCTGACCGGCGCGATCAACGCGCTGATCGAGAAGGCCGGGCTTCGCATCGTCGCGCAGAAGCGCCTTCGCATGACCCGCGACCAGGCCGAAGCCTTCTATGCCGTCCACAAGGCGCGGCCGTTCTTCGGCGAACTGGTGGATTTCATGATTTCCGGCTCCGTGGTGGTCCAGGTTCTCGAAGGCGAAAACGCCGTGCTCCGCTATCGTGACGTCATGGGCGCGACCGATCCGGCGAAGGCCGACGCGGGCACGATCCGCAAGCTGCATGCGAAGTCGATCGGCGAAAATTCGGTGCATGGTTCGGATGCTCCCGAAACCGCGGCAATCGAGATCGCCCAGTTCTTCTCCGGCAACGAAATCGTCGGCTGAAGCGCGCTGCGGCGCGGCCCGCGCAAGATCCGGCCGGGCATGGAAGCGGGGGAGGGCGGCCGCTTGCGCCAAGGGGGTAGGCTGTGAACTGGCTGCTGCAGGTGGTCGATCCCGCAAATATCGGCGCGTTCTTCGCGCAGGTTCGGGCCGACATGCAAACGCCGCTGTTCTGGCTCGCGGTCGGCAAGATATTCTGGATCAACGTGCTGTTGTCGGGCGACAATGCGCTCGTGATCGCGATGGCCTGCCGCAATCTTGCACCCCGGCAGCGCCTGTGGGGCATGCTGATCGGCGCCGGCATCGCGGTGGTGCTGCTGATCACCTTCACCGGCATCGTCGCCAGGCTGATGGTGCTGCCCTACCTGAGACTGGCCGGGGGACTGGCGCTGCTCGCCGTCGCCGCCAAGCTGCTCGTTCCCGACGACGAGGGCGACGACGTCACTGCGGGCACCAGCCTTTGGCATGCCATCCGCATCGTGGTGATCGCCGACATCGTCATGAGTCTCGACAACGTCATTGCGGTTGCCGCCGCGGCCAACGGTCAACTTCCACTTCTGATCCTGGGCCTCGCCATCAGCATTCCGATCATCATCGCCGGCGCCGCCCTGATCATGTTGGTGCTCGACCGTTTTCCAATTCTGGTTTGGCTCGGTGCGACACTGCTCGGATGGATCGCGGGCGGGGTAATCGCGACCGATCCTGCGGTGCAGCCCTGGCTGCATCGGCTGCTCGATGGCCGGATGGCGCTCAATCTGGATGTGACTTCGGCGGCTTTTGGCACCTCGTCGCATCTCAGTCTGGATGCCGATCTGGTCGAGTATGTCACCTCGCTGCTCGGCGCGATCGCGGTGCTGGTCGCGGGATCAATCTGGCGAAGGCGCAGGCTGCGCGGACTTGAAAAGCTTGCGCTGCCGGTTGCCACAGATGCCGGTCGGCAGACCGACCGGTCCTAGAGCGTTTGCGAGCGAAGTGGCGACCGGTTCGCGTGAAGAAAACGCGTCAAAACAAGAATTTGGAGCCCCGTTTCGATTCCATCGAAACGGCAATGGCGCTAGGCGCGCGATCTCTCGCCGGATCGCGCCGGGCCGAGACGCAAACGCGCGATGGTAAATGGGCTGTCAGGCGAGGTGCTCCTGGCTATTTCTTGAGCACCACCGCGCAGTTGGCAGCGCACGTCGCCTGCAATTTTACCGGCCTTTAAGTTAGTTCGGCAATATCACCTGGCTCTTATCGGAACGTTAGGGTCAGGGTGCGAATGCGTTCCCCTGCGACTTCTGCGAGCAAGGAAAAATTGCAATGGATACGGCCTCATTGAGCTGGAATGCCATTGACGGATGGCAGCCCGCAAGCACCCCGTTTGCGCCCGACCTCGTCCTCTATTTTGGCAGCCGCGAAACCCTGACCGACAGTGCCCGCTATCAGGAATTGCGCGAGAAGTTTCCCGATGCGTGCCTGATGGGATGTTCGACCGGTGGACAAATCTGCGGCGATGAGATCGTCGAGAACGGTGTCAACGCCGTCGCGGTCCGCTTCGATGGCACCGCCATCAGGACGGCGATCGAAAGCGCGCCGAATGCCGGCGACTCGCGGATTTACGGCGAAGCGATCGGGCGCGCGCTGGCTTCCGACGATCTCGCGGGCGTGTTCGTGCTGTCGGACGGCCTTGCCGTGAACGGCAGCGAATTGGTCGCCGGCATCGGCCTGCAGGTCGGCGACGTGCCGATTTCCGGCGGGCTCGCCGGAGACGGTTCGCAGTTCGTCGAAACCATGGTCGGGCTCGATTGCCCGCCCGAGCCGCGGAAAAATCGCGGCAATCGGGTTCTACGGCCGCGCGATCAAGATCGGTCACGGCAGCGCCGGCGGCTGGGATGTGTTCGGGCCGAAGCGGCGGATCACCTCGGCCAGGGGAAACGTGCTGTTCCAGCTGGACGGCCGGCCGGCACTTGATCTCTACGAGCGCTATCTCGGCGCGGACGAGATCGAGGCGTTGCCCGGATCAGCGCTGCTGTTTCCGCTTCAGATCCATGATCCCAACCGCCCCGATCACCAGGTCGTGCGCACCGTTCTGGCGGTCGATCGCGACAGGCGCTCGATGACCTTTGCGGGCGACATGCCGGAGGGATGGGTGGCGCAGCTGATGCGCGGAAATTTCGATCGCCTGGCATCGGGAGCGGCTGCCGCGGCGCAACAGGCGCGCGATGGCCTCGGCGACGTCAATGGTGGCGATGGCGTCGCCATCCTTGTCAGCTGCATCGGGCGAAAATTGCTGATGGGCCAGCAGGTGGCCGCCGAAATCGAGGCGGCCGGCGCGGCGCTGGGGCCGCAGCTGAAGCGCATCGGCTTCTACTCGTATGGCGAGATCACCCCGCACGCGACGTCAGGTACGTGCGAGCTGCACAATCAGACGATGACCATCACGACGCTGGTCGAGGGCTAGACATCTCATGCGGAAACTCTTCGCACGGCAGCTCGCAAAGGCAACCGGCGCAACCGGCAAGGTCGACCTGAGGATGCTCGGCGATCTGGTCGTCGACGTCTATGAACAGGCCGAGCGGGACCGGCGACGCACCGACCGCTCGATCAAGCTGATGATCGAAGAGCTTGAGGAGGCGACCGAGCGGAAGATCGAATACGTCGCGCGCCATGATCCTCTGACCGACCTGCCCAATCGGGTGGCGTTCTCGGAACATCTGGCGCGAACCATCGAGCAGGCGGCCGCGCGCCAGGCGCAATTCGCCGTCGTTTGTATCGATCTGGACCATTTCAAAGAGGTCAACGAGGTGTTCGGACCGGCCGTTGCCGATCGGCTGGTGCAGGCGCTTGCCAGGCGGCTGAGCACGGAGACCGGCGAGGCGTTCGTGGCGCGGCTCGGCGATGACGATTTCAATATTCTCGTCACCGACGGCAACCAGCCCTCGGCGGCGGAGGAATTTGCCAAGCACGTCCAGGAACTGGTTTCCGAGGGGTTCAACATCGACGGCCGCATCGTGCGGATCGGAGTGAGCATTGGCATCGCCGTCTATCCGTTCGACGGCGCCGATGCGGCGACGCTGATGGTCAACGGCGAGGCTGCGCTTTCCCGCGCCAAACGCGACGGGCGCGGCTCGCTGCGTTTCTTCGAAGCCGAGATGGACAAGCAGCAGCGCGAACGCCGCGCCATGCAGCACGAACTCGGCTCCGCGATCGAACACAACCAGCTGAAGCTGTTCTACCAGCCGCAGGCACGGATCGACGGCGAGATCATCGGCTTCGAAGCGCTGCTGCGCTGGGAGCATCCACAGCGCGGCAGGGTTGCGCCCAACATCTTCATTCCGCTCGCGGAAGACAACGGCATGATCATTCCGATCGGCGGCTGGGTTCTGAAGGAGGCGTGCCGCGAGGCGGCATCCTGGTCGGAGCCGCTCATCGTCGCGGTGAATTTTTCGCCCGTTCAGTTCCACTACAGCGATCTTCCCGCGCTGATTCTCTCCATCTTGATCGAGACCGGCCTGCCGCCGCACCGGCTCGAGCTCGAGATCACCGAGGGCGTTCTGATGAACGACTTCGAGCGCGCCATCGGCATACTTCGGCGGCTGAAGGCGCTCGGCGTTGCGATCGCCATGGACGATTTCGGAACCGGCTATTCGTCGTTGCGCTATCTGCAGGCGTTTCCGTTCGACAAGATCAAGATCGACAAGAGCTTTGTCGATCAGCTTGGCGGGAACCTGCAATCGCAGGCCATCATCCGCGCCGTCGTCGGCCTTGCCCACGGCCTGGCGCTGCCGGTGCTGGCGGAAGGGGTGGAGACCAGGGAGCAGCTGGAATTCCTGAAGCGCGAACACTGCGATGAAATCCAGGGCTACCTGATTGGCCGGCCGCAGCCGATCGAGGCCTATTCGCCGATCGTCAAGCCGCTTGCCGAGCAAGCCAGGATTGAAATGGCCGGCTGACGGCGCTGACCGCGACGTTATCCCCTGACGATCGCGCCGGAGCGGCCGAGCAGGCGCGCGAGCTGCCGGAAGCGGCCGCCGACGCGATCCGCCACGAGATCGACCAGCCTGTGCTCGAATACCAGCATCAATTTGCGGCCCTGGGTCCGGAAATGCGTCGCCGGCAGCACGCCGGGCCGCGCCGCCGAGATCAGATGGGCGACGCGGAACGCGGCGCCGAGCACGCGGGCGCGCTCGATCATCGACGGCGGCACCAGGCTGCGGATGTCGGCCGGCGGCTCATTCTGCTCGCTCAGGCCGGCATAGCGGTAGAATACCGACAGCCCCACAAATGCCCGGCCTTGGTGGCTGACCGAGCCGAAATTTCCATTGGTGATGAGACTGAGCGTCTGCTCGCCGCGGTGATCGGGATGCACCCGCCACCCGATATCCGACAGCAGGCAGGCGGCGTGGCGCAGGCGGCGATCCTCGTCGGTCTCCCGCAAGTGCACCACCCGCACCAGGCGATCGGTCCACTCGATCAATTCCTGCGCATGGCGCGCCGATCGCGACAACAGCTCGTTGAGCTCCCGCGCGGCGCCGATCAATCCATCGCTGGTGCGTTCGGCCGCCGGCAGCTTCTCGTAAAGCAGGCCTTCGCGTACGCCGAAGGTCGAAAACACGATGGTCTTCGGCTTGGCGACGCGGATGATGTATTCGAGCACCAGCGCCGCATAGGCGAGCAGCGGCCGGCGGGCGTCGGCGACGACCTCGATATTGGCCAGCATGTTCGCCGCCACCAGACGGCGCAGGCGCCGGGCGAAATCGAGCGCGTCCGGCGCCGGGATCGAGTAGCCGTGCATCACCCCCAACGGGTATTCGCTCTGGATGATGTGGATGCGCGCCAGCGCGCGCCAGGTACCGCCGACCGCGTAAAAGGAGCGGCCACGGCCTTCCTTCAGCTCGGCAACGCCTGAGAGCTCGGTCTTGACGATGCGCTCCGCGCGCTTCAGCGACTTGTGCGACAGATCCTGCAGCGCCAGGCTTCCGAGCGGGAGCGTCACGCCGCCGCGGACGCGGTTGCCGTGCACGTCGACCACTTCCAGCGAACCGCCGCCGAGATCGCCGACGACGCCGTCCGGCCTGTGAATTCCCGAGATCACGCCGAGCGCGGACAGTCGCGCCTCGCGCGGGCCCGACAGGATTTCGATGCGGACGCCGCAGATACGCTCCGCCTTGGCGATGAAATCGGCGCCGTTGGTGGCGTCGCGGCAGGCGGCGGTGGCGATCGCATGGACGCGGCCGACCTTCATCACCCGGCACAGCGCGCGAAACCGCCGCAACGACGTCAGCGCCTTGTCGACGGCGTCCGGCGCCAATAGCCCGGTGGTCTGGACTTCGCGGCCGAGGCCGCACAGCGTCTTTTCGTTGAACAGCGTGATCAGGCTGCGCGCCAGCGCTTCGTAGACGACGAGGCGGACCGAATTCGAGCCGATGTCGATGACCGCGACGCTGGGCGCGCGCTTGCCCGGCCGCCTCACCGTGTCGATCCCTTAGGGCGACGGATGACGCTCGTTACGGCGCGTGAGGCGACGCGGCGAGGATTCCTTGAGCGACTTTCCACGGCCTGACAGACTCGGATTCGTCATGAAGTAATCATGCAGGTTGAAGGGCTCCTCGCCCTTCGCGGCCTTCATACGCGTTGACGACCCATCCGGCAACAACTGCCAGCTCTGCTCGGTATCCTTCAGGTTTGCCACCATGATCTGTTCGAGAACCTGCTGATGCACCGTGGGATTTTGCAGCGGACAGAGGATTTCGACGCGCCGGTCGAGGTTGCGCGGCATCATGTCGGCGGACGAGATATACACAGCAGCTTTTGCGCTCGGGCAGGCCCTGACCCATCCCGAAGCAGTAGATTCGGCCGTGTTCGAGGAATCGGCCGATGATCGATTTGACGCGGATATTCTCCGAGAGCCCCGCGATTCCCGGTCGCAGGCAGCAGATACCGCGCACCACGAGCTCGATCGAAACGCCGGCCTGCGAGGCCTCGTAGAGCGCGTCGATGATGTCGGGATCGACCAGCGAGTTCATCTTCATCCAGATCGCGGCCGGCCGGCCGTGACGCGCATGGCTGGTCTCGCCGTGAATGTGCTCGAGGATTCGCTTGCGCAGGGTGAGGGGCGATACCGCCATCTTCTCGATGTCGCTCGGCTCCGCATAGCCGGTGATGTAGTTGAATACCCGCGCGGCATCGCGTCCGATGATCGGATCCGAGGTAAAATAGGAGAGGTCGGTATAGATGCGCGCGGTCACCGGATGATAGTTGCCGGTGCCGGTATGGACGTAGGTCGTGAGGCTGCCGCCCTCGCGGCGCACGATCAGCGACAGCTTGGCGTGGGTCTTCAGCTCGAGGAATCCGTACACCACCTGCACGCCGGCGCGCTCGAGGTCGCGCGCCCAGCGGATGTTGGCCTCCTCGTCGAACCGGGCCTTCAGCTCGATCAGCGCCGTCACCGATTTGCCGGCTTCGGCGGCCTCCGCGAGCGCGCGCACGATCGGCGAGTTGTTCGAGGTGCGATAGAGCGTCTGCTTGATGGCGACGACGTCGGGGTCGCGCGCGGCCTGCTGCAGGAACTGCACCACGACGTCGAAGGATTCGTAAGGATGATGAACGATCAGGTCCTTTTGCCGGATCGCGGCGAAGATGTCGCCGCCATGATCGCGCACCCGTTCGGGATGTCGGGGAACGTAGGGCGGGAATTCGAGGTCGGGCCGGTCGAGCCGGGTCAGCTGCGACAATTCATTCATCGCCAGCACGCCGTCGACCAGCAGCACCTCGTCGTCGGCGGTGGAAAGCGCCTGCTGCACGAAGGCACGCAGCTCCTCCGGCATCTTGGCTTCGATCTCGAGCCGGATCACCGACCCGCGCCGCCGCCGCTTCAGTGCGGTCTCGAACAGCCGGACCAGGTCTTCGGCCTCTTCCTCGATTTCGAGTTCGGAGTCGCGGATGATGCGGAAGGCGCCCTGGCCCTTGACGGTGTAGCCGGGAAACAGCCGGCCGATGAACAGGCCGGTGGCCTGCTCCAGCGTGATCAGCCGCACCGCGCCGTCCTTGCCGGTCGGCATGCGGATGAAGCGATCGATCTTGCCGGGCATGCGGATCAGCGCGTTCATCGGCTTGCCGTCGGCGATCCGCGACAGTTGCAGCGCGACGGTGAAGCCGAGGTTCGGGATGAACGGGAAGGGATGCGCCGGGTCGATCGCAAGCGGGGTCAACAGCGGGAAAATGTTGTGGAGGAAGTGATCCTCGATCCAGGTCCGCTCGGCCTTGGTGACATCGCGGCCATCGACCAGGACGATGCCGACCTCGGCGAGGATGGCGCGCAGATCGCGCCAGATCGCCTGCTGGTCGCTGGCAAGCTTTGAGACCGTCACGTTGATCAGCGCGAGCTGCTCGGCCGGGGTGAGCCCGTCGGGGCTGCGTTCGGTGATGCCCTCCCGCACCTGCGCCTTGATGCCGGCGACCCGGACCATGAAGAACTCATCAAGGTTATTTGCGGAAATCGACAGGAACCGCACCCGTTCGAGCGCCGGATGGCCGGGATTGACCGATTCCTCCAGCACCCGGCGATTGAAATGCAGCCAGGAAAGTTCGCGATTGATGAAGCGTTCGGGGCTGCCGCCGATGGCGGGACCGACCTCGACATCCGCTTCTTTTTCATTGATTACAATGGCTTGCGCGGATTCCATGAAGTTTCGATCCATCTTTGGGCGGGCGACCTTGGAAGGGCGGCGGCGCAAAGCTTCTTTTATCGCAATGTCGTTTCAATGACATGATGTTCCTGATGCCCGTGGCGTCAAGATGCGGACGGCTCGCGGCCTTCAGGCATCGCGCAGCAATTCGGCCGCCAGCGCCCGGGTCGCCGGCCGGCCCAGCCGCAACGCCTCGGTGTCCAGAAGCTCGACCGTCCGTCGTGCGGCGACATAAGAGCGCTCGATCCGGGACACCAGATAGCTCACCACCGTCTCATCGACGACCAGTTGGCGGTCGGCGCAGAATTTGACGATCAGCGCGCGAAACAGCTGATCGTCCGGCGGCAAGAGCGAGACCACGGGCACCGCGCGCAGGCGCGAGCGCAGATCGCGCAGCTCAATCTGAAGCGCCGATGGCGGAAGCCGCGTGGTGATCAGGACGTAAGCGCCGTCTTCGCGCGCCAGGTTCATCAGGTGAAACAGCGCGCGCTCATCGACGTCGGACGAGTTAAGGTCTTCGACCACCAAGGCTCCGGTCGCCAGCGCGCCCGGCACCGCGGCCGCCGTCAACGCATGCGCCGATATCGAGCGCGCGCCGGCCGCCTCGGCCCAGATCGCGGCGAGGTGGCTCTTGCCGGAACCCTCGGGCCCGACCAGCAGCATGATCCGGTTGGGCCATTCGGGCCAGCTGTCGACCAGCGCGAGTCCTGCGGCATTGGCCGGTCCCTCGAGAAAATTGTCGCGGGTCAGGCTCTCCGAATGCGGCAGCGCAAAGGCGAGCTGACGGGGTTCGACGCGGCCTGGCACCTTTGGCTACTCCATGCCGGGCCCGGCCGGCGTATCAACTAGTTCGCCTCGATCGTGCTCATGTGCCGTACCCATTCCACGAGATAGAGCGATACTGAAACCAAAGTAAAGACCGTCACGAAGCCCATCAGGATCAGGTCATACGGCGTCGGATTGAAACCGAAGCCGAGCGCCGCCAGCACCAATGCCGCGAACGCCACCTGTGCCGCGGTATTGAGCTTCGATACCATCAACGGCTTCATCGGGATCGGCTTGCCGAACAACCACGACACAATCACGGCGCTGACGATCATGATGTCGCGCGAGACCACGAGAATGACGATCCAGTGCGGCACCGCGCCCCAGATTCCAAGCGCCACATAGATCGAGACCAAGAGCGCCTTGTCGGCCAACGGATCGAGCAGGGCGCCGAGTTCGCTTGCCATGTTGAAGCGCTTGGCAAGAAAGCCGTCGACCGCATCACTGACGCCCGCGATGAGGAAGATCGCGAATGCGATTTCCATCTCGCTCGAGGCGATCGCCCAGACGATGATCGGCACCAGGAGGATGCGACCCAGGGTGATGATATTCGGAATACTCACACGGCGCTTCCCGGCTGCCGGCCTGATTTTACGAGTTATCCGGCCCGTGGCGGAATGAACCGGTTCCTGTCTACATAGTATATGCGCGCAGGGCTTGCGAGCCATTGCACGTGAGCGGAATCCGACGTAACCAGCCGCCATCATCTGGAACAGGCCATGATCGAGCGCAAAAACCGGCTGACCTACGCGGATTCGGGCGTCGACATCGATGCGGGCAACCGCCTGGTCGATCTCATCAAGCCGATGGTTCGGGCCACCGCCCGCGCCGGCGCCGACGCCGTAATCGGCGGGTTTGGCGGACTGTTCGACCTCAAGGCCGCGGGTTTCAAGGACCCGATCCTGGTCGCCGCCACGGACGGGGTCGGCACCAAGGTCAAGATCGCGATCGAGACCGGCCTGCATGGCGGCATCGGCATCGACCTGGTGGCGATGTCGGTCAACGACCTCGTGGTGCAGGGCGCCGAACCGCTGTTCTTCCTGGACTATTTTGCCTGCGGCAAGCTCGATCCCGAGGCCGCCGCGGCGATCGTCGCCGGCGTCGCCGAAGGCTGCCGCGAATGCGGCTGCGCGCTGATCGGCGGCGAGACCGCGGAAATGCCCGGCCTTTACAGGGACGGCGATTACGACCTCGCGGGCTTTGCGGTCGGCGCGGCCGAACGCGGTACGTTGCTGCCACGATCCGATATCGCGGTGGGCGACGCCGTGCTCGGCCTTGCCTCCTCGGGCGTGCACTCCAACGGGTTCTCGCTGGTCCGAAAAATTGTCGAAACTTCCGGCCTTACCTTCGAGGCGCCCGCGCCGTTTTCACCGGTCATGACGCTCGGCGGCGCGCTCTTGACCCCGACCCGGCTCTATGTGCGATCCTGCCTGCGCGCGATCCGCGGGACCGGCGCGGTCAAGGGCCTTGCCCACATCACCGGCGGCGGCTTCACCGACAATATTCCACGCGTGCTGCCGAAACATCTCGGCGTCGGCATCGATCTGCCGCGCCTGCCGGTGCTGCCGGTGTTCAAATGGTTGGCAGAGCAGGGCGGGATCGCCGAGCTCGAATTGCTGCGCACCTTCAACTGCGGCATCGGCATGATTGCGATCGTCGAGGCCGGTGCGGTCGAAAAGCTCACGGAGATTCTCACCGAAGCCGGCGAGAGCGTGACGCAGTTGGGCGAGGTGATCGCGGCATCAGGCGATCATCGCGTGGTCTATGACGGCCATCTCGATCTGTCGTGGTGAGGTCATGAAGCGCCGTGTCGCGATCCTGATCTCCGGGCGTGGATCGAACATGGCCGCGTTGATCGGGGCAGCGGCGGCTGCGGACTTTCCGGCCGAAATCGCGGTCGTGATTTCCAACCGCGCCGATGCCGCCGGACTCGAGAAGGCGCGGGCAAGCGGGGTGCCGGCCGTCGTGATCGAGAGCAAGCCTTTCGGCGGCGATCGCCCGGCGTTCGAGGCGGTGCTGCAATCGGCGCTCGACCAGCACCGGATCGACCTGATTTGCCTCGGCGGCTTCATGCGGCTGTTCACCGGAGCGTTCGTGCAGCGCTGGTACGGCAGGATGCTCAACATTCACCCCTCGCTGCTGCCGTCGTTTCCGGGCCTCGATCCGCACGGCCAGGCGTTGCGCGCCGGCGTGAAGATATCCGGCGCGTCCGTGCATTTCGTCATTCCGGAAACCGATGCGGGGCCTATCGTCATGCAGGGCGCGGTCGCGGTGCGCGACGACGACACGCCGGAGACGCTGGCCCAGCGCATCCTCGGCGTCGAACACCGCATCTACCCCGAAGCGTTGCGGCTGCTCGCGAGTGACAAGATCCGGTGTGAGGGCGACATCTGCAAAACGATCGATGGCGCGGCTTCCGCCGAAACGTTGATTTCGCCCGCCGTAAAGTAAGGCCATTGGGGATAGCAACCCTGCCAATGACGCCGTCGTCGGTATCATCGGGCGCGCAAGCGTGAAATGCTCACGCCATCGGCCGCGCCGTGAGGGCCTCAAAAATAAAATCCCCCGGCGAAGGCCGGGGGTGCATCAGGATTGCTTGCGCGGATCGTGACGATGCTTAAGAGACCTTCAGATTTTCCGCGGAGGTTTTGCCGCGATTTTCCACGAGGTCGTACTCGATAACCTGATTTTCGTTGAGGGTGGTGAGCCCAGCGCGCTCGACCGCCGAGATATGGACGAACACGTCCTTATCGCCGACCATCGGCTTGATGAACCCATACCCCTTTGTCGGGTTGAACCACTTGACGGTGCCTTTTTGCATCGCCTGTCTCCTGGTCTAGACGTAAAAAAGACGCGGCCACGCTTTTTGCGTGCCACGCCACAAGCGGGCTTTCGGATGTCTGCTCAATTTCTCAGTCGCGAAACGCACAGTCGATCGGCCTAAAATCCGATTGTGGCGGCGATTGCAACACGAAATTTGCGTGTTAGCAAGCTTCCGGCGCGGCTCCGGAAATCCAGCAGGCCATCAAATCGATGCCAAATCCGCTGTGGCCGCGGAACAACAATGCCGGGTAATCGGCTTTTGCAAGCGACCAAGACCGATTGACGCTTTCGGCGAACTGGGGGCAAATCGGCCGTTGGCCGCCGGGATTTCGCATTTTGTCGAGTTGGCGCTGCTCTTGGGAATAGCATTGATGTGCTGCTCATCGCGGCCTTGGCAGGCGAAGGAGACCGGGGCCGGGAGCGGGCTTGTCCGAGCCGTTGCCGCGGGTTTCCTGCTCGTGCTGCTGGTCCTGGGGGTGTCCCCGGACGCCCGTGCGGCGCAAACCGGGTTCACTTCCACGCCTCAACCCGCCGCTTCGCCGTCGCCCACGCCAACGCCAACGCCAACGCCGACGCCTACGCCTACGCCAACACCTACCCCTATTCCCACTCCCATGCCCACACCCAGTCCTTCACCGACCTTCATCAATTCCGAGATTTCGGCCGGCTCGGTCGTGTCGAACCTCGGCAGCAGTTTCCTGGAGCGGCTTGGAGATCAGGCCTCCGGCGGGTTCGGGCGCGCCTCACGCAGCAATCCGGGCGGTGGCGGTGCCTCCGAAACGACGGCAACGCCGCTGGTCCGGACCTGGACCGAACTCTACGGCATCTCTGCCCGAACCGATGCGCAAGGGGTATTTCTTGGCGACCGGCGCCAGACCTGGGGCGGCGTTGCCGGGGTCGGCGCGCAAGTCGCCCCCAACGTCAATATCGGCTTTACGGTCGACCAGAGCCGTACCGCCATCGACGTTCCGCTGGCGCTGCAGTCGGCAACGCTCGATCTGACCCAGCTTGGCTTCAACGCCTCGGTCGACAAGGGGCCGTGGACCTGGGCGATCGCGCTGGTCCATGGCTTCGGCAACATCAATTCCAGCCGGGACACCGGCCTTGGCCTCGCCACCGCCGGCTACGGCGCCCAGATCGACGGCGCGCTCACCGAACTCAGCTACTACTGGAACATGGACCAGAGCCGCATCGTGCCGAAAGCCGCGCTCGAATACGTGCGCGCCTCGACCGGATCGTACCAGGAATTCGGCGGGCTCGATCCGGTGATGGCGACCGGCTCGACGGCCGAGCGCTCTCGCATCCTGCTCGGCGCCGAGATCGGCCACTACTGGATCATCGACCAGAAGGTTCTCGATCTGTCGGCCTACGGCAAGTTCGTCGACAATGTCGAACAGAATTTCAGCGCCGTCACCGTCAGCCTCGGTCCCCAAAGCATCACCGTGCAGGGCATCGGTGAAAGCCAGTACGGCGCCGACGCCGGTGCGTCGGCGTCGCTGAGTCTGAGCAACACGGCGCGCCTGTATTTCAATTATGACGGCAAGTTCCGCGCCGCGATGCAGTCGCACCAGGGGACGGTCGGCTTCGAGCTGAAGTGGTAACGCCGTTCGAAGGCGGGCAGCGCGGCCTCAGTTTCGGTCGACTTTGACCACGCGGCCCTTTTCGATCGCAAGCGCCAGCTGGCCATGTTTGAGCGCGAGCGCCGCCTCGCCGAACAATTCGCGGCGCCAGCCCTGCAGTGCCGCGACCTCGGCATTGTCGTCGGCTGCGATCTGTTCGAGGTCGTCGACGGTTGCAATCACCTTGCTGGCGACGGCATGCCGTTCCGAGGTCATCCGCAACAGCACCTTCAACAGCTCGACGGTCGCCGCCCCGTTGGAATTGCCGCGCGGCTTCTCGATTTTCGGCAAGGTGGCGGGATCGCGCGCGAGGCCGCGCTGCACGGCGGCGACGATATCGGCGCCCCATTTCGAGCGGTCAAATCCCTTCGGCAGCGAGCGCAAATTCGCCAACCGCTCGAGGCTGGTCGGCGCATGGGTCGCGATATCGCCGACCGCATCGTCCTTCAATACGCGGCCGCGCGGAACGTCGCGGCTCTGCGCCTCCTGTTCGCGCCATGCCGCCACTTCCATCAGGACCGCGAGTTCCTTCGGCTTGCGGACCCGTGTCTTCAGCCGCTCCCAAGCCCGCTCGGGGTGAAAGTCGTAGGTCTTCGGGTTGGTCAGAATATCCATCTCGATGCTCACCCAGTTGTTGCGACCGCGCTTCTCGAGATCGGCGTCGAGCGCCGCGAACACGTCGCGCAAATGGGTGACGTCGGAGACCGCGTAGTGCATCTGCTCCTTGGAAAGCGGCCGGCGCGACCAGTCGGTAAAACGGTGGGTCTTGTCCGGCCGATGGCCGGTGACGCGCTCGACCAGCTGATCGTAGGCGATGGAATCGCCGTAGCCGAGCACCATGGCCGCGACCTGGGTGTCGAAGATCGGATGCGGGATGATCGCGGCCTGATGCCAGACGATCTCGATGTCCTGACGCGCGGCGTGGAAGACCTTCAGCACCTTCTCGTCGGCCATCAGTTCAAAGAACGGCTTGAGATCGATGCCCTTGGCCAGCGCGTCGACCACGACCGCTTCCTCGGCGCTCGCCATCTGCACGACGCAGAGCAGCGGATAATAGGTGGTCTCGCGCAGAAACTCCGTATCGACGGTGATGACCTTGTGCTGGGCGAGGCGGGCGCAAGCAGCAGCAAGTTCCGCGGTGGTGGCAATCAGATCCATGCACAATCCAAAACGCTTCCGTGACGGCGTTCTGCCGAAAGCGCTGATATGTCAAGGGTCTTGCGACGAATTCGAGCCTTGCATTTCGCCCGGAGCGTGAATTTTTCGCGACGACTCACGTCGCCCGGACGCGCCCGACGGCAGCCTGATGCAGTTAACAGCCGATCGGGAAACAGCCTCAGTAGTCGCTGATGCGCCGAGAGGGCCGTCGCCCCGCCGGAACGGCGAGGACGATCAGACAGAGCGCGAGCATCGCCATTCCCATGAATTCAAATACCAACGCGTCCATGGCCATCTCCCCCTGGAAAACGTTAGATTTGTAGGGGGCGGATTGACCCTTTCTTAATTTGTGGCAGTGCGGCGCGGCGTGCCTCGCCGGATGGTGGACGCGCGGTTAACGATTCACGTCCCGCAGAAGGTCTGAAGCACGCGCTGGTGCGGCTCGGGCGCCTGGCCATAGCGGGCGTAGGCCTGCTGGTCCGCGTACGGCTTCGACAGCACCGTCAAGAGTTCCTCGAAGGGGGCAAAGTCGTCCTCCGCCACGGCGGCCTGGATCACCGCTTCCACCCTGTGGTTCCGCGGAATGAACGCGGGATTGACCGCGCGCATCGCGGCCTGCCGGGCGGCAGGGGCTTGCGGTTCGTCACTTGTCCGCTGCCGCCAGCGTGCCGCCCATTCGTCAAAGGCCGCAGGCTCGGCGAACAACTGCGCCACCTCGGCACCTCTCGCCGGATCGAGCGCGGCGTCGCTCAGGCGGCGGAAGGTGAGGGTGAAATCGGCCTGGTTCCTGGCCATTGTGTCCAGGAGATCCTGCGCCAGCGCCTGGTCGCCGTCGCGCTCGGTGAACAGTCCAAGCTTTGCGCGCAAGCCCACCTTGTAGGTGGTGTTGAAGGCGTCCGCGAAGCCGCCGAGCACCTCTTGCGCCTCCGCAATCGCCTTGTCCTGATCCTCTGACAACAGCGGCAACAGGCATTCCGCAAGCCGTGTCAGGTTCCAGAGCGCGATCCGCGGCTGATTGGCGTAGGCATAGCGGCCCGTCTCGTCGATCGAGGAGAACACGGTTGCCGGATCGTAGTGGTCCATGAACGCGCACGGGCCGTAGTCGATGGTCTCGCCGGAGATCGAGGTGTTGTCGGTATTCATGACGCCGTGGATGAAGCCGATCAGCAGCCAGCGCGCGACAAGATCGGCCTGGCGCGCGATCACGCCTTCCAGCAGCGCGTGGCAGGGGCGATCAGCTTCCGCGGCTTGCGGATAATGCCTGGCGATGACGTGATCGGCGAGCCGCCGCAGGCCCTCGGTATCGCCGCGCGCGGCAAAATACTGGAAGGTGCCGACGCGGATGTGGCTGGAGGCGACGCGCGTCAACACCGCGCCCGGCAGCGCCGTCTCGCGCAGCACGCTCTCACCGGTCATCACGGCGGCAAGCGAGCGCGTGGTAGGAATGCCAAGTGTGGCCATCGCCTCGCTGACGATGTATTCGCGCAAGACCGGACCGAGCGCGGCGCGGCCGTCGCCGCGGCGTGAGAACGGCGTCGGGCCGGAGCCCTTGAGCTGGATGTCGCGGCGGACGCCATCTGGCGTCGATCACCTCGCCGAGCAGGATGGCGCGGCCGTCACCGAGCTGTGGCACGAAATGACCGAACTGGTGGCCGGCGTAGGCCATCGCGATCGGCTCGGCGCCGTCGGGTATCCGTTTCCCCGCGAGGATCTCGGCCCCCTCGGGGCTATCGAGCAGCTCCGGGTCGAGCCCGAGATGGCGCGCGAGCGGCCGATTCAGCTTGATCAGCCGAGGCGAGGTGACCGGCGTCGGCGCGACGCGCGCGAAAAAATTCGCCGGCAGGGCTGCATAGGTATTTTGGAAGGGGAAATGCACCGTCATGATCGTCAAGATAGGCGCGTCCCGCAAATAGGCAATCGGCCGGGGCTTGCGCAGGGCCAAAAAGCCGCGTTTGGAGCCCAAAACAACGCCCCGCATTGGTTGCCGCCCCGTGCGGCCTCGGGTAAACCCTCCGCACTTCGGGCAGGCCTCTTGGCCCCCGATTTCGACCCCTCCAATATCTGTTCCTGGGACCTCCATGCATCGCTACCGGTCACACACATGCGGCGCGCTCCGCGAGAGCGACATTGGCGAGACGGCCCGGCTGTCGGGCTGGTGCCATCGGATCCGCGACCATGGCGGCGTGCTCTTCATCGATTTGCGCGACCACTACGGACTGACGCAATGCGTCGCCGATCCGGATTTACCGGCCTTCAAGGACGCCGAAAAGCTCCGTTCGGAGTGGGTGGTACGGATCGACGGCAAGGTGCGCCGCCGTCCCGAGGGCACCGACAATCCGGACTTGCCGACCGGCGCGGTCGAACTCTACGTCGGCGAAATCGAGGTGCTGGGGCCGGCCGGCGAATTGCCGCTGCCGGTGTTCGGGGAGCAGGAATATCCCGAAGACATAAGGCTTAAGTACCGTTTCCTCGACCTTCGTCGCGACAAGCTGCACCAGAATATCATGACCCGCGGGGCGATCATCGATTCCATGCGCAAGCGCATGAAGGAGCAGGGCTTCTTCGAGTTTCAGACCCCGATCCTGACCGCCTCCTCGCCGGAAGGCGCGCGCGACTTCCTGGTGCCCTCGCGGATTCATCCCGGCAAGTTCTACGCGCTGCCGCAGGCGCCGCAGCAATACAAGCAGCTGTTGATGATGAGCGGCTTCGACCGCTACTTCCAGATCGCGCCCTGTTTTCGCGACGAAGACCCGCGCGCCGACCGCTTGCCCGGGGAGTTCTACCAGCTCGACATCGAGATGAGTTTCGTCACCCAGGAGGACGTGTTCGCCGCGATGGAGCCGGTGATCACGGGCGTATTCGCCGAGTTTTCAAGGGGCAAGCCGGTGACGAAGAACTGGCCGCGGATTCCGTTCGCCGACGCGGTTCGCAAATACGGCAGCGACAAGCCGGATCTGCGCAATTCGATCATCATGCAGGAGGTCTCCGAGCACTTCCGCGGCTCCGGCTTCAAGGTGTTCGCGCGACTGCTCGAAGACAAGAAGAACCAGGTCTGGGCGATCCCGGCGGCGGGCGGCGGCAGCCGCGCGTTCTGCGACCGGATGAATTCCTGGGCCCAAGGCGAGGGCCAGCCCGGGCTCGGCTACATCATGTGGCGCGAGGGTGGCGAGGGCGCTGGCCCGCTTGCCAACAATATCGGCCCGGAGCGGACGGCGGCGATCCGCGCGCAATTCGGACTGAAGGAAGGCGATGCCGCCTTCTTCGTCGCGGGCGATCCCGACAAGTTCTGGAAATTCGCCGGTCTTGCGCGCACCAAACTAGGCGAGGAGCTGAACCTGATCGACAGGGATCGGTTTGAACTCGCCTGGGTCGTCGATTTCCCGATGTACGAATACGACGACGAGGAAAAGAAGATCGACTTCTCGCACAACCCGTTTTCGATGCCGCAGGGCGGGCTCGAGGCGCTGCAGACCAAGGACCCGCTGACCATCAAGGCGTTCCAGTACGACATCACCTGCAACGGCTACGAGATCGCCTCCGGTGGCATCCGCAATCACCGGCCCGAGGCGATGGTGAAGGCGTTCGAGATCGCGGGCTATGGCGAGAACGAGGTGATCGGACGCTTCGGCGGCATGTACCGCGCATTCCAGTATGGCGCGCCGCCACATGGCGGCATGGCGGCCGGTGTCGACCGCATTGTCATGCTTCTGTGCGGCACCACCAACCTGCGCGAAATATCGCTGTTCCCGATGAACCAGCAGGCGGTCGACCTGCTGATGGGCGCGCCCAGCGAGGTCACGCCGAAGCAACTGCGCGAACTGCACATCCGGCTCAATCTGCCGCAAAACTGATCGGCGGCACCGCAGGGCTGAAGGCGGCCCGCTCGCCCTCGTTCTCGGCTGAGGCCTGACTCAAAAACAGTCGATAAAATTGGGCTTTGTAGGCCGTGTACTCATAAACCCGGCCGTGCGATGCGACGAAGGCTACGTCGGCTTTGCCGCTATGGCGACCAAGTTCGCGCGGCAGCGCAATATGTCGCGATGGACCA